>CAVSKA010000001.1:0-8606 GCA_963728315.1 uncultured Caryophanales bacterium
TTTCACTCTCTACCGTTTCCCCTGTCATCTCTTCCCATGCTTTTTTATAAAACAAGATTTGATCATGATAAAACTGATATAAGTGATGAAAGTCTTGTTCATTTGTTGGATGATCTGTTTTATAATCGACGATTTTCCAAGCTCCATTTAGTTGATAGACAAGATCAATCACACCTTTAACTAAATAAGTCCCATTGGCTTTTTCTGTTGGATTTATTAACTCATACAGTGGGTTTTCTTTGTCTACTTTTAACATAAAAGGAACCTCAGTTAACACCTTTTCTGCCCCATGTAGTTCTCGATAAAAATCTGATTGCTTTAAGGCATCAATCGCCCTTCTTACCTCTAGTTCTTTTTCTAACGCGAAATCATATTTTCCAAGAAGTGAAGGTATATAGTTTGTTACATCGATTCCTTGCACAACTTTTTCAAAAACTTGATGAATAATTGTTCCCCAATCTTTACCGCCACCCGTTTCCCGTTCAATTGTCACCACTTCTGAGTAATCTTTATCCTTTGTTGGCGACCAATGCTCGTAAGACTTTTCCTTTCGACTCTCAAGCCACAACGTTCGTTCATGTGTTTGTGAATGGTAATCTGCCAAGCTTACCTCCATTCGATCAAGACTGATTTTATCGTCTTCTTCATCTGGAATTACATATTCTCCGATGTCAGGAATTTCAAAAAGAAGTTGCCAAGGATTCTTATTATTGTTTTTTGCACTAGAGCTAATTAATAATGCTTCCTCTGCACGTGTTGCTGCAACATAAAGAATCCGCAGTTCTTCCCCGATTAAATACTGATGTTCTTCCTGCTTGTAGTCCACCCAATTTTTTGGCCAAGCAAGCTCTTTCGTTTGAAATCCCTTTTTAGACGTAAAAGTAAAATAGCCTTTTGAAGACTGGTCTTCACGTTTAATATGTTTTGCAATAAGCGACTCTGAATTTACTTGTTTTGCGGGATGAGCGAGAAATACGATCCGTGCTTCTAATCCCTTTGCTTTATGGACATTCATTACTCTTACCGCATCAACATCTTCTTCCACATTGGTGACGATAGTTTTCTCATACACCATTTCAACCAAGCGTTCGTATACTTGTTTATAAGTTGATTTTCCCTCTATTTCAATCTTCCGCAAACCTTCGATGATTTGCAGTAAGCTCTTATAAGCCCGTTTATTTCTACCGACTCCAATCAATAACGGATAAAACCCGACATCTTCGAGGATCTTTTCAATCGCTACGGTCGGGGAATAAATACGCACCCATTTTTGATAGTGCCTCAGCTTGTCAAATACAAGTTCAAACTTTTCCTTTAGTTTGTCAGGAAGTGTTTGTGGAATTTCACTATAAAGGCTAAATCTGCCACCATTTATTTTCCATTGATAGAGTTCATCATCGTTCACTCCAAAAAATATACCACGAAGTGTTGCAAGAAGACTCAATTCATCGGTTGGATCGATAAAGCTTTTTAAGAGAATACAGAGTTCTTGAAACTCACGCATTTCTCCGATGATTACCTCTCCACTCATACTGACAGGAATCCCTTTTTCTTCTATTTTCCTAGCATAGGTAGCAATTCCCTCGTTATAGCGTGTTAGCACCATAAAGTCGCCTGCGCTATAACCTTGTTTTATCAGCTCTGAGATGACCGCTGCAATATTATCAGCATCGGCATTCATAACTTCTTCTTTCTTTGAAAAATCAGCGAGGCACAGTTAATTTTTTGATTCCAGATAATGCTTTGCCGTCATCTTTTTTAAACGAATTCAATGGACGGTACGCAGCTTGATAAGTATTCTCCGATTCCGGTAAATGATTGGAAAATACTTCGTTCAGTTTTTCCGTTACAGAATCTAATGTCCGAAAGTTCATCGTCAGCTGCAATACTTCTCCACCGTGCTCCTCTATCAGTTGTTTAACGCGATTATAGGTATCAATATCTGCGCGCCTGAAACGATAAATCGCTTGTTTCGGGTCTCCAACAACAAAGAGAGATCCCCTCTTCGGTTTACATTTCGTCCACTCTTTTTCAGTCGTATCTTCACCCGTTAAATAGAACATAATTTCTGCTTGAATCGGGTCGGTATCTTGAAATTCATCAATAAGAAGAACTTTATATTTACCTTGAAAATATTCCCTTACCTCATTATTTTCCCTTAATAAATTGGCCGTATGAAGCAGTAAATCTTGAAAGTTTAACAGGGATCTTTCCTTTTTTAGTACAGTATACGTTTCCATAGCCCCTTGTAAAAACTGGACCACTTTAGGATGGCAGAATTCCCTCCACTGCTGTAGCAACGGTCTGATCTCAACTTCTACGAATGTATTAAACTTCTCTTCATAAAACTTTGCATCCTCTTTTGAATTCCAGCGATTTAAGGTTGGTTTCAATTTTTTATCAAACAGTTCGAACAAGGCAACGATTTCTTTATTCTTCGTTGAGTCAAGAAATCGTTCCTTTTTAGAAGCCGTTAAAATCACCTTTTGAAAAGAATCATAGCCTGCTTTTGGTTCTGAATTCAGGAATTGACTTCTTGGCTTCTTTTACTAACATCATCAATTTTTGATAAGTTCCCGACAACTGGGGTTCTGAAACCGTTTCTTTCACCCATTCAACATCAGGATATTCTTTCATGGCACATAGATTTTGAAATAAATCTGGAATGGAAATACCTAGCTCGTCCATCTCATCTAATGTCGGTGATTGTTCATTTTGTAGTTTTTTCAGGTATAGCTGCCAGGCCTCTTCTAAAAGCTCAATATCGTCCCCTTCTTCAATCTCAGTAAAAGCTAAATCAAGATTCGCTTCAATCGGTCTTTCACGGAGAAGTTTTGCACAAAATGAGTGAACCGTACCTAAAAAGCAAGATTCAATATTTTGTAGTGCCATTGATAGACGCTCTTTTTCATCGTCATCCTTTGCTGTTTTCCAAGCTTTTTCAAGTTTTGACTGAAATCGAATTTTTAGCTCATCTGCTGCTTTTTTCGTAAACGTAATCGCGACCATGTCATCAATCTTAGTACTTCCTGTCGAAACGAGATTGATCATACGTTCCACTAGACTCGTTGTTTTTCCCGAACCAGCACCTGCTTCAACAAGAAAATTCGTCGTTAACTCATGTATTATTTTTTCACGAGCAAATTGATCAATCACCGTATTAGTCATATGCACGCACTCCTTTAAAACGGCGTAATGGTTCATGTTCGCTGTCCATTTGTTTTGCATCTAGGATGTCTTTGTCGTAAAAACCCCTTCTACAAACGGTTTTATAGTCGCAAAACTTACAGTCATTTTCATCATCTGTATAGACGAAATAGCCATTCGCCAGCACATCTATGAGTCTTTCTAAAATATCTAATCCGTTTGTTCGTAACGTGTCATCTTGTTTTCGAATATATCGTTCTCCCATTCCTTTCACAGTAGGGAAATAATACGCACTCTCTGAAACTTTTCCAGCTTCTAATTTGTAAATGTTGTTCAATTGCCAGTGCATAAATCAAATGCTGAAGCTGACGACCACCTTGAAATGGTTTATTTTCTTCATAGGCATACGTGCTGCCCGTTTTGTAGTCAAGTATATGAAATTGTCCACTTGCACTTTCATCGACACGGTCGATTTTCCCCGAAAGTTTAATCGAGCCGCCGGATGGTAAAGTGATTTCGGCAGGCTCAGCACCACCTAAACCAAAAGTGTATTCAAAATATCGCGGTTTGTATGACCTGGCGATGGTTTACTTCTTCCTTCAGAAATATTCGGCAACATTGATAGATGTCATTAACCTCCATTTGAAAGATCACGTTCATTTGGCGGTGGCAGAATTTCCTTTTGACGATTCACTACTTCGACCGCAATTTGGTTGATGAGCTCTTCTTGTTCTGTAAGAGACTGTGGTTCAGTTTCTTTCAGTAAATTTTTATCATACAGTTCAAAAATTTCATGTAGCACGCTTCCACGAGTAGCTGGATCTAACCATCTGTATGGGTCGTATTCCATCGTCTCTATCGGTTTTACACCGAGAATTTCACTCAGAAAATAAGAGTATGGACATGCCGCAAGCATTTCGAGTTTACCAGCAGTCATCATTCTGTCTTCATTCTTTCGTGGGTCGAACATTTCTTGATCAACATCTACAAGACCGTCGTATTCTGTAAAATGGAGATCATTTCGTTTTCTCTCTGAAGTCATTCCATGAGAAAGATTAGAAAAATGATGGAACAGATCATTGCCTATTTTTAATGGATTTTCCTCAACAAGCTTGGCACCCCAATAATCTCGTTCATCAAAGACATCATTTGCAACAAGTCCAGATGGAAGCCTTCTGACATCATCAAATTCGGCATTTTTATTGCCTGTTTTCATACGATAACACTGTAAAAATAAATGGGATGGGCTTACATCTCGATTTTCATTGACATCAAAATGGCAGTAGCTAACGGTTACGTGGCCTTCTGATTGAGCCAATAACTGCAACATCTGATAGAGTTTGTTCTTCCCGCTTTCTTGCATAAAGGGCAAGCCATTCCCAAGATTTTTCCGCTCCCTATCTAGCAATAAAGGATCTTCATTCGATCCACCAGGGAATTTTCGATTATCTAAGCCAACAATATAAATATGATTGCGAGAATGATAGAGACCTGATTGATAGGAGGCCACGTGTAGAGATCCCGGCTTTGGACCTGATTGTAGTACCCTGATTGAAAGCAGGAGATCCTCAAGTTTTTCAAAAATATGATATCGTTCATAATGATCATTCGCAAAGGGCATTACTTTTTCCATCTCATTCAACAATGACTCTTTTGCCACTTCATCAAGGGAAGAGATTGATTTACTATAATGTTTTATCATATAGGTCATGCCTACAAGCGTCTCACGATAATTCATTTGTTCTTCATTATTCGGTAATCTTTTCCATAACATCTTAAACCACTTTAGGAGCCATGATAGATGTTGGATTTTTCGATCATAGTAGGAAATCAGTTCCTCGTCCTCTACAGTCTTTTTCCTCTCTGACAGGGATTGAATCATTCCATTTAGTTGGGAAATATAACGCTCTTTACTCCAACCAATACTAGCGTCACGAAGAAGACGGGTTAGGCTTGTATGAGATGGTGCCTCTTCTCCTAAATCTAGCAGTCCTTCATGTAGGAGATCAAGAAAAACCGAAACACTATAATTCGATTTCATCCATTTAATCATTCCAACTGCAAGCCGTCCTGGCCGACTTAATAAAATTGGAATTCCTTCACCAAAGGTGATCGGGATGTCGCCTTTTTGTGATAAATGATAGAAAAGCGTGATATATTTGTCACCGTTCGTATAATAAACGATCTGTTCATCAAGCGGTGTGTCGTTCGTTTTGATTTTTTGTAGAATGTTTTTGATCTCAATCTCTTCTGTTTTAGCTGTTAGTAATGATAGATTACCAGGTTCTATGGCACGATCGAGATCATATAAATAGCTCAAGGAAGTCGGTTCTCCCCAAATGATGGATTGGAGACTACTTTGTTCCGATAGATTGATTCCAAACACTTTCTGAAGCGGTAATTTTGGGGCTGTTTCTGATACTATTTTTTGTAAAAACATTTCTTCTAAATGGGATAATGATAGATTGGATTGCAGAATATAAAAGACTTTATCATCCTTTTGTGCGGATTGAATCGCCCTTCGGAAAACGTCGGCGCTGTCGATCATGTTGTTAACCTGCAATAATTCTTCAAATCTTGAAAAAATACCGATGATATCTTGTCCCTTTTTTTCTGTAAGAAACAGATTCGGACGAAGGGTTTGACTCGTATGTCCCGCCATTCTTAAGGAATGAATCATTTTATAAATAGAACGACTGAATGAAGCTGTTATTTCCATTCGATGAAAATACATTAACAAACCTTCCTCTTTTAGGTAGGTTAATACTAAATAAGTTAACTGCGATCCAATGGTTTCATCGATGATGTTGAAAGCTTCATTCGTTTGAACCTCTATCACTTCTAGAGCCAAATCAAACACGGTTTTATACTTTAAATTGATCGCTTGAAAACCTTTTTTTATATAGGTTTCGATGATTTGCTCACCAATTGAATATTGATCAACAATGATTACTTTTTCTTCAAAAGGGTACTCTTTATTAATGGTATGTAATTCTTTTACAAACGCTTTCATAAAATCCCTCCCTATAGGGATATTATCGTATTTTTTCACCATATATACAAATGCTATCGGTCATATAAAAGTGAGCAGGTTTTCGTGTTTTCTGATATTTACCAGATAAGGAAAAATAAAAACTGGAGTGCTTTGATTTAAGCTTAGACTCCAGTTTTTCAAGTTAATTTTCAGTATAAACATGAAATACCGATGCCATCATCAACTTCACGGAAACCAAATAAAGATGGCGGTTCTAACTCTGTAATCGTAGCATGATATGTCGTACCTTCTTAAACAAGCTCTCCTCCACAGCTTGAGCCTGCTCCAGCCGTGCATCCATAGCAATGATTTCCGAATACAATTTCTCGGTCTAATGTTTCACTTTCTAACAGTTCATTGATTGTTTTTGAACCCTTTGCTTTCATATTTAACATTTGATTAAAGTCACAGTCATAAAGCAGTCCATCGTATCCTACAGAAACTTGACTTCTGCACATGATATTTTTAGCCGCTTCATCATTATAGTTATCTTCTAACAAGCGAATATACGGATCTAACTTATCTTTTCTCTTCAGATCCTGTGCAAAGCGTCCAATTGGAAGGTTTGTAATGGTAAAAAGATGATTGAACTCTAAATCGTATTGATCTCCAAGCATTCTTTTATAATCATTTTCTAACCCTTGTTGACTGCCTGGCAAAAAGGCTCCTCCTGGATTGTACACAAGATTCAGTTCGAGGCCTTCCTTCTTTCCGTAGCCAACCTCATTTAGCTTCTTTAGAACTTCAATACAAGCTGAAAACGTTCCTTCTCCACGCATTGCATCTGTATTTTCCATTGTATAACAAGGAAGAGAGGCAATCAGCTGCACCTTATTTTTCACGTAGTAATCGATATAATCTTCATAGCCTTTCTCATTTAAAATAACGAGATTCGTTCTAACGATAATCGTTTTCACCATATCTCGCGCATTTTCAATCAAATATTTAAAGTGAGGGTTCATAGTCGGTTCGCCGCCAGTAATGTCCAATACTTTAAAATCAAACTTTTTTAATGTCGCAAGAACTTCGTCCACCGTGTCCTTTGTCATACTCTCTGTTCTTCCCGGTCCAGCATTCACATGACAGTGTGTACAGGTGATATTACATAACTTTCCCACATTCACTTGTAACGTATGAACGTCTGCTGTACTTGTATATGAATCAATTCATTTTCTCTAAAAAATTCATTTAATGATCTCTCCTTTTATATCTCAATCTGTTCTAAAAAAGATATTTCAATATAATATATCATATCATTTTTCATTCATGACCTTACCACTCTAACAGTCATAATATTTGTTCAGCCATTACTTTGTCGAAAAGTTTTCACAAAGAAAAAGGACGTCTCGTGAAAGCGGATACATCTTTTTGCATTTGTTAGGGGTAAGTTTGATTGTTGAGTTTAACCATCCTAGATATGCCTCAGCGTTTGCATAAATGTCAGGAGATGCCGAGTCTTATTCTAACGAAAAATTCCTCCATTTTGATAATTCCTTGTTTGTCATTGATTTTTGATCATATTCTCCCAGACTCTTATTTATTTTATCCAGCAATAAACTTTTGTGCTCTGGAAGTTTTCCTTTTAAAATTAAAGCATTCGTTTTGTGAGTACCATTGAAGATCGTGTTTTTCATGTGTAAATTTTCTAAGAGTAATTTTTCTTCCTTCATTTGTTCTAGGACATTTATTCGAGCAAACTCTTTATTTCTTACACTTTTTACTAGCTTTGCATTTTTAAAGAGTACTAAAGTGACAATAATCATCACTTGCGGGTTCACCTTTGATAATAAGCTTGCAGTATCAAGCGCATGTTCTCTGCTCAGTCTTTTGCCTCCAAGGCCTAGCATAATATATGTTGAGTAACTAATATTGCATTCCTCTAGCCTCAATATAGCTTGGTAATTGCCCTCTCTTGTGACCCCTTTATGATGAAATGCTAATACTTCATCATTTCCTGACTCCACTCCGATTGACAATTCACCCATCCCTTGTTTTTTAAGCTCCAATAAATCAACTTTGCTTTTTCGCAAAATGTCATCAGCCCTTGCAAAACTACTAATATTTTTCACCTGCGGAAAATGCACTTTAATCAAGCCGATGATTTCTATTAAAATATGAGTATCTAAGCAAAAAGGATTTCCACCTACCAAAACAATTTTTTCAACAGATCTCCTTCTATTAGAATAGTAATTTTTTAAATCCGCTAATTTTTTATTGATTTCTTCCAACCCTAAAAACTTAAACTTATGATCATGGTTTAAATCACAATATAGACATTTATCCCAACTACATCCAATCGTAACAGGGACCGCTACACTGTATCCCTGTGTCATTGGCACATAGATGCCTTCACCATACTCTTTATAAACCTCATCTAACATCTGCTTCACTCCTTATGATGGGTGCCAGGCACCAACCAAAATTG
>CAVSKA010000002.1:0-12190 GCA_963728315.1 uncultured Caryophanales bacterium
TTCGACTTTTTCGAATAATCACAATCCTATACTAATTTAAGTGCTGGATCTTTTCTTGATGAATTTTGTTTTTTGTCCGTTCCTTAACTCTCAAGGTTCTTTTTCTTGGATAATAATTCAAAAAAAAAAAAAAGAAAGACCTCGTCAGGTCTTTCTTTTATCGTTCTTATTATAGGATTTCTAATCCATCTTCTGAATCAGTCATTGTGTTTAACATAAGGTTAAGATCAAGACCTAATTCATTGTTCAAGTTACGATCTTCGTCTGCTCTAAATGACATTGTTTGTAGATTTGTCATTAAACCTACATTAGCACCAATGTTTGAATTTTCATTATCTGAAAGGTTAAGACCAAGATTCGTGTTTGTCATTGCATTTAGTTCTGATTGATCATTGTTTCCATTTTCGTTTGATTGTACCAAAAGGTTCGCATCTGTATTGATCATTGTATTTGCACCTGCTTCATTTTCGTCCGTTCCTAATGCAGTCTGAACATTTCCATTAAGATTTGTATCAAAACGAGATGAATCTTCAGTGTTTTCAAATACGGTTGTAGCATCAACATCTGTCGCTCCATTAACCATTACAGAGTCATTGTTATTATCACTTTCTAAACCAAGTCCAACATTCGTCATTGAATTTGCACCAAGCATCGTTTTAGTAGAATCATTTTCCTTGTTCGATTCAAATACGCTTGTAATACCAGTATTTGTATCGGCATTCACAATTCCAGAACCATCTTCATTTTCAATAGCTGTTCCTAGATCTGCTCCAAGGTTGGCTTTTGTTGTTGAAGATGTCATGTTGTTGTCTTCATCGACTACTGATGTGTTCGAGATTCCAGCTTGACCATCTGCATTGACTGCAGCTGAGTTGTCGTCTCCTTCAAGAGCAGCGTTTACTCCACCTTCTGCATTGGCTTTTGTTGTTGAAGATGTCATGTTGTTGTCTTCATCGACTACTGATGTGTTCGAGATTCCAGCTTGACCATCTGCATTGACTGCAGCTGAGTTGTCGTCTCCTTCAAGAGCAGCGTTTACTCCACCTTCTGCATCGGCTTTGGTTGATGATGATGTCATGTTGTTGTCTTCATCGACTACTGATGTGTTCGAGATTCCAGCTTGACCATCTGCATTGACTGCAGCTGAGTTGTCGTCTCCTTCAAGAGCAGCGTTTACTCCACCTTGTGCATCGGCTTTGGTTGATGATGATGTCATGTTGTTGTCTTCATCGACTACTGATGTGTTCGAGATTCCAGCTTGACCATCTGCATTGACTGCAGCTGAGTTGTCGTCTCCTTCAAGAGCAGCGTTTACTCCACCTTGTACATTGGCTTTTGTTGTTGATGATGCCTCATCGTTGTTTGTTTGTAAGTTTGATTCTTGAGTCGAATCAACCTTCACATTATTTGAATCATTTTGATTCAAAATGTCTACATTTTGTAATAAACCTCGGTTTAAATTCAATAAAGAATCATTTTCTGCTGCTAGACTTGTGTGGCTTCCGATTAATAGACTTACTGCAATTCCACCTGTAATTGTTAAAGTTTTTAGTACGTTTTTCATTTGTTTTCTCTCCTCTTAATAAAAGTTTTTTTATATACGCTTTTATAAAAGAAGAGCTTTTTGAGGTGGTTGAGCCGGTGGTGCGTTTAACCATTGATCATAATAATTTTGGTTGCGATCGTACTGAACCGCGTTTGTAAAAACAAATTCTTGTTGATAAGCAGGAATAATTCCTCCCACAGCTAAGCCTGAAGAAAATCCATTAAATGAGTTTGTAGAAGAAGAGCTTGGCGTATTTTGACTTACGGTTACAGCGGAAAAATGATCTTTAGAGAAATTCGGTTTACTTTTAACCGGAGTCTCTACATTGTTTAATATCATTTTCGACTCAACTGAATCGGTTTGTTCCACTGAGTTATCCATTTTGTCAGGTTGAGTAATCACTTGTGCTACGACAATATCTTTGGCTACTGATTTTTCTACGGGTAATGGTTCTTCAGTTTTAACAATCGGTTTAGATACGTCCTGTCCTGTCGACTCTTTCTCTTGTATCTTTGAGCTCTTGTCTCTACGATCAGGATTGATCTTCACTGAATGTTTCTCTGAAACATCAACTTTTACTGCTCCAGAATTGATCTTCACTGAAGGTTTCTCTGAAACATTTGCATCGATTACATCCGTGTCTACTTTCACACTAGGTTGATCAGATACATCAACTTTTACCGATCCAGTATCGATCTTCACTGAAGGTTTCTCTGAAACATTTGCATCGATTACACCCGTGTCTACTTTCACACTAGGTTGATCGGAAACATCGACTTTTACTGCTCCAGCATCCACCTTAATTGAAGGTTTCTCTGTGAGTTTAACATCTACCAAGGGCTTTTCATCTGAAAATGATTGAGTCACTTTTTTTGTTGTTTTGGAAACAGACTTTGTCACACTTGAAATGGTTTGACTTAAGACAGGAATTTTATTCTTCTCTTCCTGGGTAGTCGTTGATGAGTCTACTTTATCTGCCGCAGCAGATTGAATAGTCTCAGTTCCATTATTCGCAACGGACTCTACAATTTTCGTGGTAGAACTCAACAAGCCTCCATCAGCTGATGCGTACGTAGGAGCAATAATAATCCCTAGAAATACCGCAGCTTGAATCACCTGTTTATACACGTGTTTTGCACACCTCCTTCGCTCTTTGACATGGAAATATTTTAAATGAAGTAAACTACAAAAAGCTTACGTCTTAAAATGAAATTTGGATCACATTATCCTAAAAAAATTCTTAAAATAAAAAAACCATCAAATTAGAATGATGGTTTTAAGGTCTATCTACGTGTTTAAAAAACGCGTCCAATTCCAGGTTGAATTTATCGGTTTCTTCTAAAAATAAAAGGTGACTACTGTTCTCAAAAGGTACTAGTTTTGAACCTGGAATTCTCTTTTGAATATACTCTCCTGCTGCGATTGGAAAAAATCCAACACTTCCAAAACAAATTAATGTGGGGACATCTATATTTGATAGTGTTTCTCGGTAATCAACAGCCGTTTGGTTAAAGACAATCGTACTTTCAATCGATGCTGGCAATTTATTCATTTCATTCAAGATCCATGAATGTTCATCTGGGTCAGGTTTTTCTTTAAACATACCATATATAAAATCTCGATTAAATCCGTGCTGATCTTCTTGAATGGCTTGCATCACATTTTTGATCGCATCAAAATCAAACGCACCGAATTCCCAACCTGGCCAAATAAAATCAGATGGCGACTGGTCGACAATTGTTAACGCTTTAATATTAGCTGTACCAAATTGATTCACATAATCCCATAATACAAATGCTCCCATCGACCATCCTACTAAAATAACATTTTTCAGTTCTAATTTTTCAATAAATCTTTTTAAATCTCTGGCGTATTGTGCAACGGTATGACCATGCTCTACTTTTGACGATTGACCATGTCCCCGGAGATCTAATAATATTGTTCGATAGTTTTTACTGAAGTAAGAAGTTTGTTTATAAAAAAACTTACTACTCATCATCACACCATGAACGAAAACCACAGTCTGACCTTCACCTTGATCTTCATAATACAGCTTTACGCCTTCGTCTATTTCAATAAACGCCACTATAACACCATCCTTCATCTTTATTTATTTGTAGGCTCAGTTCACCTTTACTGTTAATTTCCGTTATAGGCGGGCGCTTTGCGATTTCTTATAATCAGTGGACGAATATCAGTTGGTGTCACGATCACGGTCGTCATGCAGAGTTTAGCTCATTGCACAGTGATTTTAGATAAGCAAGCTGTAATAAATAGGAAATAAAGTTCGTTTATGAAACAAAAATCTATGCGAAAACAACCTTTTTAAATGAAGAATACTTCCTTACATATTATTTTTAACTACAATAATTCATACCATTTCAGGCTCTTTTTTCAAGATCCTTCGCTGTTGGGCTCAACTCTACGTCTTTTTCCTGTTTTAACGTTCCAAACAATACGTCCACGTAAGGTGACGAGACACCGAACCAATAGTTTTCATTTTTATAATGATGCAGAAGATGAAGTTTTTTTATATTTTTGCCAAACTTAGTTTTCGGCTTAATCGAAGTATGGGCAACATAGTGCTTCCATTCATATAGAAGCAACATGCTGATTAATCCTCCGCCGAACGCAAAGGTCCGTGTAAGCATCGAGGTGCTCAAATAAAAAATAATGCACAAGATCAAAAAATTAGGCAAACTGTACCAGATAGGTAGGAATAGTAAATGTAGGTTTTTTGGATCTACATGGTGATCGTAATGTAAGCGCTTAATTAAATTTAAAAGAAAAGGATTCTTTGGAGACTTAATATGAAATAAGAACCGATGAGTCAAATACTCACTGAAGCTGAAAAAAATCATTCCGAATAAAAAAACAAGAACAACAGATAAGTTGATTCTTTGCCATAATAAATAGCCTGCATTCAAAATCAATACGGAAAATAGGACTGTTATATCGAAATGAAAGAAGAAATCTTTATACAACTTTTTCATCTTACTCCTCCTATAAATGAATGGTTGGCAGAATCCATGAACAAACATACTCTTTAGATCTAGAAAGATACTTATTTGTGATCTTAGCTCAGAATCCCTATCTACTGAGTTACACTTTTTTAAAAAACCAACTTTTATTTCAGATTGACCCTCTAAGGTTTAGAGGAGAATATCTGTTATAATTTCATAGAAAAGCCTTTCGTTTATAGAATAGGAGAGGAACGATGGACAAAGAAATATTAAGCCAACACTGGGAGAAAATACATCAGATTATCCATCATGATGGTATCAACAGAGTCATTTCTTGCGTTGACCAATTAAGTGTAAATTCTCAAGATCGCTTTCAAGTATTTAATATGGTTCAAAATCGTTTTTATAAGATTTGTGCAGAAAAAAATGAATGGGCTCCTTATACGGATTTCTTATTAAATGTAGTAAATACCTATAAATCACATGCTGAAACTAGCAGCGATGAAAAACTTACTTATCTGAAATACATAAAGAAAAGCGCAAAGCGCCCGCTCAGCTGCGACAAGCATTTAGCGAATGTTGAGGAGGGTTGTTTTCACCCACCGCAAACATTTGACAAATGACCTCGAGCAGTTGGCGCTTGGAGACTAGATCCAAAAAACTGTGTGAAAAAATTTATACTTTCTTATCTTCAAATCACACCCTTTTCAACCTTTCTACTGATATGGCAGAATGTTGGCCAATGGAAAATTATCAAAAAACGCCTCAACAGTTTTTGATCGGACTTGAGGCAGCTAAAGAATGTGTAAAATTAAGGTCAGTTTTACAAAAAGATGCTCTCTCTATATCTATGGCTTATTGGGCAGTGGGCGTGCACCAACTTTCCTTAAAACGAACCGAAGAAGCCACCGAAAGCTTCCAAACTGCTTTTAAATAAAGTGTTAAAAATAAAAAAGTTCGTACCATTGATGACTTAACAGAGAAAGATTCTTTTAATGATATTCTTTGTGGAGGTTACTTAGGCATAGCCCAATGGGTACAAGGAGATTTAGAAGGGAAAAAGGTTTATAGTAGGGCATATGAGCTGTTCTCTCTTCAAGTTCAATCAGAAGAAAACAAATAGGCAGACGCACAGTTTGCTTTGGATCAGCTTCAATATGTCAAAAAAATATTTTTAAAATGAAACGTGATAAGAGGTGACTGAATTTGAACTTTGTAGCTTTAGATTTTGAAACAGCTAATCAATATCGATCAAGTGTATGCTCGGTTGGGATGGTCGAAGTAGTCGATGGAAAGATTGTGAAAGAGTATTATACATTAATTAATCCAATGCAAGAATTTAATTACTTTAATACACAAATTCATGGAATTACTGAAGATCAAGTCATAAATGCTCCTACTTTTGAAGAATATTGGAGTGAAATGGAATTTGATTCTTCAAGATAAGATTGTTGTTGCTCACAATGCAACTTTCGATATTAGTGTGTTAAAACATACTTTAGAGCATTTCCATCTAAGTGTTCCCTCTTTATCATTTGCGTGCACTGTACAAATTTCACGACTCGTATGGCCACTTCTTCAAAATCACAAGCTAGGAACGATGGCAGATTACCATCAAATTTCGTTTGAACATCACAATGCTTTAGAAGATGCCAGAGCTGCTGCCATTATATTAAATAAAGCAATGGATAAAACCTCAACGAAGGATGTTACTGAGCTATCCCATCATTTGAGTTTGTCACTTGGAAGAATGTCATCTGGCAGAATTTATAATGTAAAAAAAGTTAAAGCAGCTTCGACTAAAAAGAAACAATCCACGATCCTTTTAGAAGAGTCGATTCAATTATATGAATTTGCACTTGAGCATCGTTTAAAAATATCGCTTCCCTATACAAAACTCGCAGCGATATATGAGAAACAAAATTTACATGATAAAGAAATCATCGTATGGGAAAAAGCCATCTCTATTTTTGAACACGCCTCGGACAATGATATCCAAAATCGCGGAAAATTAGTTGATTCTTTTTATAAAAAACGAAATGAAGCATTAGAGCGTAAAAAATTAAATGACAGTACTCGATTAAAAAAAGACTCCTTTTAATAAGCAACGGGTTCGGTAGTTGGGGAGAAAATACCTATTCACTACCGAATTCGTATAGCAATTAGTCATATCTTTAACGGAGAATTAGCAATAGAAAAAGCAACTGATTTGGCTTCAGTTGTTTTTAGTTATTTATTGTCGAACATAATCGTTGAATTATGCAACTTCTTTACTTTAGATACGACTAATAAAATTTGAACTGCTGAAAAATAGAAAATAAAACTTATATGCTACGCAGTATAGAGTCTATTGTGTAGGTTCTACATAATCAGGTCCGTTAGCAATCAGAAAACAGACCACTTCATTAAAAGTGGTCCGTAAATATTATATAAAATAATAAAAGTATTTTGGAGAATATAACCTTCTAGGGGAAATCAACCTATTTGGATTAGACAGTCATTCAAACACACAAAGATGTCATGTACTAAAAAAATCTGTTGCTCCAACCAAAATTTGATTCATAGTTCCTGCCCCACCGTGACCAGCATTATCAACCAGATATAAGTCCGATAACGGGAGGGATTGGTGAATATTCCATATGACGCTTAGTGGTGATGCAATATCCATTCTCCCTCTAACCATGATTATAGGAATATTCTTTATAGTGGTAATATTTCCGGTAATAAAATTATCAGATAAAAAAGCATGGTTCCCAAAATAATGTGTAACAAGCCTAGTAAACCCTAATCTAAATCGATCAACTTGGTACCTTTGACTCTGAATGACTGTATTTCCCAAAGTTACTATACGATCTTCCCAAGCACACCAAGCATGGGAGGCAGGCATGTAGATATTAGGGTCCTTCGATCTCAACAATTCATTATAACCTAAAGGAATATTGTCTCTATATCCAATATCCGGTAAAAGCTTTAGCAGGTTCTCAAATTCTTCTGGGAAAAGATCGCCCATTGTCCAAGTTAACCAATCAATTTCATGTTTCCGCGTCGTTACTACAGCCCACATAACAATTTCTGATATACGGGTTGGAAAGGAAACTGCATAAGCTAAAGTAAGAGTTGTCCCCCAAGAACCAGCAAATATCATCCATTTATCAATATTGTGATATTTCCTAATTTTTTCCATATCTGATATAAGATGTTCAGTAGTGTTTTCTTTCAGTGCATTTATTGTATCGCCAGAGTGTGGAATACTTCTGCCACATCCTCTTTGATCAAATAGTATAATGCGGTAACTATCGGGATTGAAAAATTTTCGCCAATAGGGAGTTGCCCCAGAACCTGGTCCTCCATGAACAACCAAAACCGTTTTACCTTTAGGATTACCACATATTTCCCAATAAACATAATGCCCGTCACCTACATCCAACATCCCTTGATCATATGGTTGAATATCATCATATAATCCTTGATTTAGATTCAATGAATATAAATTTTCCATGTTTTACGTAACCACCATCCAATACAACTCATTCTTATGCATCACAGCAATATTATTTTTGCTCCAATAGAGCAAACGTATAAAAACCTCCCTATAAAATTACACTCTTTTATATGAAGAAAATTTTGTTAATAAATAGTATTTATTTACTGTGTGGCAAATAACTTTGTGGTATTAGTTCTGACTACATTTACTACCTTGCAGATCTCATTGTACTATATTGTTTATAGATTTGAACAAACAATCTGCATCTACATCACCCTGCATTTCTTTTAGTTCTAAACCTTTCTTTTCAATATATTGCATGGTTTGGCGATATAACATTATATTAGTAACTTTATATAAAACCTCATTTGCGCTAATCTATTTGTTCCGTTGTTGACTGCAATGGGGTCTTTTATTTTAATCTATCTAGGCTACTATATCTTGACTGTCATCACTTATAATAACATTGTGAATAAATAAGATTACGTGAACATCTCCTGAGTTATAATCGGGGTGTTCTTTTTTTGAAATACAAATTAGACATACTCCTGCTTATGTACGTGCTTTTACAATTATTATTGTTGAAGAAATATAATTTGTTGCGCAATATACGACAACTATGAAGTAAACGCTTTGATTTTTTACTTAATTATTATCCCTAATTTCCTGAAATACAGAAAAATTCTTTTGATTTTAGACAGTCATTAAAATTCAAATGAGCAATTATTTTAACATCCAATTCGACACTACCACATAAATTTATGCGATATTTTTAATTCAAATGTTCATTGAATTGTTTGTTTTACAGTTTATTCACAAT
Organism: uncultured Caryophanales bacterium; assembly: GCA_963728315.1. Lineage (GTDB taxonomy): Bacteria > Bacillota > Bacilli > Bacillales > CAVSKA01 > CAVSKA01. Next base: position 8,814 of record CAVSKA010000002.1, read on the forward strand.
AATTGTTGACCTATCAATGTTATATCAATCGCTAATTGGTATGCTAATTTAAATGTTAAAACGGGTGCGATTTGACGTTTGCTCCACGTCAACCGAATCCATTATTTAATAAGGAGTCTCATTATCTATTCATTTTCACTAAAAAAATCTTCACTAAATAAGTTGTATTCTACGTCTTCTTCCTCTTCTTGAACTTGAATCAGTGGTTCAGACGTATGCCCTTTACGGCGAAGATTTAATTCATGAAATTCTTCTTCGAGAAATTCTGCCTGATCATGTGAAAGCTTAATGGTCACTTCATTTTTATTTTCATCTATAGCTTTTAAAAGTACGTAGCTTTCCGCTGCATCACGTAAAGTTACATTACTAAGTGTTAAGTTCATTTCGTTCAGTTCATATCTAGCTTTCATAAAAAAGACCTCCTTCGTATCCATTTAATTATACTTCACTCCGCACGAAATCTATACGGATTGAAGACTAATAAATTCTTTTCTATCTATTCAATCCCTTTATTCTTTTGATTTTGCTGCTGTTTTTCATCAATCACAATCGTACTCCTTATCCAATATTTATAATCTATCGAATCCTTCATTAGTCTCCACTGTATTTTATCTACAATCAACTCGATCATTGATCTCACCCTTTTTATTAACGAGTAAAAACCCCATCTTTTATCAAAATGGGGTGGTGCACGATCACATGTATGGAGAAAAACATTCGATGCGAAAACGGCCTGTTATGAATCCGCATTTGTTCCATTATTCATCAAATATTAAAAGGGTATTCCTGATTCCAGAGTGGCTAATGCCTCATCAATCGAATGAACCATATCCTTTTCCGGATGTTTAAAACTATAGGCAGCTGCCGAAATAATCGCTCCCATAATAATGCCTGAAGAGGTAAAAACCTCAATGTCATCAATGTTACGGCCAACTCGATCTGCAATAAGTTGTGCAATCATCTGAGCTGTATCTGTTACTTGATTAAATGATGCGACTCTCAACTCAGGAACAGACATAATAAATTCCATTCTTTCACGGAGTGCTTCCTTCTCGTCACTTGGAATCTGAGCAAATCCCAATTTAATAGAAGCTCTAAACGCTTGTATAATATTTAACTCTTTAGGCTGTTGTTTAAATAATTGAATCAAAATCGGGTCAAAATCATCATCCAGTATGACCGATTCCTTCGTTTTGAAATAACGAAAAAAGGTACTTGGTGAAATTTCTGATGCTTCAGCAATTTGCTCCACTGTGGTGCTTGCATAGCCCTGCTCTCGAATTAAGCGCAATGCATTTTGCTGAATAATCGCTCTTGTCTTTACTTTTTTCCGTTCACGTAAACTGAGTTTCTGTTGATTATCTGCAGTCAATTGACCACCCCCGCTACCTAAATAACATATAATTCCTACATCTATTATCTAGTTTACAGTTTTATCATCAGGGGCACAACATTCACAATGCTGCGCGCTTTTCTTCCTCTATGTCATCCTTTTTCAGCGGTAAAAAGGCTACTGTAAGAAGAAATCCAATAATGGCTACGCCTGCACAAACAATCAACATAAATCCCATTCCACTTACAAATGCATTCTGAACTGAATTTAGCAGTCTACTCGATTTTAGTTGAATGGCAATCGCTATCCCCGCTGATACACTCTCTTCAGCTTTGTCAGCCACTCTTGCTGGTAAACCCGTCACATCTAATTGTCCTCGATAACTAGAATTTAACACTGTCCCCAAAATGGCTACGCCGATTGTGCCTCCTACTTGTCGCATCGCCATAATTAAAGCTGAGCCGACCCCACTTCGTTCAGCTGATAATTCTCCTAGTGCTGCGTCCATTGAAGTCGGTAGGGCTAATCCTAGTCCTATACCAGCCAAAGTGATCCACAGAGCTGCGAATCCGAAAGTACTCTCCGCTTCTGTCATAGCACCAATTCCTAAACCGATCGCTAATACAGCAAATCCAATCGCTACGTTCTTTTTTGTCCCTACTTTTTTCACTAAATTACTCGATCCTTTTGCTCCAATGATTAGGCCACCAATTAAAGGTAATAGTCTTAATCCAGTCTGTAATGTATCGAAACCTTGAACAGCTTGAAAAAATAATGGAATTGTAAAAAGTAAACCGAACATAGCAAAGGATACCAAGCTCGCTAATACAGCCCCCCAAGTGAAACTCGCTGATCGAAACAAAGAAAGGTCAATAAGTGGCTGATTGGCTTTACGTTGCCATAAGATAAAACATCCTAATAACACAAATCCTGTAATGAGCAGGATCACCACTAAAGGATTACTCCAACTCTTCTCACCAGCTCTAATCAGTGCATAGGTGATCGCTAATAGACCAGTACTTGAGGTTAAAACACCAAGATAATCAATTCTCGCTCGAACGGCGCTACGATTTTCTGGCATGAGGATTCCGATCGCCAACAATCCAATGATGACAAATGGAATGTTTAATAAGAACACTGCTCCCCATTCATAATTTTTCAGTAACCACCCTCCAACAATAGGACCAAGAGGAATACCGAGCATATTTGAAGTTGCCCAAATCATCATTGCTTTTGTCCGTTCTTTCCCTTGAAACATGACTGGTAAGATCGACATTGAAAGAGGTAAAAGAAAAGCAGCACCTAACCCTAATAGAGCCCGCATTCCAATTAACATTTCAGAGGATGTCGCATTTGCACAACCGATCGAACCTGCGCCAAATACAAGCAAAGCCATCAGGAGCATTTTCTTCCTGCCATAACGATCTCCAAGCATACCCGCTGGCAGAAGTAAGGCCGCTAACACAAGATTATACGAATCTGCAAACCATTGTAAATCGCTCGTTGACGCATCTAATTCCGTTGCCAACGTAGGCAACGCAATGTTTAATACCGTCATATCAAGACTTACTGCTAATAATGCAAAAGACAATGCACCTAAAACCCACCATTTACGTGTATCATTATTCATCATCTAAATACCACCCTTCTTTCCTTCAATGTAGATTTTTTTGATTGCAACTTTATAATGATAGTTTATTTCTTTTGAAAGTGACTGTCAATATTTTATTTTCATAAAAAAATATCTGTCTAATAATCCTATAAAATTAAGCAGATGTACCTTTTCGAGTTTCCTCAGTAAAATTCTTCAGAACGATCGATTTCTCTTGGTCTGACCAAAAACACTCTTTACCATCATTTTACGTTGCACTGAGATGGATGATTTCGTTTCACAATCAAGGAATGCTTTGGCCATTGCTCTCATTTCAAAAAATTGTCCGATTTTGCGAATCCATTTTGAAATAATTCATAGATTGGAGTGGAAAGCTTCCGCCTGCAACAGAAATCCACAGTGCCATTTTTCATCTAAAAAAGGATTGCCCTT
>CAVSKA010000003.1:0-65126 GCA_963728315.1 uncultured Caryophanales bacterium
CAAGGATGGACAAACTTCTATACAAAAGAGAAATTTTTTTGTATAAAAATATTCAATCTTCAATAGCGGCCCAATGAGATTTTCGCCATGAAAATCTCATTGGGTTTTTTTTGTTTTCAAAAGGATGTTAATGACTGAAGAACTAGAGCATATCCTCTATAAATGGAGTCGATTCTTTAAATGAAGGCTATGTTAGCATATGTTGTTGAAAGGAAGCATAAATTCTCACTTGTGGGAAAACAGTAAGTCGAGACCACACCTTATAGTTTTTGAGGCAGCTGAAAAAGTTCTTTTGGCACCTCAATGCGCGTATAAGCTGTTGGTTTTCGTTCCAGGTAGACGCCTTCCACGGGCACGGCTTCCTGTTCCTAAAAAACGACAAAAAAGAAGGGATTATTTTACTTTTATTGAATAACAGTAGTGAGAGTGGTGAGAGAGAATGGAAATGAAGCGGTGTTTTATCCATGATGGGAAGCTCAATGTACATATAACAGAATGGGGAACCAAAAGTAAACCTGTCATTCTTTGTCTTCACGGTTTAGGTTCAACTAGTCTAAGTTTTATCGAAATTGCAGAAGAATTAAAAGGAGAATATCGATTCGTTTCAATCGATATTCCTGGACACGGTAAAACTCCTCCTTTTGAAGAAGCTGAGAATTATGAATATCCAAAATTGGCACGATTCTTATTTGTTAGGGAGTGATAAGTTGGAAAGACTTGAATTTAATTTTAAAAACAAGCGGGTGAAAATATGGTTCATAACGGTATTTCCAGCAGTCATACTTTCCTCGATATTTTTTATCGTACTGCCAAGAGAATATCAAATCATCCCTTCACTGTTGCCAATCCTTGCGATTCTTACTTTTTTTTGGTGGATCGTTTTTGATAAGAAGAAAAACATCAATGGTAAATAGTAATAGAGAGGTGAATAACGGACTTTTTTATAAAAGTAATCTTGATTATGGTTTTATGTCTTTACCTTATCATTCTTACAAAATTGATTTTATTTAAATTTTTTAGTTTATCCTATACCATTCATCATGACCATTTTAATCACCTTCTAGATCATTGGCGTTCAAGTAACTTTATTCCTTTAAAAATGATCATTTTTTATTTGTTTATCGCAGATATGAATAGGAACATTCGTCTAGAAAACTTAGCAGGAAATATCATTGGTTTTGTTCCTTTTGGCTTCATCCTACCACTCATAACGAAACGATTCCTATCCTTTAAAAAGACATGGATTGCCACGTTTATTCTGAGTTTAACATTCGAAATTTTCAACTCATATTTTCAATTGGGAGCTTTGATGTCGACGATTTAATTTTAAATATTGTTGGAGGAATAATAGGATATTTAACCATTACTTTTATTTATAAAATCGTAATATCGAAGAAAAATATTCAACAGAATCGAGCCTCAGTTGGGTAAAATGAATTAACTTCTAGGAGGATAGTTTAAGATGATAAAAAAAGAAGAAATATTAAAAATGCTAGATGAGCAGTTGCAAGAAAATGAAGAAATTGAATCAAGTGTCATTGCATATTATAAGGTTGAAAGTGGCTTTTCAGGACTGACTGGTAATGCATCTTCATCGAATATCCCCGTGCAAGGTATTTTAGCATCTACGAATGCAAGATTACTTTTCTACGGACAAGCAATTAAAAATATACCCGTATTCGTAGATATAAAATACAGTGATATCACGAAGATACGGGAAACGAAAGAAATATTTGCTCTTTTTAAGTCTATTCCTATTTTTATAGTTTCTCATAAAGATAAAGAAACCTTCACTTCTCAAGGAGATCCTGATGCATTTGCAAAGCTGCAAACTTTTTTCAATTCAATTGAAGTACGCTGTTTAACTAAAAAAGATTGATGATTCATTAAAATAAATCCATAAACTGACTAGGAGGGGGAGACATGAATATGCAAACCGGAGATCTAATCTTTCAATTCTTTAGCATTGGATTTCTTGCTTTAGTTGTAGGATTGATCGTCTTGTTCTATCGTTCGATCAAGAAACGTAAAAATCAACTCAATCGAATGGAAGAGAAAATGAATGTCCTTCATGATGAAATAAAACGGAAACGTAACTAATCATCTTATCTAAGTCAGAAAAAGGATTATGTGAAAACAAACCGATGATAAATTAATAGAAGAAAGACAACTCTTTTTTCAGAGAGAATAGTAAGATTGAAAAATAGTGGAGATGATTTATGATGAGAGATAGAGCAGCTTCCATAATCATTGAGGAAAATAAAGTGGCTGTGATGAAAAGAATTAGAGGCGACTCCATTTATTATGTATTTCCTGGGGGAGGGATTGAGTCAGGTGAAACACCTGAAGTTGCTGCAAAAAGAGAAACATTTGAAGAATTAGGTGTTGAAATTGTGATTAAAAATTGTTTTGGGATTGTCAATTACGAAGGAGCCCAATATTATTTCCTCTCTACCATAGCTAAAGGAATCTTTGGAAGTGGCAAAGGTGAAGAATTCTCTGGTATCAATCCGAGTAAAGGGAGCTATGAACCTATGTGGATAAAGATAGAAGATCTATCAAATAGGGATGTAAGGCCGAAAGAAATCGCTGACAAGATCATATCTAACTTTTCTTAAGTAGTGGAAGAGGAAAAGGAAACTGTTCAAATGACTTTTTTATTGAGCTGTTTGCTAAAAGACTATTTTAAAAAAGTGAATACATATCGTTTGAAAAATATAGTTATGGAAAGTAGGTTAGGGAATTCGGTTGATTAACGAAGAGAAGGAAATCATTTGTCTAATTAAAGAAGATCGTTGGATGATGCAATTATTAAAGGATGCAAAATCATTGAATCTGCCAGATTGGTGGATTTGTGCGGGATTTGTCCGTTCAAAAATATGGGATACGGTACATAATAAATGCGTACGAACGTCTTTACCAGATATTGACGTAATCTACTATAATCCTGACAATACAAAAGAATTGGAAGAAAAGAAATATGAAAATCAATTAAAGAGTCTTCGTCCAAATACACCTTGGTCAGTTAAAAATCAGGCAAGAATGCATCTTGTAAATAAAATGAATCCTTATACTTCAAGTACGGATGCAATCTCAAAATTTCCTGAAACAGCTACTGCTTTAGGGGTGAAATTAGATGAATTTGACAATGTGCTTTTAACAGCCCCTTGGGGTACTCATGACGTTCTCCACTTAATTGTAAAACCAACACCTTATTTTGTTGAAACAGAAGAACGTTTTCAAATTTTCCAAGACAGAGTATGTAAAAAAAATTGGATATCGATTTGGAGCAGAATACTGCTTCATCCATATGGTGAACCAATCAATGACTGAACGGAATGATTGCATGGAAAATATAAATTTTGTTGTTTTTTGTTCACTAAAATCCGCTACCTCTTCTAGGCAAATCCACTGAGATACCTATATTAATAATGGTCCTTTCTCCATGTTAGTGGTTCCTCATTCATTTGATAAGATCGTTCTTTTTTTGTCTTCTTTTATATAGGTCCGTTGTCTTAGAAAGTTTATTTTTAAATCGTGTAGATAAAGGTAGCGACTTCTGTAGGAACAGCACGAGCTGAAAGCACCGCAGGACCGCGTCTGCCTAGAACGGAAATCCATGCCTTATACTCGCATTGATGTTCCAAGAAGACTTTTTCAGTGCTCTCGTGGATTTCACGACGAGTCTCGATCTTTCGTTCGAGGAAAGCGAGTTGTTTTTGGTGAATGTAGAAAAATCGACATGATCAATTAACAAGACCATTAGTAAAAAATCTATGCGAAAACAGCCAAAAAAATAATAGAGCTTGGAACGTTTTTTATTTGACGTTTTCCAAGCTCTATTTTTTTATATTTAACATCGAATGTGAAGTTTGTAGTCAATGAATGAAAAATCAATAATATGAATCAATTTCATCATTAGAAATCAGCTCTTAAATGATGAACGTTTTTATTCAAAAAGATAAGATGGTATAAATTTTTTCACCGAGTGATTTGGATCTAGTCTCCAAGCGCCAACTGCTTCCGCACACAGGATGTGCGTGGCGAAGCCGTTGCAACAGGATGTTTCGTACTTAGACTGTCTTCCACACTAGAGCAAATGGCAGTCGAGGCAGAGCACGCGATTTCCAACTTTCTTTATGTCTAGTTCCAGCTCCTTAAATCCATGTGATAAAATCTGCCCGGCTGACGGTGATCAAAAAACGTTCACCTAGCCGTACGGATTTTTCACAGGACCCAGAACGCGTCGCTTCCACTTTTCGTTGTTTGCGCTTTTCTTAGTTTAAGTGAAAGGCAGCGACTCCTGCGGGAAAAGCGCGAGCAGAAAGCCCCACAGGAACGCAGTGACGAGGAGATTGAAGCCGTGCCCGCGGAACGCGTCTGCCTGGAACGGAAATCAACTGATCCCATTATTCTTAAAAAAAGAGTAAGCCAAAACCGGGACAGTCAAGTACCATTTAAGAAATCATGAGCAGACTTTTTCAATGCCCTCAACAAAGTAACGAGGAGGCTGAAGATAAGCCAGTGGAAAGCGTACGTCGAGAACCGAAACCTATGTAAAGCAAAGAGTTCTTAGAAACGTCCGTATAAATGATCTGAAATAGGAATGAGGAAATTAATTCACATAACAAATGAATAATGTACCCAAAAAATCAAGTGGAAAAGCAATCACCAAACTTCATCCATCATCTATCTAACAATATTTAACATTTTAATCGTGTTTCAAACGAGCATATATGATAATTATTGTTGATATGTGTTATTTAAAAACATTTTTTCACAAAATAGACGCATTCAATGAACAGGATTGAAATATTTTTTGATATGATAATTAAAAGTGATCCAATAAAACAAAACATTCGTTATCTATACGAGGTGATAAAAAATGTTACCAATTGATAGACAAAAAAATATCTTAACATGGCTTGAAGAAGAAGGATCCTTGAAGGTAGCAGAATTGAGTAAGAGATTAGATGTTTCAGAAATGACTATTTATCGTGATGCAAAACCGTTAATTGAAAAGAAGTTAGTCGCTAAGATTTCGGGTGGTCTTTCCTTTATACCAAAAGTTACACGCAGTTCAAATGATTGCAGCTTTTGTTATAAAGAAATTAAAACGCGTCATGCTGTGCAAATTATAAAACATAATCAAGAGATGGAGCAGCTATGTTGTTCTCATTGTGGATTATTAAGGTATGAGGACATTGAAGACCAAGTGTCTCATATTATTTGCAGAGACTTCCTCTACGACACAACAATCAGCGCAAAAATGGCTTATTTTTTAATGGGTGCAACGTTGAATATGAATTGTTGTCAGCCTCAAGCTATTACATTTGAATCAAAAAAAGAAGTGGAATTATTTAAAAATGGATTTGGAGGAGAAATTTTTACTTTTGAAGAAGCTATAGTTGAAATCAAAGAACGAATGAATCCATCCTGTTGTCATTCACAAGAGTAAATACACTTAAAAGAAGGTGATACTGTGGTGGTTAAAAAAATGAAAACAGCACTTCTTATATGCATCGTTCTCTTTTTCTCTTTGCCATTATTGACAAGTGCTCATGCTTATATCATCTCTTCATCACCTTCTGAAAACGAAGTGCTGAAAGACCCTCCAAAAGAAATAAGCATTGAATGGAATGAAAATATTCAAAAAGCATTTTTCTCCCTTCAAGTTTTTGACCAAACGGGTAAACAAGTCGATCAAAAAAACGCTATGTTACAACCGGATCATCCAAAAAAAGGAACAGTTGGATTACCAAATAATTTAAAACCAGGGATTTATTCAACTCACTGGAGTATTGTTTCAAGTGACGGTCATCCATTAAAAGGAACGATTCCTTTTCAAATTGGGAATATGAAACAAGCAAGTGCAGCTAGCCAAAAAAATGCACAAGGTGATTTTCCGGGATGGGATAATGGTTTAAGTAGAGGCATATTGTACACATTTCTCTCCTTGTTTATGGGATTCCTGTTCATCCATTTATTCATTCGGAAGAAAGAAAAGTCAAAGCCTTTATTTTCTAAAGCGGGCCTGAATGTCATTATTTATTCCTATTACGGCATCGTGGTCACACTCTTAGCCACTTTCATTATTCGAACACATCAATTATCAGGACTTCCTTATAAAATCGCCATTAATGAAAATTACTTGAAAGAAACATTATTGCACACTACTTTCGGATATTCATGGATGGCCCAAATGGGTTGCTTAGCGATCATTGGGATAATTGTGTACCTAACAAAGCGCAAAGGTTCGCGAATAAGCCAAAAAAAAATAGCGATCAGTATGTTTGTTACTGGCTTACTCCTATTGCTAGCAAAATCATTTGATGGACATCCTTATGTTACTAAATTTCCATGGTTATCCGTTCCAACTGATTTCTTACATTTATTTAGTGCTTCTGCTTGGGTGGGGTCACTCATCTATCTTGCGATCGTGATTCCATGGTCTTATTTGAAAAAAAATGAGCAAGGTCGAGAGATCGTGTGGGATGAAGTTGAGAGATTTTCATTCTCTGGAATCATCCTTGTTTCCATCCTACTTATCTCGGGAACACTCAATACGTTTTTGATCCTGCCAAAATGGAAAGATCTTTGGGAAACAGCTTATGGATGGATCATTCTTGTGAAATTCATCCTGCTTACATTAATGGTCGTTCTTGCTTCATTCCATCGTACAAAGGCTAAAAAAAGAGAGAAATCAATTCGAAATAGTATCATAGCAGAATTTGTGATAGGTATTGTTGTCCTTTTATTAGCTGGTTTTTTAACCCATATGCCGATTGAAAGGAATGTGCCCTCACCTTTTAAACAAACTAAAAATGCAATCACGTTATCTGTTACACCAAATCAAGTTGGTAAAAATAATTTTAATGTCCAACTTGATCAATCGTTAATGAAAGACAGGAAAATTGATCAAGTAACGATTACACTTGCAACAAATAATGGGGAACCAAAAACGATTCAAGCAAAAGAGACTGTTGAAGGAAAGTATCGCAATCAAGAGTTAGTCAATTTAGCTGGATCCTATAACATAAAAGTGCACGTCTTATTCGGTAATTTAGATGAGGAAAATTCAACTTTCAACGTTGAAATAAAATAAAATAAAATTGAATGGAGTTTTTGAGATGAAAAAAGTAACAAGCTTATTAACAAAAAGTATCGCAGCAGCAACTTTATTTTTAGGAATTAGCGTAGGGGTGGCAAGTGCGCATGTAACGGTTTCTCCGAATCAAGTGTTACCGGGATCTTACCAAACATATACGATTAAAGTACCAGTTGAAAAACCAGATCCGACACTGAAAGTAGCATTGAAGATTCCTAAAGGCTTAGAATTCAAAAATTATCAACCAATTCCAGGATGGAAAGTAGATTTGGAAAAAGATGGGGATGGAATGGTAAAATCGATTACTTGGTCATCATCTGAAGGGATTCAAGAAGGTCAATTCCAACAATTTAACTTTGTTGCAAAAAACCCTGACAAAGAAGGAACTGCTGCTTGGGATGCTTACCAATATTACAAAGATGGTACTGTAGTGGAATGGACGGGAGAAGAGGGATCGGACTCTCCTCATTCAATCACAAAGATCACTTCAGACACATCAATGGACGCAGCAATGACGGATGACCACCATGACGATGAGAAAGCAACAGATGAAAAAACAGAGACAACTAAAAAGTCTGACGACATGGACCATGGAACAGAAGATGCAGGAATGAGTGCACTTATACTGGCGATTATCGCTTTAGTTGCGGCAGTAGGAGCTCTTTTTGTAGCACTTAGAAAAAGAAAATAATTACTTTCATTTAAATCCCTCCTTGATTTTTTCAAGGAGGGATTTTTGAGTTTAGAAATGAACTGATTTTCGCGTCGGATAGAAAATATTGCTGTAAGGATAGTAAAACTCCTTTTACAGTCTTCTTTCATAAATAAGTCGATGAAAAAAAGCCGTTAGAAACGACTTTTAATTAAAGGCTATGTTATAGGATCATGTTGCTTTTCTGTATGAAAGAGGTAGTAAGCGTTTTGCAATGTCCATTCAGTCGAGACTGATCACGTGTATTTCATTTTTCTTATTAAAGTGCTAATTTTTTTTCTAAAAATAAAGCAATTCCGTCCTGTTCATTCGTATCCGTTATTTCATCTGCCACTTTTTTTAATGTGGAAATGGCATTTCCCATGGCTACACCAGTTCCAGCATACTGAATCATTTCTAAATCGTTGTCTTCGTCTCCAAATGCTATGATACGGTCTTTAGGAATATTTAACGATTTAGAAACGCGTTCGATCCCGACAGCTTTACTTAATCCGCTTTTGATGATTTCAATAATGTGCCACGGCGCACCCCATCTTCTATGGTCAATCACTTCAGCATGGACTTCGCTCAAATGATTACGTATCGATTTCACATGTTTTTCCTCAGCGTGGATAAGCATACTTGTCGGATTCACTTTCAAGTAGTCAGCAAGATCACCAGTTGTAACTTGCGGGTCTCCCATGTTAAAAATAGATAACAATTTTTCATCATGATAATGGACATACACATCATCCATCACTTCAGCCACAATATTAAAAATGTTAAATTCTCGGCATGATTCCACAATGTCTTTTGCTACAGCTAAATCCATTGGTTCATGGAACATTCCCCAATCGCTATCTAAAGGATGATGGACAAATGCTCCGTTGAAATTAACAATGGGAGTCGTTAGTCCAAGTTCATTGTAATAAATTTCACTCGACCTGAATGGTCTCCCAGTTGCAATCATTACTTCATGTCCTTGTTGTCTCGCTTTATTTAGTACATGCTTTAGTTTTTTCAGAGACTGATTTTTCGCTTGTTAGCAGTGTTCCATCTAAATCCAGAACAATTAAATGTTTGTCTGTCATACAAGAACTCCTTTATTATTCATATTCGGTTTAACTGTACAAGTTGTTTCCTTTTCATTATACAGCATACCAATAATAGGATAAGATGATAAAGAGATATGTTTATTAAAGGAGAGAAAATCATGATTTCTATAATGAAAGAAATCGAGGGAGAAATTCCTTTTTTACATGTAGTGGATCAGAAATATTTAACAGAACAGTGTCCGACTGTCTTTTTTCTACATGGATTTACAAGTGCGAAGGAACACAATCTTCATTATGCATATCTATTAGCTGAAAGAGGGTTTCGAGTTATTTTACCTGATTGTGCCCTCCATGGAGAACGAGACGAAGGCATTAGTGAAAACCAACTTTATCTTCAATTTTGGAACATTGTGCTTCGTTCCATTGATGAATTAGCTGAATTAAAAACTGCCTTATCAATAAAAGGGTATATAGACGAAGAACGAATCGGTGTAGTGGGGACGTCAATGGGTGCGGTCATCACGCTAGGTGCTTTGACTCAATATGATTGGATTCATGTCGCAGTCAGTTTAATGGGAAGTCCTTCCTATCAGCAATTTCTTACGTGGCAGCTAGAGCAAATGGAGAAGTATGGAATAAACCTTCCTCCTACAGAAGAATTGAATGAGCAAATCCGTTCATTGGCTCCTTTTGACTTAAGTCTGCAACCCGATAAACTTCAATCACGTCCGATCCTATTCTGGCATGGAAAAAAGGACACAACGGTACCCTTTCACATAACATTTGAATTTCACAATCAAATTAACAGTCAATATGCGAAAGCTCCTGAGAAAATCCGTTTCATTACAGATGCTGAAGCGGGTCATAAAGTTTCAAGAAAAGGTCTGCTAGAAACAGTTGAATGGTTTGATCAATTTCTAAAAGGTGTTGTAGTTCAAAAGTAATTTAATATTTGTTATGATGTTCATATACGTGTAAGAGGAGGGATTCATATGAATGAGGATTTAAAAGAAAATATATATGGTGCACTAGAACAAGTCATTGATCCTGAGTTAGGTATTGATATCGTTAATTTAGGTCTTGTCTACGATGTAGAGATGGATGAAGAAGAAACATGTACGGTAACAATGACATTAACTTCAATGGGCTGCCCATTAGCTGGCGTTTTGGTCGATCAAGTAGAAACGGCTCTCGCGGATATTCCTGAAGTGAAAGATGTTCATGTAAATATCGTTTGGAATCCGCCTTGGTCAAAAGAGCGTATGTCAAGATACGCGAAAATTGCTTTAGGTGTAAGATAAGAAATTTTTAAAAACGATAAATGGAGGAGTGGCAGAGAAATCTGCTGCTTTTTTTTAATAGGATACAGGAAGGCGGAATGAAGATGCTGGAAAAGAGAAAGCCGATTTCAGTCCAAGAAGCGATACATAAAATAATGAGCTACGCAAAAATAGGAGACTCAGAGCTTGTGGCAATTACTGAAAGTGCAAACCGCATTCTTTCAAATCCAGTCGTTGCCGATCATGATGTTCCCCCATTTGACCGCTCCCCTTATGATGGATACGCCATTCGTTCAATCGATACTCAACTTGCTACAAGTGAAAATCCCATTCAGTTCAATGTCATTGAAGAAATTGGAGCAGGAAGTGTGGCGAAATCTGCTCTTAAGGAGTTCGAAACGATTCGAATTATGACTGGTGCCCAAATGCCTGAAGGAGCCGATGCGGTTGTCATGTTAGAACTAACTTCAGAAGAAAAAATAAAAGGGCAAACCTTCATGTCTTTAAAAAGAAAGATAAAAGAAGGAGACAATATTTCTCGAAAAGGTGAAGATACTTTAACAGGAGAGGTCATCATCCAAAAAGGAGTAGAGATCCATCCGGGTATTCATGCGGTACTCGCGACATTCGGGTATGACAAATTAAAGGTTACGAAAAAGCCTCGGGTTGGGTTCATGTCAACAGGAAGTGAATTACTAGGTATTGATGAAGCATTGCAACCTGGGAAAATAAGAGATAGTAATTCGTATATGGTAGCGGCACAAATTAAAAAAGCAGGAGGAGAACCGATTCGCTATCCAAGCTTGCCTGATCAGTTTGAACAATGCTTTGAGGCCATCAAAACCGCATTAAACGAAACGGATCTCTTAATTACAACTGGAGGGGTTTCGGTTGGTGATTACGATTATCTCCCTGAAATTTATAAAAAACTTGGCGCAGAAGTTTTATTTAATAAAGTCGGTATGAGACCGGGAAGCGTGACAACCGTTGCCCGCTATAAAGACAAATGGTTGTTTGGCTTATCAGGTAATCCATCGGCTTGTTTTGTAGGATTTGAATTGTTTGCACGCCCCATCATTCGAGCGTGGATGGGAGATGCAGCTCCTCACTTACCGACTGTTCAAGCAATTTTGCAAAGTGATTTTCCTAAAGCAAATCCATTTACACGCTTTGTAAGAGCCTCTTATGAATGGACAGGAGATTACTTTGAGGCTAATCCGAACCGTCTCGATAAGTCAAATGTTGTCACGAGTTTAGCTTCTACAAATTGCCTCATGGTATTGCCAGGTGGTACAAGAGGATATTTAAAAGGAGACAAAGTAACCATTATGCTGCTTAATGTAAATCGAGGTCAAAAAGAAGGAGGAGTCTATTGAGCGCTCCATCTATTCTTCAAGTAGTTGGTTATAAAAATAGCGGTAAAACAACCTTTATTGAACTATTAATCAAAAAAATCGTTGCTCGTAATAAATCGGTTATTGTGCTCAAACATCACGGTCATTCGAATGACTGGATGGGACAGGATTCATCTACTGATACGGGTAAATTTCTAGCTAATGGTGCATTAGCAACTTGTGTGACAGCGGGACCAAACTTCCTTATGGAATACAGAGGGAAGGTGAACCTTTCGTTAGAGAAACAGATTGAAGCAGCTCGTTTTTGGGAAGCAGATGTGATCCTAATTGAGGGATACAAAATGGAGGATTACCCTAAAGTAGTCTTACTTAGGAATGAACAGGATGAAGAAAAACTTATTCCTAAACTTAGAAATGTGGTGGCGGTCGTTGGAAAACACTTAATTGAGCAAAAAAATCATCAAGTGGAGTTATTCGTAGAAACCAGTCACGCTCTTGATTGGTCACTTAAAAGAGTGCTTGAACAGTAAAGACGAACGAGAGCCAGCTAATTTAGCTGGCTTTTTCTATGTTCACTTTTTAAAATTGGGAGGATTGTGACAAGCTAATAGATATGGATCCCACTTTACAAATGGTAGCGAAGGAATTTATAATAAACTCAAAGGTCAAAAAAGGTCAAAGAGGGTGACGAAATGGATATTAATCAAATGACGGTGAAGGTTCAAGATGGATTAGAGAGAGCTCAAAAAATAGCGGAATCGTTTAAAAACACCGAAGTGGATGTCTCGCATTTATTTAAAGCATTTAGCGAGGATTCAGAGAGCTTATTCGTTCAAATTTATTTAAAAGCGGGAATTTCCTTTGATGAAATAACACGTTTTGTTGACTTAGAACTTAAGAAGATAGCAAGTGTTAGTGGAGAACACGTTAAATACGGGCAGTATTTAACAAGTGCTTTGCAAAAACTTTTTAGTGATGCCGACAGAATAAGAATCAGCTATGAAGATGACTATCTTTCCATCGAGCATTTTTTATTGGCGATTTATGATCAAAAAAATCATCCATTTGTTCAATTTCTCGAAAACCATCGTGTGAAAAGAAAAACGATACAAACTTTAATAGAAGAAGTAAGGGGGAATCAGAGAGTGACGACACAAAATCCTGAAACGACATATGAGGCTTTAAAAAAATATGGAAGAGATCTCGTTGAAGAAGTAAGAAATGGCAATATGGATCCAGTCATTGGTCGTGATAATGAGATCCGTCATGTGATTCGTATTCTTTCTCGTAAAACAAAAAATAACCCTGTGTTAATCGGTGAACCTGGAGTAGGAAAAACAGCAATCGTTGAAGGTTTAGCCCAACGAATCGTGAAGAAAGACGTACCAGAAGGTCTTAAAGATAAAACAATTTTTGCTCTTGATATGAGCGCACTCGTTGCGGGGGCTAAATTCCGAGGAGAATTTGAAGAGCGTTTGAAAGCGGTTCTTGCTGAAGTGAAAAAAAGTGACGGCAGAATTCTCCTCTTTATCGATGAGCTTCATACAATAGTAGGAGCAGGGAAAACCGAAGGAGCTATGGATGCAGGGAATATGCTAAAACCAATGCTTGCAAGAGGAGAGCTCCATTGTATTGGGGCAACGACACTGGAAGAACATCGAAAATATATTGAAAAAGACCCTGCATTAGAACGACGTTTCCAGCAAGTTCTTGTGCAAGAACCAAATGTGGAAGATACGATTTCTATACTACGCGGCTTAAAAGAACGATACGAAATTCATCATGGTGTTCATATTCACGATCGAGCGATCGTAGCTGCTGCAACTTTGTCCGATCGCTATATTTCTGATCGCTTTTTACCTGACAAAGCAATTGATTTAGTCGATGAAGCATGTGCCATGATACGAACTGAAATTGACTCAATGCCAACTGAATTAGATGCCGCGACAAGAAGGGTCATGCAATTAGAAATCGAAGAAGCAGCCTTAAAGAAAGAAAAAGATGCTGTAAGTAAAAATCGGTTATCGCTTATTCAAAAAGAACTAGCAGAATTAGCAGAAGACACGAATGCAATGAAGCTAAGATGGGAAAATGAAAAAGCTTCAATCAATAAACTCCAAATGAAGCGGGAAGAATTAGAAAAATTACGAAGAGAATTAGAAAATGCAGAGAATCAATACGATTTAAATAAGGCAGCGGAACTTCGTCATGGAAAAATTCCTTTGATGGAAAAGGATTTAAGGGAATTAGAAATAGCTATGCAAGAGGAACCTCAAGAATCTAGACTACTGCGAGAAGAAGTTACAGAAGAAGAAATAGCTGGAATTGTAGCCAGATGGACGGGAATTCCGGTTACGAAACTTGTCGAAGGTGAAAGAGAGAAGCTATTGAAATTAGAAGAAACATTAAAAGAACGTGTCGTAGGTCAGGATGAAGCAGTCAGTCTTGTAAGTGATGCCGTTCTTCGAGCAAGAGCAGGAATTAAAGATCCGAATCGACCGATTGGATCATTTATATTTCTTGGACCTACTGGCGTTGGGAAAACGGAATTGGCTAAAACACTTGCCCAAACTTTATTTGATAGCGAAGAATTGATGATTCGAATTGATATGTCTGAGTATATGGAAAAGCACACTGTTTCTCGTCTCGTCGGAGCTCCTCCAGGATACGTTGGGTATGAAGAAGGTGGGCAGCTTACAGAAGCGGTTCGCAGAAAACCATATAGTGTCATTTTGTTAGATGAAATTGAAAAAGCTCATCCAGAGGTCTTTAATATTCTTCTACAAATGCTCGATGATGGAAGAATTACCGACTCCCAAGGAAGAACCGTTGATTTTAAAAACACAGTCATTATCATGACATCAAATATTGGTTCTCATGATTTACTTGAAGGCAATCAAAATGGGAAAGAAATCAATGAAGAAGTGAAAGACTTAGTGATCAGTCAGCTTCGTCAGCACTTTAAACCAGAATTTTTAAACCGGGTAGACGATATTGTCTTGTTCAAACCGTTGTCTACAGAGGATGTAAAAGGAATTGTTGTCAAGTTAGTGAAAGAACTTCAAGAACGATTAAATGAGCAAAACATCAAATTGGAAATAACGGAAGAAGCATCTCAATTCATTTCTGATTCTGCTTATGATCCCGTTTATGGTGCAAGACCTTTAAAACGCTTCTTGCAACGTCAAATCGAAACGAAGCTCGCAAGAGAAATTATTTCTGGTAAGATTGAACCGTTTCATACAATCACTGTAAGCGCCGAAAATGGTGAACTAATATTAAAACAAACATAAAAAACGAAGCTCCTTTGACAGGGAGCTTCGTTTTTTATGAAATCATAGTCGTCTTTATTATCGTTTATCCAAAGACCATTTAAATCTTAATGCTCGTTTACAGAGTCTTCACCTGGGATAAGCGCAGCCATTACAAACAGTAAAACTGTTACAACTACTGCTAGAATTAAACCTAACATAAAATTGAATTCTGTGCCGTTCATGGCGTTTACTACGTAATTTAACATCTCCATTAATAGCAGGGCCCAGAAAAAAGTCCAAAAATATTTCACACTTGTCACCTCATTCCACAATTCTCTATGTACAATGGAATCCATCCTATTTTTTCAATCTTATCTTACCACAGCCTTGAGTCCAATGAAACGGTTTTCACCAAATTGAAAACCTTTTAATTATCAAACAAAAAAAGCTATAATAGGAAGAGTGAACGACACCAACGCTATTTATCAAAAATAGGTAATGAACTTTTAGGAGGAATTATACAAATGGAACAGAATCGTCAAATGGAATTTATGCAAATTGCGATGAAATATATGCCCGAAGCGAAGGCTGGATTAGACAAAGCAGGTGCTGAATTAAATATGGAGGCACTTCCAACTTTTTTAGGGCTGTTTCAAAAAGTGATGCAAGAAGCATACGATCTAGGAAGAAAAGACGCCATTGAAGAAAGCAAATGAATCATGAACAGCATTCACCGATTACGTGTGAATGCTGTTTTTTACTTAGTTGAATCAATTTCATCATTCCTATTTCAGATCATTTATTCGAACGTTTCTAAGATTTTTTGCTTCACATTCGTCTTTTAAGAGCTGATTTCTAATGATGAAATGGACTCAGTTATCATAATATAATCTACGAGTGCAAATTGATTCAGTACAGATCGTGTTGATTGTGCAATGATTATTTAAGCGGGTTGTAATGATTACTAGTCAAAAAATAGGACAGTAGCCGAAAATTCATTTGCGTATTGACTTTAATTTAGTTAAAATTAGTACCAAGTCATAATAATTGATATTAATTCTTAGTGCCCTTATTATTTTACTATGAAAAGGAAGAGGTGCAAGTTCATGAATACAGGAATACTTGGTATGGGAAGATATTTACCGGAAAAAATCTTAACAAATTTCGATCTTGAAAAAATGGTTGAAACGTCTGATGAGTGGATACGAACAAGAACGGGAATCGAGGAAAGAAGAATTGCTTCAGATGACGTGGACACTTCTGATATGGCCTACGAAGCTTCAAAAAAAGCGATTGAACAAGCAGGCATTTCACCAGAGGATATCGATATGATTTTAGTAGCCACTGTGACAGGAGACAAGCCATTTCCTTCAGTCGCAACGATTCTTCAAGAAAAATTAGGCGCAAAGAAGGCGTCTGCTATGGACATAAGTGCTGCATGCGCGGGCTTCATGTATGGACTTGTCACAGCCAAGCAATTTATTGATAATGGGGTTTATAAGAATATATTAGTTGTAGGCGTGGAGAAATTATCGAAAATTACCGATTGGTCTGATCGAAATACAGCTGTTCTATTTGGCGATGCAGCGGGGGCAGCTATTTTAGGACCTGTTTCGGAGGGAAGAGGGATTCTTTCGTTTGAACTAGGAGCAGATGGATCTGGAGTGAAGCATCTTTATCAAGATCCTGGTAAATACTTAATTATGAATGGACGAGAAGTTTTCAAGTTTGCTGTTCGTCAAATGGGTGAATCGGCTTTAAGTGTGCTTAACAAAGCCGGTCTTTCTAAAGAGGATGTTAGTCTATTAATTCCACACCAAGCTAATATTCGGATCATGGAGGCGTCTAGACAACGATTAGAGTTACCCGTTGAAAAAATGACAAATACTGTCCATAAATATGGAAACACGTCTTCCTCTTCAATACCAGTGGCTATTGTTGAAGAATTAGAGTCTGGAAACATCAAAGATGATGATTTATTAGTAATGGTTGGCTTTGGTGGGGGATTAACGTGGGGAGCGATCGCTCTTCGTTGGGGAAGATAATAAAAGCATTTTGGAATTCAAATACTCTAGATTAAGTTTAAAGGTATGTTAAAGGATACGGATGATCTATAACTCATTTAGTTTATTCTATTGAAACTTAACAGACACACATGATAAGGAGATGAGAACATGAAAAAACGACGTGTTGTTATTACAGGTTTAGGGGCGATAACCCCTGTAGGAAATAATGTTGATATTGCTTGGAAAAATGTTTTAAGTGGGCAAAGTGGAGTTGGGCCACTTACTAGATTAAATGCGGATGAATATCCAGCAAAAGTTGCAGCGGAAGTAAAAGATTTTGATATTGAACAATTTCTAGAAAAAAAAGAAGCACGTAAGATGGACCGTTTTACTCATTATGCTGTCGTGGCATCACAAATGGCTCTTGCGGATTCAAAATTAGAAATTACACCTGAAAATGCGGATCGAATCGGGGTTTGGATCGGATCTGGAATTGGTGGAATGGAAACATTTGAAAACCAGTACGAAACTTTTCTTAAAAGAGGATATAAAAGAGTCAGTCCGTTCTTTGTTCCAATGATTATTCCTGATATGGCTACCGGTCAAGTTTCCATATACCTTGGAGCAAAAGGTGTTAACTCCTGTACAGTTACAGCTTGTGCAACAGGAACTAACTCAATTGGAGATGCATTTAAGGTTATTCAACGTGGTGATGCTGAAGCGATGATTGCCGGCGGGGCTGAAGCACCTATTACCAAAATGTCAGTAGCGGGTTTCTGTTCTAACACGGCTTTGACAACAAACCCTGATCCGAAGTCGGCAAGCCGTCCATTTGATTCAAATCGTGATGGTTTTGTCATTGGTGAAGGAGCAGGGATTTTAGTGATGGAAGAGTTAGAACATGCACTTGCTCGTGGAGCTCATATTTATGCTGAAATTGTAGGATATGGTTCAACAGGAGATGCATATCATATTACAGCCCCTGCTCCTGGTGGAGAAGGCGGAGCACGGTGCATGCAAATGGCGATTGATGATGCTGAAATGAATGCGAGTGAAATAGATTATATTAATGCTCACGGAACAAGCACGGACTATAACGACAAATATGAAACGATGGCCATTAAAGATGTATTTAAAGACCATGCCTATAAGGTTGCCATATCATCAACAAAATCGATGACTGGCCATTTACTTGGTGCCGCTGGAGGAGTGGAGGCCATTTTCTCAATCCTTGCAATCCAAGAAGGTAAAATTCCGCCAACCATTAATTTAGAGACACCTGATCCTGAGTGTGACCTAGACTATGTACCGAATGAATATCGTGAACAAGAAGTAAATGCAGCAATGAGTAACTCACTTGGCTTTGGTGGGCACAATGCAACAATCGTTTTTAAAAAGTTCATCTCTTAATTTAAAAAATGATATAAGAAAGCTCCTATTTCCTAAGTGGAAGTAGGGGCTTTTGTTATTTGTCCTCTTGAGAATGCCCATTCTTAAGAGGACAAGTTCGTCATAGTATAAGAAATGAACGTTAGACAAGTCGTTCTTTGACTGAAGGAGAGAGGTTATTTGATAAGAATATTTTTTGTTTTTATTGGATTCGGATTGATGGTCTCTGGAGGCATAAATATTATCGTTTATTTAAATGTACTATCAACGGGCTATTCTTACAAAGATTATTTTTTATTCATTTTAACTAGACTTGAATGCCTTCTCTTTGTGATTGGCTGGTTCCTTTTAATATCTGCATTATGGTTTGAAAAAAAGGACAATAAAAAAGACAGTCAAGGAATATTTTAACTTTTAAACGAACATACTGAGTGAAAAAGAGAAGGAAATGAGGAATCGAATATGCAGCTTCTTCATGATGTATGGGTAAATTGGTTTGAGGGAGAAGAAAATGGCTATAATGTTTGTCCATTTTTTGAATGGAGAAAAAGTGATCCAATTGAACTTTTGGATCAAATTCCACTCATGAAGGTTAATTCATCTTTTTTTAATTATATTGAAAATGACCTTCAAGAAATTCCTAAACAAATTTTAGATCAAATCTTCCAGCGCTCTTACGTTCGAAAAAACCATGAAAGAACAGCATTAGATTATGCATGTGTCTTTTCAGACGGATCAGGCATCATCGCGATTGATACGCTCGGATATACGATACCCGTTAAAAAAAGCAGATTAATACCAAGACAAGAACAGTTAGTCTATGAGTTATTAGAGGACATGGAGACCATTGAATTAAATAAAGCGGTTTGGACAGTTGATAAAAGCTATCACTCATTATCATTACCATCAGTAGATATGATTGGTCTAACAAGAACAGAAAGACAAATGAAACAACTGTTATTTATGGCGTTGGACCATCTTAATTCTCAAAAAAACGTTTCAGAATTAAGGTATTGGTACACAGAGTGGTCACCGGAACGATATCGTGTAATTCAGCAAATGGATGCAGAAACTGTTTGGACAAACCTTTATTCAGAGCTTTCAACGAGTTGGTCTCCAAGACATTTAGAATTATGTGAGAATCTAATAAAAGGACAACCTCTATTTGAACGTATATGGGAAATGGAAAACCGATCAAAAGTAAATGAAAAAAGCGCATAAAACATACTAGTCTTTATATAGGAGTAATGACAGTGGTTTCATAATGAACAGAATTGGTATTAGCTAACAAACGAAGGTACTAACCTCAATAAAAGAGGCATAAGAGCATATGAAGGGAAGAATGAGATCCAATCCATCTGTGTGCTCAGATCCGATAGAATATCAAAGATAATGAGTTAAGCACAAAAATTTTGTAAAAGAAAAAGAGAAGGACCACAGCAATCTGCCGTTGCCCTTCTCTTTTTCTTTATTTACGAACTTTTCTGCCTAGTCCCATTGCATTTTCCATTTTCTTAAGCATCTTGTTTGCAACAAAGTTTGCTTTAGAAGCTCCTTCATCAAGGATGATATCTAATTCTTCAGAATCAATTAATTCATAATATCTTTTCTGAATTGGTTCAAGTGCATTCACGACTACCTCAGCTAAATCACTTTTAAAATCTCCATATCCTCTACCTTCGTACAGGTCCACGATTTCATCAACTAGTTTTCCGCTTAGGATCGAGTATATAGAAAGTAAATTTGAAACACCAGGCTTGTTAATGGGGTCATATTTCACAATACCTTCCGAATCGGTCACAGCACTCTTAATTTTTTTTATAATTTGTTTTGGTTCATCAAGTAAGGTGATTGTTGCTTTAAGATTGGGATCTGATTTACTCATCTTTCGAGTTGGGTCTTGTAGAGACATAATTCTTGCACCAACTTTTGGAATACGAATTTCTGGTATCTCGAATACATCATTAAATTTTTTGTTAAATCGCTCGGCTAAGTCTCGTGCAAGCTCAATGTGTTGTTTTTGGTCATCACCAACTGGGACAATATTAGTGCCATATAAAAGAATATCTGCAGACATCAATGGGGGATAAGTAAGAAGCCCTGCACTAACAGCCTCTTTACCTGATGACTTATCTTTAAATTGAGTCATCCGTTCTAACTCACCGATATAAGCCACACACTGCAAAATCCATCCAGCTTGAGCGTGTGCGGGGACTTCAGATTGAATAAAGAGAGTCACTTTATTTGGATCTAAACCAACAGCGATGTGCAAAGCTGCTAGAGCACGTATATTCTTTCTCAGTTCTATTTTTTGTTGAGGCACAGTGATCGCGTGTTGATCAACAATACAAAAATAACAATTATATTCATTTTGTAGTTCTAGAAACTGTTTCATTGCTCCAATGTAGTTACCAAGAGTAATGGTTCCGCTAGGTTGTATGCCGGAAAAAATAGTCTGCATGGAAAATCCTCCTCGTCAATCTATATTAAATAAAAAAACACTCCTCCCTAAAAAATAGGGACGAATGTCATCGCGGTGCCACCCTACGTGCCTCAAATAAAGGCCGCTCGGTCCATTTCCATGGATTCCTTATAACGTAGGAAAGACGCCGAAGTTAAACCTTCATCGCTCAAAAGCCCATTCCATTAGAAGGATTCCTTGTTTGCACCAACCACAAGTTCTCTATAAATCATTCATAATGTACTTTTCTTTATCAACGCAATCGTATTTGAATGAACTGATTATACAAAAAAATAAGCATAGATTCAAGACGAGAGAAGGAATGAAGCAAAAAAATCAAGAACAATGATCACGAAACCAACTGAAAGAAATGGTTTAGTAAATGAAAATCCTTTTGCTTTCATATATTCTTCGTGAAGTTCTTTGGTCTTATCCATATCATCGACATTCTCTAACATCTTTCCTTGACCAAAACTTCTTCTAAAACGTTTAAAGCTATAGCTAATCCCACTGAAAAAACCATTTCCAATGACATATAAAGCTAATCCGATTACTAAATAGCACAGTGAAATGATAAAAGAGCCGTTAATAAGATTGATTAACAATGTATTCTTCCCGATCACCGCAAAAATAGCGGATATAACTAGTACAAGGACGAACAAGATGACTCCTAAGCGATATTTACTGTTCATATTAAACCCCATTCTTTTGATGTTATTAAAAGTATACACGATTCTTATCACAAAAAAAATATGTGAATAGGAAGACCTTCTATATAGAAGAACATAACCGAAATAGAAAAAGTCATATTGGAATAACATGCAAATTATTTTAAATCATAGTTAGAAATGAGCATGCAAAAAAGTGAAAGCGGTTGACTAAAATTGAAAAATTCAAGTAACAAACCAGTCAAATTTTTGCGGTGTATAAATATCATATAAAAATGTATTATTATACTAATAATTCTTTTGATTAAATCGATACTATATTACTAATATTACATATAAATATCTAAAAATGAAATATTGAACAAAAATTCTGATAAATAAAGCGCTCTTGAAACAGTGTTATATCAAGCTTTATTACATTATTATCTCAATTGTGAAAAAAAACTGTTAAATAATTATTGCAAAAAAATATGGTTGGGTTATAATAGAAAACGAATCTTCTGACAAATTAGAAGGTAAATAATAATACGGGGGGTCCTACCAGAATGAAAAAAAGATTTTCGTTAGTTCTCATTCTTCTTCTTGCTTTAAGTACTTTCCTAGCTGCGTGTGGCGGCAAAGATAAGGACGAAAAAGCTGGCGATGGAGACAATAGTAAAAGTAATACAAAGAAAGAACAAGTACTTAACTTAAACATGGGTTCTGAAATTCCATCCATGGACTCTACACTTGCTACTGACTCTGTATCATTTGAAATCATGGACCAAGTTTACGAAGGTTTATACCGCCTTGGTGAAGGAGATAAAGCAGTTGAAGGGGTAGCTGATGGCGATCCACAAATCAGCGAAGATGGTAAAACATGGACTGTTAAACTAAGAGATACTAACTGGTCTAACGGAGAGCCCGTAACGGCTAAAGACTTCGTTTATTCTTGGCAAAGAGCAATGAACCCAAAAACTGGTGCTGAATATGCTTACATCATGTACGATGTGAAAAATGCAGCTAAAGTAAATGCGGGTGAACTTCCGGTTGATCAATTGGGAATTAAAGCAATTGATGACAAAACACTTGAAATTCAATTAGAAAATCCAGTTCCTTACTTCAAAGAATTGTTGACTTTTGCAACTTTCTATCCTGAAAACCAAAAGTTTGTTGAAGCTCAAGGAGACAAATATGGTCTTGAAACTGAAAACATGTTGTTCAATGGTCCATTCGTATTTGCAGATTGGAAGCATGAACAAAAATTCACTTTAAAGAAAAACAAAGATTATTGGGATGCTGACACAGTTAAACTTGAAGAAATCAACTATGATGTTGTAAAAGATACTGCTACAGCAATCAACCTTTACAACACAAACAAGCTTGACAAAGTAGGTCTTACATCTGAATTCGTTGACAAGTACAAAGATGACAAGAACTTTAAAACACGTAAGGCGACTTCTGTTTACTTCTTACGTTTGAACGAAAAGAACGAATTATTGAAAAATGCTGATGCTCGTCATGCTCTAGATATGGGCTGGGACAAACAAGGATTTGTTGATGTACTATTAAACAACGGATCTGTACCTGCTTACTACCTAGTTCCTAAAGACTTTGTAAAAGGTCCAGACGGTAAAGACTTCCGTTCTATTAACGGAGACATGAACAAAACAGACGTGAAGAAAGCGCAAGAATATTGGGAAAAAGCGAAAAAAGCGCTAGGTAAAGATACATTTACTCTTGAAATGTTGAACTATGATGATGATAACTCTAAGAAAATTGGAGAATTCGTTAAAGAACAACTTGAAACAAACCTTAAAGGGTTGACTGTAAACATTAAACAACAACCATTTAAACAAAAGCTTGACCTAGAAACAAAAGGTGATTATGACTTCTCATTCGCAGGATGGGGACCAGATTATCCAGATCCAATGACATTTATTGACATGTTCGTAACTGATGGTGCTCATAACCAAATGGGTTATTCAAATCCTGAATATGACAAATTAGTTGCTGATGGAAAATCATCATTACTAACTGATCCAGCAAAACGTTGGGAAGCTCTTGCAAAAGCAGAAAAAATTCTTTTTGACGATGCAGCAATTAGCCCAATGTACCAAAAAGGATCTTCTTACCTAGAACGTCCATATGTAAAAAATATTCTTGTCCATGCATTTGGATCTGATTACAGCTACAAATGGGCTTATATCGAATAATATTTCTCTATGGCTTTAACATTAGAGGAGAGTATATGCGTGAGCATATACTCTCTTTTTCCCTGATTATCGAAAATTATCAAAATTCATTGAAATTTTGTCGAAATAAGGTTATATTTTTTATTGTGAGAAAATATTAAAAACATAGATTATAAGAAAAGGGGGGCTAAAAAATGGTCAAATATACACTCCAACGTGTTCTGTACATGATCATCACAATGTTCTTAATCGCAACAATTACTTTCTTCTTAATGAAGCTCCTACCAGGTTCTCCACTAACTGCTCAGGAAAGGCTGTCTCCTGAACAACAAGAAATCATTTTGGACAAATATGGTCTGAATGATCCCCTACCAAAGCAATATGTAACGTATATGACGAACTTAGTACAAGGTGATTTAGGCGTATCATTTAAATATGACAATCGTCCCGTCACAAAAATTATTGGTGAGAGAATTGGTGCTTCGGCTCTGCTTGGTTTCCAAGCCATGATACTAGGATCCATTATTGGTTTGGCATTAGGGATTGTCGCAGCGCTCAAGCACAACACCTTTATCGATTATGGGGCAACGATTATTTCCGTGTTAGGGATATCGATTCCTTCATTCGTATTTGCAGGGTTTTTACAATATGTATTTGCGGTTAAATTCCAATTATTGCCAGTTGCCCTTTGGGAGGGTTGGGAATATACAATTCTTCCTACCATTTCACTCGCAGTATTTGTTGTTGCAAACCTTTCCCGTTTTATGCGTGCGGAATTGTTAGAAGTGCTTAATTCAGACTACATTACTCTAGCTCAAGCAAAAGGAATTACAGGTGCAGGAGTAATATTAAAACACGCCGTTCGTAACGCAATGATTCCTGTAATCACGATTGCGGGTCCATTAGCGATTAACATCATGACTGGGTCTTTAGTAATTGAGAAAATCTTTGCTATACCAGGACTAGGTGATCAGTTTGTTAGTTCAATAAATGTTAACGATTACACAGTTATTATGGGAACAACGATTTTCTATAGTGCATTGTTTGTCTTTATTATTTTCGTTGTAGATATTTTGTATGGAGTAGTCGATCCTAGGATTCGTGTAGCAGGAGGTAATAAGGGATGAAATTAAACAAAACTCAATCATCACAACAAGAACATAATCCAGAATTATTTCAGCTTGTTACCGAGAACCGTGGTGACTCAGATCGCATTGAACGACCTAGTTTAAGCTTTTGGCATGATGCTTGGCTTCGTTTAAAAAAGAATAAAGGTGCAATCGCCGGTTTAATCCTGATTGTTATTCTTATATTCATGGCTTTAGTTGGCCCTTCTATGGACGGACATAGCTTTAAAGAACAAAATATTCGTCATGCAAAATTACCACCTAAAATCCCTGGCTTAGAAAAAATTAGCTGGTTACCGTTTGACGGTCTTGATCAAGATGGATTTGATATGTATAAAACAAAAGATGTTAAAGAAGATTATTGGTTTGGTACAGATGAACTTGGCCGTGATTTGTTTACTCGTACATGGAAAGGGACACAAATTTCTCTTTACATCGGAATACTAGCAGCCTTAATTGATTTATTTATTGGGATTGCTTACGGGGGAATTTCTGGTTTCTACGGCGGAAGAGTCGATAATATCATGCAACGGATTATTGAAATATTGGTCGGGATTCCGCAGTTGATCATCGTAATCCTCTTTATCTTGATCTTTAAAGCCGGTATTTTCACTATAACTTTAGCTATGGTTATTACCGGATGGATCGGTATGGCACGTATCGTACGTGGTCAAATCTTGAAATTGAAAAATCAAGAATACGTTTTGGCTTCTCGTACATTGGGTGCAACAGGAAATCGCTTAATTTGGAAGCATTTACTTCCGAATGTTATGGGTCAAATCATTGTTACAACGATGTTTACAGTTCCAGGTGCAATTTTTACAGAGGCATTCTTAAGCTTTATCGGATTAGGAATTGCTCCTCCAAATGCTTCGTTAGGTTCATTAGTAAATGATGGCTTTAAATCGATACAAACATATCCACATATGCTGATTATTCCAGCTGTTGTTATTAGTTTATTAATACTAAGCTTTAACTTGCTTGCAGATGGTTTACGTGATGCACTAGATCCTAAGATGAAGAAGTAAAATTGGAAGGAGATTAATCCATATGAGTAGAATTACTTGAAGTGAAAAATTTACACGTCTCCTTCAAAACGTACGGAGGAGAAGTCAAAGCTGTTCGTGGAGTGGACTTCCATTTAGATAAAGGTGAAACTCTTGCGATTGTTGGAGAATCTGGTTCTGGTAAATCGGTTACGACGAAAGCTTTAATGCGCTTAATTCCAAGTCCTCCTGGTAGAATTCACGACGGACAAATGCTTTTTGAAGGAAAAGATCTTGCTAAGCTTACCGAAAAAGAAATGCAAAACATTCGGGGGAAAGATATGTCCATGATCTTCCAAGATCCGATGACATCATTAAATCCGACGATGATTATTGGTAAGCAGATTATGGAACCACTTTTGAAACATCAAAATATGAGTAAATCAGAAGCAAAGAAACGAGCAGTAGAATTGCTTAAATTAGTTGGTCTTCCAAATGCTGAGACGAGAATTAAACAATATCCTCATCAATTCTCTGGCGGACAAAGACAACGTATTGTCATCGCAGTTGCGCTTGCATGTAATCCAAAGATTCTTATTGCAGATGAGCCTACAACAGCACTAGACGTAACGATTCAAGCTCAAATTCTTGAGTTGATGAAAGATCTTCAAAATAAAATTGATACATCAATTATATTTATAACTCATGACTTAGGAGTAGTGGCTAACGTGGCCGATCGCGTTGCTGTCATGTACGGCGGTCAAATCGTCGAAACTGGAACAGTAGATGAGATTTTCTATGATGCTCGCCATCCATATACATGGGGACTACTATCATCAATGCCAAGCCTTGATACAGTTCGAACTGCTGAACTTAAAGCAATTCCAGGTACTCCACCAGATCTAATGAACCCACCTGTTGGTGATGCTTTCGCGGTTCGTAGTGAGTATGCATTGGAAATTGACTTTGTTCAAGAACCACCTGTTTATCAAGTATCAGATACGCATTTTGTAAAATCGTGGTTACTTCATGAAAATGCACCAACTGTTGTTCCACCAGAAGCGGTTACGATCAGACAACGTAGAATGCCTGGCAACTACGAAAAGCCTGTTCTTTTTGAGGGGGTTCTATAATGACAGAAAAATTATTAGAAATAAAAAATTTAAAGCAGCATTTTAATCCTGGAAAATCAAATATGGTAAAAGCTGTTGATGGAATTACCTTTGATATTTATAAAGGAGAAACGCTTGGATTAGTAGGGGAGTCTGGTTGTGGTAAATCAACAACAGGCCGTTCTATTATCCGCCTATACGACGCTACAGATGGCCAAGTTCTTTTTAATGGAGAAGATGTACACGGTAAGAAATCCAAAAAAGAACTGAAGAATTTCAACCGTAAAATGCAAATGATCTTCCAAGATCCATATGCTTCTTTAAATCCTCGTATGAAGGTTGGAGACATCATAGCAGAAGGAATTGACATTCATGGTTTAGCTAAAACGAAAAAAGAACGTGATGATAAAGTTCGTATGCTTTTGAAAACCGTTGGATTAAACGGAGAGCATGCAAATCGTTATCCGCATGAATTCTCTGGTGGACAAAGACAACGTATCGGAATTGCGCGCGCGCTAGCCGTAGAACCGGATTTTATTATTGCAGATGAACCAATTTCTGCACTAGATGTATCCATTCAAGCGCAAGTGGTAAATTTATTAAAAGAATTACAAAGCGAACGTGGTTTAACTTACCTTTTTATCGCTCATGATTTGTCCATGGTTAAATATATTAGTGATCGAATTGGTGTTATGTATTTTGGTAAGTTAGTAGAATTAGCATCAAGTGATGAAATTTATAAGAATCCAATGCATCCTTATACTCAATCGTTACTTTCTGCTATCCCACTGCCTGACCCTGATTACGAGCGCACACGTCGTCGTAAATCATACGATCCAAATGTCCATGAGTATTCTGATGGGGAAGACGTAGAAATGCGTGAAATCGCTCCTGATCATTGGGTTTATTGTTCTGAAAAGGAATTTGCTCACTATAAGACACAATATAAACATTAATCGTTTTCAAAGAAGTCCCTTTGGGGGCTTTTTTTATTGGCTATGGTAGCGGTTGTTGTTGATAGAAAGCAAAAACGACAAGACTCCTACGGGAACAGGGCAAACTGAAAGCCCTGCAGAGAAAGGATCACAGTCTACGAGCGCAACATCCTGTTGCAACGACTGCGCTAAAACTTCCTGTTTGTCGAAGGAGATAGAAGCCGTGCCCGCGGAATGCGGCTGCCTGGAACGAAAATCAACGACTTGTAAGAGAAAAATGCGAGTATGGGAACGAAATCGTTCTCATACTCGCAATGACGTTCTAAGAGAATTTTTTCAGTACCCTTATGAGTTTCCACAAGGATGCTCGACCTTTCGTCCACTGAAAGCAATCTGAGACAGTAAAATCATAACTAAAATTTATGAAAAGAGTACAACCATATTAACGGTTCTATAAAAACAACAGTTTACAGTAATAAACTCTTATTAAGAAAATATTTCCTAGGAAATTTCGACAAAATATACCATTCGAACCTATCATCCATTAACAGTTATTGCTAGAATAGTAGTAGAAAATCAGTGACTATAAATAGAGTCAATAAAGGAGAGATAAATCATGAATTTGAAAAAATGGATATCCGTTCTAGCATTAGGAACGATTGTATCCAGCCCAAGCATAACAGCACAAGCTGTAGACAAACAAAAAGAACCTGATTATGCATTAAATAACATCGCTCCAACACTACAAAAAGAAATACCTTTGAATACACCAAGGTTTATTTATGACTCTGGTCTAACATTCAAGTACCCTGACGCTGTTAGAGGGATCTATGTAACGGGCCATTCTGCAGGAGGAAGTAAGTTTAGTAAGTTAATTGATTTAATTGATCATAGTGATCTGAACACGATGGTCATTGACATCAAAGATGATTTGGGAAATCTAACCTATAAACCAGACCCTTCTTCTCCATTTGCTGATATTGGTATGCCATACATAAAAGATCCTAAAGAAGTATTAAATACGATGGAAAAACATAAAATTTATCCAATAGCACGAATAGTTGTATTTAAAGACACTGTATTAGCTAAGAAACATCCAGAATTGTCTTACAAAGATGGGGATAAATTATGGGCGAATGGTAATGGGGACTCATTTGTTAACCCATTTGTCAAAGATGTATGGGATTATAACGTTGATGTAGCTAAGGAAGCCGCAAAAATGGGATTCAAAGAAATTCAATTTGATTACGTTCGATTCCCTGAAGGGTTTGAAAAACGTGAAAATACGCTTACTTATGACAAAGGAACTTACGAAAAATCTGATCCAGATCCTGTTCAAAGACGTGTACATGCTGTGACAGATTTTGTCCATTATGCAAGAGAGCAGTTAAAACCATACGGAGTAAAAGTTTCGGTTGATATTTTTGGTTATTCTGCTACTGTTCCAGAAGCACCTGGCATTGGACAAAATTTTACTAAAATTTCAGATAATGTCGATGTCATTTCTTCTATGATTTATCCAAGTCATTGGGGTTCATACTTTGGGATTGCAAAACCTGATTTAGAACCACATAAATTAGTGTCTGAATATGCAAAGGTGGAAAATAAAGTTCTTAGTAAGTTAAAGACACCTCCTACTTCCCGCCCTTGGATTCAGGACTTCACAGCTTCTTATCTTGGTGCTGGTAATTATTTGAATTATGGGAAACCCCAAGTTGAAGCTCAAATTAAAGCACTTGAAGAAAATAATATTCATGAATTTTTGCTATGGGATGCTGGTAATTCCTACACACCAGGTGTAGACTATACTCCTTAATGAGAACTCGGACTATGTGAAAATGAAGGACTGACTTATAGATTTTTAAATAAGAAAAGCAATCAGAAACTCTGCGGATTTTCTGATTGTTTTTTTGATTATATTTTTTGTATAGTATAAAGACATGCTTTTATTTATTGATGAAATAGACCTGAGACATCACTAAATGGAGGCGTGAAATCCCCTGCCATAACAGAGTGGGTTTTGGTTGTGTTCAAGGAAGAACGAGGCACTACCTCTTCAAGGGCAAAAAAGAACAAAACAGAACTTATAGTCAGTTTTCAATGATTTAGTGAGCAGTTTGTTTATTTTGTATTTATTAAATGAATCAGTTTCATCATTAGAAATCAGCTCTTAAAAGACGAACATCATATGTGGTTAAGTAGCAAACGGCGACTCCTGCGGGATTAGCTTGAGCAGAAGACCCCGCAGAGAAAGGATCACAGTCTAAGAACGCAACATCCTGTTGCAACGACTGCGCTAAAACTTCCTGTTTGTCGGAGGAGGCTGAAGTCAAGCACGCGGAAAGCGTCCGTCGAGAACAAAGACCCAATGTCATGCACAGATTTTTTAGAAATGTTCGTAAATATTATCTGAAATAGGAATGATGACATGAACTCAACTACATGAAATTTACATATCAATCAGTTTATTTTCCCATTAAATATTCGATTATTTGGTTTGATGCTCTGAAATTAGGGTATAATATAAATGGTGTTTGGTAACACTACACATCATTGATTCTTTGACTTACTTTTAAATTCTCAATAGCATCGAAAAGTTTTTAGAAATACGAGATTCTTCGTTTTCGATGTCTTCATTGATGTCCTTTTTGAATATTGAGAAGGTAGAATGCTAAGGGATCTATAATAATAAATCTTGGAGGCCAACTACATGCATTGGTATGAAAAACTAAATCAATATTTCCCTATTGAAGAAATGAAATCAAGGGAACACATGGAAACATTGTTAGAAGAAAAGCAGGATATCTATTTTAAAGATGAAGGACCCTATCATGTCCTTATGTATGCAGAGCTTAATAATTTTATATTTATTGATTATCTATTTGTATCCAAAGCGTCTCGAGGACAAGGGTTGGGACATAAATTAATGGAAAAAATGAAACAAAAAGGAAAACCAATTATTTTAGAAGTTGAACCTGTTAATTATGATGACACTGATACGGAAAAAAGACTTCATTTTTATAAACGTGAAGGTTTCGAGCACGCTCAAAGTATTGGATATAACAGAAGATCATTAGCAACAAATGAAAAAACGCCGATGGAAATTCTTTATTGGACACCTAATACGTCTTCTGAACAGCTCGTCTTTGATGCAATGAAACAAACATATGAACAAATTCACACATACAAAGACCAATCTTTTTATGGAGAATCGTATGAACCTGTTGATGAAGTCCTTTCCATGAGAAAAACGAAAGATAAAAATATGTTAGAAGAAATTTAAAAAGTAAACTAATACAGGAACCTTAGTAACTGAAACAGTTTTAAGGTTCTTTTCTTTTTTATAAAAAATGATAAACTTTTAGTTTAAAGACAAGAAAATAGGGGTATACTAGACTTATGTGAATACATGATGAACGTTTCGTACAATCATTGTATATTATATTTGACAAAATTAGAAAAACTGTATTCATCGTTAACGAAATCGTGTATAATACATAATATAGATTACTTATTTAGATTCATTTTAATCTACGTAATATAAGTAGCCTTGATTTATCAATTAACGGACATTAGTTCCTAATTAATAAGGAGTGTGAATGCATCATGGTTACATTGTACACTTCACCAAGTTGCACATCTTGTCGTAAAGCGAAAGCATGGTTAGAAGAGCACGAAATAGGATACTCAGAAAGAAATATTTTCTCTGAGCCTTTAAGTATTGAAGAGATCAAGGAAATTCTTCGTATGACTGAAGATGGAACGGATGAAATTATCTCTACTCGTTCTAAAATTTTCCAAAAACTAAATGTAGATTTGGATATGCTTCCACTTCAAGATTTGTTTGAATTAATTCAACAAAATCCTGGATTGTTAAGACGACCAATCATTATGGATGAAAAAAGATTACAAGTTGGCTACAACGAAGACGAAATTCGTCGTTTCTTACCTAGAAAAGTTCGTACTTATCAACTTCGTGAAGCTCAACGAATGGTTAACTAACGAACGAACACTCTCCATGTCGTATCATGGAGAGTGTTTTTTAATTCTAATAATAAGCCCTTTTATCACAACGTTAAAACGATAGATGATCTTTAGAAATGAATTGAATTTTTACTTGTGATTCATTACGATTTCGTATAAAATTTCAAAAACAAATATATTTGAAAGAAATCATTTTAATCAGGCGAGCATATTTGTTCCCCTTTCGGTTTTTTTATCATAAAATAAGGGTACAAGGTGTATACTACCGTTACATTTAACGAGTAAATTGCTCAGGGGTGCAGTCCCTTCATCCATTTCATTTAGAAGGGAGAGAGGCTTTATGGAAATAGAGAGAATAAATGACAATACGGTTAAATTTTACGTATCGTACTTAGATATAGAAGAACGTGGTTTCGATCGAGAAGAAATATGGTATAATCGCGATCGAAGTGAAGAATTGTTTTGGGAAATGATGGACGAGGTTCACCAAGAAGAAGATTTCACGGTTGAAGGCCCCTTGTGGATTCAAGTTCAAGCACTTGATAAAGGATTAGAAATATTGGTTACTAAAGCCCAAGTAACAAAGGATGGACAACGTTTTGAATTGCCAATCCCAGAAGATAAATTAAGTGATATGCCTCTTGATCAACAAATGGAGGAAATGTTAGACGAACATTTTCAAATGAAACCTGGCAGCACGAAAGAAATTGAACAAGATCTCGATTTTGTTCTCACTTTTGATGATTTTGAAGATGTGATCTCATTGTCAAAGCATACTGGTTTAAAATCATTACCATCTAAATTATTTGCATTTGAAAATCATTATTTTCTATATGTTGAATTTTTAGATGAAGAATTTCCAGAAGAAGAAATTGACAACTTTTTAAGTATATTGCTTGAATTTGGTCACGAATCACCAATGACCCTTGCAAGATTGGAAGAATATGGAGTAACTGTGGCGAATGAGAATGCTTTAGAAACAATTAAACAACATTTCAATTAATAGATCTCATCGACTTTCTTAAATAGAGAGTCGATTTTTTTTATTATGGGTATTTTGTAGAAGGTTTTTCACTTTTTTTGTAGAAGGTTAGTGAAGGAGGTGTGATAATTGCAAACAGGAATGACTCATTTAGGAGAACTCATTGAATTATGGAGATTTTCAAGTAATGATTCACTCGATACTTTACGTTCCACCCGTACATTTGTATGCCCTCATTGTTTGAATCCACTCATTCTTCGTTTAGGTATCCATAAAATCCCTCATTTTGCCCATCAATCCCTTGCTCTTTGCGATCCTAACTATGAAAGTGAATCAACGATACATTTTAATGGGAAGAAAATAATTTTTGATCGATTAAAAAAAGAAGGCAGAGCAGTCGAGATGGAAAAATATTTTGCAGAGATTTCCCAGAGAGCAGATATTTTCACTTCTAAGAACAGTGTCGATTTTGCTGTTGAATTTCAATGTTCTTCCATTAGATCGACTCTTATGATCAAGCGTTCGAAAGGATATAAGAGTATTGGCGTTACGCCACATTGGTTATTAGGACCTCCGCTAGTAAAGCAATTTAATTGTTCAAAGATTCGCTTATCCACGTATCAAACCCTCTTTATCAAATTTCACCCATTACATGGATTCTATTTATTACAATTAGACCCAGCTAAAGAATCTATCCTTTTTTTCCCTCATCTTATTCCGATATCAAACTCCATTTTTATTTCAAAAATGTATCATTTTTCCATTTGTAAATATTCTTTTCCCTTTCTCCCAGCTTTCCCGGTGAATCATGTTCCTTTAAAGATAAGTGACTGGCTAACGATTAAAGAGAAGTTGATAGTTAATCTTTTGAAATTTAACCACAGAAAAAAAGATCCCCTTTTGCATGAATTATATGAGGCAGGAGAGTCTATTCATTTGACGCCAAGTTACGTTGGAATTCCAATAAAAGATGGATTAGTGATAGCGAATTCTTTTTTTTATTGGCAATGCTATTTATGGTTAGATATATTTGCTCAAAAACAATTTGAAGAACTAATTTCAAAAAAAGAACTAGTAAGAGCCATTGATCAAAGAATAAAAAAGGGCTATTTAAAGACAAGAAATATGCCTTTTATACAGGGAATTATGATTGAAAGTCTAATTAATCAATATGTAGAAGTTTTAGTAAAAACAGATGTGCTTAAGAAAGAGAGTGAGGAAATATATAGTTGGAATGAAAGGGAAAAACTCATAACAAAACAAGAACACCAGAAAAACCAAAAAAAATTTATTTCGAAATACGAAGAGTTATTATTGGATTTTTCAGCAAATTAAGGAGAAAATATTAAATGGTAGAGCATTTAAAAAAATGATTTTGCTTATGAATGGTTAAGGACAGAATTAAGTTTGGTCATGATAATCCAATTGATTGTCTATGTCTGCATGTGAAGAACGGTTGTGTACTCTCATTGATTATTTAGCAAATAATTTATTGAATGCTACAACGAGATAATTTGCTTTTTCTACTGAAAAAATAGAGGATATTCATTTATTATTAATCTGAATAGCTTAATTAGCAGGAATTTTTTCATTCAGAAAAGAATATAAGTAGGGTGTAGTTTTTATTGAAAGGCAGTTTTCACGTAGAATATTGTTTATCATAATAGGACTGCACTCCTATTTATAAAAACTTTGTCATATCACTTTGTAATGGGCTGAAAGCTGTGAGCCTTCTGTGGAGAATAGCACCTACTGAGACCTTGCGGGTAATAATGAACAAGGATCCTCAGTGTTTCATCTATAGAATGGGAGCTGGGTTTAGCGTTATGACAAATAGGAAGTAAGTATACGTAAAGAGCATAATAAGAAAAGGGAGGAAGCCATCTTGACTAATCAAACAACAGTTGAAACACTTCCAAAAAGGGAAGAAGTAGAGCAATCACAAACTTGGAATTTAGAAGAAATCTTTTCTTCCGATAAATTATGGGAAGAAGAATTTAAATCAATTAAAGAATTATCGAATCAAGCTGGTTCCTATCAAAATACTCTGGGAGAAAGTTCGACTCAGCTATTAAAGGGCCTGGAATTTCAAGGCGAAGTGTTTGAACGCTTAGGAAAGCTTTATACATATGCCCATATGCGTTATGATCAAGATACAACGAACTCTTTTTATCAAGGGTTAAATGATCGAGTACAAGTGTTATACACACATGTAGCAAGTTTATTTTCATTTTTCACCCCTGAAATTTTATTAATCGAGGAAAATGTTTTAAACAGCTATTTAGAAGAAAATAAAGATTTGGAACTTTACAAGCATGCGTTAGATGAAATTATGAAGCAACGGCCTCATATTTTATCTGCAGAACAAGAAGAAATGCTTGCACAAGCATCTGATGTGATGTCAGCTTCTAGTAATATTTTTGGAATGCTAAACAATGCTGACCTTACTTTTCCGACGATCAAGGATGAAAATGGAAATGATGTAGAAATTACTCACGGACGTTACGTGCGTTTTCTTGAGAGTTCAGATCGCCGTGTAAGGAAAGATGCATTTAAAGCTGTATACGAAACATACGGGAAGTATCGAAACACATTCGCTAGCACATTAAGTGGACAAGTGAAAAAAGATAATTTCAATGCAAAAATTCGCCATTTTGAATCAGCGCGGGAAGCGGCTTTATCTGCGAATCAAATACCAGAGACGGTATATGATCAGCTCGTGAACACAGTAAATCAAAACTTACCGTTACTTCATCGATATATTGACCTTCGAAAAAAGGTGTTAGGACTAGAAGAATTACACATGTATGACCTTTATACCCCTTTAGTTAAAGAAGTGAAAATGGAAATTCCATACAAAGAGGCAAAGAATTATATTGTAGATGGACTTAAACCACTAGGTGAAGAATACGGTCGTATATTAGAAGAAGGCTTTCAAAATCGCTGGGTCGATGTTGTAGAAAACAAAGGGAAACGCAGTGGAGCTTATTCTTCAGGAGCTTATGGAACCCAACCGTATATTTTAATGAATTGGCAAGACAATTTAAATAACTTGTTTACTTTAGCTCATGAATTCGGGCATAGTGTCCATAGCTACTATACACGTAAAACACAGCCATATGTTTATGGAGATTATTCCATCTTTGTAGCGGAAGTTGCCTCTACTTGCAATGAAGCATTGCTAAACGAATATTTACTTAAAACACTTGATGATGAGAAACAAAGAATCTATTTATTAAATCATTATTTAGAAGGTTTCAGAGGAACTGTTTTCAGACAAACAATGTTTGCTGAATTTGAACACTTAATTCATCAAAAAGTACAAGATGGAGAAGCATTGACAGCTGACCTTCTTACTAAGGAATATTATGAATTAAACAAAAAATATTTTGGTGAAAACAATATGGTGATTGATGAAGAGATCGGACTTGAATGGAGTCGTATCCCTCACTTTTATTACAATTATTATGTATATCAATATGCGACTGGGTATTCTGCAGCAACTGCTCTTAGCAAACAAGTACTCGAAGAAGGTCAACCCGCACTGGATCGATATTTAGATTTCTTGAAATCAGGTAGTTCAGACTATCCAATTGAAGTGTTGAAAAAAGCAGGAGTAGACATGACGACTTCTACTCCGATAGAAGAAGCTTGTCGTGTATTCGAAGAAAAATTAACTGAACTGGAATCGCTTTTATTAAAATAATTCCTCCCCAATCAATAAAACCAGCAAGATTCCGAAAGGATCTGCTGGTTTTTAAATAATTGGATCCATTTCAGGGTGGTTGCTAACTTGTTTTTCTTTGTTTTTTCCACCAATGAGACCCAATTAAAACAAAGATAGTGGTGAAGAATAAGATGGATGTGAATAACGGGGGATAGAGGTTTAATAATCCAAGTAAGTGAAAACAAAATGTGATAAATATTATTGCTGTTATGAGCAATGGTTTAAGATAAGGCATTTTTAACTTCCTTTCTCCTTCACGTCTAACCTACCGATTGCTGTACGAAACATGATCAAATCAGCCTTAGCATGTAGGGTTAAAATTCAAAACGCTTTGAATAAATCCTCTCGTTGAAAGGAATGTATCACACTCAATAAGAAGGTTGACTTACTCATTATTTTTTTCTTATTAATTGAGAGATGTTGATGTAGCTGAAATGAGACGGTTTTCATTCTACTCACTAAAGAGTTCAAAGTTCAATAAGGATTCAACTTATATTTATGATCATTATGGCAGTATTATGAAAATCATTTTGACAACTTTGTGAAGGACGATTTGATCACTTGCAAATACAAGTTATCGGATGCTATATTGTTAGCATGAAATAAATCACACAAGCAAATACCCCTTTGTTTGACCGTGATCGATTTCTCCCATCCCCTTTGTTTTTTAATAGAAAGACCCTGCATATATTATGCAGGGTCTTTCGTTAATGATAGGAATTTTTTTGTTTTTCTGAAATTCGGTCTCCAATTCAAACTATTTCCACACAAATATTGTTACATACTAAACTGTAGTTCTAACTTTGAGCTTTCTTAATGATCAGTTCTTATATTTCCAAAACGAACCATATTTTGCCGGGACTTCCTCTACTTTTTGTTGAAGCATTCTTTTTTTCATTTCTTTTTCAGCTTCAACATCGGTCAATCCATACACAACCGCTACTTCTTTAGTTGCTACCAATTCGTAATAGTTTAAAAAATCATCCATTGAAGGGAGGTCAGAAGGCTCTGGATGTACGTCGAGCATTTCTTCTAATATTTGAACATAAACATCATAATCATATACACCAGTGATTTTTACACCTTCATCTTCAATATTTTCATTAAAAAAGACAAGAGTAGGGATCTCTTCCACTTCCATTTCAGAAGATATTTTGAGATCACATTGGAAAGCTTTTGAAGCACTGTTTGAATAGATATCATTCATAAATTCAACAACATCCAATTTAGCTGATTTAGCGCATTCGACCAATACTTGAAGGTCAGATACATTACTTTTCTTCAAAAATAGTTGTTCTTGAAGTTTTCTTAAAAAGCGAAGACCTCTACGATGGCCTTGGAGTTCAGCTGCTTTGAGAGCAATAGATGCTAAATAAGGTGCAGAGATGGGATGATCAAACCAAACAGATCCATCACATGACATTCCTGAACGACTTGCCGTACTCTCAAATTGGTTTGCCAAAGTGTGCTGTTGCTTACTCTTGGTATTCATACGCGTAAGCTGTCCGCTTAATACATAACGGATACGAAAGTAGTGTCCATACTCAATTTGAAGCTTTTTCAGAATTGGTTCTAGAGCCCAGCATTCAGGACAAAGTGGATCAACGAACATGTAGATTTCTATAGGTTTTTGATCTGAATTCCCGCATAAGGAATGTTTGTTCATTTCCTTATAAATCAATTTTCTTCACCTTGTAATTCGTCTTTTGAATTGGTCATATGATGAGCAGTCAAGACCAATCGAGAGAAAAATTCATCTCGAACTGGTCCTTCAAATCCAATTTCATCCATTGCATCACTCATGCATGAAACCCATGCCTGCGCTCGAGTTGGTGTAATCTTATGCGGGAGATGTCTTGCTCGTAGCATGGGATGACCATGCTCAGTTGTATATAGTGGCGGACCGCCGAGATATTGTGTTAGAAATTGCTTTTGTTTTCTAGCTGTGTCCTTCAAATCATCTGGAAAGATCGGCGAGAGTTCAGGGTGATTGCCGACTCGTTTATAGAAAGCATCGACAAGCATCGAGAGAGTTTCTTCGCCAACTTGCTCATAAGGCGTTATATATTTCTCGACCATAATGATGACTCCTTTATACTAAAGTATTGTAGATTCATTTTAGCAAGCGTAATGTGATAAAACAAACAAAGCGCCTTGTGTATATTACATGAGATACAAGCTTTCTATATCATTATAGGGGGTAGAGGTCGTTTCTACAAAAAATAAGAACTTGCAATGATTAACGTGTACCCTTTGTTTGCGAAAAGCGTCCTCCTGCAGCGAACGGAAAAGTGTTAATTATTGTCTTTAACAGATCCTATTTTTAAGGTATACAAAAAGATACCCTATAGAGGACCCTTTTTCAAAGTGTCTACTCTATAGGGTACATTTTAGATGAGGCAAATCCTTTTTAAAAAATAGGCTATGTTAGCGGATATTGTTGATAGGAAATAGCAAAATCCTCACTAAGGGTGAGCATAACGAGGTGACGAGTCGAGACCGCAGTGTATTTTTAAGGGCATTCAAAAACTAAATCCAGCAGAAAAGCACCGACTACGAGAGTATTTAATTGATGCACTTACTGCATCTTCTTCGACAGGAACTGATCTGCAAGAAATATCTGAACGCAAAAATAAGAGCGGTTATCAATGTCCTGACTGCGAATCAGAACATATCGTTCGGTATGGCACATACTCAACGATTGTTGATGGAGATGAAGTTGAAAAGCAACGTTATCGCTGTAAAGCGTGAAAAAGACATTTACTGACCTAACAAATACTGCTCTGTATCGAATACGCCATCTCAATCAATGGATTAAATTCATCGAATGTATGATAGAGGAATATTCTCTGCGTAAATCAACTGAATTAGTTGGTAATGTTACTCACGTTACAATGTTCTATTGGAGGCACAAGCTCTTATCATCATTAAAACAAATGGAAATATCTAATTTTGAAGGTATCGTTGAAATGGACGAGACCTATTTCCTATACTCTGAAAAAGTCCAAGAACGTTTAAAGATTGAAAACCTCACAAACGTGAAGGTTCCGCAAAGAAACGGGGCATAAGCAAAGAACACGTATGTGTCTTAGTCGCAAGAGACCGTGACAAAGATGACTTTTTCGCAGACATTGGGATTGGGTCGATTAATAAAATTGCATTTTCAGAAAGCGATCGTACATTTTAAAACTTTCAAATGACAGTGTAATGCACCGATTCTTGCGGGCCTTTAAAACAATGCTGCTGAAAAAAGAATGGATATTTATCAATTCAAGTCTGATGGTAAAGAGCGCACAAAGGGACTATACCACATCCAGAAAGTTAACAATACGACTGAACGCTTAAAGGATGGCTACAACGGTTTAACGGAGTTGCAACCAAATATCTGAATAATTACCTTGCTTGGTTTCAGGTGTTAGAAAGCATTCAACATCGAAGAAATCCAATTCCGATGACCCACTTGAATGATTAAAGGAAATTTAATACAAAATATGGAAACGAATGATACACTTTGGTTATCAATTCAAGATATAAACATTACAGCTTGTTCAACTAAAGGGCAGTTTAGTGAAAGAAGGACATTAAACCAGTTTAATAATTTTTATTAGTAACTTTTCTCCAACTAATTCGTATTAGGTTTTATAAGCAATGTGGGAGGTGTTATCTGATTGAAGGGTTAGGGTTAGCATTAGGAATTATTATTTTAATAGCAGGAATTATATTATTTTTATTTCCACCAAAAGAGATAAATGGTATTTATGGATATAGAACTTCAAGTTCAATGAGAAATAAGGAAAAATGGGATAAAGCAAATAGATACTTGCATTCAGTGGCTTGATGTTTTTTGGAATACTGATACTCTTATTCTCACTAATTTTTAAAAGTACAATTATTACTTTAATAACGAGAGGTCGACTGTAGTCCTTACTTTTATTTTGGTGGAAAGCGAGTTTTTAAGGTGCTGAATGTATCGAAATTTAATTAAGTATGATCGTTTAACAAGCAAATTACAAAATGGAACTTCCACAAATAAGGAAGTGTAAATCTTTACACAGAGATATACTTGGATCTTGTACATAGCCAAAAAAATAAGAAAGCGTACTCTCCTCGCAAGTGGGCAAAT
Source organism: uncultured Caryophanales bacterium (assembly GCA_963728315.1). Classification (GTDB taxonomy): domain Bacteria; phylum Bacillota; class Bacilli; order Bacillales; family CAVSKA01; genus CAVSKA01. The sequence continues at coordinate 40,418 of CAVSKA010000003.1, forward strand.
GCTTCTGGAAAATAAACCTCTCCTTTCATCTTTCATTTAGTCGCAGCTGAACGGGCGCATTGCGCTTTTCATAGCTTAGGCAAAGTATGTATCTGTAATTTTTTTCACATAATTTATTGTTTCTTTAAATGGAGGAATACCCTTATATTTATCGACGTTTCCAGGTCCCGCATTATAAGCGGCCAATGCAAGTTCGATATTATTATCGTATTTATTTAGCATTTGCTTTAAAAATTTTGTACCACCCATAATATTTTGTTCGGGATCAAGCGAATTTGAAACACCAAGCCCTCGTGCGGTGCTAGGCATCAATTGCATGAGACCTTGTGCCCCAGCATAACTCTGAGCATTCGGATTGAAATTTGATTCCTGTTTAATAACAGACTGAATCAATTTTTTTGGAACTCCATATTTTTCAGATGCTCGTCCAATGATGTCATCAAAGTCCGTTTTTAATGCAGTTTGAATGGATTGTCCATTAGTTGGAAAAATCTTTTCTGTATCACGCGTTTCGAGTGAAGTGGAATTCATAACAAGATTTTGAAAAGCAGGAAGCTGCATTAAAGCTTGAATTCCTCCAAGTTGATTTTGGGAAAAGGAATTAGCAGTCAACGGACCGGCTACCGGTTTTACATTTGCCTGGTTCAGAAAACTTTGAAATAAGTCACTTGTTCCGTTGTCAGAAGCAGTATCATCTTTTGATAATTGTTTCATCGCTTGAAGCTGTATAAGCGATTGTAAGGCATTAATATCCATTTATGTAGTCTCCTTAATGAAAAAGATGATCAGAAGGAATAACTGAGCTTTCCTAGATCTATTCTCCTGGCGCTGGATGTTTGTCAAGTTTACACTTTACTTGATAAAAGCGCTTGATCTTATTATCGGTTACTCGGACAGGTATGTTCATTTTTTTTAACAAATCAGTAAAAATTTCATGTCCAATTTGTCGATTCGTTACTTCATATTCTAACTCATAATCTTCTGTATTTAAATAATGACTATGATCGAAGACCAATGTTCCTCCTTCATAGAGTATTTCGGCACGACTTGTTTGTAAACTTCCGAAATAGGTGAGGGCAGAGACGATCGATTCATCGCTAATTTGAATTTGATTCTTAATTTCACCATCGGGTATGGAACCATGTTCGATCAGTGTATTTCTCTCTTCGATAGAAATGATTTGATGAGTTTCCAGCAAATCTTCACCATGAGGTTGTTTCAAAGTGAGTGTATAGGAATTGTTTTTTTCTCTGATACGTAGAGCAGAGGACCTCTCTTTTAAATGGAAAGAAGGGGTGTCAAAATAATGATTCGTTTGGCTTTTAAAATCAGTGTAAGGCACTTTAAAATAATCAATGGCTCTTTGGAATTCTTGTTCGTTAAGAAGATTTTTAAACTCGATCTCGATTTCTTGTGACATACTTCATCATTCCTTTCTAATAAATATTCTTCATTCTATTATCTCTTTGTAGAGGAAAGCCTGCAATCCTTATGTGTATCCCACTGGATTATGATAAAATAAGAGACATAAAACAGCTGGAAGGAGCAAGTCAATTGAGAAAAAAAGTTTTATTAACATCAGGGGAAGTGCACGCGGACAAAATTGAATTTCTTATTAGTGAAAATGAGGGGATTCTTGATTTGGAACCAACTGGACAAATGATCGTTGATTCCGATTCGCTTGCGTTCGTCTACTTGGCGGATTCAGAGGAAGATTATACATATTTATATTTACAAAAGGAATCTTGGCCGTTATTAAAAAAGGCAATGGTTGAAAATTTGCCATTATATATTGTAAACAATGGGATCCATAAAGAATTGATTCATGCAACGGAAGAACTTGAATATTTAATTGAAAATATCCAAGGGAATAGCAATTATGGCAAAGAAATGATGGAAAACGTTGAAATCATTTTTCATAACCAATCATAATCGAATTCATTAGCGAGTTGAGGTGAGTAGCTTTTGAGTCAATGGGATCGTTTTTTGTTACCGTATAAACAGGCAGTTGAAGAGCTGAAAGTGAAATTAAAGGGGATGAGACCACAATTTGTTTTGGGTCATCACCATTCTCCCATTGAATTTGTAACTGGGAGAGTAAAACCAATTGCAAGCATCGTTGAAAAAGCGAAGCTAAAAGATATTGACATGAGTAAGGTTGAACTAGAAATGCAGGACATAGCTGGACTTAGAATTATGTGCCAATTTGTGGATGACATCACAACAGTTGTTGAGCTGTTAAGACTGCGTAATGATTTTGAAATTGTTAGTGAAATCGACTATATTTCTCACAAAAAGCCAAGCGGTTATCGATCGTATCATGTGGTCATTAAATACCCCGTTCAAACGATGCACGGCGAAAAGAAAATTTTAGCAGAAATACAAATTCGAACATTAGCAATGAATTTTTGGTCTACGATTGAGCATTCTTTAAACTATAAGTACAAAGGGAGATTCCCAGAGGAAATAAGAATGCGTTTGCAACGTGCGGCAGAAGCAGCGTTTCAAATTGATGAAGAAATGTCGCAAATACGTGAAGAAATACAAGAAGCGCAACTTTCATTTATTAAAAAAGAACGAGAATCAGACTCTCCGAACACACAAAAGGACGAATGAAAATGAAAGTATGATTAGCATGAGGACAAACGAAAAAGGATGAGGCCAAAAATGAAATTTGCCATTACCTCAAAAGGAGATTCAAAATCAAATACATTGATGCACAAAATGAAAAGCTATCTTCTCGATTTCGAACTAGAATATGATGAAGAAGAACCGGATATCGTTATTTCAGTGGGTGGTGATGGAACGCTTCTATATGCCTTTCATCGCTATAGTAACCGACTAGACAAGACTGCTTTCATCGGGATGCATACTGGACATTTAGGTTTTTACGCTGACTGGGTTCCTGAAGAAATTGAAAAACTTGTGATTGCTGTCGCAAAAACGCCACATCAGATCATTGAATATCCTCTTTTAGAGGCCATCATTCGTTATCATCATGGTGGAAAAGAAACGCGATACCTTGCACTCAACGAATCTACTGTCAAAAACGTAGATAGCACTTTGGTTATGGATGTAGAGATCCGTGGAGACCACTTTGAGCGGTTTAGAGGAGATGGGCTTTGTGTGTCGACTCCTTCTGGAAGTACAGCTTATAATAAAGCATTAGGAGGAGCGATCATTCATCCTTCACTTGCCTCTATACAGCTTTCTGAAATGGCATCTATCAATAATCGGGTATTCCGAACAATAGGGTCACCATTGGTCTTACCTGCTCATCATACGTGCATGCTAAGACCAGTAAAAAAGAAAGATTTTTTAATTACGATTGATCATCTGACCATTCTTCATAAAGATGTGAAATCGATCCAATATCGTGTTGCTTCTGAAAAAATAAGATTTGCTCGTTTTCGTCCATTTCCGTTTTGGAACCGTGTCCATGATTCCTTTGTTTCGGAGGAATAATGATATGAGTTCATTGAAAAAATTCTCAGGACCCTATAAGTTGGAATGGAATGTGACAGAAAATGAGCAGTCATTTTCGTTAAAAGAATATTTAGCTAGTAAGCACTTATCAAAACGAGCATTAACAGATATTAAGTTTCGCGGCGGAAAGATCGAAGTGAATGAGCAACGAGAAAATGTTCGATATCGAGTTCAATTGAATGATCGAATCCGAATTACTTTTCCGATCGAAATACCAAGTGAAGGATTACTGGCAGAGAATATTTCATTCGAAATTGTTTATGAAGATCAGGATATACTTGTCGTCAACAAGCCACCCTTTATGTACACGATTCCATCAAAGGAAAATCCGACTGGAAGCTTAGCAAATGCGATTATAGGGTATTACAAAAGAGAAGGCATGGACGCCACAGTCCATATCGTAACTCGGCTAGATCAAAATACTTCAGGACTTGTATTATTGGCCAAAAATCGTCACGTCCACCATCTTTTTAGTTTGCAACAAAAGAATCGAGAAATTTCACGATCCTATGAGGCACTCGTTGAAGGAGAAATGGAGAAAGAAAATGGAATAATCGAACAACCAATTGCTCGCAAAGAAAATAGCATTATCGAACGACAAGTAAGTACAAATGGAAAATACGCTTGCACTCAATATCAAGTGAAGAAACAATACAAAGGATATGCACATTTGTACTTAACGTTAATGACAGGGAGAACGCATCAAATTCGTGTTCACCTTTCACATATTGGGCATCCTCTCATTGGAGACAATTTGTATGGGGGTACATTGTCATTAATGAATAGACAAGCCCTTCATTGTAGGACGCTCTCTTTTTTGCATCCGATTCTGGGAGAGACAATAACCTTGCATGCAAAAACTCCAGAAGATTTATCTCGTTTAATCTAATGAAAAAGGGCGATACCTGTGAGAGGGATCGTCCTTAAATATAATCCCTATCCCTAAATTTATCCTCAAAAAAAGGCATGGTAGAGGGCACGTTCACGGTCTTCATTTCAGGGTAACGAAGGGCAGTTAAATTTCCACCAAACACTGCACCTGTATCAATGTTTACAGTATGGTTAAGAAATATGGGTTCTTTAACAGGTGTGTGCCCATAAACAATCCAAGGTTGACCATGGTAATGTTTGGCCCAATTACGCCTTACTGGCATGCCATTTTCTAATTGTTCGCCTGTGACATCACCGTACAGAACAAAAGTCTTCACATCGCGGTCTGCTCGACCAATCATTGATTCCTTCATGCCAGCATGGGCTAAAATTAACTGTCCGTCTTCTAGAAGGTGGTAAAGAGGTGATTGTTCATAAAGCTTTAAAAACTTTTTTTTAATATTGGCCTGTTCTTTTGAGGAAAGAGCGTTTAATTCTGCAACCGTTGTTTCAAGACCATGTGAAATCTGAATGTTGTTTCCTCGAAAGTACCGATACAGTTTATTGCAATGATTACCAGGGACATAATAAGCACCTTGATTCTGCCAAACCGAGTAAACAAGATCAATAACCGCTAATGAGTCAGGACCGCGGTCAGTGAGATCACCAATGAATGCAAGTTTGCGATGATCAGGATGTGCCCAGTCTTTTTCTTGTTTATAGCCTAACTTCGTTAATAATTGCTTTAATTCTTTTAAGCATCCATGTACGTCTCCAATAATATCGATTTTCATAATAAAAACTCCTTTGACTTAAGTGATCTTCTATTTTGGAAAGGTTTAGTTAGCGGATGTTGTTGATAGGAAGCAACAATGAGCGAGTCGAAACCCCGCAGTGAGGTTTTTCAGTGGCCACGAAGTTTTTCAGGAAGAGGCTCGACCGTTCGTCCGCGGAAAGCAAGTTGTTTCGTTGAATATTGAACATCCAACATGATCATTTAAAAAAATGACGTAATCAAATAGTAAATCGTATCTTGTTTAATAGCAAAAAAGATGAATTGGTAACCGATCACGTATAAATTACGAGCACACAGTTCAATGAGAAAAAGAGGGGTGATGAAAAAAATGGAGAAGTTAGAAGATAAAGAAAAACTCATTCCGGATGAATCTTTTTTAATAAAAGCACTTGTAGAAGAACGAATGGACGAATTCCGGGAAGAATTTTTAGAACTTCATCCTTATGATCAAGCCAAACTATTTAAAAAAATTGAACCAGAAGTTCGGTTGAACATGTATCATTTTTTGTCGCCGGAAGAAATTGCAGACTTGTTTGAAAACTTAGATGTAGACGAGACTGAATATCGTAATATTCTAGCAGAAATGAATGTTCAATATGCGGCTGAAATGCTCTCACATATGTACGCTGATGATGCCGTAGATGTACTAAATGAACTCGGTAAAGATCAAGCAGCTAGTTATTTGACGATCATGAACGACAATTCAGCAAAAGAAATTAAAGAGTTACTTCATTATGAAGAAGACACCTCGGGAAGTATTATGACGACTGAATTTATTTCATTGCTAGAACATCAAACGGTTCGATCTGCGATGAATATTTTAAAAAGTGAGGCCCCGAATGCGGAAACCATCTATTATGTGTACGTTATAGACGGGGATAAAAAATTAGTCGGCGTCATTTCCTTAAGAGATTTAATTGTAAGTGATGATGAAACCATGATTACGGATATTATGTTTGATCGTATTATTAGCACATCCGTTGGAGATGACCAAGAGGATGCAGCAAAAAAAATGAAAGATTATAACTTGCTTGCGTTACCGGTTGTCGATTTTCAAAATCATCTTCTTGGAATAATAACCGTTGATGATATCATCGATGTCCTCGATGAAGAAGCATCGGAAGATTACTCTAAGTTTGCAGCTGTCTCGGACATGGATTCGGTTGATCGTAATCCTTTTTCTGCAGCAAAAAAAAGACTCCCTTGGCTTATCATCCTTTTGTTTTTAGGAATGTTTACTGCAAGTCTTATAGGTCATTTTGAAGAAACACTAAGCAAAGTGTCGATCTTAGCCGTTTTTATTCCTCTTATTGCAGGAATGGCTGGTAATAGTGGCACACAAGCACTCGCTGTTGCGGTTAGAGGAATCGCGACAGGTGACTTTGATGAGGAAAGTAAATCAAAAATGATTCTCAGAGAAGCGGGTACAGGATTAATAACAGGATCTACATGTGGTGTCTTAGTCGCTTTTGTCGTATACCTATGGAAAGGTGAATTTTTTCTAGGGGTATTAGTCGGTTTTTCAATTTTGGCTTCTTTAATCGTTGCGACTTTAGCTGGTGTACTAGTGCCATTGATCATGAATCGCTTAAAAGTGGATCCTGCTGTTGCTTCTGGACCTTTCATTACTACAATAAATGATATTATCAGTATTCTTATTTATTTTGGAATGGCCCAGCTTTTTATTCGCTTTTTAATTTAAGGGTATGTTAGCGGAGGTTGTTTTGCTGAATGTTTAAAAATTAACATGATCAATGAACAAAGCCTAATTTAAATTATTAACTAGGGGGAAACCGGAATGTTAGCATTGGAACAAGTAAATGAAATACGAGCTCAATTAATCTCAACGATGGAAGGTGTCTCGGAGGAACAATTAAATGAAAAAGTGGATATGAAAACGTGGTCAATTGCTCAAGTTCTTTTACATATTGCCGGTGCAGAACTTCGTTTTAGCCAGTTGGCGTCAAAAGCAGTAGAATCACGTGAAATTGGCGCAACCTCTTCTGCTGATTTAACTGCACTTGCTGATTACAATGTGAAAATGGTTGCTCCCATGGATCCCCCAGCTGATTTCTTTACCAAAGAAGCTGTACTCCTTTCATTACACGAAGCAAGGGAGTATACGATTGAATGTTTAGCCAAATGGAAAGATGTTGATCTCGATTCAATAGGGATGAATCATCATCGATTTGGATATATGCCTGTATCTCAATTAATGGAACTAATTTATAATCATGATGTGAATCATTTAGCACAAGTTAAGAATCTTCTTCAAAAGGTTCGTTAAGCAACTTTCTATTTTACCGATATTCATTTAAAATGAAAAAATAAAGAGAGTTTTATCGAGGAGGATATCCATGTCATTATCATTAAGTGGAAAAACATTTGTTGTAATGGGTGTAGCAAATAAACGGAGTATAGCATGGGGAATTGCACGTTCTTTAAATGAAGCGGGTGCCCAATTAATTTTTACATACGCTGGAGAAAGATTAGAGAAAAACGTACGAGAATTAGCTGAGTCATTGGAAGGGCCAAAATCACTCGTACTTCCTTGTGATGTGACAAATGACGAAGCTATTCAACAATGCTTTAATCAAATAAAAGATGAGTTTGGAACGATTCATGGGTTAGCTCATTGTATAGCATTTGCAAATAAAGAAGATTTAGCTGGCGATTATTTAGATGTGACACGGGATGGATTTTTATTAGCTCATAATATTAGTGCTTTTTCCTTAACTGCTGTTGCGAAAGTGGCTAAGGATTTAATGACAGATGGTGGCAGTATTGTGACATTGACTTACCTTGGTGGAGAGCGAGTAATCTCTAATTATAATGTAATGGGAGTAGCAAAAGCCTCACTAGATGCGAGCGTTCGTTATTTAGCAGAAGATCTTGGGAAGTACGGAATTCGTGTCAATTCAATCTCCGCTGGACCTATTCGTACGTTGTCTGCCAAAGGGATTAGCGACTTTAATTCTGTATTAAAAGAAATTGAAGAAAAATCCCCATTGAGACGGACAACTACCCCAGAAGAAGTAGGAGATACAGCTGCTTTCTTATTTAGTTCATTGTCACGTGGTATCACTGGGGAAAATATTCATGTCGATTCTGGTTATCATATCGTTTAATGTTTTATACAATTACATCTTTTCTTAAGGAGCTGTCCCAAAAGTCATTAATATAGACTTTTTAGGGCTGCTCCTTTTTTAAAAGGCTCTGTTAGCAGATGATGCAGGCAATATAAACGACGAGATCTCACAATGTGAGTATTGAGGTCGCTTAAACAGTTCTTTTGGAACGTCAATACTCTCATTTTTCTATTATAAGCTGTTGATTTTCGTTCCGGGCAGACGCGTTCCGCTGGCACGGCTTCAATCTCCTCCGACAAACAGGAAGTTTTAGCGCAGTCGTTGCAACAGGATGGTGCGCTCTTTGACTGTGAGCCTTTGATTTTCACAGTACTCAGTACTTAGTACTTAGTTGCTTCCACCTTCATTCAGTCGCAGCTGAAAGTACATAACACTTTTTCTTATATGAACAATGAACTGATTTTCTATTCCGATCACTTATTGTGAAACTTTCAAATTGGTAGGCATACATATGTATGAAAAGGTTGAAAGGAGAGAAATCATTGACAAAAGAAAAACAGGATAAGGATCCAATGCTTTATATCCACCAACCGAAATTTCATAAGCCGATTCCACAAATGCAGGAAACTTTTCGATGGAAGAAAGAGACAGTACCTGTCGAAAAATCCGATAAGAAAAAGAAAGAAAAAAAGCGTGTGCGTCCAATTGATGAATGGGAATCGTACGAATTTGCTAGTAAGAATAACTTAGAATCAAAAGAAAGTATAACGGAAGAGACACAATCAATAAAAAAGGGGATGAAACCCCTAAAAGCTTTTAAAGACATGACAGTAAATGAAAAACTATACTATTTGAATCGTCATCCATTAAAGAGCGCTCCGATGTCTTGCGAATTTATTACGAGTCATTTAAGAGTGAAAGGGAAGTTAATCGAATTGAACGATCAATCCATTAAAGTTGGAACATTAAATGGTGAAGAAGTTAACCTACCTATATCAGAAATAAATGAAGTATCCATCATTGCTTTTATTTAATTTTAATGAAGAAGCTATATTAGTGGATGTTGCTGAATATAGAAAAATCAACATGATCATTTAGCTAGGCCAATTAAAAAGCAAAAAGACCGGTCTATTTTTATAGACCGGTCAATTCTGTTCAAAAAGGTAGTTTGTTACATGATGCGATAAAAGTGCATTTCTTGTTAATCGCAGATGTTTAGGTCTACGTCATCAATACATTGAATAGCACAGAAGCATTTTGCATCAATGGTGATACAATTGTTTGTTCTTCTCCAATTGTTTACCTTACACAATTCTTTTACATTGAATTTACCATGATCATCGAATAAATTAGCTTCTTTAGTTCCAATGAATGGTTTAAGAACTCTTAGAGTAGCACAGCAATTGTCAAAAACATTTTCAACTCTGAAGAAAATCGATAAGCAATCCCCATCGCAAGGAGTGCGATCTTTGAAGAAAGCTCTGAAAAAATCGCCATCACTCGTTTGTAGAGTAAATACTCGAGTATCAGCTCGACGTCGATTAGCAGGACTCGCTAACGTTCCTAGTGGCTCCATAAAACAACTTGTTGTACATTCTAAGCACTCATCTTCAATAGCAGCATCTTGAATGTCTTTAATCGCGCGGAGAACTTCACATACACAACTGGATGTTCCGCCGATATTATCGTCATGTCCGCAAGACATTGTTGTTCCTCCCTTATCTTTTTAAAGTGTAATCATTACTTTAATACATTATTCAAAAGTGAAGAAAGAGAAACGGGCATATGCCTGTACGGGAAAAAATAGGCGGAAAAGAGGCGGAATTCTTGGTTAACACTTTTACATTTATTCTTTTGTCGTTAGCAACATTTCGATTAACACGTCTCGTTACAAAAGATAAAATTACCGAATCGGTACGATCGCTTTTCCTCCAAGAAATTACAGAAATTCATAATGGAGTCGAAGAGGTATGGATGATCCCTCGAACAGATCATCGTTTAGCAGGATGGATGGGCGAATTAATTACCTGTTATTGGTGCACAGGTATTTGGTCGGCTATGATCTTATACGCTTTTATTAAAATTTTTCCTTTCGTCGGATACCCATTGATCATGATCTTAGCGACAGCTGCAGTAGCCAGTCTAATTGAAACGTATATGAATGAAAAATGGGTAGAAGACGATGGGGAATAGTTGTGCCTCTCCTTACTTTTTTGCATAAAATAAGGGAAAAAGAGGTGAATATATATGAATAGCTCAAAAGGGAATTCTTCTCATTACTTGAAATCGACCAAGCCTTTAAAAGCAATTAAAAAATCTTCCTGCAATTGTGGAAAGGTCAAAAAAACCACAAACCGATGAATGGATTTCAACCATCAAAATAAAAGGAGCCACACAGTCTTTACTGTGTGGTTTTTTGCATTAAAATGAATGAACGAATTTTTCATTCAGCATAAAAATAAGGAGTTGGTAAAAACTATTGCTATAAAAAATATTGAGGTGGAAAACTCATGGAGATGAGAAAAAAAGCCTGTACACTCTTGCTTATAGCTATAAGCTTGACTGGCTGTCAAGCTAAAAATTCAACAGTTAACGATCAAACTGCTCTATTAGGTGTGGTTAACCCGAAGCCTACAGTGCTCTCAAATAATCCTGAACTTATAAAAACAGCGGGTATAGTAAAAAAAGAAGTTGCATCTTTTAATGAATTATATGATGTTTCTGTCACAGCGGGTGATCATACTATATTAATTGCGTACAAAGTGAAACATTTACATCGTTTTCAAATGAAAGATATTGAAAAAAAATTAAACTCACGACTTGAAAAAGAATACCCAAATGAACAATTTGTTGTAACAAGCGATTATAAGTTATTTCTTGAATCCATCCGTCTAAAAGAAAAAATAAATAAAGGAAAGCTTTCAAATACGGAGGCAAATAAACGACTTAAAGAATTAATTCAGATGAAGAAAGAAAGAACTTAAAAGGATGGATGAACCATGAAAAAAGAAAAAACCCAAGAGCAGATACAATACGAACGATTAGAAAAGCGATATGAAAAGAAAAGACCTTTAATGAAGAATTTATTAAGAGCTTTTCTAGTTGGAGGAACAATTTGTTTAATTGGACAAGTCATTACTTATATCTATATTTATTTTTTTAATTTCACTGAGCAAACGGCTGGAAATCCAACCGTTGCAACGATGGTATTTTTTTCGATGATTCTAACGGGATTTGGTCTCTACGATAAATTAGGACAATTTGCTGGGGCTGGAAGTGCAGTTCCAGTCACTGGTTTTGGTAACTCGATGATTTCGGCCGCAATTGAGCATCGAACAGAGGGATTTGTATTAGGTGTAGGAGGTAATTTGTTTAAACTTGCGGGGTCGGTTATTTTATTCGGAGTATTTTCAGCTTTCGTTGTAGCACTCATTAAAACGCTCCTAATGAAATGGGGGATTATTTAATGCATGTTGGTAAACAATCTTGGACGTTCAACTCTAAACCAGCAATCTATTCAACAGCAGTAGTAGGTGGGCCGTTTGAAAAACAAAGTCCACTTCATCAAGATTTTGACTACTTCTTTGACCAACTTCGAATCGGAGAACAAACATTCGAGAAAGGGCATCGAATGCTTATGGAAAAAGCGATCGAACTAGCACTAAAGAAAAAAAATGTTCAATCAGAGGAAATCGACTTTCTATTTGCAGGTGACCTTATAAATCAAATTACCCCATCTAATTTTGCTGCACGATCATTTCAGATTCCCTATTTGGGGATATTTAGTGCGTGCGCAACTTCGATGGAAGCAATGGCACTGGCTTCGTTATTAGTTGATTCTGGGAATGCTCATCTCGTTTTGGCAGGGGCAACTAGTCATAATGCAGCCGTTGAAAAACAGTTTCGGTATCCAACAGAATATGGAGGACAAAAACCTCCAACTGCACAGTGGACGGTAACAGGTAGCGGCTTTGCTTTAGTAGGAAAATCGAGTGGAGCAATGGGTCCTCACGTCTATATTACAAGTGCAACAGTGGGGAAGGTCATTGATTTTGGAATGACGGATCCATTTAATATGGGAGGAGCCATGGCCCCAGCTGCCGTAAATACGATCTTGCGTCATCATCATGACTTGAATTTGAAAACAGACTATTATGATGCAATATTCACTGGCGATTTGGCTGAAATTGGTATTCAAACAGCATTAGAATGGTTGAAGAAAAAAGGCTTTACGATTGACAAGGATCGATTGATGGATTGTGGCATGTTGATCTATGAAAACAATTCTGAAGTTCAATCAGGTGGTAGTGGTGCGGGGTGTTCGGCCTCTGTTTTATTCGGCCATATCTTTAATGAGATGCATAAAGGTACATGGAAAAGAATTTTAGTCGTTGCGACTGGAGCCTTACTATCTCCATTATCTTTTCAACAAAATGAAACCATTCCTTGTATTGCTCATGCTGTTGCATTTGAATACGGAATTTAGGAGGGAACGACCCATGTTGGCAATGTTTTTTTGGGCTTTTGTCATTGGAGGTTTAATTTGTGTCATTGGTCAAATTCTATTTGACGTCGTAAAACTAACTCCAGGTCATACATTAAGCGCTCTTGTCGTTGTTGGAGCCATTCTCGATGGGTTTGGTTGGTATGAACCATTAATCGATTTTGCGGGGGCTGGTGCTACCATTCCTATTACGAGCTTTGGTAATGCCCTTGTTCATGGAGCGATGCAAGAAGCAGAGCAACATGGAATTGTGGGTGTCCTTACTGGCATGTTTGAAGTGACGAGTTCAGGGATTTCCGCTGCTATCATCTTTAGTTTTATAGGAGCTCTCATTTTTAAACCAAAAGGATAAAAAATATAATTAGAATCCCTATGTCAGGATCAGACACAGGGATTTTTATTTGGGGATCGATGAAAGCCATACGCACGCTTTGAAAACAGAAGAACCGATATTAGGTATTTTAAACGAGAAGAGCATTCTTATACATAATTGCATCTAATACCCCTTCGAATCCATTTTTCACTTATTTCAGAATAAAATAATAATCGTTGCAATGGTTCACAATCCAAATCTGAAAAAATCCTCTTAACTTGAAACAAATTTAAAAGAAATTTTTTACTGCCCATACCAAAATACTCGATCCTTCATACATTAAGAGGGAAGTAAAGAAAAGCGAGGTGACATGATATGTCATACGGATATGGTGGATGGGGCTACGGCGGCGGTTGCGGTTACAATCCTTGTGCAGGCGGCGGATTTTATGGTGGTTCTACCTTTGTTCTCATCGTCGTTTTGTTTATATTGCTGATCATTGTGGGCGCAAGCTTCTGCTAAGAACACGAACGAAGAGGGCTGGAAGTAATTCCGCTCCTTTTCGATTTCTGTTTTAAAAAAAGGGAGGCTTGAGGAAATGGATAATCCGTTCTATAAGAATATCGAGAAAAAAACTGGTGTAAATATGAATGACGTTCTTGCTTTAGCAAATTCTCTCCAAAACGCAAATTTTCAAGATGAAGAAACATTACGTGGCGTGATCCGTAAAGTATCACAGCTTGCAAATAAAAAAGTATCTAAAGAAAAAGAAGACAAAATTGTTCAGTCAATTATTAAAGATGGAAAGAAGCTTGACTTCGGGACAATTTCTAAAATGGTTGAATAACAGATCAACATAAAAACCTCACAATTGGGTGAGGTTTTTTAATGCAGATAAAGTAATAATGACCACTAATGATCTTGGCTGAATATGGACAAATAAAAAAATAGATTCATTCTAAATATTTATTAGGATTATTCTTTGTCATGTTGGGTATATATTTAGAAAGATAAATAAATGGCGGAGGTGTATAAAATGACCTTAGTTGCTCCAATTAATCACTATCAATATGATCAATATGCAGAAAGAGTTATTGCCAAAGAGTATGATCCCTTTTTATTTAGACCTATTTCTAAAATAACGTTGAAATCAAAGTTTCAACAACATTTAGATGAGAAAGATTGGGACGAACCTATTGAAGCTTTAATGACTAACACGTCTGGGATGAATCCTGTAAATCGAGTGCCAGAAGTAAGTCATAAATATTTTTTTGATGAGGTTGAACCAACGGAAGAAGTAATCTCAGAAGTAACCGGGAAGGGACTGCATTTTAACGAATATGCCTAATTTCTCCACATGTTTGATTATAAAGGACCTCTATTATTACTTGATTAGCTCAGAAATGGAGCAAAACAATAAAATGATAGGTCCTTTTATTTTGTTTAAAAATAATTTTAATAGGTTTGGACGAATAAAGGTTCTCCTTCTTGCCACTCACTAAATAAAACCTCTTGGGGTGAATACACACCTTGTTGGTGCAATTGTTGCATCAACCAAGATTTATTTCGCTGCATTATTTTAAGGTTATCGTATAGTACTTCACCATCCAATATGACAGATATTGGAAGGGTGATCTTGGTTGGAACTAGATCCATATCTTTGCGAATGACCGTATTATATACAGATTTTTTTAAAACGCTTAATTGTCCATCCGATTCTAACAAAGCAAACGCACATTCTCGAACAGAAAAAATATCTTTAGATCTCAACAAATGCTGGAGTTGATTCAAATCTAAGTGATTTTTTTTTAGTTCTTTATAATCAATTTTTCCATCTTTAATAACAATAGAAGGGGTACTTTCCATGCTATGTCGGAAGCTACGAGATTTTTGAGTTAACCATTCTGTTGAATAGATAAGAATCCCCCAAGTTGTAATTGCAAATAAAATTTGTGCGATATTTAATTGATTGTTATAAAGTGAGTTACCGACTAGTTCACCAAGAATAAGTGCAGAGATAAAATCGAAAGCTGTAATTTGAGTAATTTGCGTCTTCCCCAAAAACTTCGTTAAAAAAAAGAGAGCAATATAACCGACAAACAATTCAACTGCAATATATAAATAGTGCATAGTAATTCTCCCCCGATAAGTTTTTCATCAGTATCGACGGTAATTAAAAAGGTCATACCTAAAATAAAGTCAGTGCACATATAAAAACCTTTGATCAAATTGACCAAAGGTTTGTCATTATATTGATTTTTCCATCGTTTTATGTGGAATACCAGCATCCAAAAATTCTTCAGATACAATGGCATATCCAAGTTTTTCGTAAAAAGGGATCGCTTGAGTTTGAGCATTCAGCTTTAGTGTAGGGATCATTTGCGATTGAGCATAAGATTCTATTGCTCTCATCATCACTCTACCCGCGCCTTTCCCTCTCAAAGAAGACAAAACACAAATTCGTTCTATTTTCCCTTTTTGATCTAATACTCTAAATCTTCCAGCACCTACTGATTCTCCATTATCAACAAGAAGAAAGTGGATTGATTCTTCTTCGTATTGATCGATTTCTTCTTCTGAAGGCACTTTTTGTTCTTCAACAAATACAAGTGTACGGACTCGAAAAGCTTCTTGCAGTTGGGCTTTTGTTTGTACGATCTCAACATTCATCTTTATGTTACCTTTTACCTAAACGGAATGTTTCGTAAACTGTCCATGAACCATTTTCAAGTTGATAAAGTAGATGAAAACGATCCACTGTTTCTTCATGCTTCGTTCCTAACATACTTAATTGACTGTACACATCTGAATGCTCTTGTTCAGATAGTTTTTGTGCAATCGTGATATGAGGAACAAACGCATATTCAGGTTTATCTCCAACAAAATCAGTGTGAAGATCTTTGTGGAGTCCTTCAATTTCCTCATTTGAGTCCACTTTAAAATAAATAACATTGTTTACAGGCTGAAATGAACTTACTTTTGATACGTTGAGCGTAAAAGGGTTATATTTTTTTGAAATTTCTTCCAATTTAGTTGTAACATCTTTTACTTCAGATTCTTCTAACTCAAATGTACCTTTTAATGTTAAATGTGGTGTAATCAATGCATAATGCGGGTCATAACGTTTCCGATAAGAATTCGCAAGGTCTTGCAAGTTTTTCGAGGGGAATACAGCAACTCCATATTTCATAACGTTTAACCTCCTTCACTCTTATGAGCACCAAAACAGGTGTCTGTTCATTATTATAACATTTTTCTGTCAATTGGAATATAGGGCCAAATAAGTAGGGAATCATCATAATTTGTTCAATTAAAACATATATTTTAAGGCTCTTTTTAAATCGGGCTGCCAATGTTTCCAAGTATGATCGCCTTCGAATTCTTCATAAAAAGTTGAAAACTGTTTTTCATTAAAAAGAAAGTGAAGGTCACGATTTGGAGACAGAAAGTCTTGAATTTCTCCATTCGTCGTTTTCACTTCGGTTTCACCCTTCCCAATAATGTGATAAATATTTATTAGATGAGGGTCATTGTGATGATCGGCAGCGTCTAACACTTTATCGTCAACATAGGGTGATTGTAAAATCACTTTTCCAAACGTATGAGGATATTGTAGCGCTGTCATTAATGAAACCGTTGCGCCAAGAGAGTCACCAATCAGTGCTCGTCCTAAGCCCATATGATAAGTTGGATACTTTTCATCTAAAAATGGAACGAGTTCGTGAGCCAAAAACCTTATGTAGGCTGCATTTTGCTCACCGTCCGGGTGATACTTTCTTCTACGATCATGAACATCCGCATACGGAATACCGACAATGATTAAATTTTCAATTTCTTGTTGATCTAATAGTTCATCGACTACACGAGGTATTCGTCCGAGTTGGAAGTAGTCTTTTCCATCTTGTGCAATTAGTAACGAGTATTTATATAATGGAGAAAATGAAGCAGGAAGATAGACGAGCAACTGAATGTCTTCTTGTAATTCCTTACTTGCGATCATTATTTCTGTAACGGTGCCTCTAGCAATTGACATGAATGAACCTCCAAGCGTTTAAAGAATATAATAGAGCGGTTACATGAGCATTGTATCACAATTCTTTTAAGAATAATTGTAGGAAGAAATCAACTTTAAATATTCAGAAAAGTGATATAATAAGCAGTAAGTAATCCGGTTTTGAGACGAGGAGATGATTGAACATGGAAAAACGAGTTCACTCTAGAGAAGTAACAGAAGCCGCACGTCGTAAATTATTTGAACGTGGCGTTTCAATCGAATCAATTGCTGAAATTGTTCATGAAATGCAATTACCATACCATGATACATTAACGATGGATGAGTGTGTGGAAAGTGTAAATATGGTTTTATTAAAACGAGAAATTCAACATGCTATTTTAGTAGGAATTGAATTAGACGAATTAGCTGAACAAGGGAAGCTCTCACAACCTCTTCAAGCGCTAATTGAAACAGATGAAGGATTGTTTGGAGTTGATGAAACAATCGCACTAGGTGCCTCTCTTGGATATGGAAGTATTGCTGTCACAACGTTTGGACATTTGGATAAAAATAAAATCGGAATTATTAAAGAGTTGGATACGAAAGGGAAAGGGAAAGTTCATACATTCCTAGACGATATTGTCGGGAGTATTGCAGCGAATGCCTCGTCAAGACTTGCTCATAAGCATCGTGATGATGAAGAGACGATTGCCTGTTAAAGAAAAAGAAGTCCATCAAAACGATGAACTTGCCCAAGAATATTGAAATCAAGGGCATCGTCATGATTGGGTGACCAAATATCCCTTTTTTTACACAGAACAAGAGTGGGGGAATGCGATTGATGGATATAAACCAACTGTGAATACAGTTGTAGGGAATGACGTGTGGATTGGAACTGAAGCGATGATTATGCTGGGCATTCAAATTGGTGATGGAGCAGTGATCGCTGCATGATCAGTAGTGACTAAAAATGTTGATCCATATGCCATTGTTGGGGGGCATCCAGCGAAGTTCATAAAAAACACGATTTTCTGAACAAGAGATCGATTATCTATTCGCTCTAAAGTGGTGGGATTGGCCTGTAAATAAAATTAAGCAGTATTCAGAATTGCTTTGTTCAAATCAAATAAAAGAATTGATATTCAATCTATAACAATAAGGAAGAGAAAACGCTTGAATGAGCTTCCTCATTCAAGCGTTTTCTTCTTACAAATTAAAAGGTGGAGGCGTTGTATAAGCAGCATCTCCACTCCGGGTTTGGTACACAATGATTCCAACTGGGCTCGAACCAGCGACCTCCACCCTGTCAAGGTGGCGCTCTCCCAGCTGAGCTATAGAATCGAATAACTGAGATTAAAGACAATATTAATCATAAACGTTTTTTGAAATATGGTCAATATAAAATTTCTATTATCGATTTGGTGATCTCCATTTTGAAAAAAACACATCTAAATAATGTTGCGATTATTTGCCAAAGTATTTTATAAATGGTGCATTAGCAATCAATCATGCAAATTCGTCATGGAGATTATTTGTCATTATCCATCCAAGTTATCTTGGAGTTAAAGGTTTTACAGTGATCGCTGGTGAAAATGAAGTTTCGATGCAGCCATCTAAATCCTCAGTGTTTAAGAAGTCGAGAGTGAGTGCAGATTTTATTTTGACATCATCTGGTTTTTTTACAATTTGAATAAGGTCGTTCATTTGTAATTCTTCTAATCTTTTGATCGTTGCTTCTTCATTAAATTTCTCTGTTTTTCTTATTTGTCTTTGTAATTTATAGCCATCAATTGTGACTTCGCCTTTTTGATTAGACCCGACTTGATTATCAAAGTAAAGATGAAAGCGATTCTTTAATTGATTCATTTCCATTTCAATCTCTTTTTTCTTTTTATTAAGATCGTAATAATTAATCAACATTTCTCCTGTCATTAATGAATCATGATTATCTCTCAAAATGATCCCCCTAAAAAAATATAGATACCAAATCTTATGGTGATTTTGAGGGGGATAGTACAATAATGGGTGAAAGAATTCTTTATCTTAATCAAATCTTTATTTTTAGTAGAAGATAAAGAATAGGAAAGCAAGTGTGTTTGCATAAGACGAACTATTGTAAATGCTTTAACGATTTGAAAAGTGAGATCATGATAAAATAAAAAATAAATGAATATTGAAATGTTTCTCCTTAGCAAGCAGAAGGGGTAGCGTTTATCTGCAGTGAAAGATGAAACAAACAAAAGACTAATCAATTAATTGATTTAGCCTTTTCGTTTGTTTCATCTTATTATTATCTTTTTTTTAAGGCTTTGTTAAATGATCATGTTGATTTTTCAACATTTAGCAAAACAACTCGCTTTCCGCGGACGAACGGTCGAGCCTTCTCGCGAAAACCACACTGAGGGACTCGCCTCGCTCGTTTTTAGGCCGCTGAAAAAGTCCGAATTTTAAAGATTGAAAAGCTGCAAATGAAAAAGGAGCACTCAAAAGACACGTATTTTTGTCTTCATCTTTAAACAACCATCCTTGGACATCGTTAAAATAGCATTTTCAGATAGGATCGTTCTTTTTAAAACGTTATTCCAATGGCAGTGGAAGGCAGCGACTCCTGCGGGAATAGCGCGAGCTGAAAGCCCCGCAAAGAAAGGATCACAGTCTAAGAGCGCAACATCCTGTTGCAACGACTGCGCTAAAACTTCCTGTTTGTCGGAGTAAATTGAAGCCGTGCCCGCGGAACGCGTCTGCCTAGAACTTAAATCCATGCCTATACTCACTTGGATGTTCAAATAGGACTTTATCAGTGGCCTCCTCGTTTTTCCGCAGGAGTCTCATTGTTTTTGATTCCTATCAATAACATCCGCTAACATAGCCTTTTAAAAAAAAGGTCCGGTTAGCGTTTTGACTAACTTTGTAAATATAAGGGGAAGAATCCATTGATCTTATTTATGACCCATTTGTGATTGAGCTTGCTGGATTAAACGTTTTGTTATTTCACCACCAACTGAACCATTACTTCGAGCATTTGTGTCTGGTCCTAATGTTACACCGAATTCTTGTGCAATTTCCATTTTGTATTGTTCCATTAATTTTTCCACACCAGGTACTAATAATTTATTTGAACTAGCCATCTTTTTAATCTCCTTTTTATTTATCTATACAACGAATTTTTCGTTGTATAGATATTATTTACATTGAGGCTAAATCAATACTAGAAATGGTTTGCAAGTAGGATAAATATATCCAAATTCGTAAGGAGAGATTAGAACCGGGTTAAATTCATTTATACCACTACCTTTTCAGTCACTTAAATCAATGATGATTTTAAGCGATCATTGGTTTTTATCATTATGATAAAATTCAAGGTAGAAAAGCAAAGCGGGTAATAATTGACAATTAAGTTTTTCACTAAATTTTAATTTCTAAAGAACTTGATAAGGATGAAGAGAATGAAAAAAGCAAATTTACGATCATTATTGATCTCACAAATCATATATATTGTATTATTACCATTATTAATAAATTTGTTTCAGTATTTACATCCTATTGTTTATGCAGTCATTTGGTGTTGTCTGACAGCAGTGGTTTTTTTATTAGTCTTTTGGTTCGAGAATGAAAAAATATGGATATCAAAGGAAATCTTTGTTGTTGGTCTTGTTTTATATACAATTAGCCTTTTCGTTCTTCTCTTTATAAGACCAAATGATCAACACAATTATTCATATAATGTAGTTCCATTTAAAACGATTTTATTTTATCTATCTGGAGAAGTAAACCCACTTATTGCCATTTATAACCTAGTGGCGAATGTAGGGTTATTTATTCCATATGGAATTGCGTTCTTTCTGTTAAATAAATCAGGGCGCCCCTCAAATGGACTCTTAATTGTGGTACCTATTTTTAGCATCGTACTGATTGAATCTATACAGCTTGTTACTCTTCGAGGTAGTTTGGATGTGGATGATCTAATATTGAATTTGTCTGGAGTAGGAATAGGCTACGCACTATTCCCGTTGATCTCAAAATTAGTAAAAATAACTTAACTATAATTGGCGAAGATCCATAAAGGAGAGTGAATAGAAATTCACTCTCCTTTATGGATTTTTTTGGTATGGAATTGGATGAATCGTATTCCTTATTAATCTGACCTATTCACTAAGCTTCAATTTATTCCTTAAATTTATTCCGTAAATTAGCAATTCGTGGCAAGGTCATTGCAACACTACATTGGGAAGTAGACTTTAGAGCTCGTTGGTCAAACCATTTTTAGGTCTAAATCATACCCTTGTCGATTAGTTTTTTCTCAGGACACAGCACACATCGCTCAGTAAACCATTTTATTGATTCTTTTTTCTTTTTTTATTATTTTGTTTTTGTTCTGTCGTTAATGGTTCATTAGACATCTCTGAGTTATATTGGGCACCTTTACCTTGATTCTTAGCTGTATTCATTTCACGGTCTAAATGATTCGGTTTTCTTTTTGCCATAAATATCACCTCCTACTTTAGAGTGTGATAGCAACGAAAAAGTATACCGTCTTCTTTTAAAAAAATACCCATGATGCTTAGATGAAATTGTTGGAAAACGCAATCATACATGACATTTGTCATGCAGCATACTTGACGTTTATGCCTTATATAGCTTGCCAATCTGCCGTATAATTAATTTAGATAGAATAAACCTTTAAATAATAATGAACACTAAAAAAAAATTCTTAGGAGGATGACATGACTAAACAAAAGCAAGCACAATTAAGAAAAAATGTCGCACCTTATGAAAAATCAGACGTCAAATCAAGTGTAAGACAACTAATTAATACCATTCCGCCATTTATTTTGCTATGGTTTCTCTCATACCAGAGTTTATCGATTTCAATCTGGTTATCGTTAGCAATAGGAATGATCGCATCTGGATTTGTGATCAGAATGTTTATTATTTTTCATGATTGTACGCATGGATCTTTTTTCAAAAGCAAAAAGGCAAATACCATTGTTGGAACGATCACTGGTATTATTACCATGTTCGCTTATGAAAAATGGAAACGTGAACACTCCATTCATCATGCGACAAGTAGCAATTTAGACAAGCGTGGGACAGGTGACGTTTGGGTAATGACTGTTGAGGAGTATGTAGCTGCATCTTTTTGGGGGAAATTATCGTATCGACTCTATCGAACTCCACTTGTTATGTTTGGTTTAGGACCGATTTATCTTTTCTTAGTCGTCAATCGTTTTAATCGTAAAGACGCAAGACGCAAGGAGAGACTTAACCTATATTTAACGAATTTTGCGATCGTTGCAGTATATGCAATGTTGATAGTGGTTATCGGATGGAAGGCTTTTCTAATCGTCCATGCGCCTATTTTATTCGTATCAGGTGCACTAGGCATTTGGTTATTTTATGTCCAACATCAATTTGAAGATTCTTATTTTGTAGATGGCGATGAGTGGGATTATGTTCGTGCTGCTGTTGATGGAAGCTCATATTACAAACTTCCAAAAATACTACAATGGGTAACAGGGAACATTGGTTTCCACCATGTGCATCATTTAAGTCCGAGGGTTCCTAACTACAACTTAGAGAAAGTACACGAATCTACTTTACCTTTACAACAAGCATCTACGATTACTCTAGGTTCAAGCTTACAATCCATCCGATTCCGTCTTTACGATGAGAAAAATAGAACATTTGTAAGTTTTAAGGAAGTAAACCATCTTTTGAAAACTAAAGAATACAGCGTTCATATGACGTGCGAAGAGACCTAGAACGAGCCTTTAAGGAAAATAAAGGAATCACTCAAGTTGAGAGAGGGATCTCAAGAATTGAGGTCAAATAAAGATGCGAAAAAACCATTCAATTTTGCATTGAATGGTTTTTTCGTTATATTTAAAAATAGGATTCACTTCATTAATTGACGAACATAGGAGGCATTTATGCAAAAATGGTATCACGTTTTTCAGAAAAACACGGGACTTAGCTTCTATGTGTGGATAATTTTTTGTATTTTGCCTTTTTATTTTATTTTTAGATCCTCCTCTATGTTGCAAATCATCTTAGGAATTTTCATGATTTTGATCTTTTTCACCTCATATAGACTCTCATTTATCTCAAAAAGTGGACTTGTCTACCTCTGGGTAAGTCTAGAAATAGCGATAAGCATTGGAATGACACTTTCATTTGGGTATGTCTATTTTTCACTATTTTTAGCTGTCTTTATCGGAAATATTCAAAGTAAAGTAGGATATTCCCTATTATATGTGATTCATCTTGTCAGTACATTAATCACAGTCATCTATGGTTTTTTTACGCAACAAGATTTATTCTTCTCCCAATTCCCCTTTATCGTTATTACTATCATTGGGGTTATCTTGCTGCCTTTTAATACTTACAATCGAATTAAGCAAGGTAAACTTGAAGGACAATTGGTAGATGCGAATAAAAGACTTTCTAAACTAGTCGTTTTAGAAGAACGTCAACGAATTGGTCGTGATTTACATGATACACTTGGACAAAAACTTTCTTTAATTGGATTGAAAAGCGATTTGGCAAGAAAATTAATTGATACAAATCCTGAATCAGCTAAAGTTGAAATCTTAGACATCCGTCAAACAGCAAGAACGGCATTAAAGGAAGTAAGAGAAATGGTTTCAAATATGCGTGGAGCAAAGCTTGAAGATGAAATTTTGATCATTCAGCAAGTTCTAAAAGCAGCTCAAATGGATTTCAGTATAAATGGAAATCCAAAGCTCAATGATGTCCCTTTATTTGTCGAAAATGTATTAAGTATGTGTTTGAAAGAAGCTGTTACCAATGTAGTCAAGCATAGTCAGGCTTCTACTTGCAACATTATGATAAGACAAACAGAAAAAGAAATGTTAATAATCGTCCAGGATAATGGGCTTGGGATGCCAGATAAGATTGATACATCATTATGTCAAGGTATCAGAGGGATGAAGGAGCGTTTGGAGTTCGTAAATGGCAGTTTGGAAATTGAATCAATTCAAGGTACTTCTCTACATATTCGGGTGCCAAATGTCATTTTACAACGAAACAAGGAGGGATTTGAGTGATTAAAATTGTAATAGCAGAGGATCAAAGAATGTTACTTGGTGCTCTTGGATCTTTACTCGATTTAGAGGAGGACATGATAGTAGTTGGAAAAGCAAATAATGGATCAGAAGTCTTGTCGCTCGTAAAAGAAGTTCAGCCGGACATTTGTATTATGGATATTGAAATGCCGGTAAAAAGCGGTCTTGACGCAGCAGAAGAATTAAAAAATGAACCGTGTAAAGTTATCATATTAACTACTTTTGCACGAGCAGGTTACTTTGAACGTGCACGAAAGGCCGAAGTAAGCGGATATTTATTAAAAGATAGCCCAAGTGAGGATCTAGCTAATTCTATTCGAATGATCATGACAGGGAGACGAATTTACGCTCCAGAATTGGTCGATATGGTATATGCAGATGAAAATCCATTGACCGAACGTGAAAGTCAAGTGATTGAACTAATGGCTGATGGGAAAAATACAAAGGAAATTGCGAATCAACTCTATATTACAACGGGAACTGTGCGGAATTATATTTCTGTTATTTTAGATAAGTTAGACGTAAGTAATCGAATCGAAGCCATTTCTCGATTTAAGGAAAAAGGTTGGTTT
>CAVSKA010000004.1:0-33686 GCA_963728315.1 uncultured Caryophanales bacterium
TCCAAAATAGGTCAATGGATACAAGAAAATGATTTAGATTTCCCATATAATTAGTTGAGTTTAATAGAGAGGGAGTTTTCATTGAATACGTTAGTTAAAGTTTTGACGGCTTTGTTATTAAGTCTTTCCATACTTGCTTTTCCGATTGGGATGGCAAATGCAGCAGGTTTTTCTGATGTTACAAGTTTCAAAAAAGAGATTGATTATCTAACCGAACAAAAAGTCATTAGCGGTTATACGGATGGAACATTTCGTCCGACTGTAAAACTGACTCGTGCGCAAGCGGTTGTCATGATAATGCGATCAAAAGGCATGCCTAGTACGACCGTGCCAGTCGATGATCCAAAATTTTCGGATGTTAGCCCGACAACCTTTGGGTATAAAGAAATTTCTTACGCCGTTAGCTTAAATATTATTAATGGTAAAGGTCCAGGACGATTCGATCCTACTGGGAACATCACACGTGCAGAAATGGCAAAAGTTTTAGTGAATGCATTTGATCTGGAAGGGGTATTTCCAACAGGATTTAAAGATGTTATGACGACCTCATGGTCATACCCATTCATCTCTTCATTAGCCGCGAACAATATTACATTAGGGTATGATGATCAAACTTTCCGTCCAGCGAATCCAATTGACCGAGCACAATTTTCGGCATTTCTAGCACGAATTATGAATCATGATTTCCAACCATCTACTCCACAAAAAAAGGATTCTGTTGTTGATTTAACGATGGATGCAAATCTTGTAGATGCTGTGAAGAATCCAGATGAACCAATCATTTATTTTATTGACTCATTAACAAATTCTCTTGTCATGTTAAATTTACAAACACATGATAAAAAGGCTGTTGAACTCATACATCCGTCAGAGAAGATCGTGATTAAAAACGGTAAAATCTTTGTTACGCAGCTTCTTCAGGCAAGGAGTCCTTATAATTTCATTGAGACTCAAAGAGGACTGATTAATGTCTATGATGCCAATGACCTTTCATTCCTAAAGGAAGTGAAAGTTAATATCGATCCTTTTGACATCGCTGTAGATCATTCAGAGAATCTAATCATTTCTTCAGGTTCAGGTCAACACACAGAAGTTCAAACTTATAACTGGCAAACGTCTGAACAGCTATCGTCCGCTGCCATCCAAGAAAAATTATCGATTGAACTATCACCAACTCAGAATAAAATCTATTCGGTTGATACCGACTTCAAAACAGGGAGTATGCAAACCTTTCTTTTAGCCGATGGAAAAATTTCGAAGGATGTAATGGAACCTCGTTTCTTTGATCTCTACTTAAGAAAAAATGTTCAATTCTCTCCAGATGGCAAATACATTTATAATGGAGACGGCACCATTTTCGGATCAAGTAGCGAGCGGTCAGAAGATTTAGCTCCACTTGGTAAATTAGCAAATTCTTTCACGACGATGACGTTCGATGTAGCTGGTAATCGTATGTTCCTAGCTGATCGGTCAAACCAAATTTCCGTGTACAAATACGAAGCACTAAAGGCATCTTCTGTATTAAACACGTACGGTAAAATTGATCAACTCTTTTACGTAAAAGAAACGAATCAACTATATGCATTCACAAAAATAAAAAACAATTATTCAGAAACAGAACAAACCGCAGTAGAACGTATTGATTTAGGGAAATAAAGATTAAGCGGTGGGGGGCTGACCCGTTTTTCTTAAAAAGTCCTACTCTGCTTCCGTGTGTTAAATTTTTCCTTTTAAACCATTACAATAAAAAAAGAGCGTTACACTTCATAACTTATCGAAGTGTAACGCTCTTTTTGTTGGTTTTTATGAGATTTTTAATCGTAATTCGATTCTATTATTCTATGCTTTGTGAAGGAGCATATAGATAGTCTTTTTTCCCGTTAATCACGATTTCAACTGGATACCATATAAAGTTGTTTGCAGCAGTTGAAGAGAAATCATATAAGGGATCCCCAACCATTTTAATTGGCGTACCAACCGGAACAGTTACTATTTCTGAAGAAGTACTTGGCTTTTCACGAAGACGAGTATTGACCATTTTAGATTGGTCACCTGTTTTGTATCGATCTTTTGTATGTGTTCCAGCAGAACTCATCATAAATTTAAGTTGATTAAAAACGATTCTTTCATTGGTTTCTGGACCATAAGTAAAGTCTTTTATTGACATTTGAATGGCAGGAATATGTGTTGCTAATTGGCTAGAAGTATTGATAGCCGAGAATACTTTTTCTTGATAAGCAGTCGGATTAGATTCACCAGTCGCTTTGTAGAACGGACTATTTACAGATTTAGTCCCATTATAAGCCATAACCGCAAAATACCAACTTTCCAATTGGTTCGGATCATGAGTACCTATTCTTGGCAGGTCTGTCCGATTAAAATGATAAAGAAGCATGTCAATTGCGACTTCAATATTGTATTCAATGTCGTATTTTAATTTTTCTACATCATAGTCCTGTAGGTTCGTAATTTGCATTAATCCGATTCCACCATCGAATGAAATGAAAGGTTCTCCATTTGCATCGTAATGTTCCCATTTACCATTCTCAACGTTAACAATCCCTTTAACAATTTCAGGTGGGATGATACCATCTGCATTTCGAGCGGCATTCGTAATCATACAATTTAGTGTTTGACGACTAGGATTGATTCGTGAATTTTCATCATAACCACAACTTGATGTGTGCAGTCTTAAATCTTTATTTAATCCACGCGCAAGAAATGCTGAGAAATGTTTTCGTGAAACATATCCTGTCGGATCAAAATGATTTTCATCGACACCACCTGTTATCCCAAAAGCATGAATTTTTCTAATTGCCGTATAAGCTGTAGTCTGCATGCCGACATCAACAAATTCTTTTGCCGATTCCTCTTCAAGCTTGAATGCTCTTGCCAGTAACATCGCCATTTGTTCTCGAGTAATTTTGGCATCCGGCGCAAAAGAAGTCGCACTTGTCCCATTAATAATCTTTGCTTCAAACGCAGATTGAACAGCCCCGGATAAATTTTTATTAACATCTTTAAAAACGGTCTCACGAGGTGAAAGGTCTAAATCGAAAGCACGAGCTAACATAAGTGCTGCTTGTCCACGTGTTAGATCTAAATCTGGTTTAAAGTCACCATTTTCATAACCATTAATAATATTTTCATTATTAAGGTAGTGGATATGATCATAGAATGGATGTGACTTTGGCACATCTGTAAATTCTTTTGCTGCAGCGAATGTTGTAATAGAAAGTGCGAAAGTTAGAGCAACAACGCCACTTATTAATATATTTTTTCATATTCAATTCCCCCTTCTATTAAGAATAACGGAAATATAAGGGAATTAATACCACCTGTGAGAAAAAACTGTGGTGGGCCAGAGGGGACAGGTCCCTCGGCTCATTTTGATAAGAGAAAAAGTGGGCCAAGGAACCTGTCCCTATGGCTTCTTAAAACGGATGACTGCATAAGTCATAAAGGCACCTGCGGAATCGATCATCATGTCGTAGATTCTTCCATCGCGAAAGGAAATGATCTGTAAAAACTCGGTTAAGATCGCAAAAGAAATCGTCATTGTAATGGCTAGTTTTCTATTGCCACTCCATAGAAAAACCAAAAAATCGAAGATGGCAAAACCGAAAAAATGCCCCAATTTTACAATGACAAAATGATGATGGATGAGATTGAAATCACTAAAATTAAAGAGCTGTAAAAGGTCAGGATGAGGATCCAGTTTGAACTGTGGAATATCAAAGTAAAAAATGTTACTAAAGTTTGCTACACAAGTGAAAAATAAGAGAACAATAGCCCAAATGATAACAATGAACAAAGAAAGCCATTTTTTTTGTTTCAATTTACGAGAGCGAATCGATCGTCTTTTTCTTTAATTCATTTAGATTTTGATTTTCGATCATCATAGATACAGATACTCCTTTTCATTCGATCACAACTTGTTGGAGATTCGTAAATAATTCTTTGTTTAGCACTAATAGTTGTTCAACATCTTCGTCGTTCATCTTATCCAATGCTTGTACCATTGCTCGATAGGAATAAGCATTTTGACTCGATTGTCTCGATTTAACTTTACCAGCATTCGTTAGATTTAACTTCACTTCTCTACGATCTTCAATTGATGACTTTCGTTCGACCAATCCTAATTGAACAAGTCCTTCAACATTCACACTGATCGTACTTTTAGAGGATTGAAGTTTTTCAGTGACTTCTTTTAACGTTAAATTTGGAAAAGAGTACAGGGTGTTTAATATGGAAAGTTGATGGAGAGTCAAACCTAGTTCTTCTGCATTTTGTTGAGTGAAAGATGTGGTTGTTTTGATAATCGCACTCACTGATTGTAAAACCTCTATCGCTTTTTTCACCTTTTGATCGTCATACGTTCATCTCTAATAGTCCTCCATTACTAATTAGTCTATTTGAGAATTGTTTTGATATGAACTATTATAATCAAATTATAAAAATTAGTCTAGTAAGGTCTGACCCCTTTTTCAAATCTTAAATCTAGTATAAAATAAACATTACGTAGAAAATGTAGAAAAATGGAATTAGAAGGTGAGGTGGCCGATGGCAATTTTAGTAGCGCTCTTGGCTCTCCATAAGTTGCGGCAGGAAAACGTGAACAGATATGCGTTTTTGGAGAAGATTATCCGACTTCAGATGGAACATGTATACGCGACTATATTCATGTGCAAGATCTTGTCGATGCCCACATCTTGGCGCTGAATCATCTAAGAAACACAAACGAAAGTGGTGCGTTTAATCTTGGCAATAGAAATGGCTTCAGCGTGAGAGAAGTGATCGAAGTGGTTCGAGAGGTAACGGATCATTTGATTCCAGTTGTTGTTTCACCAAGACGCGAAGGAGATCCCGAGTCACTATTGGCTTCATCTGAAAAGGCACAACAAATGTTTGGCTGGAAAACTCCGTATTCTGATCTTCATCAAATGGTGGAAAGTGCATGGGAATGGTACAAGAAGAATCCCACAGGATATCAGGCATAGGAAAAGGGAGTCAGTCCCTCATCGCTTTAAAGCACTGTGGGACTGACCCCGTTTTTCAATAGCTGTTGGCTACGAAGATTGTGGCGATGGATTTGGCTAAGTTCGATGGTTAAATCGTAGATGGAGAGGATCTCATAGAGTAACGCCGTTTCTGGTGAAATGTAATGATGTTGATCGGGTTTTAGTTCCTCGACGTGGAGAGAAGAGGATTGTGTCTGAAACCATCTCGTTAATTCATTTCTTTTTTGATACATTTCTTCTTTTGCCACGCGATTTTCATCTTCAAAGATGGTTTGAATGAACTGAATCGCCGATAGAATATGAGCTGTTTTCATTTCTTCTAACCGTTGATCATGAGAAGGCAAGTACATTAAATTTCCAATATGATAAACAATTTGATGTAGAGTGGTTAACTTTTTATATTCAAAACGGTATGTTCGAATGTCTTCTCGAGTCACTCGATGAAATTTCCATTCATCCTTTTGATAAAGACAGAGAAGCTCAATTTTATCAATCTGTTTCACGAGTTTTTTGAACTCTTGGCGGAGGTCTTGATCGTACGTCTGAATTCGGAGTAATTCCTTCCCTCTTTTCTCAAGAATCGCACCTGCATCTCGATAAAGGGCATGGATTCCATTCGTGATCGGAATGGAATACTTAGGGGGCATGACAAACATATTCACAAGCGTGGATACAACAAGGCCGGTGCTTGTAGTCGCTAGTCTGACAAAAAAGGAAGCAATATAATGATCGTGGACAGTCGTCACCATCGCTGCTCCCGTAATCGCCGCTACTAAAGTGCCGTCGTACAGTTTTAGCTTATGACAGGTCATAATGGTGGCAAGGGACACAAATGCAAAAGAAAAAGCGCTATCTTGAAATAAAAAAGTAAAAAGGACAGCAAACGCTGTACCGATCGCAGAAGCGGGAAAACGAACGAAAGCTTTTCTGATGGAGTCAGAAGCGGTAGGTTCAATCGTCACAATCGCCGTTATGACCGCAAACATCGCTGGCCAATTTAATAAATGACAAATAAGAGCCGTCACAAAAACAGCGATACCGGTTTTGGCAATTCTTCCTCCTACCATGAATCTCTTTGGAAACTTCATAAACAAATCTTCCTTTTAATTTAACGTATGATTCATTATACCTAATAGGTCCCTGTCACTCAAACAATTGTGAATGTTTACACATTCACAATTGTTTGAGTGACTGGCACCGAGACAATAAGCGTGCTAGGTAGTAAAATCGGGGTCAGACCCCCAAAAGGAGAGAAGAAAGCATGACAGGAAAGACACACATCACAGGCGGTATTGCAGCGGGTCTTGCTTTTGCTCAAATGACGAATTATGACCCTCTCCTTTTAACCGGAGCAGGTGTCATTGGTGCAGTCCTCCCGGATATCTGCCATGGTGGCAGCAAAATAGGACGAACCTTTCCATTGATATCGAAAATAATCAATGTGCTTTTCGGACATCGTTCCTTTACGCACAGTTTATTATTTTTATTTCTGATGGGCATGCTTTTGAATTCGTTTGTCACAAACGAATCCGTAAAGGCGGGCATTCTCATTGGAATTGCAAGTCATTTGGTCTTGGACATGGCAACAAAAAATGGCATTAAATTGTTGTATCCAATAAAAAGCCGAGTGCGGTTTCCGCTCACGACAAGAACGGGTGGGAAGATTGAAAATGTAGTGTTTTCAGCATTGTCGCTTCTCTCGCTCTATTACGGGTACCAGTTGATGTAAAAAAGAGTCTGGCCCTAGTGTTTTCATGCACTGGGGCCAGACTCTTTCTTGATGGAATAAAGGTTACCGTTGCAAGCGTCCGTCGAGTATGGAAACCGAATCTAATGCAAATAATCCTTAGGAATATTCGTATAAATGTCTGAAATAGGAATTATGAAATTGATTCAGATATTAAAGGAAAGTACAAGGGAAAGGAGAGAATTCATTCGATGCTGAACGAAACTTCCCCTTTCTCTTTCGTGCATAAAAGGATGTGAAGTAGGGTAATAACAATGGAGAGGATTCATGCCAAAATTGGACAGGATCAATGAGTGGATTGGAGGAAATAACATGAAGACAATGAATCGGGGAATTATTACGGCTTTATCAGGGATCTTTATTGCTCAAGGATTAAAGATCTTTACGCATAAGAAACTAACAGGCGAGTGGGATGTGAAACAAGCATTCACAACTGGCGGGATGCCAAGTTCCCATTCAGCAGGTGTGGCGGCTCTTGCGGCATATGTGGCTTCACATAAAGGTGCCCGTCACACAGAGACAGCGCTAGCGACCGTGTTCGGAACGATTGTCATGTATGATGCACAAGGAATTCGTAGACATACTGGTGAGATCGCCCAACTTGTAAACGATTTAGAAGACAATTTGGCTTCGCTTTCAGGCGATTTTCCAAGTTTTGAATATGTGCAACGCGAAAAAGAATTGAATGAGTTGCTCGGCCATCAACCTGTAGAAGTCGCAGCCGGTGCTGCATTAGGAGTTCTGCTAGGGATCATATCGGCAAGAATTGAAGGATCTAAGCGGTAGGTTTTATTGATTGCCAGTTACTCAAATCATTCCAGATAATTAGTCAATTAAATATAGATGGACAAAACCACCAAATCAAGCTGATTTGGTGGTTTTGTGGTTTTGAAAGGTGCTTGATTGAAAGTGCCTGTCACTCAAACAATTTGGAAATAGTTAAACTATTATGATAAAATAATTGTCTAACACCCAAGAAAAGATACGAAAGAAAGAAAAAGAGATCTATACCAAATAAACTAATTAGGAGTGAAATATGCCGAGAAAAAAGAGAGAATGGACTCCGGGTTCTTATTATCATGTTGTTATGCGTGGAAATAACCGGAAAAATATTTACCATAATACTAAAGACGTACAAGAGTTATTCCGGATTTTTATGTATGTTTACCATATTGCTCCTTTTAAAATCATTGCTTATTGCATTATGACCAATCATTTTCATTTATTAATCCGCTCTGATCATACTCCACTCGATCGTATCATGTGCAGAATCAATAAACGGTATAGCGACTATTATCGAAAAAAATATAAAGTGACGGGACACATTTATGAAAAGAGATATTTTTCTAATTGTGCTCGTAACCCTCGAGCAATACTCGATATTAGCAGTTATATTCATCGTAATCCAATTGACACTACCATCCCCATGGTGTCCGAAATGCAGCAATACCCTCACAGTTCATTCCAATATTATGATAATCACTTGCTAACAGTCCCCGATTTTATGGATACAAAAAAAGTCCTCACACTGCTCCCGATACCATATCCACAAACATTCCAAGGCTATTGCTTATATTGCCGATCATCTAAGCAAAGCATTCTCCATGATGAAACCCCTAGAGCCTTTGTGTAGTCATTTATCACAAAATACCCATCAAAATAATCATTCCTACAGAGAAAAAGAATCCACCTAGCTAGCACTCGGTGGATTCTAATTTTGTTAAATTGTGTGAGTGACTGGTACCGTTTGGAAGAGGCACCGTTCGAAGAAACCTTCCCAAGGGACTGACCCCTATCACTTCGCATATAATTCAGTATCGACATCAATCGAAAGGATTATGAATGTGAAACCCATTATTGGTATTTCTGCAAATCTTAAAGAACAGTTTCTGTCTGTCTCTACAGACTATATACAGGCAATCACGGAATTCGGCGGTGTGCCTCTTGTTATTCCTCATTTACAGGAAGATGCGATTGATCCGATTATCCAGCAGATTGATGGTTTCCTTTTAACAGGTGGAGGAGATATTGATCCCACTTTATTTGGTGAAGAGCCACTTCAAGGACTCGGGCATATTACCCCTGAACGTGATGGGTTTGAAATCGCCATTACTCAAAAACTGCTGAAGCTTAACAAACCGATTTTAGGGATTTGCCGAGGTATTCAAATCTTGAATATCGCGGTTGGTGGTGACATGTATCAAGATCTTTATTCTCAAATAGAGAAAAGGCTTTTACAACATACTCAGCTCGCTCCTCGTTGGCATGCAACCCATTTTGTGCATATAAAAAAAGGCTCGTTATTAGGAGATATTATTCAAAAGGAGAAGATTAAAGTAAACAGTTTTCATCATCAAGCGATTAGAAAAATCCCGAATGAATTTGAAGTTAGTGCTTTTGCCAGTGACGGGATCATTGAAGCTTTTGAAAGTAAAATCCACTCATTTGTAATGGGCGTACAATGGCATCCGGAATGTATGATCGCAAGAAATGATCCAGCATCAGCAGCCATTTTTAAAGCGTTTATTCAGGCGTGTAAAAGGGGATCGGTAGGCTCATGACTATTACTTGAAGGAAAGGCATTCTTTTTAAAGTTGTAGAATTCGTTTCTAATGCGGATTTCATACGAGTGGAACGGATATCCACGTGTAATAAGAGGAAAATGAGGCTTGGACAAAAGTAGTTAAGGTATAGAAAAATCCGAACGATCCAGCGAAATTCTATATAGAATTTCGCTGGATCGTTCGGATTTTTTTAATTGATTGTTTTCTTAGTTAAGAAATTATTCGATTTTACACTTTAGCATTTCAGTTCTATACCAGCCACATTGAGGTTCTGGAAGACCTTTTCTGTGCCTTCAGAAAAATGAATCGTTTTTCTCTACCTGTTTTTATGTTTTCATTTACTCATGAAACGAGGATGAATGGGAAAACTAGTTGATACATCGAAAAAAATAGAGAAAGGAGGGGACTTTTTTTGAAAAAATTTATGCGACTAACATTTATCCTCACTGTGATCAGCATTCTTTTTTCTTCAACAGTTGCAGCTGCAGAACAACCAACACGTGAGCAAATTCTCGATCAACGCATGAATTTCTATGTGAAATATTCGAGCATTTCATTGCCATGGTACGAACTAGCCGCAGTGGATCAGTATGAACGCAACATTCAACAAGTGCGCAACGATCTTCCTGAACGGGAAGGGACGATTGCCATCCAATTCTCTGATGAGTATTGGGCGGGGCCATTAAATCCGAATAAAGGTGAAACAAACGCCGCATTCCTCGCTTTTTTTGGTGGACAAGGAAAAGACGCCAATGGAGATGGCTTAGCTGATCGGAAGAATGATGATGACGTGATGTTAACCATGGCTGATTACTTAGGGGAGTACATTCCTGGTGATCAAGGATTTAAAGCGGCTTTAAAAAATTACTATAAACGCGATCAATCGGTTAATCAAATTATGACGATAGCAAAGATATACAAACATTTTAATACACTGAACTTAGATCAGCATTCGTTTCCTTTGCCTGCTCATTCCGATTTTAGCTATCGAAGCACTTGGGGAGATAACAGAGGATGGGGTGGCAAGCGCATTCATGAAGGAACCGATTTATTTGCTCCGAATGGTTTACCAGTGAAGGCAACCACTTACGGTTTGATTGAAGTGATGGGCTGGAATGATTATGGCGGCTGGCGAATCGGGATTCGAGATATACACAATACGTATCATTATTACGCCCATTTATCCAGTTATACTAAAGGATTAAAACAAGGGGATATGATCAAGCCAGGTACCGTTATTGGCTATGTTGGGAGTACAGGGTACGGGAAAAAATGGACGGCAGGACGATTCCCGCCTCATTTACACTACGGGATGTACAAATACAACGGACGAATCGAATGGGCTTTTGATCCTTATCCTTCATTACGGCATTGGGAACAAAGTGAGGGGGCCGGAACCCCATCACAGTAATGCCTGAAAGAATCAGGCGTTTTTAATATCCTTTCTCAAAATCAACAACATTGATACTCGGTTTACCGTTGTTTATATAATTTTTTAAATTAGGAAGAAAGATGTCTTCGATCAGTCGGTTGTTGTAGTGTTCTGTGGCTCCGGCTGTATGCGGAGTAAGAATGACATTTTCCATTTCCCATAGTGGATTATGAAGGTCTAATGGCTCTTTTTCAAAAACGTCCAGGCCGGCGCCAGCAATTTTTTTCTCTTGCAAAGCTTCGATTAAAGCGTCTTCAACGACAACTTCGCCTCTGCCAATGTTAATGAAGAATGATGCATTTTTCATGGCATTAAATTGAGCAGCACCGAATAAATGGCGGGTATCATTCGTTAATGGAAGAGTGAGGACGACATAATCACACCTCGGCAGAATTTCAGTTAAGTGATCCACTTTAAACATTTCATCAAAAAATTCTTCTGTTTTACCAGAATGACGGACGCCTAGAACGGTCATACCAAATGCCTTGGCGAGTTTGGCCGTTTCTTTTCCGATTGCGCCTGTCCCGATTATACCGATCGTTTTGCCATGTAGCTCAAGGCTAAGTCCAGCATGATGCCATGTTTTCGTTTGTTGATTTCTTACGTATGTATGAAGTTTTCTCGTTAGTCCGAGCATCATAGCAAAAATCGTTTCGGAAATGGGGAAGGCATGAACACCGTTGGCGCTCGTCACCTCGACATTACTTGATGCTAGTTCTTCAAGTGGAACGTTGTCTACTCCAGCACTCCACGTTTGCAGCCATTGAAGGTTAGACTTTTCAGTCAGAATGTCGCTCATTTCTTTTTTCCAACCAGCGATCACCTCTGCGTCGTTTAGATGACTCTCCCACACTTCGCGCTCTTTTCCTGCAATCACTTCCCAATCAGGAATCGTTTCTTTAATTTTGTTCAGAAGATCATGATCAATGTTTTGAGACAGAACTAGTTTCCGTGTTTGCATACATTTCCCTCCTAGGTTGTTGTGCTTTTATTCTAACAGAAGGGATCTGTTCCTCTGTACTTTAAAGTGAAAGCCATTGATAAAGTTCAACTTTTTTTAAAAAAACCTGCAAATGAAAAAGGATCATTCAAATTTGCTTCTAAGACACGTATTTTACACTTGGCGGCATTTTTTTTCATCTTTAAAATGAAAGTTGTCTAAGCCCGTTCTTTTAAAATTGTTACTAAATTGGAGTGGAACGCGTCTGCCTGAACGGAAATCCACGGTTTATTAGATAAAATGCGAGTACAAGAATGAAATCATTCCTATACTCGCATTGATGTTCCAAGAGAACTCTTTCAGTGCCCTCCATTAAAGCGACAGGGAGGGACTAGCCACTCTACAAGAGTTTAATCCATCCGAAAATCGACAACCATAAAGGGATACTTAAGACGGTTGCGACACATAGTCCTTTGAAAAAACATCGTGATTCATAAAATTCATTCATCCTGTTCCCTCTTTTCATGTTCATGAACGGATTCATTCCGGATGGATCTAAATTCTTGCGATTGCGGACATCCATAAGAAA
Organism: uncultured Caryophanales bacterium; assembly: GCA_963728315.1. Classification (GTDB taxonomy): domain Bacteria; phylum Bacillota; class Bacilli; order Bacillales; family CAVSKA01; genus CAVSKA01. Next base: position 12,294 of record CAVSKA010000004.1, read on the forward strand.
TGTTGAATAAGCACGATGAAGTATAGAACCAAACTAATCACAAGTACTGCATGGATAATCGGTTTAGGTTCAACTCTCAAAAGAATAAAGAAAAGCAAAATGGGTAAGATCAATTTTGTTACATAAAAGCTTAGAATACTTTTTTCATATAGGGAACGCATAAGTGGATTCGCTTCTTGAATGTAGTGATAACGTATCCCAAAATCAGTAAAGGTTGCGTCAAATAATGCTAGGAACAAGAGAAGAATACTCGCGAATAATAAAAGGCTTCGAGAAGTAGAGAAAAACTTTAACCACACAAGAGTAGCTCCTTTGTAAACGAAATGTTCTTATTAAAGAACAATTCGTTGTGATCATTGATTTCTCCTCTTTTTTTGTCGTCAGCAACCAACTCCGTTGCGAAGCTGCTGAAAAAGTCCAGCATTTAAAGATTGAAAATCTGCAAATGAAAAATCGAAGCACAGTGGGTAGAAACATAGAAATGGATAGCGTTAGGTATCATATGCGGTCGTTTTGGTTTGCAAATTCCAAGAGCCATTGCCATATTCACAAGTTGATCTCAAACGAATACAGACCTACATTAAGAAATTATAGGAAAGAATAGACAAGGAAAAGGCGAGATTTCGTTCGATTATGAACGAAATCCCGCCTTATTTAATTTGAAGCGCAAACAAACTTTTTAACATAATTTTTTCAGGGTCAACTGTTAACGCCATGTGGAACTGACTCTGTAGTTTTCGGCTTTATTTAGATGGTAATTCGCTTTTGTTTGTAATTTAGATCTAAGTTTCTCATAAAGACAATCTTCTATTAGTATTTCATGATAGTTATGCCGACCATAGTGCCAAAGGTACATTGTTTTACAATAGAGTTTTAACATAACAAAAAAACCTCCCATAAATGATTCACATAAACCGAAGGAGACGTATTCGATAGCTGGCTGGCTTAGCATTTTTCAAAACACACCTTAGCCCCTCTAGCTTTGCGTCATTACCTTTCAGTAATTTAGCCACTTCGTACGATTTATGTCATTCTATCACTGTGTAGTATCAAAAAATAATAACATGATGTCATGCTCTTGGACCTACTTACCAAACTGAAATGGCGGGTTCGTCGATCTAAGGCAATGATCATTTCTGTAACTATCGTACTACATAATGAATAAAGATGATATTGGGAAAATTTCATGAAAATGCGGTCAATCCAAACACTACTGAAAGTGAAGAAGAGTCAGGCGCACATTCATCTATGTTTGCTTTAACTTGATTTAAGTGAATCGAATTGACTGCTTCATCATAATATTCGTCAGAATCAATGAGAACGCCATAACATTGACCCTGAAAAAACCATTCTCATCGTCTACAAATGTGAATGATAATGTAGTGTATCATGGGAATCTTTCGGAAAAACGTGTCAGTCGAGATCCGTCAGACGTTTGTCAGACCACTGAAAAATTTCGTCTCCAACGGAATTCAATTATTCGCTTAATTCCATTGAAAATAAAAATGGTAAACATTTCTAAAAAGCTGAACTGAAGAAGATCCGTACGGTTCACTGATTTTTTGGTGAGGTGCCTGACGCTTGAGAAGGCAAGTGTGCTGACCTCAAAAAAAGTAACATAAGTTTAAAGGATATTTCATATCTTTATAGAATGCTAAATGAAAAAGGAGGTTGAAAATAAATTGATTAAAAGATTATCGAGTTTGGCATTAATGTTCGTCTTATTATTTGGTTTAATGGTCCCGTTTGCATCCGCAAGTGGAACAGAAGCAGTTAAGTATTTAGCTCTAGGTGATTCCTTGGCAGCAGGTATGACGCCAGATAGAGGAATTAGTGATGGGTATGCGGACTTGACAGCTAAGTATTTGAAAGATCATAACATGCTGGCTACATACTCAAAGGGTTTCGCAGTACCAGGTTACACTACGCAAAACGTTCTGGACGATTTAGCTGCAAAACCAGAATTAAGAGAAGCCATTAAACAGTCTAATTTTATTACTTTATCTGCTGGTGCAAATGATCTATTAAAAGATGCAAAGCTTGATCCGGAGAAAAAAGTGCTCATTCTCGATCAAGATAAGGTTATGGTCACACTTCATAATGTTGCTGAAAACTACACGAAAATTCTTCAAACCATCAAAGCATTGAATCCAAACGCTTCCGTATATGTAATGGGCTATTATTTTCCTTTCCCATACATCTCAGATGTTCAAAAACCTCAACTGATTCAACTTACACACACACTTAACACAGCAATTCAAATGACTGCTACAGCTCAAGGTGCAACTTTTGTATCCGTCTATGAAAAATTTGGGGACGATTCTAAACCTTATTTACCGAATCCTGAAAACATTCATCCTAATCTAGCGGGTTATCAATTAATGAGTGATGCTTTACTTGAAAGTATGGCAAAAAATAATCCGACGGCAACTGATATTCCAACAGGATTTTGGGCTGAAAAAGAATTGAATTTCCTGATTGCAAATCACCTCCTCACTTTGGATGAAAATGGAAAGGTTTATCCTGAAAAAGCCATTACGAGAGCTGAAGCGGCAGAAATATTATTTAAAAACCTGCCATTAACTACTTTGCTTCCAAATAATCCAGGCTTCAAAGATGTACCTGTCACACATCCAGCATATCTCGCAATAGCAAAACTAACAGAAGCGGGTATTTTTTCGAAAAGTGACTATTTTAATCCAGACGCTCCTTTAAATCGTGTTCAAACAGCGAAAGTTCTTTCAAAAGCATTTGATTTAAAAAGTGATGGCATTCTACCATCTTATAAGGATATAAATGCTTCTTATTGGGCAGCTCCTTATATTGATGCAGTTGGAGATCATAAGCTCATGGTCGGCTATCGTAGTGGAAAATTCGGTTTATATGATGCAACGAATCGAGCTCAATTTGCTGTAATCGTTGCACGAGTGCAAGCGATGTTATCAAGATAAAGAAAAGGGGTCAGTCTTCCGGCGTATTCACACGCTTGGAGACTGATCCCTTTTTTAAAAAAGGCAATTCTAACAAAATTAGTGGCAGTCAGTGCCAGGCACTAGACTGCCGCCAACAAAATGGAGTTGAGGATAACAGTGGCCGACTGGGGCAAGCCTCTATTATCGTCAACTAAACTCTTCGAACCGTAAAACAGACGCTGTAAGGCGAGTAAACACCTCTGTAAGGCGAGTAAGCACCGCTGTAAGGTGAGTAAACATTGCTGTAAGGCGAGTAAACACCTCTATAAGGCGAGTAAGCTCACCAAATACACCTTTTAACCAAGAAACCTTCCCTTTTTTTCATACAAATCATGTCGATTTTTCTAAAAAAGAGGAAATGAAGTTTTTTCTCGTTAAAAAACCACTACTTAGTAGGAAAAATCTTCTTTATTTAAGGATTTATTAAAGGATCCTGTTGATTTTTCAACGTTCAGCAAAACAACTCGCTTTCCGTGGACGACCGGCCGAGCTTCCTCATAAAAAACCACACTGCGGGGTCGCGACTCGCTCGTTTTTCTACAGGAGTCGAGCGCCTTCATTCCAAGCAACAGGTGCAGCTAAGGAAATAAAAAGGTGTATATCAAATAGAGCTACATGATATTTAAAAATATGATAGAGCTCTTCTAAGACACTTTTTCTAGTAATGGAAAGCTTAACTGTAGGAACCTGTCTGCCTGGAACGAAAATCAACTGTTTATAAGAGAAAAAAGCGAGTATGGGAACGATTTCGTTCCCATACTCGCTTTGTCGTTCCAAGAGAACTTTTTCAGTGCTTTTCATGAGAAGACTCGACCATCCGTGCGTTGCGATGCCGTTGCACCAAGACGTTGCGAACTTAGACTCGCTGTACTAACCAAAATGCTCCAAGAACAAATATAACGGCTGAGCCAGTGATCATCCCTCTCTTGTATGAAGGTTGACGTTGGAACCATGTGAGCACTGGCAGGACAAGCAGAATAAGTCCTAGTTGAACAATTTCGATTCCGACATTGAAGCTGATTAATGATGCAGCGAGTGCACTCTTTGGAATCGCCATTTCTTTCAAAATACTCGCGAATCCTAATCCGTGAATCAAGCCAAAGAAAAACGTCAATGCCCAGCGATACGATACTTTTTTTCGGAAAATATTTTCAATGGCCACGTAGCAAATACTTAAAGCGATCAACGGTTCAACGATATGGGAAGGAAGATCGACAATCCCCAACACCGATAAAGTAAGCGTAACGCTATGAGCAAGCGTAAATGCGGTGATCATCGCTGCATACTGCTTTAAGGTCTGCTTTCTGAGCAGTAAAGCGAACAGAAATAATAAATGATCATACCCCGTCAGGATATGTTTCATTCCTAGGAGAAGAAACGATTGCCAAGACACGTGAGTGGTGACAGCTATGGGCTTAACAGGCGTCGATTCATTGGCTTGCTGTTGTTGCTGACTTGCAGTGAGCAGCATCGACCATTCACGATTTTTTCCTTGTAAAACACTTTCACTTATTTGATTGTCATAATCTATTTTTAAAAAATTAGTGTAGACTGAACTCGTTTTTCCTTCTATGAAAATGCCGTCTAATAGAGTAGCAGTCTCCCCTTCTTTGAATCCGGGATAAGTGAAAGAAAGGGTAACCATATCTTTATCGGTTTTCTGTTCTAATTTGAGAGAGTTGAGCTTGGAGGTTAATTCTTTGCCGTTTTTCTCTAAAACGACACTGTCAGAAATCCATTCTTCTACTCGGTTTTTAATCTTTTTTAGTTCGTCTTCGCTCAATTTAGCATTTGAATCGGTATCGCCGCCAAGTCCTTCAATAACTGAAAGTTCATCAATCGAATATTCAAGTGTCGTCTGATTTTGATCAATCGTAATCGTTGTAAATGCGGCGCTTAAAGGATGAGCATAGGCAATTGGTCCAAATGATAAAAGAAGAATAATCGTCATGAAAATAAGATTCCAGCGCAATTTTATGGTATGTATGAAAGACATCAATGGACATTTATCCCCTTTTCGAATATTTAGACAAATACCCATTTATCATGACTTTTGCAGAAAGAAATGTAAAGTAAATTTTTAAATAAAAATAATTAACCAAGTTTACAAAATATTAATTATTTTTTCTTCATTTTCTGATATTATTTAATAGATGGGAAGAAATCAAATAATAGGGGGTAATAGGTTTAGATGGAAAATCGTAGAAAATGGATAGGCGTCGCTTTATCTACCATTCTAGTTTCAAACTCAGTTTTACCAATGATGATAGGATCAAAGGCTCATGCAGCATCTGTAGCAGATCATGTTGTGATTAGTGAAGTTTATGGTGGTGGAGGAAATGCAGGCGCACCATACAAAAATGATTTTATCGAGCTTTACAATCCGACAGACCAAGAAATTTCGCTTGATGGTTGGTCCGTGCAGTATGCAAGCGCAGCTGGCACGACGTATTCAGTTACAAATTTAACGAATAAGATTAAACCTCATGGATATTACCTCATACAAGAAGCAGCAGGATCTGGAGACGGTAGCAGCATTACCACAACCAGATGCTACAGGATCTACTAATATGTCTGGAAGTGCAGGAAAAGTAGCCTTAGTAAATAATGTAAGCGCTATCACTTCGAAGACGGATGCAAGTGTCATCGATTATGTTGGTTTTGGTTCGACAGCGTCTCTATATGAAGGGACTGGTGCAACACCCGCTCCTTCAAACTACAGAAAGCGTTGTACGTAAAGCCAACGATGGGACAGACCCAGCGGCAGATGGAAGCAAAGGAAACGGGTACGACTCAAATGATAATGCAACCGATTTTATTAAGTCGAATCCCCCAAATCCATTGAATTCCGCGAATGAAGGCGGGAACAACAACAGATCCAGGTGGCGGTGGAACAACTCCTCCTCCTCCACTAAGTGGAACTACGAATATTAGCGTATTACGTCAAGTGGATGCAGTTGGACAACCGATTTACAACGGTCAAGAAGCAACAATTGAAGCGGTTGTAACAGTCGATGACCATGTTGCAGACTCCAAGAATAGCAGCTATTACGTCCAAGATGGAACGGGCGGAATCAATATCTTTGGCGGAACAGATACAGTTGCCAAAGGGGACAAGCTCAAAATTACTGGAACAATTAGCTTTTATAAAGGATTGACCGAACTAAAACCGACAACAGTTGAAAATATTGGGGACTGGTACCATTCCAACTCCAGAAGGAACAACGATTGTCGACTTAAATGATTCTAAAAAAGCAGAGCCAATGGAAGGGAAACTTGTAACGGTAAAAGGGAAAGTGACAAGTATTCCAAGTGCACCAGATACTTCGATGGGATCGAATATTACAATTTCAGATGAATCTGGAAAAACATTGAACGTACGTGTGATGCAAGCAACGGACATTACACTAGGCACAGACATAAAAGTAAATAGCAGTTATGAATTTACGGGGATCGTAAGTCAATACGCAAGTGCGTCTCCTTATCTATCAGGCTATCAACTTTTAACGAGAAGCAAAGAGGACTTGAAAGAGTATTTCCCTCTTACGATCGATCACACACCAGTGACGACTGCTTACAAAAATACAGATATCACTCTCTCTGCAACGATTCTTGGTGCGGACGAAGCGAATCTGTACTATAAAAAAACAGGCACGACTAACTATCAATCAATCGCCATGACAAAAGGTGAAAACAACCTTTATACAGCAACGATTGTTGCAGCAGATGTACCTGCGGATTCATTTGATTATTATATCGAAGCAAAAAATCAATCAACAACGAAATCATCCGGCACTGCGGATGCACCGAACACTGTATCGGTTGTAGAAGATACAGTAGGTCCTCAAATGGGTGGCGAAACACCAGCGAACACAACGATCGTTGAAACGAAACGTCCAGAGATCGCGGTGCAAATCGCTGATCCAAGTGGGATCGATGAAACGAAAACGATTGTGACATTGGATGGTACGGATGTTACTTCATCCAGCACTTTAACGGATGGAAAGATTTCTGTGAACTTAGCAAACGATCTAACAATTGGCGTTCATGAAATGAAAGTAACGGCTTCTGATAAGCTTGGCAATCAAAGTGAGTACACGTGGTCATTCACCGTTGCTGAACCTTTTACAGGTGGAACGCATTTACGTGGAACGACTCATAACCACACGAATATTTCACATGATGGTTCAGGTGCACCTGAAGATGCTTTAAAAGCAGCGAAAGTGCACGGTTACGATTGGTTTGCCTTCTCTGATCACTCACATGACATCGATCCTGAAAAACTAGGGGCTGATACGGCTGATCATAAAGGAATGCCTGAACGTACGGGCGGAACAGAATGGCAATTAACAAAAGACCTTGCAAAAGAATACTCAAACAATGATTTTACTGTATTCCCAGCGTTTGAAATGACTTCTACAACATGGGGCCATTCAAATGTATTTGGAACAGATAACTTTATCGATCGAAATATTAATGGAAAAATGTATCAAAATCTAGATCAATACTATGCTTGGGTTATGACTTATGACGACATTGTTGCTCAATTTAATCACCCGACATGTCAGCAAATGCTTTCAATAATTTTATGCCTTATGACCAAAAAGTAGACAAGCTATTCACGATGTTAGAAGTCGGAAATGGCTCAGGAAACTACGGTTATGCAAATGCAGACAAGAAATTTTATAGTGCACTAGATTTAGGTTGGCATGTTGCACCGACGTTTGGTGAAGATAACCATGATGCGACATGGGGACAAACGATGAAACGTACGGTTCTTGTTGCAGACGATAACTCACAAGCTTCATTAATGCATGCGATGCGTAATATGCGTGTGTATATGGAAGAAGATCCTAACTTTAAATTGGATGTACTTGCAAACGACCATTACATGGGTTCAACCGTTTCAGGTAAAACACTGAACTTTGATATTAAAGGATCTGATGCGGTAGCAGAATCACACGATACACCAGGATTTCAGTTATTTGCCTGCAAGCTACCAATCAAATGATCAGATCGAAAAAGTAGAATTGATTTACGAATGGCTCAAAGGTGATTCAAAGTATCACTCCTAATACAAAAGATTTCACATGGAATCCAACTGTAGACATTACTGGCGGTCAACAATGGTTTGTCGTGAAAGTTACACAAAAAGACGGCGAACGCATTTACAGTGCTCCAATCTGGTCTGAAGAAAAAGAAGTAGATGTCCGTGTAAGTGGATTAGATGTCGTAGAAGGCGTTACGGTTGCAGGAAATCCAGCGACTTTATCTGCAGGCATAAGTAATCTTGGGACAAAAGATTTAACAGACGTAAATGTGAATTTTTATTATGACGAAGTTTCTGCGGATAAAAAAATCGGTTCTGCTACGATTGCTTCGATTCCAGGAAAAAGTGTGAAAGAAGCAACAGCAGTATGGGCGAATCCGTTAAAAGGCGATCATGATTTAATTGCAGTGGTTGATACGCCTACTGGTGATGAGCCAGCTGACAACACGTTTAAATTACCAGTGACCGTTAAAGAGTCACTCGGCATGACAGTTATGATCGATGCTGCTCATAAAAATGAAAACACAACAACAGACGCAGGAACGTACAAAGATAACTTGAAAATGTTCACGAAATTAGTCCAAAAAGAAGGATATACGGTTACAGAAAACAAAGCACCACTAACAAGTGACCTTCTTAAAGATGTAAAAGTACTAGTCATGTCTCATCCAGCAGTGGTCGTTAACTGCTGACGAAAAGACAGCCGTTGCCAATTTTGTTAAAGGTGGGGGATCATTATTCTTAGCGGATAAGAGTAATTTCAACAATAACCCAACAGTTAACAACGATATGCTTGCAGAAATGGGTTCAACGATTCAAATTAATAATGATGGCATTAATGACGATTCTCCAACAGGGAACTTCTGGACGAATCAATCGTACAAATTTGCCGTTCGTTTATTCCCAGGACAAGTCAAAAATTATATCACCGATCGCGTAGAGTTCGTTGACTATTACAGTGGATCTTCGCTTGAAAAAGTCGGAAATCTTCCTTTAGTCGATAGCGATGCCGATAAGGTGACAATTCTAGCAAAAGGGAACGCAACAACGTATCAAACAACCGTAAAAGACGGATATAACGTATACGATACGGTATCGGATGATCAAGGTGGAGACGCTATCCCAGCGATCGCTTCACAAGAAATTGGAACTGGTCGTGTCATCGTATCAGGGATGAACTTCATCAACGATAAGCAGCTTGATGAGTCTTACAATACAAAAGGAAATGACGAACTTGCATTGAATTCAATTAACTGGTTAGCGGGTCGCGAAACCAAAGTTTCAACGATTGAAGCTGCACGCAAACTAGCAGACGGTACACCAATTACCGTAGAAGGTACAGTCACAACAGCTGCTGGATCATTCTATGACGCATTTTATATTCAAGATGAAACAGGCGGAATTATGGCCTTTAATGAAGTGCCGGAAGGAAGCTTGAAACTTGGCGATAAAGTACGTATCTACGGTCATGTAAAAACGTTTGAAAACAACAAAGAACTTGAATTTGGTGCATTCAAGCAAGACGTCATCAAAATTGGTTCATCCGATCCAATTAGTCCAAAAGTTGTTTCGACACAAGAAGCAAACAGTGACAGCAATCAAGGTTTACTTGTGAAAGTAACAGGAAAAGTCGTTTCGAAGTATGACGACAATTCTTATATTATTAACGATGGTTCAGGAAATATTCTTGTCTTCACGGATGGTTATATTGCGAATCAAACGGGAGCAGTTCCTAGCCTGAAAGTGGGAGATACACTTGAAGCAGTTGGCGTGACAGGCGAATTCGCAAACGGAAAACGGATTCGTGTGCGAGATACGAAAGAATTGAAGAAAGTGGCTTCTGTAAAAGATACCGGAGGAACAACCGATCCAGACCCAGAGCCTACAACACCACCTGCTCCACCAGCAGATGACAAAGGAACTGTAAAAGTTGACGATACTGCGGTAATCACGGTCAATGGTGAAAAAGTTTTAGATGAACAAAAACTTGTTAATTGGATCAAGACTTCAAAAGAGATGAAAGATCTTTCAGATTGAGTTAAAAGGTAAAGATTCAAAGATCATCATTCCAATCAATGTTGCTACAGCATTGAAAGATAAGAATTCAAAAGCTCATATCGAGATTCACAATGATTCTGCTTCTTATATTCTTCCTTTGACTGCTTTGAATTTAGACGCTGGTTATTCACAAATTGCGTTAAACATTCAAACAGTTAATAAACCTGATAGCTTAAAAGAGAAGACAGTTGCACCAGTCATTGAATTCTCGCTAGTAGGTATAAAAGATGGAAAAGAAACAGAAATCAAATTGTTCTCTGAGTACGTGGTGCGTGAAATTAAACTTTCAGAAACAGTGAACAAAAACAATGCAGTAGCAGTCCGAATCAATGATGATGGATCATTTACAAGTGTTCCAACATTGTTTGAAGGGGACAAGGCAATTGTGAAGAGTTTAACAAATAGTAAATATACTGTAATTGAACGTTCTAAAACGTTTACAGATGTAGACAACGGCGCTAACTGGGCAGAGCAATTTATTGAAAAACTTGCTGCAAAAGGAATTACAACAGGTAAAACGGACACAACGTTTGCTCCTGATGATTACCTTACTCGTGCAGAATTTACGGTCCTATTAGTTCGCGCTCTTGGTCTACCAGCTGAAACGTATAACAATAAGTTCTCAGATGTAGATGGTACTGAATGGTTCAATCAAAACGGCGAATTAATGGCAGCAGTCAAGCTTGGTTTAATTGAAGGGAAGCAAAATGGTAAATTTGCTCCTGGTGAAAAAATCACGCGCGCTCAAGCTGCGATCATGATTAGTCGTGCACTTGAATTAGATTTGTTAAAAGTCGATTCATCCAAATTTGATGCTTCAAAGAAATATACCGATTTCAAAGATGCGAAAACATTTGGAGATTGGTCTAAAGAAGGAATCCAACTTGGCTATCAAGCTGGAATTTTCGAAGGAAACGGAAGCGGCAGTTTCAATCCATCTGGAAACCTTAAACGTGACCAAATGGCAAAAGCCCTCACTAAATTCCTTGAATTCGCAGGATTGATGTAAAACCAAAACGGGGTCAGTCCTTAGTGCTATATTGCGCTGAAGTGACTGACCCCATTGACGTGTGAAAGGGGGTGAATTATAGTTATGAGGATCGAGTGCCTGTCCATTTGAAGGTATAAATCGAAAAGGCAAATCGCTGGAAACAGCGCTGCGCAAAACTATAGGGGCTAAGGTACATATCTACGAAGTACTAAGCTAGCCAGTTACCGAAACTATACTTGAATAGGGAGTGGTACGATTGGATGTTAAAGAATTGATCGCGAAAATTAACAAAAGCGTTGAAGACCTTGACTTAGTGACGACTAGAAAATACCTTGAGGAGAATTTGACGCTATTAAATGAAAACAGTATTTATTTAAAAAGTAATGCAAGAGAGTTACTTTTGTTTCTTACAAACCGGTTGGATTCAGGGGAAATCCCTTTTACTAGAAAAGAATACATTACGATTAATTCTATGAACAATTATGCTTCAAAGTTTGATTTAAGAGGTTTAAAGCTTTCTGTTAAAAATAATACTGAACTTTTATTAAGAAAAGATATTCGAACATACTTAAATGCTGATGCACAGATATTCTTAGAAGGAATGGGTGCGATCGAATAGTAGTGGGGTCAATCTCTGGGTTCGTTAACGGGCCCAGAAATTGACCCCTATTTAAGGAGGAAAATATGAAGAAATTTTTGAGCTTTATCATTGTCAGTATGTTCGTTGTTGGAATCATTCCTTTTCATGCAAGTGCGGCATCTTTTAAAGATGTTCCGCGTGATCATTGGGCGTATGACGATATTCAATTTTTAACTCAAAAATCAATTATTAAGGGTTTTTCAAATGACACGTTTCAGCCATTAAAGACTTTGACGAGAAAAGACGCAGCAGTGATGATCATTCGTGCACTTAAACTGCCAGTTCCGTCTAAACCTCAGATGGTTCCAACCGATCTAAAACCAAGTATGAGTGGCTATCGCGAAATGGTTGCTGCGACTGAAAAAGGAATGTTCACGCTCACGGGGAAGTCATTTAAACCAAATGCTTCACTCACGAGAAAGGAAATGGCCAAAATTTTAGCTGTCGCCTACGCCTATAAAGGGGCGGGTCAGTCTCATTTTTCTGATATATCCTCAAAACATCCTTATTACAAATATATTGATGCCCTTGATGAAAATGGCATCACTTCAGGCTACAAAGATGGATCATTTAAACCCGATGTAGCAGTGAATCGTGCTCAATTTTCCACATTTTTAGCTCGAGTGTATGCGGAACCACTTGAATATTCCATTAAGGTAAACGGCAAAATTCTTAAAAAAGTACGTAACAAAGATGACGCAATCCAATTAGCTCTTGCGAATCCAAATAGTACGGTACACCCTGTCAGTAATTCTGTCATGAGTTATGGACAGCTTCCGGCAAGTATGGATTCAACGGGGATTCATAATGGTGTATTCGTTTACAATGGTGATGAAAACCGTTCATTTGATAAAGATTATTTTATGCCGTATTTAAAAAATGATAAAGGGAATCTATTCGACTCTTTCGTGATGTTAAGTCGTACGTATAAAGGTGGTGAGTTTGCTGAAACACCTAAAAATAAGGCAAACTACTCTGATTGGCAATGGTATAGTAATCAAACATTTGCAGGGGACGGGGCATTTACAGGCTTAAATAGTGCGGCAAAAGAAACGGGACGGAAAGTGAATGTTTATCTTGCCATCCCTTATCCGAAAAGAAGTGAAGCAATCATTACATTAGATGGGAAAAAGGCAGCAAATTCCCTAGCTGAACGAGAAAAACTGGTCAGTTGGTATATTTCTCAAACACAAGCTAAATGGAAAAAATCGAATTTTTCTAATCTAGCATTTAAAGGATATTACTGGTTAAATGAAACGGTCATTCAATATGAAGATGAACTTCTTGTGGAAAAAACGTCAGCCATTCTTCATGCGCAAAACAAGAAATTTATCTATGCACCTCACGCGTTAACAACGAATTTTGCAAACTGGAAATCGTATGGATTTGATGGTGCTTATTTACAACCGAATGCCTTTCGGTTAGGGATGAGTGATACTGAAGCACGTCTTCATAAAGCATTTCTAAATGCACAAATTCAAGGAAGCGGTATAACGCTTGAAATTGATAGTTATTCTCCTCATCAAATGGATGCTGGATTAACGAATTTCAGACTTTATCTGAATTATGCTCATCGTTATCAGTTAAAAGGTCAAAGTTTCTTATTCTATCAAGGAAATGATATGGTCAGAAGGATGGCCAATTATTCACAACCTTCCTATCAATCTGCTTACTCAGAGTTAGCTGCATTGCTACAGTAATATTGAGGGTCAATCCACCAACGCGTATATGTGTCGGGGGATTGACCTTTTTTCTAATCATTTTCAATTCTTAGCCGATACATATATAGATAGAAAGACTTATTAATTACAAAAATATCCCAGATGATAGAAATAGATTTCGTCCGTAAGATAAAAGGAGAAGAATCGAAAGTGAAGCCGGCTAAAAGTTTGATTCCATTAACAATCGAGGATAAAAGGGCGCTTCCCTTTGTCCCAAGTAGAATATGAGCACTTAATGATTAATAATACCCACATCAGTGATGCATTCGTTTATTTTTCCTTCGTCATAAAAAATGCGCGTAAACTCTCTAAGTTATATAATGAAATTGCTCATCATGACTTTCCTTTTCGTTCTAAATTTTTCTTGTTCAACGATTCAGTACTGGTTATTGCTGAACGCGGAAAACATCATGATTGGAAGAAAAGTGGCAAGAGGTTTTTAAGCAAATGGAAAGTTAAATACCAAGAACCTCTTGCTATTTTCATTTATAACGATAACAATAAAATGATCACTTGTGTGATGGATTTAAAGAGGTTAGTAAGATCAAAAATTTAGTTTATCTATTACGATTTCTTTTCCGTGACCGAGCTATAATGAACCTTTAGAGTGGAATAATAGTTGATCCATTTTATTCTTTAGATCGAAAGCGCAGTGGGATTGAATTGCTTGATTCAGGCAATCCTACAGCAATGAAAGAGTGGTTATACCAAGAATTTTTAATGCAATCTTATCCCTTTATTGATCCCCGTTACATTCGAGCAAAATTGACCCAAATGCTTACGCATATTCGGATCTACACGACTACTTTTAGGTTAGTAGAAATAGAGTGGGAGCAAGAGTATAAGCGATTGTATGACGTCATATTAAACGAATCGGTACTCTATCAAATCATCCAGGAGATTCACTTCTTCGCTATCAAAGTAACGGATGAAATTCATTCTAAACAGCACAATAAAACAATGAATATTTCTGAAAAGATTGTACAATTAATTGAAACGAATTATTGGAATACACATTGGGGCCTTGAGGATGTGGCGGCGGCTTTAGATCTAAGTCCTTCCTACGTTAGTCGCCTTTTTTCTAAGGAGGAAAATCGATCCTTTCGTCAAGCTTTGACGAATATTCGATTGAACAAAGCAAAGAAACTTCTTATTGAAACAGAATGCTCGATAGGAGAAATCAGTAGCCTAGTAGGATTCGAATATCCACAATATTTTTCAAGAAAATTTAAAGAAATAGTTGGTATGACGCCGAAACAATATCGGGGTCTGGCCCCCGCTGCTTTAAAGTGATGGGGGACTGATTCCTCAGGAGAAGAAAGCTTATGAAAACGGATTATAAACTCAAATGGCTACTATTGTTATGCATATTAGTTGTTATTTCTATTATCGTGGATGAAGCTGGTGTATTTATGTTCCCTGCTAGCACGGTTTTATTTAAAATTTTATACTTTTCGATTAGTTTAGCAGTCATGCTATTGTTTTTTAATATGGCAAAAAGGTTCAGAAAAACAACGGAAGAATTGAAGAAAAGTAACGAGAAACTAAATAACATTTTTCAAAGTTTAAGTGTTGCTATTTGGTCGCATGACTTAAAGTCTAACCGTTTGTTCGTCACACCTGGTGTCGAAAATTTGTACGGACGACCGTTAAACGAGTTTTATGAGGATCATGATTTATGGAAAAAAGTAATCCATCCAGATGATGATTACGTGCTTGTGCAAAGAGAGCAGCAATTTAAGGTTGGAGAACCGTTAACAAGTGTGTATCGAATTATTCGTCCAGATGGTGAGGTTCGATGGATTCAAGATCGAGGCATACCAACATTAGATGAACATAATGAATTTATAGACTTCACGAGCGTTTTATTTGATA
Source organism: uncultured Caryophanales bacterium (assembly GCA_963728315.1). Taxonomy (GTDB): domain Bacteria; phylum Bacillota; class Bacilli; order Bacillales; family CAVSKA01; genus CAVSKA01. Next base: position 27,601 of record CAVSKA010000004.1, read on the forward strand.
TCACCGATCGAAAAGAAAGTGAAGATCTTTATCGGAGTTTAGTTGAAATGTCACCTGATATTATTGCTGTTATCAGCGAAGATAAGGTTGACTATATTAATACGACGGGGAGCAAAATGGTCGGAGCTGAAAACCCAAGTGAAGTCATCGGAGGCTCCATTTGGCAATTCGTCTCACCAGAGGCTGTGCCTCTCATCCAATCACGCTTGAACGTAACGGAATACGAATGAATGGTCGAAACAAGGGGTTGAATTTCAGGCAACACGTCTTGACGGACAACCGATTAACGTCGAATTGTCATCGATGCCTATTCAGTACGCAGGCCGTCTTGCCCGGCAAATAGTAGGGAGAGATATTTCAGAACGAAAAAAATCTGAAAAAACAATTAAGTATATGGCTTATCACGACTCTTTAACAGGTTTGCCGAATCGCAATATGTTTGGGAGATATTTAAACAAACGTTTGAACAGTGAGGAAACAAAGGAGTTTGCCGTATTATTTTTAGATTTGGATCGATTTAAAAGCATTAATGATACAAAAGGTCACACTGTCGGAGACCAAATGTTAAAAGAAGTTGCTGATCGATTGAAGACGGTAGTAAGCAAATCGGGGATGGTATCACGTCAAGGTGGAGATGAATTTATTATTCTCCTAGAGAACATGGGTAAGGATCAGGTGAAAGAAATCGGGAATCGAATTCTCTCTGCATTTTCACAGCCCATCCCTTTAAGAAATGAAGACTTTTTTATCACACCTAGTATTGGCATTAGTTTGTATCCAAAAGACGGGGAAGACCAAGATACTTTAATCAAGCATGCAGATACGGCTATGTATCTAGCTAAAGAAAAAGGGAAAAACAATCTTCAGTTTTATTCTGTCGATCTTGATATTCTTGCCAGCAAGAAAACTAGAGTTGGAGAACGGATTAAGAAAAGCGATTGAGCACAATCAATTGATTCTTCATTATCAACCTCAAATCCATTTGGAGACAAGAAGAATCATTGGAGTAGAGGCGTTAATTCGTTGGCAGCATCCAAAGTATGGCATGATCTCTCCAGCTGAATTTATCCCGCTTGCTGAGGAGACTGGACTCATTGTGCCAATTGGGAAATGGGTGTTACAGGAGGCGTGTAAGCAGAATAAAGCATGGCAAAATGCAGGATTTAAGTCGATGGCTATTGCTGTAAATGTTTCTGCACGTCAGTTACAGGATGATACGTTTGTTCAAGTTGTCGAAGAAACGTTGACACAAATTGATTTGGCAGCCAACGCACCTCGATCTGGAAATCACGGAAAGCATTATGCAAAATATAGAACACTCCACGATGATTTTAAATCAACTCAAGCAGTTGGGAATTAAGCTTTCAATGGATGATTTCGGAAAAGGGTACTCCTCTTTAAGTTATCTGAAACACCTTCCAATCGATACAATCAAAATAGACAAATCATTCGTCGATGACATTTTAGATTGCGCCAACCAAGGATCGATCGTCAAAGCGATCATCGATATTGGAAATAGCATGAATTTTACAGTCATTGCAGAAGGAATCGAAACAGAAAAACAAACAAACTTCCTCATTGAAAATGGATGTAAAGTAGGCCAGGGTTACTATTACAGCAAGCCTGTTCCCGCTGACGAACTCGAACAATTATTGATAAAAGGGAATTGCTTAGTCTAGTGCCAATAAACCTTAAAACATGTGATAAAAGAGTCTTTACTCAGTTTACAACTGATAAGAAGCTCTTTTTTTAGCCGCTCGGATATAATCAGCGGATGTCGTAGATATGAAGTCGAAAACTTTCACTAGTGGAAAACCGAGCGTAGTTGAGATCAGCAGTGCGGTTTTCGAGGCTGTTGAAAAGTCCTATTTGGACATCCAAGTGAGTATAGGCATGGATTTACGTTCTAGGCAGACGCTTTCCGCGGGCACGGCTTCAATCTCCTCCGACAAACAGGAAGTTTTAGCGCAGTCGTTGCAACACGCTCTTAGACTGTGATCCTTTCTTTGCGTGGCTTTCAGCCGCGCTATTCCCGCAGGAGACGCTGCCTTTCACTGCAATCCCGGAACGGTTTAAAAATGAACATTTATATACAACATAGCTTTAGAAAGAATGATTTTAATAAAATAGGCTATGTTAGCGGACGTTGTTGATAGGAAGCAAAAACAATGAGACTCCTGCGGAAAAACGAGCAGGCGAGACCCCGCAGTGTGATTTTTCACGTGGAGGCTCGACCGTTCGTCCGCGGAAAGCGAGTTGTTTTGCTGAATGTTGAAAAATCAACATGATCATTTAACAAAGCCAAAAGATAAGAGCACATAAATTTTTTCACTCAGTCTTCTTGATCGATTCTCCAAGCGCCAGCTGCTTCCGGACACAGACATCGCGTGGCTAAGCCGCTACAAGGACGTTGCGAACGTAGACTGTGATCGTGCTATAAAAATTTTGAACAACCATTCAGCTTGTACTAGCTGAACGGACACTTTGCGCTTTTCTTTATTGAATTTCTAAGTGACTTTGTAATTTCTCTTGAACTCGTTTTTTTTCATCTTCAGGCACGACGAAATAATAAATCCCATTCATGGTTGTCCCACTTCCATTAATGGCCATTTGATCAACATGATTTCTTGCTTTCCCATAATTTTTTTGGATATGAACCATCTGACTTAAAGTGAGATTTGTTTGTAAATTGCGACCGAGTGATTTAAAAATTGAACCATAATTCCAAATAGAAGATAGACTGGCACCCTTCTTCATCACGCCTTCAATCACTTGTCTTTGACGCTCTTGTCTTCCAAAGTCACCTCGAGGATCATCATGACGCATTCGTGCGTAAGCTAACGCCTCTTTGCCATTTAGTGAAAGGTCTCCAAGTGGAAAATGGTGATTTTCATAACTGAATTCAAATGTATTATGAACCGTAATTCCTCCAACAGCATCGACAATTTCTTTAAATCCTTCCATATTCATTTCAACATAATAATTTATTGGTATTCCAATAAATTTCTGAACCGTATTGACCGACATTTGAGCCCCGCCAAAAGCGAACGCATGGTTGATTTTATCTTTCGTCCCTTTTCCAACAATTTCAGTAAGCGTATCACGAGGAATGCTGAGCATTTCCATTGATTCCTTCTTCGGATTGACCGTCAATACGATAATGGTATCAGAACGGCCAATGTCGTTTTTGCGCTCATCAACACCAAGTAAAAGAACCGAAAATGGTTTATTCGTTTTCACCCTTACGGAACTCACTTCACTAATCGGTTTATGAATCGAATTCCAAGCAAAGTTTAAAGAAACAAAAACGGATATACCATACACTAAAATACCAATTAAAAAGAAAGACAAAACAATCGTAACAACTTTACGTGAACGTTTTTTACGTCGATCAGCCCTCATATGTATCTCCTTTTCACCCACAATTAATTTAGAAAGAACATGCTAGTACACAGGAACCCTCTTAGAAATATATGCATGAAATTTCTAATTATTCCAAAAAATACAAAAAAATTTTTCCTCATACCAGTATCGACAGATAGATGGTATTTAATCACGGAGATTATTTTAAACGGAAAAGCCAAAGCGATTTTATAGAAATCCACTCTTCATATTTGAAAAAGAAAACCGATAATAAGGTGGATGAAATTTTATAATGAAGATAAATTCAGCTTTTTAACAAAATGGAGGAACAAATGAAAAAAATTAGCATAAACAACATGAAAATCGGCACAAAATATGCAATGGCATTCACACTTACACTCATCTTATTCGCAGTATCCGTCTTCATCGTTTTTCAACAATTAAACATCGTAAACCAAAACATCGATTCCATGGACAGCAAAGCAATGCGTTCAATAAATTTGACTGAAGTCGGTTCTCTTTTTAGAAGTAAAGACATTCGAATTGGCGATTATATGTCGAGTAAAGACACGAAATTACTTGGCCAATATAATGATCGTGTCGAACAAATGGCAAAGCTCGAAAACCAAATTTCTTCGACTCTAACCAATAAAGACCAAATTAGCTCTTTTGAAATCATCAAATCAAATAGTGGAAAAATTGATGATTTATTTTTAAATACACTCGTTCCGGCAGTTGAAGCAAACAAGACAGAAGAAGCACAAGCAACTCGAGACACCACACAATCTCTTCGTTCAGACACCAATATCGTCTTGAATCAATTAACAAAAGATATTGACAATGAAAGAGATCAAACGACTTTGGATGCGAAAGCTGGCTTACATCACACAATAGTCGTTCTTATAGCTGCTTTCCTTCTTTCGATGATTATTGGCATCATCATCTTGGTCTTAATCAGCCGAATGGTTCAAACGAATTTGAAAAAAGTGGTCAATATTTCAAAAGAAGTCGCCAACGGAAATTTAGCAGTTGAGCCTTTAAGCTACAAAGGAAAAGACGAGATTGGCGAATTGAATGAAGCGATGAATCAGATGAGTGGAAGTCTTCAATCCATGCTCAATCAGATCATTAACGTATCCAGTCATGTCAATAGCCAAAGCGAAGAGCTTACGCAATCGTCCAACGAAGTACGCGAAGGAAGCGAGCAAATTGCCTCCACGATGCAAGAATTAGCGGATGGAGCGGAACAACAAGCTCAAACAACAACCGAATTATCAGAAGAAATCAATCGATTTACCAATCAAGTTCAAGGCATTAGTCAAAATGGCGATGTCATCGAACAAGCCTCGTTCACCGTCTTATCGATGACCAAAGAAGGCAATGAATTGATGAAAAAATCAATGAATCAAATGACTTCCGTTGATGGCATCGTAAAAACGTCAGTAGAAAAAATTAAAACACTTGATGAACAATCTCAAAAAATTACAAAGCTTGTAGACGTCATCCAAACGATTGCTGAGCAAACCAACTTATTAGCCCTTAATGCAGCCATTGAAGCAGCTCGAGCGGGGGAACACGGCAGAGGATTCGCCATTGTAGCGGAAGAAGTACGGAAACTAGCCGAACAAGTTTCAAGCTCAATCATTGAAATCACCGGCTTTGTAGGAAACATCCAATCTGAATCAAGCCTTGTCGCTTCTTCGCTTGAAGAAGGCTACCTCCAAGTACAAGAAGGAACAAAACAAGTACAGCAAACAGGCAAAAAATTTGCGGAAATTAACACAGGAATCTCTGATATGGTCACCAATATTAAAGCCATCTCTACCTCTATCCGCGAATTAGCACAAGGAAGTAACCGAATAAGTGGATCAATCGAGCACATGGCCGCGATCTCTGAGCAATCCGCAGCAGGTATCGAACAAACAGCCGCATCCGTTGAACAAACGAGCAGCTCCATGCAAGAAATCTCAGCTAGCGCCGAACAACTATCCAATCAATCCGAAAAACTAAACGGACTCGTAAATCAGTTCCAACTCTAAATATCACCCCACCAAAAAAAGCAGACGCCTCGGCGCCTGCTTTTTTGCTGAATAGGGCTTTAGCTTGTGTAGTGCCAGTCGGTGGTGCCAGTCTCGTGCCTGGCACCGCCGGCACCCGCAAATAGAGTTGGTGAAAACTACTAGAGTCGAGTGTGCGAGGGGCCAGTGGGGCCAGACCCCGATTATCGTCAACTAAACTCTTCGGCGAGTAAAGAAGTCTGTAAGGCGAGTAAAGTACTCTATAACGCGAGTAAAGTAGTCTGTAAGGCGAGTAAACACCTCTGTAACGCGAGTAAACTCACCAAATGAACTTTTCAATCAAGAAATCTACTCTTTTTTTCATTCAAATCTTATGGGTTTTTCTAAAAAAGAGGAAATAAGCTTTTTCCCATTAAAAAACAACTTCTTTTTAGAGAAAATCTTCTTCATTTTAAAAAGGTTCTTTAATAACAAGTCTGGTGCCACCGCCTGGCACTCAGCCCGGCACTGTCTAAAATCCCCGCTAAAATCATCCTACTCTATACTTAAAAATGAATAAATTAAATATTTGGAAAATAAAGACTAATAGAGTGCAAATAGGGTATTATTTTGTAAAGAATGGAATTTGATTTTGATGTTTCTTTTGGTCTTACTATTGCCATTCCTATTAATCATTGTTTTGACCTTTCATTTTACTTTTCTATT
>CAVSKA010000005.1:0-9642 GCA_963728315.1 uncultured Caryophanales bacterium
ATGCTTTGTTAAATGGCCATGTTGATTTTTCAACATTCAGCAAAACAACTCGCTTTCCGCGGACGAACGGTCGAGACTACGGTGGAAAAACTACGTGGCCACTGATAAAGTCCTATTTGAACATCCAAGTGAGTATAGGCATGGATTTACGTTCTAGGCAGACGCTTTCCGCGGGCACGGCTTCCATCTACTCCGACAAACAGGAAGTTTTAGCGCAGTCGTTGCAACAGGATGTTGCGCTCTTAGACTGTGTTCCTTTCTCTGCGGGGCTTTCAGCTCGCGCTATTCCCGCAGGAGTCGCTGCCTTCCACTGCCATTGGAATAACGTTTTAATAAGAACGATCCTATCTGAAAATGCTATTTTAACGATGTCCAAGGATGGTTGTTTAAAGATGAAGACAAAAATACGTGTCTTTTGAGTGCTCCTTTTTCATTTGCAGCTTTTCAATCTTTAAAATTTGGACTTTTTCAGCGGCCTAAAAAACTACACTGCGGGGTCTCGCCTCGCTCGTTTTTCCGCAGGAGTCTCATTGTTTTTGCTTCCTATCAACAACATCCGCTAACATAGCCTATTTTAAAAGGCTATTTTCGCATAGATTGCTGCTTTTCCTAAAAGGATTTCATTTTCTTTTTACAGCAACTTGTCCATCTTAAATCATTGAATCATGAACGGAAAGCGAGCTGATTTTTGCGAAAGGACAAAGCGGAACAACGTTTACGAAAAGAGCCTTTATAAAAAAAGGAAAACAAACGTTCAGTTTGCCTAAATAACTAGAATGATCCCTTTTTTCGGTGCCTAAAAAAGCGAGAAACTTCAAAAGTTTCTCGCTTCATTTATCTTATTTCTTTTTTGGTATTCTTACCGTTATTTGATAAAAGTCCTCAAACTCTTCTTCCTGTGAATCTAGTTTAATCCCACTATCTGAAACCATCGTTAAAGACTGTCTAATCGTATTCACAGCGATTCTGACATCTTTACTAACAGCACGGCGACGAGATTTTGGTTTTTCCCCTTTTTTCTCAAGAAGTTTTACAACGCGTTCTTCAGTTTGTTTGACATTTAAATTTCGCTCGATGATTTCTTCTAGTAGAATATCAATTTTTTCATTGTCTTTTAAAGGAATAAGTGCTCTTGCATGACGTTCTGAAATCTTTTTATTCATAACAGCTTCTTGAACGTTTTGAGGAAGCTTTAATAATCGTAGTTTATTCGCAACAGTAGATTGTCCTTTTCCTAGTCGCTGCGCTAGTGCTTCTTGTGTTAAGTCATGTAGTTTTAATAACTTTGAGTAGGCAAGAGCCTCTTCAATCGGAGATAATTCTTCTCGCTGCAAATTTTCGATCAAAGCAACGGAAGCAGTTTCTTTATCGCTCATATTCTTAATGATGGCAGGAACTGTATCCCAACCCAGTTTTTGAACGGCTCTCCATCTTCTCTCACCCGCAATTATTTCAAATTGATCCTCTTTATATTCACGGATAACGATAGGCTGAATAATGCCATGAGTATGAATGGTTCTTGATAATTCTTCAATCTTGTTATCATCAAATATCGTTCTTGGTTGAAAGCGGTTTGGAACGATCTGAGTGATTGGGATATTCATAATTTCATCACGTTCAATCACTGTTTCTGTTTCTGCTTCAACTTCCTGTTCTTCCTTATCACGCAAACTAAAAAAACGAGAGAAAGGATGCATCATGTCCTACACCACCTTTAAGAAAGTACCCTGTAATAAGTTCATCGCAGCTTTTCTATCAACTGCTCTACACTTGCCGATTTTAACACATTCCAACGAATAGGTTTAGGATAATCTTTCTATTCAAGTGGAATTTTGTTCGGTGTACCTGGTTTACGTGGATATTTCTTAGGTGTCGGTTTGGTTTTGTTAATCATGATGACGTTGCGATCACTCTCTTCAATGGGTAATTGAAAGGAATAAATCTTTTCCATTTTTCCACCTAAGGTGTGAATGGCTTTTTTTGCAATCTCTAGTTCTTCTCCAGCGGAGGCTGCTTTCATTGCAACAAATTGCCCGCCTACTTTAACAAGAGGCATACATAACTCACTCAGCACCGACATGCGAGCAACTGCACGCGCAGTCACAAGGTCGTACCTTTCGCGATGCTCTGGTAATTGGGCAAATGTTTCTGCCCGATCATGACAAAATCTCACACCTTCAAGCTTTAATTCTTTCTGAAGTTCCTCTAAAAAAGTAATCCGTTTATTTAAAGAATCAACAATTGTTACAGTTAAATGGGGAAAGACAATTTTCAATGGAATACTTGGAAAACCTGCTCCAGCACCTACATCGCAAATCTTTAATTCTTTTGTAAAATCGACGTAAAAAGAAGCAGAAATCGAATCATAAAAATGTTTTAGATACACCTCATCACGTTCAGTGATGGCGGTAAGATTCATTTTTTCATTCCATTCAACCAGTAATTCAAAGTATCGATTAAATTGCTCCATTTGCGTTGAAGATAAAGTGATTCCTTTCTCCTCAAGCATTTGCTTAAATAATTCGGAATTCATTTATTCAACTTCCTTTTCTCGGAATGATTATTCCTTTATTCTCCCGATACTCGGGCAATTTTCCCTTGCTCAATATAAACTAGTAAGATCGAAATATCAGCTGGATTTACACCTGAAATACGTGACGCTTGTGCAATCGAGAGTGGACGTACATCCATTAACTTTTGACGTGCTTCTGTTGCAATTCCGCTAATCTTGCTGTAATCAATATACTCTGGAATTCTTTTGTTTTCCATTTTTTTCATTTTATCGACTTGTTGCATAGATTTTTCAATATAGCCTTCGTACTTAATTTGAATTTCAACTTGTTCCTCAATATCTGATGACAAGTTTCGATCCATGCTATCCATTTGTTTAATATGATTATACGTCACTTCAGGTCTTCGCAGTAGATCTGCCGCACGAATACCATCTTTAAGCTCGCTTCCACCCATTTCTCGAATGATACTTTGTACTTCATCAGTGGGTTTCACCATCCACGAGCGAAGTCGTTTAATTTCGTTTTCAATCGCATTCTTTTTATCTACAAACCCGCTATATCTTTGTTCAGATATCATTCCTAATTGGTACCCAATTTCAGTTAGACGTAGATCAGCGTTATCATGGCGTAATAGTAAACGATATTCAGCTCGAGAAGTTAATAATCGATACGGCTCGCTTGTCCCTTTTGTTACTAAATCATCAATAAGTACACCAATGTAAGCGTCTGAACGTGCTAAGATCACTTCTTCTCGATCAAGAGAACGCTGAGCAGCATTGATTCCAGCCATGAGTCCTTGACCTGCCGCTTCTTCGTAGCCTGATGTTCCATTAATTTGACCAGCTGTATACAAATTTTTAATTTTTTTTGTTTCAAGTGTAGGCCATAGTTGAGTAGGAACGATTGCGTCATACTCTATTGCATATCCTGCTCTCATCATTTGAACATTTTCTAGACCAGGTATGGTAGAAAGAATACGTTGTTGGACATCCTCAGGCAAACTAGTTGATAGCCCTTGAACATATACCTCTTGTGTATTTCTTCCTTCTGGCTCTAAAAAGATTTGATGACGCGGTTTATCATTGAAGCGTACTACTTTATCTTCAATCGATGGGCAATACCGTGGTCCTGTCCCTTTAATCATGCCAGAATACATCGGTGATCGATGAAGATTATCATCAATAATTTGGTGCGTCTCTCCATTTGTATAGGTAAGCCAACATGGAAGTTGATCTGTAATAAATTTTGTCGTTTCAAAACTAAATGCTCTTGGAACTTCGTCTCCTGGTTGAATTTCTGTCTTACTGTAATCAATTGAAGAACTATTAACGCGAGGGGGAGTTCCCGTTTTAAAGCGCACCAAGTCAAAACCAAGCTCTTCTAAATGCTCTGAAAGATGAATGGATGGTTGTTGATTATTCGGACCACTGGAGTATTTCAAATCTCCAAGAATGATCTCTCCACGAAGAAATGTCCCAGTCGTGATAACGACAGTTTTCGCTTCATAAACCGCTCCTGTTTGAGTAATAACGCCTCTACATTCTTCATCTTCTATTATTAACTTTTCAACCATTCCTTGAATTAGTGTAAGATTCGGTTGGTTTTCGAGTGTTTTTTTCATTTGATGTTGATAATCGAACTTATCAGCTTGTGCTCTTAACGCTCTCACAGCTGGACCTTTTCCTGTATTCAACATTCTCATTTGGATATGGGTTTTATCAATATTACGTCCCATTTCTCCACCTAAAGCGTCAATTTCTCGTACAACGATTCCTTTTGCAGGTCCACCAACGGATGGATTACATGGCATAAATGCAACCATGTCTAAATTGATTGTGATCATTAGCGTTTTAGCTCCGATTCTTGCTGAAGCTAAACCTGCTTCGACCCCTGCATGACCTGCTCCAATGACGATAACATCATATTGTCCTGCATCATATTGCATAATAGTAGAGTGCCTCCTTGTTCGTATTATTTATTATAAAATTATCGGTTTAAAATCACTATTTAGATAGATCGAAACGGTTATGATTGAGGTTTTAATAATAAGCCTGTGTCTAGATGAAATAGAATGATATCACTTTGAAATGAGCGATTTCCGATTTCCGATTTTTGTTTGGTCTCGTTCCAGCTCCTTGAGTCCATGTGATAAAATCTGCCCGACTGACGGTGATCAAAAAGCCCTCACCTTTCCGTTCGGATTTTTCACAGGACTCAGGGCAAGTCGCTTCCACTCTTCTATTTCCCTAGGCAGAATTGAGAGAAGAGTTGATCGATCAAGCTCTCATGTACACTTTCTCCAATGACTTCACCGAGTATTTCCCATGTTCTTGTCATATCAATTTGAACAATGTCGATTGGAGTGCCCATTTCAATTCCTTGAATGGCTTCTGTAATCGTCCCATTTGCTTGATGTAATAAAGCGATATGGCGACTATTCGAAACATATGTTAAATCTCCTGACTCTAATGACCCATCAAAGAATAAGGAGGAGATCGCTTCTTCTAATGCATCAATGCCTTCTTCTTGTAATAAAGAGGTCGTAACGAGATTGTGATTTTGAGACAATTCCCTCACGCGTGTCATATCAATTCGTTCCGATAAGTCTGTCTTGTTTACGATCACAATAACATCCATGCCTTTTACAGCTTCAAATAATTGTTCATCCTCATGTGAAAATTCATCTGAATAATTAAGAACAAGTAGGATAAGATCCGCACTCTTTAAAACTTGTCTGGATCGTTCAACACCAATGCGTTCGACAATATCTTCTGTTTCGCGAATTCCTGCTGTGTCAACTAAGCGAAGCGGGACTCCACGAACATTAACGTATTCTTCAATAACATCTCTAGTCGTTCCCGGCACATCTGTTACGATTGCTTTATTTTCATGCACTAAACTATTTAACAAAGAAGATTTCCCTACATTTGGACGTCCAATGATCACGGTTGAAAGTCCTTCTCGGAGAATTTTTCCTTGCTCAGAAGTCTTTAAAATCTTGTCTAGTTCATTTTGAACGTGCGTCGATTTGTCTAATAGCATTCGATGCGTCATTTCCTCTACATCATCGTACTCAGGATAATCGATATTCACTTCAACATGCGCTAGCATTTCAAGAATTTCTTGTCGGAGTGTTTTAATTAATCGTGATAATCGACCTTCCATTTGTCCAAGTGCAACATTCATCGCCCGGTCGGTTTTCGCTCTAATTAAATCCATTACCGCTTCAGCTTGAGAAAGATCAATTCGTCCATTTAAAAAAGCTCTTTTGGTAAACTCACCAGGCTCGGCGAGGCGAGCTCCATTTTTTAATGCAAGCTGTAGCACCCGATTAACGGATACAATTCCCCCATGGCAGTTAATTTCAACTACATCTTCTCGTGTAAAAGTCTTTGGACCTCGCATGACCGTCATCATCACTTCTTCAACGTGTTCTCCTGTAGAAGGTTCTTGTAGATGACCATAATGAATGGTGTGCGATTCTACTTTATTCAAGTCTTTTTGACCTGGAGCGTCAAAAATTCGAGCTGCAATCTTAATCGCATCATCTCCACTTAAACGAACGATCGCAATGGCCCCTTCACCCATCGGAGTCGATATAGCTGCTATCGTATCGAATTCCATTTCCTTCACCTCTCTTCTTCCTCATTTTTCTTTTACTCTATATGTTTTCTATTTAAAGCCATTACCTTATGCCCTCATTTCTAGCATAAAATGAAGAATAAATAGGTTTCAATTGATATTAAGAATATTCATCCCTAATAGATTAGAATATCACAGTCCGTTCTTTGACAAAAGAGAGTTGATATTCTTGTTGAAAGTTATCCACAATTTCTTTTGCATACCTTTTATCATTTTATCTTATCCACATGTGAATAACAATAAAGTCTGACCAGATAATGATTTATCGAATGAAATGTGGAAGCGACGCGTCCTGAGACCAGTGAAAAATCCGAACGACAAGGTGAGCGCTTTTTGATCACCGTCAGTCGGGCAGATTTTATCACATGGTCTCAAGGAGCTGGAACTAGACATCATGAAATGTGGAAGCGACGCGTTCTGAGACCAGTGAAAAATCCGAACGACAAGGTGAGCGCTTTTTGATCACCGTCAGTCGGGCAGATTTTATCACATGGTCTCAAGGAGCTGGAACTAGACATCATGAAAGGTGAAAGCGACACGTTATGGGTCCTGTGAAAACCAAAGGATCCCAATCTAACTACGCAACGTCCTGTTGCAACGGCTCCGCCACGCACATTCTGCGTGCGGAGGCTACCGGCGCTTGGAGACTCGATCCAAATAAATCGATGAAAAAATTTGTACTTTCTAACCTCATGAAAAAAAACCTTGCCACAAATGGCAAGGTTTTTCGTTTATTTCGGTTCAATTACAATATGGCGATGAGGGTCTTTACCTTCTGAATGAGAATTTATCCGGTGATCTTTTGTTAAAATCGAATGGAGAATTTTCCTTTCAAATGAAGGCATCGGCTCAAGAGCTACTTTCTTGCGAATAGCAACAGATTTATCTGCCAAACGCTTGGCCAAATGTTCTAAAGTTTGTTTACGACGCAAACGATACTCTTCTGCGTCAACGATTACGGTCCAAAATTGATCAGAATCTCGATTAATAAATAGTTGAGTTAAATATTGCAGCGCATTTAGCGTTTGTCCTCTTTTTCCAATCAATAAGGCAATTTTTTCTCCGGATAACTTGAATTCGACATGTTTTCCGTCTTGCTTTACTTCAACTAAAGCTTTAACGCCCATTTTTTGACTGACATCTTCTAAAAATCTCTTCGATTCTTCGACGGGATCTCGCTTCACTGTTACTTTAACAACAGCTGGACGAGCGCCAAAAAGGCCAAACAATCCTTTTTTTCCATTTTCTACAATTACTACATCCACACGTTCTTCGGAAACTTCTAACTTAGCTAATGCAGATTGAACCGCTTCTTCAACATTTTGACCAGTGACAGTAACTTCTCTCACCATTCATCTCCCCCCTATTCGTTCATATCATTATGATTTTTTTAATTGAGGTTTTTTATCGCTTGATTCTTTTTTTATATCCGGCCCTTTGATCATGATCGTTTGAACAATCATAAAGATGTTCCCCACTATCCAATATAAAGGTAGGGCGGCTGGCAATTTGAGTGCAAAGACGAAAATCATAACTGGCATAATGTATAACATCATTTTCATTTGTGGATTTTGTCCACTTGTGTCTGCCATCATAATTTTCTGTTGAACAAATGTTGTGAGTGCAGCAATGATCGGCAACAGAAAAAGTGGATCTTTAGAACCTAATTCGAACCATAAGAAGCTATCCGCTGAAATTGCTTGTGTACGGCTAATTGCGTGATAAAATCCAATCAGAATTGGCATTTGAATTAATAGTGGTAAACATCCCGCAACAGGATTTACACCATTTTTTTGATACAAAGCCATTGTTTCTGTTTGAAACTTCTTTTGCGTTTCAGGATCTTTAGAACTGTATTTTTCTTTTAGTTTTGCCATTTCAGGTTGCAACGCTTGCATACTCTTTGAACTTTTTGTTTGTTTGATCATCAGTGGTAGTAAGATAAGACGAATTAAAATCGTGACTATGATAATGGAGATCCCGAAGCTTCCACCAAATAGATCTGCAACCTTAATAATGAACAGAGATAGTGGATAGACGACATATTGATTCCAGAATCCATCGCTGTCTACAGTAATCGGTTCTGTCATTTGACCACAACCAGATAAAACAGCCATTACTCCTACCAAAAGTGCTATCGTTATTATTCTACGCTTCACCCTTTTATTCCTCCCGCTCTTCTTTTATATATAAAAACGAGAAAGCGATTTTTTACTGATACCTTTATTGCTGTTAAATAAAGGCTGCTCCTCGCACTTTAAACATTTTAACTAAATAGATAAAAAAATCGCCCCAGCTCAACGGAGTGTTCACTCGGAACCCTTCAATCGGCAGAAGGCGATTTTAATGGTAATCTTTTTAATACTTTTGCTCGTTTTAAGACGTGAGTCAGGCTCTTTTTCACTTCAAAAAAATCCATGTCGGCTGCTGGCTTTCTAGCAACAATGACATATTCATTCCCATCGTGAATTTGGTCCTTCATTTCAAAGAAGCTTTGTCTGACATAACGTTTAATCTGATTTCGTACGACTGCATTGCCTATTTTCTTGCTAATAGACAACCCGATACGAAATAGATCTCCGTCTTTACGTGATAAAACGTAGATGACAAATTGTCGATTAGCAAATGATTGTCCATGCTTAAAAACTTGCTGAAATTCTTCGTTCTTTTTAACACGTTGATTTTTTCTCATATCATACCACCTGCAATGATCGTCTTGCTTTTTTCACTCATTTGTGAAAAAAGACCACTGAGACAAGTCAGTGGCCTACGCAGATAATACTTTTCTTCCTTTTAGACGACGAGCAGCCAATACCCTACGGCCGTTTTTGCTACTCATACGCTTACGGAAACCATGTACTTTACTTCTTTTACGTTTGTTTGGTTGATAAGTTCTTTTCATATAATGACACCTCCCTGAGGTAAGTAATTTAAATAGTCACAGACAGTCTTTACTATTATAAAGACCTTTAATGAAAAATGTCAATAGCCGATTCATATTTTAAGAAAAACGCAAAGCGACAGTTCCTTACTCGTAGCATTTGTGCACTTGCGAGGAGGCCTTTCCAACCACATTAAACAACGAAATGTGATAGTGACGAGTTCTGGGGCCTGGGGAAACCAAAGGATCACCGTCTAAGAACGCAACTTCCTGTTGCAACGACTACGCTAAAACTTCCTGTTTGTCGGAGTAAATTAAAGCCGTGCCCGCGGAAAGCGTCTGTCTGGAACGGAAATCCATGGCCCTTTACTCACATTGATGTTCCAAGAGGACTTTTTCAGTGGCCTCGTGGTTTTTCACAAGGAGGCTCGACCGTTCGTCCGCGGAAAGCGAGTTGTTTTGCTGAATGTTGAAAAATCAACATGATCATTTAACAAAGCCTGTTTTTATAAAATTATCCTCACTTGATCTTTTTACCGAATCGATCACAAATGGTAAATACGATTTGCAAAAGCAGTATATCCTTGGCATCAACATTTAATAATA
>CAVSKA010000006.1:0-440258 GCA_963728315.1 uncultured Caryophanales bacterium
TTATGAGCATTTGAGGAAAGTCCTCTTCTTGAATGGGGTGGTTTTGATGAAAATGAGGTAATTAAATGGGCTTACTCGCGTTAGAGAGTGGTTTACTCGCGTTACAGAGTAGTTTACTCGCGTTAAAGCGTAGTTTACTCGCGTTACAAACTACTTTACTCGCCTTACACGCTACTTTACTATCCTATGGCCAAAATTACCCTCATTCATCCAATTGATTATATGAATACATTTGTTTGTTTGGTGCCGGGCTGGTGCCAGGCACCCATCTATAGAATAACTTTCACTTTGAGGATTTATGAGCGACTTTCCGGGATATATGAGCGAACTTTCCGAAGATTTATGAGCAACTTTCCGGAATTTATGAGCGACTTTCCGGGATATATGAGCGACTTTCCGGAATTTATGAGCATTTGAGGAAAATCCTCTTTTTGAATGGGTTGGTTTTGATGAAAATGAGGTAATTAAATGGGCTTACTCGCGTTAGAGAGTGGTTTACTCGCCTTACACACTACTTTACTCGCCTTACACGCCACTCTACTATCCTATGGACAAAATTATCCTCATTCAAATTGATTGGTGCCGGGCTGGAGACAGGCACCAATCTTGCCAAACAACATCAACAATCTACGCTTGCAACGAAAATTAACGATAAACTTTAGTCCATTGAAAATTGAAATAAGCAAAAAAAAGACCCTAAACGGGTGCTGAATCACGCATCCATTTGGGGTTCATTTTTATTTATTTTGTTTGAGTAATGGTTGGTTGGTTCATTTTATCACCGCGGGTTTTGGATAGTGGCGGTGTTAAAATGGTGATAAAGATGGAAAGAACGAATAGAGTAATACCCGTTGCGTACACTGGAGGACGGTCTCCGATAAAAACGAGCATCCCGAATTCCGCTAACAGGACATACAATGGCATGATGATCATGATCAGCGTGAACAAATATAAACCCATCTTCATCCACCGATTGCATTTAGTAAATGCTTGAGTTAGCCTGCGCTGGTAAATCCCGCATACTAGCAAGACTACAGCCCAAAGAATCAGTAGAACTTTCCACAAAGAACTTCCATCTTCCTTTAATAATCGTAGAAGCGGTTGAAGCAAGTAAACAGTCGTCACGATAAAAAATAAGTAGCTAGAAAAACGACTACCCCAGTTGTACCGTTCGCGTTGTTTCCATAAACGAGAAGAAAGCAAAATAAATAGACACGCCATGACGCTGTTGAGCACCGTCAATTCCTCTGACCATACTGGAATCAAACTGCATGCAATACCTAATATTAGACTAAGAAATCCACTAAATAGTATCCTTCTATCTGAACGCCAAAAACCTCGATACTTCTGCATGAGCGGCTCCTTTGGAATAAGGTTCTTTATTGGGGTCTGACCCCCTACTTCATATTATTTATTATAATCCTCTATTTATTGCAATTAAACGGAAGAATACTATTTTTCTTCTGATCCAGCCCCACTCGCCAACTTCTTAAGGTCATTAGAAGAACAATCGTATTGGTTGAATGATTATATCCTAACACATGAAGGATCTATAAGTGCAGTCATAGCTAAATGGCAATTTACCATTTTCTTTCTATCTTAGTTCAACAGTATAAAATTTGGAAGTAAAAATGATGTGGTGGTGTCTATTTTTTTAAAATGGCCATGTTAAAGATTGAAAATCTGCACATGAAAAAGGAACACTCAAATTAGAAACGAACAAAACGATTTTTGTCTTCATTTTTAAAGCGATGTTGGACAAGACCATTCTTTTTACACCGTTACTGAATGGGCGTGGAAGGCAGCGACTCCTGCGGGAACAGCACGAGCCGAAAGCCCCGCCGAGAAAGGATCACAGTCTAAGAGCGCAACATCCTGTTGCAACGACTGCGCTAAAACTTCCTGTTTGTCGGAGTAGATTGAAGCCGTGCCCGCGGAACGCGTCTGCCTGGAACAGAAAGTAACATAGCTATTTGAAATAAAAAAAGAGAACCGCTTCCACGCATAAAATTGCGTTTTTTAGAGGGTTCTCTTTCCGATATGATTTCATTTCTAAAATCCCAAAAAGCCATGATCATCGTAAATCGCCTTCAAATATTCCATCTGTGGGCCATAGCCTTTTTGTGGGAGTTCTGTTGTAAATGGCTTCATCCACTTATGATCAGAAACGGTTTCGAATGTGACAGTCGACTTCACTTCTACACGCCATTTTTGTTTCGATATGGTCGCTTCAGTAGACCCTGTATTCCCGTTGTTTTCGACAATCACATTTTGGATGGCTTGATCGAGTTTTGTATTCACGTCACCATTCACAAATTTGTCTTGAAATTTCTTTTTTAGAAGGGGATATTTTTGAATGCGATTCAGGAAGAATATCGTTTAATGCTGATAGATAGGCACTTGTTTCAACCATTCCTTGCTGCTGAAATTCTTTTTGCTTTTCATCAATTAAATCTTGCAGGCTCTTTCCCCCGTCTAATGCTTTCTGAGGGACGGCGGCGAGTGGATCCTCATCAAAATTAGTGACAACTTCTTTTGTGGCTTTTAATAAAACAGCGGTCCCTGCTAAAGCCGATTGCTCGACAGCTGTGTTTGCTTGAGCTTTAGTCACATAGACCTTTGCCATATTGACAATGATCAGTAATAAAATGGCAACGATCCCTAAGAGCCAAATGATATAAAAGAATGAGTTTCCGCGTTGATTATGAATCCATTTTTTCATGGTAAAAGCACCCTACCCGTTGCAGAGTCGGAAAGTGAGAGTGCTGTTTGTTTTTTCCACTCACTTGGTAGAAACACAAGTGAGTGCTTTGCTTTAAGGTTCATCGTAAATTTTCCATCTGCTGCTGCAGAACTGCCTGATAAACTGACGTATTGAACGACTGAGCTGTTCCCTAGTGATTCTCTTGCTGTTTGTTCCGCTTCGGACCAACTATTTGTGGCAGCATACGTTTTTGCAGCATCGTTTACAGCCGATTTGACTGAAAAAACCGCGTACCCTGAAGCGACCACCTGCCAAAGTAAAAGAAAGAACATGAAATAAAAAGGCAGGATACCAAGAAATTCAAAACTTAACGCTCCCTGTTCATTCTGCCATCGACTTTTTAATCGGTTCATTGTTCTCTCTCCTTACTCCATAAAGACGATTCATTTTGTATTGAAGATACCAAATATGGAAAAGAACGAGTAACCATGGTTTAAAAATGGACATTTGCTCATCTTCTTCAATCTGTGCTTTCGCACGAAAAACGGAGGTATACATAATGCCTAATCCAAAAAAAGTGAGCATCACTTCTAAACTATCAAATAAAGAAATTCCATAATCAGTAAAAAAAGAAGTGCGAAACAGATTGTAAACGAGTGCGCAACTGTAAAGAACGAGAAGAACGATTAATGATTTCCTCGGGAAGCTTGTTGGTCCTAATTGCTCAAACTCTTTCTTTCTTGTTAAAAACCAATAAGGAACATAAACGCCAATCGTAAGATTACTCAGTAGGACCATGAGTGCCACATTCGTTTTTTTAAATGATTTCGTTTCGATCATCATCATCGTCCCCTAAAGAGTAATAGTATCTTGATATTTTTCCATTAAATAAAAGTACATCAATGGAAATAAAAATAAATTAATGATGATTCTAAGAAGAGTCAGCGCAATCAAATTCGTATCATAGATCATTGCTAAGTTACTTAAAAGAGTCCAGATCAAGAGATTGACTGACAACAAAAGAAGGACATCCGTTCCGATCGAAAAAAAATGATGCAGAAAAAAATGGATCATCTCTTGAATCATCCTTTTTATGCTTCTTCCTTCTTGTTGAAACAAGGGGAGAAGAAAGACGAACATGAGGATGATCACACCTGGGACGATAAAGAACGAAAAACCAATAAAGGAAAAGACAAATAAGACAAGTGAGCCTAAAAATGACATCCCAAAATGAGACAAAAAGGTGTTTACCATTTCCTTCAAACTGAACTCCTCATCTTTCTTTCCTTCTTGATAGAGCTTGGCAAATGGACGGATCGTCAACACGAACATAAGAATGTATGCGAACAAGACAAGAATGTTTTCCATCTTATCGAGATCAAGACCTGCTAAGTAATAAGTCCATCCAAACAAAAACAGTTGAAGAGGAAGGAGAATGAAGATTGAAAAGCTCAAAATTTTAATGATATGACGATTGTAATAATAAGAGATTTCTTTAAGCATGTTCTCCCACCCTTCTTCTATCGATGAACTGTTTAATAAATGCGCCCAAAATAGAGAGGAGTGTACCTGTTATTAAGCTATTAAAAATCACGTCAGCATTAAAAAAGAGGTTAATGCCTAAAACGATCCAAGAGAATAGTAGATTGATTATCACAAGCACCCATGCAGTCATGTAAGCATGAAAGTAAGGTGTCGTTCGCTCAAAACTAGCTGCGAGAAAACCGTTTAAGGTATATGTAATCGCTAAAGATACAGTTGAGAGAAAAAAGATATCTCCTAAAGTGAGCACACCAATAAGGCTAACGATGACCATGACAATAAGAGAGATTCCGAGCGTTTTTGCTCCGGCAAACATGTTGGGGACACCTCGATCCTAATTTTTAAATTTCGGAAATTTAGCAAGTGAGCCTTGAGCGAAAAGCAAGAAACAATAGCCTAGTAATAATAAAAGATAGGAAAAATAACTCATTGTTGCGGAGTGCCCAAATAACCGTGAAAAATATTCGGGAGCTTTATAGAAACCTCCCCCTCCTGCTGCTATTAGGAGGACAATAAATCCCCAAAACAAAAGACTAGGGAGTTTATTGGACGTGTCTGCACTTGGCAGAACCATCTTCAACATTTGTTCTTTAAAAACAAAACCAATACCATAAAGTACCGCCCATATTCCTACAATGATGATCTGAAAGAGAAGATGACCCGTATTCAGTTTAACTGCTGGTAAACATAAGAAGATTGAAAATAAGAGAAAGTTAAAGTAACCCGCATATCCTCTTTTTTTTCGAGAACGGTTTTTTTTGGTTACGTCTAAATAAAAGCTAAAGAGAGCGAGTGGAATAAATAAAAACAATACGACCACTAAGTAAGAGGTAGAATAATTAGGAACAAATAAAGCAATGAACCCCATAATAAATGATAAAAACAACATAGGTGTAACTGAGCGATTCATTTTCTTCCTCCTGATTGTACGAAATTGAGGAAGTCAACAAACGATAAGCTGACTTCCTATCCAAACACACCTTTAAACATCTTCGCACCAAAATCTTTCACGCCATCGTACGCTTTCTTAATTCCAGTTTCGACTGCTTTTTTGAAGTTTCTCCCGGCATTTGTTTCCAATAATAACCCTATTCCGATTCCAGCCACTGCTCCTACAACGGTTCCAAGTCCTGGAACAACCGATCCGAAAGCTGCTCCTGCTGCCGCTCCTGCTGCCCAGCCTGCAGCTGCACTAACCGCGGTACTACCAACACCAAAAGCCACATCCGTTGTCATCCCAGCAGCAAAATCCGTACTAAGAAAAGATTTATTCGGGTCAGTCGCGTAATCAAAAATTCGACCGCCAGATGAAAGTGCAACGTTCATGATTCCATTTCCTTTAGCGATTTTACTCAATTTAAAAAAGTTCTTATTAATGATGTTTCCACTTTTCCAATTACTTGCTTTAAATACGTTATTGACTCCAAACCAGTTCTCGGATAATTCCGTTCCTGCTTTTTTGAATACATTTTTAAAACTCGTATTTTTGTCGATAAAGTTGAAGATTTTTTTCTTTTTGACAAGATCTCCTGTACGGATATTCTTTGTGACGATATTTTTTTTGACAATGTTTCCATTTTCATCGAGGGTTTTGATTGTGCTTTGTTTTCCCTTAAGTACGGCTTTATTATCTGCTAATCCTTCTAAATATTTATGATAGCGTGAATTTAACCAAACAGATAAGGATGCGTTTGGCGTATGGATATAGCTTTTCCCCATTATTTTGTATAAGTTTCTATTTCCCGAATGGGTATTTAAATCTTTAATTTGAAAGCCAGCATATATAGAGAGGCTTCCATCTAAGATCTCCCCGAATTTTTTGGGGTAGGTAAACATCATTTTCTTTAATTTTTTCCCATTCGCTGTGATGTCTGTTACTTGTTGAGTAAAAGGAGATGTCGTTGATTCAGACCCTGGAGGTGTTTGACCATCAACTTGACCGCTTCCATTCTCTGGACCTTGGCCCCCTGTTTGTCCATTTCCATCAAGGGAGCCTTGGCCTCCATTTTGACCATTCCCACCAAGGGAGCCTTGGCCTCCATTTTGACCATTCCCACCAAGGGAGCCTTGGCCTCCATTTTGACCATTTCCACCAAGAGAGCCTTGGCCTCCATTTTGACCATTTCCACCAAGGGAGCCTTGGCCTCCATTTTGACCATTCCCACCAAGGGAGCCTTGGCCTCCATTTTGACCATTTCCACCAAGAGAGCCTTGGCCTCCATTTTGACCATTTCCACCAAGGGAGCCTTGGCCTCCATTTTGACCATTTCCACCAAGGGAGCCTTGGCCTCCATTTTGACCATTTAATAATTGATTAAGGGCCGGTAGGTCGGGAGGAGCATTTGGAATAATAAATACACCAAATGTTAAAGGATCACTGTTCATAATCGGTGTTCCTGAAGTTAAACCACTTGACGAGTTTTGGAATGCTCCTCCTTCAAGTGGATGACCGGGGTCGTAGACTTCTCCAGGTACGATAAAGCTACCGCCACTTATTGCTGTGCCAGGAGTGATCGCCGTTCCTCCATCAATTGGCTTACCTGGAGAGATAAAATCAGCAAAAGCAATATATGGGCTGAATGTGGATAAAAGCAATAGGGTCGCTGCTAATAAATAGAATATCCTTGCGCCGGTATCCCCCTTCATTCATTCTCCTCCTTGTTATTGGGCGCGGTTTTCGTAAGTAGCTTCAAGTTGTTTGATCGCGTCTGAATAATTTTGATTGTTTAGCTTATCAAGTTCACCACTAAATTTGTTCACTTCACTCTCAATCCATTTGTGATATTCCTGATTTTTCTCGGTTAATTTTGTAAATTGATCGTCGGTTAATTGATTTTTCTCCTTCAATACGGTTAAGACTGTACGAATGTTTGCTGCTTCGTCCACTTCTTTTTGTTTTTCATTCACAATATACGTAAAGATATCGAGTCCATTGTGCAATTTTTTGTTTTCGATGCTTTGTTTGTTCTGTGCTTTCCAGTCATCCCATTCCTTTGCAATTTCACTAACTGTATTCAGTTGCTCTGCAAGTTGATTTCCATCAGAAACATTTTCATAGATTCCTTGTGTTTCATCAGCAATTTTCTTTAGCTCGACTTGCCCATCAGGGTCTACATCAAATCCAATCACATTAATAATGGGCGTGAGATTTGAGTTATACAGTTTCTTAGCCGCTCCGATCGGATCGTCTTCGCAAGTAGAAACCCCATCACTGACTAGATAGACAATGTTTGTATTCGTTTTGCTGTCAAATTTCGAGAGATCCTTTTGTGCTTCAGTTAATGCAAGTCCAATTGGCGTCCATCCTGTTGGTTTTGCTTTATTTAAAGATTGATTAAACGTAGATTGATCATAAGATGATAGCGGGTAAATGATATCACTCGCACGACAAGAAACTTCCTTGTCTTTATCATCATTGCTTCCTTTGTTCCCGTATACTCGTATGCCAATATTCGCTTCTTTCGGTAGCTGATTCACAAAATTTTGAATCGCTTGTTTGGCTAGATCCATTTTTGCCGTACCGTTAATCTTTTGAGCCATACTTCCAGATGCATCAAGGACAATTTCTACATTCATGTGATCTTTAAATTGATAACGCGGATCTTTAATCGATGGATTACCTAATGCTTGAAAGCGAAGATTGCGTATCGCTTTTTCGGGACCTTGGAAATCTTTTTGCAGACGATCTAATAGTTTCAAGTAGTACTGATCGAGCTCATCTTGAGTGGCAGTGGCTTTTAGTTGCATGTCACCAAATTTATCGACAATTTTATCTTCTTCCCAAATTAGTGCTTGAAAGTCTTTGAGTGCTCCCGGTTTTCTATTTGCCAGAGCTGTATAAGAAGTTGGTAGTTGATCTGTTGTGGCTGTTTCTTCATTCTTGGTCGTTTCATTCGCTTTGTTAGGAGAACTTTTCTCCTCTTTCACAGTCGAATCAGAGGCATTGGTTTTTTCATTTTTCACATGATCATTCTTGCTTTGACATGCCACTAAAGAAAGCACAAGCACGGACAACAATATAAGTAGTAAGTGTTTTTTCATCTGCATCTGCTCTCCATACTCCTTCATTTCTTTACTTACAAGACTAGCTAGTTAATTTCCTACCATCCCTTTGATTTTAGTTAAGATTCCTGAAACGATGCCATCGATGTTTCCTTGTCCTTTACTGACTGCTTGTGAAACAATTCCTAAGATCAGGATAAGAAGGGCTGCTAAGCCTAACCATTCGAGTGATTGAGCTCCTCTTTCATTTTTAACGGGGTGCATAATCTTGATCCATGTAGTCATTAGTGTGTTTTTCATTTTTTTCTCTCCTCATAATGTTGTATTTTTACTGATTGAATAAATCAAATAGATTACGATTCTGACTAAACATATTTATGATCATCAAGCCGCCTATTAAAATGAGGGCTGAAGGCATGACGATAAAAGTAGTAATCAAAGTGACCTTAGGTGAAGCTTTAGCCGCTTTTTCTTTTATCTTTTCTTTCTTCAACTTCCTCATTTCCTCAGCTTGTAATTTAAACGTTTTCGATATGGGTACACCGAGTCTTTCACCTTGGATTAATGACTTAATCAACGACTGAAATTCTCTGCTATCGTTCCGTTCTAGTAGAGTGCGGTAAGCTTCTGCTCTTTGCACGCCGATGTCTAACTCTTGAAGAAATCTTCCGAACTCTTCTTTAATTGGCCCTTGGAAGTACGGAACAATGTCTCGTAAAGCCTGATCTAATCCCACACCAGCTTGTAAAGTAACACTCATTGTGTCTAAAAAATCAGGAAGCTGAAAGGACAGCTCTTCTTGCCTTTTTTTCGCTTTCCCCCGCAACCACATGATGGTCATCCCAAAACCTAACAACGGAATCACAATGATGCCAATTTGAGAAAAAGGAAACTGAAGGACCAACAAGATACCACCAAAGATAAAACCTAAAACCAACATAAAAACTTTTAATCCTTGAAAGCGTTCAACCGTTAGTTGATATGGATAACCCGCTTGCATGAGTAGCTTTGCCACTTCTTCATTCTCACTAAAAAAATTTATTCGTTGTCCCAATGAATTGAAATCATCAGCATAGTGGAACATTTTTGCTAGGATTCTTTCTTTTCGTGAAGGTTTTTTCTCAAATAAATCATAGCGATAAATTTTTTCTTTCATTTCTTCTTTTAATCTTTTTTTATTTTGAAGATAGAGATAATAGCTTCGTAAAGAAATTGCAAAAAATAAGAGCGACAATAAAATGACGATTAAGATAAAACCATCCATGTGTTCACACCTTTATATTGGTTACTTTTCGAACGAGGAAGAATGTAAGGACCGTTCCTCCCAAAAAGAAGAGGAGTAGGAACAAACCGAGACCTGAAAACAAGGGATCCAGGAAACCATCAATGATGTTGTTCATCATTAAGACTAGAAAAATAGGTATAACCGGAACGATGTAGGCGACATATCGTTGTTCAGCTGTCATTGTTTTGATTTCTTGTTGGAGGATTTTTCTTTCTTCCAATGTTTGACCCATTTCGTCTAAGACGAAGAATAAGTTCCCTCCTGCTTTCTTTTGGATTAATAGAGTGGCTACAAACAATTGAAATTCTCGATTTTCCATTCTTTTTTCCATCGATCGTAGCGCTGTATTAAAATCAACACCCAAAGATAGTTCTTGAGCCAATCGACGAAATTCACTTTTTGCTGGTTCACTTACTTCCTGTGCAACAAGGTGAATTCCCTGATTCAAAGTCATTCCTGATCGTGTTGCATTCGCTAATGTTCGGCAAATCTCCGGTAACTGTTCGACTAGTTTTTGCTTCATTTTATTTCCTCTAATGATAAACACCATTCTTCTAGCACCTTCTAAAATCAAACCAGCAACTAGAAAATTAACAGGAAATTCAATTTGAAAAAAATTCTGAAGGAAAATGATCAGTCCCATATAGGAGACGATTAGTGCCCCAATGTACTCAGATGGAACGAATGGTAGATTTGCTTTTCTAAGTTTTTCAGCGATTGGTTTCGCTGATTCTCTTCGGTCGTACCAGTTCCCTAAGGCAAGAATCAAACTTTTCCGCTTAGCACCCCCTGAATAGAGACGTTGAACGTTTTTTTTCCATTCTCTTTTTTCTTTTCGATAGTCTAACCAAAAATAGATTCCAAAGATGACCATTAAAGCGGATCCCATACTGATGATGGCAATCATGTTTGTGGTACCCCCTCCTTCACTGGGCTAAATGAGGATTCTGGTAAGTGATAGCCAAATACTTTCAGTCTCTCTAGGCTTTTCGGGAGCATTCCCGTTGGTGTATAAAATCCTTCAATCATTCCTTCCTTTGTCATCCCTGTTCGATTGAAGAAATAAATCTCATTTAATTCATGGGTTCCGTCTTTATTTTTCACAATTTCAGTAATGGATACGATTTTTCTCGTTCCATCCGTTAGCCTTGTGACTTGGATGACTAAATCTAAAGCACCAACGATATATTCACGCACGATATGACTGGGCAATTCCAATCCTGCCATCACGACCATGGCTTCAACCCGCCTGAGTGCATCGTCTGGTGAATTGGCATGAACGGTTGTTATCGAACCTTCATGTCCGGTATTCATAGCTTGCAACATGTCAAATGCTTCTCCGCTTCTTACTTCTCCGACAATAATCCGATCCGGTCTCATCCTTAAAGAGTTTTTCACCAGTTGACGTATGCTAATTTCCCCTCTCCCTTCCACGTTCGAGGGTCTTGCTTCCATCCCAACGACGTTTGGACGATCTAATCGAAGTTCGGCAGAGTCTTCAATGGTAATCACCCTTTCAGAATGAGGAATCGCTGCCGCTACTACGTTTAACAAAGTTGTTTTTCCTGACCCAGTTCCTCCAGAAATGAGAATGTTCATTTTTGATTTTACGACTGCTTCTAAAAATCGAGCCATAGCTGAACTAAGTGAATTGTATTCTAGAAGATCTTCCATCTGAAAAGGCTCTGCTCTAAATTTCCGGATGGAGACAAGTGTGCCATTTAAGCTTACTGGAGAAATAACTGCGTTCACACGACTCCCATCTGGTAACCGGGCATCGACCATTGGGGAGCTTTCATCAATTCTTCTTCCGAGAGGCGCTACAATTCGATCGACAATGTGGCGAACATGTTCATCGTCTCTAAAGACAACATTCGTTAACTCAAGTTTCCCTAGTCTTTCAACATAAACTTCATTCCATCCATTAATCAGGATTTCGGTCACACTCGGATCATTGATCAACGGTTCGAGTGGACCATAACCAACTGACTCATCTAAAATTCTCGTAATAAGGAGATCTTTATCATTCCGGGAAATAATCACCCGTTCTTCTGACATGAATTGTGAAATGAGTTGTTCGATTTTCAATCTCATTTCACCTTGCGATAAGCGCGTTAGAGCATCCAAATTCGTGTCTCTCAAAAGTCGGGCTTTGTAATGCTCAACCAATTGATCGACTAAGTGATTGTCATACTCATATGCGGTTGTTTTTGTCACTTTTCTTTCTTTTCTTTTTTCAAACAAGGATGACATGAGACACCTCCACTGGCATCAATTATTTTAATATGGCATGAGCGAACTTCGTCACGTCTTTTGCAAATGGAATCAGTTTCCGTTCTTTTTGTTGCTTTCGTAATGCCTCCCCTTTATTCACAAAGGTTTGCAGGCTCTTTGAATCTTTGCGAATAGAAGAAGCGATTGGGTACCGAAGCAACCCTTTCAAATCTTTTTCCTGGATTTCATTTTCTTTGCTGATTTGATTGATCACAATTTCCATTTTTGACTGGAGTTCAATTCCTAACCGAGTCGATAATTGTTCAAATTGGTTTAGTATTTTTAAAGATGGTGTCTTCGGCGATAAAACATAATAGACTTTATCTGATTCCTCTAAAGCCGTTACTACTTGATTGCTGACCGTTGTCGGAAGATCGATCACGACATAGTCAAAGGATCGCCGGCATGTTCGAAGAAGCTTTGCAATAAATTCATCATTCAACGTTTCTGCTACTTCTGCGTCACAAGGGCTAACCAAAATTTCCATTTGAGAATAGGTTTCCGTCTGTGCGACATTCCGGATATGACTCTCGTTTAATTCCTCGATGACCGGTATTAAATCAGCGATAGAACGGTTGGATTCAATCGAAAAGAGTGTTTCAATTCCACCATATTGAAAATTCAAATCGATTAATATGACCTCTGCAGTTGATTCGAGCCTCAATGATTGAGCGAGCGTTGAGGCTATGAGTGACCTTCCTGTTCCTCCATTCCCACTATAGAAAGAAACAATCTGTCCTCTCCCTCTCCCAAAAACACGAACTTTTGGCTGATCATCTTGAGAATGGACTTCTTTCTTAAATAAATAATTTTGAATAATCGTAGGAAATCGGCTAATAAATAAGGCGAATTCGTCTGGAAACACGAAAAAGTCATCTGCACCCGCTTTTGTGATACTTCTTAGCAACGTAAAATCGGATGATTTTGCGATAAAAATAACGAGGGTATTTGCATGCAATGACTTCACAAATTGAATCAATTCAACTCCCAAGTCCTTTTCCGGCTGCACAAAGATGACGATATCCCGTTGTTGCCGGTGCACTTCTCTCATCACATCGCTAGGTAAAACGACGTTGATTTGTCCCTGATCATCCACAGAGTTTAGAATCTGATTTTGTATTAACTCATCTTCACTGACGAGCAAAATATCTAAATGATTTTCCATTGCAGAATTCTCCTCTAGTTATTCGATTTAGTTGTGGTCGGTGCTGGTGCTGGTGTCTTCGTTGCCGGTTTTTCACTCGTTGTTTTTTGTTTAGTAGGAGCTGCACTTGGTTTTGTCGATGTAGGTTTATCTTGCTGTTGTGGCGCTGTCGATTTATCGGTGGACGATTTTGATTCATCACTCACAGGCTCTGTTTGCTCAGGTGGCTGATCGTCCCGACCAACATTCGCTTTTAAAATCCGAATGTGTTCTCCGTAATTCTCTATATGTATAAGCTTAGGTGCGTCTTCTGCACTGACTTCAACGGCAATTCCAGCAAATTTCTTATTCGATCCTTGTGCATATGCTACTGGAACATCTTTCATAAATACTTTCGTTTCTTTTTCACCTTTCGCTTCATTCGAAACAATGATATCCACGCGATCGAGCGCTTCGATGACTTGATCGAAAATAATTTTATCAGAGCGATAAATGGCGACTAATCGATGATTTTCATTTCGTAAATTGGAAACCGGCTTAAGCATGTTTTTAGTGATGACATCTCCTTTATTTAATGGAACAACAGATACCATGCTCTTCACATCTTTTTCATTCCGGATATAAGAGCTGGTTACAAATCGGTTCGGGATTTGCATCGTCGTTAATTGATTACTTGCAATTGGTGTCCTCGATGCAATGTCATCTTGAGCAATGTAAATTGTCGTCATTCCTCCAAGCTCAGCATTCAGTGATTTTACTTTTTCTAGCACAAGGTAGCCCGCCACTGCAGCTAATAAAAAAGCAATCAATAGAAAAATAGTCGCTCTGCGTTTCGATTCTAGCATCGTATAATCCCTCTTTCTCTTAAACTACTCATCTTAATTGGATAAAGATTAAAAGTTCTACTTTACAATATCTGAACTTTCTGTTTTTTCGCGCAAGAACCGAAGGGTGCTCAGTGGCTAGTTGAAACTTTAGTCCGATATTGTTCAATTCCTACTACCCGACATTTTTTTCCTTTAAACCCAATATTAATAAAAAAATGGAAAATTCCATCTATGGTCATATCTATTCTTATTGATAGCATTCATTTATTTATTAAACAAATTCGTCTGCCCTTATTTGGAATAGGCAATTGGTTGCGGTCTAGACCACTAAAATAGGTTTAAAGTCTCTTTTTTCATCCCTCGCTAGCGGTGAACAACACGATTTCGCCTCAATAATCTTTATTCCGCTTTCCTTCTTCATTTTTTTCATTGGTAAACTATGACAAAATACTTATTTTTAAGAAAAATGAAAAAAAGAGTGTTCCCTCAAGCGAAAGATTTCACAATGGGCCAGACCCCTTTTTACTTCGTTTCCTCTTTTCCCCTGTTTTGAGTTATAATAAGGGAATGACCTTTTTGGTAAGGATGGCTTTTTGTGCGTCCTTGATATAGTTGTATTTAGTTGAAAATGAAATGATGATGGACGTTATTTCTGCATGAGGTAACATGACCAAAAAAGCTTAATTTTGTTCGGAAGGGGTGTTTGTGATACCTACCAATACGAATGTATCAACCAGTAAGATGGATCAATTTAATGAAACTTTAAAGACGGAGCTTTTCTCTGATTTAGAAGCTTCTAAAACACCGATCCGACGCGGTTTTATGCTGTATCAACAAGGTGCAGTATACGATATTAAGGCAAGTGAAGACCAGGTTCGCTGCCAAGTTCATGACGTTAAACCTGTAGAAGTAAAACTCGATTTAGATGATCCCCTTTTGAGTTCATGTTCATGTCCAGAAAGACTATGGTGCCGCCACCGAATGGCTGCCTTTTTGTCTATGTACGGTCGTTCTCGAAGTGTCACTCAATGGATGGATTATTGGAAAAATAAAATAAATGCCGTTCGCTTTATGGAGATGAAGAATCAGTGGGGTGTGAAACTCGAAACCGTTCAGCATCCTCTAACGAAAGAAGATGGTCCGGACAAATGGATCGACTTGATTGAGAACAGTGTGAGTGATGAAGATCTCATTGAATGGCGCAAAAATCCTTATTCTTTATATATGAAGGGAAAATCGGTTTATCAAAAAATCTCCGCGTTAGGCCCGATTGAGCGTGAGTGGAAACCACTTTTCGAATTATACACAACCTCTTATCTGTTAGGTGTTACCTGCAAAACGATGGATGAAAGTACTTATGATTCTCAGGTCGTCTTAAGTACATGTCGATCTTGGATTCAGCAACTTGTTGAAAAAGCACAGGATGCGATGGATCAAATTCGCGTTCATGCTACTCCGTTTGCATTTGACCCTTATATTGAACGGTTACGTGACGAAGCGGATCAGTGGCTGCTCACGGCGGAGTTGTTTCAAGTGGAAAGACTCGACGTGTATCGTGATCTCTGGCTTCATGTTTTTAAAAAGAAAGAATGGCGTAAGAATCAAGTTGACAGACTAGTCGTCCTTCAACATGACCAAGACCATCTTACGCTCAGCCATCAAGTTGCCCTTCTTCACTTGCGGCTTTTACTAAATGATCGTGCAATGGTGATGGAAGAAATGAAGTCCCATTCCCCTATGATTGTTTCGTTTAGTTTGTATTGGATTGATCGGTTTTTCCATTCTGGTCAGTTTGATGAAGCTGTCTATTTGCTTCAGGCGATCCTTGATAAGATCCCTGCTTTTATCACGATGGACCGAGTGCCAACGGGTCCTCAACACTTTATGTACTGGTTCTTCCGTCAAATCAATCAAAATTGGATGTTTACGCACCAGCCAGAATTGATGAATGGCTTGTATCAAGCATTCCTTCCTTATAGTGCGTTCGAATATAGTCAATTTCTTTTACAAAGAGGATCTTACCGAGACTGGATTGAAGTTCAAATGTTTTTGATTAATGAAGACTTTGATCTAATGGATAAGAGAGGCCTTACGGAGATTGGGAAAGTTTCTCCTGAGCTCGTTTTACCCATTTATCATCACGGGATTAAGCAAGCGATTGGAAAGAAACAGCGTCAAAGTTACAAAGAAGCCGTTCGTTATTTAAAAAAATTACGGGCTGCTTATCGAAAACTGAAACAACAAGCAATCTGGGACACGTATTTCGAAGAACTTCTTCATGAAACGAAACGCCTCCGTGCTTTTCACGAAGAGTGTAAAAGGAGTAAGTTAGTCGATGCTTAATGTGAAAGAACTAGAAGTATATATTAATCCAACGAAGGATGAACAATTCTCGATTCAGTTAGCCGATCCATTAGGTCATGTTCTTTTTCCTCAAGAATGGGTTCGTCAATTCTTTTTGTGGCATGAAGAAACGTATTATGGCTCAAAATTAAATGAGATCCACCTTTCAACTGGGCCAGCGATTCAACTAACCGCTTACGAGTTGTTGACCCTTTTAGCAAAAGAGAAATTCAGTCGTTTTGTTAACTGGAAATGGTCAGAGAATGACTTGGCGCAAGCGTGCTACACGATGGCTCCTATTCTTCTTGAGACGATTGAAAGCGGAAACTGGGTACCTGATTTCGCTCAAATTGCTGCCAGCGAAGAACCGCATTGGACGATACCAGATTCGGTTTGGGAAGAGTTTCCTGCATCATTCTGGACGCAGCCATTATATGGTCCAGATCATCAAGAAACCTTTCGTGATTTAGCGAATCATTGGTTTCATACCGCTGTTATGGGTTATTTGAATCATTCAACCGTTCAGAAAGACGTTCTTGGAAAACTGAAGCAACTTCAGGAAAGCGGCTTGACTCCTGAACAATTACAAGATTATTTTTCTGAAGAACGTTGGAGTCAATGGATTGGCTGGTCTGATTCAGCTCTTCCGTTCTCTATCGGACTTCGATTAAATGAACCTGAAGATGATGATGGCGAGTGGCAGCTTGAAACCATTTTACGCGATCGCAAAAAAAACGATAAACTCCTTGTTTATGGAGATAAACCATTGCCAACTGCTTGGAAAATGTACGATTCTGAAATTGAAGAAGAACAGCGCGCCTGGATGAGTGTCATCCCTTCATTGCGTGACGAATCACACGCGCATTCGATGAAACGCTATTTATCTGAAGATGAAGCATGGGAATTTTTGATGAATGTAAGTGAAACGCTCCTCAATTTGGGTATCGAGATTTTACTTCCATCTTGGTGGATTGCGATGAAAGAAGCGAATATGACCGTTAAAGCAAAGGTTAAATCGATGGATACGAGCTATCGTCCTTCTTTTGTCGGTTTAAATGCGATGCTTGATTTTGATTGGCGCGTATCCATGAATGGAGCCGAATTAAGCGAATCTCAATTTCAACAAATGGTGACCGATCAGCGCCGCCTTGTAAAAGTGGAAGGCAAATGGCTGAAACTCGATCCTGAAATGATTCAGCGCATACAAGAATTAATGGAAAAAGCGAAGAAAAAAGGTCTTCGAATGCAAGACTTGCTGGAGCAGGAATTAGCAGAGGATGATCCCGCTTCTGAAGAAGAGGAAGACCCACGAATTTTCGCCAAAATTCAAATTGAGCTAAACCGTTCTATGAAAAAAATGGTGAAGCAACTCAGTGATGTCAAAGAAATTCCAATGGTTAAACCTTCAGGTCAATTTATCGGTAACCTGCGCCCCTATCAAGAAACTGGATTAAGCTGGCTTTTATTTTTAAGACAATTCGGCTTTGGGGCCTGTCTCGCCGATGATATGGGACTCGGAAAAACGATTCAGCTGATGACCTATTTGCTTCATGTAAAAGAGAATGAAAAACTCGATGCACCGTTTTTAATTATTTGCCCAACTTCTGTGCTTGGAAACTGGCAGCATGAATTTGCGAAATTTGCTCCTTCCTTACGGGTTCACCTCCATTACGGAGCTTCTCGCATGAAAGGGGAAGAATTTGCAGAAGCTGCAAATGGCGCGGATGTGATTTTGACTTCCTATGGATTAAGTCACTTAGATGTCGAAGAGCTTTCCTCGATCCGTTGGAGTGCCATTGCATTAGATGAAGCTCAAAACATTAAGAACTATCATACGAAGCAATCCCGTGCGATTCGATCGATTGATGGGATGCACCATATCGCCTTGTCAGGAACACCAATGGAAAATCGACTTTCAGAGCTGTGGTCGATCTTTGACTTCTTGAATAAGGGTTACCTTGGAAACTTCCCGCATTTTCAAAAGAAATACATCGTTCCGATCGAACGCGAAGACAATAAAGTAGCCGTTAAAGATCTGCAATCCAAAATCGGCCCTTTCTTGTTACGCCGGACGAAAAAAGATCCAGATGTCGAGTTGAATTTACCTGATAAACTCGAGCAAAAAGAATACTGTGCGTTAACGGCCGAACAGGCTTCTCTCTATGAAACAGCGTTAAAAGAAACATTTGAAAAGTTGCAGAAAGTGACAGGCTTTGAACGGAAAGGACTCGTTCTACAAATGCTGAATTCACTCAAACAGCTTTGCGACCATCCTGCACTGTATTTAAAAGAAGAAATGCCTATTCGAGAACTGGATCGATCAGAAAAATTGCTTAAACTCGTTGATCTCGTCGAGTCTATTTTAGAAAATGGCGAAGCTTGCTTAGTCTTTACGCAATACATTGGGATGGGCGAAATGATCCAACGTGTGCTACGCGAGAAATTCAACATTGAGGCTCCTTTCTTAAATGGAAGTATGCCGAAGAATAAGCGTGATGAATACGTCAAGTCGTTCCAAGATGGGAAATTCCCCATTTTCCTTCTGTCTCTAAAAGCTGGCGGAACAGGATTAAATTTGACGACAGCAAATCATGTCATTCACTATGACCGTTGGTGGAATCCTGCTGTTGAGAATCAAGCAACGGATCGTGCTTACCGAATCGGACAAAATCGTTTTGTTCACGTTCATAAGCTGATCGCATCTGGCACGCTCGAAGAAAAAATCGACGCCATGCTGGATAAGAAACAATTGCTGAACGATGAAATCCTTCAAAGCAATCAATGGATGACCGAACTATCCGACGAAGACCTCTTTTCTATGCTATCGCTTAACTAATGAAGTATCGATATCGGGAAAATAAGTCTCTAAAATAAAACCGTTAGCGAAAAACAACTCGTTTTTCGCTAACGGTTTTTATATTTTCACTTATAAGGAGATGGTGAATACCAATTACTTACAAGAATGCATGGACAAACTCCTCCATCCCAAATTATGTGGGGACCTAATAAAACTTCGCAACAAAAACGTGGCCGTTGGTCAAAATACCCCTTCTGATTTTTAGAAATTGGGACGATTGATGAGATCCCTCTCTTCCTAAATTTTTTCAAACCAAGCTTTTTTCCCTCTTTTTAGCTGAATTATGTTCCATTTTGCGAAAAAATGATCCTTACTAAGTAAAAGGGTGCTTCGAGGGTGGATATTTAAGATTGGTTTTGGTGAAAATGAGCACTCTAGCTTGGTTTACTCGCGTTACAGCTTGATTTATCTCGCCTTATAGCATAGTTTACTCGCGTTACAGCCTACTTATCTCGCCTTACAAGCTCATTTACTCGCCGATGGCCAAAATCCCTTTCTTTTTTAGAAATCGAACGATATTTTTGTCTTCATCTCTAAAGCTATCTTCTATCGAACTGTGCATTTTTAAACAGGTAATGGATTGTAGTGAAAGGCGGCGACTCCTGCGGGAAAAGCGCGTTCAGGTGTGACCCCACAGAGAGCGTAGTGAGCGAGGAGGCACACGGACCGCCCGCGGAAAGCGTCCGCCTGAAACGGAAATCAACAGCCAATTTTAATATATAAGGAAAGCTTCTCTTAAAAGTCCATTAAATGACTTTTAGGACACCCCCTTCCTTATGTGAAATGTGGGTAGGCGGTCTCTTTGTGCTCAAGAGATCATCGACACTTCCGGTTTACCAGCAACATTCTTAATCAATGAACCATTAGGAAACTGAAGACTGATCTTTTTGTTTCATACCCCCTCTATTTCTTCTTCCTTCCAAACGAAATAAAGGCTAATTCCTTTGGTGACTTGATCGTAAAACAGGTCGCTAGTAAACTGACGATTTTATTTTCTTCAACCAGATATTGGTTTAATCGGCTTCTCATTTTAATTTGTTTCGATTTCATGCAAATCTCTAGTTCGTACAGTCTTTCTTCTATATGAGAGCTCATCACAAACGGAAAAGACTGATCTCCTTTTAATACAACATGAATTGCTTTTTGGTTTGTTTTTTTTAGGATGGGTAAGTTGCTTTGGTCACGTGGAATCACACAGTTGAATTGTTGTAGGAAAGTAAGGATACTTCTCTCTTATATTTTGTGGTGGTGGAGTGAATATAAATTCTAACTCACTCGCGTATTCAATCGACTTACACATTGATAGACGTTCAAACGATAAAATCCATTCATATCCCACTCTCTAATTCCTCCTATTAGGGCAGTTCCCTTCTTTTTGTATTCTTTATTTTCTTGGCGCATTTTGTAAAATCCTGTATTAATTCGCATATGTTCCTAATAGGAACGATATAAATGATCTTATCGCGAACGTATGGTATTTTTCAATCTATTTATCGCTATCTTTGATTTATGTATAAATGAGGTCGGTGATAAAATGACTATCCATGATAAATTGAGGAATTTGCGGAAACTAAAGGGACTTACTCAAGAAAATGTAGCGACCTATGTCAAGCTTAGCCGTGGAAGTATTTCTAAATATGAAACCGGAAAGACTCAAAATATTTCTTCAGATATGATCCGAAAATTCGCAGAGTATTACGACGTTCCGCTCTCCTATTTTCAGGAACAGACGACAGAAGAAACCGCTCCTTATGATGAATCTTTTTTATCTCAAATTGACGAGCGTGAGAAAGCAGCAATCCTCTCGCTCGCGTTTAAAAATGATCACTTTAAAAAAGCTCTTTTAAAATTAGGACACTTTTCTGATCGTCATTTGCCTGCTGCCATGGAGAAAATCGCAAGAGAAATTGATTTCTTAGAAAAAGTATTGAAATAAAAGTAAAATTGTAGAAATCTCTCATTAGCTGTGGCAGCCAATCGACACTTGGAGATAAAATTCAGAAATCGAAGTTTATTAAGGAAGCAATATTAAAAGAAAAAAGGCCGGCTCTCGTAGCTGGCCTTTTGGAATATGTGCGGATTAAATCGAGGAAGTGATTTGATTTTTTCTGGTGGGGTTGATCCGAAGAACATACGGGGATTTACTCGGAATGATTAACTATGAATTTGCCAGCTAGTGTGTGAGGATGGACTTTCCATATGTGAAGGTACTTTAAATAAATGAGATTCTAATAAGTCCATTTTTTCATGGAGAAGAATTTGTTGACTGTGGACTTTGCCTACCTTATAAATGAGATCTTGTAACAATCTTTCAATTGATTCTTGGCGTTTTTGATCCATTTCATTCTCCTTTCAAATTAAGTTGGAAGTGTGACGGCCATTTTCGGTGAATCAACCGGTTTCTGACTTAAGAATCGGACATTTTCAGCTAATACTTCAGTCACGTAGATTTTTTTCCCTTCCGCATTTTCATAATTCCTTGTTTGAATCCGCCCAACTACTCCTAGTACTGATCCTTTCTGGCAATATTTCGCCGTATTTTCTGCTGTACGATTCCATAGTGTGCACATAACAAAATCTGCCTCTAAATCACCGCTCGCATTTCGATAGCTCCGATTTACTGCTAAAGTTATCGATAAGACCGCTTTCCCATCTCCAGTAAAACGAAGATCGGGGTCTTTCGTCAATCTTCCTACTAATGTTACTTGATTGATCAAATTTTTCACCACCTTTCCTGTGAGTTAACATGATCATAATGAATCATTCGTCTCTTGTAAAATCGTGAAAATTCATTTTTCACATAGTAAAATGACATAAAATTCAAATTTTTTAAGGGGAAATTGAGTTTTCGATTAGGAAAATGAATTAAAATTCACAGAGTAAAGATTTTTGACAAAAAATTCAGTGAATCTATCCAAAAAAAAATATGCTATAATGAACAAAAGTACTTACTGGGATAATAGGAGGTTGTTTGATGAAGACCTTTAAGATCGTAAAGCTTCAAATACTTGAGGCGGACACGCTTCGACAAATTGATTTAATCGATGGCCTGATTATCAATAAAGAAAACGAACATAAAAGTTGGATCGTAGAAGCGTATGTTGATCAACAATATTATGATTATTTTACTGAAGCGCAACAAAAAAGTGAAGAGTTAACCATTCAAGTCATTATTACGAACCTGGAGAATGATTTCGCCACGTTTAAATGTTATATTCACACGGTTAAACGGATTGATGACAAAATTAGTGTTCTTTTTGAAGGTACTTTGAATCAACCACGAAATATTTATGCAGAACATTTGCTGCGTGACCTTGTTGATGAAGGTTTATCGGGTGATGAACTTGTTCAATCATTCAAGAACAAAATGATGACGAAACCGCGTTTGCGCGATAGTAAGTAAAGGTATACTATTTTAATATCATTCCTATTTGTGAAATTTATTCCTATTTTTCAACAGTATAGATCGAGGTGTGAGAAAATGATTGGCGATCGAGTAAAAGAATTAAGAAAAGAAAAAGGGATTTCCTTAACAGAATTAGCCGACAAAGCTGGTGTTGCTAAGTCATATTTGAGTTCTCTTGAACGTAATTTGCAAAAAAATCCATCGATTCAATTTTTAGAAAAAATATCGAATGTTCTAGATGTCCCAGCTCAAACCTTTTTGCTTGATGCAATGGATCAGAAAATCGTAGATCCTGAGTGGGTTAACCTTGCTCAAGAAGCGAAGAAATCCGGTATATCAAAGGATCAATTTCGTGAGTTCATCGAATTTAATCGCTGGCGTATTAAACAAAAATAAAGTCTTGCCAATATGTGGCAAGACCTTTTTTATACGTATCGATTGTCCGTTCAAGTCTATATGACCACCTTTGCTCTTATCTCTCTACTAACCCCTGCGTGTAAAAAATCCTGGATCTCTTCTTTACTTATTCCCATTGTTAAAGCTTCTTCAATTAATAGCACCCATTCTAAATCTACGCTGTTTCTTTGTCTCATCACCTGTTCTCCTCCTACGTATATCGTATGTGAGGCGGCCCGGCGATCATAGCACTGTTTCTTGAAACATGCCTTAGACCCGTAACTTTGCGTCCCCATTTTTCAATGGGTTTGCTTTTCTCTACCATTCCCAAGGACATGTTTCATCTAATAAATAGATGCACGTGGTTGATGTGAACACTCTAGATCGTCCTTCTTTCATTTCTCTGTCCCCCTGAACCTATCTCTATTGTATTTTTTTCTGAATAATCTGTATAGTATTTTCGATCGCCTTTTTTCTTAACAACTTTCGACTATCCTCTCTTTTTCTTTGAAGCAGATATGCCTGATGATCAATCTCATCGAATGCTAGTCCCTTTAAAAAAATCTGATTCGATAAGTCTTCACCGCAAACGGGGCAACTCCAATTTCCACTTTCTGAACTGCTGAAAGAAGATCGATTACAGCGGCAACATATTTTTTTGTACATGATTCTTGCCCCCTCCATTTAAATAACAGCTTAATCGTTCTTTTTAAAGAACTTGTTAAGTTGAGTATAATCGCAAAACCCTTTCACTAAAAACAGCTGTATTCTGGCAATTTGAATGGTTATCTTTCCTTTTTATTGTATTATCTTCTGTTTCCTATAATTATCTTACTATTTCGTTATTTTTAACGAACAATAAGTTCGTAATAAATAATGGTTCATTTTGTAGACTTTGTTCCCTTTTTTAGTTTTACGAAAGTCTAGATCACAGTCTAAGAGCGCAACATCCTATTGCTATGACTGCGCTAAAAGATCCTGTTTGTCGGAGGAGATTGAAGCCGTGTCCTCGGAACGCGTCCATCGAGAACGGAAACCGACTGTCATGCAAAATTTATTAGAAACGATCGGATAAATGGTCTGAAATCGGAATGATGAAGTTCGTTCTATTGATCGGAAATGAAACAAGCATAAAAAAAAGACTACCAAATAGGCAGTCCTCACAATTAATGTAGATGTTGATGATCAAATGAATTAACGCCCGTAATTAAAGCTTCTTTCAGCTGGGAAATGACGTACTGGATATCTTGATTGGAATAGTCCAATCGTGGGAGCTCCTTACCATACACTTGATAGTAATAAATTGATGCTACTTTGAGTTCTAATGATGCGGCAGGGAGCTCATCCATTACTTTTTTCCAGCTTGCCTCTTTAACTGTGCGATTAAATAACGTGCTTCCGCTTTACATGAGTAATCAATATCGGTTTGCAGTTCTTCCTGCAAACGTGCGATTTCTTCTATTTGTTCATTCGTTGGCTCAGTTGAAAAAATATTTTCAATTGTAGCGTTTATTTTTTGAGCAAGTTCTTCATGGAAAACAGGGCTATTCTTTACTTCATCGTCTACTTTTTCGTACCAAGTAGCTTGTTGATTAATATAGCGCTGCCACTCTTTAATAAATTCTGGGAGACTAAACTTCTTTTCATCCCATTCGATTCGTTCCATATATAATTCGAATGAGGTAGTAATTGATCGAGTAATGCTACTTTTTACACCAGATGGCAATTCTTTTAACATATTGAGAAGGTTACCTCCTATAGTGAACTCAACACACAATCATTACTATATCATAATGATTCGTATCAATACAGTTTTTTAAGGGGGCATCCCTCCTTATTTAGGTATTATTACCCAACGGTTCCATTCAATAAACTCCTCTATTATTAATAAAATAACGGACTCCTAAAAATAATAATAGAAGAAATTGGATTCATTTTATTAATCAGACTATGTGAACGGAACGCGTCTGAGTCTGTACCTGCAATCACTAATATGTACACTTTCGCTGGAATAAGAATATTCCTTTTAAACCGTTATTAAATAGGAGTGGAAGGCAGCGACTCCTGCGGGAACAGCACGAGCTGAAAGCCCCGCAAAGAAAGGATCACAGTCTAAGAGCGCAACATCCTGTTGCAACGACTGCGCTAAAACTTCCTGTTTGTCGGAGGAGATTGAAGCCGTGCCCGCGGAACGCGTCTGCCTGAAACGAAAATTCATGGCTTATATACTTCAAAGAGAACTTTTTCATTGCGCTCGTGTTTTTTCACGATGCGGATTGACCGTTCTTCCGCGGAAAGCGAGTCGTTTTTCTGATTGTAAAATAATCAACATGATCATTTTACAAAGCCATCAAAAAAAAGCAGATTGACTCTCTGCTTTTTTCAGTAAAGTTGCTTAACGGTCCATATTGTCTTTATCTTTTCGATCTAAATCATCTTCAATGATATCTTCTTTCGGGGTGTTCTCGTCTTTGTTCAAGTCCTTATCGTTTGCACGATTTTGATCATAGCGCTCAGGCTTGGTTCCTGGATCCAATTCATCATTTCCATCCCGATCAATATCTCCATTATTGTAATTTTCATTTTGAGGAACGACATTATTATCGTTGGCCGGAGGCGTTTTTTCCTTATCATTATTGTTACATCCTACTAGTGCTGTCGCCAGAGCTACACCAGCAACGACGTGTAACCACTTTTTCATCACGTATAACCACATCCCTTTCTCATTTCCTTTGTGACCTCTATCGGTCAGTTGTTAGGATAACCTAAGAATTTGGAATTAGTCATAGAAGAAAAATGTGGTAGGAAGAGATCTAAACATGATAATGAACTTTATGTTCTTTTTAAAGAACAAAAAACAGCGTTCCGAAGAGAAAAAGGGAGATATTGAGAGAAATATACTATTTTTTACATAAATTCAACCGAATTTGAGCCTTTTCAAATAATTGATCGAGTTGGTATACTCACATTACAAGTTCATTATATCGAACAAAAGATTCGTTTAAAAAGAACTTGAACGGACACAACTAGAAAGGTTTTACATACCAAACGTAAAAGCAATATGATATCGAAATTTTATTTCTACTATCATGTGCCAATTAAATTTAGGAAAACTGAGGTGATGGAAAAACGAAAAAAACCGATCGTGATGGGAGCTATGAAACACATTCT
The DNA here is from genome assembly GCA_963728315.1 of uncultured Caryophanales bacterium. GTDB lineage: Bacteria > Bacillota > Bacilli > Bacillales > CAVSKA01 > CAVSKA01. The sequence goes on from CAVSKA010000006.1 coordinate 25,952, forward strand.
GTAATCTGGGCACTTAGAATGTGTGGAGCTAGTAGTGCAACCGACCTCCACCAATACAATGAATGATTTGTAAATGGAGGAATTTAAAATTAAGAGGATCTCAAGTATTCTCCTTTTAAGTTTCCTTCTTGTAGGGGGAAGCTCTTTTGCGTTTGCAAATACAGGAGATAAATTAACTAGCTGGTATTCCGGAAAGTTTATGGAGCTGAGTAAGCCATTAGAAACTCCAACGGATTCACAATCGTTACTTAGCAAATTAAATAACGACCTAAAGCTATTAATGGCACACTCAAAAGAAGAAATAAATCAATTTCAAAACGGTGCAACGATGAAATCGGAAGAACAAATTGTCATGCAAAAACGCAATGTAATTGGACAACTTCAAAAAACCACCGTTTCATTGTCTACTCAAAGTAATGAGGACATGAAGCATTATACCGAAACGAGAAAGATTGAAGAAACTCAGCAAATGACTGCTGACACGGAAGAGATACTTAACCGTATTCTCGACGAAAACTAAGTTTATAAAAGAAATGCTCTAGCATCTCTTCTAATAAAAAAAAATGGACAATTAAAAAGGAGAATGATTATGTTGAAATCAGTTAAAGGTAAAGTACTTACAGGGGTCGTTACAGTAGGATTGTTAACAGGAGTTGGAACCGCATTCGCAAATGTAGATGCTGGTGCAAAATTAGGAAGCTGGTATAATACTCAATTTGGTCATTCAACCCAAGCAATTACTAGTGCAGCTGTTGGTCACATTGCTTCAAAAACAGGTGCATTACAAAACGAATATAACGGAATTAAAAATGGTGCAAATATCAGATATTAACACAGAAAAAACAACGCGTACGAATGCTGCAACTGGTGCGATTAATACGACAAAAAGCGATTATGTAACACAAGTGAATGACAAGAAGACTGAACTTTCCAATAAGATGGCCGCCCAATTTGACGGAATCTCTACTTATGCAAATGGCTTGATAAATAAAGCAGGTGCTGAAGCACTTAATTATGCAACAAGTGATTTAACAAAAGCTACAAAAGCTACTGGTGACTACTGCTCTAGCATCAGTCCATAACAGACATTCAAGCATCTTCTGCTGCTGCAAATAAAGAACTTCAAGCTGCCATTGCTGCAGCTAAATCAGATCTATCTACTCAATTAGCGAATGAAACGTCTTCTACGACTACTGAAATCAACGCAGCAATTGATGCCAAGATCGTTGAGCTTAGAAGTTTAATTAATAACTAAAGCAAAAGAATTGGTCGATGCTCAAAAAGCTTTTATTCAACAGAAAGCAGATGAACTACAAACTGCTGCAGAAGCTGAATTGGAAACGGTAGCAAGCGGAATTTAATTGTCATTTCTTATCAGAGTCCCCTCGTTGGGGCTCTGATAAATTTTATTGAAAGAAGAAGCTGGGAGGATCGGTTATGGAAAGTCGAAAAGTCAGAGTTAAAAGTGTTAGGAAGAAAAAAATTCTAATTGGAGTTCTCTTTTTAAGTATCACGATCAGTAGTGGAGTAGGCATATCGTTTGCTGATACAGATATTAATGGAAAAATGACAAAATGGTTTACTGACCGTGGCAATGAATCTTATCAAACGATTGAAAACGCCATTCTAAATGAAAAAGAGTCTCAAAAAATCCGCTTAAAAGAAGAATTGGAATTAGAATTTAGGAAATCTAGAGAGAATCTTAGTCAATTTACGGAAACCGAAAAAAATGAACGTGTCCAGCAATTAAGAGCGTATACAGATTCATTGATCCGTAATATCCATTTTGATAATCGCGATGAAATGGCGTCTGTAAGTGCACAGTTGCAAAGTATTCTTGAAAAAGCAACGAATGAAATGAATCAAGTGGACACACAGCCAACTGAAAAAATCGAAAATCCACCATCCTCTGATGCAAAACCGGCAGATCCCGTTGAACCCGCAAAAGAAGAAAAAGTTAGCCCGCCGGTTCCAGATGAACCAACGATTCAAGATGAAGAAGAAACCGAATACTTCCACAGAAGGGTAGAAAATAATGATTACTAAAGCAGCAGAATTAAATGTCGGTATAAACTTAAAAGAAAAGAAGAAAGAATCGATCTTCGGATGGGTTAAATTTCTTATTGGATTGCTCCTAATAAGTTTATTTTTTCATTTCGCTATCGGAATCGAAGTTATTAACGGAAATTCAATGAACCCTACGATTGAAAATGGAAATGCTTTGCTTTTAAACAAAGTGTTTTTCAAACCTGAACAGGGTGATTTGGTCGTTGTGAAAGATCCTCATGGTTACTTTATTATTAAAAGAATAATCGGTTTACCTCATGACACTGTGGCCATTAAAGATGGAACAGTTTTCGTCAATAATCAGCCTCTAAGCGAAAGCTATACAAAGGGGAAATCAATTGATATGGATAAAAAAAAGGTAGAATCTGATCATTATTTTATTATGGGAGATAACCGTACTTTGGGTGAAAGCTTAGATAGTCGTGATCCTAGTGTAGGCACCATTAGTAAAGAAAATATAGCGGGCGAAGCCATTTTTTCTTTATTCCCCTTTAAATTCTTTTAAGAAAAGCGCAAAGCGCCCGTTCAGCTGTGAAAAAATTTATACTTTCTTATCTTTTTAAAAAAAAGAAAACTTGAACGATAGATCGTTCAAGTTCTCTCTAAGTAATTATAAATAAACGATTACAGCGGCCTCGGTTTCCCGGGGCTTTTATTATTTCTTTTCTTCACCAATCGCAAACATAATTTCAGCTTCACAGACGACTTGACCTTCAACCGTTGCCGTTGCTTTCGCCTTCCCGATCGGCCCTTTCATACGAGTCATTTCTACTTCTAGTCGTAATTGATCGCCTGGTTTAACTTGTCTCTTGAATCGACACTTATCAATCCCTGTAAAGAAAGCAAGGCGTCCACGGTACTCTTCTTTTTTCAACATGGCCACAGCTCCAACTTGTGCTAAAGCCTCGACAATTAGAACGCCCGGCATAACTGGATAATCGGGAAAATGTCCGTTAAAAAACTCTTCATTCGCCGTCACGTTTTTAATACCAACTGCTTTTTTTCCTTCTTCAATTTCTAAAATACGATCCACTAAAAGAAAGGGATAACGATGTGGAATGATTTCTTTAATTTGCTGACTATCTAACATATGTATTCCTCCTATGGAAAAGCAAAAATGCGTGTATAGTATCAATTTACTATTGCTAAATGAATTCTTTGTTTATTTTTAGCTGTTTGAATCAATTTCATAATGTTTTTTTAGATCATTTATACGAATGTTTTAAAGAATTTTTTGCATAAGATTCGGTTTTCGTTCTCGACGGAGGCTTTCCGCGGGCTTGGCTTCAGCCCACTCCGACAAACAGGAAGTTTTAGCGCAGTCGTTGCAACAGGATGTTGCGCTCTTAGACTGTGATCCTTTCTCTGAGGGGTCTTCTGCTCAAGCTAATACCGCAGGAGTCGCCGTCTGTCACTTCAACCGAATAAAATGTTCGTCTTTTAAGAACTGATTTATCATTATGAAATTGATTCGTTTTCGCATAGATTGTTGTTTTTTCATAAATGGTCTTCATACCCTCTTTAAATTAGTTGCCTCATTTAGATCACTCTGTGTTGAGCGTAAATCTGCGAGACTCCTGTGGAATAACGGGCCAACCGAGACCCCGCAGTAAGGCACGAGCAGGAGGCTTGGTGGTTCGTCCACGGAAAGCGAGCCGATTTTAGCGAAACAATAAATAGCAACAAAGTTTACGAAAAGAGCATTATTTTTTAACAACCATATCCCGAATATGCGTCCACGTTGATATTTTTAAAGCATCTAGTGGTCTGCCATTTCCAATTACGCCATAGCCAATAATGGAGCCAATCAAAAGGCTGATGACTAATAAGAAAGGAACAAGGATAAGACGAAGCCAAATTGGAATGAGACGAATCCGCACAAAGACAGACGTGCTGTCTAAAGATTCCGTTTGTCGCTGTTTTTCCAGTTTCACTTCTTCTCTCGTTCGTGCCTTAGGCTGAATCTGATCTTCCGTCATTGAGAATCTCCTTTAACCCGCTTAAACAAGAAGGAACGTCCTCTGAACTAAGTGGTGTCCCCTTTGCCTGTATAAGCTCGATTCGTTTAACTAACGATTAGTCAAACGATTGAAGAAAGTTTCACTCATTCCCTTTTTAGAAAAAATAGCTAGAAAATGTTTATTATCTTACTGAGTTGACTAATCCCATCATTTGATCCGCAATCGTTATGGATCTAGATTGAAACTGATACGACCTTTGCATGTTAAGGAGGTCGGTCATTTCTTTAGCAATATCGACATTCGATTGTTCAAGTTCATTTTGTTCAATCCCGATGTCATTCCGAGATGCGCCCCCGACCAAGTCACGATAGATATCCGAAGCATTGACTTGTAACTGATTCATATTTTTAGGCAAAGCGAATGCATTGTCCCCTTTTTGCTCTAAAAACTGGGGTTTATCGACCGCAACAACACCAAGGTTGAAAGTGGCATTATAGCCATTCGTTCCGGTTACTTCAAGGACGCCGTTATCTTTGATTTTGTAGTTGTTTGCGTCTGCACTAAAAGTGATGGGTTGGTTATTTTCATCTAGTAAAGCTTGTCCCGTTCCATTTACAAGTTGAAGCATATTGTTTGCAGAAGGTGTTAAGTAAAATTCCCCTTCTCTTGTAAACTGAAGTTCTTGCTTTGCACCATCTTGACCTAGTATTTTAAAGAACTGATTTTCTTTTGTAAAGGCAAAATCCAGTGAGCGACCTGTATTTTTTAAAGATCCTTGTTTCAAAACGAGTTCCGTTTGTCCTAATTTTGCACCGGTCCCTTGACGTATACCCATTGGCGTTGTTCTACCAACTTCATCTTTCTTGACCGGTTGATTGTCCATTTGCTGATACAAGAGCTCACTAAAGGAAGCTTCTCTTTTCTTATAACCAATGGTATCTGTATTAGACATATTATGACTGACAATATCCATTTGCTGCTGCAATTGGTTCATCGTATTCGATGCAGTGATCAAAGTAGAATTCATATAGGAGTCTCCTTTCGTCGTTTTAATTTATGAAAAATGATGTGCATTTATTAATTAGGCGTTGTTAAATCAACCATGTTGAATTTTCTACATTTAGCAAAATAACTTACTTTCCGCGAACGAACGGTCGAGCTTCCTCGTGAAAAAAAAGAATTGGGAGGTCTTTGTTTCGAATTAATTTACTCTTCCTACTTCATTCACTGCTTTATCCATACTACGATCATAAGCTTGCAAAACTTTTTGATTCGCTTCAAATGTTCGATATGTACTTAACAAATCAGTCATTGTCTGAGCGCTATCAACGTTCGATCCTTCTATAAAACCCTGCTGCATACGAAAAGAAACGTTCGGTGATGTGTAAGCATTAGCAAGAACGCCATTGTTCTCCAGCTTATACAACCCCTCACCCGTTTTCATCAGCAGATCAGGATCTTGAGCATATCCCATTCCGATTTTTGCTGCGAGTTGATCTCCATTAAAAACTTGTCCATTTTCATCAATTCGAAATTGGTCATTTGGTAGATTAATTCGCTGTCCTTTGTCATCAACCACATAGTAGCCATTTCCGTTCGTAAGGTTACCTGCTCCATCTAAAGTGAATTTCCCATTTCGTGTATACGTTTTTGTTCCATTCGCACCTTCTAATGTAAAGAATACGCTTCCCGATTTTCCGGTGTTCGCATCTTTTGGCATCGATACATCTAATAGCGCCACATCGGTTTTTTGATCAGTTTGACGTAGGTCTCCCTGAGCAAAATTCGGTGTACCCTCTTGCATATATACCCCTGTATTTACTTTCCCCACTTCAGGCATACCAGTTAGCGTCAAACTTCCACCAGACATCGGTTCCTTCGTTTGCTCCATTCTACTAAGCAGCAACTCAGGAAAAGCTCTTAGCGATGCTTGATCGCTTTTAAAACCAGGTGTATTTACATTAGACATATTATTCGTCAACATATCCGTCTTCCTTTGTTGTGCGATCATGCCAGATGCTACTGTATAAAAACCTCGAAACATTCCTTCACCTCATTTTTCCGTTCTCATTTTCTCTCTCCATTATATAGGATCAGGATATTTTTGTAAGCATAATTCGTCGAATTGTGCGATTTATTTCACGAAGGTGTCTGACACACTTGTAAGCGAGTGTGGAGTCTCGGAAAAGTCCATACAGCGTTTTGGATTGTGGTATTAGCCCACAATCTATTTAAAGTAGCAGGCATCCTCCAGGTACATTCGAGGAAAATATATGAGAACATAAAAACAGGTAGAGAAAAACGACTCATTTTTCTCCACCTGTTTTATTTTGTGGACTTATTAGTAAGCCCCTCTTTTCATTTATACAGCTTTTCTTTTTGCGATTTTATCAATGTTTTCAAGCATTAAGCCCGTCCCAATGGCTACACAATCCATCGGATTTTCTGCCACAAGAACAGGCACTTTCAGTTCTTCAGCTAATAATAAATCAATCCCGTGCAGGAGTGCTCCACCACCCGTTAAAATAACCCCGCGGTCGATAATATCGGCTGATAATTCAGGCGGAGTCTCCTCTAAAACGCTTTTAGCAGCTTGTACAATCACAGCGACTGACTCACGAAGAGCACCTTCGATCTCGTGTGAATGAATCGTAATCGTACGAGGCAGACCTGAAACCATATCTCGCCCTCGAATTTCCATCGATTCATTGCGAGAATCCGGGAAGACAGTTCCTATTTTCACTTTAATGTCTTCAGAAGTACGTTCACCAATTAATAGCTTGTACTCTTTTTTTACATAGTTCAAAATTTCCGTGTCGAAGCGATCTCCAGCCATTTTAATCGACTGAGAAGTGACGATATCTCCCATCGATAGGACAGCAACGTCTGTCGTTCCACCACCTATGTCAACCACCATATTCCCGCTCGGCTGAAAAATATCCATTCCAGCTCCTATAGCAGCTACTTTTGGTTCTTCTTCAAGGTACACTTTTTTCCCGCCGCTTTTCTCTGCTGCTTCCCTTATTGCTTTTTGTTCTACACTCGTTATGTTAGTTGGGCAACAAATTAAGATTCTTGGTTTTGAAAGCATCCCTTTTACCTCTAGTTTATTCATGAAGTGTTTGAGCATCGCTTCAGTCACATCAAAGTCAGCAATTACACCATCTTTAAGAGGGCGGATTGCTATAATGTTTCCAGGGGTACGTCCTACCATCTTCCTGGCTTCTTCACCTACCGCTAACACCTTATTCGTATTTTTATCAATTGCCACTACAGAAGGTTCATTTAATACAATTCCACGTCCTTTGACATGAATTAAAACGTTTGCCGTACCTAGATCGATCCCTATATCCTTTGCAAACATGATCTATTCCATTCTCCCTTCTTTTTTCCTATTATTATTTCAAGTGATTTAATAGACTGAGTAAATGGATGAAAAACTCGTTCCGTTTTACCTATCTTAATCGTGACAAACAGCACAGAAATAAGCCTTATATCCCAATTGAATATTTTACCACAATCTTGGCAAATAAAGGAGAAGTTTTTAAGGGTAAAGAGGAGGAAATCGCGTAGGAAATGGGTGCGGTTCGTTAACAATAATAGGGGCCTGACCCCATGTGAAAAGTTTCACAATGAGCCTGACCCCGTTGTTTGTAGTTCCTTTTTGTATTTTTGTTTGGTCGCCTCTCCTCCTCTTAGGTGGCGGATCGATTTATGGTAGTCAAGGATTTCTTTTACTTGATTTGCGAGTTCGATATTTACTTCAGGAAGTCTTTCTGTTAAATCTTTGTGAACGGTACTTTTGGATACACCAAATTCTTTGGCGATTACACGAACGGTCTTTTTTGTCTCCACGATGTAGCGACCGATCTTGATCGTTCTTTCTTTGATGTAATCGTGCACACTGCTCTACCTCCTCTAAGTGGATGTGAGAAGTGTAAAATGAGACCTTCTTGCTAGTTATTTTATTGGAATCCGCATAGTCATCCATTTGAAGAAAATGAGTAGGAGAATTCTGATTGGTCCCAGAAGACGATTCGCGTCTGTATTATGCGGTTGGAAGCAGACGAATATCTTTTCTTCCAAATTTCAGGATATAGTCGACACCCTGCCTTGATCCCGAATGCTGGTAAAGGCTTCTCACCTCAAACCCCTTCTCCTTGCAACTTGCCTTTTCTCCATCATATTCACTGAAAAGACTGATTATTCACTAAAGCGAAGGTCTTCTAGGAATCATTTTTTAACTCACTCTCTTTTTCTTTTATTTCCCGAGAAATAACTCGAAAATTAGCGAGAATTCCAGTTAAACAGAAAGCAAATACAGAAAATCATTTGCTCTTTAGTGTTGATGAGAAAAGCGAAAAGCGCTTGCCCAGCCTCGACTGCATAGAAATTGCAAAACGCTTGTTCAACTGCAACAAGCTCTTTACTCTAGTAAGGATCATAAGTCTAAGTAAGCAACTTCCTGTGTCCGGAAGCAGTTGGCGCTTGGAGACTCGATCCTAATTCGGATAAGACCGTTCTGATTACATTGTTACTCAATTGCAGTGACGAGGAGATTGAAGCCGTGCCCGCGGAACGCGTCTGCCTGAAACAAAAATGAACGGCTTATACTTACATGGTTGTTCTAAGAGAACTTTTTCAATACCTTCGAGGTTTTTTCAAGAAGAGGCTCGACTATTCATCCATGGAGAACGAGTTGTTCTGCTGAATATAGGAAATCATTTAGCATAGCCTATCTTCAAACAGAAAGAAGTCCGCTAAAATTTAGCGGGCTTCTTCCTGTTTGAAGACTTTTAACTATTTGTTGAACCATCTTCTTTTAAAGATGAGCTCTCATCAGATGAATCTTTCTTCTCATCTGGTGCACCATTTGTTTCGTACTCTGATGCCTTTTTATCATCGGCTTCTGTAGTAGATGCCTTTTTAATTTCAGTAAGTGACTTGTGTACATAAGCTGAAGGATTTAAAGCGACATTGTCTTTTCTCAATTCGAAATGAACATGAACCCCAGCGCTTTCATTCAATACACTTTTACCTGAGGTTGCAATGACTTCCCCTTGCTTAACAACTTGTCCAACTTTAACAGAGATATCTTCTAAAGATTGATACTGGGTAACTAGTCCTTTATCATGTTGAATTTCTACTACATTACCTAAAAACGGATCATCTTTTACCATAGATACCTTTCCACTCATAGCCGCTACCACATCAAAGTTGTGATCATTCAGGGCTAAATCGATTCCTTGATTTGGATTGAAGGTATTATTGTATTGGACAAGTGCAGCTTCCTGTTCTTCCGCAGTAGAATTGTTGTCATAAAATGGAGTTTTAATCACAAATTCATCAGGATTTTTAACAGGGAACTTTAGATTTTCAACAGACTTGCTTACTTCAACTGCTTGGTCATCTGACCCTTTGCTGCTAAAAATAGAATGTTCTTTAAAGTCATACCCACTCTGTTTTTTTGCAACGTTTGTTCCTGAAAGCTGGTACCAAGCAACGGTTGAAATTAAAATTGCGCTTAAAGCTAAGTACAAAGCAGGATAAAACCAACGTTTCTTCGTCATTCTTTTCCATTTCAGGAATTGGGAAGATATATTTTTTTCTTCCTTTTTCATGATCATCACCTCATCAACCATTCTGATCAGAAAATGAGAATTATATACACCTTCCAAAAAATCTTAACTCTTTTATGACCATATTTATTCACTAAAAGCTAAAACTTCTTTATTTTCTTTCATTCTCTCTTCTAAAAACATTTTGTGAGTATAAGAGGAATGATCTTGAAAGAATTGTTCCGTGCTCTCTTTTTGAATGAAATGATTTTCTTCATTGAAGATATAGGATCTGCAGCTACTCCAAAGGTATTCGAAAGGAGAGATAGGAGTTGAATGATAAAAGGGGATTAAGTGGATATAACGACTTATGAATATGAATTGATTGGGTGTTAAGATCATTTTTGATCTAAATCTACTTTGAAACACGTGACCTTCTTCTCCATATTTACGATTAAAGTACATCGCGTACACAGAGTTAAGACGATGCATAATTTTTGAAATCGGGTCAGTTTTCGTTTCAATAAGAAGATGGAAATGATCATCCTTAAGGCAGTAAGCATGCAAGACAAAAGGGAATTTCACCTTCGTATCTTCTACGATGGACAAATACTTGCTGTAATCCTTGTGGTCGAGAAAGAGCGGTGTCCTTCTGTTCCCCCTATTAAAAACATAATAAATGGCAGTTGGATGCCAAATCCTTAATTGTCGAGCCACTATTCAACTTCCTTCCTATATTGAGATACGTACTTTTTACTCTTTCTCTCTTTCTTTGAATAATCCTTTATTTCTTGAATCATAATTTGATGGCACTGTTTTCAGTAATGAATGGGGCCAGACCCCGTGTGAATGACTTCACACGGGGTCTGGCCCCATAAACCATCATTATCTCTTTGCCGTCTGTGTAGGGAAGAGAGAACTGGCAGAACTAATGTTAACGTCCTTGTAGTAATGCTCAACGATGTCTTTATATGTCTTTCCATCTTGTGCCATGTAGTTGGCACCGTATTGACTCATTCCAATCCCATGTCCTGATCCTTTGGCAGTAATAATCATCAAGTTTCCTTTTTTACTCCAATCAAAATCAGTGGATGCAAGATTTAATTTTTCTCTAATTTCTCTGCCACTGAACTCTTTCCCATCAATTTTTATCTTTTCTACACGTTTTCCAGGAGTTCGCGAAATGATGGTTCCTACTTCATTCCCTGATTCAATGTTCACGCCTAATCTATTTTCAAAATCTTTCACTTTCATCGTTATTTGTGTTTGAAATTTAGGTGATTTTGCATCCCAAGGGCTAGCTACGCTTTTTAGATAAGGAAGGTCTTCTTTCCAATACTCTCCTGAATTTTCTGTATAGCCATTGCTTGTTGAAAAGAATGCAGCCGTAATGGGTTTCCCCTGATAAGTCAGTATTTGACCAGCTGTTTCTTTGACTGCAGTCGTTATTTTCTTCATTTTGCTTTCGTATTCTTTTCCCCAAAGAGACTTTAATTCAGCATTGTTGCGAAACACTTGATTTTGAATCGTATCTGTTACGTCCGCTCCATGTACATCTTTCTCTTTTACTTGATTAGCCAATCGATTCACAATATACGTTCGAGCTGCTAAAGCTTGTGCTTTAAGCGCTTCTTCTTCGAAATCAGCTGGCATTTCACCCGCGACGACACCTGCAACATAGGTTTCAATAGGCAGTTCTTCTACTTTGTTTTGTGAACTTCTAAAAACAGTTACCGTTTGATTCAATGCAGTTGTACTTATCTTATTCACTTGTGTTTTCTTTTTTTCCACTAGTTCATCAAGCTTGGTCTCCATTTTCGCTGTAGGGAAAGGGAGCACGATGACAGTCGGTATTAGGAAAATAATCATAAAAAAAAGAACGATCGTAATAACAAATGGTTTGTTTAGTTTCACGCTTGATGCCTCCAATCTTGAGATTAATGAAAAACATTATGTAGCCTTCTGTTATTCTTTTAATGTATATGAAAGTCTTGATATTTTAGAACATTTTTATGGAGGTCTATCACCTAAAGAAAAGTGGAAATCGCGCGGTCAACCTCGACTGCATAGAATGTGCAAAACGCTTGTTCAGCTGCGACAAGCATTTGTCAAAAGTTGAGGAGGGTTGTTTCCACCCACCGCAAACATTTGACAAATGACCTCGAGCAGCTAGCGTTTGGAACTAGACTGCCATATGCCCTAATAAGGTACACAGTCTAAATGCGCAACATCCTGTTGCAACGACTGCGCTAAAACATCCTGTTTGTCGAAGGAGGGTTGTTTTCACCCACCGGAGAAAGTCAAAAATGAAAGGAGAGGTTAGCGATTGGAACTAGACATCAAGAAAAGTGGAAATCGCGTGCACAACCTCGACAGCATAGAAAGTCCAAAACGTTTGTTCAGCTGCGACAAGCATTTGTCCTAATTTGGATCACAGTCTAAATACGCAACGCCCTGTTGCAACGACTGCGCTAAAAACTTCCTGTTTGTCGGAGGAGATTGAAGCCATGCTCGCGGAAAGCGTCCGCCTGTAACTAAAATCAACGATAACCATTGCTCCTATCATCAATAGACTAATTGAAAGAAAATATTGATTTCAATCATTAAAAAAAATTTAGTCATAAATGATGTAAAAGCAAGGTCCTACATAGCTATCCATTCTAAATATAGGAGTGATAGTTGTGAAAGGCGGCGACTCCTGCGGGAATAGCGCGAGCTGAAAGCCCCGCAGGAAGCACAGTGACGAGGAGATTGAAGCCGTGCCCGCGGAAAGCGTCCGCCTGTAACTAAAATCAGCTATAACCTTTACTCCATAAAAAAACTTGAATGACAGGCTGTTCAAGCCCTTACTAAGAAATCATCAATAGACTATTTCATTTGGATCTTGTCGTTTGAAGGCTACCTCTAAATAACTCGATGGAAAATTTATGCTTTTTTATCAAATAAAAAAGGGTCAGGCTCTTTGTGAAAAAATTCACAAAGAGCCTGACCCCAAATTGAATAAAATAATAAAAATATGGTTATGTTGATAGTAGTTTAGAAATAAGTGCATCTATTAGTATGAGATGTTTATATCTGTCTCTACTTTTGTTAATCAGTCGTTAGAAAATCCTGCAGCAACTTCAGGGTGTAGCGTTTCGATCGGTTCGTTTGCAACGCGTTCAATCTCAGCACCTAAAGAAGCTAATTTTTTATGAAAGTCTACATATCCACGATCTAGATGTTTTAGTTCCGTAACACGAGTATATCCATCAGCAACTAATCCAGCTGTGATAAGAGCAGCGGCAGAACGAAGATCCGTTGCGGCTACTTCACTGCCTTGAAGATCAGATGGTCCATTAGTAATAACAGAGCGACCTTCAATTTTAACCTCAGCATTCATACGACGGAATTCTTCAACGTGCATAAAGCGGTTTTCAAATACTGTTTCAGTAATGACACCTGTTCCTTTTGCTTTTAGAAGAAGAGCCATCATTTGCGATTGCATATCTGTCGGGAAACCAGGATGTGGCATTGTTTTAATATCAACTGCTTTTAATTCCTTCGGTCCGATTACTCGAACGCCATCTTCTTCTTCAATGATTGTTACATTCATCTCTTCCATCTTCGCAATTAATGAAGTCATGTGTTCAGGAATAGCACCTTGAACAAGTACGTTCCCTTCAGTAATGGCTGCAGCGATCATAAAAGTTCCTGCTTCAATGCGGTCAGGAATGATCGAATGTTCTGCCCCATGTAAACGATCCACTCCTTCAATACGAAGTGTTGCCGTTCCAGCACCTTTTACTTTTGCTCCCATTTTGTTTAAATAGTTTGCAAGGTCAACGATTTCCGGCTCTTTTGCTACGTTTTCAATCAAGGTTGTACCCTCTGCTAAAACGGCAGCAGTCATGATGTTTTCAGTAGCACCTACGCTTGGGAAATCAAGATAGATTTTCGCACCTTTAAGACGGCCATCTACTTCTGCTTCGATATAACCATTTCCTACATTCACTTTTGCTCCCATTGCTTCGAAACCTTTTAAATGCTGATCAATCGGACGTGATCCAATTGCACAACCACCAGGTAGAGCTACGCGTGCTTTACCCATACGGGCAAGTAAAGGACCCATAACTAGAACCGACGCTCTCATTTTTCGTACATATTCAAACGGTGCCTCAATTTCAAGGTCGTTTGATGCATTTACAGTAACTGTATTGTTCTCAAAAGATACGTCGGTATTTAAATGACGTATTACTTCATTAATTGTGTATACATCTGAAAGTGTTGGTACGTTTGTAATCACACTTGTTCCTTCGCTAGCTAAGATCGACGCACAAATAACCGGTAATACTGCATTCTTTGCGCCTTCTACTTTAACAGTACCGTTTAGCTTGTTACCGCCACGGACAATAATTTTTTCCAATTGAGTCCCCTCCGAGTGCTATTCTTTTAATATTAATATTCAATCGTAATAATAGGGGTGCCAAGAACAAATGTTGTTTCTTCCCCTAACGCTTTTTTTCTAAGTGAAAGTTGTACGTTCATTTTTCCATTGTCTAAAGGGACATAAGATTTCATTTCAGTTGTGTATGCAGAAATCGATATAAATCGTTCTTCTGTCAATGATTCTCTTTTAGTCGCATGAAGCTTGTCTAGCAATTCTGCAGCTTTACCGTTTGAAAATTCGTCCGTTTTACCACTGAATGTGCCTTTGATACAAGAGAAAATTTGAGGTTTTTTGTCGAAAATCATTTCGATTTTCGTTGGATAACTTTTTTCTAGAAAACGTTGTTGGTTCGAATCATAATGATTTGCATGTACCTCGTAAAAAAGATACGAAGTTGTCAGACCTTTTGTGTGGGTCGACACAAATTTCAATTTTTCGGAAACACCATTTTCGACTTGTTCTCCATAAAGCTCATTGTTTTCATTAGTTTGGATTTGACTCCACTTCATATGAGGAAATTCATGATGAAGAGTGCGAATCAGTTGTTCAGTCTCACCATTATCTAATGTTTTTTTCTCTCTTGCATATAGAGACCATTCAACGATCTTGGCTTCCGAATTACTAGCTGCTTGTAAAAGTGTTAGTAAATCTTGGTGAAAATGGGCTGCTCTCGTCATATTCCCATTAGAAATAAAACTGAAACCTAAAATGATAAAGATAATGATATAAATGACTATTTTTTTCAATTGTAGTTCCCCCTTCATTCACAGTGTTACCTTACTGTGGAGGAACATACAGTCAATCATTCATCATTTTATTCACTCATTTATAGGGATGCATCTAAATTAGTCGATTTTCGTAAAAAAAAGTTACATTGATACAAAAAATATCATAATAAAAAATCACAAGAATGAAAACATGATAGAAGGCCTATTTTTTACAAATGTATGACAAATTGTAAAAGCATTTGTAGTTGTTGAGACCATAATAAGTAATCTAAGAAAAAGTTACTAATAATTGAGCCTAAAGCAACGGACAATAATATCATAAGCGTTCTCGCTTGAAATACATAATTGGGACGAATGAATTTGTTGTAGTTTAAAGCTTGCAATGCCCAAAAGGAGATTCCAATGAAAACGAGATGGGACAAGATGCTAACTAAAGCTTGTTGACCAAAACCAGAAATCATGAACCCACGCCTCTCGTAATAAATTCAAAAAAAACACCAAACTTCATCATACCATGCGATCGTCTCTTTTTGTTAAAAGTTTGATCCGGTTCAACTATTATTTTTTTGAAAAAAGATAATCGAGAGGCATTGTTGTAGTGGCAGAGGGGTATCAGATCCTTTTTTAAAAAGAATTGAACCTGAAAATTCCTTCTGACAAGAAAGGGCGTTTTTAGTTAAAATGGATAATTTCGTTTATTAGTGGCAATTTTCACCGTTTTAGATGGAATATTTTCTAAAATTGTTTACATGAGATCATGGAAATCTACTTATCAATTACACAAAGGTAACAAAAATAGTCTCGTTAATGAGAGAAAAGCTTCGATTCAATGGGCTGCAGGAACTTATCGAGTCATTTGGACAATCAGCAGATGCAATGGAAAAAGATCATGGGAAAATAAAAATCGCTGACCTAGCAATAAGCCAGGTCAGCGATTTCCACTTTTCTTATTAAAAGTTGCGGTCAGATACTTTTAGACGATTTACGGCACGCTTTAATGCCAATTCAGCACGTTTGCTATCAAGATCCGCCGTGTTTGAAGCTAGTAAAGCCTCCGCACGTTCTTTCGCTGCAGTCGCACGTTCTACGTCAATAACTTCCGCTTTTTCGGCAGCTTGCGCCAAGATTGTTACTTGATCAGGACGGACTTCTAAAAAACCACCACTGACGGCAACAATTTCTGTTTTTCCGTCCAACTTGAGACGAACAGCACCAATTTCCAATGGAGCTACCATTGGGATATGTCCTGGCAAAATACCGAGCTCACCACTTAAGGCTTTCGTACTGATCATTTCGACATTTGCTTCGTACACTGGGCCGTCGGGAGTGACAATACTGACTGTTAAGGTCTTCATTTTTTTCCCTCCTGGTCCCTAAATTATACCTCTACGCCCATTGCTTTAGCGTTTTTGATTACTTCATCAATTGTTCCAACTAAACGGAACGCATCTTCTGGAAGGTGGTCGTATTTCCCTGCTAAAATCTCTTTAAATCCGCTAACTGTTTCTTTTACAGGAACATAAGAACCTTTTTGCCCTGTAAACTGTTCAGCAACATGGAAGTTTTGAGATAAGAAGAATTGAATACGACGAGCACGTCCTACAGTTAATTTGTCATCATCTGATAGTTCGTCCATTCCTAGAATCGCAATGATATCTTGTAATTCTTTGTATCTTTGTAGTGTTTGTTGAACTTGACGAGCAATCGCGTAATGTTCTTCTCCAACAATTTCAGGAGAAAGAGCACGAGAACTTGATGCCAAAGGATCAACCGCTGGGTAGATACCCATTTCAGAAAGTTTACGCTCAAGGTTTGTTGTTGCATCAAGATGGGCGAAAGTTGTAGCAGGAGCCGGATCCGTATAGTCATCGGCTGGTACATAGATCGCTTGAATAGATGTAACAGAACCTACGTTAGTAGATGTGATACGCTCTTGTAATTGACCCATTTCAGTTGCAAGAGTTGGTTGGTAACCTACTGCAGATGGCATACGTCCTAGAAGGGCAGATACCTCTGATCCAGCTTGTGTAAAGCGGAAAATGTTATCGATGAAGAACAATACGTCTTGCGCTTGCTCATCACGGAAATATTCAGCCATTGTAAGACCTGTTAGAGCAACACGCATACGTGCGCCAGGTGGCTCATTCATTTGTCCGAATACCATTGCTGTTTTGTTAATTACGCCTGAGTCTTTCATTTCGTAGTAAAGGTCATTACCTTCACGAGTACGCTCACCAACACCTGCGAATACCGAAATACCACCATGTTCTTGAGCGATGTTGTTGATCAATTCTTGGATAAGAACCGTTTTACCTACTCCAGCTCCACCAAATAAGCCGATTTTTCCGCCTTTGATGTAAGGAGCAAGCAAGTCTACAACTTTAATTCCTGTTTCAAGAATTTCAATTTCAGTTGATAGTTCGTCGAATTGTGGTGCAAGTCTATGGATTGCATCACGGCGAACATCACCTGCTAATTTCTCATCTAAATCGATTGTCTCTCCAAGAACGTTAAATACACGTCCAAGCGTAAAGTCTCCTACCGGTACAGAGATTGGCGATCCTAAATCTGTTACGACCATACCACGTTGCAATCCGTCTGTAGAAGACATTGCAATTGTACGAACCGTATCATTTCCTAAGTGTAAAGCGACTTCCAATGTTAAGTCAGTCGATGCCTCAGAACCAACCACTGCTGGAGATTGGATTCTAAGTGCATTGTAAATGTCAGGCAGCTGACCATTTTCAAACTTGACGTCAACGACTGGACCCATTACTTGCAGAACGTGTCCTGTGTTCATGTGATTCCCTCCTATCGAACTATTGGCGTATGGCCATTTTTGCATTCATTTGTCTAGCTACAATTACTCGCTGCTAAAGATCTCTTGTCGCAGCAATACAGATGACTTTTACATTTCTAATAAGAAAGCCGAGACTTTAAAGGGTTTCGGCATAGAAAGGTTCTATTCGAGTGCTGCAGCTCCACCAACGATTTCAGTAATTTCTTGAGTAATCGCAGCTTGACGAGCGCGGTTATAAGACAGTGTAAGTGAGCCGATAAGCTCTCCTGCGTTATCTGTCGCATTTTTCATCGCTGTCATACGTGCAGCATGTTCACTTGCTTTACCATCTAGAAGTGCACCGTAGATCAGGCTTTCTGCGTATTGTGGAAGAAGTACTTCCAAAATTTCTTCTGCAGAAGGGTCAAATTCATAGGCATACATACTTGATGATGTAGAGATATTCGTTAATGGAAGCAATTGCTTCTCTGTAACATCTTGCTGAATTGCACTGACAAAGTGATTGTAAAACATAATTAGTTCGTCAATGTCTCCATCGATAAAAGAGTTCACTGCTTTATGAGCAATTTCTTTAATATCGGCAAAATGTGGTTGATCTCCCAAAGCGACTGATTCACTGTAGATTGGCATGTCTCTTTTCTTAAAGAAATCACGACCAATACGTCCAATGGCAACAATCGTGTATTCGTCTTTTGAAGTATGACGACTTTGGATTAATCTTGAAACTTCACGCAAAACGCTACTATTGTATGCGCCTGCTAATCCGCGATCAGATGTAATCACAACGTAGCCGGTTTTCTTCACTGGACGAGATACAAGCATGGGATGAGAAGCATCTCTACTTCCAAGAGCAATGCTAGCAACAACCTCTTGAATTTTTTCCATATACGGGACAAATGATTTCGCATTCATTTCCGCACGGCTTAATTTAGAGGCAGACACCATTTCCATCGCTTTGGTGATTTGACTCGTTTTTTTAGTTGAGGTTATACGAGACTTTATATCGCGCAACGATGCCACTGGTTCTCACCACCCTTGATTCAAAGTTTGTTCTTATACATAATGACAAGCCCATAAATGAGAATGGAAAGATGACTTTCCATTCGCACTCATAGGAAATCACGATTATTCAGATACTGCGAAAGATTTTTTGAAATCAGCAATTGCTGCTGACAAGAGCTTTCTCGTCAGGCAGACCGCCAGTTGTACGAATCGTATCCAACAATTCTGGATGTGTACGATCTAACCAACTTGTGTATTCTTCTTCAAAACGGGTAATGTCTTGGACAGGGATGTCGTCTAACAATCCACGAGTTAAGGCGAAAATGATTGCTACTTGCTTTTCAACTTTTACAGGTTTATTAAGGTCTTGCTTCAGCACTTCTACTGTACGAGCTCCACGGTTAAGTTTTGCTTGAGTGGCTTTATCAAGATCCGATCCAAACTGTGCAAAAGATTCAAGTTCACGGAAAGATGCAAGGTCTAAACGAAGCGTACCTGCAACTTTTTTCATTGCTTTAATTTGTGCAGATCCACCAACACGAGATACAGAAAGACCAGCGTTAATCGCAGGACGTACTCCTGAGAAGAACAAATCAGATTGCAAGAAGATTTGTCCATCTGTGATGGAAATAACGTTCGTAGGAATATAAGCAGAAATGTCTCCAGCTTGAGTTTCAACGAATGGAAGAGCAGTTAATGAACCGCCACCTCTCGCGTCACTTAACTTAGCAGCACGTTCTAATAAACGTGAATGCAAGTAGAAAACATCCCCTGGATATGCTTCACGACCTGGAGGACGGCGTAATAGCAATGAAAGTTCACGGTATGAAGCCGCTTGTTTCGAAAGATCATCATATACGACAAGAACGTGCTTACCGTTATACATGAAATGTTCTCCTAAAGTTACCCCTGCATAAGGTGCCAAGAATAAAAGTGGAGCTGGTTGAGAAGCAGATGCAGATACAACGATTGTGTAATCAAGAGCACCATGCTTACGTAATGTTTCAACTGCATTACGTACCGTTGATTCTTTTTGTCCAATCGCGACATAGATACAAATCATATCTTGGTCATTTTGGTTCAAAATTGTATCGATCGCAACAGATGTTTTACCTGTTTGACGATCTCCAATGATCAATTCACGTTGTCCACGGCCAATCGGAACAAGAGCGTCAATCGCTTTGATACCCGTTTGTAATGGCTCGTGTACAGATTTACGGTCCATAACACCAGGTGCTGGACTTTCAATCGGACGAGATAAAGTTGTGTTAATCGGACCTAGTCCATCAATTGGTTGTCCTAGTGAGTTCACTACACGACCAACCATTTCTTCGCCAACTGGAATTTCCATGATGCGTCCAGTTCTGCGTACTTCGTCGCCTTCGCGAATGTCTCTGTAAGGTCCAAGAATGATGATCCCTACATTGTTTTCTTCTAAGTTTTGCGCTAATCCCATAACTCCAGTAGAAAATTCAACAAGTTCTCCAGCCATGACGTTGTCAAGACCATGAGCACGAGCGATACCGTCCCCAACTTGAATGACTGTACCTACGTCGCTAACTTTAATTTCTGACTGATAGTTCTCGATTTGCTTTTTTATCAGTGCACTGATTTCTTCAGCTTTTATGCTCATGAGTGTCACCCCTTATTTAGTAAGAGTATTAACCGATTAGGTTTCTTTCAAGACGATTTAGTTTTCCGCGTAAGCTTCCGTCAAAAATGCGGTTGCCGATACGTACACGTAATCCGCCCAATAATTCTGGATCTATTATGTTCTCAATCAATAATGATTTTTTCCCAACTTGCTTTGCAAATGATGAAGACACTTCTTCTTTTTCCGCTTCTGTTAAAGAGCGAACGGAATAAACCGTTGCTTCTGCAACTCCGCGTGCATCATTTGTCATTTCAATAAAAGCTCCAGCCACATCTTGTACTTCACTGATGCGCCCTCTGTCGATCAATAACATAAGTGTATGAAGAACGTAAGGAGAAGACCCTGAAAAGGCTTCCTTTACGATTTCTTTCTTTTTGTTAATTGATAATTTTGGAGAAGATAGTATTAGGTTAAGCTCCGCTGTTTCAGCAAATACTTGCTTCACGACACGAAGTTCTTCTTCAATTGATTCGAGTTGATTATGATCCTTCGCCAGTTCGAAAAGAGCTAAGGCATATCGTTTCGCAACTGTTGAATGACTCATCGCTCTTCCCCTACCTCATGAATATAATCTTGAATCAACTTTTCTTGATCTTGCTCGTTCAGTTCTTTTTCAATCACTTTCGAAGCAATCATCACTGATAAGTGAGCAACTTGTTCTTTAAGTGCTTTAACAGCTGATTCTTTCTGCTGTTGAATTTCGATCTTCGCAGATTCTTTCAATCCTTCTGCTTCTTGACGTGCAGCTACAACGATTTCTTCACGTTGTTGATCGCCAAAATGTTTTGCATTTTCAATCATTGATTGTGCTTCAGAACGTGCTTCTTTCAATAAGTTGCGTTGTTCTTCAAGCAATTTTTGTGCTTCTAGACGACTCATTTCCGCTGCTTCAATTTCATTAGCGATAAGGTCTTCACGCTGTTTCATGATGCCCATTAACGGCTTCCAAGCGTATTTTTTCAAAAGAGCTAGCAAGATAACCATCATTAAAACCTGGAATATGATATCTCCGCTGTTAAAGTGAGGCTCAGCTACTCCGAGTACCAATGCGTTAGTGAACACGCTCATTTCACTCCCTTCAAGAGTCAATGCTTTTTATCAATAAAAGAGGACGATTTTGATCATCCTGTGCTGTTGAAAATAAAGGAATGGCGAAGGTTCGCAAGGAATGATCTTCGCCACTTTGGAACAGTTAACGCAATAGAATTATTTACCTAGTAAGATGAATGCTACTACTACTGCGATGATTGGAAGGGCTTCAACTAAAGCTACCCCGATGAACATTTGTGTTTGAAGCATACCGCGAGCTTCTGGTTGACGAGCGATCCCCTCAACTGTACGTGATACGATTAATCCGTTACCAATACCTGCACCTAGTGCTGCTAAACCGATTGCTATTGCTGCTGCTATAAGAGCCATTCTGTGTTTCCTCCTTTTAATGTATACAAAAAACAGATTTTGTTTTGATGATGTTGTCCAAAGAATGAACAGTTTTTATATTAATGATCTTGACTCACTTTGTGAGCCATATAGACCATCGTTAACATAACAAAGATAAAGGATTGGATGGCCCCGACAAATATCGAGAATCCTTGCCAAGCAAGCGTTGGCAGAATAGCCGCCAAATGACCGCCTACTCCTACTGCTAGACTTCCTGTTAATAACGATAGCAAAATTTCGCCAGCGTAAATGTTACCGTAAAGTCGAAGACCTAACGTTAACGTGTTTGCGAACTCTTCAATAATCTTTAGTGGGAATAAGAACCCAACCGGTTGAACATACGTTTTCGCATATGTACCAAATCCGTGTAGTTTAATCCCATAAAAATGGGTTAATACTACGACCATAACAGCCAGTGTTAATGTGATTGTTGGATCTGCAGTTGGTGATTTCCACCAAAGTTCGCCGTCGATCACGACTGAAAATGGCAATCCTAACATGTTCGCCACAAAGATGTACATGAGGAGTGTCATACCTAACACGTGGAATCTTCCACCTGTTTTCCAGTCCATGTTGCTTTTAATAATATTCTTAACAAAGTCCATGATCCATTCCATAAAGTTCTGCATACCTGTCGGCTTCAACACTAATCTTCTTGTGGAAAGAACAGCAAGTAGAAACACAATAACGCAAGTAACAGTGATCATAAGAACGTTCGCCATGTTAAAGGTAAGTCCAAAAAATTCTCTTAATGGAGCTTCATGATGCAATGATTTTCACCTCTCTTCCCACGCTAGAATTGCTGTTTAGGAATGTTTTGAAAACATAAAATCTATCATAATGACGACATAAGATGTCATTAATCCAATGATCACACTTAGGAGATGAAAGTATTCCGGATATTTAGTGGCAATATACACCCCTAAAATAGCCGTTGCCATCCGCGTAAAAGTGCCTAATGAAAGGACTCTGCGTCCTTCTACTACAGCATCACCGAAGCGAGACACTTTCCGAATCATTAACCAATGATTAAAAAAAGAAAGGCACGTCCCTAATATCAATCCTAAAAAGACAGACTGATAGGATGTAAATCCCCACCCTATTACAAAAATGGAGAGCATAAAGAACAAATATTTTCGGTGTTTGTGAAACATGAGCTGGAGTTCCGGCATAATCTTATCGATCTCCCGAGTCGAAATGTCGAACCGATCTCATCATGGCGTAAATACCAATCCCGAGACCTAAAAACAGTCCGATTATTAAAAATAGTGGTGCGGTATCCATTTCCTTATCGAGCCAAAGCCCCAGGAATATCCCTATTAAAATGGATCCGACTAATTGAGAAAGAATGGCGGTATAAATCGCCATTGCTTGATAAGGACGTTTCTCTTTTTTCATAAAAGCATCCTCACCATTCAAGAATGGAATTTGTTGTTACAACGAGGTATAAACTTCATATGTAAAGATGATAAAACGGCACAATTCGACCATTAAAATACTATGAAAACCCTATCATTTTACATCCTTTGTAAGCATACAATAGGCATTTATCAATGTCAACGTGTTGTCTAGAAAAAGTAAAAAGCGTTTATTCTGCCATTTGCAAATGTTCACAATTTCATCAAAATATGGGGAAATATTGGAGAAGTTAAGAAGAAAAGAGAAAAGGGGCCAGACCCCATGTGAACTACTCTCACATGGGGTCTGGCCCCAGAATTACTTTACTTAATTAAAACTCTTTCATTCTTTCAGTTGTTTGCTTGAAGTAATAACGAATCGCATGGGCAATTCGACTTGAAGCGTGGCCGTCACCATAAGGATTAGCCGCTTGTGACATTCTTTCATATTCAGCTGGATTTGTTAACAATTCCGTTGCCAAGTTATAAATGGTCTCTTCCTCTACACCAGCAAGTTTCAAAGTCCCAGCATCAATTCCTTCAGGACGTTCAGTCGTATCACGTAATACAAGAACAGGTACCCCAAGTGATGGTGCTTCTTCTTGCACGCCACCAGAATCGGTTAGGATGATGTGTGCTCTGCTCGCGAAGTTGTGAAAATCGATTACATCTAAAGGCTCGATTAAATGAATACGAGGATCATTCCCTAAGATTTCATCCGCCACTTCTCTTACTGCAGGATTTAAATGAACAGGGTAGACAACTTGAACGTTATCTTGTTCTTGAAGGATCCGTTTTACAGCACGGAACATGTTTCTCATTGGATCACCAAGATTTTCACGACGGTGAGCCGTGAGTAAGATCAAACGATCATCTCCAAGTTTGTTCAGTACTTCGTGGCTATAGTTTTCTTTTACAGTCGTACTGAGTGCATCAATCGCTGTATTTCCTGTTACGAAAATCGTCTCTTCTTTTTTATTCTCTGCTAAGAGATTTTGAGAAGATGTTTCTGTCGGCGAGAAATGCAAGTCAGCCATTACACCCGTAAGCTGGCGGTTCATTTCTTCAGGATACGGAGAATATTTATTCCACGTACGAAGTCCTGCTTCAACATGACCAACAGCAATTTGGTTATAAAATGCTGCTAAACTCGCCACGAAAGTTGTCGTGGTGTCCCCATGAACAAGGACGATATCTGGTTTAACTTCTTTCATCACCTTATCCAAACCTTCTAATCCTCTTGTCGTTACATCAATTAGCGTTTGGCGGTCTTTCATAATGTTCAAGTCATAGTCTGGTGTGATTTTAAAAATTTCTAATACTTGATCCAACATTTGGCGATGTTGCGCTGTGACAGTTACGATCGATTCAAAGTGTTCAGGGTGTTTTTGTAATTCTAGAACAAGCGGAGCCATCTTAATGGCTTCCGGTCTCGTTCCAAATATTGTCATTACTTTAATGGGTTGAGTCATATTTTGGCACCTTTTCCTTATTTAGTTCCAAACAAACGGTCACCAGCATCTCCTAAACCAGGAACGATGTAACCTTTTTCGTTTAGTTTTTCGTCAAGGGCAGCAATGTAAATGTCGACGTCAGGATGAGCTTTTTTAACGACGTCTACACCTTCAGGAGCAGCAATCAAACACATGAATTTAATGTTTTTCGCTCCACGTTTTTTCAAAGAGTTAATCGCTTCAACAGCCGAACCACCTGTTGCAAGCATAGGATCGACAACGATGAAATCTCTTTCTTCCACATCTGTAGGAAGCTTAACATAATATTCAACAGGTTGTAGTGTTTCTGGATCACGATATAGACCAACGTGTCCAACTTTCGCAGCCGGCAATAGGTTTAGCATCCCATCAACCATTCCGATTCCTGCTCTTAAAATAGGAACAATTCCTACTTTTTTTCCTGATAAAATTTTTGCCTTTGTTTTGCAAACCGGTGTTTCAATTTCAGTTTCTTCAAGTGGTAAATCACGAGTGATCTCAAACGCCATCAATGTTGCTACTTCATCAACTAACTCCCGAAATTCTTTAGTTCCTGTATGCTTATCTCGAATATGAGTCAACTTGTGTTGAATAAGCGGATGATCAAATACGTATACTTTTCCCATGAGACACTCTCCTTATTATGGTTTGCCTTATCTTATAAATGGCACACTTCTTTTTATTTTACAAAAAAAGAGCTGAAACATCAAATAGGGGCCAGACCCCATGTGAAAGAATTCACATGGGGTCTGGCCCCTATTTATATTATTTTATTGAAAAAGCGGAAATTTACTTGTTAACGATTTCACTCTTTCAGCTGATTCTGCTAGTTTTTCTTCGTTTTCATGATTTTGTAAGGTATAAGCAATAATGGATGCAATTTCCTTCATTTCATCTTCTTTGAAGCCTCTTGTTGTGACTGCAGCAGTTCCAATTCGGATACCACTTGTAACAAATGGGCTCTCAGGATCAAATGGAATGGTATTTTTATTCACCGTTACCCCGATATCATCAAGCACTTTTTCAGCAACTTTTCCTGTTAAACCGAGTGAGCGCATATCAAGTAATAAAAGGTGATTGTCTGTTCCACCTGAAACAAGATCAATTCCTTCGCTGATTAAGCATTCCCCTAAATATGCAGCATTGTTGATGATCTGTTGTTGGTACTGTTTAAAACTCTCTAGTTGCGCTTCTCCAAATGCGACCGCTTTTGCAGCGATAACGTGCATAAGTGGTCCACCTTGAATTCCAGGGAAAACAGATTTATCAATTTTTTTCGCAAATTCTTCTTTACAAAGAATTAATCCTCCACGTGGTCCGCGAAGTGTTTTGTGTGTCGTAGAAGTTACAAAATCTGCATAAGGTACCGGATTAGGATGCAATCCAACTGCGACCAGACCTGCGATGTGAGCCATGTCGACCATGAGATAAGCCCCTACTTCATCCGCAATTTCACGGAATTTAGCAAAGTCTATTTTACGAGCATAAGCACTTGCTCCAGCTACAATCAGTTTCGGCTTGTGCTTGATCGCTTGTTGACGAACATCTTCATAATCGATCATTTGTGTTTCTTTATCCACACCGTACTCGACAAAGTTGTATTGAGCACCACTGAAGTTCACATGACTACCATGAGTCAAATGTCCTCCGTGCGAAAGGTTCATTCCTAGAACGGTGTCACCTAGATCCAATATAGTGAAGTATACAGCCATATTCGCTTGTGCCCCTGAATGAGGTTGAACGTTTGCATGTTCCGCACCAAAAATGGCTTTTGCGCGATCGCGCGCCAAGTTTTCAACGATATCCACATATTCACATCCGCCATAATAGCGACGTCCCGGATATCCTTCAGCATATTTATTGGTTAAAACTGAGCCTTGAGCTTCCATGACTGCTTCGCTCACAAAGTTTTCAGAAGCAATTAACTCAATTTTCTCTAGTTGACGCTTTTTCTCTAACTCCATAGCCTCGTACAATTCATGGTCTTGCTGTGCAATCTTGCTCATAGGAATCCCCTCTCTCTTTCAACAAAATACGATTATGCGAATTTAAATTATAAGAAAATTCATACCTATTCTATCACGATTGCAATCGTAGTGAAAAGAAGAGTTCATTTTTTCGAGAGGGAGAGTGGTTGTTGGTGGAGACGGGCTGGTGCGAGGCTAGTACCGGGCTGGTGACAGGCACCACCACTAGACTCACATAATTACTTTATTATCTTCAATTTTATCCAAAATATTATTTTTTGTTGATAAATCCATTTTATTTTTCAATAAAACTCTTTTTGTTACCTAAATCGTTCGTGGTTTTGATAAAAATAAAGGTAATAAAATGGTTTACTCGCCTTACAGCAATGTTTACTCGCGTTACAGTGTTGTTTACTCGCCTTACAGTCTACTTTACTATCCGAGTCCGAGTATGAGAACACGCTTTTGATTGGTGCCAGGCTAGAGACAGGCTGGAGACAGGCACCCATAGAGGGCACCAATAGAGGTACTCACCACACATAAAACCCGATCACACATGGTGTGATCGGGGCGTAGTTTATTTTCATTTACTCGTAAACGGCTCTTGGTCCTCCGATTAGTTTAGGGCGGGTTCTGGCGAATGTTACATGTGCGTGACCGAGGGATTGGAGCGAAAGTCGCAGTGGGATAGCGACTTTTTTTAAGTGCATGCCGATGAATGTATCACCGATATCAATTCCCGCTTCGGCTTGGATTTCTTCTACAACGGTTGCACCTTGGAGATGGTGATAAGCGTAAGTGGCCATTGCTCCACCAGCTTTGCGGACTGGAACGACGGTCACTGGTTCATATCCGCGCTGTAGAGCGACTTCTTCTTTCATAATGAGCGCTCGGTTTAAATGTTCACAGGATTGAAAAGCTAAGTGAATGCCCTGTTGATTCGAAAAAGATTGTAATTCATTAAAAATCATTTCGGCGACTTCTATTGTTCCTGATGTGCCGATTCGTTCGCCTGCTACTTCAGAAGTCGAGCAACCGATCACGAGGATCTGGCCTGTTTTTAAATTTGCTTGTTGTTGGAATTCCAAAAGCATTTGCTTCCATTGTTCATGACACTCATCTAGATAAGAGCGTTCCATTGGACAATCTTCCTCTCCCTCGAACTAAGTTGATCAAAAGGATTATTTCAACGGGTTTTTGCTTTCGTATTCTGTGATTTTATCGATACGGCGCTGGTGACGACCACCTTCAAATTCGGCGTTCAACCAAGTTTGGACGATTTCTCTTGCAAGGCCGGGACCAATGACACGTTCGCCCATTGCAATCATGTTGCTGTTATTGTGCCCTCTTGTGGCTTTTGCACTAAAAACGTCGTGAACAAGTGCACAACGAATGCCTTTTACTTTATTTGCTGAAATGCTCATACCGATTCCAGTTCCACAAATCAGGATACCACGGTCGAATTCGCCAGCCGCTACTTTTTCCGCAACAGGAAGCGCATAGTCTGAATAATCGACAGAAGCATCCGTTTCAGGACCAAAGTCTTCATAAGCAATTTCCATTTCTTCTAGTAAAGATTTAATTTCTTTTCTTAAATGAATGCCACCATGATCTGACGCAATTGCAATTTTCATCTAATAATCAGCCTCCAACTCTCTATTCTATCTCTTTATTTTCACACATTTTTTTCGAAAAATAAAGAAATAGGGACTTGTTTTAAGGAGGATGTTTTCATCCTTAAAATAAGTCCCTTTATGAAAGAATGTTCTTATATAGCAAACCGTTTAATGGTATTTTTCAAGCTGTCTGCTTGTGCTTGTAAATGATTGGTTAAGACTTCGACTGCCTCCATTACTTCGGCTTGATCTTGAGTTGCATTTGATACTTCGTGCGCTCCTGCAGACGTTTGTTGAGCAATCGCGGCGACTTCTTGTGATTGTCTAGAAGTGATTTGAATGCTTTCCATTTGCTGATCAACAAGCGTGGAGATTTCCTGAACAGACTCGGCCACTTTGTGGATAACACTTGTCATTCCCTCTATGGCTTGATTTGTATCTGAACCTTTTTGCGCCTCTTGATTAGCCGTTTCAACTTGTGTTTTGATCCGACTGACCACTTCAGTCACTTCTCTTTGAATATTTTGAATTAATTCAGAAATGCCTTGCACGGCTTTTCCACTTTCATCCGCTAACTTTCTAACTTCTTCTGCCACAACGGCAAATCCTTTTCCGTGCTCACCTGCGCGTGCCGCTTCGATTGATGCATTGAGTGCTAGAAGGTTTGTTTGAGCAGCGATATCTCCCACCAGTTGAATGATTTGCTCGACTTTCGTTGCGTTTACTTCTAATCGTTGGACCGCACCTAACGCTTCTGTATTCTCACTCGCTAATTGTTGAATTCCTTTCGTAAGAGAATTAACAACATTCTTACTCGTTTTTAATTCTTTTACCATATCATTTGAAATTTTTTCAGATGATTTTGCATGTGTTTGAACTTGTTTAGCAATAAGAATAACTTCTTCCACAGATTCGGCGGTGTTCTGAGTTGATTGTGCAGAATTCTCTGCTCCAGCTGCGATTTCAAGAATCGTCGAAGCTACGCTATTGGCTTGATTTTTTGCAAGAGCAGACTTAACCGAAATCTCACGAACACTCTCGTTAGTCGTTTGAAAATTTTCTTCAATACTTAGTACCATTGCACGCAAATTACTCAGCATTTCATTAAACGCGACACCGACAGAATGAATTTCATCTCGTGTATCGATTAATTCAATTTCAGTATGGATGTTTCCTTGAGAAGCTAGAATCGCCGCCTTCTCTAATCTTAATAAAGGCTTAACCAATAAGTTCCCAGCGAAAAAAGCTAATATACCTGACCAGATGATTCCGAGAGCAAGTGTGAAAATCGTAAAGGCGATTGGGCCCATGAAATCTTTCCCAAACATTGGATAAAGAAAATAAATAAAAAGCGCACTAACTGTATACGTTATGAGGGCTAAAACCGTTGTAAATACGACAAACTTTTTTCTTAATCCAAATTTCCGAATCTTTTTCTCTTCCATCTTCTCCAGAGCTCCATTCCCCATAATTTTATTTCAATGGAATGACCAATCATCCTGCCAATGCAGGACGATTACTCATTTCCTAACTTCTGAACTAGCACCTTCAATAATTGACTCAATTCTTCGAACGTTTGACGATAATGGTGTTCATTCCCTCCATAAGGATCAATGACATCTCGTCTTTCTGGTGGAAAATCAATGAATTCTTTTAATGTAAAGGTTTTATCTGCAGAAAATGGATAGCGCTGAGTCACCTCGTGTTTGTGTCCTTCTGTCATTGAAAAAACATAGTCCGCCCAATTGATCAGTTCTTTTGTCAACCCACTCGATTGGTGAGAAACCGCGATTTCTTTTTCTCTCAGAATGTTTTGGACATGAATAGCAGCAGCTGATCCCTCCATTGCATAGATACCAGCTGATTTAACGGACCATTCAGGTTTGATGTTTTTCAAAATGGCTTCAGCCATCGGACTGCGACATGTATTTCCTGTACAAATAAACAATATATTCATAATCGACACCTTCCTTCTTTCTATTATAATGGATTGTTTTTTTGAATCATATGAATAAAATGGTAATATTTTTTATTTTTTAGGCTTTGTTAAATAATCATGTTGATTTTTCTACATTCAGCAAAACCACTCGCTTTCCGCGGACGAACGGTCGAGCTTCCTCTTGTATACCACGCGAGCCCTGATAAAGTTCTATTGGAACGTCAAGCGTAAAAGCCGTGGAATTCCGTTCCAGGCAGACGCGTTCCGCGGGCACGGCTTCAATCTCCTCGTCACTGCGTTCCTGCGGGGCTTTCTGCTCGCGCTGTTCCCGCAGGAGTCGCTGCCTTCCACTACCACTCAGTAACGGTTTAAAAAGAACGGTCTTATCCAACTTCGCTTTAAAGATGAAGACAAAAATCTTTTTGTTGATTTCGAATCAGAGTGATCCTTTTTCATTTGCAGATTTTCAATTTTAAAAAGTCCTTTTGGATCGTCAATGCGCGTATAAGTCATGGATTTCCGTTCCAGGCAGACGCGTTCCGCGGGCACGGCTTCAATCTCCTCCGACAAACAGGAAGTTTTAGCGCAGTCGTTGCAACAGGATGTTGCGCTCTTAGACTGTGATCCTTTCTCAACTGGGCTTTCAGCTCGTGCTGTTCCCGCAAGATTCTCGTCATTTTTGCTTTATATCAACAACATCCGCTAACATGGCCATTTTTTATAGAAACTTTCAAAAAAAAAGAGAGCAGATATGAGTCTGATCTCTCGAAATCCGTTTCGTATTATTTTAGACCGGCATAATCATATGTAAACCAACTGCAAATAAAATGCCGCCTCCCATGACTTCACTTACTCCTCCAAGCATCCCTTGGAATTTACGTCCTATTAAAAAGCCTGCCCATGTTAGTAGCGTTGCACATAGTCCAAATATCGAGATCACAGCCATACGGTTTAACCCTATAATTCCAAGGCTGAGGGCAGCGGAAAAACTATCTAAACTTACACTAAACGCAAAGAAAAACAGACCAATTCCAGTAGGACTCATTAATGGCTCATCTTGTTTAAAAATACCTACATAGATCATTCTCAGTCCGAGGATCAACAAAATGGCTCCCCCTACGAATTTGGCAATGTCTCCAAAAGCAGTGGAAAGGTGCTCACCAACTAAAATTCCGACTAATGGCATCAGTACGTGAAACAACCCAACAACAAGTCCAATCCAAAACATTCTTCTCGCTCGAATTGCATACATCCCCATGCCAACCGAAATTGAAAATGCATCCATTCCCAAAGCAAGACCCATCATTATAAGCGCCCATCCAGCATTGAGGACTGCTTCCATACTCGTCTCCCCTTTCAAGGACATGCCTTGTTAGAAAAGATATGAAAGTGAGAAGCATTTTAGACGAAAGAAAAAGAAAATCTTTCTTCAACATAAGATTCGATTATTGGCAACTTGTCACTCAGTTTGATTTGTATTGTTCTTTTAACAAACCGTAGTATTCCATATTTTCATAGACTCCAAATTTAAATGCATCCTGTTTAAACGTACCTTCATGCTCAAATCCTAATTTTTGTATGACTTTAATTGAAGCAGCATTTTTTGTCATCGCGGCGGCCCACACTTTGTTTAATCCGGCTTCTTCAAATCCATACTCGACCATTCTTTCTGCAGCTTCCGTACAGTATCCGTTGCCCCAATAAGGTACTCCGAACCAGTACCCTAATTCTGCTTTGTGATCTTCTTGATCGATCCGAAAAGTCAACGTTCCTACGAGTTCTTCGGTCGATTTCAACACGACTGCAAAAGTATAACTCCCTTTTTCTGCAGCTTTCTCTTCATGTCGGCTAATCCAGGTTACTGCGAGTCCTTCAGGATAAGGATGGGGGATGGCAGCAGTCATTTCAGCTACTTGTCGATCACTTGCTAACGTTTCTACTCTTTCTGCATCTGACAGAATGTAAGGTCGTAAAATCAATCTTTTTGTAAACAACGTCGGTATCATAAGGTCTCCCCCTGTGCGTTTCGTTGAATCATTAAAATGAGATCATTAGAAAGGTCTAAATTTATGGTCGAATCCGTCGGAATCCAGCTGCTTTTTCTAAACGGTTCATGATCGCAAGACCCACACCTTTGTCTGGGAAAACTTCCGAATAAATCACATCTACTTGTTCTTGATTGAACCTTCGCAAGGTATCGTATAACGATTGAGCCACGCTTAACAATTCTTCACGCCGACCACATGTTAAGACCGTATCCGCTTGATAAAAGTTTTGAAGTTCTTCAGTCGTTAGTACTCCCACTTTTATTCCTTCTTGACGTTTCCTGTTGATCATTTCTTGAATCCATTCTGCCGGTCCATCCATCAAAAAAAGCGGCGCATTCGGTGCGTAATGCTGATACTTCATCCCAGGTGATTTTGGAGCACCTTTTCCATCATGTAAACTTGGATCCATTTCCACATAACCACCTACACGTTCTAGTTCTTCTTTGGTAATACCACCAGGCCGTAAAATAACGGGTACAATCGAAGTGCAATCAACAACGGTCGATTCTACGCCTACACCCGTTTCACCACCATCTACAATCCCCGCCACTCGCCCATCTAAATCATCTCGAACATGAGCAGCAGTCGTAGGGCTAGGTTTACCAGAGCGATTCGCACTTGGTGCAGCGATGGGACAATCTGCTTTTTCAATTAGCGCTAAAGCAATTGGATGATCCGGCATTCTTATCCCAACCGTTTCAAGACCTGCCGTAACGATATCGGAAAATACATCTTGTTTCTTGTTAAAAATCATGGTTAGAGGTCCTGGCCAAAAAGCTTTCATCCATTTATGAGCGACTTCAGGTATTTCACTGACAAATTTGCTTAAATCCATTGAAGGACTAATGTGGACAATGAGTGGATTATCACTCGGTCTCCCTTTTGCTTCGAAAATTTTCTTTACAGCTACATTTGATGTGGCATCTGCTCCAAGGCCATAAACCGTTTCGGTTGGAAATGCGATGACTTCCCCTTCTTGAATTAACTCAGCCGCTTTTTGCAACGATTTGTCCATTTCAAAGTTATTCACATGCTTATCCACAGTCCAATAAGAGGTATTCACATTGATGCTCCTTTTACTCAATATTGTGTACAATTTACTCAATCCTGATGTTTTCTACAAAAATAGTCATTATTTTTACAAAACCAACATGTTTTTGACGTTCTTATGTAATCTTCACTCTAATGATATCCACAATTTGTGGATAATACTGTTATCTTTGTGGATAACATTGTGGATCTTTCAAGGTTGATTTAGTAGACTTTCGCAAAAGTTATCCACAGACTCAAAATAGTCGTATATGTTCATTAAGCACCGAAAAGCTCTTTAAACCATTTTACCGCAAGAAAATCAATCTTTATTGTTTTTTTCTTATGCTCTTCTTTCTTATCGACTCTCATTTCTTCATTTCGATCTTCAGGTACTTCATCTAGTCGTTTTTCGACCGATGCAGCTGATGCTGTTTTTTCTTTTGGGGCAGCTGTCGCAGTTGAAAAATCAAGAAAGCATAAAGGGGGATAGAGAACACACCACCAATTCGCACCCTCTCCTTTTCCAACGGTGATCAGTAATGCTTCATACTTCCCAGCAGGATAAAGAAAATCGCCATATAATTTCGTTGGAAAATCAACTTGTCCAAATCTCACTTGAGCGGTTTGATTTGAATGATTTCTTTCCAAAACCTTTTCAGCAATCAATTGGATTGTTGGTAGCTTTGCTCGGATGATTTCGCGCGCATCTTCAATGTTCGTCATATCTTGAACCCAAATCGATATTTGAGCGTTCACTTCATCACGGATTTTTCGCTTTAACGCTTGATCTTCATCTGAATCGCTATTGGCTAAAATTCTCAAACGAATCGCTTCGTCTGGAATCATTATTTGATCCGCTACCTTTGCTTGACCATTCAGTACTTCCGCATCAGGGGAAGCGGATTCAAATACCGCACCGTGAGCCACAAACCCAACGAATACACTTAACCCTATACATAAAGCTATCACTCTTATAATCTTCATTTTTTTCTTCCCCCTTTTTTAACCCATTATGGGCAGGAAAAAAGGGATTTATTCATGAGAGAGGTCCGATCCTTTATGAATAATTTGAGGGCACTGAATAATGCCTCTTGGAACATCCATGAGCGAATAAGCCATGGATTTCCATTTCCCACAGACGCCAATCTCCTCGTCATTGCGTTCCTGCGGGGTCTCGACCCGCTTGTTATTCCACAAGTGAGCGTTTTTGCTTCCTATCAACAATATCCACTAACATAGCCAATTTTTAAAAGTTGGTCGTATTTCATTAGCCTCAATGATTACAATAAGGCCAGATCCTTTTTATTTATTTTTGCTCTAAAAACACCATTCTATCTTTGCCATTGATGTCATAAACAACTTCCACTTGTGCAGACGGATATGCTTTTCTCAATAGATCGGAAACACTCTCCCCTTGCCCTGCACCCACCTCAAAAGCAATTAAACAATGATCATTCATGACGAGAGGCAAACTTTGGACAAGGCTGCGATAGCAATCTAGACCATCTTCTCCGCCAAATAATGCGGAATGAGGCTCATGATCTTTTACGATATCTGCTAATGATTCGAGTTCTCCAATTGGAATATATGGTGGATTTGATAGAAGAATGTCAAAATGAATTCCTTCTTTTATAAATGGCTCCAGAAGATCACCTTCCACCCACTGAACATCCGCTTGTAAATCTTCTGCGTTTCTTCTTGCAACCTTTAAAGCTTTTTCTGAAAGGTCAGATCCGTAAACCTTTAAAGAAGGTACTTCAAGCTTCATCGTAATGGCAATCGCTCCGCTCCCCGTCCCAACATCAGCAAAAACAAGAGGTTTAGAATGGTCAAATCCTTTTTTCATTCGATTGAGCGTGTTGTAAATCAATTCTTCTGTTTCAGGACGTGGAATGAGTACATCTTCATTCACTCGAAATGCTCTTCCGTAAAATTCTTCGTATCCGATTAGATGCTGAACAGGCATTCCATTCACGTGTTTTTCAATAAGCACTTTCAATTCGTTCACTTGTTCATTCGTCATTTCTTCTCTCATATTGGCATGGAGCTTAGAACGTTCCATCTGCATTACATGGCGAAGGAGCCACTCTCCAACATTTGCTTCACGATTATGATTCTCTAAATAAGAAGAAGCCCATTTAAGGGCTTCAAACAACTTCCAATTCGAACTCATTATTGTTCCATACTTTCTAATCTCTGCGATTGTTCTTCCACAATCAATGCATCGATTACTTCGTTTAGTTTACCTTCCAGAATTTGATCGAGCTTTTGAATGGTTAAACCAATCCGATGATCGGTTACACGATTTTGAGGGAAGTTATACGTCCGGATTCGTTCAGAACGATCACCCGTTCCGACTGCGGATTTACGGGCAGCATCGTACTCTGCTTGAACTTCGCTTTGGAATTTATCGTAAACACGCGCGCGAAGCACTTTCATCGCTTTTTCTTTGTTTTTAATTTGTGATTTTTCATCTTGGCAAGATGCCACGATACCCGTTGGAACGTGTGTTAAACGGACAGCTGACATCGTCGTGTTTACACTTTGTCCTCCTGGACCTGATGAAGCAAAAGTGTCTGTGCGAATATCTTTTTCATGGATCGTAATTTCAACTTCTTCTGCTTCCGGAAGACATGCAACCGTCGCTGTTGAAGTATGAATGCGTCCACCTGATTCTGTTTCTGGTACACGTTGAACGCGGTGTGCGCCATTTTCATACTTCATTTTTGAATAAGCGCCTTTTCCATTGATCATAAAAATAATCTCTTTGTAGCCGCCTAAACCCGTTGGACTAGCTTCAATGACTTCAATTTTCCAACCATGAGCCTCTGCAAAACGGCTATACATCCGATATAGTGTACCTGCAAACAAAGCAGCTTCATCTCCACCTGCGGCTCCACGAATCTCCATAATTACATCTTTGTCATCGTTAGGGTCTTTCGGAATAAGCAGGACACGGAGCCGCTCTTCCAGCTCGATCATTTTTTCATCGAGTTCATTTAATTCTTCTTTTACCATTTCTTTCATATCTGCATCAAGCTTGTCATCAAGCATGGCTTTTGCTTCTTGTTGTTGCTCTTTAATTTCTTTATACTCTCGATAAGCTTCTACAGTCGTTTGAATATCCGATTGTTCTTTCGAATAGTCTCTAAGTTTCTTATTGTCATTTACAATTTCAGGATCACTTAATAATTCATTTAATCTATCGTAGCGATCTTCCACCGCTTGTAATCGATCAAACATGACTTTTCACCTCATACCTTTACGTTTTCATTCTGTTACTAGTATAACTCGATCGCCCGCTATTGCATAGGACAGAAAACAACGGAGGGGCCAGGCTCCATGTGAAAGATTTCACATGGAGCCTGGCCCCTCTCATCATTTTTCTTTAATCTTTACGTCAATTCGATAACGGGGCATAGCGCCGACTAAAACACGATGGAGGTCTTTTTCTTCTTTTTTCAATTTCGCCTTTGAAAAAGATTTGTTCGTATAAACGGTTACTGACATTGTATCTCCATTGATCCAAATTGAACCTGGATCATACGATGTCAGATCAAGAATCGTTTTTCTCATATGGTCGACATCTGTCCCTTGATTCGCTCTCGGTTGAGAGATATCAAGCAAGTTTGGATTTTGATCGAGTGCAGAATAACTCTTTTGATCGTTTTTCTTTTTTTCGATCGCCATTTTACTTGGTAATGGTGTTTGTCCATGTTTGCTTTCTCCGTTAAATAAAGTATCTTTGTGATTGCTGCATGCAGAAAACAAAAATACTGACATAAAGATCATTAGCGCCCATTTCCACATCTTCTTCACCTCATTTTATAGATTGAACAAAAATGAGAAAAATATGTGAAAAGGAAAAGAAAAGTATAAATTTAAGAAAAGCGTAAATTACCCGTTCAGCTGTGTGACAAAAGGAAAGTGGAAGCGACGCATTCCGGGTCCTGTGAAGAATCCGAACGACGCGGAGGACGTTCTCCACCCAACACAGCAAGTGGAAAATGATCGGGACCACACCAACATTAAGATCGAACGATTATGGTGGGTTTGATCTTCGTTACAAGGCGGACGTATTCTTATCTGTAGTCAAGTGTTTTCTTTCATTCATTTTCTGCTATAAATGAATGAAAGGGACAGAGTGATGTCAACGGCCAGTTGATTTCCATTCCAGCGCTCGCTTTCCGCGGGCATGACTTGAGCCTCCTCGGTCGCCAAAAGCGTGCGACCTGCGGGGTCTAAAGGCTCATGCTATTGAGGGCACTGAAAAAGTTCTCTTGGAACGTCAATTCGATTATAAGACATTGATTTCCATTCCAGGCAGACGCGTTCCGCGGGCACGGCTTCAATCTACTCCGACAAACAGGAAGTTTTAGCGCAGTCGTTGCAACAGGATGTTGCGCTCTTAGA
Organism: uncultured Caryophanales bacterium; assembly: GCA_963728315.1. GTDB lineage: Bacteria > Bacillota > Bacilli > Bacillales > CAVSKA01 > CAVSKA01. The sequence goes on from CAVSKA010000006.1 coordinate 63,496, forward strand.
CTGTGATCCTTTCTTTGCGGGGCTTTTAGCTCGCGCTATTCCAGCAGGAGTCGCTGCCTTCCATTACCATTCAGTAACGAATTAAAAAGAACGGTCTTATCGTACCTCTCTTTAAAGATGAAGACAAAAATCGTTTCTAAAGTCCTTTAGTAGAGAACCGTTTATTTTAAACAATTATTGGATGGTAGGAAAAGACGATGAAGATGCTTAGTGCCCGCACCATTGAAAACAAGCATTCTGAAGTGAAAATCAATCACCTCCTGTTAAACCTCAACCTTGTCTAAGAAGACTGCCTAATGAAAAATAAAAAAACAGAAACCTTCAAAATGAAGATAGGGGTTTCTGCTTTTTTAAAATTGAGAGCCTTTTTCAGTGGCCTCATGCTATTCCCGCAGGAGTCGAGCGCCTACACTCCAAGCAACAGGTGCAGCTAAGTAAATAAAAAGGTGTATGCCAAATAGAGCTGCACGATCGTTAAAAACAAAGCTGAGCTCTTCGAAAACACTTTTTCTCGTAATGGAAAGCTTAACTATTGATTTGGTCAATTCATGGGCATCACAATTATCCGTCTTATGTCGGCGCATGGTAGCCATCTGTAGCTTAGCTTTCAATGGATTAAGGCGAATGAATGGAAAGTGATATGCCTGGAACGGAATTCACCTATATCCTTTATTCCACAATGAAATTTGTTTAAGAATGGTCGTATCCGTAAATTTAAAACACCCTAAACACAGGGTTCATGGCACCACTAAATTTTTGCTTTTCTTATTTTTAAAAAAGAGCCTGACCGCTTGTGGAATCTTCCACAAACGGTCAGGCTCTAATCATTTATTGCTCTTGAGCTGGCACACTGATACCTGCCGGAACAGAGTGATGATGGCGACAACGAGGCTCGTATGCTTCTGAAGCACCGACAAGGATGATTGGATCATCGTAACATGCTGGTTCACCATTAATGAGACGTTGAGTGCGACTAGCCGGAGAACCGCATTCTGAACATACTGCTTGTAACTTCATTACTTGTTCAGCAACAGACATTAAAGTCGGCATTGGACCAAATGGATTTCCTCGAAAATCTTGATCTAATCCGGCTACAATCACTCGAAAACCGTGGTCAGCTAACTGTTGGACAATTTGCACGATATCGTCATCAAAAAATTGAATTTCATCGATCGCAATTAAGTCAAATTCATCGTTAATATGCTCAAATATTTCTTCTGAGCTCTCAATTGGATAGGCGATTACAGAAGCTCCGTTATGAGAAACAACCGCTTCTTCACTGTAACGATCATCTAATTTCGGTTTAAACACCGCAATACGCTGCTTCGCAAATTGAGCTCTGCGGATTCGACGAATTAACTCTTCAGATTTCCCTGAAAACATGCTTCCACAGATGACTTCAAGCCAACCAGACTGTTTCATCACATACATTATGATTCCCCCTCATACATCTCATTCTTTATCAATCGTACGAGTCACCTTTTTCTTTTTTCACAAAGGCATGCTCGTCTAAATGGTTTATTAATGACCTTTTAGGTCTTGCGTTTAAAAAGTGCGACTAAGTATCAATTTAAAGATAATTTAATCGAAAATCAATTCTTGATTTTTCCCCATTCTTTTGCATAGGCTTTGATAAACGATCATGTTGTTTTTTCTCCATTGAACAAAACAACTCGCTTTCCGCGGACGAATCGGTCGAGCTTCCATGCGAAAAACTACGTGGCCACTGAAAAAGCCCCTTTGGAACGAAAATGTGAGTATAAGCCTTTGATTTTGTTCCAGGCAGACGAGTTCCTGCGGGGTCTCGACTCGCTCGTTTTTGCTTTATATCAACAACATTCACTAACATAGCCTTTGTATAAAGAACCATTCTACAAGTAAAATACGGCTACACCTTTGTTGGATAGGCTTTGTCGTTTTGTAGAATTCTTCTCTTTCATTTATCGATCGTTCCTTGAAAAAAAATCGGGAAACAACAAGAATCAAGTGAAAAAATGGCTTATTTAAACATAAAAAACAGGCAAGAAGAATTCTTGCCTGTTTGTATGCGTAAATTACTTAATACCGTATTTTTTGTTGAAGCGATCAACACGCCCGTCAGCTGTAGCGAATTTTTGACGGCCTGTATAGAACGGATGGCATTCAGAACAAATCTCAATGCGAATCTCATCTTTAACAGAACCACTTTCAAATTCATTACCACAAGCACATTTCACCATTGCTTTTTTGTAATCAGGATGAATTGCTGTTTTCATGTTTTTCCTCTCCTTCCGCCCTGAATCATTTAGAAACAGAGTATACTCCATTATAGGAGTTCTTTCAACATGCATTCTCCATATTGAAGAAGCACGATAAGAATATTATAGCAACCATCACTATAAAAATCAAGATAATGAATTGTGTAAAATGAAAGATCTTTAAGATTCGTTCACTACTTTGCGGCGAAGAAATCTTAAAGATTTACATCAAATTTATCTTCTTCATCTCATTTTAATAATAGATTGTTTTTTCTTCCTATCAACATGATCCGCATAACATCGTTTATTTATTAAAGGCACTTTTTGCGGTGCCGCCCGCTTTCATTTCTTCGTCAATTAGAGTGAAAAAGTCAAGATTTGTTCTTGTTTTACGAAGCTTACGCAAAAATTTCTCAGCGAAGTCATGTGTATCTGACATTGCTTTACGGATTGCCCATAGTTTCTCAAGATTTTCTTTTTGCATAAGAAGTTCTTCTTTACGCGTTCCAGAGCGACGAATATCAATTGCTGGAAAGATTCTTTTCTCAGCAAGTGCACGGTCAAGATGTAATTCCATGTTGCCTGTCCCTTTAAACTCTTCATAAATAACATCATCCATACGTGAGCCCGTATCGACTAGAGCAGTGGCAAGAATTGTTAAACTTCCGCCTTCTTCAATGTTTCTCGCAGCTCCAAAGAAACGTTTAGGACGGTGAAAAGCGGCAGGATCGATTCCTCCTGAAAGTGTTCGTCCACTTGGAGGTATGACTAAGTTATATGCACGTGCTAAACGCGTAATGCTATCCATCAAGATGATTACATCACGTTTGTGTTCCACTAAACGCATCGCCCGGTCTAATACAAGCTCCGCTACTTTAATATGATTTTCTGGCACTTCATCAAATGTAGAACTCACGACTTCGGCATTCACAGAACGTTCGATGTCCGTTACTTCTTCCGGACGCTCATCGATTAGCAGCACAATCAGATCTGCTTCTGGATGATTTGATGTGATTGAATTGGCAATTTCCTTTAAAAGGAGTGTTTTCCCTGCTTTTGGAGGAGCAACGATTAATCCACGTTGTCCAAAACCAACAGGTGCTATTAAGTCCATAATACGTGTTGATAAATTGGATGGTGTATTTTCTAGTAAGATATGGCGATCAGGGTATAAGGGAGTTAAACCGGGAAAGTGAACACGTTCTTTAGCAGTTTCGGGGTTTTCACCATTGACCATCTCCACATGGAGAAGTCCGTAATAACGTTCATTTTCTTTTGGTGGGCGTACTTTTCCAGAAACCTTGTCACCGTTTCGAAGATCAAATCGACGAATTTGGGAGGCTGAAATGTAAATATCTTCAGAACTTGGAGAATAGTTGATTGGGCGTAAGAAACCAAAGCCTTCAGACTGAATAATTTCTAATACACCTTCCATAAAGAAAAATCCTTCTTGCTCAGCTCGAGATTTCAATATCGCGAAGATCAGTTCTTTTTTTGTTAATTTACTGTAGTACGAAACTTTAAATTCCTTTGCCAGTTCGTACAATTCTTTTAGCTTCATATTTTCTAGGCTAGCAATTTTCAAATCTTCCATATTGGCACCACACTTTTCATATTTGACGTTTGTCAGTATTTTAAATCACTAAATAACCAGAGCGACAAACGAGATTAACATTTTTTATTTAGAAAAAAACTTTCGGATAGGGAGGTTTCTATTAAAGAGAACCTGAAATCGGCAAACTTATCTTAACCGATCTGCAGGGAAGAAATCAATAGGTGGAAAAATAATGAAAGGATGATAATCAGGGAAAATCCATTCTTGCGTCATCTTCCCTGTCATCATGTTTATTGCCTTTTACATAAACGGAATGGAATGAGAAAAAGTACGTTCGGAACTTAATTCCGCGTACTCGCCCCCTTTTCTCTTATCGAATGACTAGGTTTGGTTTTTTATTCAAACTGTGTTGCCCTTCAATAAAACGAACTGTGCCGGATTTAGCACGCATAACAACGGAGTGAGTTGATCCGTATGTACCCGTGAATTGAACACCTTTTAAAAGTTCTCCATCTGTTACACCTGTTGCAGCGAAGATCGCGTCATCTCCACGTACAAGATCCTCCATTAGTAAAACCTTATTTACATCAAGCCCCATCTTTATGCAGCGTTCACTTTCAGCGTCGTTTTGAGGCACCAATCTTCCTTGAATTTCTCCGCCTAGGCATTTTAAAGCTACAGCAGCGATTACACCCTCAGGTGCTCCCCCTGAACCGAATAATATGTCTACACCTGTTGTACCAAAAGCCGTATTCATGGCTCCAGCAACATCGCCATCGTTGATTAATTTAATTCGAGCACCTGCCTGGCGAAGTTCTTCAATAATCCGCTCATGACGCGGGCGATTTAAGACAGTTGCAACAATGTCTTCTATGTCTTTATTCTTAGCTTTAGCAACTGCCTTTAGATTATCTAAAACAGATGCATTAATGTCTATTTTCCCCACACACTCAGGTCCAACGGCTATTTTATCCATGTACATGTCAGGTGCGTGCAGAAGATTTCCATGATCAGCAATCGCTAATACAGCCAAAGCGTTCCAGGATCCAGATGCGACGATGTTTGTTCCTTCTAACGGATCAACGGCAACGTCAACTCTTGGTCCATATCCTGTCCCAAGTTTTTCACCGATATAAAGCATAGGTGCTTCATCCATTTCGCCTTCTCCAATCACAACAGTCCCCTTCATCGGGATTGTATCAAAGACGTCTCTCATGGCTGAAGTTGCAGCATCATCTGCTTCCATTTTCTTTCCACGGCCCATCCAGCGTGCAGATGCTAAAGCAGCTGCTTCTGTTACACGAACTAATTCCATTGATAAACTTCTCTCCATCGAACAATTCCCCCTGAGTCACAAATATCTATATGTGATATATATTTTAAATTGTATAACATATTAACAGATATATTGTAACACATTAAAGCAGTGTTGATGAATTAATTACGAGCTTTTCATTTGTTCAAGTTCTTCTTTGGTTAATTTCTCTCTCCAAATGGTCGCACCCAATCCATTAAGTTTCTCTTCTAAATGACTATATCCTCTATCCACATGCTCTAATCCGGTTAATTCAGTTATCCCATCTGCCATTAAGCCGGCGACTACTAGCGCTGCACCTGCACGGAGATCGCTCGCTTTAACTTTTGCACCCTGAAGAGGTGTATCTCCATGAATAATAGCGGTTCTGCCTTCTGTTTTAATATTTGCATTCATTCTACTGAGTTCATCAATATGCTTGAATCGAGCAGAATAAATCGTATCGGTTACAACAGAAGATCCTTGTGCTTTTGTTAACAACGAAGTGAATGGTTGCTGGAGATCGGTCGGAAAACCTGGATAAACTAACGTTTTCACATCAACATGTTTTAGTTGTTCAGCCTTGCCGATAAAAATACTTTCATCATTCAGTTGAATGGGCACACCCATTTCGCGTAGTTTAGCTGTTAACGACTCAAGATGCCAAGGGATAACATTATCAATTAAAACTCCTTCGCCAGCTGCTGCAGCTAAAATCATAAACGTGCCTGCTTCAATACGGTCAGGAATAATCGTATGAGTACATCCGTGTAACTCATCTACCCCTTCGATTCGAATCACATCAGTCCCTGCTCCTTTAATCTTGGCACCCATATTGGTTAAAAGAGTAGCAACATCAATAATTTCAGGTTCTTTAGCGGCATTTTCAATAATCGTTTTTCCTTTTGCTCGAACAGCAGCAAGCATGATGTTAATCGTTGCCCCTACGCTTACAACATCGAGATAAATACTCGCACCTTTAAGTTCTTTTGCACGAAGGTATATGGCTCCTTGCTCATTCGTCACTTCGGCACCTAATGCTTCAAAACCTTTTATATGCTGATCAATCGGACGAGGACCTAAATGGCAGCCTCCGGGTAATCCAATCACTGCTTTATTGAAGCGTCCAAGCATTGCACCCATTAGGTAATAGGAAGCTCGCAGCATTTTCACTTTTCCATTTGGCATTGGCATCGAAACCATTTTTGACGGATCGACTGTCATATGACCATCTTCAAAGACAACTTCTCCTCCGATCTCTTCTAGAAGTGATTGAAGTATTTCTACATCTGAAATATCAGGCAATCCTTCAATCGTGACTGGAGAGTCGGCCAAAATCGTTGCGGGTATTAGCGCAACTGCACTATTCTTAGCACCACTCACTTTAATGGTTCCTTTAAGAGGATATCCTCCTGCAATTTTAAGTTTTTCCATAGTTGGCTCCTTTCCACACGACGGCCGTATAAATCATCCAGAGAATGGAAAAACACCCATTCTCTCAGCCCTTCAATTTCCCATAGTGTGTGCAAAATTAGTATTTGCATGTATGTCAAAAATCGCTCGATTTCATTAACAAAGGAAATAAAATTTCAATATAAATGTATAAGGTTAGGAAATAATGGATAAGATTATTTCCTATCGCTCCATTCTCTTCTGCAAACCGTACGTTCTGATAATGAACAAATATAGAAACAAGACATCCTAACCTTTAAACGATGACCCTTACTCGAGCAAATGTCAGTCTAGTTCCAAACGCCAGCTGCTTCCGCACATAAAAAGTGCGTGGCACAGTCGTTGCAACAGGAAGTTGCGTACTTAGACTGTGACCATTGGAAATTCACAGGACTCAGAGCAGGTTGCTTCCACTTTTCTTACTTTGTTTTACGATTCTCCCAATCTTTCAAAAATCCTTCAATTCCTTTGTCTGTTAGTGGATGTTTAAAAAGCTGCTGCAAAACATTAAATGGAGTGGTTGAAATATGAGCTCCGCGTAAAGCGGCTTGAGTCACATGCTGCGGATGACGTATGGACGCTGCAATGATTTGTGTAGGAATTTCATGAATAGCAAATATATCTGCTATTGTCTCGACCAGTTCAAGGCCATCTTGGCCGATATCGTCCAAACGACCTAAGAACGGAGATACATAAGTTGCCCCTGCTCTAGCAGCCATCAAAGCTTGATTTGCGCTAAAAATAAGAGTTACATTTGTTTTGATCCCTTCTTCTGATAAAACTTTAACCGCTTTCAATCCGTCCGGAGTCATTGGCACTTTCACTGTAATTTGTTTAGCAATCTTCGCTAATTCTCTGCCTTCTTTGATCATCCCATCTGCTTCTAAAGAAATAACCTCTGCACTTACAGAACCGTCTACCAATTGCGTAATTTCACGAAGACGATCATGAAAAGAAATATCTTCTTTTGCTACAAGTGAAGGATTTGTTGTCACGCCAGAAATAATGCCCCAAGAGTGTGCTTCTTTAATTTCATCCATATTTGCTGTATCGATAAAAAATTTCATTATTCATTCTCTCCTATTCAAAGATCGTTATAGTTTATTTTAACAAATTTTGTCGATTAATAATGCTCAAAAAAAGAAAAAAGGTATATTATTTTCAATATATTTTCATGTCATTCTGATGACAGAGGATATGATTGTCCATTTAACATCGTCTCCTTATTTTATTTTTTTTTTCTTTAAAAGAAAGAAGTCATTTTCAATTAAATAAAGCCGCCTTAAAATTAAGGCGGCTTCTATTTTCGAATAAGAACCTTCAAGTAGGATCCGTAGAAACAGAAAGTTAAATCTTCAAATTAAGCTTTTTGCGAAGAACCGAATTCACGCATTTTCCCTGCAACAGTCGTTTTAATTGCTTCACGAGCTGGTCCAAGATATTTACGTGGATCATACTCATCTGGCAATTTAGCTAATGTTTCGCGAACGGCTTTAGCAGAAGCGATTTGGTTTTCAGTATTCACATTAATTTTCGCTGTTCCTAAAGAAACAGATCTTTGAATGTCTTTTGTCGGGATTCCAGTTCCACCATGTAAAACAAGTGGCACGTCTGATTGTTTCCCGATTTGCTCCATTTCAGCAAACCCTAGGTTCGGTTCGCCTTTGTAAGGTCCATGAACGGAACCAAGCGCTGGAGCCAGACAGTCAATACCCGTACGGTTAACAAGTTCTTCACACTCTTTAGGATCAGCATAGATGACGCCATCTGCGATTACATCATCTTCTTGTCCGCCTACTGTTCCTAATTCAGCTTCAACAGAAACACCTTTTGAATGAGCATATTCAACTACTTTAGAAGTGATTTCAATATTTTCTTCAAAAGAATGGTGAGAAGCATCAATCATGACAGATGTAAATCCAGCATCAATCGCTTCTTTACATTTTTCAAAGCTAGAACCGTGATCTAAATGAATCGCAACAGGTACAGTTGTTTTGTAATCTTCCATAAGACCTTCAACCATTTTTACAACTGTTTTAAATCCACCCATGTAACGAGCAGCGCCTTCGGATACACCCAAAATAACAGGAGATTTCTCTTCTTCAGCAGCTTGCAGAATTGCTTGAGTAAATTCTAAGTTGTTCAAGTTGAATTGTCCAACTGCATATTGCTTTTCCTTAGCAGTAATCAGCATTTCTTTCATTGAAACTAATGGCATAGTGGTTCCTCCTTCTATCGTCCAATTATGAATAATTGAACCTCTGTCGCTCGATATAGTTGTTTCTATAAGCGAGTGCAAATTAAATAAATAGTCTAATCATCTGTATAATATCAAATTCAAATTACTTTTACCAACATCACGCTGTCAAAGTAGAAAATATCAATATTTAACTAATTCAGACGATTCATTCTATTTAAAGAGACGGACCTTTTTCCATTAGAATCTCCTTTACCACTTTCCGTATATCCGCAATATCAAATGGTTTCGCAAAATGATTAATGGCTCCTAAATCCATTGCTTCTTGAATCATATCCAATTCTCCATAAGCTGTCATAATCATCACGCGGATCATTGGATCTTTCATCTTCATTCTTTTGAGGATTTCAATTCCATCCATGCCGGGAATTTTCATATCTAATAGAACTAGATCCGGTTGATGCTCTTCCACAAGTGCCAGCGCTTGTGGTCCATTGGCAGCTTGTAAAGTTTGATACCCTTCCTTTTGCAACACTTCATTTAAGAGAATGCGAATACCAAATTGGTCATCAACGATTAGAACCTTTTCACTCAAAATAGATTCCTCTTTTCTTTATTATAAATATTTACTAATTATTAATAATATGGTTGAATACTGTATATTACTTCATTCTACAAATAAGTTTGATATCCTTCTTTTTCCCACTTTTGCTTCCTTTCTTCTCTTCTGTTTATAATAGAGTAAAAAGGGACAATCATTTTTCCCAATAAATGCGTTAACCAAACTTTTACTGTAAAGAAAAAAGTCTTTTTCATGAAGATATTCCTTTAAAGGCTTTGTTAAACGATATTTAAGCTAAGGAATTATCTGCGCGGAACGGAAATCTACCGCTTATACTCGCATTGATGTTCATGTCGATTTTTCAACATTCAACAAAACAACTCGCGATAGGGTTTTTGCTTGCTACCTATCAGCAACATCCGCTAACATCGCCTTAAAAATTGACCGATTTATTAAAATTCTCCCAATTTTTCATTTTAAAAAATAGCTTCTAACAAATTTAAATCATTATTTTTTATGCCAAAGGAGTGATCGTTCGTGTTAAAAATGTATACGACTCAGTTAAATGGACTTTTTCAAAAGATTGCTGAAAAGGAAGAACAATCGATTGAAGAAAGTGCTCGTCTACTCGCACAAGCTTTAGTGGGAGATGGTAAGATTCATGTTAAATGCTTTGATGAAATGCAAGCCATCATTCATGAGATTGAAAGCGGACTAGAGCCACTTGCAGGTGCTCAGCCACTTGAAAATGTTGAAGCTTTAACTGAAGCAGATCGCGTATTAATTGTAACTCGTTTTTCTGACGATCACCATGCTCTTGCATTGGCTCAACAATTGAATCAAGCAGGCGTTCCCTTTGTAGGGATTTCGGGTGTCCGTAAAAATTCGGATGACTCATTCCAATCATTAGCAGAAGTCCACATTCAGACACACGCGATAAGAGGGCTTATTCCGACTGAAACAGGTGAACGAACAGCTCTTCCTTCAAGCTTAGCAGGAATTTATATTTATCAAGCACTAAAATTCACTGTACAAGAAATCCTAGAAGATTACGAATAAAATTGTGTTAACAATTGTATTTTCCTACAAAAAGGACTTTCCTTAAAATACCAGGAAAGTCCTTTTTGATCGATATGAAATAAAGAGTACAGGTGATTTCGTTTCGGTTACGATTTAAAAAAACGGCTTACTCCAACTTCACTGAAAGAAGAAGGAAAAAATCGTTCTATTGATTTAGATTCGAGTCTGACTTTTTCAGTAGTCTCGGATTTACCGTCAAGAAGTTTCACAATTTGCTCGCGAAATTCGAACGGATTTATAACGATCCACAAAACTTACTAAAAGACTTTATTTATTGAGCGTTGCTTTAATAAATTGACGGAACAATGGTTGCGGACGAGTTGGTCGTGAAGTAAACTCCGGATGGAATTGACTCGCAACAAACCAAGGGTGGTCTTTAAGCTCGATGATTTCGACTAGTCGACCATCAGGGCTCGTCCCGGAAAATACAAATCCAGCTGCTTCCATTTGTTCACGGAAAATATTATTGAATTCGTAACGATGACGATGACGCTCATAAATCACTTCATCCTGGTAAGCTTCATACGCTTTCGTTCCCTCTATCAACTTACATGGATAGAGACCAAGCCTTAACGTTCCACCTAAATCTTCAATGTCCTTTTGTTCTGGCAATAAATCAATGATTGGATAAGGAGTTTCGGGCATGATTTCAGCTGAGTGAGCTCCTTCTAAGCCCAATGCATGACGCGCAAATTCAACCGACGCTAGTTGCATACCTAAACAAATTCCGAAGAATGGCACTTGGTTTGTTCTTGCAAATTGTGTAGCAAGAATTTTCCCTTCGATTCCGCGATCTCCGAATCCTCCAGGGACTAATATACCATCTACGTCTGCTAGTATATCTTGAACATTTTCTGCTGTAATCGATTCAGAGTTAATCCATTTTACTTCGACGTCAGCATCAAATTCATACCCTGCATGACGTAGTGATTCAACTACTGAAATATAAGCATCTTGAAGTTCAACATATTTTCCTACAAGAGCAATTTTTGTTTTCCCAGAAAGGTTTCTAACTTTATCTACTAAACCAATCCATTCCGTCATATCCGCTTCATGGCAAGCGAGTTTTAAATGATCGCAGACGATTTGATCCAGGTTTTGATTTTGCAACGCCAATGGAACAGCATATAGAGTATCTGCATCTCCTGCTTCAATGACCGCTTTTTCATCAATGTCGCAGAACAACGCAATTTTGCTCTTCATGTCTTGTGTAATCGGCATTTCTGTACGAACGACAATGACATTTGGTTGGATACCTAAGCTTCGGAGTTCTTTCACACTATGTTGAGTCGGTTTCGTTTTCATTTCTCCTGCTGCTTTAAGATAAGGGATGAGCGTACAATGAATGTACATCACATTATCACGACCAACGTCGTTTTTCATTTGACGGATTGCTTCTAAAAATGGAAGAGACTCGATATCGCCAACCGTACCACCGATTTCTGTGATAACAACATCTGCATTCGTTTCATTTCCAGCACGTAAAACACGCTCTTTGATCTCGTTTGTAATGTGAGGAATAACTTGGACCGTTCCTCCTAAGTAATCGCCACGACGTTCTTTTTTCAACACTGTCGAGTAGATTTTTCCAGTTGTTACACTACTCCATTTTGTTAAGTTAATATCGATAAAACGTTCATAATGACCTAAATCCAAATCAGTTTCAGCGCCATCATCCGTTACGAATACTTCTCCATGTTGATAAGGGCTCATTGTCCCAGGATCCAAATTAATATATGGATCAAATTTTTGCGTTGTTATATTCAGCCCACGATTTTTTAACAGTCTTCCTAATGAGGCTGCTGTAATTCCTTTACCCAGAGAGGAAACCACTCCACCTGTTACAAAAATATACTTCGTCACGCCTGATTCCTCCTCGAATTCGGTTTTGCTGCTTTTTTACATATCTATTGTTCAGATTCAGCTGAACCTTTTACCCTTATATATTGTGAATAGAGGGCTTTCTTTATGAAAAAACAAAAAACGCCCCTCTTACGTAAGGTAAGGGAGCGTAAATATTCACGATTGTCCTTTTTTAAGGAGCCCAAATATCATACTACAATCGGTGGGCGAATAAGTCAAGATGGAGATTAAAGCTTGTCTTCCTCTTCATCTTCTTCGTCTAAATCTTCGTCATCTAAATCTTCTTCATCTAAATCTTCGTCATCTTCTTCATCAATTTCCAGATCGTCCTCTACAACGTCAACAACATCTAATACATCTGCAACGTCGTCATCGTCGTCGTCATCATCATCATCATCGTCATCGACAAGATCTTCTTCTTCTAAATCATCCAAATCTTCGAAATCCAGATCTTCTTCAATAATTTCGTCATCAAGATCCTTTTTCTTAGATTTTTTCTTTCTTACTTTTACTGTTGGAACTGTTTCTTCTTCAATTTGTTCAACTGGATACCAAGCGCGTAATCCCCATCGATTCTCACCTAATGTTAAAAAGCGTCCATCAAAATTCAAATCTGTGTAAAATTGAACAAGTTGGCTCTTTAATTTCTCGCCTTTCCACCCTGTTAATTTAGAGATGGTTTTCATCAAATCTTGAAAGGCAATTGGTTGTTTTTCTTCAGCTAATAATTCATAAGCCATTTCGATAAATGACATCTCTCGAATATCTTCTCTTGGCAAAGTTTGTAAATTCAACATCCGCACTTCCTTTCATGTATACACATTCTATCTACAAAGATATAGATCTATCTTGTTGTATCAAATAAAAGCCATAATATTCATTATAACCAAAATGATCTTTGTAATGCTAGATATATCTTTATTCGTCTGGATTTTTTTGAAAGGGGCCGGATTCCATATGGAATCCGGCCCCTTTTTCAATCGATAAAAGTCGAATACTTGTCGCATAGTAATTAGTCCTATCTTTAACGGAGAATTAGCAATAGAAAAAGCAACTAATTTGGCTTCAGTTGCTTTTAGTTATTTATTGTCGAACATAATCGTTGTACTATGCAATATTTTGCCCGCTTGTTAAGTATTCCAAAACAACTTCTTTATTTTAAGTTGTTAGGCTTTAAGGCTACATAATATTAATATTGCTATTCTTGACCTAAATGGATTACATTGGTTGCAGATAGTAAATTACCATCTGGATCTTCAAACCCAAATCCCCCCATATTTGAATTTGGGGAAAAATTCAGATCCGTAACCTTTATGCCCTCTTGTTTTAAGAAAAAATGGAATCTTTCAAGGTCTCTCATATAGAAATCTATGATGCTATGTATAACACCAGAATTGGAATTTTTAAAAGCTAACCGTGTTACTTCATTTGTTTGTACTAGATAAATGGTTGGAACTCCAATAAGATTTCCTCCCTGTAGGTGCAGCATTGCAGCTGTTTCATCCTGATGAACAGCTTTTATCCCTAATATTTTGTTGTACCAATCTATGGATTGTTGTATGTTTGATACTGGGATTTCAATCGTTGCAATACGAGGAACAATTCTCCACATTACTTCCTCTGTAAATTCTTTATCAACTCGTTTCTTGCTAGATGTCTTGTCAACCATTACCTCTAACAACTCCTTCTTTAATTGTTTTTTAGCTCTTCGCAATCTGCTTTCGATCGCACTTTGAGATATATTTAGTAAATTTCCGATTTCTTTTGCAGTATAACCAGTAATATAATTCATCACTACTACAATTCTGTATTTTTCTTCTAAATTATCAAGCGACTCCCATAATAAATCTTTTATCTCCGTTTGGAAAGGATCCATAAATTCTGGTATATCCTGTACCATTTTCTCTTGTTTACGAGCATTTTTTCTAAAGTAGCCTATACACTGATTTATTGTAATAGTAATTAGCCAATTAGCAAATTTTTCAACTTCGTCAAGCTTTGATAGATTCATCCAAGCCTTTACAAATACTTCCTGTGCTATATCCTCTGAAAGATATGGATCCCTTATTTTACTAATAGCAACTGCATATACCATATTGGAATATCTTCCAACCAACTCAGCATAAGAATCATAACTACCATTTAAAGATTCCGTTACTAATTTCTCAATAGAATAATTAGTCTTCATCCCCAACCTCCCTTCAAATATATAGACGTTGATTATCCTCAAAAACAGTCATCAATTTTAAATTTTTTTAAGACAAGCTATCTTATAGAATCAATTTCATAATAAGAAATCAACTCTTAAAAGCCGAACTTCTTATTCGGTTGAAGTGGCAGGCGGCGACTCCTGCGGGAACAGCTCGAGCTGAAAACCCCACAGAGAAAGGATCACAGTCTAAGAGCGCAACATCCTGTTGCAACGACTGCGCTAAAACTTCCTGTTTGTCGGAGTAAATGGAAGCCGTGCCCGCGGAAAGCGTCTGCCTGGAACAAAAATCAACGGCTTATAAAAGAAAAATGCGAGTATGGAAACAAAATCGTTCCCATACTCGCATTGATGCTCCAAGAGGATTTTTCACTAGTGACTGCCATGAACGCGTCGCCTTCCACTTTTCTTGCTGTCTAGTTCCAGCTCCTTGAGTCCTTGTGATAAAATCTGCCCGACTTGCGGTGGGTGAAATACGCCCTCCTCGTCGTTCGGATTTTTCACAGGACTCAGAACGCGTCGCTTCCACTTTTCTTGCTGTCTAGTTCCAGCTCCTTGAGTCCTTGTGATAAAATCTGCCCGACTTGCGGTGGGTGGAAATACGCCCTCCTCGTCGTTCGGATTTTTCACAGGACTCAGAACGCGTCGCTTCCACTTTTCTTTTACATATTTCTTCTGTATTGGCCGCCAACTTCATAAAGGGCGTGAGTGATTTGTCCAAGACTTGCCACTTTAACAGATTCCATTAATTCAGCAAAGATGTTTCCGCCTGAAACCGCAGCTTGCTTCAATCGTTTCAGTGCTTCTGCCGTTGCTTCTTCATGAGTGGCTTGGAAGGAGCGTAAATTTTGAATCTGTGTTTCTTTTTCTTCTTGAGTTGCACGTGCAATCTCCATGTTATCCATTTCTTCTTCGGAAGGTGGATTTGGATTCAAATAGGTGTTCACACCGATAATCGGAAGTTCTCCACTATGCTTTTTCATTTCATAGTGCATCGATTCCTCTTGGATTTTCCCTCTTTGATATTGCGTTTCCATCGCGCCAAGTACGCCGCCACGGTCATTAATTCTTTCAAATTCAGTTAACACCGCATCTTCTACGAGTTCAGTTAATTCATCAATGATGAAAGCTCCTTGTAAAGGATTTTCATTTTTTGATAGACCATGCTCTTTTGTAATAATCATTTGAATGGCCATTGCGCGGCGAACGGATTCTTCAGTAGGTGTTGTAATCGCTTCATCATAAGCATTGGTATGAAGGGAGTTACAGTTATCTTGAAGTGCCATTAATGCTTGCAATGTTGTCCGGATATCATTAAAGTCAATTTCTTGAGCATGAAGGGATCGCCCAGACGTTTGGATATGGTATTTCAATTTTTGTGATCGCTCATTTGCACCGTATTTATCTCTCATGACAGTTGCCCAAATGCGGCGAGCGACACGACCAATTACACTGTATTCCGGATCAAGCCCATTTGAGAAAAAGAACGAAAGATTCGGAGCGAAATCATCAATGTTCATTCCGCGACTTAAGTAATATTCCACATAAGTAAATCCATTTGCTAATGTGAAAGCAAGCTGAGAAATTGGATTTGCTCCTGCTTCTGCAATGTGATAACCAGAAATCGAAACGGAATAATAGTTTCTTACTTTTTGATCAATAAAATATTGTTGAATATCGCCCATCATACGTAAAGCAAATTCAGTTGAGAAGATACATGTATTTTGTCCTTGATCTTCTTTTAAAATATCAGCCTGAACCGTTCCGCGAACTGTCGCAAGGGTCCATTGCTTAATCTCTTCCATTTCATCTGCTGAAAGTTTGCGTCCTAACTCTTCTTCTTTCTTATCGACTTGCTGCTCGATCGCTGTGTTCATAAACATCGCTAAAATGATTGGCGCAGGTCCGTTAATCGTCATCGAGACGGATGTTGATGGCTGACAAAGATCGAATCCAGCATACAGTTTTTTCAAATCATCCAGTGTACAAATACTTACACCTGATTCTCCGACTTTCCCGTAAATATCCGGGCGGTAATCTGGATCTTCGCCGTACAAAGTAACAGAGTCAAAGGCTGTACTTAATCGTTTCGCATCGTCATCTTTCGATAGGTAATGAAAACGACGGTTCGTTCTTTCAGGCGTTCCTTCCCCTGCAAACTGACGTTTTGGATCTTCCCCTTCTCGTTTAAAAGGAAACACACCCGCAGTGAATGGAAATGAACCTGGAACATTTTCTTTGTAGACCCACTTTAAAATTTCGCCAAAATCTTCATATTTCGGCAGAGCAACTTTCGGAATGAAAAGTCCAGATAAACTCTTCGTTTTTAATTCTGTAACGATTTCTTTATCACGAATTTTTGTAATGAGTTGATCTGCAGCGTATTGTTCACGCATTTTTGGCCAATTTTCTAAAATACGAGCCGATTCAGGCGTTAACTGTTTCGCAATATCATTTTTCAGTGATTCAAGTGATTGAATCAAGTCACCATTCGATCCTTGTTCTTTCATCACTTCTAACGTACCTTCAAGCTGGAATAATCGACGAGCTAAGCGCACTTGTGCTTCCGCTTTTTTATGATAGTTTCTAACCGTTTCAGAGATTTCACGTAAGTAGTAGCGGCGATCATTCGGAATAATGACATTTTGTTTTTCTACGTTTGCACTTGTCGAAAATGAAGTCTTCCAATCTAGTTGCTTTTTCTCGTTTATTTTTCCTACAAGAGCAGCAAATAATGCGTTTGTACCTGGATCGTTAAATTGGCTGGCAATCGTTCCGTATACAGGCATGCCGTTTAGCTCTTCGTCAAAGCGCATATGGCTGCGCTGATATTGCTTTTGCACTTGATTACGTGCATCTTCTGAACCTTTACGTTCGAATTTGTTAATGACAATCAAGTCACCATAATCGATCATGTCAATTTTTTCAAGCTGAGAAGGAGCACCGAATTCACTTGTCATGACATACATCGCAACGTCTACGATTTCTGCAATTTCAGCGTCCCCTTGGCCGATTCCACTCGTTTCAACGATGATCAGATCGTATCCAGCTGTTTTGACCACGTCAATGGCTTCTCGAATGGCAAGTGACAATTCACTTTTTGATCCACGGGTTGCCAGACTTCTCATGTACACACGAGGAGAGAAAATGGCATTCATCCGAATTCTATCTCCAAGAAGGGCACCGCCTGTTTTTTGTTTCGTTGGATCAACAGACAAAATGGCCACAGTTTTGTCTTCAAATTCATTAATAAAACGACGAATTAATTCATCGGTTAACGAACTTTTTCCCGCTCCACCTGTGCCGGTAATGCCGACAACAGGAACATCTTTCGCCATTGATTTAATTTTTTCAAAGGCATCTCCTGCGTGTTTAAGTGCTTCTTCTTCACCGTCTATTTTATATTCCGCAAGGGAGATAAACTTGGCGACCGTGTTTACATTTCCTTCTGGAAGCTTATTTACATCAAAATCGGTTTGATCGCGAACAGTTGGAAAATCACATTCTTCAATCATTCGGTTGATCATGCCTTGTAAGCCAAGCGTACGACCGTCTTCAGGAGAAAAAACGCGAGCAATTCCGTAGTCATGAAGCTCTTTGATTTCTTTCGGGATGATGACTCCGCCGCCGCCTCCGTAAATACGGATATGCTCGGCACCTCTTTCAACTAAAAGATCACGCATGTATTTGAAGTATTCAACATGACCGCCTTGATAAGATGAGATCGCAATTCCTTGTGCATCTTCTTGAATGGCTGCATTAACTACCTCTTCAACTGAGCGGTTATGACCTAAGTGGATAACCTCTGCTCCTGTTGACTGTAAAATGCGACGCATAATGTTAATCGATGCGTCATGCCCGTCAAATAAACTTGATGCTGTTACAAAACGAACGGCGTGCTTTGGTTTATACAATGTGACTGATTCCATCGTGATTCTCCCCTTCCGAATCTGTGTGATACGCTTTTATCCCTGCAAATAACAAGCTCGTCTGGCACTCAATGTACTCATCAATGGAGTACGATTTCTGCAAGGCCCATCTTCTGAATCCCCACATCTGTCCTTGGACGAAAATATTTTGTGATAGCATGTGGACTTGTGAAGGATTCAATTTCAGCTCTCCATTTTCCACACATTTTTTTAATAACGTCTCGAACATACCAACCATTTCCAGTTCTTTTTTCAGTACATAAGGAAGTGCATCTTTCGACAACGATTTGGCTTCCTGGTACATCACCAGAACTTCATCTTGCATATCATCAACAACGCGAAAGTAGTGAGCAATTCCGATTTTCAAGCTTTGTAATGTTCCTTTTTCAAGATCCATCCCTTGAAGCTGGTCGCTTACTTGATCGTAGATCCGGTCGCAAACGAGGTACAAGATATCTTCTTTTGTACGAATATACTCGTATAGAGTCCCGATACTAAAGCCGGCTTCGCGTGCGATTTCGCGCGTCGTCGTGCCGTGAAATCCTTTTTGTTTAAAGAGAGCAACCGCTCCTTGGATCATTTGATCTCGGCGCATTTTCACTAGTTGCTCATCTTTCACAGAAGCATGTACCTCTCTTCTCTTTGCCATCTAAATCAACCGCCTTTTTCAAACTTTCCTTGAGCGACTTTTTTATTTCGTCAGCATTCTTGAGATAACAAGACGTTGAACTTCTTGCGTTCCTTCGTAAATCTGTGTGATCTTCGCATCGCGCATGTAACGTTCGACTGGATAATCTTTCGTATAACCATATCCACCAAAAACTTGTACGGCTTCAGTAGTGACTTTCATTGCAGTATCACCTGCTAATAGTTTCGACATGGCTGATTCTTTTCCGTATGGAAGGTTATTCGATTCTAACCAAGCTGCTTGATACGTTAATAAACGTGAAGCTTCAATTGAAGTAGCCATATCTGCTAGTTTAAAAGAGATTCCTTGGTTCGCAACGATTGGTTTACCGAATTGTTCGCGTTCTTTTGCATATTCAACTGATGCATCTAATGCTCCTTGAGCGATCCCAACTGCTTGAGCAGCAATTCCGTTACGTCCTCCGTCAAGCGTCATCATCGCTACTTTGAAGCCGTCTCCTTCTTCACCTAAACGGTTTTCTTTCGGTACACGGCAATCTTCAAAAATGATTTCAGTCGTTGGAGATGAACGAATGCCCAGTTTCTTTTCTTTCTTCCCAACTGAGAAGCCAGGGAAGTCTTTTTCGACGATAAACGCAGTCGTTCCTTTGTGCTTGCTCGTTGGATCTGTTACAGCAAAAACCACATAGATGTCCGCAATTCCACCGTTTGTAATGAAAATTTTTGATCCGTTTAAGATGTAATCGTCTCCATCAAGCTTGGCAGTCGTTCTCATTCCACCCGCGTCTGATCCAGAGCCTGGCTCTGTTAATCCGTATGCTCCGATTTTCTCTCCTTGTGCCATTGGACGAAGGTATTTTTGTTTCTGTTCTTCCGTTCCGAATTTGTATACCGGCCAACCGGCTAAAGAGGTATGAGCAGAAAGCGTCACTCCTGTTGAAGCACAGACACGGGAAAGTTCCTCAATGGCGATACAGTAAGCCAAATAGTCACTGCCGATTCCGCCGTACTCTTCTGGCCAAGGAATCCCTGTTAGTCCTAACTCTGCCATTTTGTCGAATAATTCACGATCAAAACGTTCTTCTTCGTCGCGTTCTGCAGCAGTAGGTGCTACTTCTTTTCGTGCAAAATCGCGCACCATTTTGCGAATCATTTCGTGTTCTTCTGATAATTTAAAGTTCATGTCAATTCCTCCATGTACGTGCTTATTTTGAGTGTTTTCTTATTTCGTTAAATGTTTACTTATGACGATGCGTTGTATTTCACTTGTTCCTTCGTAGATCTCCGTTACTTTTGCGTCACGGAAAAAGCGTTCCACAGGGTAATCTTCCGTGTATCCATAGCCACCGTATACTTGAATCGCTTCCGTTGCCACATCCATCGCAGTTTTTGAAGCGAAGAGTTTCGCGATCGATGCCTCTTTCCCACAAGGCTCACCTTTTGCACGAAGGGTTGCTGCTCTATAAACAAGTAGTCTGGATGCTTCAACAGCTGTTGCCATGTCCGCTAATTTAAAGCCAACACCTTGTTGAGCTGCAATTGGTTTACCAAATTGAACACGTTCTTTCGCGTACTCAACTGCGTGTTCAAAAGCGGCTTCTGCAATCCCTAACGCCTGGGCTGCAATCCCGATTCTTCCGGTATCAAGGTTCGCCATCGCGATTTTAAACCCTTCTCCTTCTTCACCAAGCAAGTTTTCTATTGGGACTTTCATATCTTCAAACGTTAATTGAACCGTCATCGATCCGTGAAGACCCATTTTCTCTTCGTTCTTTCCGATCACGAGGCCAGGCATATCTTTTTCGACGATAAAAGTAGAGATCCCTTTTCTTCCTTGTTCAGGGTCTGTAGAGGCAAAAACGATATAAGTGTCCGCTTCTCCACCGTTTGTAATAAAAATTTTCGAACCATTTAGTAGGTAATGGTCGTCTTTTTTCACCGCTCTTGTTTTTAAACTCGCGGCATCTGAACCTGAACCTGGCTCTGTTAAGCAAAACGCGCCTAAGTATTCACCTGAAGCTAATTTCGGTACAAATCGCTGCTTTTGTTCTTCGTTTCCAAAGTAAAGGATCGGATTTGTTCCAACCGAAATATGAACCGAAAGAATGACCCCTACTGCTGCGCTTACCTTGGATAATTCATGAATCGCAATAATGTAAGAAAGATAATCCATTTCAGATCCACCGTATTTCTCTGGGATTGTTACACCCATTAAGCCAAGATCAGCCATTTTTTTTATAATTTCACGAGGGAATTCTCCTGCTTCCATCCTCGGAATCATTGGTTTGATTTCAGTTTGAGCAAAATCACGTACCATTTTCCTCATCATTGCTTGTTCTTCCGTAAATCGAAGTTCCATGTTGTTCTCCCCTTTGGTGTAACTTCCTAGTTAAGCGTATTCGTAAAATCCTCGACCCGATTTCTTCCCTAACCAACCAGCCTTCACGTACTTTCTTAAAAGTGGACATGGACGGTACTTGTCGTCACCAAACCCCTCATGAAGCGTTTCCATAATAGACAGGCACGTGTCTAGTCCAATGAAATCAGCTAATGTTAATGGCCCCATTGGGTGATTCATGCCTAGTTTCATGACTTCATCGATCGCTTCTTTCGTTGCTACTCCTTCAAAAAGAGTGTAAATGGCTTCATTGATCATCGGCATCAAGATTCGGTTTGAAACGAATCCAGGGAAATCGTTTACTTCGACAGGAACTTTTCCGATGTTTTCTGTCATCTTTTCAATTGCTTCATAGACTGCATCATCTGTGGCAAGACCACGAATGATTTCTACCAACTTCATGACAGGAACTGGATTCATAAAGTGCATGCCAATGACTTTTTCCGGTCGCTTCGTTGCAGCAGCAATTTCTGTGATTGGTAGTGAAGAAGTGTTTGATGCTAAGATCACGTGTTCAGGCGTGATTTCATCTAGTTGAGCAAAAATTTTCGATTTGATATCCATGTTCTCAACCGCTGCTTCAATGACAAGATCAACATTTTGGGCATCTTGAAGTTTCGTAGACTTTGTTAAACGACCTAGTATGCTTCCTTTTTCGTCTTCCGTCATCCGTCCTTTTTCTACGCTTCTCGAAAGATTTTTTGTGATAACACCAAACCCTCTATCAACGAACTCTTCTTTTAAATCGTTTAGATAAACTTCATAGCCTGCTTGTGCACACACTTGAGCGATTCCAGAACCCATTTGACCGGCTCCGATTACCATTACTTTTTTAAATTCCATCGTTGATTCCTCCTAAATATATGAAAAGCACATCGTATGGATGGTTCTCATTGTTTCATCCACTTCATTAACTTCTAACCTGTTTTTTTCTGCCAAGTATTAGAACGAACGAAAATCGATCAAACTTGAATCATCACTGCGTCACCTTGCCCGCCACCTGAACAGATCGAAGCAATTCCAATTCCTCCGCCTCGGCGTTTCAATTCGTATGCTAATGTCAAAATGATTCTTGCTCCACTTGCACCGATTGGATGGCCTAGTGCAACTGCACCACCGTTTACGTTAATTTTGTCCGGATCGATATTAGCAAGTTTTTTACTTGTTAATGCAACCGCCGCAAATGCTTCATTGATTTCAAAAAGGTCAATTTCTTCCACTGTTTTCCCGGTCTTCTTTAGGAGTTCATTGATGACAAGACCAGGTGTTTGCGGGAAGTCTTTTGCTTCTACTGCGACTTCCGCGTGGCCTAATATGGTTGCCAATGGTTTCTTTCCTTCTTTAAGCGCGCGCTCTTCACTCATTAGTACGAGTGCTGCTGCACCGTCATTGATTCCTGGAGCGTTTCCAGCTGTAACCGTACCTTCTTTTTCAAAAGCGGGTTTTAAAGAATCCAGTTTTTCAATTGACGTATCTTTACGCGGTGATTCGTCTTGGTCAACTACGATGGGGTCTCCTTTGCGCTGAGGCACTTCCACTGCTACAATTTCATCCGCTAAAATGCCTGATTCGATTGCTTTGATTGTCTTCTGATGACTATGGAATGACCATTCGTCTTGTTCTTCGCGACTAATTTCGAATTCTTTTGCCGTAGAACTTCCGTATGTCCCCATGTGGACGTTCGAGAAACTACAAGTCAATCCATCATGAACCATCATATCGATCAAAGGCGCATCACCCATTCGAAGACCAAAGCGTGCTTTCGGTAAGATATATGGAGCATTTGACATCGACTCCATTCCTCCAGCCACGATCACTTCTTCGTCACCTGCACGAATGATTTGATCTGCAAGCGTGACACTTCTCATTCCAGATGCACATACCTTGTTAATCGTTTCTGTTTTCACATTCCAAGGAATTCCTGCATTTCTCGCTGCTTGTCGGGAAGGAATTTGACCCTGCCCTCCTTGAAGAACGTTTCCAACGATAACTTCCTGAACATCTTCGGGTGAAACGCCAGAACGTTTTAATGCTTCTTTCAATGCGATTCCGCCTAGTTCTGCTGCTTTAAATGAACTTAATGCTCCTCCGAATTTACCGAATGGTGTTCTTGCTCCGTCTAAAATGACTGTTTTTGTCAAACGAATCTCTCCCTCTCGTATTTTATTTTTTTGAATATGGTAAACGCTTTCATTTTCTATTAAAAAAAGCTTATTTCTTAATTTTGTTGCATTTATTATTTGGCTAAAATTCGCTCCCTTGCCGCGGACGTACAACCGACCCTCTACGTTTGTGCTTCACGACAGGATCTCGCTTGGATCGGACGAACAACCGACCCTCTCCACGTTTGTGCCTCACGACGGAATCTCGCTTGAATCGTATTTCCGCAGGAGTCCTCCATATTTCAGCTTTTTTCACAATGATTGAAAATGAACAAACTGTAATCATGAGGAAAGATGTTATTGCAAGTGAAATGTCAATCTATCCAGCAATAAGACCTCGAATGGAGAACTATCTATTTCTGACTGAACGCTCGCTCGACGATCGGGGAAAAAATAATGCCTCCATCAGGCATGACTGGTTCGTGCTTTTATACTATTGTCTAACTTAAATGAATTCCACTTTCTATTTTAACGGAAAAGGATGAAAAATGAAAATATTATTCGATAATTTTTGGATGCTTTCAGATCAATTTTGTCTTTTATTGAAAAATGGTGCTCCATTATTGGAATTTATAGGGGGAAAGACCTGTTTGAAGATCGTAAACACCTGACAATTGTGGTTTATGACCATTGGATTTATATGAGCGAGTTTTGGGATTTTATGAGCGACTTTTCGACTTTTATGAGCGACTTTTCGCGTTTTATGAGCCACTTCTGGAATATATGAGCATTTAAAAATTTATGAGCCACTTTCAGCGTTTTATGAGCGACTTTCCGACTTTTATGAGCCACTTCCGGAATATATGAGCATTTTCAAATTCATGAGCAACATTCACACTTATTTAAGCAATTAGAGAGGATCCATCTTCGCCACATCCCACCTCTTCTCCTCAAAATAAAAATGCCTTACTCCTCTAAATGGAGGAGTAAGGCAAACATTATGAAGCTACAACGGTTTGTGGTTCGTTGCCAAATACGGCTTTTTCAAGCAGTTCAGCTACATCGTAAGTTGATACAGTTTCTTCTACTTCTTTTGCTTTCGTTCCGTCCGATAACATCGTTAAGCAGTATGGACAACCTGAACTGATGATCGTTGGATTGACTTCTAATGCTTGTTCGGTACGAGCGACGTTGACGCGATGGCCTGTGTCTTCTTCCATCCACATTAATCCTCCGCCCGCTCCACAGCACATTCCTTTTTCACGGTTACGTTCCATTTCTACGAGCGTTACACCAGGAATGGATGCAAGGATTTCGCGAGGTGGATTGTATACCTCGTTGTAGCGTCCAAGGTAACAAGAATCATGGAATGTGATCTTTTCGTTCACTTCGTATTGAGGGCGTAATTTGCCTTCCTCTACGAGTTTCGCAAGGATTTCTGTGTGGTGATACACTTCTGCCGTGAATCCGAAATCAGGATACTCATTTTTGAAAATATTATAAGCATGAGGATCAATGGTGACGATCTTCTTCACTTCGTTTTTCTCAAATTCTGCAATGTTTGCTGTTGCTAATTCTTGGAATAAGAATTCATTTCCAAGTCGACGCGGTGTGTCCCCTGAGTTCTTCTCTTTGTTTCCGAGAATCGCAAACTTGACACCAGCTTCGTTCATTAATTTTGCGAAAGAAAGGGCGATTTTTTGGCTGCGATTGTCGAAAGATCCCATTGAACCAACCCAGAAAAGATATTCAAACTCTTCATCGGCTTTTTTCAATTCTTTCACTGTTGGAATGACAACATCTTCGCGCGCTTCACGCCAGTTTTCTTTTTCTTTACGGTTCAGTCCCCATGGGTTACCTTGACGCTCGATGTTTTGCATCGCACGTTGCGCATCGGGATTCATTTTTCCTTCTGTTAAAACTAGATAACGACGAAGATCGATAATTTTGTCAACGTGCTCGTTCATAACTGGACATTGGTCTTCGCAGTTACGGCATGTTGTACAAGCCCAAATTTCTTCTTCTGTAATGACATCTCCAATTAAACTCGGGCTGTATTCAAGAGCAGCGGCTGCTTCTCCAGCTCCAGCAAGGGCAATTTGATTTCCTTGTGTATGGGAAAAGGCAAATGCCGGTACCCAAGGTTTTTTAGATGTCACGGCTGCACCATGGTTGGTTAAATGGTCACGTAATTTCGTAATTAAGTCCATCGGTGACAGCATCTTTCCTGTTCCAGTTGCTGGACACATATTCGTACAGCGTCCACACTCAACGCAAGCGTAAAAGTCGATCATTTGATGCTGAGTAAAGTCTTCAATCTTCCCGACTCCGAATGATTCCTGCGACTCATCTTCGAAATCGACCGGGCGAAGTTTTCCAGGATTGTCTAGTCGGTTTAAATAGACGTTGACTGGTCCTGCAATTAAATGTGCATGTTTAGATTGTGGCACATACACGAGGAACGTTAATAAGAAAAGTAAATGGATCCACCAGCAAACATAGAAAATAATGACTGCGGCTAATGGAGCGATCCATTGGAAAATAAAACTAACACCGGAAGCAATCGGTTCCGACCATGAGTATTCATCAGCAAACCAGATGATGCTCATACCATTTCCGATTAATACAGATACCATTAATCCGCCGATAAAAAGAAGAACCATTCCTGATTTAAATCCTCTTTTTAAGCGAACAAGTTTTTCAATATAACGACGATAGAATGCCCAAACAACTGCCACTAATATGACTAAAGAGACGATTTCTTGGAAGAATGTAAATGCCGGATACAACGGACCAAGTGGTAAGTGTGATCCAGGTGCTAACCCTTTCCAAATAAAATCGATCGCTCCAAATTGTACAAGAAGGAAACCATAGAAGAACATGACGTGAATCGCTCCACTTTTCTTATCCTTCAATAATTTTTTTTGGCCAAACACATTGACCCAAATTTTCTTCATTCGTGCCTTCACATCATTGTCAAATTCGACTTTTTTCCCAAGCTTAATGTATTGGTACCTAGTCTTCACTACATATGCAAATAAGCTAATACCGTAAGCGGTTACAAGAATAAATGCAATCCAGTTAATCCAAAGCATGATCCCCATCTGTGTTGCAACTCCCTTCAAAACTTCTCTTCTATTTTTTCTTTATTCTATCATAGGTCCTTAATATTCAGAATGTTTCATATTCCCATTATATTATGAATGAGCATTCAGTCAACCTATTTCTCGACAAGTTTCTTTTTTTAATCAGATGAATAATGAGAACGTTTTCATCCATTCTACCCTTTTTTTATTATTTTTTGTAGATACTTGGACAAAATAACATCGTCATGAAGAATGTTTTCAGGAGGAGGAACCCGGTAAATGAAATTATTTTTTCTCGTTATTTTGATTGGAGCAGTAGTGTTAGCCTGGTTCTTCCTCGACTTTCAATTAGGAAAACGGCATTTTAAAAAACACCATTGCCAACGGTTTTATCCCTACCGTGAAGGTCATTATCATTGGATTTCTTCTGGTCCCGATTTATTTGAACAACTTTTTATTGAATTTTCACGAGCTAAGAAAAACCTCTATTTGCTTTTTTTTATCGTTAAAGAAGACGATTTAGGTATTCGTTTTTTTCATATTCTTGAAGAAAAGGCTAGAGAGGGATTGGATGTACGACTTTTGATCGACCGAATTGGGAGCAGATCATTGCCAAAGCAACGCATTTCCAAGTTAAGATCTGCAGGAGTTCACGTTCACTTCTGTCACCCTATCAAGGGTCCTTTTTATTTTTATTCCCTCCAGCAGCGTAATCACCGAAAAATATGCGTCATTGATCACCAAATTGGTTATCTCGGTGGATACAATGTCGGGAATGAATACGTTGATCTTGAGCCTCCGCTATCGCCTTGGCGTGATTACCACCTCAAAATGGAAGGGCCGATCGTAAGTGATTTAGAACAGGAGTTTTTGATTGATTGGTCGAAAGCGACATCTTCTCCTATTCACTTCCATCCGAACAATAAAGAAACGACTAATAGTACTGGCGTTCGTCTCCTCCCTTCAGAAGGTTTATATATGGAAGATTATTTAATTTCATTACTAGAAAAAGCACAGAGGTCGATTATCGTTGGCACCCCTTATTTTATTCCGACTCAAAAGCTTCAAAATACTTTTTTGAAAGTAATGGCAAGAGGCATTCATGTCAAAATTATTCTACCTGAAAGAAAAGATCATGCGATTGTAAAAGAAGCTTCTTACCGATACATTCGTGAACTGATTGCAAATGGAGCCGAGGTGTATCATTATCTCAATGGTTTCTACCATGCGAAAATTGTGGCCATTGATGAAACAACGATCGATTTTGGGACAGCGAATTTTGATCGGAGAAGTATTTTATTGAACTTTGAAATGAATGTTTTAATTGAACAAGATGCTTTAGTAAAAAAGATCGTTCAGTCCCTTCACCAGGATATAATAGAGTCTCGTCTCGTACAGTTAGAAGAATTAAAGAATGTGGGCATGAAAGCTCGGCTTAAAGAATGGATTGGACGTATCGCGGCGAATTTTTTATAAAAGCTTATTCCTTTCAAAATATAGTAGTATGATTTCATAGTGATGGGAGGAATGATTTTGAAGAAAAAAGTATACGTGTCTTGGAGCGGTGGTCGCGATAGTACCCTTTTACTCGATAAAGCGCTTGAAGATGAACAATATGATGTCGTTGGTTTGTTAACAACTTTTCACGAACAAACGCAAACGTCTGTGTCGCATGAAGTACCTAAAAAAGTGATGGACCGGCAAGCAGCCTCTTTAGGACTCTCTCTACTTCCAGTGTGGTTTAATGCCAAAGTGACAAATGAAGTCTACAACGAAAAAATGAAGACCTTGCACGATGAACTCCATAGAAGCGGTATTCAAGCGATTTTATTTGGCGATCTTTTCTTAGAGGACATCAGAGCTTACCGTGAAAAACAAATGGCCGAGACGTCGATTAAAGCTTCTGTTTCCATTATGGGGATTTGGATTCGAAAATACTCCCTTATACCTTTTTGAATAAAGGCTATAAAGCAACGATCATCGCAGTCGATGAGAAGCGTTTGCCTGCGTCGTGGGTTGGAAAGGCTTATGATTCAACCTTTTTGGAGCAATTACCTTCAGACGTTGATCCCAGTGGTGAAAACGGTGAATTTCACACACTCGTCACAGACGGACCGAACTTCCAAGAACCACTTAACCTGCCAATCTGCGGCGTGACCAAGGGTGAATACTATACATATGTTGAGTGGAATAATGAAAAGTGAAAGCGACTAAGTTATGAGTCCTGTGAAAAATCCGAACGGCTAGGTGAGCGCTTTTTGATCACCGTCAGCCGGGCAGATTTTATCACATGGACTCAAGGAGCTGGAACTAGACATCACGAAAGGTGGAAATCGCGTGCTCAGCCTCGACTGCCATTTGCTTACTTTCGAGGAGGGTTGTTTTCACCCACCGGAGAAAGTAAAAAATGAAGAGAGAGGCTAGCGATTGAAACTAGACATCACGAAAGGTGGAAATCGCGTGCTGAGCCTCGACTGCCATTTGCTTACTTTCGAGGAGGGTTGTTTTCACCCACCGGAGAAAGTAAAAAATGACGAGAGAGGCTAGCGATTGAAACTAGACATCACGTAAGGGGAAAGCGACTAAGTTCGTAATCCTGTGAAAACTTCCAGTATGACCAGGCAAGATCCTAAGTGTAAAGAACTTGATACTTTCTTAGCTGTTAAACAAGGTGCCTGACTCCAAGTGAAGGATTTCACAAGGGGTCAGGCACCTTTTTCACCCAGAGTTTGCGTAAATCTGCATAACCAAAAGATTCGAGTTGAATGTTATGAATCATGGGGCTAAACGTTTTTTTATGTAAAGGGTGATGTTGAAAGATTAAAAGGTGATGCTCGTTCATATACGATTCAATTGAATCAATCATTCCCTCTCTATTTAGTTTGTCGTTCGCACTTTTAAACTTATCTAACTGTTTTTCAATTACTTCTAAGTCTACTCCTGCTAACATTCGTCTGAATAATAGTGAATCATTATAGAACGCGCCTAAAAAAGACAGATGATGATCAATGGAAGAGACCTCACCTAGCATGATCATATCAGCATGATCGTCTATTTTCTTTTCATAAAAATCCGTCAAGGTAAATGAATGGATCTTTATTTCAATACCAATCTTCTCTCCTTCTCTTTTCACCCATTCCGCTTCTTCTTGCGCCTCTTGAAATGACAGGGCATATAAATTTAATAATTGCCCTTTGTATGAACTCTCTGCAAGAGAACGGCGTGCTTCTTCTATTTGTTTCACAACGACCTTACTTTTAGATGGGAAAAAGCCGGAAGATTCAACCAACCCCTCTCTCCCCAACGCTTTCCACATTTTTTTCATATCCACTAAATGGTACATCGCTTTTCTAAAAGATCGATTCTGAACGATTGTCTCTCGATGAAAATTAAAGATAAGAAAACGAAAGCCTGCTTCCACACCGCCTTTCACCAGTGGAGATTCGAATTCACTCTCTCCTTCCACTTGAAAGTTAACGATATTCGCTTTATCTTTCGGAACGCGCCAAAATTCAATTTGATCAAGTAGCGGCCGTTCGAGAAAATAGTCGTTAAAGGCTTCGATCACTAATTTACTTGAACTCCTTTCTTTTAACCTAAAAGGGCCTGTCCCAATCCAGTCTTGCTCATTAAATACGACATCGCATGGTAAGATGCTTGTACTATTCGAGCTGACATAACGAAGAAAAAATGGATTTGGATTTTTCAAGTGAAAACGAATGGTGTAAGGTGAAACACATTCTACTTTTTCCAAACCATGAGCGAGCCATCTATTTGGATTTACTGTGTTTTTTAATCTTTCGAAAGTATGGGCTACGTCTTTACTCGTAAGAAAACCCATATGATGAAACCTGACCCCTTTACGTAAATAAAAGGTCCATACTTCTCCATTTCTGTCACTTTCCCAATGATGAGCAAGATGGGAAACAATCTGATCTTTGTCTTGATCATATCGAACGAGTGTATCGCTCAACAAACTAACTAAATAGCTCTCAAAAGTAACCGAACTATGTAACGGGTCGATCGATGTCAATTCTCTTGTAATCACTGTACGGAGAATGTCTTTCGAATCACTAGGATTGTGTAAACCAAATAATTTTTGCAGAGGTTCAGCTACGGTATGTAACCAACTTTTTGGAAATGGTAGCTGGAGCATTTTCATCGCTTGTTCAAATTTTTCTTCTTTTAGGCACACATCCATGTAATCAAAAATGTCTTTCTGAAACGATTGAGTAAAGGATAGAGTGGATGCATTTCCTCTTCCTACACCTGGAAAATAAGTGAACAGCTCCTAATTCCTCAAACTTTCTTAGTTTTCTTTTTACATTTTTATTTGAACAAAACCAAAGCTTTTCGATTTCCTTAAGCTTTATTTGAGCTTGTTGATTCACTTCGATATGGATAAATGAATGCTCGCAATTGATAGTATGAAAAATCGATTAACACGTTACTCAACCTCCTAAAAGGGGACATATTAAAATTAATTATACCCTTTTCACCCCTTTTTTTGTGGTTTAATATGGAAATCACAACGTAGATTGAGGAGGTCTTATACATGTTTAAACAATTACATCCAAATATTCAAATTCGTATTTTCACTTCTTTTTTAAGCCGAGTGATCGGATCCATGATTTTTCCGTTTATGGCCATCTATTTTACCCATCACATGAACGCTACCATGGCTGGTATTCTTTTAATGATCAACGTGGTATTTCAATTTATCGCTAGTCTTTACGGTGGTTACTTAGCGGATATAGTTGGCCGAAAGAGAATGATGGTGCTTGGTGAATGGATCAAAGTCATCGCCTTTATTGGGATGTTGTTAGCAAATTCACCACTTGGAACGAGTGCATGGCTCACTTTTTTCATGATGTTAGCTATTGGAACTTCCTCTGGATTAACAAACCCTGCTGCAGAAGCGATGCTGATTGACGTAAGCACAAAAGAAACTAGAGCATTTATGTACTCCATAAATTATTGGGCTGTTAATCTATCCTTAATGCTAGGACTGATCATAGGAGGCTGGCTCTATAAAACTCATTTCTTTGAATTGCTTATCGGACTTAGTGTGATGTCTTTTGTTACTCTTTGGATGACTACTTTTCTTATAAAAGAGACTTATATGATTCGTTCAAAGCCTGTAAAAGGCTCTTATGGAATTAAACCGATTCTCAAAAGTTATCAAGTGGTCATGAAGGACCTTCCTTTTCTCCTTTTCACTTTAGCCGGAATTGCTATCTTATCGATTGAGTTCCAACGCAATAATTTCATATCTGTTCGCTTAGAAGCAGAAACCTCTAATCAATTATGGCATTGGGGCCATTCGATTTTAATAAAAATGGACGGGGTAAGGTTAATGAGTTTATTAACTGTCGAAAATACGGTTCTGATTGTTCTCTTTACTGCTCTATTCACAAAATTAATACGAAATAAAGCGGAACAACCGATCATGTATGCCGGATTTATTCTATTTGGAATTGGTTTTGCCTTAATGGCTTTTTCAAATAGTCTCGTTATGCTGTTTACAGCAGGGATCATCTTAACCATTGGCGAGTTAATGTACGTCCCCACTAGACAGTCCATCTTAGCCGAAATTGTTGATGACTCAAGAAGAGGAGCCTATATGGCATTCAATGGTTTTGTGTTTCAGTTCGGGAAAATGTTTGGAGCAATTGGTATCATTATTGGTGAAAAAATTGGTGGCGTTGGAATGGGAGGACTTATACTCGTGTTCGCCTTACTCGGTATTTTCTTCTCCGTAATGTCGCTTCAAAGAAAACAAACAAAACTTTTGCTTAATAAAGTTAATTAGCTATTGAATGTCATTAAAGAGATATAAATTCTCTCTAATAAAGGATGATCAGAATATCTGTTCATCCTTTATACGTTCATTTTTAATCACTAGAACAAACTTTCATAAGTTAAAGGAGATAAAATAAAATAATTAGAAAAGAAATACACACTCTAACCAATTGATGACTCCATCTTATCTTTCCATTTAAATGCAATCCGTTTAATATGGCCAAAACATGCATAAGAAAAAGACATAGAATTAAACTGAATATCACAAAAGGCTTCGTAACAGTTAAAATGGCCGATATGATCATTATTAGACCTAAAATGATCATTGTTAAAATTGACCACAACGGAATCGTCCTTTCTTTAAATTGAGCGGTACCTGCTAATGCAGAAATTCCTCCGTAGACAATGGCTAAGCAAGTGGCTATCCAAATTAAATTCATAAAATGAAATCCCCCATCCTATTATTAATAAAAATTTATACTCTAAGTAAAATACGTGGGGTTAACCCCATGTCAACAAAGAGAAATGAGGATGTGAAGTTGTGAGAATTGGAGAGTTTGTAAAATTATTAAATACTACAAAGGATACTGTACGGCACTACGAGGATTTACATTTAATTTCCCCAAAATGGGAAGAAACCTATAAATGCTATGGAGAGAAGGACGTACTTGATTTTAAAGTAATTGTAGAATGTAAAACGATGGGACTAAGTCTTAAAGATATTCAGTTTTTATTCGATTTAAAGCAAGCATCCCAATGCGGTGATAAACAATTTATGACACAAGTTTTAAACAAATTAAAAAACCATATTGAAGTACTAAAAATGGAGGAAGATGAGATCCATAATAGAAGAATAAAATTACAAGGTGAAATTAATAATATAGAGCTCGTGCTTAAATCAATTTGACAGGAAACATATAAAAAGGTGCCAGACCCCATGTGAATTCCATCACATGGGGTCTGGCACCTTTTCACTAAAAGATAAAACTCATTATTTTTTGGAATTTTTTTGATATAGCGTACAAGTATAATCGGCTTCCGCCAACATAATATGCGAAGCGAATCCGCTGCAACAGGACGGTGCGTATTTAGATTGAGATCCTTACTAAGACAAATGCCTTTAGTAAATAAACGTCGCCTTTCACATTTCATTTTGTCGCAGCTGAACTTGCGCTTCGTGCTTTTCTACTTTACATTTTTTCTGGTGCTGATACTCCGATTAGTGAGAGTGCATTTCGAAGTGTGATTTGCACGGATTGGATCAGTGCTAGTCTAGCCTTTGTTAAATCTAAGTTACTAGCGTCTAATACTTTCTCAGCATTGTAGAAGCTATGGAAAGCAGATGCTAGTTCATTTACGTAATGAGTAATGCGATGCGGGCTGCGTTTGACAGCTGCTTCCGCCACGTCATTAGGGAAATTCCCTAGTACTTTCAACAGTTCGATTTCTTTTTGTGAGTGAATCAATGAAAGGTCTGCATCGTTGTTTGAAACCCAACCTTGTTCTTCACCTTGACGAACAATGCTGCAAATACGCGCGTGTGCATATTGTGCATAATAAACAGGGTTTTCAGTGGATTGAGAAACAGCAAGATCTAAGTCAAAATCCATATGTGTATCCGAGCTTCTCATTGCAAAGAAGTAACGAACAGCGTCTAAACCGACTTCTTCAACAAGTTCACGAAGTGTAACGGCTTTCCCTGTACGTTTACTCATTTTCATTTTTTCGCCGTCTTTGTAAAGTTGAACCATTTGGATGATTTCTACTTCTAACTTATCCGATCCGTAACCAAGCGCTTCAATTGCCGCTTTCATACGCGGAATATATCCGTGGTGATCGGCACCCCAAATATCTATCAATGTCGTGAATCCACGATCCAATTTGTCTTTATGGTAAGCAAGGTCCGGTGTTAAATACGTGTACGACCCGTCTTGTTTGATCAGAACGCGGTCTTTGTCATCGCCAAAAGTGGTTGAGCGGAACCACGTTGCTCCGTCTTCTTCATAGATATGTCCATTTTGACGAAGGACTTCTAATGCCGGTAATATTTTCCCATTTTCATACAAAGAAGTTTCAGAGAACCAATTGTCAAATCCTACACGGAATTGAGCTAAGTCTTCTTTCAACTTTTGTGTTTCAATTTTTAAACCGTACGTGCGAAAGAAATCGTAACGCTCTTTCTCTCCTTCTGATGCAAAACGGTCACCGAATTCTTCCACTAATTTTTTCCCAATCGCAATGATGTCCTCACCATGATAACCGTCTTCCGGCATTTGGGAGTTATGACCAAGCGCTTCAAAATAACGCGCTTCAACCGATCTAGCCAAATTGTGAATTTGGTTTCCAGCGTCATTAATATAATACTCACGTGATACTTCGTAACCTGCTTTTGAAAGGACATTGCACAACGAATCGCCTACGGCCGCCCCACGAGCATGTCCTAAATGCAAATCACCTGTTGGATTCGCCGATACGAATTCAACCTGGATTTTTTCTCCCGCTCCAATATGAGAAGATCCATACTCGCTGCCTTCTTCGATAATCACAGGAATTAAATCAACTAAATACGCATTGTCGAGTTGGAAATTAATAAATCCTGGCCCAGCAATTTCTACTTTTTGCACAGTCGATCCTTCTGTTTTTAAATTGGCAATGATTGCTTCTGCAATTGCTCTCGGTGCCTTTTTTGCTGGACGAGCTAATTGCATGGCCACATTCGTTGAATAGTCTCCGTGCGTCTTGTCCTTAGGTGTTTCGAGTAAAATGGCAGGCAGCTCACTTTCAGAAACGAGACCTGATTGGATAATCGCTTGTTTAATTTCTTCTTTCAATGCTTGTTGTACATTGGCAACAATATTCATATAAACGACTACTCCTCCTTGTAAGTTAGAGACATGTTGTATAATCCAACGTCGTCCCCTTGCATTTTTAATTTATATTGGATCTGTATCTTTCCTTCTTTGTCATCCGAACGAGTGAGATGAGCTAAACTAACCGTTTCTGTAACCAGCTGCAGAATTCCGATCTCACTTTCATACGTACCATTCGTGACTTGACCCGGATAGAAACTCATTCTCATTTTAATGCTACCACTTCGTAAAATAACGGCATGATCGCCCGCGATTTTCAAGACCGTTTGAACAGAACCGGCTTCATTCCGTTCTTCATATCTAATAAAAAAAGAGTCATTTTTTTCATAATAGTTCCCTTGAGCAGTCAATTCAAAAGATTCATGTTCTTGTCCTTGTTGAATGTCTGTCTTTAAATAAATCGTTATGGGAATGGGCGTTGCCTTCGATGTTGGCAAACGATCACTTCCTTCTTTTAAATTATAACCTTTTAATTATAAAAACTATCCGTCGAAAAAGCAATGATTGAATGAAAAGTAGAGACCCTATAAATTATCATTTCAATCGATCTCCGTTCGGATACGCCTCATCTAGCGTTTTTGTATCAGTGGTATACTTTTTTCCTGTTTTTAAATTCATTTATCTAGAACCTTGATCTTTTTATTGTAAAATCTATTAATTTTAAGAAAAGCCGCTTTTTGATCGCTTGATTTATATAAAATCGGGGCGCTTGAATGGGGTAACTCGCCTTAGAGGGAACTTTACTCGCCTTAGAGCGAAATTTACTATCCGAAGGTCAAATTTCTCTATTTCCCCACACGAAATTTCGCGAATTCTCCTTAACTTCAAGAATGCTCGTTAAGCTAGACAGAAACGACATATAATTGTGCGAAAATAACCCTTTTTAAATTGATTTGGTCTTTTATGAGCCATTTTCCCGAATTTATGAGCGACTTTCGGGATTTTATGAGCCACTTTCATGAATTTATGAGCGACTTTCATGAATTTATGAGCGACTTTCGGGAATTTATGAGCATTTCAACTTATATGAGCGACTTTCCAACTTAATTATTGAAATATTTAATGGTGACTATATCTTGTATGGTAGCCAAACGAGTGAAACGGCGAATTTAGTATTTGAAATGACAAAGGATAGGCAAAAATTTTCTATGTCTAACATTTATCCTTACATCAAAAAAACAGGTCATCTCCGTTAAAAGATGACCTGACAGTAAAAAGCGAACTTTTATTTCATCCAACCTAGCAGCATTTCTCTGATGAGTTTGCTTGCTGTATTGGCTGTTTGTTCAGATGGATCATAGATTGGTGCAACTTCTACTAAATCTGCTCCAACGACATTTATGTCAGAGTGAGCGATGGCATGAATGGACGCAAGTAATTCTTTCGTCGTGATCCCACCACAGTCTACCGTTCCTGTTCCAGGTGCGTGAGCAGGGTCTAAAACATCGATATCAATGGTTACGTAAACAGGGCGCCCTGCAAGTGACGGCAGGATTTCTTTTAATGGTTCTAGTACTTCAAACTTAGAGATGTGCATGCCGTTTTGTTTTGCCCATTCGAATTCTTCTTTCATACCGGAACGAATGCCGAATGAATAGACGTTTTTGGGGCCGATGTGCTCAGCAATTTTCCGGATAGGTGTGGAGTGAGATAACGCTTCACCTTCATACTCTTCACGTAAATCCGTGTGTGCATCCATATGAATAATGGCAAGATCCGGGTATTTTTTTGCCATTGCCTTCATGACTGGCCATGAAACAAGGTGTTCTCCACCCATTCCTAGAGGGGTTTTCCCATCTTTTAATAAACCGTCAATGTATTCTTCAATAATAGCAATGCTTCTTGTTGGGTTTCCGAATGGCAAAGGAATATCACCAGCATCGAAATAACGCACATCGTCGAGTTCGCGATCAAGATACGGACTGTATTCTTCTAAACCGATAGATACTTCACGAATACGTGCTGGGCCAAAGCGTGAACCTGGTCGATAGCTAACCGTCCAATCCATTGGCATGCCATAAAGGACGACCTGGCTTTCTTCATAGCTTGGGTTACTCTTAATAAATACTTTCCCTGAATAGGCATCATCAAATCTCATCATTTTTTCCCCTTTCATAAAAAAGCCGCAGTGAGCACTTCCCACTGCCGGCTTTAACCGTGTCTCGTTTCAATCAGCTGTTTAAGATCGATTGAAGTCTTGTTAAATTAACCTTTAGTTAGATCCTGAACAAACTTCGGTAAAACGAATGCGGCTTTGTGAAGTTCTTTTGTGTAGTATTTTGTTTCGATTTCATGAAAACGATCTTCAGAAACGTTAAGTGGATCATATTTTTTCGAACCAATTGTGAATGTCCATAGTCCCGATGGGTAAGTAGGAATGTTGGCAGTATATAAGCTTGTAATTGGGAATATTTCTTTTACGTCGCGTTGAACGTCGCGGATTAAATCGGCTTTAAACCAAGGGTTGTCCGTTTGTGCAACGAAGATTCCGTCTTCTTTAAGCGCTTTTGAAATCCCAGCGTAGAATCCTTTTGAGAACAGGTTTACTGCTGGTCCTACTGGTTCAGTTGAATCCACCATGATCACGTCGTATTCGTTTTCACTTTCAGCGATATGCATGAAGCCGTCGCCGACTTGAACGTCGACGCGAGGATCTTCAAGTCCACAAGCAATCTCAGGTAGATATTTCTTTGAGTACTCGATGACTTTTCCATCGATATCGACAAGCGTCGCTTTTTTGACGCTTGGATGCTTTAAAATTTCACGAATGACGCCTCCATCTCCACCACCAACAACAAGAACGTTTTCAGGATTCGGATGCGTAAATAAAGGAACATGCGCAACCATTTCATGGTAGACAAATTCATCACGTTGTGAAGTCATAACCATGCCATCAAGAAATAACATGTTACCCCATTCTTCTGTTTCAGCCATTTCCAGCAATTGAAAATCCGTTTGCTCTCTATGTAACGACTCTTTAATCTTCATCGTAATACCAAAATTCTCTGTTTGTTTCTCAGTAAACCAAAATCCACCCATCTTAATCTTCCTTTCAAATTTCATATTTTATCGAGCTTTTCACTTTAGCTTGTTGAAACAAACTGGCTACTCTGCTTTCTATTATCTATGCCCATGACTTTTTTTACAATTCGATTCCATTAAAATGAATCGAAACAACCGGTTTTCATTTAGAAAGAACAAACCTGAAAAAATTATAGTCTAATTCACCAAAAATACAAGAAAAACTTTATTTAAAAGCGATGTTTAAAAAAAGCTTTCTTCTTTCATACTAAGTTTACTACGAAAAAAAGATCGTGTGGTGGTAAATATGAGAAGGCTGTCAAAATGGAATCGAATACGAGTTATCCGTTATATCCGAGCGACTCTTTTCTTCGGGTTTTTTGCGTTTTCCATATTTACCATTTCCCTTTTCTGTGTTCTCATCTATGCAAAAATGGCTCCCCCACCGGACTTGAATGTTTCCAAAACATCGATTTTCTTCGCTGCAGACGGATCAGTGATTGGAGAAAGCAACGGAGAGAAACGCTATTGGATCGCCATGAAAGACATGCCTCATTACATACAAGACGCAACGATTGCGATTGAGGATCAGCACTTTGAGCAGCACCATGGATTCGATGTAAAGCGAACATTGAAAGTAGCAGCGGCTGATTTGCTTTCCATGTCGAAAAAACAAGGTGCCAGTACGATTACTCAACAATACGCGCGTAATCTTTATTTAAGTCATGATAAGACTTGGACAAGAAAAATTCAAGAAGCACTCTATGCCCTTCGATTAGAAGCACATTATTCAAAGGATGAGATTTTAGAAGGTTATTTGAATACGATTTATTACGGTCACGGCGCTTATGGGATTGAAGCAGCGAGTCGGCTATATTTTAACAAATCTGCGCGAGAATTAACACTCGCAGAAGCAGCGATGATTGTCGGAATTCCCAAAGGACCTAGTACCTACTCTCCTTATCTCTCTTTAAAAAATGCGACGAATCGGCAGCATTTGGTTCTAGATGCGATGGTCGACCAACATAAACTTACCGCTCATCAGGAACAAATCGCATTGAACAAAAAAATACGGTTACAAAAGCAAAAGAAAGAAGTGAATTCCGTATCAGCCCCTGCCTTTCTTGGAGAAGTTAAAAAGCAGCTGTCAAAACTACCATTAACAGAGGAAGAACGTGCATCAGGAGGGCTCCATATTTACACGACACTCGATCCTGTGATGCAAAGCAAGGCAAAAACAACCGTTTCAAATGCGATCGTATCTACAACTGCCCTTCAAATCGGGTTTGTTGCCATCGATCCTAAGAATGGCTACGTTAAGGCATTGATTGGTGGCAGACATGATGAACCTGGCTCATTTAACCGAGCGACACAAGCCATTCGCCAGCCTGGTTCGACCATCAAACCTCTTCTTTATTATGCTGCCCTTGAAAACGGGTTTACTCCATCGACAAGAATGAAAAGTGAACCGACTACTTTTAAATTAAAAGATGGAAAAAGTACGTATAGCCCACACAATTTTAACCAAAAGTATGGAAATCGAGAAGTGACTCTTGCGCAAGCTTTAGCTCTTTCCGATAATATTTATGCAGTCAAGACACACCTTTTCTTAGGGGAAGAAACATTGGTAAAGACAGCTAAACGATTTGGCATAACAACCCCAATGAAGGCAGTTCCATCATTGGCTCTCGGTACTTCAGGTGTTCGGGTGATCGATATGGTCAATGCCTATGCGATGCTGGATAATGGAGGAAAAGAGATAAAGCCTCTTTTTATTACAAAAATAACGAAGGCAGATGGCACTGTTCTTTTTCAAACGAAGGCAGATAAGAAGCAAGTTCTCGACAAACGACTTAGTTTCGTGATGACGGATATGCTCACAGGGCTTTTTGATCCAAAATTAAGTGACTACACCTCTGTTACCGGAACAAATTTACTGCCGATTTTGACAAGAAAGTATGCAGGGAAATCAGGTACAACGAATACAGACTATTGGATGATCGGCTACACTCCTCAACTCGTCGCTGGTGTTTGGACTGGTTATGATGATGGGCATGAGATTACACTACAAAAAGATAAAATGGTGGCCAAATCCGTCTGGGCCCATTTTATGGAATCTGCCCTTCAAAAAAAGAAACGAGCAGACTTCTCACCCCCTAAGGGGGTTAAGCGCGTATTAATTGATCCACATAATGGAAAATTATCGAATTCTTTGTGTCCTGTAACAAGGTGGACTTATTTTGTAAAAGGAACCGAACCGGTCGAGTGGTGTCAGGAACACCTTATCAACACAAGAGAAACGAAAGCCCCTTTAAAAGACAAAAAACCTTCATTCCTTGATTGGCTAATCCCCTGGTAAAGGAAAAGTGGAAGCGACTTGCCCTGAGTCTTGTGAAAAATCCGAACGACAAGGTGAGCGCTTTTTGATCACCGTCAAGTCGGGCAGATTTTATCACATGGACTCAAGGAGCTGGAACTAGACATAAGGAAAAGTGGAAGCGACTTGCCCTGAGTCCTGTGAAAAATCCGAACGACAAGGTGAGCGCTTTTTGATCACCGCAGTCGGGCAGATTTTATCACATGGACTCAAGGAGCTGGAACTAGACATAAGGAAAAGTGGAAGCGACTTGCCCTGACGACTAAGTTCTGGGTCCTGTGAAAAATCCGAACGACAAGGTGAGCGCTTTTTGATCACCGCAAGTCGGGCAGATTTTATCACATGGACTCAAGGAGCTGGAACTAGACTGAAAGAAATGCGAATTGTGCTGTTCAACCCCGACGAGCATCCGACTATCTGCGAGGAGGTTGCTTTTTACCACCACAGCAGATAGTCGGATGACCTAGAGGGGTTAGCACAAGTAGCTAGACAGCTGGAAAAGTGAAAATCGCGCGTTCAGCCTCGACTGCATAGAAAGTGCAGAACACTTGATCAGCAGCGACAAAATGAAAGGTGAAAGGCGACGGTTACTTTCCAGAGGCATTTGCCCACTTGCGAGGAGAGCGTTCCCTACCCACCACAGCAAGTGGAAAATGATCTTGGAAAGTGGAGCCTGGAACTAGACAAGCATTTGGTCTAGTAAGGATTACAGTCTAAATACGCAACTTCCTGTTGCAACGAGCTTCACTATCCACATCCTGTGTACAGAGACAGCTTGCATTTTGAAACTTAAACATATGAAAAGCCCCGAAATCATAATGAGATCGGGGCTTTTCTGTCCTAGTTCTACATGTGCGAACATGTAACTTAAGTTTACTTTCTTTCCTTAAAATCGGCAAGCATTGGAAAAGAAAAACATGAAAAGTCACGAATTGTTCACTATATTACTAAATAATGTTAATTCTCAACAGATAAATCATGAAAGAGTTTCTTCTCTGAGTTGTTCCACATTTCAAGGTTGTGATTTTTCAAAAAATCAACGAGAATTTTTTTCGAACGATCATCCATCAAATCGACTATGATCTGACGTTTCATTGATTTGTCCATATGGTTTACATGCATCGGTAACAATTTGTAACCTCGTTTTTTCTCACGGTTAACGACCATGTCACAAGCTGTCACACCTGCATAGTAAGGGCCTTCTTCTTTGCGATCAATGGTAACCCAGACAAGCCAATAGTTTTTTCCACCTGCTGAGTCTTCAGGGTTCGTTGTGAATTTAATCCCACGTTCCACTTGGCTTCTGGCATGCATTGCGCCTACATCTACAACCGCTTCTCCTTCTTCAACATCAATAATAACGGGAGAAACATTTTCTAAACTGAGAGCTCCGATCCCAAATCCTTTATGTCCATCCGTTGGGTCGTTTTTAATAATATTAAACGATACCTTTTTTTTCTTTGCTTCATTTTCCATAAAAATAAGTCCCCTCCTTCTTATTTATCCAACTATTGAACTGAAAATCGATTGAAAACTACCTAATATGGCTGGTAATATCGTTGTGAAAATAGGTGTAATCGTATATTGGCTAATCGGAGTAATCGCTACTATGAGAAAAAGAACCGTCCCATAATGCTCGTACTGGGTAAGTTTCGCTCTCGTTCTCGTATTCACAAGGTCTTCAATAATTCGGTAACCATCTAATGGTGGAAGCGGAATTAAGTTGAATACAAATAAAAGCAGGTTTAACCAGACCATCATATCTAAAAGACGTGTCACAAATAATGGAACACTCTCTCCAAAACCTGAAACGGAAATGAAGTAAAAAATAGCATAAGCAACAAATGCAATCAAAAAGTTAGCAAGCGGTCCGGCAATTGAAACGAGTACTCCTGCCAATCGTGGATTTTTGAAATTAGAGCGGTTTACCGGGACTGGCCTCGCCCACCCAAATCCTGCGATTAAGATCAGCAGTGTACCAAACGGGTCGAGATGCTGAATGGGATTCAACGTTAACCGCCCTTGTTTCTGAGCTGTTGGGTCGCCAAATCGATACGCGACATACGCGTGTGCTAGCTCATGGAAAGTAAAGGCGACGATTAATGAAATAATAACAAAAGGCAATTCTTCAAGCGGATATGCTAAAAATCGTTCCAAAATTTTCTCTCCTTTATCTTCTATTCGATCGAATCAGTTTCTAAGAAATCTTTTTATTACATTCGGTTTCCGTTCTCGACGGACGCTTTCCGCGGGCTCAGCTTCAGCCACCTCAACCGAATAAAATATTCGTCTTTTAAGAGCTGATTTCTAATGATGAAATGGATTCAATCATCAAAGATTTTAAATATCCGTTGTCCATTCTTGCTTCACTCCAGCTTGCATATTACACTGAAGAAGAATGTACAAAAGTTGTTTTTCCGTCTTGTTTTATTGTTCGATCAAGACTTTAACCTGTCGTTCATATTCGTTTAATTATTCTTATGTATTATACTAACAAATTATTGTCAAAGGAGCGATTAATCATGCCTTATGTAACGGTAAAAATGCTCGAAGGACGCAGTGAGGATCAAAAAAGAGAGCTAGTAGAAAAAGTAACCACTGCAGTTCACGAATCGACTGGAGCATCAGAAGACAAAATTGTCGTTTTCATCGAAGAAATGACGAAGAACCACTACGCTGTTGCAGGAAAAAGAGCAAGTGACACTGAATAATTGAAACTGGCTTAACTAAAGTTTCACCTGCAAAAGGCGTCCTTCTCGAACAGAAATCAGCAAAACGATTTTCGTCTTCATCTTTAAAGCGATGGTGGATCAGGCCGTTTTTTAAATCCATTTCTAAATGGCTATGTTAGCGGATGTTGTTG
Source organism: uncultured Caryophanales bacterium (assembly GCA_963728315.1). Taxonomy (GTDB): domain Bacteria; phylum Bacillota; class Bacilli; order Bacillales; family CAVSKA01; genus CAVSKA01. The sequence goes on from CAVSKA010000006.1 coordinate 107,041, forward strand.
ATAGGAAGCAAAAACAAGGAGACTCCTGCGGAAAAACGAGCGAGTCGAGACCCCGCAGTGTAGTTTTTGAGGCCGCTGAAAAAGTCCAAATTTTAAAGATTGAAAAGCTGCAAATGAAAAAGGAGCACTCAAAAGACACGTATTTTTGTCTTCATCTTTAAACAACCATCCTTGGACATCGTTAAAATAGCATTTTCAGATAGGATCGTTCTTTTTAAAACGTTATTCCAATGGCAGTGGAAGGCAGCGACTCCTGCGGGAATAGCGCGAGCTGAAAGCCCCGCAGAGAAAGGATCACAGTCTAAGAGCGCAACATCCTGTTGCAACGACTGCGCTAAAACTTCCTGTTTGTCGGAGGAGATTGAAGCCGTGCCCGCGGAAAGCGTCTGCCTAGAACGTAAATCCATGCCTATACTCACTTGGATGTTCAAATAGGACTTTATCAGTGGCCTCGTGGTTTTCACGAGGAGACTCGACCGTTCGTCCGCGGAAAGCGAGTTGTTTTGCTAGATGGAGAAAATCAACACGATCAACTACCAAGACCAATAAAGATAAAAAACTGGGTTAGCTGCCGGAACTCTTGCCGCGCAGTCAATCCAGTTTTTTTAATGAGTAGTTCTAAATAGTTGGGGCCATTTTTGATAACTGTTGTATATAATCGTAGGCTTCTGCTACTTCTTCTTGAGAATAATTTTGTTTTTTCTTTAACACATCAATTTTCTCACACACCTCATCTCTCGTTAACTCGTCAAAGTACATGACCGTTGAAACGAGTTCAAGAAAACGAGATGACTTTGTGTTCATATCTTCAAAGCATGTTCCGTATGATGGTAATTCATCTTCAAATGATTCTAAGAATTTTTTTCCTTCTGGCATGACTCCATAACGATACTGAAAATAATTCCCTTTTTCTTCCTTCGTTTCTTGAATAAATCCCATGTTGCATAGCTCTTCCATTTGGAGTGTAAGTTCCTCTGAATAAGGACCATAAAAATGAAATTGAAATTTTTCTTGAAAAGGAAACGACATTTTTTTGGCGATAAAAATCATTTTTTGAAGTTTTTTGCGCCCGGTGACTTCCCCTGACGCCACTAAAGCCTGGATAAGTTTTGCATGTTCTTTCAGCATCGTATCCTCTCCTTCCTACACGAATTAAAAAAACTTATGACAGTTCTAAAATTCGTTTTATTTCTATTGTAAAATCGTTTACCTCATCTAAAAGGTCTTCAGGAAAATAAAGTTTATGATCGGTTCTTCTTTTACCCGAAATGGCTTCGACAATTGTCGACTCCCGGGAAAGTTCGTGTAATTCGCCATTTGGCATTAATAAATGAATAGGCAGACGTTCTTCTTCTTCTCCTGGACGATAAAAATCATATGGCAAATCTGAAGACGAATCTATGACTAAATAATAATCGGAATGAATTCCAGCTTTTTCAAATAATTTCTCAAGCTCTCTGTATTTCTTGTATTCCTTCGCAGGGTCAAATTCGACATATTGAAACAAGCGTCGATTGACGAAACGTTCACATAAATCTTTTAAAATAAGATCCTCTTCTTCCTCCCAAATTTGAAAATAATAGAACATAATCGACTCATCCAACTTCAAGTAATCAGCTAAGCTCACGTTCTCTTCAAACAAGGAGATAAAGTGGTGTGGTTCAAGCTTGAACGTGTAATTTGAGCGGTACAGTTCACGAACACGATCTAAAATCTTCGTCAAGATTACTTCAGCACTGCGACTAACTGGATGAAAATAAATCTGCCAATACATCTGGTAACGACTCATAATATAGTCTTCAACGGCATGCATGCCACTATACTTAAAAACGACCTGTTCTTCTCTTGGTCTCATGATGCGCAAAATACGCTCCATGTCAAAATGACCATAGCTTACCCCCGTATAAAACGCATCTCGTTGAAGGTAATCCATTCGATCGGCATCTAATTGGCTAGAAATTAAGCTAACAACTAATTTATTTTCATACGTTTTTGCAATAACTTCCGCTACCTTCACTGGAAAATCGCTGCTCACTTTTTTCAAAATCGCATTCACTTCGGTTTCGCCAAGAATAATTTGTTGAGTAAAGTATTCATGGTCTAACTGGAATACTTTTTCGAAGGAATGTGAGAATGGCCCATGACCAAGATCATGAAGAAGCGCAGCACATAATGAAAGAAGGCGCTCATCTTGATCCCATTCAGGCCGGCCTACAAATACATCATCTACTACTCTTCGAACGATTTCATATACCCCTAGAGAGTGATTAAATCGGCTATGTTCTGCACCGTGGAACGTCAAATTCGTCGTTCCAAGCTGACGAATTCTCCTTAACCGTTGAAACTCTTTTGTATCAATCAGGTCCCAAATCACTTGGTCCCGAACATGAATGTATCGGTGAACAGGATCTTTAAATACTTTTTCTTCACTAAGTTTCTGAGCGGAATATCTCATCTGTTCCCCTCTTTCTCTTGATCATAGATTTATTATAACGGCTTTATTTATGCAAGGCATCCTTCATTATTCCAATTAAATGGATGAGATGTCTCAAAAGCTGATAGATTGCGGTTAGGCGGGTCAAATTTTTCTAGCGTTACTTTTCTAAATGTACTAGCTTTTTAGACAAGAGATCGGCTTGTCAATGTTAAAGAGAATGATTCTACGTTTCGAACAAAAAATCACCTCTCCGAATTGGATAAAGGTGATTTTATTTATTTCCAAGCTTTTTATCGATTTTTTCCATTAATTCATCTTCTGTCAATGCCGCTAATGGGCGATTATTCACAAACGCAAAGGTCTTTTTTCGACCAGGACCACAATAGGATTGACACTTAATATCAATGATCGCATCTGGGTCTTTTTGCTTTAATTTCGGCAAAAGCGTTTTTAAATCTACGGCTTGACAGTCATCGCAAACACGGAATTCGTTTGCCATGCTACCACAAACCCTTCTATACAGTCTTTTAAGGAGGCAAATGAAGATCGATTTCCCATCCACAGTTCATTCGTATTTTATCGTTTCTATCGATCCTTTGCAAGAAAACTGTCAATGCTAATTTTTTTCATAGGGCAATTGGTATAAAAGCAGGTTTCCTTGGTCAAGATGAAAACAAGAATAGAAGTTCACTATAGAGGAGGGGCAACAAGAATGAAAACGAGACAAGACGCTTGGAGTGAAGAGAACGATCTATTATTAGCTGAGACCGTTCTTCGTCATGTACGCGAAGGAAGTACACAACTAAACGCATTTGAAGAAGTTGGAGATGAATTAAATCGTACATCCGCCGCATGCGGATTTCGCTGGAATGCAGTCGTTCGACAACAATATGAAAAAGCTTTACAACTAGCTAAAAAGCAACGCAAACAACGACACAGGATGCTAGGTAAAGAGAGAGTCGTTAAGAAAACACTTTACAAAGCTCCCGCTCCAACAATGATTGATACGATTGAATGGAAAGAAGAAGAAAGCCAAGCCGTATCTGATTATATTGAAGGAATGATTAATCAAAATCATCCAGCTGAAGACGTTTTAAAAATTGATACTTCATCTTATTGGGCAGAACCTTCGACTGAATTAAATTTAGATCAAGTCATTCTTTTTCTACAATCCCTATCATCTGATGATTCGGAGCGCCTGATGCTTAAACAAAAGAATGCAAGATTGCAAAAAGAGAACCAGGAATTAACGAATGAAAATAATACTTTGAAACACAAATTATCACGATTAGAAAAAGAGTCTCGTACGATGCAAGAAGATTACGAAACCTTTATGAAGATCATGAATCGCGCACGCAAACAAGTCCTCTTTGAAGATGATGACTCCCTAAATGCAACGAGCTTTAAGATGGACCGCAATGGGAATTTAGAAAAAATTGCGGAATAACGATAACAAGCAAAGGGTGCCAGACCCCATGTGAAATTTCTCACATGGGGTCTGGCCCTTTCGTTGTTATTTCCTAAAAACCTTGTCGTTACGATCAACGACACGCAAATAGTAATTCTCGTACATCTCCGTTTCATTTCCTTGTAACTGACTTGCATATAAATGTCCAGCATGCTTGTTTAACGTGTTTAATAGACGAAGCATCACATCTTGAATCGTTAAATCTTTATTTAATAGTTCAGAAAGCGATGCCATCACTTCCGGTTTAATTTCTGGGTACGTAAATTTGGTATGCTCGTTTTGTTTTGCTAAGGCATAAAATTCACGAACCAACGCAGCGCGATCTTCCCCACTTCCTGACACACAAAGGTACACTTGAACCGCAACACCGTTTCGCAGTCTTCTTTGTGAAATTCCAGCGAATTTCCGATCTCGTATACTTAAATCATAGCTCCCTGGACAGTAAGATCCGACGATTTCTTTTGCTTCAATTGAATCAGCAGACTCAACAAACATGAATCGGACAAGTTCAAGCATTGCATCGTATCCGCGATTAATATCAATTCCTTTTTCAGAATCAGGGAAAATGATGGAGATATTGAGGACACCTTCGTCAAGAACGACAGCAAGTCCACCAGAGTTTCTCACCATATATCGATATCCTTGTTGCTCAATGAATGACAAACCACGATCTAAGTAAGGGAGCCTTGTATCTTGGATCCCTAAAACAACGGTTTGATGATGCACCCACGTTCGAACTACAGAAGGTGACAGCCCTGCCCCTACAGATGTGCATAATGTATCGTCCATCGCAAAACTTTGAAGGGGGTGGAACATTGGTCCCATACTTGATTGATCAATGAATCTCCATTGATCCTGCTTTAACAATGAATCCTTTTGCTCCATTTCACACATTAACTCCTTTTTGGGGCCAGACCCCATGTGAAAGATTTCACATGGGGTCTGGCCCCTTTTCCTTTTTTAGAAAGCTTGTCCTGCCGTGATGAGAGCAAGTTTGTAGACGTCTTCAGCGTCGCATCCCCGTGACAAGTCGTTTACTGGAGCATTAAGTCCTTGCAAAACTGGTCCTACTGCTTCAAAGTTCCCTAGTCGCTGTGCAATTTTGTAGCCGATATTCCCCGCTTCCAGGCTTGGAAATACAAATACATTGGCCTTGCCTTCAAGAGGAGATTGCGGCGCTTTCTTTTCTGCTACCGATGGAACAAAAGCTGCATCGAATTGGAGTTCACCGTCAACAACAAGGTCCGGAGCACTTTCTTTTACCAATTTTACAGCTTCTACTACTTTTTCAGTCTCAGGCGAAACAGCAGATCCCTTTGTTGAAAAACTTAACATCGCTACCTTTGGTTCAATGCCAAACATCTGTGCCGTTTTTGCACTTTCAATTGCGATTTCAGCCAGATCTTGGCTTGAAGGGGAAATATTAATGGCACAATCTGCAAACATATATTTTTCGTCTCCACGAACCATAACAAAAACGCCTGACGTTTTTGAAACGCCTTGTTTCGTTTTTATTATTTGGAGTGCTGGACGAACGGTATCGGCAGTTGAATGAGCCGCTCCACTTACTAAACCGTGCGCTTGTTTTGTATAAACGAGCATCGTACCGAAATAGTTTTCATCTAGCAAAACTTGGCGGGCAGCTTCTTCTGTCACTTTTCCTTTACGACGTTCCACAAATTGGTGGACAAGGTCGTCCATTCCATCAAATGTTGCTGGATCAATCAGCTCGCATCCTTCAATTTGAGCATTCATCTCATTTGCTTTTGACTGGATCGCTTCTGTATTACCAATTAAAACGGGTATTAAAATCCCACTACTCGCCAGCTTTGAAGCAGCCGTCAGAATGCGTTCATCTGTTCCTTCTGGAAAAACAATTTTAGCCTCTTTCCCAGAAACTTTATCTATTAATGAATTAAATAAATCACTCATCTTCATTTCCTCCTCGATCTCTATTCGTTGGAAAATTGTACAGACCAATCCAATCCTATTCCTTTATACGCTCTCTTAAGGATACTGGACTCCAGAGAGATTTCAAGAAAGAGACTCAAATGATAACGGTTCCACTGAAAAAGTTGTTTTTTTTAGTTAATTGAATCAGTTTCATCATTAGAAATCTGCTCTTAAAAGACGAACATCCTATTTGGTTGAAGTAGCAGACGGCGACTCCTGCGGGATTAGCTTGAGCAGAAGACCCCGCAGAGAAAGGATCACAGTCTAAGAACGCAACATCCTGTTGCAACGACTGCGCTAAAACTTCCTGTTTGTCGGAGTAGGCTGAAGCCAAGCCCGCGGAAAGCGTCCGTCGAGAACAGAGACCGAATGTCATGCAAAAAAATTCTTAGAAATGTTCGCAAATATTATCTGAAATAGGAATGATGAAATTAACTCAATTGATTCAATTTCTTTTTATTATTTTATCAAAGAATGAGCCTGATTGCTTCTTGTACATTTTCTACTAAACGATTCACTTTAATCATCACGTTTTAGTAGAATTATTAACATTTGAGTCTCCCTTTCATGAATCGAATAAATGTATGATATAGTAAGAAAGAATGAGACATTTTGTTAGGAGTGAATAGCATGAGTGAAGCAGCACAAACGTTAGATGGTTGGTATTCATTACATGATTTTCGTTTAATGGACTGGGCCTCTTGGAAGCTTCTATCTAGTGATGAACGCCAAGGAGCGATTCATGAATTCCAACGCTTTCTAGAGAAGTTAAACGAGACTCAAGAGAATGAAAAAGGAAGCCACGCTTTATATACAATCGTTGGGCAAAAAGCAGATTTTATGTTAATGGTATTGCGACCAACAATGGAAGAGTTAAACACAATTGAGAACGAATTCAACAAATTGAAACTGGCTGAATATACGATTCCTGCCTATTCATATGTATCGGTTGTTGAGCTTGGCAATTATATGCCATCTGAAGAAGACCCTTACGAAAACCCTTATGTACGTTCTCGTTTATATCCTCTTCTACCAAAAACAAATCACATTTGCTTCTATCCAATGGACAAAAAACGGGACGGTAACGATAACTGGTACATGCTTCCGATGGATGAGCGTCGTGATTTAATGAAGAGCCATGGCATGATCGGGCGTCAATATGCTGGTAAAGTAAAACAAATCATTACTGGTTCTGTTGGTTTTGACGATTATGAATGGGGCGTTACGCTTTTTGCTGATGACGTTCTTCAATTTAAAAAGCTTATTTATGAAATGAGATTTGATGAAGTAAGTGCACGTTATGCTGACTTCGGCTCATTTTTCGTTGGTAACTTTTTTTCAGAAAACAAAATCGAACAATTCTTACACGTGTAAAGAAAAGTGCAAATGAGGCTGGGACAAAACTAGTCTCTAATCCAAAATGAGCGCATCTGTTAAAACGGACGCGCTCATTTTGGTATATAGAGGGACTGATTTCCTTAGAATCCCCCCATTCTACGCATCTATTTTCGAAGGTTGACGGCCATCAATGCGAGGCCGATCTCGTTTTTCCCCTTCGTCTTTCCGCTTCTTGGAGTTTGACTTCGAGATCTAGAGGAAGGATCAGTTGATACATGGTATAATCTTTAAACATAAGGACATTTCTTTCAATTTGGATTTTGTGTGGTAACTTAATTCTATCAGAAGTGTCCTTTTTTATGGAGTCAAAACAGTGGCCCGTGCGCATTCATGAAGTCGAATGCGCACGGGCCACTACTGTTTCGGTTGGTTTTTCAAAAGGAGAGCTGGGACTAAATGGAGAGGTCTTCATCTTGTTCAAGATCAAAAAAGTCAAGAGTGTAGGGCAGGTGCGACTCCTGGGCGATCAGCACGAAACGAAAATCCATTCGCTTAGACCAAGTTCTAAGCGAATTAGTTGAGTTCGTGCCGCCAGGAAAGCGTCGCCTGCCACACTTTCGACAAAATGAAAAAGGGCCAGGACAAAATATATATTTGTCCCAGCCTCGTTTTTTCTTATAAACGATTTTATCTTTTAATCAGTTTCATCATTAGAAATCAGTTCTTAAAAGACAAAGATTTTATTCGGTTAAAGGGGCAGATGGTGACTCCTGTAGGAATAGCGCGAGCTGAAAGCCCCGCTGAGAAAGGATCACAGTCTAAGAGCGCAACATCCTGTTGCAACGACTGCGCTAAAACTTCCTGTTTCTTGGAGAAGGTTGAAGCCGCGCCTACGGAAAGCGTCTGTCTGAAACGGAAATCCATGCCCATACTCAAATGGATGTTCAAAGAGGACTTTTTCAGCAGTCATTTCCTCTTTTTTCGTTCTAAATACAGCCTATCTTCATACAATTTAAGGAGCGCACATTGAAAGTTTTGCGATATGGCCCTTTTATGAGAAAGAAGGAGGAATAAAATGAGTCAAAATAATCCTTATCCGTATGGATATTCTGGTCAACAAAGTAACCCTTATGCTCAACAATCATGGTCTCCCGCTAAGCAAGGTGTACAAATGCCCCAAAATCAAGGTATGTGGACGAGTCCGCCGCCTCCTGCTTCTTCTGCTGGAAATACGCCTGGCATGTTGCCTCTAGAAGAATCTTACATTGAAAATATTTTAAGATTAAACAAAGGAAAAATCGCCACCGTCTACATGACTTTTGAGAACAACAAGGAATGGAACGCGAAAATATTTAAAGGAATCATTGAAGCCGCTGGAAAAGACCATTTAATTCTGAGTGATCCGCAAACAAACACCCGTTACCTCTTGCCAATGGTTTATTTAGATTACATTACGTTTGATGAAGAAATCTCCTATCAATATCCGTTCTCTCAAAGACTACCAGGCTCTTATGCCCCTGGTTATAGTTAACCGATTGTCTTTCACATAAAAAAAACGAAGGAGCAACTACTCCTTCGTTTTTTTTATAAAGATTTGGTCGCTGCGATAACAACAAGTACCCAAGCTGTTAGAAACGCAACTCCTCCAATTGGAGTAATGGCACCTAGTACGGTAATGTTCGTTAAGCTCAAGACATATAGACTTCCCGAGAAAAAAATAATTCCGGCAAACATTAACCAGCCTGCCCAGCTAACGAGTGAGCTCGAAGGCAATTGTCCTGCGATCATTGCTACTGCAAATAATCCAAGAGCATGATACATTTGATAATTAACTCCTGTTTTCCATACTTCTAAATACTTTGGTGTTAGCTTGTCTTCTAATCCGTGTGCTCCAAATGCACCTAGTGCTACCGCGATAAAAGCATTGATCGCCCCTAGAATAATGAAAGTTTTCATTTCGTCGCTCCTTAATGTTCTATTCTTACTTATTTATACGCTGAATCGAACCGCGTTACAAATTATACATAAAAAACGTCTTAAAAATCGAACAGTGAACTGCCATTTGAACCATCTTCCATTTTCACCGGCTCTTTCGTCGGTGTAGAAAGGATGGTAGATGGCTGGCTTTGCTGAATGGGCGCTTGGTAGAAAGTTGGGTTCTTTTTCAGCAACGATCTTTCCTCACCGATTTCGAGACTATCAGTCCTATCATCTAAGAGTAAATCACAAAGTGCACGTATTGCGCTCACGTGTTCTCGCATTTCAGAAGGCTTCATACTTTCCTTCGCTTTTTGTAGTTCGATCTCCATCTTCGCAATGACCGCTTCATGAGAAATTTCCATCTTGTTCACTCCTTTGGGGCCAGACCCCGATTATGGCAAACACCAGTCAATGGGTGCCTGGTTCTGTTCTTGCAGGTATTGATTTGCTTTTGAGAATGGTTTACTTCCAAAGAATCCTCGATGAGCAGAAAGAGGACTTGGATGAGGTGCTTCAATGATCTTGTGTTTAGATGAATCAATGAACTGAGCTTTCGCTTGTGCAGGCCGGCCCCATAAAATAAACACGACAGGTTTTGATCGATTGTTCAAAAGTGAGATGACACGATCGGTTAATGTCTCCCATCCCATTCCTCTATGGGAGTGTGCATTTCCTTCGCGTACGCTTAAAACGGTGTTTAAAAGAAGTACCCCTTCGTTTGCCCATTTCACTAAAGACCCTTCCGTAGGGATTGGACAACCGATATCCGTATGTAACTCTTTAAAAATATTTCGGAGTGACGGAGGAATTGCCACGCCCTGGTTGAACAGAAAAGCTTAAACCGTGTGCCTGACCCTCCCCATGATAAGGGTCTTGCCCAAGGATGACCACTTTCACTTTTTCGTAAGGAGTAAGCTTGAACGCTTGATAAAGATCATTCATCTTTGGAAAAATGCGTTCTTTTTCATATTCATTTTTTAAAAACTGACGAAGCTGCAAATAATAAGGCTTATGAAAATCTTCGTCTAAAAGTTTTTGCCAGTCGTTGTCGATTAGAACGTTTCTCATTACAAGCTCCCTCTTCTTATTATTTGGCTATTTTAGCGGATGTTGTTGATAGAAAGCAAAAATGACGAGACACCTACGGAAACACGAGCGAGTTGAGACCCCACAGTGTGATTTTTGCGGCCACTGAAAAACTTTATTTTGAACGTCAATACGGGTATGGAAACGATTTCGTTCCATAGAGACACGTTCTGATGGTGGTTCGCCTTCTCGTTGCAAGCTCATGCATGGTCTCACAGATGCAACGAAAGCGAGTTGTTTTGCTGAATGCAAAAAATAAACATGATCATTTAACAAGGCCTATTATTTAAAGGTTATGTCTACTTTATAACCGATCGTTTTAAAAAATTCTTTCAGTGACTTCTCTGCATTTTTTTGTGCAATCTTAAGTAAACCTTGATCTTTTGCTTCTTTTTCGACCAAATCTTTCGCTTCATCTGCAAGCGCATATCCTTCTTCCCAGTTTACATCACTTCTGAACAATCCTTCTACTGAATAGGCCTTAATTTGATCAGGCTGGATGGCTGCATCTTGAAGGAATGTCGCTTTAGGTAGCGTTAATGAAATGGTTTTCTTCTCTTCATTCACTTTTATATCATTCTCTGAAACTTTCTGAAGATCAACCCCAGCTATAACCGTACCAGGAACGATAAGCAAAAGCTCTCTCTTTGTTCCAGGTAAATCTAGATGAATATCTTTACCAAAAAGTTTATTATCCTTTTTCTCGATCACTGCTTTTACATATGCTTGTGCAGTCGCAAGTGAATTCATTTCTTGAATATGCTCAACGAATGCGCCTTTGTCTTCTTTCGCATTTGATCCTGAAATCCATGTAAAGATGCCAAAAGTTAGCCCGGCAATCAATAAAAAAAGAAAGAAGATGATCATTAGTGACCGCCATTTCCACAAGGTCAAGACAGACTTCCACATTCTCCAAAAAGACCGGCTGGGTGCTCGTTCTTCGATCGCGAGTGATGATCCCGCTTCTCTTTCGGATTGCTTCATTTCAAGTAGTAACGCTTCAATTTGGTCCAACTGTTTTTGCTGACTTCTCATCTCTTCACCTTCCTTTTCGATCTATTAAAATAACATTCTCCTTCTATTATAGAAAAGATTTTTCTGACATGGTATAAAGAATCATTTTTCGGGTACATAAAGATAGAACTTATTCTATCAAATTAACATTTAGACGGGGGAAATACGATGGCATCATTCTTCGGCAAACTAAAGAGATCGAAGACTTTTTGGATTCTTCTTGTCCTTGCAATATGGCTTGCTTGCGTCATGTATTATCAAACGCATAAAGCTTTACCAAAAGGATTAGACTATGCAGGTCCTATTCATCATGTAAAAGATATTGACTTTTTGTACGATCTTTCCTATAAGGACAAAGCGGGAAATTACAAGCATGACCTTGAAATATTCGATCATGTGAACAAAGCGATTTCAGATGCCGATGATTATATCGTCATCGACATGTTCTTATTTAATTCTTACTACGATGGAAAGAAAATTTATCCCGAAGTTAGTGAAAAAATTACAGACTCTATTTTAAGTCGTAAAAAAGAAAAACCGAATTTAAAAGTCATTTTTATTACTGATGAAGTAAATACAACCTATGGATCCTACGACGCGAAGCAACTCAGTATATTAAAGAAAAATGGTGTGAAAATTGTTTACAGCAATTTGGATAAACTAAGAGACTCGAATGCTTTTTATTCATCGATCTATCGCACTTTTTTTCAATGGTTTGACTTTTTTAAAGGCGGCAAAGGCTACATCCCGAATCCCATGGCAAAAAACGCACCGGATGTGACGCTTAGCTCTTACTTAGACTTATTAAATATTAAAGCCAATCACCGAAAAGTTTTAGTAACAGATAAAGAAGCAATGGTCATATCTGCAAATCCACATGACGAAAGCGGCTTCCACTCGAATATCGGCTTTGAAGTCAAAGGAAATATTCAAAAAGATATTTTAAAAGCAGAAGGCGCTGTTTCACGGTATTCAGATGGACCCAAAGTTCCCACTGGTGACCAAATAAATGAAAAAGAATCAGGCGATACGAAAATTCAATTTTTAACGGAAAAGAAAATATTCGATAAGCTGTTAAAAGAGATCGCTAACATAAAAAAAGGGGACAAGGTCAAAATTGGGATGTTTTATATCGCGGACCGCAAAGTGGTTGAAGGATTAACGAAAGCAGCTCAGCGTGGCGCAGAAATCAATCTCGTCCTTGATCCTAACAAAACAGCATTCGGCACAGAAAAAACAGGCCTACCGAACGTCCCAGTTACTGCTGAATTGCAAAAACTAGGTGAGAAAAACATTCACATTCGTTGGTACAACACAACAAAAGAGCAATACCACACAAAAATCATTTATATTAAAAAAGATACTCATTCGATTATTATGGGTGGTTCAGCAAACTACACACAAAGAACGTTGAACAATTATAACCTTGAATCAGATTTATGGATTGATACACCAAAAGATACCAACTTAGATAAAGAAGTTGATGCTTACTTTGAAACGAGTTTGGAATAATGAAGATGGCATTTATACACTTGATTACGCTAAACATGGCGAAAAGTTGCCTGTGATGAAGTATATTGAATACCGTCTTCAAAAAATACTCCACTTCACAACTTATTAAAAACGTGATGCCCTCATTGAGCCTCGAGCTCCTTGAGGGATTTTTTTATATAAACCGATTTTTTCCCAGTTACTCATATAATTGTTGCACAAATATCAACATTTCACGTTAAAAATCACCATTTCAACTATCATTCACTTATGAGTGGCTATTCCATGTATGATTTTTATGAAAATTCGTAGTCGCATTTTGGTTTACTCGCCTTACAGAGTTGTTTACTCGCCTTACACACTACTTTACTCGCCGAACGCTGAATCTCCAATTTTTCAAAACGCAGATCACACTCGACATATTAAAATCATTACCATCATATTACATTCTGATTTTCTTCGTTTACTTTGAAGGGTTTGGGGTAAATTATCAGTGAGACAAACAATAAAGTATATTGGAGGCTATAAAGATGTATAAAGTTCATGTTGTAGAAAACGGAGTTCAAGCTAAAGAAGTCATCGACCGATTACAGGGTGAAGGGTTCTCACGCGATGAAGTGTACATATTCGCGCATGATAAAGATACTTCAAAAGACCTCACCGATGCGACCCATTCTGGAGAAGTCGGAGTAAAAGAACAAGGGCTCATGGATAGCATGGGGAATGTTTTCAAAAAGCGTGGAGATGAATTACGCTCAAAAATGCAAAATTTAGGCTTAACTGAAACTGAAGCGAATCAATATGAAGAAGAACTTGATAAGCATAAAGTTGTCGTTATTGCGAGCAAATAAGTAAATATACACACCATAAAAAAACCCGTTTGGATCCTTTGATCCAAACGGGTTTTTGTTTATCCGAGCAGCGATTGATACCAACTCTTCGCCTCCACTGGATCAGCTGTTCCGTGAATTAACGCTCGTCCATCTTCGAACAAAACCATTCGAAGATCCTTATTTTTAATTGACAGCAAAAAGGGATTACCTGAAACCTCCATTCCGCTTTTTCGCCACATAAGAGTAAGTGCTTGAAGATTCAGCTCTTGTTTACCTCGACTCGGTCTAATTTGAACCGTGTCTCTTCCACACAAAATAGCTGTTCTCATGCCCTCTTCTGACTTGAGCATTGGATAAGTAGCAGACTCTCCACACGATAGACATCCATCGTCTTGAATCGCTGTCGTCTTGATTTGAATGTATTCATTTTGCCAAAGGTCAAAGCTGACGAAGGAGTGACGAATGGCATTCTCATTATTTGTCAGGATCTTTAATGCCTCTGCCCCTTGATGAGCGGTAACCATCTGTACGATTGGCCCAATGACTCCATTTGTATCACAAGTTACACCATTCATAGGGACTCTTTTTAAAAGACATTGCAAGCATGGGGTTTTACCTGGAATCATCGTATAGCTCATCCCAAAACTTCCAACACAAGAACCAAATATCCATGGAATGTTATATTTTTGTGCAAAATCATTCAGAATAAAACGTGTTTCAAAGTTGTCCGTACCGTCTAAAATCAAGTCAACACCGATCATTAGCTCTTCTAAACGCTCGACATCCGCATCTCCAACGATAGCAGTGATCTCAACCTCTTGATTGATCGCATGCAATCTTTTCTCCGCTGCAATGGCTTTCGGCCATCGATTGATGGCATCTGCTTCCACATAGAGTTGTTGGCGTTGTAGATTACTCGCCTCAACGTAGTCGCGATCAATGATCGTTAATTTCCCGACTCCCGCTCGAACCAGCATTTCGGATAGACTCGAACCTAGTGCTCCTAATCCGACAATCAAAACATGTTTTGAGCCAAGCATCTGTTGTCCATTTTTACCGATCGGGCTAAAAAGCTCTTGTCTTGAATAACGTTCCATTTCTGACCTCTCCTCGTTCTTAACCACCACTCACTGGCGGAATAAATGCCAAAGTATCTCCTGCTTTTAACACATAATCATCACTCTCAAATTCTTCATTAACAGCCATCATCGCATTTTCCAAATTGGATAAACCGTATTCATCGGCCAGCTTTTCTTTTGAAAAAAGCAGCGTGTTTCCTACGCCATTCCAATCCACACTCGATGTCCCTGCTTCTTCACGTAAATGAGCAAAAAACAATACTTTAATCATTTAAATCCTCCTTACTTGGACTTCCAGTAGGATAAGTTTTCGTTCCTTTTTGATTTCCTACCCATTCTTCGCCTTGTTCCATATGTTCTTTTTTCCAAATGGGCACGATTTCTTTAATTCGTTCGATCGCATACCGACTTGCTTCATAAGCATCTTGACGATGAGGCGTTGACACTGCGATAACCACCGCTATATCCGAAATTTCTAAGCGGCCGATTCGATGAACGATCGAACACTCAACATTTCCCCATTTCCCTTTCATCTCATCGCCAATCTGTCGTAACTTTTTCAAAGCCATCTCTTCATATGATTCATAACTTAAATATATTGTTTTCAAGTCACCCGTGATTTCACGTACAGTACCTGTAAAGGTAATGACTGCACCTGCTTCTCGTCGAATAACGGTTTGGGTAATTTCATTTAAATCAATCGGGTCCTTCGTAATCGCAAACATTTAATTCCCTCCACCACGTTCGTGTTTCTTCCATATTGCTTTCGCTTCTTCATAAGCCTTCGGATCATTCATGTTCCATAAGAATCGATCCCAATTCTTCAAGTGCTCATTTGGAACTTCTTTTTCTTCCACAATTGTATCATGAACTTCATCTAAATAACCTTTGATTGCATACTGTCCACGATCCAAGAGCTTCTTCATTTTATCCTTACCCTTCGTATCATACGCGGCAAACAAAGGATGAATAAACCCATCATGATAAGGAACGACCGCTTCAGCCTTGCGCTCGATAAGGACATCAATCAGCCACCTGCCAAGAGCCGGTGAGGCAAAGGGCATATCGCAAGCGACCGACAGAACCACTTCTGCACCTGTCGCTTCGAATGACCGGTAGATTCCCGCTAATGGTCCGCAATTTTTATAAGAAGGATCATCCGAAATAATCGGAATCTTTATCCCTGTATAGAGCTCAGGATTATTCGTCACCAAAACCACCTCATCAAATGCTTGAGAAAAACGCTGAATCAAATAATCAATGACCCTCATTTCACCAAGCGGCAACAATGCCTTATGACGTCCCATTCTCCTAGACTGACCGCCCGCTTGAATAAAAACCGCTTCCTTCACTGCCGATCCCCCCTGCCTTTCTCTCATCATACTCATTTCCTCACTCTTATTCATCTTTTCTACCTCCTCTTTTTTAAAAAAGCCTGTGTTAGCTGATGATGTTGATAGAAAGCAAAAACGACGAGACTCCGCACTGCGGTTTTTATGTCCGCTGAAAAAGTCCTCTCGGAACGTAGATACGAGTACAAGCCGTTGCTTTCCGTTCCAGTGCTCGCTTTCCGCGGGCATGCACGCCAAGCAACAGGCACATCTAAGTAAATAAAAAGGTGTAAACAAAATAGACCTGACGAATATTTATTTTTTTCGCAAGTTCTATATGCGATAGTAGAGCTATCCGTTTATTAAGCTTTGGCGGATTCACAACGATACAGGATGTCGTGTTGAATAGATGCCACTGAAAGCGAGTTGTTTTGCTGAGCGAAGAAATATCAACAGGATGATTTAACCTGGCCTTTTTAAAAAATGGCCTATGTTTCAGAGATTTGAATTAATAGAGTGCTTGTTATATTCTAGAAGTAATCATTGAACAAAAGGAAACAAAGGAGGCCCTATAGATGACTTTGAAAAAGACCTTAACAATTGCTGGATCCGATACGAGTGGCGGCGCCGGCATTCAAGCAGACTTGAAAACATTCCAAGAGCACGGTGTATACGGTATGAATGCTCTAACCACGATCGTAACGATGGATCCTAATGGTTGGCATCACCAAGTATTTCCGATCCCTCTAGATGCCTTAAAAGCTCAACTAGATACTGCCTTATCTGTAAACGTAGATGCAATCAAAACGGGAATGCTTGCAACCGTTGAAATCATCGAGATGGCTGCCAAAGCGATTGATCAATCCGGCTTAAACAAAATCGTCATTGACCCTGTCATGGTTTGTAAAGGGGAAGATGAAGTCTTAAATCCTGAAACGACTGTTGCCATGCGGGAGCATCTACTACCGCGCGCAACCGTGGTAACACCGAACTTATTCGAAGCGGGGCAACTCGCTGGTACCGGCCCATTAAAAACGATTGAAGATATGAAAGATGCTGCACGAAAAATTCATGAACAAGGGGCCAAAAACGTTGTAATCAAAGGTGGAAAACAACTTCAACATGAAAAAGCGGTCGACCTTTTCTTTGATGGAAGCGAATTTATTTTGCTTGAATCTGAAAAAGTAGATACCACTTATAATCATGGTGCAGGTTGTACTTTTGCAGCTGCTATTACAGCCAATCTTGCAAATGGCCAAACGGTCGAAGAAGCAGTGAAACATGCGAAAGAATTCGTCACTGCAGCGATCAAGCACGGTTTCAAATTGAATCAATACGTTGGCCCTGTCATGCATGGTGCCTTTAACAAATTCGGAAACGAAGTAAAGCAAGAAGTCATAAATGCCTAAATGAATGATTTAGAAAGCCAGACCAACGAATGGTCTGGCTTTCTTTTAAAGGGGTCTGGCCCCTAGAAATGAGGGAGAAACGTGCACATTCTTTGGGATTTTGACGGGACATTGTTTGATACATATCCAATGTACACCGAAATTTTCAAAAAGGTTATTGGGTCATCCGCAACTTACGAAGAAATCCATACTGAATTAAAGAAGTCATTCACACATGCAAGAGAAGCATTTTCACTGACTCCGTCTCAAGTGACAGAAATTCACCGTTTAGAGGATGAATGGCCACTTAAAGAAATTTTGCCTTTTCCCTATGTAGAAAACGTATTAAAACAGACAAATGTCAACGTCATCATGACTCATAAACCAAGAAAAGCAGTCGAAAATTTATTATCCATACATAAACTTGATCGCTATTTTTCAGAAATCGTCGCTGGTGATGATGGGTTTCCGCGCAAGCCGGACCCTTCTTCCTATCGTTATTTACATGATATCTATGAATTAGATCTTGCTGTTGGTGATCGCCAATTAGATCTAATTCCAGCAAAAGAAATTGGTATCCATACATGTTCTTTCCAAAATCCGCATGCAGATGCCGATTTCCACGTTTCCTCCTATCTGGAATTCAATGTCTCTATCAAAAGCTGATTTCAACGTACTGATCTTTTTTTGTCAGGCAACAAAATCGATTTCTCGATGCAATTTTAGTAAAATGAGTAGTATTGATGATTGTTTTTGTTTAAGAATGAGGAGGATGCTTATGGAACCGATTCAGGTTCAAGAAGTCCAGGCTGCAATCGATCGTTTTGCTGGCCAAGAAGTTTATATACACTTAGAAACAACAAATGGTGCTTATGCATCTCACTTTGATGAAAAGTTCTTTTCAGCAGGCGCATACATTCGCAATGCTAAAGTGAACTATGAACATGGAAAGATTGTCGGTGACGGTCCTTTCCGCATTGGCTTAAAATTAGATCTCGGATGGATATATGCTGAAGGAGCTACCCACTTCGAAGAAGATAACTTAGGAAGATTATTATTAGCGGGGCATGGTTATGATGGAAAACTTGCTGTCGCTCTTCAAATCAGTCCCACTCCTTTTGAATAAGGAGTTGGATAAAAAGGAGTCTGTCAAATCATGATTGAACAAGAAAGCCAAGTACTCGTTATTTTCCCTCACCCAGACGACGAAGCGTTTGGCGTTTCAGGGACAATTGCAACACATATCGACCGCGGTACACCCGTGACATACGCGTGCCTCACTCTCGGTCAAATGGGACGCAATTTAGGAAATCCCCCTTTCGCTACGCGGGAGTCACTTCCACTCATTCGTAAAGCAGAGCTGCAAGATGCTGCAAAAGCGATGGGCTTAACCGACCTTCGCATGATGGGTCTACGTGATAAAACGTTAGAATTTGAAGATGATCAAAAAATGGCCAATATGGTTACGGACTTAATTGAAGAATTAAATCCTTCATTAATCATTTCCTTTTATCCAGGCTACTCTGTGCATCCCGATCACGAAGCGACTGGAAAAGCAGTTGTTCGTGCAGTACGTGCCATTCCTGAAGAAAAACGACCAAAACTTCATTTAGTCGCTTTTTCAAACAATTGTGTAGAGGAACTTGGCGAAGCGAATGTCATCCATGATGTTTCTTCTGTAAAAGAAAAGAAAATGAATACCATGAAAGCCCATATCTCTCAAACTGCTTGGATGTTAAAAGACATCGAAGAAGGTAAAATTGACCAAAATTCTGAGATCGTTAAACGATTCACGCGTGAACAGTTCTGGTATTACCAATGGGACAACGATCAAGTAAAATAATATTTATATAAAAAAAGTGTGCCGACTTGGCACACTTTTTTTATGGTTAAATGGGTCATTTGAACATGCATATCTCCTTTTTATGTTGAAGGCTAAATTAAATGAGCGACTTTTACCAGAGAAATGCGAGAGGTAATGGGCGATTTGTGCCGACGGATAGATAAGTGGCGTGTAAGGCGAGTAAATAACTCTGTAAGGCGAGTAAACACTTTTGCGACCCGTTTTTTATTAAAATTAAAACCTGAAAAGACACGATTTCCTACAAATTAAAGTGAAATTGATCATTCTATTAGAATATTTTCAGATTATTAGAACGAGAGAACGATAAAACCAATGAATAATCAAACACTTACAACTTTCATTTTAGGCTATGTTTGCGGATATTGTTAACCGAAAGAAAAACCGATGACACTCTGCGGGAAAACGAACGCTTCGAGACCCCGCAGTGTGGTTTTTGTGGCCACTGAAAAAGTCCTCTTGGAACATCAATGTGAGTAAAGGCCATGGATTTCTGTTCCAGGCAGACGCGTTCCGCGGGCACGGCTTCAATCTCCTCCGACAAATAGGAAGTTTTAGCGCAGTCGTTGCAACAGGATGTTGCGCTCTTAGACTGTGATCCTTTCTCTGCGGGGCTTTCAGCTCGCGCTATTCCCGCAGGAGTCGCTGCCTTTCACTATCATTCAGTAACAGTTTAAAAAGAACGGTCTTATCCAACTTTACTTTAGAGATGCATACAAAAATCGTTCTGTTGATTTCGTTTCGATTCGTACGCTTACTGCTGGGTTTCACAAATACCTCTTAAAACGGGTTGATTTGCAAAAAAGGATCACAGTGTAAAACACTTGTCTTAGAAGCGAATTCGAGTGCTCCTTGTTCATTTGTAGATTTTAATCTTTAAAAGGTGGACTTTTTCAGTAGACTCATGGGTTTTCACGAGAAAGGTCGATCGTTCGTCTGCGGAAAGCGAATTGTTTTGCTGAATGCAGAATAATCAACATGATCATTTAAAAAAGCCGAATTTTAAAAAACACGGTGTCAGCATCATGCTGACACCGTGTTTGGCGGTAATCATTTAATCGGCTAGTCGTTCGGATTTTTCACTCAGGACCCAGAACGCGTCGCTTCCACTTTTCTTTATGTCTAGTTCCAAGCGTTAACTCTCCTTTCATTTTTGACTTTCTCCGGTGGGTGAAAACAACCCTAGTCCGACAAACAGGATGTTTTAGCGCAGTCGTTGCAACAGGAAGTTGCGTACTTAGACTGTGATCCTTACTAGAGCAAATGTCAGTCGAGGTTTACCACGCGCTTTGCACTTTTCTTTATCGCCCGGTCTTTTAAGACGTTTTCAATTAGTTGCTTTTTGTATTCTACACCCGTTATTACTTGTCCTGATGAAGATCGATAAATGATATGGTCTTCGGTAATTAAATTGGGTGAAGTTACGCCTGCAGCTGCTGCTAGATTGTAAAGAGCTTCTCTCGATGAAATGACATAGTTAGCAACTCGATACATTTTCTCTTCGACTACGAGTGCATTTTGCTTCTTTTCATCCGTTGTGGCGACACCAACAGGACAGTTATTGTTATGGCAGACTTGCGCCATAATACAGCCGACAGAAATCATAAATCCTCTTGCCGTATTGATCAAGTCAGCACCTAGGCCAAGAGCAACGGCCATTTTGTCAGGTGTCACGAGCTTTCCAGATGCAATGAGCTTCGTTTTGTGACGAATTTGATAGTGTTTTAAAAATTCGTCGACTAATGGAAGAGCTGAGAATAATGGAAGTCCAGCGGCATCTGCTAATTCTTGATAGGTTGCACCTGTTCCGCCTTCCCCACCATCAACGGTAATGAAATCCGGTACTTGGTCTCGACTTGCCATCGTATGAACGAGGTGCTGCAAGTCTTTTACATTCCCAACGACGATTTTCATCCCAACAGGTTTCCCAGTGATATCTCTAATTTTTTCAATAAAATCAAGCATTTCTTCGGCTGTGCCAAACTGTTCAAAGCGATTGGGACTATTGATTGTTTTCCATGGCTCGACGTTTCGAATTTTAGCAATCTCTTCGTTCACTTTCGAACCATCTACGTGTCCACCACGCGTTTTAGCACCTTGAGCAAGTTTTAACTCAAATGCTTTAATTTGTGGAAGATCTGCTTTCTTTTTTAACTCTTCCCATGAAAAATCTCCTTCATTTGTACGAACACCAAATAGACCAGGTCCTATTTGAAAAATGATATCTGGATTACCTTTTAGGTGATGATCTGACAATCCACCTTCACCTGTATTCATCCAAGTACCACCTGCCATACCTAGTCCTTTTGACAAAGCGGTAATCGCATGTCTTCCAAGAGCACCAAAACTCATAGCAGACTGTCCTACAAGTCCTTTGACGGTAAAAGGTTCTCTACATGTTGTTTCTCCGAGGACAACGGTATGATCATTTGTTAAGTAATAAGGGTCCACCGTTGCTTCTTCCCGGTGTTCTTTCCTTGTGACCAATGCTTCATTGTCAATGTGATAAATCATCGTTGATACCTTTGGACTTTGGTCAATGTCCAACTCTTCTACTTGCTTAGGAAATAAGGCATTTTGAATGTAAAAGTGTGATTGATCGAAATCACGTTGTGAACCGAAACCTATTAATCTACTTTTGTATTTTCCTGATACCACAACATCCCGATAATCATTTCTGGAGAAAGGTTTTCCTTCATTGTTATTTAAAAATAAATATTGTCTAAGTTCTGGTCCTAGTTTTTCAATGATATAGCGAGCTTTACCAAGGATTGGATAGTTTCGCAACACAGAATGTTCTTCCTGCTGTTGATCTGCTGCATAAATCCGAAAAAGAAAATAGAGCGGTATTAAAATGATCGCCGCTAGTAAAACGAGAATGATAATAAGTAGAATTTGTTCCTTGTTCATATTTATCCCCCTTTTTACGAGGCTTGCCCCCGATCTCTTTAAAGCGCCGAGGGCCTGACCCCGGATCACTAACTTAAGTATACACTTTGTTTTTTTTTAATCCGAATAATATGAAACCGTTATCAATAAATAAATAATGAGTGATTACTCACTTCACAAATTTGCATTTGTGTATTAAAATAAAAGTGAGTAATTACTCACTTTTATTTCGAAGGAGTGGTAGACATGATCGTTGCCTCTAATATTAAGAAATCTTTTCATTCGAATGAAATCATTAAAGATGTTTCTTTTCACGTTAATCAAGGAGAAATTTTTGGATTATTAGGAGCCTCTGGATCGGGGAAAACGACGCTAGTCAAAATGATGATGGGGTTAGAAAAAACAACGAGTGGCTCGTTCATTATTCAAAACACTGCCGTTCCTGCTCTCAGTCTCCTAAAACGAACAGGGTATATGGCACAAGCAAATGCTCTCTATGAGGAACTAACAGCAAAAGAAAACCTCCTTTTTTTCGCTTCCTTATATGGATTGAAAGCAAACAAAAAGAAAGAACGAATGAATGAGGTGATCGAGATGGTTAACCTTCAAGAGCATCTAAACAAACCGATTCATCAGTATTCAGGCGGGATGAAAAGAAGGCTCTCTCTCGCAATTGCGTTGATCCATGAACCTGATCTGCTGATCTTGGATGAACCGACTGTCGGACTAGATCCGGTCTTACGAAAATCGATTTGGGAACAGTTTGAACAATTAACAAAACAAGGGAAAACAATCTTTGTCACGACTCACGTTATGGATGAAGCAGAGCGTTGTGATCGTATCGCCTTGTTAAGTGATGGCCAATTTATCGGGATCGATCAGCCTGACAAGTTGAAAGAAACGTTTCAGACACAAACCATTGAAGACATTTTTCTTTTACAGGAGGCGAAAAATCGATGAGACTTCAAGCTTTAGTGAATCGAATTCTACATCAATTTATGCGAGACAAGCGAACACTGGCCCTTATGCTTCTTGCTCCTCTCTTCATTTTAAGCTTACTGTGGATTGTTTTTGAACAGTCAACTTTCGAACCGACGATTGGTGCCGTTGGTCAAGGACAAATCATAAAATCACTTCCAAAAGATGTTGAAATTTTTTCGACAAAAGAAAGTGGATCGAAAGCAATCAAACACCAAGATATCGATGGTCTTCTTCTTTTTGAATCTCCTAAATCGATAACGCTTGTCGTAGAAGGCAGCGATCAAAGTAAGACACAAATGACGATTAAACATGCTCAGTCAATTTTGAAAAAAAAGAATGGTAATAACGGCATTGTTTTTCAAACGGACTATTTGTATGGATCCGCTTCATTAGGACAATTCGATTCATTCGGTCCAGTCTTATTAGGATTTTTCATCTTCTTTTTTGTTTTCTTAATTAGCGGAATTTCTTTTTTAAGAGAAAGAAGCAGCGGCACACTAGAACGGCTGTTGACCACGCCTCTTAGGATTTGGGAAATGGTATTGGGGTATGTCATCGGTTTTGGCATCATCGCGGTTATTCAAGCAGCACTGATTTCTTGGTACACAATCTATGTTCTTGGGATGCTTATGACCGGGCAATTTTTCTATGTGATCATTGTCATCTTGCTCTTGTCTTTTACAGCATTGACCCTCGGAATTTTCTTATCTGCTTTTGCTCGCAATGAACTGCAAATGATTCAATTCATTCCAATTGTTATCGTGCCACAGCTCTTTTTCTCAGGACTATTCCAACTAGAATCGATGTCCAAATGGATTAGTTGGATTGCCCCACTTACTCCTATTTATTATGCTGCAAATGCTTTACGTGACGTTATGATTAGAGGGAAGGGTTGGGAGTCTATTCAGAATTCCGTTTTCGTCTTGTTCGGTTTTTCAGTCTTATTTATTCTTTTAAATATGCTAGCATTACGAAAGTATCGTAAACTATAGGAGAGGAACGGAAGCGAGGAGAATTTCATATGCAAAACGAGTCATCTATATTTGACGAGTTTTTTCAAGAAAAAGACCAAATGACTTTGAAGCAGCAAAAAATTGTAGAAGCAGCCATTGAAACATTTGCTGAAAAAGGCTACGCAGCTTCTTCTACGAGTGAGATTGCTAAAAAAGCTGGAGTGGCTGAAGGGACGATCTTCAGGCACTATAAAACAAAAAAAGACTTACTGTTATCGATCATTGCTCCTACAATGGCGAAATTCATTACCCCATTTTTTATAAAAGAATTAAATCAAATTCTCGATTCTCCCTATGATCGTTATGAAGAGTTCTTACGCGTATTTATAAAGAATCGTCAGGAATTTATTCATGATCACTTAGCTAGCATTAAAATTCTGCTCCAGGAAATTCCCTTTCATGAAGACTTAAAAAAACATTTCATGGATCAAGTTGCATCAAATGTGTACAATCGATTTGCCCTCTTAATTCAACGATATCAAGAAAATGGACAGTTGATTGAGATACCTCCTGCAAGGGCTTTTCGTTTCACAGCCTCCACGATTCTTGGTCTTCTACTATCTCGATACATCCTTTTGCCTGAAGCGGATTGGAGTGACGAAGAAGAAATCGAAGCTACCATCCACTTTATTATGAATGGAATAGGGATCAGACCCCCATCGCTTTAACGCGAAGGGGAACTGATCCCTATTTCAAGTGCTTCATACACTGCCTTAGCTACTCCACTTTCTCGGTTTGTAGCAGTTTGATATCGACAAAATTCTTTGATTTCTTCTGCCGCATTCCCCATTGCAACGGGTCTGCCAACAACTTTCATCATCGATAAATCGTTAAAGTTATCGCCAAGTGCCATCGTATTCGCCAGTTCTAATCCTTTTTCTTTTACAAAGCGTTCGAGCGCGACACCTTTTTGACCGTTTACTTGTGTAATTTCAAGGTTGTCAACGCCAGATGAACTGACAGCAATTCCTTTTAAGTCTGATAAATTTTCCCATGCTTTTTTGAGTAATGTAGGATCTAGCGAGAAAACAAGTAACTTATAAACGGTATAATCTTCCGATTCGAAGATGAATTGATAATCATCAATGGTTTCGACATGGCCTTCTCCAAAACGTTTCACCACATTTTCTCTTATTTGATCAAGAGGAAACTCAGGGTTGGCAGAGCTAATAATATTGACTAAAATTTCGATGCCCATTTCATGTGACTTCGTATAAGTTCCTTTATTCGTATAAACTTCATAATATAATCCGTGTTTTTCTAACCCTTTAGCCACTTCTGCTGCTTCCTTTGAAGCCAATCCTGCAGTGTGGGTAATCGTCCCCTTTTCGTCACGGACTTCAGCACCATTTACACCTATAATAGAACAACTGATTCCAGCCTCATTTAAAACGTTTGCTGCTTCTTTATAGGACCGTCCGGTTGCTACAACCACTTCAATCCCCATTTTTTGAGCGAGTAACAAGGCTTTTCGATTTTCCTCTGTAATTTTCTGTTGGGGATCAAGAAGTGTCCCATCCATATCTGTAGCTATACATTGTATCATCGTATGCACCTGTCCTTTACTGATTTAAATCGTTCATTTCGATCATATCCATTTAAAGTTTACCATGATTTACACATATTATTCTTCTAATAAGCTTACATATTTTAGGAAAACGCTTACATTTGATAGGTTCATTCCGCTCATTTGTAAGTCTCTTATCAGAAATTTTGTAGCTACTGGGCATTTTGCTAAGATCGATTCTCTTCACGCAGACGAATCTCCTCACCTTCGAGCTTGTATCTTTCTGCGGAGTTTTTGAGGGCACTGAAAAAGTTCTCTTGGTACGTCCATGCGATCCTGGGAACGATTTCGATTCAGGCAGACGCATTCCGCGGAAAGCGAATTGTTTTGCTGAATATAGAAAAACCAATTGATCCTTTAACAGTGCCTTTTGTAAAAAAAAAGACCTCTTTGACTAGAATTTTTTCTAGAAAAGAGATCTTTTTATGAGTTATATTCTCATCCAGTGTGTTTATACAGATCAAATTCGTTTTCTTTCGATCGTTCTTTCTGGGAAATCTTTGTCACTTTCTTTTTCCTACTTCTTTTTCCAAAGTAGTGGGATCTTCCCGTTGTTGCTTGGATATAGCCTTCAATCATGAGGGCAACAGAGAGCATCGTAAGCGCGAAGAAGAGGATCGGTATTAGGATCATCCACGGAGCCGTCTGAGTATAACGGAAACTCACTCCGATTAATCCCGACCATTCATTCGTAATAGAAGATGGTGGCGGTGCTACGGGTGAATTGCTTATATGCGTTCCTCCGAAAAAGAGTCTTAAGACACCTAGATGAGAGAGTACAATCAATGTTTGAATGACTTCTTGTCCAAACATGATGAATAGTTTGTCTTTCAAAATGGGGTACAAATGCTTCCAAATGATACGCTGTTTGCTTGCACCCAATGTTCTTGCACTTTCTACGAAGTCTTGCCGGTATAATAGTGAAGCTTCTTTCCCTATCAAGGTTGCACTGACCGGAACCGTCAAAATGGCCAAAAGGAATACTTCTATAAACATTCGAACGAATAGAGAATGATTAAACCCTTCTTCCGGGCTTTCCATCAAGACGGGAAGTAAGACGTATACGGCAATGATTGTTAGCGGGATGTAGTGAAAGGAATCCACGACACCTTCAACATATTTTCGAGACTTTTTCAAATAGACTCCGAAGAAGAAACCTAAAGGAATTGCCATCATCATTCTCAATAAAGCGACTGACAACGCAGCGAGAATGGTATATTTGGCACCCATCAATATTTTACCAAGCATATCGTAACCCAATTCGTCTGTTCCAAATGGTATGTAGGATCGAGGATGTAACGGCGCTGCTTCTGTAATTTTATGATTTGCGTTCGTTAAATAAAAAAACTTACGGATCACATCGTGAAAAAAAAGTGTGTAACCAAAACTCGCGATAAGCATGATCGTAATAAATGAAAATCCAATTAAAAAGAAAGGATGTTTCCAAACTGATCTCATGATAATGATTCACCTCGATTTGCCTTCGAACTTAGAATCCATTCTCCAAGTGTATAAAAGAGAAAGATCGGAATAAAAAACATGATCAGTGCAATAGTAAAGATTTGCGGATCCATATTTGCAAATAGAAAACGAGTAATCCCTGAAATATTAAACAACCACTCTAATATGAACAAATTCGATAACATAAACCAAACCGTTTTTTTCGATTGAAAGAAAACACTGATAATGGCATTTCTGAACATATGAATGACGATAACCGCCATCTTACCTAGTCCGATTGAACGAGCTAACAAGACGTAGTTTTTCTCTTCTTCATCTTCGAATGTTAGCATGCTTAATCGATAAAGCTGAATGGTAGGTAAGATCGCTAAACAGATGATAGGTAGAAAGTAAACTTTTTGACCAGTTAGTGCTGCAACATCAACTAGAAGAACCCCTGTTTTTTGGAAGAAAAAAATCACAAAAAATTGTGCAAGAATGATGACTAATATGTCAGGAATAGATTCGAGAATATTTAAAGTCATTTTAACACCTTGTCGAATGCGCACAGGGATAAGAAGCGTGAAAATGGTAAACAATAGTGCTCCTATAGTGGCCACAACTAATGAACTAAACAAAATGGTTAATGAATAGAAGACGGGATTCAATAATGTTGGAAAAAGTGGTCTTTCAATAGAAGAAAAAGGTGTGACTGTGAAGTATTTCAGTTGATCTGGATGAAACAATCCGTTAATGATGGTCGAGAGCGAGTGAATATAGCCTGACCAGTCAAGAATTCCACTGTTTAATCCTTTTGTTAAAACCGGCAAAGCCCCTATAAATATAATGCCTATGCAAGATAGTGCAAATTGAACTAATATTCCGACTCCTTTTCGCATAATATCCCCCTTGTTTCTTTCTATGTACAATATATTTCCAATTATATCATATGAATTTGACACATTGCAGGGAATAAAATCCTTTTTTCAAGATGAAAGATTTCATCTTTCGACAAAATCTTTCATTCCATCCACCTTTTCCAATTAATTTAGACGACTCGAATTTTGTAAGGGCAAGCTTACCCTTACAGTTGTTCCAGTTCCTTCAACACTTTCAATTTTAATGGACCCCTTATGTTCATGGATAATTTTATGACTAATTGTTAATCCAAGACCCATTCCTTTCTCTTTCAATGTGAAAAATGGTTCTCCAACATTTTTTAATTTTGCCGGCGAAATTCCTACTCCTTGATCGATGACTGAAACTTCGACTCGATCCTCTACTTCTTTAATAAGAATGTGGATGACACCGCTTTTACCCATTGATTCCATCGCATTTTTCAAGATGTTAATAAATACTTGGACAAGCTGACTTTGGTCCCCAAAAACACATGACTCTTCAGCTTCATTTCGCAAACGAACTTCAATTCCTTTTAACAATGCTTCATGTTGCATAACATTCATCGTATATTGAATCATATCGATTGTTTTAAATGTCTCAAGTGTTTTTATTTGAGGTTTTGCTAATACGAGTAATTCACTCACAATTCGGTTAATTCTTTCGATTTCTGAGGACATGACAGATAAATATTTCTCAGGGATATTGTCCGATTCTTCTAATAACTGAATAAACCCTTTAAGGCTCGTAAGGGGATTCCGAATTTCATGCGCGATACCAGCTGCTAATTCTCCAGCCACCGAGAGTTTTTCTTTTTTCAGCAGCAAGGATTCTGCTACTTTCTGTTGTGAAATATCTCTCCCTATCGTTACTAATCCTTTTCTTTCTCCATTTTCAAAAAAGAGAGGGACCTTGATCACGTCAAACGTCTTTAACTCACCAGAAGGTACATAGAAGGACTCTTCATTTCTCGTCAATTCCCTTTTCACCCATGTTTCTTCGTCTGAATCAACACAACTTTCTAATGCCTCTTTAAAAAATGGGGTAAAGCTTCCGAGTTCCGCATCCGTCTTTCCTCTATAATCAACCGCTTCTAATTCATAAAGTTTCCGACCAAATTCGTTTACTTGAACCCATCTTCCTTCACCATCTTTAAAACAAACAAAATCAGGCATAGAATGAATCAGTGTCGAGCTCCGCTTTTCTTCTTCCGCTAAAGTTCGAAATTCTTCAAAAAAAGAACGTCTTTGTAAATAATCTTTTATTAATATGGAAAGAATAAGAACAATCAACAAAATGTTTATTAGTGGAAACCATTCATTACTTTTAAATCCGATGACAAGAATGACCTCGAGAATGAGCAAAATGATGACTCCAAGACTTAATTTCTGATCGGTTTTATGTAAATTTTCCAAAAATTGTTTTTTCATTTTTTCACCCTATAGGTCTTAAGTATTGTTTTTATTAAATTATTTTAATTATAGCTTATACCACTCTAACCAGTTTAACAAATAAAATCATAATATCGACATTTTTCTACAAAAACCCTTATTGTTTTACAAATTTCATCTAACTCTTTTATAGTCCTTTTGTCCTTTAAATAGACGAAACAAAGCCTATATCTACAAGGTTCATACAACGGATTACAAAATAATGAAAGCGCCTACTTGTAAATTAATTGAATTGTGATACAATTAATGTAACAAATTCGTCACACAATGTTTTTGAATTAGTCACATCTACTTGGGAGGTTTTTTGAATGGATGTATTTTTCGTATATTTATTATTCGCTAGTGCAACTCCACTCTTTTTATGGGTTGAGAAACGCAAATGGGCGATTATTTCAATTCCTTTCGTCATAGCGCTTTGGGTAGGCTTTGCCTTTTACGTTACTGCTGATCATTTAACTACAATGGATCACACAATGATCCTTACAATCTTTATTATTAATGCGATTATTGCTCATATCGCTGCATTAGCATTAATGGTTGGACCATTATTTGCGAACAAACATAATCACGTTTCTCAACATTAATAATAACGTTGAAAGAAAAAAATGGAGCTTTATTAAAAACTTATAAATAAAAAGCAAGCAAAAATCCATGGATTTTTTGCTTGCTTTTTATTTTATCGGGAAGTCTGTCTTTTATTAAGAGTATGGTATGCATGCTGCCTAGTTAAATCCTTTTCCATTGAAAGTCTAATTTGTAAACATTTCAATAAGATTCGAACTTACAAAGGACTCTTCTTTTTACTTTTTTTACTCAATTTTTCTCAAACTGTCATTTTTTCTACAAGGAAGCAATTAAATACGGAGTAATCCATTATTAAACGGATGTATTCGTATTGAAATTTAGCGAATAACAAACGTCTGCTTTGTTTACTCGCCTTACAGACTTCGTTACTATCCTACGGTACTTTATGCCATTCTCCACCTTTTGTTCATTAAAAGAACCACCTTTTTTAAACCCTTCAACGATTGACGCGGAAAGCGAATTGTATTGCTCAATGTAGAATATTAAATATAGCCTATTTATAAAAAGAAAAGAGAGCTGTCTTGAAAGTCCATTTACATGACTTTCTAGACAGCTCCCTTTTGTTAAAAACTTAGTCATACTCTTTTAAACAAATACTTTTACACTTTTCTTAATGGTACATATGCATTCCGAACGACATGACCCATATTGTACCTGCCACAATAATAACAGCCATTGTTAAGGAATACATAATGGTATTCGTTTGGAGCGAACCATCCTTCGACTCACGAATATGCATGAATAAGAATAACTGTACGAGCGCTTGTAAAAACGCCAATACAAGAATAATCACGATAACCGTTTTTGAAGATAAACTCGTATAAAAAACGACTCCAAGCGCTAAAAGGGTCAGAACAATGGAAAGTGCAAAGCCAATCACATGTGTCCAAGGAAAATGAGATTCTTTTTTCACATTTGTATTATCCATGATTTGCCACCATCCCTATCAAGTACACACAAGTAAAAAGGAAGATCCAAATAACGTCTAGAAAATGCCAGTATAAACTAGAAATG
The DNA here is from genome assembly GCA_963728315.1 of uncultured Caryophanales bacterium. Taxonomy (GTDB): domain Bacteria; phylum Bacillota; class Bacilli; order Bacillales; family CAVSKA01; genus CAVSKA01. Next base: position 138,137 of record CAVSKA010000006.1, read on the forward strand.
AAAACTTTTCTTGACGTTTCTTTCGTCAATCCTCTTTGAAGTACTTGAATAATAATAAGTGTCATCCAACCAATCCCCATGGTAACGTGCAATCCATGTGTTCCAACAAGAACAAAGAATCCAGACCAATATGCACTAACAGGGATCGATGCCCCTTCACCTATATACTTCACAAATTCATCAATTTCAAAGTATAAGAATCCAACACCCATTAAGAGTGTAACGATCATTAATGCCACAAGCCCTGTTCGATTTCCTCTTCTCATTTCATGTACACCTAAACCAAAAGTAAAACTGGACGTTAATAGTAAGAAGGTTTCGATTAGAACACCCTTCATTTCAAACAATTCTTCGGGAGTAGGTCCTTCCGCTGTTCGTCCAACTAGAACGAAGTAGGTAGCGAAAAGGGTTGCAAAGAGAACAATCTCAGCACCTAGAAAAACCCAAAACCCTAATATATTTAGTCTTCCAGTCTCACTTTGATATTCCAAAGGGAGATCTGTATTCACGTGTTCTTCAGCATGATCCATTCTTTTCGCCTCCTCTACAGCGGAAGTCTTTCTTCCGTTTCTTGAATTTCTTTTACTGGAATATGGTAACCATCATTGCGATCTAGTGAACGTGCAATTAAGCATGCAATTAAACCAATTCCACCTGGTATAGCTAACCAGAACCATTCAAAAATCAAACCAAACCCAGCAATGAAAAAGAATGCCGACATAATGATTGGTGTTCCTGAATGACTTGGCATATGAATCGGTTTGTATTCTTTATTATGACGAGGATGCTTCCCTTCTTGCTTCATGCGCCAGAAAGCGTCTAAACCTGTTACTTCAGGAATGACAGCGAAGTTGTATTCAGGTACTTGAGCTGGAGTAGACCATTCAAGTGTACGTCCATCCCAAGGATCGCCCGTTTCAATTCGTTTCGCGTATCGAGCACTCCAATAGATGTTATATACAAGAATCATAAAACCAATTCCCATTAGTACTGCTCCGGCAGAAGCAATAACATTCAAGCTGAACCAGCCGTCTTCCGGACTATAAGTGAAGATACGTCTTGGCATACCTGCTAATCCTAAGAAATACATTGGGAAGAAGCAAACATTAAAGCCAACAACGAAAATCCAAAAACTCCACTTTCCTAATCTTTCATTCAACATATGACCGAACATTTTCGGATACCAGAAGTATAATCCCGCAAAGCAGGCAAATACGGTTCCTGATATTAATACATAGTGGAAATGGGAAACCAGGAAGTACGTATTGTGATATTGATAATCGGCAGCTGCCATTGCTAGCATGACCCCTGTTACTCCACCGATTGTAAAGTTCGGAATAAAAGCAAGCGACCAAAGCATCGCAACCGTGAATTTGATCCTACCCTTATAGAGGGTAAAGAGCCAGTTGAATATTTTTACGCCCGTAGGCACCGATATTAGCATGGTTGAGATGGCAAAGAATGAGTTTACGGCTGATCCTGCACCCATTGTAAAGAAATGATGGACCCACACAATAAAACTTAGGAACGCAATAACCGCCATTGAAACAACCATCGTCGTATAACCGAACAATGTTTTTTTCGAGAAAGTACTGATGATTTCTGAAAAAATACCAAATGCCGGCAAAATAACAATGTACACTTCTGGATGTCCCCAAACCCAGAACAAGTTGACCCAAAGCATCGGGAGACCTTGTTGAGCTAAGGTAAAGAAATGAGCATCAAAAATGCGGTCAAAAGTCATAAGTGCAAGTGCTACTGTTAAAACAGGGAATGCAAATATGATAAGAACGCATGTAATTAAGATCGACCAAGTAAACATTGGCATGCGCATCCAAGTCATTCCTGGTGCTCTCATTTTTATAATCGTTACGAGGAAGTTAATCCCTGTAAGGAGTGTCCCTATCCCAGCAATTTGTAAGCCAAGTAAGTAATAGTTTTGTCCAGGTCCTGGACTCATTTCATTACTTGCTAAAGGCATATAGCTTGTCCAGCCTGCTGATGGAGATCCACCAATAACGAAAGATAAGTTAAAGAGCATTGCTCCGATAAAGAATGACCAAAAACTGACTGCATTTAAGTAAGGAAATGCAACGTCACGTGCCCCGATTTGTAAGGGTACGACAACGTTCATCAGTCCAATTAAGAATGGCATAGCCATAAACAAAATCATGATTGTCCCATGAGTTGTAAATATTTCATTGTAGTGACTTGACGCCAAGAATGTGGAGTTTGGAAAGGTTAACTGAGCCCGCATTAATAAGGCATCCACTCCGCCACGGAATAGCATTAAAACAGCAGCAATGATATACATGACACCAATTTTTTTATGATCAACAGTTGTTAACCAACCGTGCCAAAGCCAACTCCATTTTTTGAAGTAAAATAAAATGAAAACAATCGCAATCATGGTTAATCCGATTGAAACATCTGCTCCATAAATGAGGGGGTCGCCGGTGACGAAAAATTCATCCCATTTAAAATTCACTCTGATTCCCCTCCTTGCTCTTTAGCTATTTGTTGTTTATGTTTCTCTCTTAAATCTGTTGCATATTCTGGTTCCTTCGCGAAATCCACAAATTTCTTATGAGTGGATGAAAACGCCATTGGACTTGATAATCCGGGTAGCATTAAATTTTCAAAAGTTTTTTGTTCGAGCTTAGGAGCATTTGCTTGTGTTTTTGAAACCCACTTTTTATAATCTCCAGTTGTTTTCGAATAAACCTTAAACTTTTGAAAAGTAAATCCTTCACCTGAATAGTTGGCATTTCGACCATTAAATGTCCCAGGTTCATCTGCTTGCAAATATAATTCACCTTGCATACCAGCCATGTTGTATTCTTGTCCTCCAAGTGCTGGAACCCAGAATGCAGCCATTGCATCTGCAGAGGTTAATTTAAATTTAATTGGACGATCTTCTGGAATATAGACTTCATTTACTGTTTCAATATTTTCTTCTGGATAGCGGAAAATCCATTTCCAGTTTACAGATGTTGCCTCGATCACAAGTGGTTCCTTTTTCTGATCTGCTTTCGGAGGCTCTTCCAATGAATAAATGGTCTTCACTGTTGGAATCGAAAGGGCAATGACAATAATTAATGGAACACCAATCCAAATGGCTTCCAACCACTCAGCTCGTCTGTGAGCAGGTTTTTCAAAAAATGGCTCGTCATTTGGACGCTCACGATACTTTACAAGAACAAAAGCGTAAATCGTAAAAACAGCAATAATTATGAAAAGCATAAACCCAATAGATAAGTAAATAAGATCTTTTTGTTGTGCTGCGACAGGACCTTTTGGATCCAATACAACCATACTCTTACAACCACTTAACAATGGAACAAGAACACTTAGACCTAAGAATAAAAGCGACGTTTTTGCTTTACTCCCCAAGCGTGTCACATCCTTTCTAATCCTATAAAATAAATTCTCAATCAGTAAACTCCTGATTGCAAACAAATAAAATCCGGCATTCCCAGGCTGTTGTTTTACAACTAGATTCTTTAATCACCAAGTGTGTATCACAACCTGTTTTTGACAGATAAAAATGACCTTTACTCTATCGTTTACCCTTCTTAACCGAATAATAACGATAGAAAAATAAAATTCGTGTTTATTTCTTGTTTTTTTTGAGATAAACGACAAAAAAACCTTATTATTTCTCTAGTTGTTATTCACGCTCAAAGAGACGCTTATTACTTCACTTGATGAATAGTTCGATTATAACATCATAATTAATGAAAAAGTTTGTAGATATAAAGGCAAAATTCACGATTTCATCACATCTATTTCCTGTTATTTCATTAAATAGATTTTGATGTAAATAAAATTGGAAGAAAAGCAGTAAACTGTGCCAATTGTGATTATTTTTAGAAAAATAACAATATTTTTTTATTAAAAATCTTTGCATGACATTCGGTTTTCGTTCTTAACGGATGCTTTCCGCAGGCATGGCTTCAATCTCCTCGTCACTGCGTTCCACTACACCCTTGTACGGTTTCAAATGAACGGCCCTATCTAACATTACTTTAAACAGAAAAAAATCTTCAGATCTGGTGACATGAAAGTGACCACACCACATGTATAAAGGACGATGTTTATATTGGAAATAGCTAATGTTCATTTTCGTTTCAGGAGGACTTTTTAAGTGGGCACATTCACCACACTGCGGTGTCCCGCATCCCCCGTTTTCTGTTTGAGTCTCATCGCTTGTGCTTCCTATCAACATCATCTGCTAACATAGCTTAATAAATAAAAGCGAGATCTCAATGATATGAGTCCCGCTTTTACTTCATTTAAGAAAGTTTCACCTTTAACTTATCTAGCATATCCGATGTCATTGTATCTAGGTCGAATTTCGCTTTGAAACTCCACTCCTCCATTGCCGCAGAGGCATCAATGGAATTTGGCCAGCTATCAGCAATTCCTTGTCGAATGGGATCAACATCATAAGACAATGTAAATTCCGGTATGTGTGTTTTGATTGCAGCGGCAACATTTTCTGGAGCAATACTCATCGCTGTTACATTAAATGAATTTCGATGCTTGAGTTTTGAAGCATCTGCTTCCATTAAATCAATGATCGCATTTAGAGCATCAGGCATATACATCATATCCATGTAAGTACCTTCAGAAATGTATGAAGTGTATTGTTGTTTACGAATCGCTTCGTAATATATTTCAACCGCGTAATCGGTCGTTCCGCCACCCGGAGGAGCCACATAAGAAATCAATCCAGGAAAACGAAGCCCTCTCGTATCTAGTCCGAATTTCTGTGCATAATAGTCGCACAAAAGTTCCCCAGACACTTTATTTACACCGTACATTGTTGTTGGACGTTGAATCGTGTCTTGCGGTGTGTCATTTTTAGGAGTAGAAGGCCCAAAAGCACCAATTGAGCTTGGAGTGAAGAATTGGCAGCCAAGTTCACGTGACGTTTCCAAAGCATTCACAAGTCCGCCCATATTTAAATTCCATGCCAACAAAGGCTTCGCTTCAGCTGTTGCTGATAACAAGGCAGCTAAATGAATCATCGTATCAACATTGTTTGTTTTGGCAATTTCGTGCATACGCTTAGCGTCCATTACATCCAATGTTTCGTAAGGACCACTTTTCACAAAATCGCTATTGCTTTCTTTAATATCCGTCGCAATAACATGATCATTGCCGTAAACCTCGCGAAGTCGTCCCACTAATTCTGAACCAATTTGACCTAGAGCACCCGTCACTAAGATTTTTTTCATATCGCTATTCCTCCTGCTTCTTTCATCGTCATGTTGTTAAATAATCCCCATGTCTTTCCCGATTTTTTCATAGGCAGAAATAGCTTGATCGAGCATTTCTTTCGTATGAGCAGCTGTTGGCATATTACGAACTCGCCCTGTTCCTTGAGGCACCGTTGGAAAAACGATTGATTTCGCATAAACGCCTTCTTCAAATAAACGTTTACTGAACTCTTGTGTTTTCTTCTCTTCACCGATGATACACGGAGTAATCGGTGTTTCACTGTGACCAATATCAAAACCTAATGATTTAAGACCTTTTTTTAAATAATCCCCGTTTTCCCAAAGCTTTTCATTTAACTCATTACTGTTCATGATGAGGTTAATGGCTTCTGTTATCGCTGCTACATCACCAGGTGTAAGAGCAGTTGAGAATAGAAATGGACGAGAACGAACTTTCAACCAATCAATTAAGTCTTGTTTTCCTGCAACGTATCCACCTATTACACCAATCGCCTTCGATAGTGTTCCGATTTGGAAATCGACTTTGTCAGATAGACCGAAATGCTTCACAGTTCCAGCACCTTTTCCTAATACACCTGATCCATGCGCATCATCTACATAAGTAAGAAGGTCAAACTCTTCTGCAATCTCGATGATTTCAGGAAGCTTGGCGATATCGCCATCCATCGAAAACACACCATCTGTTATGACCATTACTTTATTGTAAAGACCAGATTCAACTGCCTCTTTTGCTTTTGCACGGAGGTCTTCCATATCAGAGTGGTTAAAACGAATGGTCTTGGCTCTTGAAAGTCGGCAGCCATCGATAATGGAAGCATGATTTAATTCGTCAGATAGAATCGCATCATTCTTGTCCATTACGCCGGAAATGGCAGCCATATTACAGTTAAATCCTGATTGATAGGCAATTGCTGCTTCTGTTCCTTTAAAAGTCGCAAGTGTTTCTTCCAACTTCACATGAAGATCAAGTGTTCCGTTAATTGTACGAACTGCACCAGCTCCAACACCATATTGTTGAATCGCTTTTATCGCTACATCTTTCAAATGATCATTGGTTGCAAGTCCAAGATAATTATTTGAAGAAAGGTTTATTAATTCTTTTCCATTTACTTTAATTTTAGCTCCATTAGGGCCTTCTACGACATCGATTTCGTTATACATTCCTTTGTCTCTTAGGTCTTGAAGATTCCGTTGCAAATATTGATCTAATGTTTTGCTTGTCATGTTCATCCCTCCGATAGTGAATTCTTTCATATTTATTATTTTTCCACAAAAATCAAAAAACACACATGTCTTTATCAGAAAGACATTTCAACGATATTTCCACTTATTCACTTACTAATTTACCACATTTCGCATTAAATGTTTACCATGAGAGGACAAATTCCCCCTCGGAAACTAAACCGTTTCCCAACTACGAAGAGTGGATTTGGCTCCTACAGACGATTCAAGCGCTTCATCCCTTCCCTCTTTGTTAAAGCTGGGAGCGTTTCACATTCAATAAAGGTACGTACGGATTGAGGTTCACGATAGGAGTACTCTCTTAAGCTCCATCCCATTGCTTTTTGTATAAAAAATTCTTTCGATGTTGAGAATGAACGAATAATGCGGTATAACTCTTGTTCATCCGTTTTATCTTTGTATTTTAACTGATACAAAATGGCGGTTCGATTTAGCCATCTATTGTCTGAATCAATCCAAGATTGGATTTTAGCGGAGTAAGAAGTACGATCTTTTAAGATGATTCCTCCAAGATTATGAGGGGCAAGATGGTCAATTGTGTCCCACCATGATTTCGAAAGAATAAGTTTTTCTAACAAAGGGATCTGTTGACCTGACAAACTCTTTTGGTGCTTATCTAGCAAGATCATTGCTACATACTGAAATTCACGTTCCGGCTGGTCCCAAAGAATGGATACCACAGACTCTAGCTCTTCAAAGCTGATGATCCCCTCATCACGAAAAAACGTTTTAATTAGCGCATTTCGTTCAGGCGTCTTGATCCCGAGAAACGGAAACTGGTTACGCATATAAGCTTCCATCGGAGCAGCGATTTCTTTATTTTCTTGTTCACGCAATCGAGCAATTAATTGATCTGCATATTCTTTACCTAATCGTGTACTTATTCTGTCCATATGATTCTCCATTTCAAAAAAATTTGTGAAGGAAGCGATGATCTCGCTTTTTATTCTCTCTTTTTCCAACTTTATGCTCTGTTCCCTTTTTATCTTTTTTTCTATAATAATCATACAACCTTCCTGTAGAGGTTGACAATTTGAACGGAAATTTCCCTTTTATAGTACAAAACGGGAAAACGTTCTTCTTTTTTACACTAAAACAGAACATACGTTCTTTTAAAAGGAGTGATAATATGAAAAACCAAGTTAATCAAGATCCAAACAGGATTATTGATGCCTTCTTTTCTAACCCAGACCACGTTCGTTTATATTTACATTATTGGTTCTGTCCTTCACAAGAAAATAAAAATCATTTAGATAAAGCTTTTAAAAAGTGTCTTGCAAAAATAAGGATCATTGCCTATTTTATTAAAATTATCGACTATGAAGCGAAACGTTTTGATCGGAAACTCAGAATGATTCAATCGAAAGTACCTGTCCATTTGGACAACCTTGAGATTGAAGAAAGCACGATGAATTTATATGAACAAAAGGTCGAGCCCACTGCATCATACGTGAATGAATCTTTAGAAGAGTTGATTGAGTATTTTCCTCTTTATGAGGCAATAAAAAAACGAACAGTTAAACAAAAGCGGGTTCTGTTTTTAGCTTATATAAGAAATATAAGTGATTCTGAAATCGCTAAGTCACTTATGATATCAAGACAGGCGGTTGCCAAAATGAGGAATTCTGCTATACAAAAAATCAGGAGGGATTTAAATGCTTAACATAACCGATTGGATCCAAGTTATAGGAAATGCAGGCTTTCCGGTTGCTCTTTGTATTTATTTACTTCATCGTTTTGAAAATAAAATTGAACGTCTAGAGCTGGCAATGAATGAATTAAAACAGTCTGTTGAGCATCAAAAGGAGTGAATACAGGATGGAATGGTCTGAAGAAGAAAAAGTAGAAATGATTAAACAACTTCGTCCGAAGTTACTAAAAGCACTGAAAGAAACGAAACCTCAACATCGAGACGATTTAGAACAAGATCTTAATCGAAATTATTTTAAAAAAGCTGAACGATCCTACGCTTGATGAAATCCCGGGTTTATTCGAGTTTTTAAATGAAGAATAAGAGCTATTTTCGCAGACGATTTACTCAGCCTACTCATCGCAAGCTCTGAGACTACTGAAAAAGTCTATTCATCATTTCTTAGCAAGTACTTGATCGACTGGTCGTTCAAGTACTCTTTTTTAACGAAGTCTGCAGAACTTTGTGAGTAAACTTGGATTGATGACTGAGGCTTTCGGTCTCTTATCTCAGGGTATTTAAATGCCTGATCATATTTTGAACGTTCAACTATATCTACATCTGATCCATTAAAAATCGCTTATAACAATAAATGAATCAGGTTCATCATTTATAAAACAAGCTCTTTTAGGATACTTATTAACGGGAGGTATGAGTTTTAATATATATTGCCACATCCTTAAGATAAAAAAATCCCATTGATTTTCTACAATTGTATTGGAATTTTGCTCTATACATTAAAATATTCCTGCATAGCTATTCAAAAATTATAATTATTTTTGACATTTGGAGATGAGATTTAAGAGACGAACATATCTATAGTATGGCATTTTATTCAAAATGAGATTTTCTTGTACAAACACCTTACATCTTCTTTCATATACTATTAATAGTTTGAGAATAGGAGGAGAATAGGGATTTGGATAAACATAAAAAGTGTATGAAATGTGGGCATTGTAGCTGCCAATGCATAGATAATGAATTTATAGATTACGGATGCAAAGAATACGAATGCATAGATGGCAAATGCAAAGATCTCAATTGTAAAAAATGTAAAAATGACAGTTGCAGAGATAACTACGAAGAATGCTCAAAATGTGGACTCCGTTATTGTCAATGCAAGATCCCAAAATGTCCAGATTGTGGCCATTGTAATTGCCGATGCAGAGTGCAACAAAATGTAAAAGTAAATGTTTGTGTACCTGTTGAAACTAATGGTACACCTGGTCCTGCTGGCGCTACAGGTGCTGCCGGTCCTGCTGGTGCTACGGGTCCTACAGGTCCTGGTGGAGGAGCTACTGGTGCTACAGGTACAACCGGTCCTGCTGGTGCTACCGGTCCTGCTGGTCCTGCTGGTGCTACTGGTCGCTACTGGTCCTGGTGGAGGAGCTACTGGTGCTACTGGTCGCTACCGGTCCTGCTGGTGCTACTGGTCGCTGCTGGTGCTACCGGTCCTGCTGGTGCTACTGGCGCTACCGGTCCTGCTGGTGCTACTGGTCCCTGCTGGTGCTACTGGTGCTACCTGGTTCTGCTGGTGCTACTGGTCCTGCTGGCGCTACTGGTCCCGGTGGAGGAGCGACAGGTGCAACCGGTCCTGCCGGCGCTACAGGTCCCGCTGGTGCTACAGGTCCTGCTGGTCCTGCTGGTGCTAGGGGTCCTATGGGTGCTAGGGGTGCTATAGGTATTATGGGCGCTACTGGCGCTACGGGTGCTACGGGTGCAGCAGGTGGAATATCTCAATATGCGTATATTTACAACCTGGGTGCTGAAGTGGTACCTATAGATGCTGATGTCATTTTTGATTCAAATGGAATAACTACACCTGGAATAACGCATGCCCAAGGAACGACTCAAATTCAAATAACCAATCCAGGAGATTACGAGGTTACTTTCTCCGTTTCGGGTGTTGAACCCAACCAATTCGCCCTCTTTTTAAATGACGAGCAAGTCGTGGGAACAGTCTATGGTTCAGGAGCAGGCACTCAGCAAAACACCGGTCAGGCTATAATTGCCGTATCAGCTGGCGATGTTCTTACCCTAAGAAATTATTCTGCTGCTGCTGCTGTTACATTACAGACCTTGGCAGGAGGCACACAAACAAACGTAAACGCTTCTATTGTCATTAAAAAATTAAATTAGTTTCGAATAAATTTAGAAATTCCATAAAAAATGATAGAGACAGTTTTACTGTCTCTATTTGTCACAGGAATTTGGTTCGTAATAGGATTCAATTTTATGATTGCTGATCTATTCTTATTGGAGAACTGCTTAAAATAACTACTTAACTGTCGACCCTATTATTATAAGTACATCAAATAGATGAGTAGTGGATAATTTTCCCAATATAATTAATTAAATTGATTATACACACTATAGATGGACTAATTTCATAAATTAAAATATAGAAAATCGATCGAAAAGGAGCTTACCCCTTTGATTACAGTTAGTCTTTGCATGATTGTAAAAAATGAGGAAGAAACAATTGCAAGGTGCCTAGACGCGGTGAAAAATCTCGTTGACGAAATTATCATCGTTGACACAGGTTCTTCAGATAGAACAAAAGAAATTATATCTCAATATACTGATCGTATCATCGATTTCATCTGGATTGATGACTTCGCCGCAGCACGTAATTATGCTTTTAGTCACGCTACAATGGACTACATTTTTTGGCTAGACGCCGATGATGTTGTAATGGAGCAAGATCATAAAAAATTCTTAAAGTTAAAGGAAACACTAGATCCGTCCATTGATTCAATCACAATGCATTATAATCTCGAAATGGATGAAAAAGAAAATGTAATTTCAAGCTTAAGACGTAATCGTCTCGTAAAAAGGCGAAACAATTTCCAGTGGCACGGGTTCGTACATGAGTACATAGAGGTGAGAGGCAATATTCTTCACAGCGATATTGCTGTAACCCATCGCAGTATTCATCATGACTCAGACCGAAATCTTCGAATCTATGAAAATCGACTTTCCCATGGAGAAATTTTTTCGCCAAGAGATTTGTATTACTTTGCAAACGAATTACTTGAACATCAAAAGATAGAGCTTGCAATCGATTACTATAAGCAATTTTTAGCAACAAAAAACGGATGGGTAGAAGACTATATTTCCGCATGTGCAAAGCTTGCAGCTTGTTTTGATATATTAGGTGACAATGAAAGAGAACTTCATTATACTCTAAAAGCTTTTGAATACGACATTCCTCGAGCTGAGTTTTACTGCAGATTGGGTTACCGTTTTCTCCAAAACAAACAGCTCAACCAGGCTCTCTATTGGTATAAACTTGCCACAGAACTCGAAAAACCAAGTGAAAATATGGGAATGATTAATCATGCTTGTTGGACATGGCTACCGCATTTACAATTGTGTGTTTGTTATTCACAATTAGGCAACAATGTTTTAGCCTATGCTCATAACGAGATTGCCCGTAAACATTTACCTGATCATCCTAGTATTTTGCATAACAAATGTTATTTAGAGCCTCTGTTACAAAACAACCCCAATGCTGCTGTGCGGAATGACTCGCATTGAGCACAGCACGATTGCAATTAGCGAAAGGTACCTTATTTCAACTAGGTTACGTTTCTGCTAAATTGATTGTCCGCGATACTGCATAAGCTTAAAAATCATCTAATCGTATTTTAGTAGAAAAGCTATCCTTTTGATGGCTTTTTTCTTTACATATTGTATAAAGGATCGAAAGAAGACTATATCATTTTTAAACCCTTTACTAATGAGGATCAGAGTGTTAAAAAGTGCCAGACTCCATGTTCATTTTGAACATGGAGTCTGGCACTTATAAAAAATTATACTACTTTCACAAATGCTTCAGCAGCACTTTGACTAGATTGCGGGTTTTGTCCTGTTACAAATTTACCATCAACAACAACGTGATCGGAATACGCTGCTGCTTCAATAAACTTCGCTCCAAGCTCTTTCAACTTCGTTTGTAATAGGAACGGCATTAGTGGGTCAAGACCGGTTTGTCTTTCTTCTTCATCCGTGAAACCAGTTAATTGTTTCCCAGCCACCAATGGACTCCCATCCTCAAGCTTTACATCAACAAAACCAGCTGGTCCATGACATACGGAGCCGATTGCTTTGTTTTCAGATGCAAATGATGACAATGCCTCTTGAAGAGCAGGGTTTCCTGGAAGATCGAACATTGTTCCATGACCACCCGGCAGGAAGATTCCATCAAAATCATCAAGTACTACTTCTTTTAGCGGAGTTGTATCTTGCAGTAATTGAATGGCTTCATCCCACTCGGAAACTTGTCCATCTTCAATACTCGTTGGGTCTAACGGAACGATACCTCCTTTTGGACTCGCAACTGTAACACTAAAGCCGTTCTTTTTAAATTCAGCATAAGGCTCTGCAAATTCTGAAAGCCATACGCCTGTTGGATGATCCGCGTCAATTTGACTCGTATTTGTTAGTACCATGAGAACATTTTTAGTCATTTTGTATTCCTCCAATTAGAGATTGATTACGTTGTAACCTGATTTATTTTAGCACTCATGTAGTTTACCCTCTTGATAAAAGATAAAACCATTCACTCGGTTAATGGAAGAAATATTCAAGGTCCATTATTCAGTTTTCGAAGACGTAAATTAGTAACATCGTCAGTAGAGACACTTTTTTCACCTAGTTGCCACACCATTGCTGTAAATGATGAAAATGAGAGAGTTTGCATTCGGCATCGATAAATGAAACATGACTGATATACTCGGAAAGATACTTTGAAACTTTCAGTGTACGATGATTTCTGTATGGTTTTCCTATGTCCAAGAAACTTTTGAGTTACCGAACGGTGATGGTGGCACTTTAAAAGAAGGTTCCCCACTTTCATTCCTACTATCACTCAAATTTAAAAGTAATCAAAGAATCCGGATGGTTGATTCGAACGAACTTGATCCCATTTATCTAACTCATCTTTGTTTCCTGTTATGAAACGACTCTCCCACAAGACTTTTGAAGATCTTGCTCCAAGTAGCCATGCCGTAAGCGTATCAATATTCATCGAAATCCCTGATGTTGTATTGGAGAGCGCGGTTTTTGCCACTTCTCCTTGAAAAATTTCATACGTACCTTCGTTCCACTCCGCAAACGAATCTGTTACGTGGAGGATAAGCTTTTCGTCAGATTGAACGACTGCTGTACGAAGGAAATTTTCCACGTCCACAATTCTTCCCATGAAATAAGAAATGAGTAATTGATTTACTTTGGGATTTTCCAGAAAATAAAGGAGTGGATCGTCTTCTTGAAGTTCCAATTTAATCAACTGAACCATGGAGTCATGCTGAGCAATAAAATTCCAAAGTCCGATTCTACTTTCATGATCCAATCCGATGAATTCTTGTACAATAAGTTCTTTATTTTCAATTTTATACAAGAGATAGCCAGTCGCTTCGCCTTCATCCGAAAAATAAGCCGCCGCTTTAAAACCACCTTTAAGAACTGAGTAATCCCACCAAAAGGCAGAACGTTTTAAAGTACCGTTATACCGCTTGGCATACTTTTCGTAAAGCTGGTTTAACAAATCAATGTTATCCCTTTCTAGCCCTCTTTTTATATAGCCCGATGTTTGAGATAGAAATTGAAGATCTTCACGTTTAAATGTGATTTCTTTGAGAGTAGAGATCCATTCCCAACCGAATTGACGGTAAAAGGAAAATTCAAAAGGGTGGAGATAACTAATTGTCATCCCTTGTTCTCTCATTGAGATGAGCGATTGTTTTAGTAATCGTTTGACACTCCCTTTTCTACGATGTTCTGGCCACGTAGCTACACCTGCAATACCACCCATATTAAATTCTTTCCCCTCAATCCATACGATGTGGTGAAGAAGATTTAATTTTGACTGGAGTTCCTCATTTTCATACTCTCCCCAAACTTCGTTGTTCTGCAAAAACTGAATCCTGCTTTGGCGTTGATCATTGCTCAATGTATATTGAAAGGAGTATTCATGTAAAAGTTGTGTTTCTAGAAGTTCGCTTTCTTCCCTTACTCTCTTTATCTCTTTCATTAGTCTCTCTCCCCTATGTATTTATTTTGTGTGAGTCTCTTTTCGTAGCGTTCGCTGCTCTTTGTCATTTCTCTAAAATCTGCTCCTTTGCCAAATTGAAATTTCCCATCAGAGCCTTGTAAGAAACCATTCGACTCTTGTTCTTCATACCCTCTTTCGCTACACTAAGAATAACTTTAATAAGAGGAAAAACACTTATTGAAAGAGAACTTAATAGAAGCTTGAGTTATGTACCTATTTAATAAACCGAAGGAGTATTTTTCATGAATCAAAAGAGAGTCATGGTTATGGATATCATTTTTTACCTCATTTTCCCACTCGTAATCTGGAAATTTGGAAGGGAGATGCTTGGCGATTATCCCGCAATGATCGTTTCATCGGTTCCCGGAATCATTTATTCTGTTTATCGATTTTGGGAAATTAAACGAATTAATGTATTTGGCGTGTTTATGCTTGTCACATTAGTAGCAGGAACACTTGTTGAAATTTTAGCAGGCTCTGCTATCCAATTGCTATGGAACCAAGTTTATTATACGTTTGCAATAGGATTCGTTTTTCTCCTTACTATCTTCATTAAACGCCCGCTTGGCCTTCTATTTGCTCTCGACATCATGGAGATGCAGGGAGCTTCGCGTAAAGATATGAAGGAATATTTTTATCATCGAAAGATCTATTTCGTTTTTGTGTTGATCACGCTCCTTTTCACGTTCAGGGATTGGATATTAGCGATTGTAAAAATCTATTTAATTCGAGAATATGGCGTCGATGCTTTTACAAAAGGCATTCTTTACCGACAACTATTCTCGTGGGCCGTGACCGCTTTAACGGTAGGAGGGTACGTATATGTCAGTATCCAATTAAATAAAATGAATCCTGTTTTGTTTGGGATTCCGGAGACAAAAAAAGAGGATGACGATGATAATAAGCTTGAAAAATAAGAAAACGCCAGAAAATTATCTGGCGTTTTCTTATTGCTCTATTTGATTTTAATCACGATTTTTCCACGTGCATGATGTGTCTCACTAAGTTCATGTGCTTGTTGAAGTCCGCTTTCTGTTAATGGAAAAGTTTCTCCAACGATCGGCTTGATTGTTCCCTCTTCCAACAATTGACCGATTTTTGCTAGTTGATTCCCATTCGGTTGTAACCACACAAAAAATGGTTGAACACCATGTTTTTTCGCTTCTTCTTCATCAGGAGGCTGGACAATTGAAGCGAGTCTTCCACCCTCTTTCAGAACTTGATAGCTTTTCTTTTGTATCTCCCCACCCATTGTATCAAACACAACGTCTACATCTTTTAACTCTTCTTCAAATGCTTGTTCTTTATAGTTAATGACAACGTCTGCTCCAAGTGATTTCACAAACTCGGTATTTTTCTCACTTGCAGTGGTAGAGACGTGTGCCCCTTTCATTTTCGCGAGCTGAATGGCCATTGTTCCGACACCACCTGCTCCTGCATGAATCAGAATATGTTCTCCTTCTTGTAATTTAACTGCATCAAACAACACCTGCCATGCAGTCAATGTTGTCAATGGAATGGAAGCTGCTTCTTCGAAAGAAATATTTTTAGGTAATGGAGCAAGTAAATGCTCGTCCACGATTGCATATTCTGCATAGGTGCCAAAACGAGTCGTATCAGGACGTGCAAAAATCGAATCTCCAACTTTGAAGTTTTTCACATTCGATCCAATTTCTTTAATAATGCCAGCTGCATCCCAACCAAGAATAATAGGAAATTCAAAAGGGAGTTGGTCTTTTAAATAACCTTCTCGCAATTTCCAGTCAATCGGATTAATCGAAGTAGCATACATTTCAACCAGTACTTGGTCATCTTTCAATTTTGGAAGTTCGATTTCTTTTTCTATTAATTGATTTTTATTCCCGTATTCTTCAATTACGATTGCTTTCATCAGCTGTTGCCTCCTCGTTTTTTTGAAAATGTAATAAGATTGATTCGTCTCTCTTATCCTATTCATTTGTCAAAAATTTCTCAAATAACTAAGCTTGAACAACTGTTTTTATTTAAAGCTCATTTCGTAAACTTTGTTACTATTTATTGTTTCGTGAAAATCGGCTCGCTTTCTTCTCTTATAAGCCATGGATTTTCGTTCCAGGCAGACGCGTTCCGCGGGCACGGCTTCAATTTACTCCGACAAACAGGAAGTTTTAGCGCAGTCGTTGCAACAGGATGTTGCGTTCTTAGACTGTGATCCTTTCTCTGTGGGGCTTTCAGCTCGTGCTGTTCCCGCAGGAGTCGCTGCCTTCCACTCCCATTCAGTAACGGTATAAAAAGAACGGTCTGATTCAACTCCGCTTGAAAGATGAAGAAAAAATATGCCGCCAAGTCTAAAATACGTGTCTTAGAAGCAAATTTGAGTGACCCTTTTACATTTGCAGATTTACGCTCAACATAAAATGTTATAAATGAGGCAACTCTTCTTTAAAGAGGATATGAAGACCTTTTATGAAAAAACAACAATCGATGCGAAAAAAACCTTATTTAATGAGATCAGCCATATGTGCTTTCGTTAGCTCCATTAAATCAGTGACCTCTAATTCGATTTGCATCCCGATCTTGCCACCGCTTACGATTATCCTCTCGAGTTCAGCTGCTTTTATGTCGATCAAAGTTGGGAAGTATTTCTTCATTCCGATCGGAGAACACCCGCCACGAATGTAGCCTGTTAGTTTTTGAATATCTTTGACGGCGATCATTTCCACTTTCTTCTCATTTACCGCTTTCGCAGCTTTTTTTAAATCCAGCTCTTCTTCAACTGGAATAACAAATACGTACGGTTGCTTACTATGGCCATGAGTCACAAGCGTTTTATAAACCAATGCCGTGTCTTTATTGATCTTCTGTGCGACGGACACACCATCCACTTTGCCATCTGCCACTTCATAGGTAATTATTTCATATCTTTTTTTCTCCACATCTAATATACGCATTGCGTTCGTTTTTGATTTATTCATTGATAGGTCCTCCATGATTGGGATCTCGTATTTTTTAATGGTTCTTCTCGTAAATTTTGTTGCTATTTGTCCTTTCACTAAAACCCGCTCGCGTTCCGCGGATGAACGGTAAAGTCCCCTCTTGTAACAGCAGTATGGAGTTTAAGCTCTGAATTTCCGTTGCAGTCAGAGTCGCCGCCTTCCACGACAATCAATGAAAGGTTTAAAAATGGGTAGTCCTAAACGACATCGCTTCAAAAATAAAGACAAAAAAATTTTTCGATCTTATAAACTGAAAGTTCTTACACTGAAAAACAACAATCGATACGAAAACAGCCTTTTACGTAGTATCGCTTATTTTTACTGTAACGGATAGAACAATTTTTCCATAGATTAAAGGTGTAGTCCATTCAAAGAGGGAAAAGGGTTGAAAGATAAATGTCTGTTATTTCAACAGATCAATGGCTTGACGCTTATGTAACGAACAAGAAAGAGTCTATGGAAAGCAATATCAAACTCCAACGAGACCTTTTATGTAAAAAACTAGAACATTATTATTTAAGTGCAAATTCTCATGAGATCCACAGCCACTTAGTTCAGCATGGCTTTTTTTTACCAAGTTTATTAGATAAACCAATTATTGAGTCAATGTCTAAGAAAAAAATTTGGACGATTGTTGAAGAAGAGTGGAAGCAATTAAGAATGGAATGGAAAGGACCAAATATTCCAATCTTCATTTTCCCTTCTAATATAAGGAACAAGCAAATTAGAAATGATTTCAACGGTATCGCCGGCTTAGCCCATAGAGACAAAGTTTTCTTATTCGTGACTGGTCATACCACTTCGACAGAACTCAAAGCTCTCATCACACACGAATATAATCATGTGTGCAGGCTCGAGTACTTAAATCAAAATGAGGATAAAATCAATCTACTTGATTCTCTAATTATTGAAGGATTGGCTGAAATGGCTGTAAATGAACGGTTAGGGAAAGAATGCTTAGCAAAATGGACTTCTGAATATTCATTAAAAGCTGCCTTAAAGAACTGGGAAAAATGGATAAAGCCTAACTTAGAAACGAAAAAATCAGATTCTCTCCATAATCAACTGCTGTACGGAAAAGGACCGTACCCTAGCTGGGTTGGATACAATGTTGGCTTCCATCTTGTTTCTTCCTATGTTGCTAACACTCAAGCCAAAGTAAGCGAGTTATTGCGTCAACCTGCAAAAAAAATTCTTGAAGCATCTGCTTTTATGTGATTTTTCAAATATAGAGCCTGTAGATCCAAGTACGATCTACAGCGCCTATTCCAAATTACCAGAAGAATAATGATGCAAGCGCAAGACCGGTAATCGTCCCTAGAGCTACTCCCCAGACCGCACCGTTTCCATAACCGAAACCGTATCCGTATCCATAACCTCCAAGGTTTCTGCTGTTACCTACCGGACGAAGATGAACATGTGATCGACTTACATTTGTTACTATCCCTCTGTGCGTTCTTCCATCACGTGTTTTTATGACAACATGACGTCCCATATAATTTTTGCATTGACCATAATAAGGATGAACAGACATCTTATGGCTCACTCCTTTCTTTTCAATATTTCTACAATGAATCTTCTACTATTGAGAGACTAAGTCTCATGATTCTATCCAAGGATATGGTGGTGTCTCACCAGTCCCTGTGTTCATACTATATGTAAGATCACGTTAGATTGATTGGACAGGTTTGTTGTTTTTATTTGAAGGCTCTTTTCGTAAACTTTGTTGTTATTTGTCATTTCGCTAAACTCCACTCATTTTCCGCGGACGAACGGTCGAGCCTCCCCGTGAAAAACCGTATTTGCTTTCTATCAACAACATCCGCTAACATAGCCTAAAATTTAATGACGAAGGAGAGTTCCTATGAGTTCTTATAGTTATCACGATTTTTTAGCTCTATTAGGTATTGGTGGAGCTCATCCTGGCGGTCTTACTTTAACAAAAGAAGTGTTACAAAATGAGAAAATTAATCAAGATACCCACATACTTGATGCAGGCTGTGGAACAGGGCAAACTTCAGCCTACTTAGCAAAGACTTTTGGCTGCCTGGTAACGGCTGTCGATCGCCATCCTCTTATGGTAAAAAAAGCTCAGCAACGATTTAGAAAAGATGACGTCAGAGTAAGCATCATTCAAGACAACATTGAGAATCTTACTTTTAACGATGAATCATTTGATTTGATTTTGGTAGAGTCTGTGACAGTATTTACAAATATCGAAAAGAGTTGTGGAGAATTATTCCGAGTATTAAAAAAGGGAGGAACTTTATTCGATCTTGAAATGACAGCAATCTCTCCCTTTTCAAATGAGGAGACCAAAGAATTTCATAAAGTGTATGAAATCGATAAGATACCAACCCTACTTGAGTGGAAAAGTTATTATTTAGGAGGAGGGTTTCACTCTGTTGAATTGATAAAAGAAAAAAGGGTAGCACAGGCATTAAACCTTCAACCTCTCAATACCGATCGAGAGCTGTTGCCTGAATTTAATCCTTCAGAACACCTAGATCCTTTGCTGTACCAGGTATGGGATGACCATCAATCCTTAACTGAAAGATTTGCCCAAAAATTAAGCTATAACGTCTATCGCGCTCAAAAAAGTTAAGACAAAAAGCCGCTTGAATACATCTACTGCCCTGAAAAAAGTTTCTCTATATCGGAAATCACCTGTACCCTTTATTCCGTGCGAAAAGCGCAATGAACCCTCCCCGCAAGTAGACAATTGACTTTGGAAGGACCGTCGCCTTCCACCTTGTCGCAGCTAAACAGGCTTTTTGCACTTTTCTTACCAGTGCGTCTTATTCGGTGGAAACTGTGTCCCCCATTACCCTATCTATTTTCATTTCTGTCTGTTTTCTTTTTCAATAAAGTCAGGAAAGGCATTCTTATAAAATTATTGTTTCGTTAATTGATCATGTTGATTTTTCTACATTCAGCAAATCAACTCACTTTTACTTCCTATCAATATCAACCGCAAACATAGTCAATATCATAAAATCAATTTCTACGGAGTAAGTCCATACGAGTCGAACAGAAATCAACCGAGAAAAATAGGCAAAATCATTCGATCCATATATCGGTATGGTCCCTTTCATTTCGCAAGATTCAAACATTTTTTTCTGCATCTTTAAAACGATGTTGAATAAGAGTATTCCTTTCCAAACCGTCCATGAATTGGAGTGAAGGCGCTCGACTCCTGCGGGAATAGCATGAGCATTGAGACCCCGCAGGGAGCACGCTTTTCGCGACCGAGGAGGCTCAATCCATGCCCGCGGAAAGCGAGCGCTGGAACGGAAATCCGTGGCTTATAAGAGAAAAATGCGAGTATGGGAACGAAATCGTTCCCATACTCGCATTGATATTTCAAGAGGGCTTTTTCAGCGGCCTTGATACATCACAACAACTTTTCGCCATGTAAAAAATGACTTTTCTAAGAATACTCAAAATCATGTTCATTTATTCTTGGAGGGTCATGTGAATCATTGTCATAAATTCATCGATATTAATTGGCTTAGTCATATAATGATGAAAACCACTATCACAAGCTCTTTGTATATCTTTAGGCATCGCATTTGCACTAAGTGCAATTACAGGGATCGATTGTGTTTTTTCGTTTGCTTTCAATATATCCAATACTTTATACCCATCAATGTCCGGAAGGTGTATATCGAGTAAAATGAGATCCATACAGTCATTCCATGCTTTTTGAAGACCTGCTTCTCCCGTATTCGCACTATACAACTGAATGTTCAAATCATTTTTAAAAATTTCTTCAACTAGATGTAAATTTGAAGCCTGATCTTCAATGTAAAGGATTTTCTTAGGCTCCTTGAAAGAGGTGCTTGCCTCCTGTAAATGAACATCATTTAGTTCTTTTATAGCTTGTTCTTGAAAGACTTTTAAACTGAGCCAAAAATCACTACCTTTACCTTCTACACTAGAAACATCAATTGTGCCTTCTAAAATTTTCATGAGTTGTTTAACAAGTGATAATCCAATTCCGACTCCGTCTTCATTCGTTCCAACTACACGATAAAAAGGGCTGAAAATTAATTCTTTTTCACGAGGAGAAAAACCGATCCCTGTATCCACAAAGTGGACATACACATTCGCATCTTCCACTCTACAAAAAATCCGAACTTCACCATTCCTTTTATTGTATTTAATTGCATTTTCTAAAAGATTAATAAATACTTGTTTCAATCGTACAGGATCGACGAGTACAAATATCCGTTGGCACTCGTTTATTTCTGCTATAATCTTGACCTCTTTCTTCTCTGCTAAAGGAAGGACCATACGAACGGTCTCTTTTAATAGTGAATGAATATTCACTTGGTCAAGGGAAAACCTCATACTTCCCGTTTCTATCCTAGTTAAATCAAGAACTTCTGAGAGAAGATCTAAGAGATGCCTGCCACCAGTCAAAATTTCACTAACAAAAAACTGTTGTTTACTCGTTAATGATTGCTCCAATTTCAGCAATTGAGCAAAACCTAAAATTCCATTTAATGGCGACCGCAGTTCATGACTCATTTTGGATAAGAAATCTGACTTGGCCAAGTTGGTCTTCTCAGCCTCATCTTTTGCACGTATTAAGGCCACATTCATTTCTTTTTGTCTTGTTATATCTTCTAGTGTCCAAAGATTACCTTTGTAATCATTTTCAATCGAAATTGGAATGAAGCGCCTAATATAATATCGGCCATTTTTCAATCGAACTTCATCCTTTAATGGCTCTTTCCTTTTTATGATCGATTCTACTCTCTTATTTAAGTCAGCTAAATTTTCGAAAAATAGATGATGGAGATCTTCCCCATTCTTACCAACATAGGAATCTAGATTATCGATATTGAACATCTCACTGAACTTATTATTAAAGATCGTAAACTTTCTATTTTGATCAGTTAGAAATAAGCCAATGTTGAGATTATTGATGATCGTTTTTTGAGTTTCGAATGTTTCTTTTATCTTCAATTCTTGAGTCTTCTGAAGGGTGATGTCTTTAAAAGAAACCAATACGGACGGTTGCTCCTCATCTAATTGAAGGGGGCGTGAATTAATAGAGAGCCATTTTACTTTTTCTTCGTCAAGTTTAATACCCAATACAAGATCATCGAATATGATCCGGGTTTTTTTGATTAATAAGTTTTGAAGATTGTGGTTGGAGATGGGAGTGCCATTTTGCTTTACCATTTGCATCTTCAGTTGGCAGAGTTTGTTACCGTGAATAAGTTCAGGCTGAATCCCGAGAATATTCATTGCGTTCTGATTCATGTTCCGAATAAAGCCATTTGAATCGATGATAAACAATGCTTCTGACATCGTCCTTAAAACTGTTCGATATAAATTTCTTTTTTCTCTTAATTCTTTTTCTACTCTTTTTCGATCAGAAATATCAATGCAAGATCCAATCACTTCTATCACCTGATTGTTTCGAATCACAGGTCTTAATGCCGAAACATAATCAACCCCATTGATTACCCCTTCATATTCTGCGCTTTCCCCTTGCCAAGCAAGACGATAGCTCTTCAATTTTTCATCTGCATCACTTTGCGGAAGAATTTCATGTAGAGATTTGCCAACAACATCTGAAGGCTGTAGACCGATCCTATATAACAATTCTCCATCACATAACGTGTGAATAAATTCATTCCCTTTTTTCACATATTTCAATATCATTCCTTGTTGTTGCCTGATCGTGTCTTGAAGTTCTAGTTGGATGTCATGAATTCTTCTTTCAAACTGTACGACATCAGACAAGTCACGACCGACAATTAATACTTTTTTCACTTGCTTTCCAGTTATGATCGGCATGACGGTAAAATTTAAAGAAATTTCATTTCCTTTTTTTGTCCGTAATTGACCAACAAACACATCCGATTTTCTTTCCTTCATGCATTGAGAAACCATCATCCTGAAATGAGCACTTTCCGGTTGATTGAACAGAATATCAACTGACTTTTCTTTCAATTCATCAGTGGTAAATTCTACTAACTTACTTCCGACATTATTTATTTTGATCACTCTAAAGCGATCATCAATTACCAATGCAAAACAGGGGTTTTGTTGAAAAATTTGACTTGTTAAGTTATACGATCTAAATCTCGACGTAATGAAAACGACAAGAATGCTTCCTAACAATAAGATCATAACTGGATAAAATATGGCTATTGACATTCTTGCAATCTCCTCAATTATGAAGCAATTTTGTTCCTACTTCATCGTGTATAGGTCTTCTACTTCACCATGACTCATCAAAGTGAATTCCTTCTTTTTTTGTTCGCGTATTCCCTCAGCAACCAACCACTTCACAAATTGAATTTCTTCAATTGTTAAGCCTCTTTGTAAGTAATGCTCAAACTCTACGATTAAATTTATGTATCTGTTTTCCATTATCTAAGTCGCCTCTTTTAATAAATTCAATTGGAAGTGATCCCATTGTCCTGATATGAAAAAAATGGTTGTTGGTTTTTAATTTTGTTTGTCATTCAGTAGAGGAATCGTCCTTTCCATTTCTCACTTTTTCCATTAAAAGCAACGTAAGTTTTTATTTATTCATGAATTCTTGAATTTGATTAAGTTTTAACTTCGAGATTTGAGCTGTTTTTTCACTATTTCTAAAAAAGGCTAAATTTGTCTCACCGAGAGACTCTATTTTTGAAATGTGACTTACATTCACAATGTAAGATCTGTGTGTTCTATGGAAAAAAGAAGACAACCTTTCTTCGATTTCTTCTAAAGATTCATTCGTTTCAAATTGTTTATTTCGAGTATGGATAATCGTCTTTCTTCCTTCTTTTTCAAGATAAAGAATTTCATCCATGATCAAAAAGAAGTAAGAGCTATTTTGTTTAACGATCAATTTCCCTGTTGGTTTCGGTACTTTATTTTTTGGACTATATTGTTGCCTTTTAATATTTATTAATACCTTTTCGATCGCAAAATAAAGACGATTCCTTTCGATTGGCTTTACAATATAGTCTGCTGCTGACATCATAAAGGCTTGAACAGCGAATTCTTCATATCCCGTTGTAAAAATCACTTGTAATTCCGGGAATAACGTTTTGCATGTTTTAACAACTTCCACTCCATTCACACCCGGCATATTAATATCGATAAAAACGAAATCCGGCTGTTCTTGAACTACTTTTAAAATAAATTCATCGCTATCTGCTACTTCCCCCACTACTTTAATATTAGGTAACATTTGAAGAAAATGGGCTAATACAATTCTATAAAAACGATCATCATCAGCGATGATTACTTTATAATTCTCCAAATTCACCCCTCATTTCGAACTGAAAGATAGACAAAAACCCTATGACTATCATACTACAAAAAATAAATATTTTTAATATTAAAAAAAATAATTCGATCAATTTCAACACTCATATGGATAACGAGCACCAAATATCCATTCTTTCCTTTGTTTACTAAAAAGAAACTATGTTAGCGAATGTTATTGATAGGAAGGAAAAATGAGCGCATCACATCATCTGAGCGTTTTTTTTCAGACCACTGTAAAAGTCCTTGATATTATTTATGCGAATATAAGCCTTGGATTTCCATTCCAGGCAAATGCGTTTCGCGCGTATACTCAATCTCTTAAATTTTTTCTCCATTACTGGAGCTTCATTTTTTAAAGATAGTTAAATCATTGTTAATCATTAACAACGATTTATAAAATCTATTCATTCAAGAAAACGGTTATTTTTTCTTTCATCTCATTTTATCTTTAATTTAGAAACACTTGCTTGCATATCGATATCATGAAAATAAGCTATGAACGTCTCTTTATGAGGTATAATTTGCGCTACTTTTTTAAGGTTAATTAAAAAAGATCGATGAGAAAGAAAAAAGGTTGAATCCATTTTATGATTCAAACTGCTTAAACACTCACTCGTTTCATAAACTTTTTCTTTTGTATAGACCAGACATTTATATCCACTTTTTTCTATAAAGTAAATTTCACTTAAGGGAATGTAATACGTACAATTCACGCCTTTTATTGGCAAATTATTCAATTTAAAATTTTGTTCAGATGGGTTCTCTTTTTCAAAGATGAATAACTCACGTGCTCTTTCTAAAGCTTTGTAAAATCGTATTTTTTCGAGAGGTTTCACAATATAATCGATCGCTGCTAATTGAAATGCTTCTACTGCGTATTCTTCATAACCAGTAACAAAGATGAATTTTAATTTTGGATAAAAAGTCATACATTCCTTTATGGCTTCCATCCCACTTTTTTTCGGCATATTAATGTCAGAAATAACTAAATCAGGCGATTTCTCCATTACATGATCAATTATTTCTTCTCCATTTGTACACTTCCCTATCACCTGAAAGGATGGAAGATTACCGATGAAATATTCCATGATCTCCATGGAATCTTCATGGTCGTCTACAAGGAGTACTTTAATTGTTTCCATTGAGCATCCCCTCTTTATGATTGTTTTTTAATAACCTTAATTGGATCGAAAAGTTACTTCCCTTGCCTGGTTCACTTGTAACCCCGACCTTTCCGTCCATACTTTCTACTAATTTTTTTACTAAAGCTAATCCGATGCCCATGCCCTCGATATTATTCTCTTCATGAAAGATTCGATAAAAAGGTGTTAATATTTTTTTATAATGGGAAGAATCTATTCCTATACCCGTGTCTTGAATACAAATAGTTATACGATCATTTGTTTCTCTCCAAGTTACTTGAATGGATCCCCGAACTTTGTTGTATTTCACTGCATTTGATAATAGGTTAGTAATAACTTGCTCAAGGTAAGTAGAGACTCCCCATACATACTTTTTTCTTAAACCTTCCGAATGGTAGTAGATGTTGATCTCTTTCGCTTTTGCATCTGGTTGAATCACTGTCATACATTTTCTAAGTAAATCATAGAGATTTATTGGCTCTAAGAAAACCTTTGAGTCCGTTGACTCCATTCGCATGAGATCAAGCATTTGATTAATTAATTTTAATAAATGCCTACCCGATTGCATCATTTTATTAATCTTTTCTGTTTGAGATTTTGATAACGGTTCATTTTGATCGTCCTCTAGAATCTGTCCAAACCCTAAAATAGAATTTAATGGTGTTCTGAATTCGTGACTTAGCATCGAAAGGAATTCAGATTTGGCTTTACTCGCCTGTTCTGCTTCTTCTTTTTTTTGCTTCAATTCTTTGATCAATAAGGTTCTTTCCAAAGTTGCAGCTACTTGATCACATATCTTATGAATTAATTCGATCTCCTCGTTGGAAAATCGAGAGCGTTTGAATGAGCCAAACGAAAGCGTACCAATTAATTTTCCATAGGACATTAGCGGATGACATGCGTAAGCACGCACGCCTAGTTTCTTAATAAATGTCACCATCGGATCTAAGGAATGATCAATATTTTCAAGAATCAATTTCGCGCGCCTTTGAGCCACAAACCCACTTACTGCTTCACCGATTTCAAGCCATTCTAACTCTTTTTCTGTAGTGGCATTGATCCCACCAAAGTTTGTCAGCTTTAACTTTCCTCCTGATTCATCTAATAGATAATTAAAATAAACATCTACATCTAAAAAATTCGATAGTTCAAGAAACAATGAATCTAGTATTTCCTTGGGTTCATGCTTAAACAATAAATGATTCGCAGCTTCATAGAGAAGAATGTGTGTCTCATGTTTATTTGCGATCGTTTTTTCGACATTTTTTATCGTGGAAACATCTCGAAAGAGAATGGTTACTCCCTCATTAGCGGCATACATATGAACTTCAAGCCATATTCCCCGATCATCTGGGAAAGCCGTAACAAAGTGGATTTTGTTCTCTAATGGAAACAATTCTTCCATTTTCATCTTAAATAAAGGAATAATCACTTCTGGTAATTCTCTCCATATATTTCGTCCTACTAAACTTTCTTTTTTGTTTAATACTAGAGTAGCCTGCTCATTTATATAAAGAATGATTCCCTCTTTGTTAATACTAATAATCCCATCTTTAATGCTATCCAGCACATCTTCAAACACGGAATTCGTTATATTTTCCATTGAATGATTCACCTCGTATGAAAATCGTCTGTCTATGTATTTTACCAAATATAAGTAGAAAATAATTAGGTAATTAGTAGTGAAAAGAACGATTTCTCTCTAGGTATCTCCTGTTCATTTATTAATTTAAGATAACTTCAAAGAAAGAGACCAATTCTCGTCAATCATGAAAAGAATTGGTCTTCTGATACGGTCAATCAACACACTGTTTTTTATGCGAATACTTCTCTACCAATAATTTCTTCTAGACCAATGATTTCAAATATGTCTTTGACTGATTCTTGTACGTTCTTAATCAATACTTCTTCCACGAGAGGTAGATCTTGAATAGACTCGACTAAATGGATCAACAATCCGATTCCCGTTGAGTCTACAAAAGGTACTTGGGATAAGTCAATTTGAATTCGTTTATAATCGTCTAGTTTTGGAATGATTTCATCTTCTAATATTTCTGTTACATCGATATCCAGATCGCCGTCAAAAAAAACGGTGACTGATTCTTTGGTTTTAGGCAGGATTTCATAATTAAACATGGATATGCTGCTCCTTTCGAGTAGAATTAAATCCGATTCGGCCGTTTTCATCACAGAAGGCAGAAAAATACGTAAGGTCTTGTTCAAATTTATGAATGGCTTTCCCAATCTGAATTGTCGTACCTTCCCTTGCTAGATTCATCATAATCGTTTGATCTTGAGGAACGACTAGTTTTGTTCCTGCCCCAGAAATAGAGCCTGCTTCTTTTACGACCATTCCTTCTCTTGCGTAAACTTCGCCACCACGAAGCACACCATTTATTTTCACTGTACCACCTGAATGAATTTTGGTATTATAACAACCCTGTCCAAATATCGTGATATCTCCGCTACAGAAGAGTAGACTATTTAACGAATAAAGCAGCTCCACAAAATTTTCCGCTTTGCTTGTAACTTTAAAATCATCATGTAACACTCCAATATCATAAAGAAGCATATTTATTTCTTCAAAAGAATGATACTTATTCGGAATGGCGGCTAAAAAACATAAACGTAATTTTAATGCCATATCATTCCATTCTGAACTAATCCACTTCTCACCTCTGACAGTAATTTCTTGAAACTGCTTCACATATGCTTTTAGCACACTAAATTTCTTTTCAAGCAATAAATTTAATAAAGGTAACAAGCCGCTCTTTTTATAGTCACTAAGTTTTAATGCAGGAACCTTTCTTAATTGATCGATCGATAGAATCAGCTTTCCAACTTGTTGTTCAATTTGATCAAGAATCGATACTAGTTCAGTAATAAACATATTATCTTTGCCCGAAGAGATCGTGCTTCCAATCACATTTTTCCGTAGAAGTATGGAACTTTTGGATATCACTGTTGCCATATTCACATTCTCTGCTATCGTGATTATGCCATCAGCTTCAACTTCCATAGACTTTTCCACATTACCAAGAATATCAATATCGCCGTTAAATCGAACATTCCCGGTCGAGATCGTCACATCTCCGCTGTAGACCATCTTCTGTACAATGGATATTTTCACAAGTTGTCCTGATTTCTCTAATACAGGGCGACCGGATTCTGTAGCTACAATTCTCCCTTCATCTTTGCCTTCAATGAAAAGGACTCCTTTTCCAGTATGAATGACTAACGGAAATGTTTGCTTAGCAGGGAGCGGTTTATTTGTTACTGTTTTACCAGGTATTCCAGGAATGGGTGAATGGACAATCCCGATCACTTGACCTTGGCATACTGTTGGGATCGATGCGATTTCTCTAAAGTCTACCGTCCCATCTTCTCGCTCTTTAGGACCTTCTTGCTTATATTCAAGTGAAGAAATTAGCTCCAAATAGCCATTTCTTCCATCCGTCGCTTCTACCCCTCTTGCAATGATAAAACTTGCTGGTTCTGACGTTTCTAATGCTTTCATTATTTCTTGGTGATGAAATCCATGAACAACTTGAAGTTCTTCTAACTTTGAAATGATTTCTTCATAGGTTAACGTATTTTGAATAATTTTCTTTTCTTGTGTTTCTATAAAAAGATGAGTAGCAGGACCTGAGTCTTTAATAAAACGTTCAATTTTCACACCTGGCTCTACATGAATCGATACAGTAAGTTGATGTGGGTCCATCTCTACTCGCCATTTCGTAGCCATTTCTTTCTCTTCAATCTCGAGCGAAAAGTGGTCATCTTTCGTTACGATTGTAGTTCCTTCTGCCAACTTTCCATTTTTGAATAACTTAATATATTTTCCTACACTAATAGTTGGGTATTGGGTGGATGAAGGCTTCCCGAAAATTTCTCCATCTTTAACTGCCACCATCCCATCATCCATATCTTCATCGAAACCTTCATGTTTAAGTGAAGGCGTGAATAGAATTGCTTCGTCTTCTACTGTTTTGTCTGATCGTTCTAGCTGTTCGTCAATGATTGACTCCCAGTCTACACTCTTTTCTTCTTTCTCTTCACCGATCATTTATGATTATGAATCGTAACGCGCACAACGGCAGGCTTTGCCCGCAGAAACTTCTTCGTTTCCATTTGTAGGACTTCAATCGAAACATTTTCCTGATTGACGCCTAGAATATCTAAACCTATATCAATAGCTTCTTTCACATTTTTTCCTCTGGATACAATTGATTGACTCATATGGAATCTACTCCTTTAGTTGTATGGCAGGAGAATTAAAGCTTACAATATCACTATTTTCTTTATTTACCTTCAGCATGACCATTGTGATATCATCCTTCTGAGGCGTACCGGCAGTGAAATTACGTATTGATTCAAGCACATTCTTTTCGATCTCTTCCACTTTTTGATGGTGATTTTCTAAAAGAATTTGTTGAAGTCTATCAATTTGATATTGCTCTTTATTCTCGTTAATGGCTTCCACAATTCCATCTGTATAAAAGAAAATAAGATCTTTTTCCGTTAGGCGGACAGCATTTTCTTTATACACTTGTCCAGGTAATCCCCCGATCATAATCCCTTTGATTCTCGGAAGTACCTCTATCTCTCTTTTCCCTCCGCTTACATACAACGGCATAATGTGTCCTGCATTGGCATAAGTGAGCATTCCACTTCCCGGATCCCAGTCGGCACAAAAGACGGTCACAAATGACTTTAATAATCGAAGATCACTACATAAGGCTTTGTTCATCGCCGTTAGTGTTTCTCCAGGTCCTTTCGTGCTTTCAGCTGCGCTTCGAAAGGCACCTCTCGTTAAAATCATGAGCATTGCCGCAGGAATTCCTTTCCCCATTACATCGCCGATGACAATACGAAGTTTTCCATTTAAGAGAGGGTAAAAATCAAAATAATCTCCACCAATTAGCCGAGCGGGTAGTGAGGAACCTTTGATTTCGCCACCTTCTAGTTGTGGTGAGGGACCATTTAATAGTGTTGCTTGAATATTTTTTGCTAAATTCATTTCTCGTTGCAACGTCTTATCAAACATGTCTTCATCCTCAATTCCTGTTTCCTGTTTAAGTCTATGCTGAAATGTGAACCCATCGTAGAACATTAAATCACCTCACCCTGCACAGCCTCTAGGATTTGAAATAGTCCAACTGTGTCGAATATTTCAAATGTGATTTCGTTGATTCCTTCTAATTTCACTCTCATACCTTTTTCTTGAACATAATAAAAAGTGTCGATAATTGCTCCAATTCCAGTGGAATCAATAAATTCCAAATAGGTGAAATCAACAACGAGTACTTCGGTTTCTTTTATTTCTTCTAGTACATTTAAAAAAATATGAATCGTAGAAAAATCAAGAATTCCTTTTATATGGAAGATTATATGATCTTTCTTTCTTTCCTTTTCAATGTTTAAAGACATGAAGAACAACCTCTCTATAGCTTGAATTTACTCATATACTGCATGAGTGAACTGGCGATACTCGCCATTTCACTTGACTGCGAATGGAGTGATTGAAGAAGATCCGATAATGTGATCGTCATGTCCGTTGTTGAAGCGGTACGACTCTTTGCCATTTCTTTCATTTCCTCTACTTTTAATACAAATTCAGTTGTATCATGAGATGGAATTTGATTGAGTAAATAAACTTTTATACCCTCTAAAAAATCAATAATTTCGTAAAGCTGTTCTCTTGATTGAATCGTTGCTTCTGCTGATAATGCATATATTTTCTCTACTGATTGAGCTGCATCTGCTTCTAACAGCTGAGATAATCGCTTAACATGAACGGCTTGTCCACTCGTATCGGTAAGGGTTTCGTTCAAAGAATCTACCATCCGATTTGCACTCTCGGAAAGTTTCTCAAGTTCTCCCCCGTCTTTAACATGGCTCTTAGCTGTTAAATCCCCTGCTTCTAAATGATGAATTTGGTGTTTAATCCGTTGAATATTCTCATAAATGAGATTAAAAAAACGAGCAGTCATTAGAAATAGTGCTATTAAAGAAATAAGGCCAGAAATGATGAGAATAATCGAATGACGATATAACGGTCCAGTCATTTCGGCATAATCGAGTGCCAAGTATACGACTTGGTGATCATTTATCGGAACAAACATTTTATAGACTTTTTTACCTTTAATGTTTTCAATATAAGATGTTTTATGGATGGAATTTTTTTTAAAATGAGCCAAATCCCGCGGTGACTTGTATTCAAATGTTCCTGCTTCCATTTTTTTCATTGGTGGATAAAGTTGCTTTTCAAGATCAGGATTGTTAAATACAATTGGATTTAAAATGGCGATTTCTTCCACGATTGAGCTTTGTTTAACAAGTTGAGCGATCCGCGCTTCCGGTCCAACTTTTTTCACATATTGATCGACTTCATTCGCTTCCATAAATGGATTGATAATATAATTGAAACCTTCTGGATGGTAATAAGCATATTTATAGAAAACATCTTTATTTTCATGAGATCCTGATTGAGCAATGGGTAAGATAATCATATTTTGATCACTAAAAGTAGCGAATGGAACATTTGGTTTTTCATTCTTCATCAATTTGAGACCTAAATCATAGTATCCAACTTTCTTAAAACTGAATCCAAGTTCTTCTTTTTGAGTAGACACAACGCCTATTAAATCCGTTTTTTCTTTATTCGGTGCTATCAGTGTGATACCAGCTATGTTTAATTTATTCGAAATGCTTGTTAGTTCCTCTGATGTGATACTCGATGGTTTTTCCCCTTCAAGTTCCAAAGCAATTTGCTTCGCGTAAGCGACTAGTCTCAAATCGATTTGATGCTCAATATTCTCAGATGCTAACTTTGTATCCTCAACACCACTTATTACACCTTTCGCGACCATTTCTGCTTGATCATTCGTTTGAGAATGAATTTGTTTATTCATAAAAAAAAGTTGAATGATACCTGATAGGATCGCAATAATCATTAAGACCGATAGTACTCGGATTAAAAACTTCTGTCTTAAGCTCCCCGTCCTTTTTTCCATTTCCCATAACCCCTCTAATCGATTTCTTACTCTTCTAGAAACCATTCTATCGACAGCTTACGAATTTCTGCTAAATGACTGTTGCAACAATGCCCTTCATCTTCATATTCCAACATTTTTTTCTCTGAATAGATTCCTTCATACAACTCTTTCATCACTTTAGTAGGAACCATTCCATCTTGTTTCCCATGAAAAAGAAGAACCGGCGATTGATGGTGAATCATATGAAAGTGTGGAATAGCATGAACTTCTTTGGCCATTAAACAAGAGCACTCCATTCTTTCTAAAAAGTAAGAGGGCATATTCATTTTTTCAAGTTCACTAGCAGGACTAACCGCGACTGTCTTTTTTATAGCGGGATGTGCACTTCCGTACAGCGTCCACGAAGCTCCTAAACTTGTGCCAAACAAATAAAGGGGGATCGATGAAAACCAGTCATTTGATTCTTCAATTAGCGCAAAGGTAAATTGTTCCCAACGTTCCCTTGTACCAATTATTTTATTTAAGAGAAAAGATTCACCTTGTCCAGGTCCATCAAACATAACGGTAGAAAATCCGTTCTTTAAAAAATCCTCTTCGTACTGAATTAATTCTTCTTTAGATGAATCGATCGGAACAAGGATAATAACGCAGCCGCGCGCTTTTTCATGTGTCCGAATTCTTCCTTCATAACGGAACCCATCGACAACAAGTGAATGGTAACGAATGGGGTATGGAGAAAGCTCATCGGCTTTGCAAGTGGCCCTTAAGCATTTGCGATAGCGCTCAATTTTTTCTGCTGAATCTAGTGGATCAATCCAGTACAATAAATTATAGAAGAGACCAGCACTGCGAAAGTGTTTTTGGGCTAGCACGTCGTCTCCCACTTTCAATGAATCCGTCCCTGCATTCATTCTGGCAGTCGCAAGTTTTAAAAACTTTTCGTCCCATTCTACTTTAGTAGTGATCTGGCCGCGAATGTTCATTAAATCCTGATCCTCCACCCCATGGGCCACCCATCTTTCCCAAAATACATTAAATCGTTTGGCTGTTCGAATGGTGCGGTTCACTGTATTATACGTTTGCTTTGGCAATGGCTTTTCCATTGGCAGCCACCTCTTCCTTTATAAACTGAAGAATGATTGTCGATCCGGATTCATTACTTGAAAGAATGATTTGTTCTGTCATTTTTAACATAAGATGAAATCCCTGCCCCATTGATTTCTTTGTGGAGTAACCAGCCAATAGAGTCATATTTGGTAAGTCCTGTAGCTGAAAACCAGGACCGTTATCTTCTATCACGACATAAAAATGATGTTCATCGTATTTTAATACGACCTTTCCTTCATCTGCATGTTTAACGATATTAGTAATTGCCTCAGATATAGCTAATAACCAATTCATCATTGATTTTATGCTAATTTGCATATTTTCAAAAATTGCTTGAATTTGTTTTCGGCATTTCGGGATGTCGCTTCGTTCTTTGACAACACCCATATACAATGTTTCTCCTTGAGCGTATCGCATTATTTCTAATTCTGACGAGAGGAGGAATTTCTTTTGAGTGACCGCATAGATCACATCTCGATAAATTTCCCATTCTTTTTTAATCCCCTCTTTTGGCTTCGCGTTCACTTCTTGAGAAGGTAAGGATCTCTCTCCATTTAATAATAGAGACAGTTCATCTGTCATTTCACGATGAATATCGAGGATCGCTTCTTTTAATGATTGATCGACTTTTAATTTAGAAATGGTCTGATCGATCTCCGATCCAAGTTGGATGGATTCAATAAATATTTCACTTACATAGAGGATTGGATCGATCTTCTCCCGATCTTCCTGAAAAGATTGAAAAAACAGTTGATCCGCTTTTGATTTTTCCATACCGATTTGAGTCGCTAGTTTGCTAGCGACAAAACCTGTAAAAGCTTTCTTTTGGATGTGATTAATTGTAAAGTTTGCAGAAAGAACGAATTGGTTACTTTCAATAGGCATTTCCATATTTTCTCGATGTGCTGGAAGGAATTTGTAAAATAAAGTTTTCAAAGTAACCAACTCCTTTCTGCCTCTTTACAAAATCCCAAGTGGAGGCATGATCGTAATTTCATCAACATAAGCCCCTGGAGGCTGATGAATCAGTCCAAGCAAATGAGCAGCAAGCGTGTCTGGCGGAATCATTTGTTCGAGATCAGGCTTATTCTCGATTCCATCCCAAAATGGGCTACTAATCGATCCAGGAATGACAGATGTGACTTGAATGCCTTCCGTTCGAAGTTCTGCTTGAAGAATACGAGTAAGTCCTAATACTCCATGCTTTGAAGCCGCATATCCACCGCACCCTGGAATAGCCGTTTTTGCTGCAATAGAGACTAAATTAATGATGTGACCTCTATTTTGCACTTTCATGTGCTTTCCGATATGTTTACAACATAAATATGTTCCTCTTAGATTCGTATTTATCATTTCATCAAAACTTTCTGTTGTTGACTCTAAAATAGAAGAAAACGTGCCAACTCCTGCACAATTTATCCAAACATCGATTTCCGAAAAATATTCAATTCCTTTTTCGATAAAGTGAAGAACAGAATCCTCATTTGATACATCAAGAGGAAGTCTTAATTGATCATGTGATTTCATTTCTGTAAAACTTCTACTTCCAAGAAGGAGTCTTGCACCCATTTGCTCCAAGTGGAAAGCTGTTTCTTTGCCGACTCCTTTACTTGCTCCAGTTATTGCAATTGTTTTATTAAAAATGCAGTCTTTGCTCCACATTTTAAAGCGCCTCTGCTAAAGGACCATAGTACTCAAAGTAATTTTTCTCAGTTTCGTATAGTCCAATTTTAAATAATCCATTTACTCTTTCTTTTAATAACTCCCATATGACCAATGTGACATTTTCCGAAGTCGGATTTAGGGACTTAAATTCTTCTGTATCAAGATTTAAGTTTTTGTGATCAAAACGCTGCATAATTTCACTATCTACTACGTCATCTAAATCTTTGAGATTAACGATCATACCTGTTACTGGATCAATCGAACCTTTCACAGTAATTTCTAAGTAATAATTGTGTCCATGGCCAAATGGATTGTTGCATTTACCGAATAGAGCAGTATTTTCCTCCTGACTCAGCTGTTCACTATGTAATCTATGGGCAGTACAAAAATGATATTTTCTTGTTAACTGAACCATCGAACCTTCCTCCTTCACACAATATAGAAAATCATTTTCATATAGTTGAATTTTAGCTAATTGACAATTATCTATTTTTCCATCAAGTGAATTCCAAATGTATGTGATTAAGTTTTCTGTCGTCGGAATATGTTTTTGAAAATAATCTTTCTCCTTGTTTAAAAACTTTCCATCCAGCTCTTTTTCAGCGAATCCTTTAACCACTCGATCAATTTCTGTGACATTTACAACGATCCCTGAATCATTATTTAACTTCCCAGTGACCATGACTTTGAGTGTGTAATCATGTCCATGTCCGTTCGAATTACTACAAGAGCCAAATATTTCTTGATTTTGAGCATCACTCCACTCTTCAATTCGATAAGAGTGGGCGGCAGAAAATGAACATTTTCTTGATAAATAGATCATACTCTCACTCCTTATTAGTCTCTTTGCAAAGCATTCTCAAACTCAACTGTTAAAGCTGGATCATTTTGAAAACTGCCTTTTTTCACTGTCGTCACTGTAGAACTTCCAGGCTTTTTGACTCCTCTTGCACACATGCAGAGATGCTGACCCTCAATACTTACGATCACACCATCTGGTTGTAATCGATTCATAATTGCTTCTGCAATTTGCTGAGTCATACGCTCTTGAACCTGCGGCCGTTTCGAGACTAATTCAACTAATCTTGCAAACTTACTAAGACCAACTACTCGACCATTGGGAATGTAGCCAATATGGACTTTCCCGAAAAATGGTATTAAATGATGTTCGCAAAATGTGTAGTAATGAATGTCTTTAACGACTACGATTCCTTCATAATGTTCTTCAAACGTAGTCGTTAATGCTGTTTCAGGATCAATCCCTACTCCTTCAAATACTTCTCTATACATTTTCGCTACTCGTTTCGGAGTATCTGTTAGCCCTTCACGATATGGATTCTCACCAATTAGTTCTAAAATTCCTGTTACATGATCTTCGAGTGTTGTTGTTTTGATTTCAAGATTCATTCTATATTCCTCCTAAAATGTCTTTCTTGTTTTTTTGGAAAAGAAAATAAAAACTGTCCCATTTATTCCAAATATGCTCACGCCATTTTCAAAACCGTATCAACGGGGGATCAATGATACAGAATGGCGGCATACTCAGATAAACTGGGACAGCCTATAAAGAAACAGAGTCAAACTCTGAGTTCTCTTTTAATATTACCCATCCTGTTCGTTGGCTCGGCGACCATCGTTCTAATGAACATTAGGCCCGTAGCTTTGCGTCCCCATTTTTCAATGGGTTTGCCATTATCGTAGGATCGAATCAACTAACTTCGATGCATTTTTATTAGATTTCTCTTTAAATCTTTGGGGTTCACCTAGAAGGTATCCTTGCACAATTGGAACGTTAAGAATTTTTGCTTGAGCTAAATCGACAGCCCTTTCTACTTCTTTTAAAATGAAGGTCATATCGGGATCAAGGTATTTAGAAAGCATGGAAATAGTGTCTTGTTTTTCTTTCGATTCTGCTAATCCATCTGAAAAGGAACGATCAAGCTTTACATATATCGGTTTAAAATCATTCAACTTTTGAAAAGTCGATACATTTTTTCCTACATTATCAAGTGCAATGATTAATCCGAATTGCTTCAATACTTCAATATTCTTTTTTAATAGTGGATCATTCCAGTGTTCTTCTTCATTTGTTTCATTAAGCTCTATCACAACTTTTCCGATCATATTTGGATACTTAAAAATAAGACATTTTAGTAACCTAATAAACCTCGGATCCAGAACAGTTGAGAGATAAATATTTAGAAATAGCAGATGCTGATTATAGTTATGAAAAGGGAAAACCTCAATTGCTTTAGTAAACGAAAGGGTATCAAGTTCGTATAGAACTCCTTCGTTTCGGGCTTCATTGAATAATATTTCTGGATTAATCGTCGGTTCATTTTGAATACGTAACAATCCTTCATATCCATAAACTTCCCACAAGGCGATTCTCCAAATTGGCTGGAAAAAATGTTCGATGTTTTGCTCTCGAATTACCTCATGTACAAGGGATTCCATTTGCTATCCACCCCTTTTATTTTTCCATAATTTATATAAATAATATATCTTTTGACCTATGTAATTGTCGAATCGGTTTAGAACCTTTCAAGCACAAATCAGGACATATGGTCTTCTTCTTCATGCCATTCGTGTACAAAATTAGACAGAATACAACAATTAATATTGTTTTCTATTTCTTCTTGAATACTCAACGAATTCTTTATTTCTATATCACTTAAGAAACGCGCAGCTTCCTGTTGCAACGACTGCGCTAAAACATCTTATTTGTCGGACAAGAGTGATTTTTGATCACCGCAAGTCGGGCAGATTTTGTCACATGGACTCAGAACTTAGTCGCTTCCACCTTCCACCTTGTCGCAGCTAAATAGGCTTTTTGCACTTTTCTTACCAGTACGTCCTTATCGGAGGAAACCGTGTCCCCCATTACCCTATCTATTTTCATGTCTGTCTGTTTTCTATTTCAATAAAGTCAGGAAAGGCATTCTTATAAAATTATTGTTTCGTTAATTGATCATGTTGATTTTTCTACATTCAGCAAAACAACTCACTTTTCCCTATCAAATCGACCGAGGAGATTCAAACCATAAAGTCAATTTCGACGGAGTAAGTCGAACGCTGGAACAGAAATCAACCGCTTCGTACATCGAGATCACTATCTTTCTAAAAACAAATGGGAAAACTCTTGATGAATGGCAAGAACGCGTCAGCCTGGAACAGAAAAATGCGAGTATGGGAACGAAATCGTTCCCATACTCGCATTGATATTCCAAGAGGAATTTTTCAGCGGACTCATTAAAGCAAATCGTTCTTCTCCATTTGTTCTATTTGAGGGATTTATTAGACCACCCCGTCCGAAACATTCTATTTCAATTTCAGCTTAGCAAGCGCTTCTGCAAATGGATTGTTGAGCGGTTCTTCTTCTTTATCTTGTTTCTTTAAATACTTGTTTACGTCTTGTTTTGAAGCTTTTCCAGATTTAGAAGATTCTCTTCTTTTTTGAAAAGCTGAGAGTTTTTCGCGATGACCACATGAACAGACAAACAATTGCCCATCCCCTTCTCCACGGAGTTCCATTCGCTTATGACAGTTAGGACAACGTGCATTCGTTTGCTTCGAAATATTTTTTCGATGGCCGCATTCACGATCTTGGCATACGAGCATTTTTCCTTTTTTCCCGTTCACTTCAAGCATGAGTTTTCCGCAATCCGGACATTTCGTACCCGTCATATTGTCATGCTTAAATTTCTGGGAGCTTTGGGTAATCTCTTGAACGACCGCTTTTGCATAGCCTTTCATTTCTTGGATAAAGGCGTCTTTACTTAGTTTTCCAGCTGCAATCGCACTTAATTTTTGTTCCCATTCGGCTGTTAAAGCAGGGGACTTTAAATCTTCCGGTACAAGTTCTAAAAGCTGCTTCCCTTTTGCTGTCACGAATAGATCCTTGCCTTTTTTCTCAATTAAAAAGGTATTAAACAGTTTTTCAATCACATCTGCTCTTGTTGCAACGGTTCCAAGTCCACCTGTTTCGCCCAATGTTTTCGAAAGATCTTTTTTCTCACTGTCTAGAAATTTAGAAGGATTCTCCATTGCTGAAAGGAGCGTGCCTTCGTTAAATCGAGCAGGTGGTTTGGTCTCCCCTTTTGTTTCAACCAATGAATCGACAGACAGTGTTGATCCTTTTTCTAATACCGGTAACGTTTGATCTTCTTGTTCCTCATCCTTCTCATCTTCATCTTGATGATCGTAAATAGCTTTCCATCCGTTAGCCGTAACTCTTTTTCCTTTAGCCACAAATTTTTCATTTTTTATCGAACCGGTTACAGTTGTTTGTTCATATTCAAAAGGTGGGAAAAACACTGCCAAAAACCGTTTAATAATGAGGTCGTATATTTTTCTTTCTTTATCACTTAATTTTGAGATCATCACTGTTTGCTCAGTCGGAATGATCGCATGATGATCAGACACTTTCGTATCATTGACAAAACTTTTATTCGTCTGAAGTGGTTTTCGTAAAATGGTATGCGCGAATGGTGTATAGGGCGGGATATTTACCGCTTTTATTCGATCTTTAAGCGTCTCAACCAAGTCTTCTGACAGAAATCGTGAATCCGTTCTCGGATACGTGACGACTTTGTACTGTTCGTACAATCGTTGTAACGTTGAGAGTGTCTCTTTGGCCGAATAGCCAAATTTGTGATGAGCATCCCTTTGCAGCTCGGTTAAATCATATAAACCCGGTGCTACTTTTTTCTTTGTTATTTTTTCAATAGAATCTATTTTTAGAGATTGTCCTCTTAATGATTCGAAATTTCGTTTATTCGCTTCTTCGTTAAATAGTCGTGTTTGGTTCGTACGCGAATCTTGCCACGTCCACTTTAAACCGTTTGTTGTCGCAGAAAGCCCGTAATATGTCTTCGGTGCAAATCGACGAATTTCTTCTTCCCTCTGCGCAATCATCCCTACTGTTGGTGTTTGAACGCGGCCACAGGAAAGCTGGGCGTTATATTTTGTTGTTAATGCACGCGTTGCATTCATTCCAACAACCCAATCTGCTTCAGCTCTTGCTACAGCAGAAGCATACAAAGATTCATAGGCTTTTCCGTCTTTCAAATGACGAAATCCTTCTTGAATCGCTTTGTCTGTAACAGAAGAGATCCATAAACGTTTGATTGGCTTATGTACATGCGCTTTCTCAATAATCCACCGGGCTACAAGCTCTCCCTCACGACCAGCGTCCGTTGCAATAATCACTTCGGTAACGTCTTTCCGGGTAAGTTGCGTTTTTACTGCTTGAAATTGTTTACCTGTTTTTTTAATCACAATGGTTTTAAGTGAAGGTGGAAGCATTGGTAGATCCTCAAGCTTCCATGCTTTATATTTTTCGTCATACATTTCAGGTTCAGCCAAAGTGACTAGATGTCCAAGTGCCCATGTCACGACGTAACGATCCCCTTCAAAGAAACCATTTCCTTTCTTTGAACAGTTTAATACACGTGCTAAATCTCTGCCTACAGAAGGCTTTTCGGCTAATACAAGTATTTTACCCACCGTTTACAACCTCCTTATCATCATTTAACTGCGATTGATTTCTTTGCTCCTCTAATTTTTCGATAATTTTATTACGTTCTTTTGTTGGCGGTTTAAAACTAACAACTAAGTCCCCTGGTTCAGCTTTTAGAAGAACTTCCTCCGCAAAAAAATTCAATTTTCCAGAGGGCTTTAAAATGAACAGAAGAATCGTTTCTTCTTCACGGTCAGATAAATATTTTTCAAATGAATATTGTTCAGTAATCGTTGTTCGGCGAAATACGTATCCCTCTTCAACTTTTTCATTCAATTCTTCCCAAGTGATTCCAGAGCCAAAGAGAATGCGTCCTCCAATTGTGTGGACAAGATCATTTAAATCTTCCCGCTTATTATGCAAGCTTAATTGATACACATGATTTCTTCCAAATTCGGGAATAAACGTTGTACAGACTAATGCATTGTAAGGATCCATATCTGTTGCCGCTAGCATATATTCGTAAGGAGTCATATCTAAACGATATTCTGTTTGCTCGGATAAAATTTCTCGCGGATACGTTGCAACACCCGATTTTCTTGAATCCCACAAACGATTCCAAGAGGCATCGGCTACTAAGACAGGAATATTCATCTCTTCCAACAGTTTTGCAAAAGATGCACTAAAAAGACTTCCGCCGACAATCAATACACCTGGTTGTCCGGAAATAGCGAGGTCTAGTTTTTTTGCCACCCAACGAATGGAAAAGCCATGCGCACACACAGTAGCAAAAACGAGTCCTAATGTTAATGATGTTAATATTTTTGCATCTTCATAACCGGACTCTGTTAAAGCACTGGCAAAATAGCCGGAAACGGTTAACGCAACGATTCCTCTAGGTGCAATCCAACCTACAAGCGTCTTTTCTTTTTTTGTTAAATCTGTGCCGATGGTAGAAATCCAAATAGAAAGCGGTCGGACAGCAAATAGCATAAGAACGACAAACAACAAGATTCTCCAATTGAATATTTCTAATAAAGTATTCATTTTTAATGAAGCTGTCAGCATGACAAATACGGCAGAAATCAGCATCACGGACATGTTTTCTTTAAAATGACGCATGTCTTCGATCGATGAAATATGCATATTTGCAAGTGTAATACCCATAGCTGTAACAGCTAACAAGCCTGTTTCACGCATCAATTCATCTGATAACGTAAAGCATCCGATTACTACTGCAAATACGATCGGAGACTTTAAAAATTCTGGCACAAACCCTTTCTCAAACATCCAGCCAATTCCTCGACCGAAAATCCAGCCAATGAATAAGGTAAAGATCGATGCAAGTAAAAAGAGGAGCAGTGATCGAATAGAGTCTTCATTGCCTATTAAATATTTAATCGTTTCAAAGGCAAAAACAGCGAGTAACGCTCCAAACGGGTCAACAATAACCCCTTCCCACTTTAAAATAGCTGCGGGTCTTGGCTTTAACTTCGCTTGACGTAACAAAGGCAAAATAACCGTTGGACCTGTAACGATAAACAGACCTCCAATGATGAAAGCGACTGCCCAAGATAACCCCGCTACATAATGAGCAGCTAGAGAGCCAAAAATCCAAGCTAAAAAGGCACCAATAGTTACGATTCGAAATACAGGTTTCCCCAAACCTCTCAATTCTCGAAAATCTAAATTTAAACTACCTTCAAATAAAATAATGGCAACCGCCATCGAGATAATTGGACTAAATAAGTTTCCAAAGTCTTTGGCAGGATCAAGGAGCCCAGTAAAAGGACCGGCAATTAAACCTACAATGGTCATCACGACGATTGCTGGAAACCGAAAGCGCCATGCGATCCATTGAGAGCCGACCCCTAATATGCCGATCATCATAAATACAAACATCATAGAATCTAGCATTTATTTGCTCCTTTTCGATCGATTTTATATTGAAGGAATGGCTCCGTCAAAAGATATAGAAACATTCTATCGGTCTCAGATCAAGATGTAAACTAATCTATTCTATAGATTTCGCTTCTATTATTTCTTTCCTCCGATAGATCGAAGCATTTAATAAACCACCGATTAACAGCACGACCGCTGTTAAATAAAACCACACCATTAAAATAATGACGCTACCAAGCTGACCATAAATCCTCGAATAACTCACGATTCCAACATAATACGAGAACCCTATGGAAACCACTTGCCAACCTACTGCTGCAAAGATGGCTCCTGGAATCACATAACGAAATTTCAGACGAATACTTGGTACTAAAAAATAAAGGAAAAGAAAAAAAATAAGGAGAAACATCGAACCGAATCCCCACCTCACGTAAAACCAAAAATCATACCATGATGCAGGAATTTTCACATGAGAGATAACGAAAGTTTGGATAAGTTTTTCGGCAATAGGAATGAATAAAGACAATGGGACGATTAACATGAAACCTACAGTTAAAAGCAAATCTAAAATAAGTCCTTTAATGAAACCCTGTTTTCTCTTAACTTGATATGCATCGTTTAACGAGCGGACAAGTGATTGAATCGCCATTGATGCGAGCCAGAAGGTAGCCACTAAACTAAACGATAATAACTTTCCATGCCCTGCGTTTAGGACAGAATTCAACGTGTCTTGAAGAATGACATATGTATTTGCCGGTGCATACGGACGCACGACAGTTAAGATATCGTCCATATTTAAGGGGAAAAAGCTGATGACTGATACAATGAACAGTAAAAATGGAAATAAAGAAAGCAAGAAATAATAGGCCATTTGAGCCGACTGGTCGAAAAAACGTTCAGCGAAAAAACGAGTCAGAATCGTTTTCCCAATCAACAATAGCTTCATATGTACCCTCCTTTACAACTTACTTTCTTATTTATTTTGTTCGGATTTTTCACTGGACTCAGAACGCGTCGCTTCCACTTTTCTTTGTGTCTAGTTCCAGCTCCTTGTCTCCTTGTGATAAAATCTGCACGGCTGACGGTGATCAAAAAGCGCTCACCTTGCCGTTCGGGTTTTTCACTGGACTCAGAACGCGTCGCTTCCACTTTTCTTTGTGTCTAGTTCCAATCGCTAACCTCTCCCTTCATTTTTGACTTTCTCCGGTGGGTGAAAACAACCCTCCTCGAAAGTAAGCAAATGGCAGTCGAGGTTGAACACGCGATTTCCACTTTTCTTTAGATATTACAGGTTTTTCTTTTTTTTTGCATGATTATTGAAGCTTGTGTGGTGCAAAGATTGCTTTTTCTAGACAAAATTCAAATCGATCTCTGGCGAAAACTGCTTATTTTGAGTATGATGAACGATGTACAGCTACATTGAGTGGACGGAGGAAATACAAAAATGAGTTCTTTAACAGTAGAAAATTTAAGTCATACATTCGGAGATCGTGTTTTATTTAAAGACGTCTCTTTTCGATTATTACCTGGTGAGCATGTTGGATTAGTAGGTGCAAATGGTGTCGGCAAATCGACTCTCATGAGTATTTTAACCGGCGAATTGATTCATGATACAGGCCGTGTAGAATGGTCGCCTAACGCCCACTATGGCTATCTTGATCAACATACTAAGCTTACACCTGGTCAAACCATACGTGACGTACTTAAGAGTGCATTCGAGTCTTTGTACGAACAAGAAGCAGAACTTAATGAGATTATTGCTCAAATGGCGGATGCTTCTCCTGAAGAACTTGAAAAACTACTTGAACGTATGGGTGAAATTCAAGACAGTTTAGATGCTGGAAATTTCTACTCTCTAGAAATGAAGGTAGA
This sequence comes from uncultured Caryophanales bacterium, assembly GCA_963728315.1. Classification (GTDB taxonomy): domain Bacteria; phylum Bacillota; class Bacilli; order Bacillales; family CAVSKA01; genus CAVSKA01. The sequence continues at coordinate 182,782 of CAVSKA010000006.1, forward strand.
AGACGTAGCTCGTGGTTTAGGACTTGAAGCAGTTGGGCTTGACCGAGATGTTTCTGTGTTAAGTGGCGGACAGCGGACGAAAGTGTTATTGGCAAAGCTGCTCTTAGATCAACCTGAAATTTTATTATTGGATGAGCCAACGAACTATTTAGACGTTGAGCATATCCAATGGCTTACACATTATTTAAAAGAATATCCGCATGCCTTTTTATTAATTTCGCATGAAGTCGATTTCATGAGTGCTGTTTCGACCGCTATTTTTCACTTGGAGTTTTCAAAATTAACTCGCTATACAGCTACTTATGATAAATTTCTAGAATTAGCAGAACTAAATAAAAACCAACATCTTCAAGCTTATGAGAAGCAACAAGATTTTATTAAAAAGCAAGAAGACTTTATTTCCAAAAATAAAGCTCGCTATTCTACAACAGGACGTGCGAAAAGCCGTCAAAAACAACTTGATCGTATGGAAAGAATTGATCGGCCAGAAACAGCGATGAAGCCAACATTTGAATTCAAAGAAGCTCGTGCAAGCAGTCGTTATGTGTTTGAAGGAGACGAATTACAAGTTGGTTATTCACACCCCCTTTTCCCGAAACAATCGCTCGAGATTGAGCGCGGTGAAAAAATTGCCATTATCGGTTGCAACGGTGTTGGTAAATCAACCCTTCTTAAAACGATTCTTGGTGATATTAAACCATTGAGTGGAAAAGTGACACACGGGGATTATTTATATCCAGGTTATTTTGAGCAAGAAGTAAAGCCGCCAACGATCACACCAATCGATGATGTATGGAATGCATTCCCCCATCTCGATCAAGCCCAAGTACGCGGATTGCTTGCACGTTGTGGACTAAAAAGTGATCACATTACTCGTCCCCTTTCTTCACTAAGCGGTGGGGAACAATCGAAAGTCCGTTTATGCAAAATGTTGATGAACGAAAGCAACTGGTTGTTGTTAGATGAGCCGACAAACCATTTAGACGTTGTTGCGAAAGCAGAGCTTCAACGTGCTTTAAAAGCTTATAAAGGTACAGTAATCCTTGTTTGCCATGAACCTGATTTCTATGAAGGTTGGGTGACCAACGTCTGGAATGTAGAGGAATGGGCAGAAACGACTAATTAACAAAACGAGAGACCTTGTCGATGATTTCGCCAAGGTCTTTTTCGAATCGTTTTAAATGGCGACTTTTGTGGAAAACAAATAGAGTCAAACACATAGAAAGAAAAGAGGAGAGCAAAATGAAGGTTGGATTTATTGGATTAGGGATTATGGGTAGTCGAATGGCAAAAAATTTACAAAAATCAGGAATCGAATTAGTCGTTCACAATCGTTCGAAAGATAAAGCTCAGGAACTGCTGGATAAAGGAGCACTTTGGGCTAATTCACCACGTGAAGTAACTGAGCAAGCAGACGTTTTCTTTACCATGCTTGCAAATCCTGAAGTGGTGCGAGAGGTTGCTTTAGGCGATAACGGACTTTTAACTGCGTCATCAAAAGGAAAACTTTGGGTTGATTCGAGTACCGTTCATCCTGCATTCACTAAAGAGATGGCTTCATTGGCGCAAGAAGCAGGTGTGCGTTTCTTAGATGCTCCGGTTGCCGGATCCAAAATGCCTGCTGAAAACGGAGAGCTCGTTTTTCATGTAGGCGGCGATAAAAAAGATTTGGAAGAAGTACATTCCATGCTTCTTGCGATGGGAAAAGCGGTTGAACATCAAGGTGAAAATGGGATGGGTTCTTCAATGAAAATCGTTATTAATTTGATGCTCGCCCAATCGATGGCCACATTTGCGGAAGCTCTTGCTTTCGGAGAAGCGATGGGACTAGAACAAGAACACCTTATGACCACCTTATTAGACGGACCTACTACAGCTCCATTTCTTGCCGGAAAAAAAGAGAAACTTTTATCCGGGAACACAGATCCTGAGTTTCCATTGGAACATATGCAAAAAGATTTGCATTTAGTCGCACAAACGGCGTTCGAAAAAGAATTGTCACTTCCAATTGCGAATGTTACAAAAGAAATCTATGCACTTGCAAAACAGCATGGTTATAGCAAAAAAGATATGTCAGCAATTTATACATTTTTAAAAGAGAAGAAATAACGCGAAAGTTACCTGCCATGCATGCGGTGGCGCTGAAAAAGCGTATTCATCATTTCTTAGCAAGTACTTGATCGGCATGTCGTTCAAGTACTCTTTTTTGGGAATGAAGGATACTGGTGATTTCCGTCCCGCTCAATAAGAGATGATGCTTCTTATCTGCATCATCCAGTAACATCATTTTAAAAAAAGAACGAAGTTGAACGAAACCCGGTTACGTCTATTGATGATCGGGTTTTCTTATGTCCCTCCAACAATCAATTCTATTTTACATAGATTAAATCTTCCGATGTTCACCTTAATACTCTCAAATAAGATACAATTTAGAAAAAAGTAGGAATGAGGTTCATGATGAATCAATTTATTTATGTATTAAAGTTGATCCCTTCTCTTGTTCACCCTGAGAATTGGACGGATCGAGAGAACAAAACGGTAGAGAAACATTTTAACCGACTACAGGAGTGGAAAGAAGAAGGGTTTTTGATCTTAGCAGGAAGAACGACGCAAATGGATGAAAACACATTTGGAATCGTGATTTTTGAAGCAGCTGATGAAGAAACCGCCCGAACACTCATGAAAAGTGATCCCGCTGTTGCTGAAGGAGTCATGACCGCTGAACTCTATCCGTACAGAGTCGCTCTTAGCCGATAATAGGAGTGGCTAGGACAAACGTATTTTAGGTAAAGAAAAATCCGACCGAATCCGAAATTCTAAGTAGAATTCCGAATTCGGTCGGATTTTTTCAGTGGCCCCTTCTATTATTGCGTAGTGTCTGGCACAGATGAAGAGGCGGTATCATTCACTTCATATACCATTTTGCCACCGTAATGTCCGGTTAATCCGAGAGTAATGATCCCTGCTACACAGAGTACTAAGACGACTGGTGTTAATTTTGGCGTCCATTTTAACAAATGTAGAATTTTAATCGCTAATACAAGTCCAAAGATAATCATCGTGACCATCGCATAAGTTTCATGCGTATGAACAATTGACCGTATGATATCTCCCTTTTGTTTAACAGCAAATGATTCAGCACCATCTCCCGTTATGTAAGAAAGAATACCTGTAACAAATCCACTTGCCATTAAGTAAATCGCAGCTTTTTCAAAAAAATCTTTTTTCCATAGAGCAACAAATTGTGCAATGACTCCGAAGATTAAAAGAGCGATTGGGAAATGAACAATTAATGGATGCAGAGGGGTAGATAACATGTCAAACATCTCCTTTTGATTGTTATGAATAGGTTACCCTCTTAAACTGAAAATCAACTGAAACCATGATCAAATTAAATTGGAATCGTAAAGAAAAATCGGCTGCCTTTTCCTTTCTCACTAATTATCCCAATTTCACCGCCGTGTTGTTCAACAATTGTCTTTGCAATAGACAAACCTAACCCCGTTCCACCAAATTGGCGCGCTCTTCCTTTTTCAACTCGGTAAAATCGGTCGAATAAATACGGCAGGTCTTCATGAGAAATTCCAACTCCATTATCTTCAACTGCGATTTCCACATATCCTTTTGTTTTGATCGAGGCTTGTATCACAACAGAATGTGCTTCCGAATATTTGATTGCGTTATCAATGAACACCGTTAGAACTTGTTTCAATCTCGATCGATCCACATATACTTCTTGTTCTTTCATAACATGTAGATTCGTTGAATACGCCATTTTTTTCTCATTAAAAAGAGGGGTAAATCCCTGTGCAATCTCTTCTAATGCTTTACGAAGTAAAATGTTTTCTCGATATAGTGAAACCTTACCTGTATCTCCTTGAGCTAAAAACAAGAGATCTCCTACGAGTCGGTTCATTAATTGGACTTCTTCTTTCATATCGGTCACTATTTCTTTCGAAAAGGAAGAAAGCCGTTCCGATTCTTCTGCTTCGAGCACTTCTAATGATGAAGAAAAAATCGTTAGGGGTGTCCTCAGCTCATGAGAGGCATCTGCAATAAAATGGCGTTGTTTTTCAATACTCTCTTCAATCGGTTTTACTGCCCATTTTGATAATCGATTCCCTAGCCATAATGATACAAACCATGTTAATGCGGCTAACAGTAACAAGACTTTGAACCATCGTTCGATGCGTTCATGAACTGCACTAATATCTTTGGCAATATACAAGACACCTTGCTGATCATTTAATTGAACTTTGCTAGACATATATAAAATGGCAAGATCCTCACCTTCGTCGCTCAATAGTTCAACTGATGTCGGCTGAGATTGGCAACATGACCGGTTTTTTATTTCTTTTAAAAAGGCTTTTTCGAATCCGGGTATGCTTTCATGATAGGAAAGCAATTCTTTATTTTGATCAACCAATACAGAGAAATAAAAAGGATGTCGCAAGGACGTTTCTTGGCCTTCCTCAAAGTCTCCACTTTCGAACTGTTCTTTTTGGATAGACATATACTTCTTCATTTCTATGCTATCCATATTGAATAGCATGGAACGAAACAAGAAAAACAATAGAATTAATACAATGACTAGAACGGAAATAAACCACGTACTATAGGTTCGTGTTAGCTTGATGCGCCACTCATCTAGCATAAGAATCCTCGATCACATATCCTACTCCACGTACGGTTCGAATATATTTCTTCTCACCTAGTGGATCGATCTTCTTGCGTAAAAGTTTCATACACGCTTCAAGTGTATTAGAAGAAGCTTCTCGATCAAATCCCCATACTCTCTCAATAATCATTTCTTTCGGTAAGATTTGGTTCCGATTCCGTGCAAGTAATTCAAGCAATTGAAATTCTTTCGGTGTGAGTGATAATTCTTGATCTCCACAGTTTACACGATGGTTTCTTAAATCAATGACCATATCGGAAATATTCATCACTTCTTCTTCAATGGGAACGAATTTCCTTCTCGAAAGTGCACGTATTCTTGCAAACAATTCTTTGAATTCAAATGGTTTGACAAGATAATCATCCACACCTGCATCTAAACCGGCTACACGATCTTCAAGTGTATCTCTTGCTGTTAACATCAAAATAGCCCCTTCATACCCACTCTTTCTCAACTTCCGACTTGCATCGATCCCACTCATCACAGGGAGCATCCAATCGAATATTACGACATCATAAGTAGTGGAATTAGCATAGTTACAGGCTTCTTCTCCATCCGTCACCCAATCAACGGAATGCATTTCTTTCTTCATCATTCTTATTATTAATTTCCCAAGCTTTAAATCATCTTCTGCCAAAAGAATTTTCATTGTTATCCTCCTCGGCGCTCTGCTTTCACTCTATCCGATTATAAGCACGAAGCACACGGAGATAATCGAGTGTCAAAACACCTTTCCATTCTTCTCTCGCAAGTTCCCACTCGCTTTCAAATTGTCCCCAACTCCATGTTGGCATCCAATAGCCTTGTGGATCTTGTTGATCTTCAAGCCAATTCAAATTCAGAATGATACTCTCGTTATATTTTTTTGCGTAGAATGAGTCCGGACTCTTTGCAACTTGATGGGGTTGTAAGGAATATTCTCCCCATTTTGTTGGGTTTGTTTCTACACATGCTTGAACAATCTTTGTCACTTTCACTTCTAGTTCTTCCTTATCTCATCAGGAACTCTTTCCATCAATCGAAGAATAGACAACAATTCATGAAATTCGTATTTTTCTAATTTTTCGATATAAGTAGTCGTTTGTTGGGTTAAATCTTCAAGCATTTTTTCTGACACGAGTCCTTTATATTCATGAAAAAAGCCAATGATTTCTGCTGAAGGATTTCCCCAATCTTCACAGTGTGGATCATAATTCCACCATGGAGCTCTCGGTGCACCTTCTACTTCTTTCGGTACCTTTACCCAGCGACGAGAAGTTGAATCCCAACTCTTCAGCAAGTATTGAATCACTCGTTGAACGAGCGGATTCGATTCAGTTGCGCCCGTTTCGGATAAAATTTGCAATCCAATCGAAGAGGCAATTGCAGAAGATTCCATGCAACGAAAATCCGGCTCAAGTCCCCGTCCAAATCCTCCATCTTCATTCTGAAATAGCGCTAGTTCTTTCCACACATTCTCTGCTTGTCCATTTTCAAACTCGTACTTAAACCTTGCCGATTCTAGCGGTCTCGCTTTTTCCTTTAAAAAAATGATTGCTTTCTCACGATTTACTCCCATTTTCACACACCTTTTAATTTTATTCGACATTTGTTCTATGTACATACATTCTCTTTGTAGAATAAATATCCTTTAAAACAAAACCGGAATAAATTCTATGAAAAAAACAACATTTTTCCACATAAATGATATTATTAGAGAATAATGAAAATTGAAATGAAAGAGGCCTTCGTTTATGAAACTAGGTTCTGTAATTAAATATTATCGAATAAAAAAACAATGGACTCAGACAGAACTTGCCAAAGATATCTGTTCCATTTCACATTTAAGTAAAATCGAAAACGACAGCTACGACGGAAATGTCGAAACCATAGACTTACTCCTGCAGAAATTAGGCGTTAGTGTAACTTTAGAAGAAGAGAAATACAATAATTTAAGAAAGACTTTATCATTGTTTTTAGAAAGCTTACTTTACTATGACCACGATGAAGCAGATAACTTTATTTAATCAATTACACCCAGAAGAGGAGTTTGCTTCAAGCACTGACTTAATTAATCAATACCATTTATACATGTTTCGATATTTTATTTTTAAGTACAACATTCCAGAAGTAAATATTCGTTTAAAGATCATCCAGCAGTTAAAAAACGCTTTTTCCCCTTTTGAAATGTTGATGGCAACTTTTTTCACAGGGATAGCCCATCTAATCAAAGGTGAAGTTCTTGAGGCAGAAAAAACTTTTCTATCTTTAATGAATCATAATCAAACTGAAGCTATCACTTTTAGCGGAGAGCTATACTATCAATTAGCTTTATGCTCTAGTATATTAGGAGATTCGGAAAAAACGAGTATTTATGCTAAAAAAGCTCTCTATTATTATCAAGAAGACAATAATTTTATCAGAATTACACATACTCAAATGCTCTTAGGTATTAGTTATCTGAGACTAAAACAATTTAAAGATGCGGAAGAAATATTTAGAGCAGTGATTCGCAATACTAAATTTTTAAACCAAAAAGAACTTTACAATCAAAATATGAATAACTATGGGGTTGTTTTAAAAGAACAACAACAATATGGAAAGGCATTAGAACTTTATAACAAAAGTATTAAAGCATTAATTAGCGATAGTGATGATTATATTATTTGTACACTTATGATTATTGAAGTCAAAATTGAACTTAAACATCAAAAAGAAGAAATACTTGAACTGATTGAAAAAGTGATTGAAAGCTCGCAGGCTAAAAAAAATAAAAAATACTTACTATTTGCACAACTCTATAAATATCAATTATTTTCCCAAGCTAAATACTATTCCTTTTTAGAAAATAAACTGTATCCTTATCTTATAGAGAATCAATCCTTTGATGAACTTAAAGACTTCTCATTAAAGTTAGCAAGGTATTTCGAAGAAAGAAAATAATTTAGTAAAAGCTGTTTATTATTTTAGCGAGTACACAAAACTATCACAAAGGGGAGTAATACAATGAAAAAGATAATTATTAGTTTTACATTAATAGGTTTGATTTTTAGCGCCCATACATTAATAAATTCAAAATCCGAGGCATCGATTATTACTCATCCACCTGCTGTTCAATCAACTTTGCATCGATCATTACTCATCCGCCTGCTATTCAATCATATTTGGCATCATCATTACTATCCACCTGCTATTCAAGCATCTTGGCGTCATTATTACTCATCCACCCGCTATTCAAGCATTTCTAGCGTCGATTATTATCATACATCCACCTGCTGTTCAAAAACCATCTAACTAACTTAGCTTAATCGTGGATTTAACAAATAAATTTTAGCTGTTTTAAGCAAGTAATTCATCATTCTATGATAATTTTCCCAATACTCAAGATGTATATTTTGTATTATAATAAGCTCATAGTAATTTTTATACAGGCGATACTCGTTATTCCGAACATCGTTTGTCTCTCAAATCATCTAAGAATCAGGAGGGATTACCTATGTCAGCTAGTTATAAGAAGATTTCTTTGAGTGATGTACACGAACTTATTAAAAAGCTAGATTTATTGTTAAGCCCACCCAAACAACAAACGACTGAGTATAAGAATTCACGCATTCGCACATAGGCACTAGACAAATAAGCCGGGAAGAGGCTATCTCTTCCCGGCTTATTTTTGTCCAAGATTCCCTATTAATTCGATTATTTCATGATCTGGCCCTTCAAAGAAAATAGAATAAATCCCTTTTTTACATTCTTGTGGCGGTTCGATTGGCCATAGTCCCTTTTTGGATAATTCATGCATAAAAATTAATAACTCGTTCTTTTTGAATGCAAAATGGGTGTTATTCGTACCATTCCTGCTCTGTTCGGATGACTGAATGAGTTCAAGGCACACTTCAGCGTTTCTCAAAAAAACAATTTCTTCTCCGTTTAACCACACTTTCTTTTCGATCTTAAATCCGAAGTACATTTCATAAAATAGGATCGACCGCGTTAAGTCTGTTACATCGATTCCTCCATGTGCCCACTTCATTGTTTAGCCCTTAATGGCAAGATTAGATTCATGTCTCCGAATTCGTGCCACAAATATTCTTTTTGAATGGCTTCATTATAAGCGGTTAGCAACTTCGTCTTCTTCAAGAAATGCTGTTAGTAAATCCAAATGACTTGCTTCTGGTTCATGAAAACCGGTAAGCAATCCATCGACTATTTTTAGTTGGGTCCCTTTTTTAATATAGAGATTACTGACACCCTTCTGAGCGAATGGCTCACGTGCTGCCGTCTCGAGTGAACGAACCACAGTCGTTCCTACAGCAATGACTCTTCCTCCACCTCTCTTCGTTTCCTGAATCATTTGAAGTGTTTCAAGTGGAATTTCATAAGCTTCTGGATGAGAAGAGGGATTCGGCCATTGATCATTCCCGTAATAACTAAGACCGGCATGAAGCTGGATATACCCGATTTTTACACCTTGATCTTTTAGCTGATTCAGCATTTTCCACGAAAAAGCGCGTCCAGCAGAGGGCATTTCAACGGAGCCAGGATGAGAAGCAAATACTGTTTGGTACGCTTCTAATGGCCATTCATTGTTTATATACTCATATCGAATTGGTTCTCCTATTTTGTAAAGATCATCTATTAGATCTGAATTTTTTTTGTTAAATTGCAAACGAACGAGTGGGTCTTCTTCTCCAATTTGAGAAACGACGGCATGAAGAGTAGCAGTGAAAGTAATCGTTTCTTCTATCCTAATATTCTTGTTGAGAACAAGCGCTTCCCATTCGAATGATGAGATGTTTCTAGTAAGACGAACTTCTACTTCTTGTCGATTCCAGCTCCCAATTAGTTTAGCTGGAATTGTTCTGCTGCTATTTAAGACGAGCAGGTCTCCTTTTTCTAAATAATGACCTATTTCGTTAAATCGAGTATGGACACTTGTGTCCGATAATCTGTCGGTCACCATCATTCGGACTTGATCTCGTCCTCCTAGTCGATACTCTGCTGGTGTTGTTGCATTTAACACAGAAGGGACGTGAAAGGAATGGGTCGTGATCATACGATTTCCCCCTTTCGATAGGCCGTTGCATTAAATCTTTTCCCTTGAATATTTTTAGATTCATTAGAGGCAAGGTAAAGAAAGACATCCACTACTTCATTCGGATCAGTCAAGTTATAATCGCAGTCTGGCACAGCTACTTTATGCATATCCGTATTCATTTCCCCAGGATCAACCATATTTATTCTTACACCACTGCCTTCTAATTCATCAGCCCATGTCTCTGTTAATCCTTCTACAGCAAATTTTGATATTCCATAACTTCCCCATTCAGCAAAACCTGTTTGACCCGCTTCTGAAGTTACATTGATAATCGACCCTTCTTCTCGTATGAGCATGCCTGGCAAGACACGTTTTGTCATCAAAAAAGGATTCATTACATTCATGCGCAATACTTCAAAAAAGGTATCTTCAGGATAGTCTGTTAATAGAGTCGGTCCCGGTCCAAAGATCGATGCGTTGTTAATCAAGACATCTACTTTCCCAAACGCATTTTCCGTTACTGCTACAAAACGTTCGATATCTTTGGCTATTGATACATCTGCTACAACGGCAATTACATTTGTACCAAGTGCTTCTAATTCTAATTTCACTTGTATCAATTCCATTTCCTTTCGTGCGCAAATCGCAAGTGTGGCTCCTTCTTTTGCAAACGCAAATGCAAGTGCTTTTCCTAAACCTTTTGAAGCACCTGTGATCATTACAACTTTATTCGAATGGCGATTCATCATGATTCCTCTTTTCTTCATTCACCCTCGTTCTTGGACTTTAAAGGATCCATCTACGGGGTGTTCATTTTGTCTTGCTCTAAGTGTATGAAAATGAAGGAAATCATTCATCGAGAAAAAGGTTGAAATCCGCCTGCAAAAATCGGACGATTCTGACTACGACTTAGGATGTAGAAAATTTGTTTGTTCTTTCAACAAAATTTTGAATGTAATCCTTTACATCACCTTTTTGGAAAAAAATTGAATGGATACTGCCTTTAATGAGGACTATAATTAGTTCTTTAGTTCTTGCGATCGAGATATACAAATCATTTCAAATGAGGTTGGGTTTTTCCAACTTTTTTATTTAAAGGAGGATTTCCATGTTTAAGATTCGAGAAAGAGGCACCACGATTCGGACAGAAATATTAGCGGGTGTAACGACCTTTTTAACGCTTGCCTATATTATTGTCGTGAATCCAATGATATTATCGGATGCTGGTGTTCCGTTTGATCAGGCTTTCACGGCAACCATTATTGCAACGGTCGTCGGAACGTTGTGTATGGCATTTTTCGCTAATTATCCAATTGTCATTGGTCCATCAATGGGGCTAAATGCATACTTTGCTTATTCAGTTATCAGCAGCCACCATATTCCTTATGCCATTGGTTTTTCTGCCGTTTTTATTACAGGCATTATCTTTCTTATCCTTTCCCTTACTTCATTCAGAACGAAGTTGATCAATGCTATTCCGGATAACTTAAAACACGCCATTGGGGCAGGTATTGGACTGTTTATAACCTTTATAGGGTTGCGTCTTTCGGGAATTGTTGCCGACCATCCAACTAATCTTGTGACACTCGGAGATTTTAGCGATCCTAAAGTTGCCCTGACACTAGTAGGAATCGTCGTGACGATTACATTAATGACATTAAATATTCAAGGTTCTCTATTCATTGGGATGATCGTAACCGGAATCATTGCATACTTTACGGGACAGCTTCATTTTGATAAAGGCATCACTTCCCTTCCTCACCTTCCAGAAGGCATCCTTGTTTATAATCCAATCAAGTCCGTTGCCGATGTGATTCATTATGGTTTATATAGCGTTGTTTTCTCTTTTCTTCTTGTGATGTTATTTGATACAACTGGCGCTCTTTTAGGAATCGTAAAGCAAGCAAACCTTCTTAAAGATAAGAAACTTGATAAAGCGGGTAGCGCCTTTTTAGCAGATTCGATCGGAACAACGGTTGGGGCTATGTTTGGGACAAGTCCAACGGCAGCCACGGTTGAATCATCCGCTGGGGTTGGTGTCGGCGGGAAAACAGGGTTAACAGCCTTAACGGTTGTCATTTTGTTTATTATTACCGCTTTATTCAGCCCCCTTGTCGGATCGGTTTCTGCGGTAACAGCAATTACTGCGCCTAGTTTAATTATCGTTGGTAGCTTTATGATTAAAAATATCTCTGATATTAATTGGCAAGACTTTGACGAAGCTTTTCCTGCTTTTCTTGTTATTGTGACCATGCCTTTGACCTCAAGTATTGCGAATGGAATCGCACTTGGTTTCATCGCTTATCCAATTATGAAATTAGCAAAAGGACGTATTAAAGAAGTTCATCCACTCGTCATTATTTTCGCTATTCTCTTTTTGTATCAACTCATTTTCCTTGCTTAATACATGGGCTGTCTTAAAATCAATGAATATGAAAACCATTCTAAAAAGAAGATTCATTTTTTCATGTAGATTTTTCATTTGATTGAGTTAATTTCATCATTCCTATTTCAGATCATTTATACGAACGTTAGCAAGAAATCTTTGCATTGCATGCGGTTGAAAGAAATTAGTTCTTTCTTAAATCGTGTTCATTTTCTCTACTCTTATCAGAATACAAGATAGACGATATCCTATAGAAAGCATTCAGCGCTGCGATTGCCGAGGCTCGACGCCAGCCCGCGGAAAGCATCCGCCTACAACGGAAATCACCATTGATTTCAATATTCCAACATGCCAGCGAAATGGAGTTTTTAAATGATGCAAAAGCGAGATCCTAAATGGGTGTTCATTCTAAATTTAGTCGATGATTGTAGTGAAAGGTGGCGACTCCTGCGGGAATAGCATGAGGCCACTGAAAAAGTCCAATCCATGAAAGCAAGCGTTGAAAATCTCGTTAAAGTCGAGATAACGAACGCTTTTTGTTTTATACTAGAGATATCAATGTATGTAGGTGGTTATCAAATGATTTCAAACCAAGAAACGCTCAATCTCAGCCCATTTATGGCAATATACGATATCGTAGTGCCAAAAGATAACATGCTTCGCCAAATAAATGAATTAGTAGATTTTTCATTCATTCTCGAAGAACTAAAAACAAAATATTGTCTAGATAATGGTCGCAACGCTATCTCCCCCATTCGTATGTTCAAATATTTATTACTAAAGTCAATCCATGACCTTTCAGACGTCGATTTAGTGGAACGTTCTAAATATGATATGTCCTTTAAATATTTTCTGGATATGGTACCAGAAGAAGAAGTAATCGATCCAAGTTCATTGACTAAATTCCGCAGACTCCGTCTTCAAGATGTGGGTTTATTAGACATGCTCATAGGAAAAACGGTTGAGATTGCACTTGAAAAAGGAATCATTAAAAGTAAATCCATCATTGTCGATGCTACACATACAAAAGCACGTTATAATCAGATATCCCCGAAAGAATATCTACAAGCGAAATCAAAAAATGTAAGAAAAGCAGTCTATCAAATTGATGAGTCGATGAAAGAAAAATTCCCTTCTAAAACCACTTCTAACGAAGTAGAAGATGAATTAAATTATTGTCGTCAGATCATTTCTGTAGTGGAAACAGAACCACAAATCGCAGCGATTCCTGCAGTTAAGGATAAATTAAATGTGCTAAAAGAAGTAGTAGAAGATTATATGGAACAGTTAAGTTATTCAACGGATCCAGATGCACGTATTGGTCATAAAACACAGAATTCTTCTTTCTTTGGCTTCAAAACACATATCGCAATGAGTGATGAACGGATCATTACAGCTGCAGTGGTGACAACAGGAGAAAAAAGTGATGGAAAATATCTAAAGGAGCTGATGGAGAAAAGCCGACAAACAGGAATGGAAGTGGACGAGGTGATTGGTGATAAGGCTTACTCAGAGAAGGATAATATTGCCTATTCAAAGCAGGAAAATGTAATCCTAGTTTCTAAGTTACATCCAATTATCTCGCATGGTAATCGTGCAGAAGAAGTTAAATTTGAATTTAATAAAGATGCAGGAATGTATGTCTGTAAAGCAGGACATATGGCAACTCATAAAAAATATGACGGTAGAAAAGATCAGACCAGTAACTCAAGAACAAGATATTTATTTGATGTAGAAAAATGTAAAGTTTGCCCTTTACGTGATGGCTGTTATAAAGAAGGAGCTAAGACGAAGTCTTATTATGTGACGATAAAATCAATGGAACATAAGGATCAAGAAGCATTTCAACAGACAGAAAAGTTTAAAGAGTGCGCAAAAACTCGATATAAAATTGAAGCGAAAAATAGTGAACTAAAACACAGGCACGGGTATGATGTGGCATCATCCTCGGGTCTAATTGGTATGGAAATACAAGGGGCCACTGCAATTTTCGCAACCAATCTTAAGAGAATTATCAAACTTGTAAATGAAAAATAATAAAGAATAGGCAGGAAAATAAGCATCTTTTGTTCAAATTCGAACAAAAGATGCTTATTTTTTTTGAACTTCTTGAATAATCAATTCCCCTCCAAAAAAAACGCGAGTTTTTCAGTGCCCTCATTAGCATGAGCCTTGAGACCAATGTCATCAAGTTATAATTACATTAATTAACAGTAAAATTTTATTTAGTGTGATTTTTCCTTCCTCATTTCATTTCTCTGCCTACTAGGACTTAAAAAAGGCAATAGGATGCCCGGCCCTAGAATTTTCTATTTTTTCAGGGTCTATTTTTCCTTGCATCATCTATATCACTAAAGTATATTGAAATTAGGTTGTTTTATTTTATAGACATCTTTTCCTGCTGGGAGAAAATCTATTCGACTTCAAGTTCTTGTTGCGCGGATATTTCCTCCCTAGCCGGATCGGTGTCTTATTTTTTATGACCTCTTTTACAAGTCGTTTAAATAAAGAGCGTCGCAAGGTCAAGTTTTCTTCAAGCAATAGAAGAATCATGGAATCTTTCAATTTTCCGATGAGGATGTTCGTATTCACCTGGTATTTATGCTTCAGATTTTTTTTAGCATCGTTCTCCTGGATGGCTTCATTCGCTTCGTTCTTCACAAGCGAGACCATATTACTGAGATAGATAGATGCGTAGAAATCTTGTTCTACCACTAACTTGGAAGTCCCAGTAAAATTTTCAATTTGTAGCCTGTTCTTTAACAGGTCATATTTTTCTTCAATACCCCAACGTCTGAAATAGAGCTCTTTGAAATCTTCAGTGCCTAGATTGTTTTCCATCACATTTGTGAGAAGGATTTCCTCTTCTCCTGATGATAATAGAAACCGAAGGACTCGCGCTGGATATGCTTTGCCTTTAAAAGAGAATTCAATGATTTGATCTTCGTTCACAGCTTCCCTTATCTCTTTCATTGCCCCTTGTGGGGCACGCATAACGTATTTCAACCTATGTTCTTCTAGATAAGCAATGAAATCTTTCGAGGGATAACCCCTGTCAAAAAGAATGAGGTCGTTCTTGAAACCTAAGCACTGAAGATCGTTGATCATCTCCTTGGCAGCGTCTCGTTCACTCGAAGGGTAGGGTTTAATTGTAGACGTTAGGATGATATCATTTTCAAGATCTAGTAACGTTGATGCTTTGGCACGAGCCCTTCGAGGACCCATCTGATTTTCAGAATAACCAAACTGGTTTTGCAACTTTTCTGTGTTCGGTAGTTCGAGTATAGATCCATCAATCGCACAAAGACGATAGCCATGAAAAGTTTTGTAGGAGTCCTCATCATAGAACCATTTGACGACTTCATCTGCTAATCGTTTAAATGCACGGGGCGAGACTTTGCGTCTAGCTTCCGAATACCCCTGCTTTGAGATACTATTTGTTGTTGGATTCAGTATCTTGAAAAACGCATCAAGCTCGAGCTGGATTGACTTTTTAACAAAATAGAAGCTAAAAAGTATAGTGTTTTTAAAATCGAGTTTTTTACTCTGACGTGTAAAATAGGTAGACTTTACTCGTGAGTCACACATAAATATCACATCATCTAACATTTTTTCGGTTACTTCTACTGCTTCTAAAAAATTTTTCTTCATTTTTCATCACCAACCTCATCTTGATACACTAAAAATTAGCATGAGCCTTGAGACCCCACAGGGAGCACGCTTTTCGCGACCGAGGAGACTCAAGCCATGCCCGCGGAAAGCGTCCACCTGCAACGAAAATCACCTATCACTTTTATTCAAAAAAAGGACTTCTACGCCATTTCGTTCAATTACTTGCTAAGAAATCATGAAAAGACTTTTTCACTTGGCGCTTGGAGACTAGAGCTAAATAACCAGGTGAAAAAATTGATACTATCTTATCTTTGAACAAAATAATAGGGACTACCAATCATTCAGTTTTCACTGACTTTTGGTAGCCCCTTTTATTATTTTTTATGGATATTAATGGAGAATCAGGACATCTTACTTACTATAGGACAGCAGTTGAAAGGAGTTTTTTTTATGACAAAACAACAGTCTACATCTTCATTTCTTCCTGAGTACTCGAGTTCCCTTTGGTTAGAAACGACTACTCTTCCTTCCTATCCGCCATTACAAGAAGAACTGGATGTGGATGTTGCGATTGTTGGAGGAGGAATAAGCGGAATTTTAACCGCCTATTTGTTAAGTAAAAACGGGGTAAAGGTAGCACTTGTAGAAGCGAGTACCCTTATGAACGGAACAACTGGACATACGACCGCAAAAGTAACTGCACAACACGATCTCATTTATGACGAACTGATCCAACATATTGGTCTTGAGAATGCAGGTTTATATTACAAAGCAAATGATGAAGCAATTCAGTTTTTTCGCGATACGATCCTTGAACACAATATCGAATGTGGTTGGGAAGAGCAAGATGCCTATGTTTATGCAACAAAAGAGGAAACACGATTAAAATTAGAGCAAGAATGGGATGCCTATCAGAAACTACAGATTCCAGGCGAACTAACGGATTCCGTGTCGTTACCTTTTTCCACAAACGGCGCACTCAAAATGAGCCGACAAGCCCAATTTCATCCGCTTCAATTTTTGTCGGCTCTCCTGCCCCTTATTGAAGAAAAAGGCGGGAAAATTTTTGAACAAACGAAAGCATGCAACATTGAAAAAGGGGAAAAGCTTGGACTCGAAGTTGAATCAGGAGATAAAATTCATTGTAAAAAGATTATCATTTGCTCTCACTATCCTTTTTTTGAAGGCAAAGGGCTGTATTTTACAAGGATGCATGCGGAGCGTTCTTACGTTCTTGCCATTAAAACCAAACTAGAACTTCAAAACGGAATGTACATTAGTGCCGATACGCCAAAGCACTCGTTGAGAACAACGACCGTGAATGGGGAACCTTGATCCTGCTTGGTGGAGAAGGTCACAAGACTGGTCAAGGAGAAGAAATGGAGCAACATTTCGAATCTCTTAAAAAATGGGGCGATGAAACCTTTGGAATTGAATATATCCGTTATCGGTGGTCCGCTCAAGATTTACTTACGCTCGATCGAATTCCTTTTATTGGTCCAATTAAAGATGAGTTACCGAGGATTTTAGTAGCGACAGGATTCAAAAAATGGGGAATGACGACAAGCGCTGTTGCTGCTCAGATGTTTGCTGATGACGTGGCCGGTAAAAAAAGTCCATACAAAGAACTTTATTCCCCTTCCCGGTTCCATTCATGATCCGAGCCTACGTACTTTTTTGAAAGAAAATACAGACGTCGCAATGCAATTAATTAAAGGGAAAACGGAGCTCGTCGTTAAGGAAGTGGAAGAACTTCAAATTGATGAAGGAGCCCCGGTGATTTATAAGGGGCGACGTGCAGGAGGCTACAAGGAAGCGGATGGCACCATTCATATCTTGGATACAACATGTACACACTTAGGGTGTGAAGTTGAATGGAATGAAGCTGAACGTTCTTGGGATTGTCCATGTCATGGTTCACGATTCTCCTTTGACGGAACCGTTCTTGAAGGCCCTGCACAAGAGCCACTAAAAAAACTTGAATAAAGCAAAATATAAAAAAGTGGCCAGACTCCATATGCGAAAGATTTCACATGGGAGCTGGCCACTTTTTTATTGTTGTTCAACAATTCCTGCTTGTTGAAATTGGATGTCGACTTTTACATCAATGGGAATCGAAGAAAATTGCTCATCCCATTTTTTATAATCAAAGTGTCTCGTTTGACTTCTTGCATGGTCACCGATTCCTAAAGGATCTATATTCAACTCTTGAAATTTTTTTAACAGCTTCTTTGCTTCCGCTTTAATTTGGTTTGTTGCATACTCTTCTAACGAATGTACCGATTTTTTGTTTTCACTCGCTATTCGGGCTGCTTCATTTAGTCTTCCATTTAATTTAAGCGTAATCGCCACTCTCGGATTGCTATTTCCATTTTTCACTTCATAGGTAGCTTTTGAAGAAATATTTTGGATCGTAAAATACGTATCATTTTTGTACTTTACTTCATAGATTCCATCTTTGAAAGGATCACAGAGCATTTTAAAGACAAAACAATCTTTAAGGGAAACCATTCCTACATAACGGTCATCGTCGAATAAGCCAACCCCCTTAATTTTAATATGATCATCTTTTGTTTCAATTACTGGCAGTAATGGATCAATGCCTTTTACCGTAATAAGAATAGAGAAAATGATGAAGAGTTGATGCAGGAATTTCAGTCTTCATGGTATGTGTTAATAATTCTTTTAAGTAAAGGGACGGTGTTTCATTCAAACTATTTTTCGTTTTTAATAACGTCTCGGCTTCTCCATCTACAATAGCCAAAAAGATATCCCTTCCGACTGAAGGATCCCGTTGTAAAGTATCTGTTGCTCTATAAATACCTTTCTCCGCTAATTTTTTACCATAGAGCACAACGCCAATTCGACCATTCATAAATGGCTTTGGAGATTCTGCTAAGGAAATTCTTCTAGCATCTTTACTCGTATGAGCTTTCGCAGTGAACTCTTCACTCATCGTAATCAAAGTTTGACCTGATTGAGTGATCGGGACCTGAGAGGTTGTTTTTATCGTGTTTTTATCTACATAATCGTATCCATTCGTTTGAATTAACTCAATGTCTTCAAGAATACGGGTACTAGGAAAACACCCCGAAAGAAAGAAGACAGAGAGCAACATTGCGGTTACTAGTCTGCTATTCATTGGAAGATTTCCTCACCTTAGTAATGATAATTTGAAGTACATACAATAACGGAATGTACACATATAAAATATAAAATCCTATTCTTGAAGTAATGGTATTAAATGTATCAATTTGCTGGCGATCGACAAGCAGACCTGAAAGGAACCATACAACCACACAAATACCTATGATCCCATGTTTTTGTTTCAATGAAAACAGCTGTTTAATCCCTCTACTAACTGCCCAAATACCTATGCAAATATTCGGTAGAACGACGAATAACCAGATTGCGATTCCTATGTATTCAAATCGTTCAACAAAAGATAAGTTCACAATTTTCCACAAAGTAAGCGTTGGCCAAATGGTGTGCGAGATTTGTTGTTGATTAAAATAGCCGAAAGAAACTAATGCAGAAACTAAATAAGTAAAGCTGCTAAATGCTACGCCAAAATGGGCCCATTTTTGTGATTTCTCAGGGTTTTTTATGAACGGGTAAAAAAGGAAAATCAACTCAAATCCTAGATATTCTAATGTCATTGTTTTTGAAGATTTTAAGATATCGGTAAACGAATGATCCATAATAGGAAAGAGATTCGATAAGTGCCCTTGTTGGATTGGATAATATTTCAAAAGAAATAATGGAAGTGCAAAATAGAAGCCCAACACACAAATGCCTGTTACAACTCTAAAACCTCCTATAACATAGGAATACGCAATTCCAAGAATAAGGGCAATCATCAGCCATCTACTTAAATTAGGAAACATCCATACTTCTATAATTTCAACGTACGTTCGTGTAATCGTAACAACCAGCAATGTAAAATAGGCCAAGATGACAATGCTAAAAAATCCACCAAGCCATTTTCCAAATAAATTCCGTTGGATCACGATTAAATCATTCTTTCCTTTCATTAGAATTTGATAACAAATCCATAATAGAAGGTGAACAGCTAAACCGGCTAGAATAATAGCGATCCAACTATCGTACCCTGAGTCTTTTACAATATATCGTTCAAATCCTAGTAGCCCAACACCCAATTGCATTTGAGTAATTAAATAAAAGACAAAAAAGTGAGAAATTTGCTTGTTTTCTCTCGGTAATGCCAACAATACAAACCTCTCCTTTTCTCTTTACTCATCAATATCGTGCTTGTCTTTCGCTTTCTCCGGATTATTTCTACGAGCATCTTTTGGTCTTACTAATAGTGGCCTTAAAGACTGGCTGCTAAATGGAAGACGGATAAAACCATCTTTAAAATCTTTCACTCTTAAAGGATAGACGGGTGCAATATAAGGTCTGCCTAACGAAGTTAACTTTAATAAATGTGCAATCACATAGGTAAAACACACAACAATCCCAATAATACCAAGTATTTGAGCGAAGATTAAAAATGGAAAACGGATTAAACGAATAGCATTACTCATTTGATAGACAGGAGTTGTAAAAGAAGCGAGTGCAGCAAGCGCTACAAGAATGAGTAAGACGTTGCTCGTTAACCCCGCTTGAACAGCTGCGGTTCCGATGACAATCCCTCCAACAATTCCGATTGTTTGTCCTACTTTTGTCGGAAGTCTCGCACCGGCTTCTCGAAGAAGTTCAATGGTCAATTCTAAAATAATGGCTTCTAGGAATGGAGGAAATGGAATTCCACTTCTTGAAGCAATGAGAGTAGCTAACAGATCATCCGGGATCATTTCATAATGGTAAGTCAGAACAGCTACATACATGGGAGTAGACAGAACTGAGAACAAAATAGAAAATAATCGGATTAATCTAATTACAGAAGCAAGCGTCCATGAGATATAGTAATCTTCCAAGGCTGAAAAGAATTCTGTGAGTGTTGTTGGTCCAGTAAGGGCTTGGGGGGAACCGTTCGACATAATCGCTACCTTGCCTTCTGCAAGAACACTCGTCACACGATCTGGACGCTCAGTATTAATTAATTGTGGAAAAGGTGAATGGTGGTTGTCTGAAATCATTTGCGACATATAAGAACTATCCTCAATATGGTCATACTCAATTGCTTTTAAACGTTGCAAAACGGTCTGTACATTTACGTCATCAGTAATACCTTCAATATAAAAAACGGCCACTCTCGTTTTGGATAATTTCCCTATTTCTATTTCTTTCACCATTAATTCTGGAATCGGCAATCTTTTTCGAATCAGATTTATATTTACATCGAGGGACTCGACAAAAGCCTCTTTAGGTCCTGCGACACTATATTCTGTTTCTGGAATACTAACTGGCCGTGTTTCTTCGTGTCTAACTTGTAACAGCAAGCAAGTAGCGTTCTCAATTTTTTCTTGGACCATAATAAAGCCACTTGCAACTGAATTTTTAATTAATTCACAGTCATTTGTTAACAGAACTCCTTCTAAAGGAATTTTTTCTTTTAATTTTTCAAGGGTATGGAGATCGTTCCCTTTTATCCATGGCAAGACGTCTCTGTGCAATACCTCGACATCGACCATTGTTTTATAATAAGAAAAGTGATAAGATGGGATTCCTTTATCTTGATAAGAAACAAAATCGGATGAAGCTTTAAATTGATTCATTAAATTTTGAAACGTTGTATTCGGATCCATTTTTTCAACTATGGGTTTACTTTCTTTATCCTTTCTTTTCAACCATATTTTCTTCATAACCTCACCGAATTTCTATGTTTGAACCCAAAAGAAAGGAGACACTTTTTATAGAAAGCATCTAGGTGAATGATTCGCACATAACCGCCGCCTTTCATGAGTAGACTCTTCTTCAGTTATTTCCTAATTAACTTGAAATATACGCAAGAACATCTCCACAGTTCCCTTAAGAAAAATCGTCCAATCTTGTTCCATGTAAACCTTATTCAATGAGCATGTTGATTTTTCTACATTCAGCAAAACCACTCGCTTTCCGTAAACGGACGGGAGAGTCTCCTCGGTCGTGAAAAGCGTGCTCCCTGTGGGGTCTCAAGGCTCATGCTATTCCCGCAAGAGTCGAGCGCCTGCACTCCAAGCAACAGGTGCAACTAAATAAATAAAAATGCAGATGACAAATAGAGCTGCACGACATTTAAAACATGGCTAAGCTCTTCAAAAACACTTTTTCTAATAATGGAGAGCTTATAACCGATTGTAGTGACGCATAATCTCCTTTTCAATTTATTCATAGTAGTGTCCTAATACTCGCACTTGTTCAAAGTAGACCTCTTCTACACGATCCCGAGGTTCCAACATTCTAAACGGATTCAATGGTCCCAGCGTCCACGCGACTTTCCTTCACTTCTACCATAAAAAAAATAGCACAAACCATGGTCTTGGTCTGTACTACTAATGTTCATTCACTTTTCCCTCTGTTTTTCAGAAAAGAAATCATTCGATATCCGTCATGAAAATTTAACTTTTCTAGTTGATTTTGTTCAAAGACAATAAGGTGATCCAGAGAGATAGATTCTTTTTCCAATGGATAAGTCGATCTTTTCTTCTCCCTACTCATTGATAATCAGTTCAAAGAATTGGATTGATTTCATTTCTTGATTCACCCACGGATGAAGGTTCCATGTTTCTTCGATAAAAAGCTCAGCTTTAGCTAGATCTCTCTTTCCTCCAGCTGATGCTTCTTCTAAAACGACCACACTTTCAAAAACACGGACCATCAGTTCAGCCATTTTTTTTGAATGAAAAGTTTGTACGTCTTGAGTCGATGACAGGATGAATTGAGCAAATTCAGCCACTTCATTTAGTCCAATTGCCACGGGTTTCTTTAGTGCTTCCAAATGGGGTGACAGTTCGTTTAATTTTTCTTTCATCTGACGAATAAAAATCTCATGCACTTGAAATTTGTGGATAAGCCGTAAAATTTCTAGCCCTAAAATATTTGCAGTTCCTTCCCATACAGTGAGAACTTGAGCGTCTCTTAGCAATCGTGGAGTGACGAAATCCTCAATATAGCCGTTTCCTCCGTGCATTTCGATCGCTTCATGAGCGAAATGAATTGATTGTTCAGCTGTTTCTTTTTTTAGCAGAGCAATAAGTAAACGATTCATCCCAATTTCTTGTTGCGATCGTTCTTCACCTTTCGTGACACGATCGAACAATTCAACTAAGCGAAACACTGCACTCGTTTCTACTTCTTGTTTCACGGAAAGCTTCACTAGCGTGTCTTGAATCATAGGATAATTAGCTAATTTTTGTCCAAATGCATCTCGCTTAAACGCGTAATCTTTTGCTTCATTATAGGCTCGACGCATAATTCCAATCGATGCAATTGCATTACATAATCTTGAAAGATTTAAAGCTTCCATCATATAGGCAATCCCTTTTGTTGGATCGCCTACAAGGAAAGCCTCAGCGGAGTTAAATTCGATTTCAGCTGAAGGAACGGCTCGAACCCCTAATTTATCTTTTAACCGACGAATTCGGATTCCATTTAACGTTTTGTCTGCTTTTCTCCAAGGTACCGCGAATAAGCTCAAGCCTTTTGTTCCTGATAAGGAACCTTCCAACCGAGCAAGTACCATGGCAACTCCGCACATTCCAGAATTAGATGCAAAATATTTCTCCCCCGTTAGGCGATAGTCCTCTCCTACTTTTATTGCAATCGTTTCATTTGCTCCAACATCTGACCCGCCTTGTCTTTCAGTTAGAAACGTAGCGCCTTCGTACAGCTCTATTTCACCTGTCGATAATACGTGTGGTAAAAATCTTTCTTTTACCTTCTCATCTGCGTAATGATCAAGTAAAAATGCGGTGGCCATTGATAAGGTCACTGGACAATAGAAGCCTGGCTCTGTTTGGGAGAGTAAATAACCTTGTGCAAATGAGTAGAGATAATTTCCCTTTTGATGAAGGTCAGGTATTTCTTTGTGAACATAACCGACGATTCCTCGGTCGTAGGTTTCTTTAACCGTTTGTTTATATCCCTCATTGACCCAAACTTCATATATTTCGTTGCCCATACGATCGTATGGAATTAATTTCGGCTGGCCTTCTCGATCGGTATAAGCTGCTCTCCGATCGATTTCAGTTGCACACCGTTCACCAAACTCTTCAAGTCTCGGCTTCGCCCATTTGTAAAAATTTTTATCCATCTTCTTTTCAACTAATTGTTGAAAGTGTCGATCATTTTCAAAAAAATTCATTTGTGTCTCCTTCTTGATGAATTAGCCGATTCGCTTGAAATTCTCTTAATTGTTGCTTTAAAATCTTACCTGTTGCGTTGCGCGGCAATTCTTCAATGGTTTCGTATAGTCTTGGTATTTTGAAAGCGGCAATTTTTCCTTTTAAAAAAGACTCACACTCTTCTTTAACATGCTCAAATGGACTTGTTGCAACGATAAAGGCTTTGACTGTTTCACCCCATTCTTTATGAGGTGCTCCGACAACCGCTACTTCCGCTATTTGAGGATGCTGAATGAGCGCATCTTCAATCTCTTTCGGATAAACATTCACACCACCAGATATGATTAAATCTTTTTTGCGATCGACGATCCAAATGAATTCATCTTCATCCTCTATTGCTAAGTCTCCCGTCCTTAACCATCCATTAATAAAAGCTTCCCGCGTTTTCTTCTCATCGGACCAATACCCTTTCATATTCCCTTCACCAAAAAGGACAATTTCTCCTACTTCCCCTTTTGACACTTTTTCGCCTTCTTCATTTACAAGAGCGATTTCCGTTCCAAGTGCTGCTCTTTTCCCGATACTACCAGACTTCGTCTTGTGTTCATCAGCTAACAATAACGTTCCACTTGGACCAGCTTCTGTAAGTCCGTATACACAATAAAGCCGACTCGTTGGAAAGGATGATTCAATCAAATTAACTTCATGTTTAGATAATGGTGCACCACCGTAAACCCAGTATTTCAAAGAAGAAAAATTATATTGTTCTAGATTCGGAAGTCTCAACGTAACTAAATAAGCCACAGGTGCACCAAAGAAATGCGACACTTTTTCTTTCTCAACTAGTTGAGCGAATTTCTCAGGTGTAAAAGTGGACGACAAAATATGTGTTGCTCCGACATTCAAACCTGCAACTAAAAATAAATGAAGAGGTGCTGAATGACTAAGAGGCATCATATGAAGAATCCGGCTAGACGGTTTCATTTCCATTTCAACATTCATCATCACCGCAACAGAAAGGATATTGCGGTAAGTAAAAATGACCCCTTTCGGCTTACCTGTTGTGCCTGATGTGTAAAGAATCGTCGCTTCTTCATCTTCACTTATTAAGCATGTTATTTCGTCAGGTCGTCCATCTTCTAACAATTGATCAATTGTCATCCAACCTAGCGATGGGGCTCCTGTTTTAATACCGATTAAATGGCTATGAAACAAAGAAGATAACTCTTCCCAAAGCCATTCGTGTACGACAAATGCTTTTGCACCACAATGCTCCAAAATATAAGAAACTTCTGGGAGAGTAAGCTTCGCATTAATTGGAACGATAATCGCACCAATTCGCATGACTGCAAAATAGGTCAGAAGAAATTCCTTTGTATTCGGCATACAAAGAACAACACGATCACCTTGGCGAATTCCTTTTTTCAATAACGAAGAAGCCAAGCGGTTCACATCTATATGCAGTTCCTTGTAAGTGAGTCTTTCGGCTTCTGTAATGACAGCTTCATGATTGGGATACTTGCGGGCGTTTCTTGCTAATAAATTTGAGATATTCATGAATTGATCGGACTCCTTCTTTTATCTAACCGATTCGTAAAATCATCAAGCAGTTTCTCCATTTCTTCTTTCATCTCTGTTAATTCTTCGATTCGATTTTGAATCTCTTTGCATTTCAGATGACCGTATTCTACCGTACGTTCAAGCTGTTTAATGCCTGTACGATCTTTGTCAAACAGAATGACCATATCTTTAATTTCATCTAAAGAAAAACCATATTTTTTCCCTCTTACAATGAGCTTCAACCTTGTATATTCTCGTTTTGAATAGAGTCTTTTTCCTTCTTTACTTCTCTTTGGACTCAACAGTTTTAACTCTTCATAATAACGAATGGTTCTGGTCGTTACCTGGAATTCCTTTGCTAAATCTGAAATGGTATAGATCATCTTTCAACCTCTTCTTGTTGTTAGAATTATTAGATAATAACATTTTATCATTGACGTTAACGTAAACCGCAATAAGGAAATATACATAACAAATAAATGTAACCGTGAAAATTAGATCACAAAAGGGGCTTTCTAATAAGTTCCTAAAATGAAACAGGTGAAGGAAAACGACTCGTTTTTCTTCACCTGTTTTTATGTTTTCATTTTTTCCCCTTGAAAATAGCTGGTGGATGCCTGCCACTTTCAAGAGATGGCTTTCAACGGACAATCCGAAAAGTCTTCGCATTCGTACACTTTTAAACTTTGTTCATAACCTGAGCCATTTTACGGAAATGTTTTCGTTGAGTAAATTTTCAATACCACGTGAGGAATAGACTTTTTGAGAATATACGTTGAGAATTACTTTCGCCATCATCCTCGGATGGAAGGAGCTTCTTCTGTCGTCTTTATTAGGACGGTTTTTTTGTGTTTATTTTAAATATCTGCTGATTTTAAGCACTTTATAGATTTTAGTGGAAGGCGTCCGCTTGTAACTGAAATCAACAGACCCATTTATTAACATGAAAAAAAGAGCTGCCCTTAAAAGTCCATTTATATGACTTTTGGGACAGCCCCTTCATTGTGGTACAAGCTTTTTTCACTACGATTATTTAAAGGTAAAATCACCACTACCTGTGCGAACCTTCACTTCATACTCACCATTCCCGACTTGCCCTACTATTTTGTGATCTGTGTTCGTTTCGGTTTTTAACCCATCAAGTTTTACATTTCCGTCTCCAGAACCACCATGAAAATCTAACTTGACTGACTTAGGTGTATTTACTAAGCGAATTTCACTATCTCCACTTCCTGTTTGAATATTTACATTGCCAGATAAATCTTTCTGTTTATAAAGAACATCACCTGAACCGGTTTTTGTATCGATATCCCCCGTCAAATTTTGAAGAATAATATCCCCGGAAGAAGCGTTGAAATGGAAGGATTTTGATTTCATCGATTTCCCTGTTATATCACCACTTGAAGCCTGTAATGTTACCATTTTTGCTTCATTATCATTTGCTTTGATATCACCGCTATTTGTATGAATCGTTAATAATTCTTTCACATCCATATCATAAGATTGAACGTCTCCAGAACTCGCATTTAATTCAACATTATTAAGTGTAAATGTATGAATCTTCAAATCGCCCGATGAAGATTCGACTTTGAGTTGTTCGACTTGACTCTTTGGAGCGGTTACTACTATCTTTAATCGATCTCCTCCAAAGTTAATCGATGCTCCTTTTCTTTTAACAGTTACAAGTAATTCCCGGCCATTTTCAGTCGTCTTTATTTGAAAATCGTCTTTGTTGTTCTTATTTGCGTGTCCCATTAATTCAATTTTAATATCTTTTCGATTTGCCGACTGCACTTCAACGTCTGTAGAAGATGATTTGATGGAGAGCTTTTCAATCTTCTCGTTGTTTATATTCTTTACCTGATGAACTTCAGCACCACCGAACGAAAAATTATCTGCTCGGAAAGAAATAAATGTTCCAACCAATCCAATGACAAGGAGAATCAAGGCACCATAGAATACTTTTTTTGTCATGCTACCCTTTTTTTCTAGTTTCATCTTATTTCCCACCTTTAATAATACCGACGTTAAATTTAATGTAGCGTAAAATAAATTCGTAGAATAATTTCCCCATATAGATCATGCCGAGTCCAATTAAGATCCCTACACTTAATAAAGTCATAGAAACAAATATTTTCGGAGCATTCCCGTCGATTCCGATAAAAAAGTCCGAATTCCAAATTGTAAATGGGGAAAGAATGAAGGCAAGTGCCACAACACCAATCCCTAAATAAATAGCCATGATTGCTAAAATTGGACCAAGCAGAAAGACTAAATTGAAAAAGCTTAGACTAATACCAGCGACTAATGCTCTTCCCAAGTTCGAAAAACTTTTTTCTTTTAAAGCGTGTTTTACGTGATACTCAGTCTGATGTTCCTTTGCTAAATTTTTAGGATTCCCTAATTCCTTTGCAAGTGCAGCTTCCGTCTTTCCACTCTTCAATCCAATTTGAAAATACTCTTTGTAGTCATAAAGAATTTCCTTCTTTTCAGACGAAGGTAACCCTTTTAAATTTGCTTCTAACGTCTTGATAAATTCATTCCGATTCATCTTCTTGACCTCCTTCAATAAAATCCTGTACCGCCTCTGAGAACTGCTGCCATTCTGAAATGAGTTCATGCATGTATTCTCTTCCATTTTTCGTCAACGAATAATACTTTCGCGGCGGTCCTCCGGTAGATTCCTGTAAATAAGTTGTTACATACTCTTCTTTTGTTAACCTTCGTAAAAGTGGATAAAGGGTTCCTTCTGCCATTTCAATTTTCTTTGAAATATTTTGAGCAAGTTCATATCCATACTGATCTTTTTTATTAATTAAAGCTAGAACGCATAGTTCGAGCACACCTTTTTTAAATTGAACGTTCATTCCATTCACCTCTCTAATGCTTTGTTCACTACTAACTAATAACCAGTAGTGTATAAAAAGAAAAATGAGGAATTGATTTCCTCATCTATAATATACTGTTCACTACTGAATTATGCAACTTAGTGATTTTTAATTTCAAAATTCCATTTAATATTTTCCAGCTACAACCGTGTACGTTTTTGGGAGTCCGATATCATGCAGTTTATGGTTTGGCTCTTCCTCTACTACTTGAATATGAAGCTGAGCTTGTCCTATTGCGGTTAATACTTCTCCAAGCGTCCATTTGCGCTGTAACGACTTTGTTAATAGTGGTTGTTGCTGTTCTGCTATGTGCTTAGAGAAGGCAACAGGGACTTCTACTAAATGAGGATCGAAATAATTGCCGTTAACGCTATGTTTTTTTCCTGTTGAAGTAATCAACTTTGTTGAAATTGGATGAAACTCGTGCAAAACGAACCGACCGCTCGCCTTGAGCACTTTATGAATCAGTTGGGTTAACGGCATTAAGTCGAGCCAATAGTGAAGCACACCGAGCTCGAGTATGACAAGATCGTAGGCATTAGAATCTGCTTCTAGGGCATAAGTTAATACGTCCATGATTTTGTAATTCAATTTTACTTCTGCTTCATCGGCAAGTCTTTGGGCATAAGCTGCGTTATCATTCGAGAAATCTATGACTGTAACATCGGCACCTAATAAGCCCATAGCCGTGGCTTTGATACCATTTGAGCCCATTAAATGGAGAACTCTTTTCCCATTCAAATCCCCTAGGTAAGGATAAAAGGGTTGAAGTCTCCAAGTTGGATTTTCTTTCAATTTCGCCACGACCACTTTCGGTTCTCCATATCGCTGAACGAGAGCATCATCCTGTTCTTGGTTCCACGCAGACATATTTTGTGCAGATAACTCTGCTTGTTTTTTCTGTAAAAATTCATGGATCTTCTTAGAAAGGCTGTTCTCTTGCTCACCATTTATATACGCATAGAAAGAATGAACCCAAACCTCCTTATCTTGAAAACGATGCCTGATTCGGAATGGATTGGTTTTAATCGTTGTATTAAAAATACAAGTTACTTGCACTTCAACTTCTTCGACAAAAAAGGTAAAGGAAGCATTTGTTACTTCTCGTTGTATCAAAGCGTCGCTATTTAAAATCGATTGTACTTTTTCAAAAACGTCCCATTGAACTTCGAGCAAAATGGAATTCTGAGTTCCAAGATCGAGCCCTTGAATAGCAAGAGCGGTTTCTTTTACATAAAAATAAGGAATAGAGTGCTTTTCTAAATCATTGGCAATTTTTACAATTTGGTTTTTCCAAATGGATGACATGCTTTTTAACTCCTTTACGAATCTACTTCGATAAGCACTATCTTACCATATGAAAAGATGAACTCCACGAAACTGTCGAAATCAATCCATGCGGAAGAAAAAGACTTTTGTTAAGATAGAGAGAGGAAATAGGGGCAATGGCTCCTTATATGATGAAAGAAGGGTTAGTGAATTGGAACAGTATCGAATTAAACATCGAGCAAAAAGAAGCCGCAAGAATTTATGGATTATTTTAACGATTGCTTTGCTTCTAATTGTGGCGGTGGGCATCACAGCATTTATGTATATGGATCGCAATGAGAGCGATCAGCCTAAGCACAGCGAACCAAAACCATCTCAGAACACAAAAGACCCAAAAACTTCTGATGGAGGCACGACTACAGAGGAACCAAAAGACGATACTCCAAAGACTGAACCTCAAGATAAGCCTGAGGAGAATGGTTCTACTCCTGACAAAGTGAGTGGTTATCCAGAACATCCTCTACCTACAGAAGTGAATAAACCTTCTTATGTGAAAGGTGTTTTGATTGCGAACAAACAACATCCACTGCCTCCGACATATGCTCCTGGAGAAGACAAGGAAGCTCGAGCAGCATTCGAAGAAATGGCCGCCGCCGCTGAAAAAGACGGAATAAAACTAATCGCATTTAGTACTTATAGAAGCTATGACTATCAAGTAAATCTGTATCAAAAGTATGTCGATGCAGAAGGTCAAGCGGCCGCTGACCGATATAGTGCACGTCCGGGATATTCGGAGCATCAAACAGGACTTGGTTTCGATATTGGAGAAGTCGGTCAAGAACAATATTGGGCAAATGAAAAATTTGCAGGCACGCCAGGAGCAGAATGGTTATCCAAGCACGGAGCGGAATATGGATTTATTTTGCGCTACCCGAAAAACAAAGAGAGTGTTACAAACTATGAATACGAAGCATGGCACTTCCGTTACTTAGGAAAAGACCTTGCCACCAAAGTCCATCAAAGCGGATTAACACTAGAAGAATATTTAGGTATATAAAGAAAAGTGGAAGCGACGAGTGGTCTGGAAAAATCCTCGACGTGAGAATTTGACCGAACGTTTACAAGGTGAGCGGCTTTTTGATCACCGCCAGTCGGGCAGAAATTTTATCACAATGAGACAGAAGAGGTTAGAGCTGGAACTAGACATAAAGAAAAGTGCAAAGCGACGAGTTCTGGGTCCTGTGAAAAATCCGAACGACAAGGTGAGCGCTTTTTGATCACCGCCAGTCGGGCAGATTTTATCACATGGACACAAGGAGCTGGAACTAGACATAAAGAAAAGTGCAAAGCGCGTGGTAAACCTCGACTGACAGAAAGTGTGAAAACGCTTGTTCAGCTGCGAAAATAAAGTGAAAGACAAACCACTTGCGAGGAGGGTGCGTTCCCCACCCACCACAGCAAGTGGCAAATGATCTAGGAAAGTGGCAGCCTGTAACTAGACAAGCATTTGCTCTAGTAAGGATCACAGTCTAAGTACGCACTTCCTGTGTGCGGAAGCAGCTAGCGTTTGGAACTAGACTGACATTTGCGCTAGTAATGAACAAAGATATCCAAACGTTATCGCATAGTAAGAGGCTGTCCCTTAAACAGAGGGACAGCCTTGTTTATTTTGTGAAAACTCCTTCAATTCTTAGTTATTTCTATTAATAAATAGGGTATTAATATAAAAAACTTTCTTTTTATGCTCCTAGAAAAGATGATCTTGATTTGAAAGGGGGTTTCATCATGAAAAATCGGTTGTTCATTCTCTTCATGTTGTTAATGCTCATCCTTTCTTTTCTTTTAAATGTATTTACACGATCCGTCTTCTCTCCCGTTTTAGATCATTCTTATCCATCCAATTTTGTTTGGATGAATGTCTTCATTCTCTTCGTTTCTTTCTTTTTTATCGGCCTAAATAGAAGTGGCACGAACTTCATTTACATTCTCTCCGTCATCCTAGCCTACGGATTTTTTCTAACAGGTGTTACAGTCGTAGAAGGTGTCAGTTACAACAATCAAACATACTACATGGTCACTCACCTATCCCTGACAATTGCTCTCTTATTGCTGTGGATTTTCAATGATCAATTGAAACAAATCTTAAATGAAAATGAAAGACTCCACAGAAAAATTGAAGAATTGGAGCGCTATGAAAAAGGAACGAATATCCTGTCCTTTTCAGAATTTGTCGTTCGCTCTTCACTGTTATCGAAATCGATGGACCGCCGTAATGAAATCGGGTTTCTTTTGAAAATTTCATTCTCTTCCCCTTCAAAAAGAACACATCATTCTTTAAAAATGAAATTACTTGATGTTTGTGAAGAATCGGTCAGAGCTGATTTTGACTTGATTACAATCGCTGACGATAAAGCAATTGTTCTCTTTATACAAAACACCCAATTAGAAGGGATGGACATCATTATGAATCGAATCAATGAAAAACTTCGTCCTCAACTCAACTTAATTGAATTGCCCATTTCCTTTCATTATGCTCAAGTGAAAAATGTTGAACAAGCGATGAAGGATTTAGCAATCGGGAAAATCAAATGATGACGACCACTCTTTATTTCATCATGGCTTTCTTTTGGGCGATGCTTATTTATTATTCAATACTTACAATTGCAGGGATTGCCTATCGTTTGAAACGAAAAACGGTAAACACCTTTTCTTCTTATCCAAGTGTTGCGCTTCTCATCCCTGCACACAACGAGGGCATTGTAATCAAAGACACACTCGAAGCGATGTCTAAATTGAAGTATCCCGGTGAACTCAATATTTATGTCTTAGACGATTCTTCTTCTGATGATACCGCTGTGATTGCACAAGAATTCCAAATGCTCTTTTCCAAGTTTCATCATATAGTCGTGCCTCCAGGAGAACCGAAAGGGAAATCTCGAGTGCTAAATTATGGGCTATCCATCTCACAGTCAGATTACTTCATTGTGTTCGACGCTGATAATCAACCCGAACCGGATGCTTTGATTCACCTCGTACATCGTGCACGGTTAACAGAAAAAGCAGCTGGCGCTGTAGGCTATGTTAAAACATTGAATGCAAAAAAAAATATACTGACAAGGATGATTGCTCTCGAATTTCAAGTCTTTCAATTACTTATGCAATGCGGAAGATGGCATTTGTTTAAACTGGGGTCGCTAGCAGGAACGAATATGCTCTTAAAAAGAAAGGTGATTGAAGAACTAGGTGGCTATGACCCTTATGCTCTAGCAGAAGATGCTGAATTGACTATTCGAATTACCTCTGCTGGGTATACGCTACCTGTCGCACCCGAATCCCGAACCTGGGAACAAGAGCCAGAAAACGTTTGGACTTTTATCAAACAAAGAACTCGCTGGTTGACAGGAAATCTTTATCTTTTAGAAAAAACTTTCTCAAACCATTCTTACTGGAAAGGTAAGACAGTGATTCACACGCTTCAACACATCTTGACATACCTTTTGTTTGTTCTACTCCTATTGTTCTCCGACTTTTGGTTTTTTGCTGGAATCTTTGGATGGGTTAAGGCGGACCTTATTGCCCCTGTGCTTATGCTTTGGTTTATGAGCTACATTGTTTACACATTTCAGCTATTAAGTTCACTCGTTGTAGACAAAAACATTTCATTCGGAAACGCTTTCTTTGCTCTGATCATGTACTTCACATATGCCCAACTTTTTATCATTCTTCTAACTAGGAGTGGAACGATCTACATTTGGAATCGATCTATTCGAAAAAAGACGATGGCTTGGGATAAAACAAAACGCTTCAAAAAAATAGATGCTTGACCACCTGTGACAATATGGCTCAGGTGGTTTTTTGTTCGAACTTACTGATCTTTTTCCCATTAAAATTCGTTTATTCATTAAGAGTAAGAAAATTCTAATTCACACCGTTTTTTAATCATTTTTTAAAAATTGATTTGTACAATAGAAATCATCACAGATCAAATGAATTTAGTAGGAGGGAAAAAACATGGCAAAGATGAATAATAAAATGATTGCCCTTTGCTCTTTGGCGCTGGGTACGATTTATTCAGCCGGTTACGTGATCACTGAAACCGAGGGAACAAGTGTGGCAGCTTCCAATTTCATGGCAAATACCATTCAGCCTGGACAAATGGCGAACGCCCAAACTGCCTCATCTTTATATCAGGATGGAACATTCCAAGGGCAAGCCGAAAACAACATTGGTAGTGTTCAAGTCGCTGTCACGATAAAAAGCGACAAAATTACGGCTGTAGAAATCACGTATTGTGACACCTCCTACTCTCAAAGTAATATAGACGATCTTCCTGCTCAAGTAGTCGCAAGACAGAGTGCACAAGTAGATAACGTTTCTGGAGCAACAAGAAGTACAGAAGATTTCCAAGCTGCTGTGGAGATGGCTCTTCAACAAGCGAAGATATAGAGAAAGGCATGAGCCTTATGAAAAAAAAGAAAACAAAAACGCAATTATTGATGGGTACAGTCGTGTCGATAACCGTTGTGTCAGATCAAATGAATTCAGAAGTGGACACAAAGATAGCGAAGTCATTTGAAGCGTTTAAAGTTGTGGAAAAAATCTGTAGTCGTTTCACTCCCGAAAGTGAACTAGTAAAACTTTCAAATACTCTCCACACTCCCACAAAAGTAAGCGATCTTCTTTTTGAAGCCATTCGATTTGCTTGGCATATAGCAGATATTACAAAAGGGGCTTTCGATCCAACACTTGGTCGTAAACTTGAAGAGATTGGTTTTAATCAAAATTACTTAACGGGACAGATAATAAAGAGCCAAGATTGATTTACCCCTGCTTCTTATAAAGACATGGTGATAGACGAAGAAAATCGAACCATTCTTGCTAACTAATCCTCTCCTTCTAGATTTAGGGGCCGTAGCAAAAGGTCTCGCGATTGATATGGCTTCTAAGGAATTGAAGAATTTTGATGGATTTATGGTCGATGCCGGTGGAGACATCTTTGTTGGTGGTCTTAATGAAAAAAACGACCTGTGGCATATTGGTATTCGTAACCCTTTAAAAAAGGAAGAAATCATCCGTTCTGTTCATTTAACCGATTCGGCCATTTGTACATCTGGCAACTATGAACGCATAAGCCCAACGCACAATGCCCATCATTTAATCGATCCCCAAACTGGAACATCCAGTTCAAATTCGATCAGCTGCACGGTGATCGCTCCATTTGCCATGATGGCTGATGCTCTTTCAACCTCGGCGTTTATTTTAGGGGAAAAAGCAGGAATTGACCTTTTAGAAGAAACAGAAAGTAATGGTCTCATCATTACTTCTTCACTCGATATTTATGAAACGAAAGGAATGGAGGGATTCATCGTATGAATGCTAAAGTCCAGCCTCAAACGCGTTATCAACCGAAACAGACACGTTCACAAGGTCGTCCTGCAAACAATGTAAAAAAGAAAAAGAGTAAATTCCTTCAAGCACCAAAAGGATATGTGATTGTTATTCTTAGTTTGTTAGCCATCCTTTCCTTTTACTTATCTGGTTCTTTAGATGGTTTAGCCAATATTGTTGCAGCGATCTTAACCGGTACCCTCATTGACCTCTTTGTTGGGATTAAGCAGCAGCGAAAGAAGCTCTTTTCCGATGGTGGTTTTTTGACCGGGCTCATTGTTGCTCTTGTCCTGAGTTCGACAGCTTCGTTACTGGCAGTCATTGTGACAACAGCCATTGCAGTCTTATCTAAACACCTTCTAAAAGTAAAAAGAAAACCAATCTTTAATCCAGCTGCTTTCGGCTTACTTGCAGCTTCATTCATGTTCCCAAGCGGTCAAAGCTGGTGGGGCGGTCTTTCCTTGTTACCTGCATGGGCAATTAGTTTCGTTTTAATCGGTGGATTTCTCGTAACCAGAAAAGTAAACAAATTCCCACAAGTGTTTGCCTTTCTTGGGACATACTTGATTTTACTTGTCGGGATCGCACTTCTTCACATCGAAAATGTAGCTGGCTTGCTACGTGTACCTTATATCAACGCGGCCATTTTCTTAGCGTTCTTCATGTTAACCGATCCACCTACTTCTCCTGGAAAAAATAAAGATCAAGTCCTTTTCGGTATTCTTACGGCAGCCATCAGTGTAGCTGTCTATTGGAAATTCGGTGGATTGTCTTACT
This sequence comes from uncultured Caryophanales bacterium, assembly GCA_963728315.1. Taxonomy (GTDB): domain Bacteria; phylum Bacillota; class Bacilli; order Bacillales; family CAVSKA01; genus CAVSKA01. The sequence goes on from CAVSKA010000006.1 coordinate 218,582, forward strand.
TATTGATCGGGTTATTAGCTGCAAATGCGTGGAAGGCATGGAAATTTAGACCTCGTTCCAAAATGATTAGTCCAACGTAAAAAGCCCCCTCGCTCGTGCCTCGTGGGCGCTGAAAAAGTCCTCTTGGAACATCTATACACGTATAAGCCGTAGAATTCCGTTTCAGGCAGACGCGTTCCGCGGGCACGGCTTCAATCTCCTCCGACAAACAGGAAGTTTTAGCGCAGTCGTTGCAACAGGATGTTGCGCTCTTAGACTGTGATCCTTTCTCTGCGGGGCTTTTTGCTCGTGCTTTCCCCGCAGGGGTCGCTGCCTTCCACTCCAATTTAGTAACGGAATAAAAAAACGATCTTATGCAACTTCGCTTTAAAGATGAAGACAAAAAGGCTGTCCAGAAAATCTGTGAAAACGGACAAATTGGCAGCCTTATTATTTTGTTCGTTTTTCTGCCCTTTCCACGGGCAAGCACAGAAGCGGCGAAAATAAACAAAATTGATACTTGAAAAATTTCTTTAAACATTATGATAATTCAATACAAAAAATTGTAATTCTTGTTTAAAAAACAACCTCTATATTTTAATATTTCAGAATTTGTTTTGTGTAATTAGTAAAATCATTGAGATGATTTTCCACAATTTGTATTAAAATATCGATATTAATCGTTTGATAATCATGTACAGCAATGTTTCTAAATCCAACCATCGCTTTTAAACGTTTTGCGCTATTCTCATCAATAATCGAATGAGAATGAAGCATATCGAATGAATCCCTACTTGTTTGAGGCAAACCAAGACTCAGCTCAGATACGATATGCATGGCTAAGTCGATTGAGGCTTCACATGCTCGTTGGATATTTAGAATGATCGAATCCTGTTTCGTATAGTCTTTCAAATTGGATGGTTCATTTTCATATACGTCTTGAATTCTGTTTCGACAACGTTCAATCGTACTAATCTTGTTTAAAATTACATCATTTATCATAAATAGACCCTCTATCATCAATATTCTTTAAGATCTTTTCACGTTCTTCATTTAACTTTGCGTACATACTAAGTGCAGTCATTTGATGGTTCATTAGAAGATTGTCATTTTTCGAATATATCACTATACCTGTTGTGTAAATCTGCGCCTTAAAAACGGTAGATGCCATAGTTAAATTAACTAAATCCACCTCAATTTTAAGGATATCTGCTAATTCTTGTGCGAATAAAAAAATTTCATATGAAGTTAGTAATTGTTCCTCACTGTAAAAAGCCACATCGATATCACTTTCTTTATGTGTAGATCTTTTCGCATAAGAACCAAAAACAATAATAAATGAGGGATTCACTTTACTTAGTAGGAAATCTTGAATTTTTTGAAACAAGACTTCATTCATCAAACAACCTCCCGATTACGATATAAATATTATACCAAATAATTTTCTTCTATTTTATCAATAGCTAATGAAATCTCTGTTTGATCAGTTTCTCTCAGGAAGCTGTATAAACATAACGGTTCCTTCGTTTAACTGACTTTGAACGCTAAGGTTACCATGATGGGCTTCCACGATCCATTTGGCGATCGATAATCCCAATCCAGTTCCTCCTTCTGATCTTGTTCTACTTTTGTCGCTTCGAAAAAAGCGATCAAAAATATAAGGAATGTCATCCTTCGAAATACCAATCCCTGTATCTTCAACACTTAATAAAAGATCATTTTTCTCTCTCTTACCACGAAGGTGTATTTTCCCTTTCTCAGGTGTGTACTTGATCGCATTGTCAATTAAGATGACAAAAAGTTGATGAAGTTGTTCTTCATCGCCAACATATTGAAGGTCTCCTTCTACTTCTATTGAAAAAGAAATTTGCTTCATATCTGCAATTGGTTCAAATTGGTGAAAAACGGTATCCATTAATTCATTCAGCTGAAATGATTTCCGATTAATTAATTGTTGATTCGAATCCGTTCGAGAAAGAGTGAGAAGATCAGAAACAAGCTTGTTCACCCTTTTTAACTCTTGCAGGCTTTTATAAACCGTCACGCTCTCTTGTTCAATCGTGTGATCGGGATGACGAAATAGCAACTCTAAGTGTGTTTGAATGACAGCTAACGGAGTCCTTAATTCGTGAGAAGCATCTGCAACAAAGCGGGACTGCTTATCCCAAGATTTTTGAATGGGAATCAAAGAACGATTTGCTAAAAAGAATCCAGCTATGAGCGAAATAATAATTCCAGCTAGCGCTCCTCCAAAGATCAGCGTTAAGAGATGATCGAGAACATTCATCTCTGGACCAATATTATAAACAAGTTCAATTGTATGAATAGGTTCAGAACTAATTCGAGGAACGATTTCCCCTCTCCCACTCATCTTAAATACACGATAAGTCTGATCTCCTATCGATTGATTCCACATCGTATTTTTTTTTCGATCGGTAGGTTTAAGATGAATGATTTCAGAGGAGTAAAGTCCTTCTTCCGGGAAACTCCTAATTAACTTGCCTTCATCGTCCCAAAACAAATAAACGACTCTTCGTTCTGAATCACGGTCGTGTTCAGACAAAATTTCTCTGAAATCTCCACGCTCTAATTTCTCACTAATGCTCGTAAGCCGCTCATCAATCGAGGATAGTAAGACTTGATGCATATAAAAATAGAGAACAACGCCAAATGTACAGAGAATAATAAAAAATACGATCGAATTTAGCATGACCAACCGTCTTCTAATCTTGTGGAACATCTTCATCCTCCCCTTTTAGCATGAAACCAATACCACGGACTGTTTTTATATAGCGGTCACACTTAAAAGGTGCCAACTTTTTTCGTAGATGGTGAATATATACATCCACAACCCCAACTCCTGAATCAGAATTCAATCCCCAAACTCTATTAAAAATTTGATCTCTCACAAGAATCTGTTCCTTATTTCGGATCATATACTCTAACAACTGATACTCTTTAATCGTTAAATGCAATCGTTTATTCTTTACATATCCATCATGATCTTTTCCTTTTATACTGATCTGTCCATAAAGACAAGTCGTTTTCTACGCTTGTCCCTTGCTCTCTCATCATCACTCTTAATCTCGCAAGCAACTCCGCCATCGCAAATGGTTTGACTAAGTAATCATCTGCACCGACATCCAAACCACGAACTCGGTCCTCTACGCTATCGCGCGCCGTTAAGAGCAGAATCGGTGTTCGAATGGATTGAGCACGTAAATCCTTTACGATCGATAATCCATCCTTCTCTGGTAACATAATATCGAGTACAATGGCATCATAAATATTTTGCTCTGCTAAATAAAATCCTTCATCGCCAGACAATGCAAAATCGACGTGATACTTTTCTTCTTCTAATACTGCTTTAATTCCTTCTAATAAAGATTTTTCATCTTCTACTACTAAAATTTTCATCATATCCTCCTTACTCTATCCATTTATTTTTAAAATTTCATTAAACGATATCGGTTTATTCGAGTGAATTCCATTTATCTTACAAAAATGCACATATCGTAAACTTTGCTGCTATTTGTTATTTCACTAAAATCTGCTCGCTTTCCATGGACGAACCACCAAGCTTCCTCGATCTTGTTTCAAAGGCACTGAAAAAATCCTCTTGGAACTTCGAGACGAGTATAAGCTGTGGATTTCCGTTCCAGGCAGACGCTTTCCGCAAATGATCCGTTTGCCTTCTCGTTGTAAGCTCCATTGGGGTCTTGCAGATTTACGCTCAACACACTGTGATTTTAGTTAGGCATCTACTTTAACGGGGATATGAAGTCCTTTTATGAAAAAACAACAATCTATGCGAAAACAGTTTACAAAAAAAACGCCAATATGGCGTTTTTATTTGCTCTGCATGTGCTCAATCACTTCAGACAAACTGAGATCTTCCATTGAGTTCATGTGGAGATCATGCGTTTGAAATGCTAATTGTTTTGTGACTTCATTTGGAACGATTGTACAATTGAGTCCGGCCGCTTTTGCTGCTAATAACCCATTGAGTGAATCTTCAAAAGCAATCGCTTCATTTGGATGAAGATCAAGTGCACGAACCGCTTCTACATAAAGTGCAGGATCAGGCTTCACCTTCGCCACATCTTCTTTTGTTTTCAAGACATCAAAATACTCAAGTAATCCTAACTCTTTTAAAAATCTTTCCACCCATTGACGACTCGAACTTGAAGCAAGACCGATTTTCAAGTTTAATTTACGTGCTTCATCGAGATAAGATTTCACACCTTCGCGAGCAACCGGAGCCTTCATCATTTCAGTGTGTTTATTCGCTGCTTTTTGTTCAATTTCATCACGATTCAGATTAGAACCCATTTTTTCTCTTAAATATTGATAGAATACAGTATCTTCTGTTCCAATACATTTTGCAAATTCCCCAAGTGGAAGGTCGAATCCGTATTCAGCCAAAGTTTCTTTATATGCTTCGTACCAAATGACTTCCGTATCTAGAATTAATCCATCGAAATCGAAAATAATGGCTTTAATCATTATTTCTTTCCTTTTTCACGTTTTCGAGGTGCATGACGTTCATTTTTTTCTTCTTCCGTTGCAACGGTCCCTTTATACAAAATCTTTTTCTCTAGTGGAACCTCTAGCTTACGGCAAAATTTCTTTAAATCAGGCTCTTCTTTTGAAGTCGCAAGTGACAACACGGTTCCTTCAGCACCAAATCGACCTGTACGGCCACTTCTGTGAACGTATTGATTCAAATCACGTGGTACATCGTAGTGAACAACGTGGGTAACATCGCGAATATCTAATCCTCTAGCAGCGACATCGGTAGTAAGCAAAATGTTCACTTTCCCTAGACGAAACTGGTCTAATGAATTTTTACGTTCATTTTTTCCTAAATCGCTGTGTAACACGGAAGCTTGGACATCTTCAAACTTGAGCTTGTCCGCTACAACTGACAGTGTCGCAATATCTTGAACGAAAACGATTGCTTTCAAGCCTTCTAGACGTGCAATTTTCGCTAAGGCTTTCCCTTTTTCTCTTTCTTCCGTTGAAAAATAAACATGGTCCACTTTTCCATCCATCGCTTTATCTCGCTCGACTTGGATCACTTCTGGATCTTTCATCATCGATTTGGCAGATTGAATGGTTTCCGGAGGCAGTGTTGCTGAGAATAAGACAACTTGTCGATCTTGAAGCGTTGATTTCACAATCGATTCAACCGTCTTAATGTGTTCCGGGATGAGAAGCTGGTCTCCTTCATCTAGAACAATTAAGTTTACTTCGTGCATTTTAAGCTTTTTTTGTTTAATCAGTTCTGACATTCTGCCAGGAGTTCCAGCAATGATATGAGGGTGCTTCTTTAATTTTTCAAGTTGGCGTTTCGTATTCGCTCCTCCAATGAAAGAAGCGGCTCGAATTTGACTTCCTTCTTTCCATTTTTGAATCTCTGTAAAAATCTGCATGACAAGCTCTTGAGAAGAAGCGAGAATGACTGCTTGAGGTGCTTTTTTCTCTGGATCGATTTTTTCCAATAAAGGAAGTAAGTAAGCCAATGTTTTCCCTGTTCCTGTTGGCGATTCCGCGATAACATCTTTTCCAGATGTAATAAAAGGAATCGTATTCTCTTGGATCGCTGTTGGCTGATCAAATTCTGATTTTGCCCATACCTCTTGTATAAATGGTTTTGATTCTAATAAAAATGACCAATTTGTTGTCATACGTTTCTCCTTTGTCTCTTCATAATCAGTTTTAAATGGCTCCGAACTTTGCAGCATCGCAAAACGAGCTTTCTTCCTTCTATTGTAGCGATGAAAGGAATGGTTCTGCAAGCGGAGAGACAAATTCATTGAAGAATATGGTCAAATTTGTTCCAGTATGTCCCTTAAAGCGTTTAACTCGTCTAGATCCGTTGTTGGTCCAAACGAGACACGAATGAGTTGGTTTGCTTCATCCTTGCTTTTCCCCATCGCAAGCAACGTCGGAGAGGGGTCTTGTTGCCCGACATGGCAAGCACTTCCTGTCGAAACCGCAATATTGCGGCGATTACATTCAAGCATGGCATACTGACCTTGAACGCCTTCAACCATCAACCCTAAAATAGAGGGAAGCTGAGAAAACGGATGCTCGAGTGTAGTGATCTTTTCTGATCGTACTGTCTTCAACCAATGTTTCCTTAATTCCATTGAATGTTCAAGATTACTCTTTAAATTCTCATAAGCTTTTTCAGAAGCCACAACAAAAGAAAAAATCGCTGGCACGTCTACTGTACCTGGCCGAAAACCTTCTTGATGAGTCACCCCTTCCAAAACACCAGACCAATGAGCTTCTGGACGGATATAGACCAATCCCGCTCCTTTCGGTCCACCCACTTTATGACTTGATACCGATAAGCTATCTACTTGAAGATTCTCCACATCAACCTTCAACTTTCCAAACGATTGAACGCAGTCAGAATGAAAGAGAATCGCTTTTTTTTGCAAAAATGAACCGATCTCACTAATTGGCTGAATGACACCTATTTCATGATTGACATGTTGGATCGTTACTAGCGCCGTATTTTCCGTAACATGCTCTTTAATCGATTTAAGAGTAACCATTCCAAATGCATCTGCCGGCACATACGAAATGGTATAGCCCATTTTGATGAGTTCTGGCCAAAGTTGTTTCAGAGAAGCATGCTCCATTTTCGTTGTTAATAGATGACGTTTTCCTGATTGATCCCCTTTTAATAACGAGCGAATCGCGAGTTGGTTTGATTCCGTTCCTCCACTTGTAAAAAAAACACCACTCTGTTTTCCATTAAGAAGCTTCGCCATTGCTGATCTGCAAGCTTCATAGATCTCGTTAGCCTCTGTGCCCACATTGTGCAGACTGCTTGAGTTTCCATAATATTTTTTTGCAGCACGTGCGTAAGCATCAATCGCTTCCGGGATCATCGGGGATGTTGCCGAGTAATCTAAATATATCATTTTTCTACTCCGCCTTTCTGAGCGGTAATTAGTCTTGTTATTTATTAAAATATATGTAAATATAGGTGTCAAGACACTTTGAAAGAAGGAGACATTCATGCCTATTTATGATGTGTTGGTTATAGGAAGCGGGATCGCAGGTCAGATGGTAGCGAATCGACTTTCCAAGACGAAAAAAGTAGCCATTCTTTCGAAAGGTTCATTCATAACGAGTAACTCCATGTTGGCACAAGGTGGAATCGCTGCCGTTTTTAACGATACAGATACTTTTCAATCTCATTATGAAGACACACTATTGGCTGGTTGTGGTCACAATAATGAAAAAGCTGTTTCTATCTTAGTAGAAAAAGGACCGGATTTACTCCGAAACTTAATTCGAAATGGGCTTTCATTTGATTCAGATCTTAATGGAAATCCTTTATTAGGAAGAGAAGGTGCACACTCTCACCGACGTATTTTACACGCGGGAGGTGATGCAACTGGAAAAGCCATCACATCATTTCTCTTCAATCAAAATCAACAAGACAATCAAATTGACTGGTTTGATTATACAATGGCCGTTGAATTAATCGTAGAAGATGGCCGATGCAGAGGCGTCATAACCCGAGATCGAAATGGAAACAACGTTCCGTTTTATTCATCACAAACAGTTCTCGCTACTGGAGGATGCGGCAGTCTATATGCCTACTCTTCCAATACGGATACTGCTGTTGGTGATGGACTTTCTCTTGCATACAGAGCAGGTGCCGAACTAGTGGATCTCGAATTTGTCCAGTTCCATCCAACGTTGCTTACGATAAACGGGAAGTCGGTTGGCCTCATTTCTGAAGCGGTACGAGGTGAAGGTGGAATTCTCGTCAATCAAGATGATCTCCCTTTTATGGAAGATGTGCATCCACTTAAAGACTTAGCTCCAAGGGACATCGTTTCTCGAGAAATCGATCGCCGCCTCAAAGCAGGCGAACGGATTTATCTCGATATTCATAACGTACGCGATTTTGATCTTCGTTTCCCGACGATTACAGCTCTCTGCAAAGAGAATGGCATCGATTGGATGGAAGGAAAAATCCCGATCATGCCCGGCGCGCACTTTCACATGGGAGGGGTCGCAGTCGATGAACGAGGAGAATCGTCTGTCCCTTCATTATACGCTGTCGGTGAAGTTGCCTGCACAGGTGTGCATGGAGCGAATCGACTAGCAAGCAATTCACTTTTAGAAGGTGTTGTTTATGGGAACGCCGTAGCAGAAGCAATCGAACAGCTTCCTTCCTTTTTGTTTCCCTTGAATGACTATGAAGGTATTGTCTCATCCTCCCTTCACAGAAAAATCGAACTTCCATCTCAATCGACTATTCAAGAATTATTGACTCATTGCGTTGGGATTATTCGCAGCGAAAGATCCTTACAAAAGAGCTTAACGATTCTTAATAACTATCGAAATATATTTAACTCAAAATCGTTGGTTTTCTATTGCACGGAGACAATTGAGAAAATTCATATGGTCACAACCGCATATTTACTAACAAAATCCGCCCTAGAACGACCGGAGAGTAGAGGCGCTCATTTTCGTGAGGATTTTCCTTTTACAGAAAAAAATTGGACCAAAAAAAGAATTTCGCAAAAAAAGATAACTCTGCCAATCAAACAGTTCGTATAGGAGGTCTAAAAACTTGAACTCAATTAAAACAAAAAAATGTTTAGAACAATTTTTACTAGAAGACATCGGGGAACAAGACACGACAAGTACCTACTTGTTTACAGATTCTGATCAAGCTACTGCCCAATTTGTTGCTAAATCAGAAGGAATACTAGCTGGGGTTGATTTAATTAAACAAGCTTATCAGCTGTTCAATTCGAAAATTGAAGTGACAACATTAAAAGAGGATGGCGATCCCTTAAAAACGGGAGACGTCTTAGCGCGCGTTTCTGGTAAAGCTTCAGATATTTTAACAGGAGAGCGAGTCATTTTAAACTTGGTCCAACGAATGAGCGGAATTGCGACAATGACACATCATGCCGTTCAATGCTTACAAAACTCTCATACAAAAATCTTAGATACTCGTAAAACAACTCCTGGACTCCGTATCTTTGAAAAATATGCCGTCAGATGCGGCGGTGGAGTGAACCACCGCTATGGTTTGTACGATGGAATTATGTTAAAGGATAATCATATTGCCTACGCAGGTTCGATTACGAAAGCGGTTGCTAGAATCCGAGAACAAATCGGTCACATGATTAAAATTGAAGTCGAAATCGAAACGAAAGAACAGCTCCTTGAAGCAATTGAAGCAAAAGCAGATATCATCATGTTTGATAATTGTTCACCAGAAACCATTAAAGAATGGATTCTTCTCGTTCCAGATACGATCCAAACGGAGGCTTCAGGTGGAATTGAATTAGAAGATATAAAAGCTTATGGAGAAACGGGTGTGCAGTTTATCTCATTAGGATTTCTTACCCATTCTGTGAAAAGTCTTGATATAAGTCTTGATTTAAAGATTGAAAGAAAGGAGGAATAACGATGGGAATTACTTCTTTAGTAAATGAACTCGAACTTGCCCAGATGCCGAGTCGTTATCAAGAAATGAGCGAAGCAGAATTAATAGAAAGAGCTTTTGAAATGAAACAAAAATTAGGGAAACGTCTATTTATTTTAGGTCACCACTATCAAAAAGACGAAGTTATACAATTTGCCGATGCAAGAGGTGACTCTCTTCAACTGGCCCAAATTGCGTCAGAGCAAAAAGAAGCTGAGTATATTGTATTTTGCGGGGTTCACTTTATGGCTGAAACGGCTGACATTCTCGCCGCTCCCCATCAACATGTCATTCTTCCCGATATGAGAGCTGGCTGCTCTATGGCTGATATGGCGAACATGAATCAAACCGACCGAGCCTATGAACAACTACAAGAAATTTTTGGTGACACCTTGCTTCCTCTGACTTACGTGAATTCTACCGCTGATATTAAAGCGTTCGTCGGTCGAAATGGAGGAGCAACCGTAACTTCTTCCAATGCGGAAGAAATGGTGCGCTGGGCCTTCACTCAAAAAGAGAGACTCTTTTTCTTACCGGATCAACATTTAGGCCGAAATACAGCCTTTAATCTAGGCATCCCTCTTGAACATATGGCGGTTTGGGATCCGATCCGGGAAAAACTCGAATACGAAGGAGACTTGAATGATGTGAAAGTGATTTTATGGAAAGGTCATTGTTCTGTCCATATGAACTTTACAACTAAAAACATCCAAGACCTTCGTGACCAACAGCCTGATATGAAAATCATTGTCCACCCAGAATGTACACGGGAAGTCGTTGCCCTCTCAGATGATGCCGGTTCAACAAAATATATTATCGATACCATTACAAAAGCTGCTCCTGGCTCAAAATGGGCGATTGGAACTGAAATGAACCTTGTTAAACGCTTAATCCAGGAACATCCTGATAAAGAAATCGTTTCATTGAATCCTTATATGTGCCCCTGTTTAACAATGAATCGAATCGATCTTCCTCACCTCGTTTGGGTGCTCGATCAGCTGAATGAAGGAATCGTTGTCAATCCAATTAAAGTCGAACGAAACATCGCCAAAGATGCCATTCTAGCACTGGAAAAAATGATGAAGTAAAACGAAAAGTGGAAGCGACTTGCCCTGAGTCCTGTGAAAAATCCGAACGGCCAGGTGAGCGCTTTTTGATCACCGCCAGCGGGCAGATTTTATCACATGGACACAAGGAGCTGGAACTAGACAAAACGAAAAGTGGAAAACGCTTGTTCAGCTGCGACAAGCATTTGGTGAATGTTGAGGAGGGTTGTTTCCACCCACCGGAAACATTTGACAAATGACCTCGAGCAGCTAGCGTTTGAAACTAGACACAACGAAAAGTGGAAGCGACGTTTTGAGACAGTAAAAACCAAAGGATCACAGTTTAAATGCGCATCTTTCTGGTGCTATCGACTGCGCTAAAACTTCCTGTTTGGCGCAGTAGATTGAAGCCGTGCCCGTGGTACGCGTCTGCTTGGAAAGGCAATTCACGGCTTATAAGAGAAAAATGCGAATTTGGGAACGAAATCGTTCCCATACTCGCATTGACGTTTCAAGAGAATTTTTTCAGTACCCTCACAGGCACAATCCAGAGGCTTGGTAGTTCGTCCACGGAAAGCGAGCCGATTTTAACGAAACAACGAATAGTAGCAAAGTATACGAAACGAGCTTTTTAAAAAGAACTTTAGCCCTCACTCGTTTTTGGCCACATTTCTTTCGGGTTCATTTCATAGATATTGTTTTCCCGATAAAAAAATTGATTTATAATCCATTCCCTTCTTAAAGTAGCAAAATCTTCATAAAAACCAAGAAGGTACTCATTAATTTCACTCTCTTTGTACTTCCGTCCCATTTCAAGTCCTTCAGCAAGGTATTGAAGAATGATCAATTTCTTTTTCCGTTGTGCAGGAATGATCTTCAAACGGTTATCAGGAGTAAAAAAATTATTCATTACCTTTTGCTTTGTCTTTTCAGTATTCATCCCTTCATTCCTCTCCTCTCTAGTTGAAAATTTAAGTAAAGCTTCTCCATGTTCTTTAATGACATGATGATTTACATAAAAGTAAATCGTATTTTTTTCTCTTTTTTCTGTCACCACATGTAAATTTCTCATCTTCGTTAAATGATGTGAAATAGTAGCTGTTGTTAAACCTAATTTTTCTGCAATCATTAGACCATTTAACGGTTCGATCGATAACAAAGTTAGGATTTTCAAACGTGTAGCATCACCCAATGTTTTATAAAATTCTACACTTTTCTCTAATCTCATAACTTCCCTCCTTGTTAATTAGATAATCATCTAATTAGATATAAGTCTAATTATATCTAATCTTTGCTAAAAATGGAAGTATGAAAAAATGATTAATTATGAATTGAATCTAACAAGGGTCGTTCAATATTTTTTCATAAGCAATAAAATTAGAATTCAAACGAAATAAAAAAGGAGAGGTTTCGTTCCAACATCGAACGAAGTCTTTCCTATTCCTTGGTCTTTTCTTCCATTTCTTCATTAAAATGATTCTTCGTTTTAGAAAGGATCACAGTCTAAGAACGCAACACCCTGTTGCAACGACTGTGGTAAATCTTTCTGTCTGGCGGACTATGGCGCTTTTTGATCACCGTCAGTTAGCAGATTTTTGGGACATGGACTTAAGGAGCAGGAAATAGATAGTTTTTCGAAAATGAAGAAGTCTTATTTCATAATTTTTAGTTCTTTTTTATTAAGGATACATATGATAAAGAAACTTCGCTTTTAAAGAAAGGGGATAGTGATGAATAATCAAGTATTCACACCATATAGACCTGCGCATGGTGGTGGAGGTCATGCTAGTTGGGGGCATGGCCCTGGTGGAGGAGGCCATGCTACCTGGGGGCACGGAACAAATTGGGATCATGGTGGAAATTGGGGGCACGGAGGAAATTGGGGGTATCATGGATGGGGATATAACCCAGGATTTACAGCAGGTGCTGTCACTGGTTTAGCTGTGGGTGCTGCTGCTACACCAGGTCCATACCCAGTTCCTGTTGCTTACCCATATCCTTACCCATATCCTTATTCGTCTTATCCTTACCCTTACTCTGCTCCATATCCTCCACAAGGCTAGCGTGAATGAGCTTATAAATAATGAATAACCTTATTGTTTCAGTGTTTAGGCGACACACTTTGATTGTCCAATTTGGATTGAAATAGGTCATGGAAAAACCACACTATCTGGCAATTTCCTCACCTATACTCGTTGGCAATATTCGCATTCTAACCTATCCTCGATATTTTTGTTCTGTTACGAACCCAATCGCTGCAATCAAACACGGAGAAAGTTCTTCTGAATAAAGTTCAAGTTTACGTTTGTTAGTAAGGTCAATTAAACTAGCATGGATCGTTGCAATCACTTCTCTATTCTCGTTATACACATTCGTTTTTTTATCCAGAAAATGATTTTCAATTAGATATAATTCATTATTAATAAATAACTCTTTTGTATCCCCTAGTTCGATTTTTCTCACATTTTTTAACAATCCAATCGAGCTACCATTTTTAATTATTTCCCATTCCATCCCAATCCATTTATTTCTATCTTTCAACCATATCTCTTCACTATTTTCCACTATTTTGACCGTCACGTTCCACCCCGTTATGATTGCCTCAACCAATTTAGAAAAATGATTCTTATATACACGCTGTATTTCACCTTGGATAGACTGTTCTTCATTTATAACGGTACAAATACTTGTTAATCCTCTTAAAATAGGTGTTTTATAGTGATAATTCTTCATACCCGTTCACCCCCTTAACAAAAGGTACTGTCTTAAAAGTCCCTAAATCAGAAAAACATTCGGAAAATCAGTAGATTTATCGAATGTTTTTTTCCTTCTATCTATAAGAAGGATCATTTTTCGTGTGAATTTTTCGTGAAGTTTTAAAAAATTCTTTCTGGCATAGATGGAGTTCATTTTCTCCACTCCTGTGCGTTCCATCGAAAGTGCCGAAAAAATGAATAAAGCAAAAAGGCTGCCAGTCAGTTCGTTTTCACTGACTTCTATGCAGCCCCTATTAGCTAAATTTTTAATGCGATCGCTAATATGATCAAATGAAATGTTTGATCAACTATAATGCTAAGCCAATTAGCTTCTTTCCCAGTTGTTCTCATAATGGTTTTGACCCACCAAAGGATGAAAGTTCTTCGATCAATCAAAATATGAGTAATAAAAACGAAGAGAATTCCCCATAGGGATAAACCGCCAAATCCGATCCATGAACCTAAATAAATGATAACCGTGTAAACGAAACAATGAACAAATAGCGCTCCCCAGCGTTTTGCTTTGTACATCGCCATCCAGCTTGTTTGAAATAAATAATCCCCTATTAAATGAGAAATGAGCAAATAATCAAATGGACTCACATTCGTTGATCCCTTCTACCAAAAAGATATCATTTTGTTAACAGATAATTGTGATACTTTTAACTTACCACACCACTCTTTCTTCCTACAATGTGAATTTGATAATGGCCCATGCTTATTCCCTTCACTTGAAACAAAAAAACATTCTCTAACCGAAGTTAAAGAATGTTTTTTTGTTTATTTGTTACTTTGTTTCGTTCTTCCCAGAAATCGGCATTTTTGATGCCGAGTTTGACGGGATCAAACTCAGGATCTTTTCCTTCTTTTTTCTGCTTTTCATAATCTTTGAGTGCAAGAAGTGCTGGTTTCGCAATAATGAGAATGGCAATTAAATTCAGCCACACCATTAATCCTAAACCAATATCCCCCATAGTCCATGCAAGGCTTGCAGTTCGCACGGTTCCAAAGAAACTTGCCCCTAAAATCACAATCTTTACAATAAAAATTCCGATTTTTTTACTATTCCCTTTTAATAAGTATGCAATGTTTGTTTCTGCCATATAGTAATAAGCCATAATCGTTGTGAAAGCAAAGAAGAATAATGCAATCGCTACAAATCCAGCTCCTATTCCAACACCAGGCATAGCAAAGTCAATCGCTGCTTGTGTATAACCTGGACCTGCACTGACACCAGGAAGATTTTCAGTAATAAATTTACCTGCTCCATCCTTTAATTGAACGTTGTACATGCCTGTAAATAGAATCATGAAAGCAGTAGCAGAACATACAAGTAATGTATCGATATAAACTGAAAAGGCTTGCACTAACCCTTGCTTAGCAGGATGTGATACTTCTGCTGCAGCTGCTGCGTGAGGACCAGTACCTTGTCCTGCTTCATTTGAATAAATACCACGTTTTACACCCCAGGCAATGGCTGCTCCTATCATTCCACCGAACGTAGAATCCAGGCCAAATGCACTTGAAAAAATTAATTTAATTGCTCCTGGAATCTCAGTAATATTTATTGCAATAATAATGATTGCCATTAATATATAAGCAATAGCCATAAATGGGACAACTAACTGAGCCACATTCGCAATTCGTTTAATTCCACCAAGGATGATTCCCCCAAGAATCACAACGATTGCTACCCCAGTGATCCAACGCTTAAGACCGAATGCATTTTCCATCCCGATCGCAATTGAGTTTGATTGGATCCCCGGCATTAATACTGACATCGCTAAAAGTGCGGCAATGGCGAAAATAATGGCATACCATTTAACGCCAATTCCTTTTTCTATGTAATATGCTGGCCCACCACGATATTGTCCTTCATCTTTTACTTTATAAATTTGAGCTAGTGTAGATTCGATAAAAGCAGAAGATGCTCCTATAAATGCAATTGCCCACATCCAGAAAACGGCTCCAGGACCACCGAATGCAATCGCAGTCGCTGTACCCGCGATGTTCCCCGTTCCAACACGACCTGATAACGATATCGCTAACGCTTGAAATGAGGAAACCCCCGCATCTGACTTTCCACCCTTAAACATCTGAACAACCATGTCTTTAATCAATCGAACTTGCAGGAACCGAGTAAGGATTGAGAATAAAAGTCCAATCGCTAAACATCCATAAATCATCCAAGGTCCCCATAAAAAACTATCTACTTGTCCGATAAATTTCTCCATCTTCCCACCCCTTTTATCTATTTCACAAAATTGTCATACTATTCACTATATTATAGAAATTGTTTCGTTTCAAGGCGAAACCTATAAATCGATCGAATTATGTTAATAGAGCTCGTATATGGAAGAATGGTAGAGAAAAATATGAGAACTAAGTTCATGTCATTCGCAATCAATTTAAATGTTGTTTTTTGAAACAACTTTGATGTTCATACAAGTACATTCATAAACTCTTTCCCTTCTAAAAGATTATTTCCACTTCTATTCATAAGTCCGTATAATAGATCTAACCACATCCTTCCTAAATTGGATGAGATCCAAATACCCAGTGAAAAAAGATTGAGAAAGATTTTTATATAAGTTTAGGCTGTTGATGCAAGAAAAAACATAGAAGGTGATCTAAATGGAACGTCATTATCAATCAGAACTCACAGCAGAAGAACTTCTTGAGGTAATGTTTGATTACGTCGCTAAAATATCGACAGAAAAGGACTTAGATCAGTTGCTTTTGTTGATGGCCGATATGGGGAAAAAATTAATTCTCGCAGATCGCTGCACTTTATGGTTGCTAGATGAAGGGAAAAAGATGCTATGGACGAAGGTTGCTCATGGATTGGATCGGGTTGAGATCCCTTACCATGCAGGCTTTGTTGGACATGCCGTTTTAACTGGGGAATCCATTTTGGTAGAGGATGCTTACAAGGATGCTCGCTTCTTACCAGATGTTGACCGTCAAACTGGTTATCGAACGAAAGCGGTCCTTTGCATCCCCATACAAAATCAAGAAGGCACGATAATTGGTGCTTATCAAGCGATTAATAAGATGACTCTCACTTCTGTCTTTAACGAAAAAGACTTAAAATATCTTTCATTAGCTGCCTCCTATTCTGGGAAATCACTAGAGTCAGCGATGCTCCATAATGAAATTGTCGAAACACAGAAAGAGATTATTTTTACAATGGGTGAGATTGGAGAAAGCCGTTCTGAAGAAACCGGGAATCACGTTCGCCGTGTAGCTGATTATTCGAAGCTTCTCGCATCACTCTATGGATTAACGGAAGAGGAAGCAGATTTAATTAAACTGGCTTCCCCTATGCACGATATTGGCAAAGTAGCGATTCCTGACAGCATTCTAATGAAACCAGGGAAATTAACAGAAGCAGAATTTAATTTAATGAAAACTCACACAACCGTTGGATACAAACTATTTCGACACTCTCACCGCGAAATATTGAAAACAGCTTCTATTATCGCCTACCACCATCATGAAAAATGGAATGGGAAAGGGTACCCTCAAGGACTTAAAGGGGAAGATATTCATTTATACGGTCGAATCACGGCAATAGCCGATGTTTTTGATGCTCTAGGAAGCGATCGTGTCTACAAAAAAGCATGGCCTCTTCAAGAAATCATTGAACTTTTTCAAAAAGAACGCGGAATCCATTTTGACCCTGTGCTTGTTGATTTATTTTTGGCACACTTGGATGATTTTCTCGCAATTAAAAAGAACTACTCAAATTCTGAAGCTTAGAATGGGGAAAAGAGATATGAGGAAAGAAAAAAAATATACTTTTAAAGAAGTCTATCCACTTTCTAAATCAAAGGTTTGGGAACTTTTATCCAACACAGATCACTTAAATCGAGTCATTGGTTTATTTGCCGTTCAGTTCTCACCTGCTCAATTTGACGATGCAAGTTTCTATCGTGAAGCAAATGCCAAAGCGCTCGGGCTAGTGCCAATTAAGTGGAGAGAGTATCCTTTTGAATGGGTCAAAGAAGAACGATATGCTGTCGAACGAAAATATCTTAGCGGACCACTTAAAGGCTTCTACGGAGGCGTTTATTTAACCAAAAAAGAACCTTTACCGGATGGAACACCTCAAACTGAAGTCATCTTATTCGCTACATTCACATCTGCTGGCATTCTCGGAAATATCGCCATTCCTCTTGTCGGTTTGTCCTCTATGAAAAACACGATGAAGTATTTGAACACCTACTTAACAAAAAACGCCAATCGAGAAGTGGAACTTCTTCCGCAAGTTAAATCCACCTATACGGTTGAAGCATGAACGACTAGAGCGATTATTAAGGCTACTTGAAGAGATTCATCCTTCAAGTCGGCAAATGAACCTACTTAAACAACACCTTCTCGAGCAAGGGGATAATCTCGTATTACATATGAAACCCTATCAACTTGCCGATGCTTGGGGAGAGGAACGCAATGAAGTTCTTACAATGTTTTTACGTGCAACAAAAATCGGCATTCTTATTCAACAATGGAATTTAATGTGTCCAAACTGTCGAGTCCCAAAGGCATCTACAAACTCGATGAGAGGAATTAAAAATTCGGTCCATTGCGATTTATGCGGCGTTCAATTTGCCATGAATTTTGATCAGTACGTTGAAATGAGATTTTCCGTTCATCCTTCTATTCGAAAAGCAATGGATCACGCTTATTGTATCGGAGGTCCAACCATCACTCCTCATATTTTGGCGCAATACCGTATTCCTGTCGGTGAGACAAAAGTGATGCAGTATCCGGATAACGATCATCCTTTAAGAATTCGCATTTTGAAAAAAAATGATCAAATACCGATTCCAGTAAATCATTCGATGCCTTCAGCGACACCACTTATCTATAAGGAAACTGGATTTGATTTCAATCAACAATGGCATTCTTCCTCTGCTCATGAAATCGCGATCCAAAATAGGTGTGAAGAAGAAATCGTCGTTGCGATAGAAGACACCGTTTGGGATGACCAGGCAGTGACTGCTGCTAAAGTCACTTCCTTTCAAGATTTTCGTGATCTCTTCTCATCTGAAGTACTTTCTCCCGATCAACAAATTGGAATTGAGAACATCACGATTTTATTTAGTGATTTGAAAGAATCAACAAAATTGTATGAAACAATCGGAGATGCTTCCGCTTATAATCAAGTCCATTTGCACTTTGATTATTTGAAAAAATGGCTATCTGCGTCTTCTGGAGCAATTGTTAAGACAATTGGTGATTCAGTTATGGCCATCTTTTATCTCCCTGAGAACGCCCTTCAAGCTGCCTTAGACATTCAAACTCATCTGAACGATTTGAATAAATCAGATGAAGATGAGCTAGTCATCAAAATCGGTCTATTCAGTGGTCCAGCTATCGCTGTCAATGCCAATGATTTACTTGATTATTTTGGACGTACCGTCAACATTGCAGCTCGTATTCAACAAGCAAGTGAAGGAAATGATATCGTCATCGATCAACATTTATATCAATCAGATGAAGTACAAAGGCTGCTTACATCCTACACTTTAGATGTTTCACCTTTTCGCAGGCGATTATCAGGTATTCAAGAATCAGTTGATCTCATTCAACTACGCAATATTCAAGAGATCTCTCCTTTCGGGGCGACGGCAGCCTCTCAGTCCGCAAGCGCAACAAAGCCGTGATGCAAACACATCACGGCTTTGTTTAATAATAAAATATAATGGCTATATTCATTTAGAGTAAACTCTACTATCTTCGTCCTCTAGCTTGGAAGAAGTTTACGATAAATACGATTACAGCGATAATAAGTAGAATGTGGATAACTCCTCCACCAATTTTAAAAATTAAACCTAATACCCATAAAATCAATAAAATACCAATGATTGTCCATAACATAATCTGCATCCTCCTCTCTGTCATCTGTGCTTGCTAAATATAGAATACCCCGAAATATAAAAGTCAAAACTTAATGTGCGCCTTTTTTAAAAAAAATATTAAAAAATGTGAAAAGATGTGGTTTTTATTAAGAAGAACCAATTACACAGTTGGCAACAACTACACAACGCAGGAGAAATTCATTTAAAAAGATTGTCATACATTTCCGTACGTTATCTCTTTATTATCTGCCATCATTCGTGATCTATTCACTGAATTCATTTAGATTATTTCTATCTAATAAATCCTTTTTAAAAAATTGCTATGTTAGCGGATGATGTTGATAGGGAGCAAAAACTCTTACTAGTTGATAAACGAGCTCGTCGAGACAGCGCAGTGTGGTTTTTGAGGCAACTGAAAAAAGTTTTTTTGACACGTCAATGCGCGTATCAGCCGTTTATTTTCGTTCCAGGCAGACGCGTTCCGCGGGCACGGCTTCAATCTCCTCGTCACTGCGTTCCTGCGGGGCTTTCAGCTCGCGCTTTTCCCGCAGGAGTCGCTGCCTTCCACTACAATTTCGTAACGGTGTACTAAGAATGGGCTTATCCAACTTATGTTCAAAGATGAAGAAAAAATTGTTTTGTTTGTTTTGGGTTCGAGGTGGACACTTTCCCCAGGTATTTGCCCACTTGCGAGGAAGGCGTTCCCCACCCAACACAGCAAGTGGAAAATGACCTTGGAAAGTCGAGCTTGTAACTAGACAAGCATTAGTTGCTTGGAGACTAGATCCTAAAAACTCGGTGAAATTTTCTTTATTTTCTTATCTTTTTAAAAATGAGGCTGTCTGAAAAGTCAATTTAATAAACTTTTCAGACAGCCTCACGCTTTTCTAATTAAATAGATAGGACATTACAACTGTATTTAAACCATATGATGAAAAAAATACTTGTTGAACCATATTACCTCGTACGATTTCTTTTCTTTTTCATCATTGAAAAAATAATGAAAGCAAGAATAACAAGGATCGCTACAAGTGCAATCGGTTGTGTATAAACAGCTGCTTTCGTACTAATCTCTTGCCAGTTCTTCCCTAACTGTTCCCCTAATTTAAGAAAAAGAATGGTCCAAGGAATGATGGCCAATGCCGTATAAAGAGTGAACTTCCAGAAAGACATCTTTGCCATACCTGCAGGTACAGAAATCGCATGTCGGACAACAGGAATAAATCGTGCAGTGAAGATGACACCAACACCATACTTATTAAACCATTCTTCCGCTTTATCCACGTGATGCTTTTTGATTAATAAAAACTTACCATATTTATCAATGAATGGACGCCCACCATAATATCCGATCCAATAAATAAACAACTGAGCCAGTGTGCCCCCAATCGTCCCCGCAATAACTGCACCTACAAAATGAATTGTGCCTTGTGAAATCATGTAACCACCGTATGCCAAAACAATTTCACTTGGAATGATTTCCACCATTAAACCTAGCGCAATACCCAAATATCCTAAATCAGCTAACCATATCAATAAATTATGAATTAAATTTGTCATCAAATCCTGCTTTCATTGTTTATTTAACCCGCTCATCCAATCGCATTATATTCTTCTTATTATACAGCCCTCCTAATTCGGTGTCACTTTTCTTTAAAAATTTTCCGCATAACTTCAACTGATTGAACAATGCAAACCTAACAGAAAGTAGATAGCTAGAACAGTAAAAAATAACTATACAAATGTTACACAAAAAGCATAT
The DNA here is from genome assembly GCA_963728315.1 of uncultured Caryophanales bacterium. GTDB lineage: Bacteria > Bacillota > Bacilli > Bacillales > CAVSKA01 > CAVSKA01. The sequence goes on from CAVSKA010000006.1 coordinate 239,467, forward strand.
TAACATTTGACAAATCACTGTGAAATAAGAATATAATCTCCTTATCAAACGATAAGTTAAATTCAAAACGAAAAAGGTGATTCGAAATTGTCTAGAACTCCAAAAGAGTCCCTTGATAAAGTACAAGAAACACGGCAAACCATTATTAGAACAGCTCATAAACTTTTCATGCAATACGGATACCGAGCTGTTTCTACAAGACAGATCGCAGACTCCTGTGGACTTACTCAGCCCGCTTTGTATCACCATTTTTCGAATAAACAGTCATTGTATATTGAAGTAATTCGGGAAACCGTCACAACTACTCGAACGGCTTTAGAGCGGATTATAAAACGACCAATTAGCCTCCATGAAAGATTGAGGGAGATTGTCTATTATATGATGCTAAACAGCCCAGAAGACCTCAATCAAATGTTTCATGACATTCGACAAGAACTATCAGAAGACCTACAATCGATGATTGAAAAATGGTGGAAAGACGGGTATTTATATCCGATCACCTCCCTTTTTGAAGAAGGACGAGAAAGTGGTTTTTTTTCAAAAGGAGAGGATCAAAAGATAGAAATTGAGCCCCTCACCTACCTTTTTCTTGGGTTTGTGCGATCTGCAATGAATCCCGGTTCCAAAAAGCCCGTCAGTAGTCAGTTTCTAAAAGTGATGGCCGATCAGCTCGTTGACATTTTCTTATTTGGAGTCGCATCTGATCTAGCACGAGTGCAGTATCGATCATAAGATTTCCCCTTATCAAACGATCAATTTCATTACCTTACTTAAGAAAAGGAGTGTTCATTATGGAGAGATCTTGGTTCAAGCGTTATTCAAGCTTCGTTAGCGGGAAAAAAGGTCGCTGGTTGACCGTGATCATTTGGGTTGTGCTCTTAGCAGTCGTAAATCTCTCATTTCCTCAAGCGAATACACAATCTGACGATACAGCACCAAACTTTGATCGTCATACACCTTCCGTTCAGGCTCAAAAACTAGCTGACAAAGAATTCCCATCTGGTTCAGGTATTCCTGCATTGCTTACTTGGTATCGCTCTACCGGAATAACCGATCAAGATTTAACAGACATTCAAAGTCTATCTGAGTCCCTAAGCAAGGATCCGCTTCCTCATCAATTAGACAATATCCCGCTTGATAAAATGCCTCTTCCCGCTTTAAAAAAGCAATTATCAGATGATGGCACGACATTTGTTCAGCCGGTTCTTTTTGAGAAAAAGGCGGGCACTGAAGAGTTGAATAAAAGTATAGATGCTCTGAAAAAGGTGACGAAGAGTACATTTTCAGATGATCCTTTTGATTCGAAAATTGGGAACGATGATCAACTTCTAGTTCGTGTAACAGGACCTGTTGGTATCCAGCTTGATGCAACTGAGTTATTTAGCCAAGGGGACCTCAAGTTACTTCTCGGAACCGTCGTTCTTGTCCTTGTTTTCCTTTTACTCATTTATCGATCTCCGATTCTCGCTTTAGTTCCATTAGTCGCGGTTGGCTTTGCATATGGTGTGATTAATCCTATTCTCGGTGGAATGGCAAAAGCAGGCTGGATTACGGTTGACTCCCAGGGACTTTCCATCATGACTGTGTTGCTCTTTGGTGCAGGGACCGATTACTGTCTCTTCCTGATCGCGCGCTTTCGTAGTCATTTAAAAGAAGAGCGAAGTAAATTTACTGCCCTTAAATTGGCTCTCGGCGGATCCTCAGGTGCGATTGCCATGAGCGGACTTACTGTGGTGTTCTCGCTGCTCATTCTTTTAGTCGCAAATTTTGGTTCTGTGCAACGTTTTGCTATTCCATTTAGCTTATCGATCCTCATTATGATGATCGCAAGTTTGACATTGGTTCCTGCATTTTTAAGTATTCTTGGACGCGTTTCTTTCTTTCCTGTCATCCCTCGAACACTTGAAATGGATCAAGAAAGAGCTGAAAAAAAGGGGAAACCTGCGCCTAAACCGAAAAAAGAGAGTCGAATTGGACGAAAAATTGGTGGTGTTGTGATTCACCGTCCTTGGCAAATTACGATTGCTACCATACTCATTCTTGGAACATTCGCTTTCTTTTCAACAAAAATTATTTATACATTTGACACTCTTTCATCTTTTCCAAAAGATATGCCTTCCCGTGAAGGATTCACGTTAATCTCAGATCATTTCACCCCTGGTGAGTTGGCACCTGTTCAAGTCATCGCTCAAACAGATGGAAAAGAGATGAATTTAAAGAAAGAAATTGAGAAATTACCTTACGTCTCAAGAGTATCTGAGCCGACAAAAGGGAAAACAGATCAAAATCTTTTATCCTATAAAGTTGAACTTGATATGAACCCTTACTCTAATAAAGCAATGGCTCATATTCCCGACCTTCATAAAGCAGTAGAAAAAGAATTGAAGGCTTCTAATGTAAAAAATAGTGAGGATAAAGTTTGGATCGGTGGACAAACGGCTGAGCAATATGACACACAGCAAACGACCGATCGTGATGCATCAATCATCATCCCATTAATCATTGCTCTGATTGCAGCATTGCTTCTTATCTACTTACGATCGATTACTGCCATGGCATATTTAATGGGAACCGTCTTACTGTCTTACTTCAGTGCGCTTGGTCTCGGTTGGATCGTTTTACATTATTTCTTCGGAGTTACAGCGATTCAAGGGTTAATTCCACTTTATTCCTTTGTGTTCATCGTTGCCCTTGGAGAAGACTACAACATTTTCATGGTCTCAAGCATTTGGAAAAAAAGTCGGGTTATGCCATTGAAGCAAGCTGTACAAGAAGGTGTAACTCAAACGGGATCCGTCATCACTTCAGCCGGACTCATTCTTGCAGGTACATTCGCTGTCTTAGCAACATTGCCGATCCAAGTATTGGTTCAATTTGGATCGATTACGGCTATCGGTGTATTGCTTGATACCTTTATTGTCCGTCCATTCTTAGTTCCTTCTTTGACAGTTCTATTTGGAAAGTGGGCATTCTGGCCATCAAAACAGAAACGATTTGAAAAATAAGAAAAATAAAACCATTGAGTCTGTTTTACGTAGACTCAATGGTTTTTATCATTTAGGTTGAGGTGCCTGTCTCGTGCCAGGCACCTAACGAACGAATTAACTTTGCTAACTATCCCCCCTTTTAAAGCCCTTTTTCTTTTCAACTATGATAAAGTTTAAAGGAGAATTTGTTTCAGTACAGAAATAATAAGACATACATATTAGAAGATTGAAGGGAGAGATGGTGTTGAATTCAACCATCAACGAATATTTTGAGAAGAATCGAGAACAACATTTAAATGAATTAACTGAATTTTTAGCTATTCCGAGTATTAGTTCCTTATCTGAGCACAAAGACGATGTGAAAAAAGGAGCGGAGTGGGTATCTGCTTCGTTAGAAAAACTTGGTATGGATAACGTCAAAGTTTATCCAACAAAAGGACACCCTGTTGTTTATGGTGAATCATTAAAAGCAGAAGGAAAGCCAACTGTTCTTGTTTACGGACATTATGACGTCCAGCCTGTCGATCCATTGCGTTTATGGGATAGCGAGCCGTTTAAAGCAGAAATTCGCGATAATAAGCTTTACGCTCGTGGAGCAAGCGATGATAAAGGTCAAGTATTTATGCATCTAAAAACCATTGAAGCACTACTAGCCACACAAGGTGAATTACCAGTAAACTTCAAATTTTTAATCGAGGGTGAAGAAGAAGTTGGCAGTCCAAACCTTCCTGCTTTTATTGAAGAACACAAAGAGATGTTGAAAACAGATATCGTCGTCATTTCCGATACTGGAATGCTTGATCGAGGGAAACCAGCGGTATGCTATGGCTTGCGCGGACTGTCCGGTCTCCAAATTGATGTTAAGGGGCCTAAAGGAGACCTACACTCCGGACTTTATGGTGGAGCCATTCAAAATCCACTTCATGCTATTGCTGAAATCATTGCGTCTTTCCATAATGAGCATGGGAAAGTCACAGTTGAAGGATTCTATGATCGCGTGATTCCATTAACAGACGATGAAAGAAAAGCCTTTGCCGATTTAAATGATGATGAAGAAGCGAAAAAACAAGAAGTTGGCGTAACTGAATTATTTGGAGAGGAAGGCTTTACTGCTCTAGAGCGTACTTGGGCACGTCCGACTCTCGAAATTAACGGGCTTTATGGCGGCTTTCAAGGTGAAGGAATTAAAACCGTTCTGCCTTCTGAAGCATCCGCTAAAATTACATGTCGCCTTGTTCCCGATCAAGATCCTGCAGAAATCGCCGAATTATTGCAAAAGCATATTTTAAAACATAAGCCCAAAGGTGTGGAAGTAGAATTCACCCTTTTCGATCAAGGACCTCCCTTCGTCACGCCATTTGACCACCCAGCGATTCAAGCTGCTGGTAGAGCATATGAAGCCATCTACGAAGTACCAACTGCCTTCATTCGAGGTGGTGGTTCAATCCCGATCGTAGCTTCTATGGATACAATTTTAAAAGTTCCAGTTGTTCTAATGGGCTTTGGACTTGCTACAGAAAACTTCCATGCACCAAATGAACATTTTCACTTAGAAAATTTTGATAATGGGATGCGTGTTCTTGCCTATTATTGGAACGAACTAGATGCTTCTTTGTCTAAATAAAAATATTATTTAATAAAAACCAAAAACCAAGCTGATTATCGCTTGGTTTTTTTTAGATAATTGAGTGAATTTATGGTATAAATAAAGGATAAAAATAAATAATAATACTTTTATTCTTCAATTTATGACATAATTCTATATAAAAACAAAAAAATAATTATTCAGATAAATCAATTTCATTATTCCTATTTCAGATCATTTATACGAACATTTCTAAGAATTATTTGCAATACATTCGGTTTCTGTTCTCGACGGACGCTTTCCGCGGGCTTGCTTCATCCTCCTCCGACAAACAGGAAGTTTTAGCGCAGTCGTTGCAACAGGATGTTGCGCTCTTAGACTGTGATCCTTTCTGTGGGGTCTTCTGCTCAAGCTATTCCCGCAGATCTGCCACTTCAACCGAATAAGATGTTCGGTTTTAAGAGTTGATTTCTTATTATGAAATAATTCAGATTATTATAAATTGATAAATCACAATACAGGAGGTGCTTGAATTGGACTTAGAAGAAAAAAATGTAGCCACGCATACATCTATTGAAGAACAATTAAATGATTTTAAAAACGAATTAATCCTCCATCGTGCAATGCTCAGCACCTCCTTATTCGGTTTGTATGTATTAGACGACGAACATTATACGTACGTGAATCAAAGCTTTTGTGATATTGTTGGTTATTCCAAAGAAGAGTTATTGAGCGGCGAGGTTAAACTATATGAACTTATCGCTCCTAGTGAGCAAGCCCATATTAAAGAGCATTTAAGAAAACGAAAGGATAATAACATCGATGCTCTAATGATTTATCAAACACTAGTTTGTAATAAAGAAAAGGAAGAAATACCCGTTGAAATCTATGGAACGACAGTTGAAATGAATGGGAAACAATTAATCGCTGGTGGCGTTTTCGATATTACCTATCGAAGAGAACTCGAACTTGCACTCGTTCATCAAACACAAATGTATCAGTCGTTGTTTGAGTACAATACTGACGCTGTTATTTCATTCGATTTAGATGGGCTTTTTGTTCAATGCAACCCTATCTGTGAACAAATCTCCGGTTTTAAAATTGAGGAACTTTATCACACTAATTTCCTACCGTTAGTTGTGGATGAATATAAGAAAAGTACTTATCAACATTTTATAAAAACAATTAGTGGGGAACCACAGAAATACGATTCAGCGATTTACCATAAAAACGGGCGAACGCGTCGAACTTCATGCAACGAATATTCCCATTATCGTCAACGATGAGATTATTGGTGTATATGCCATTATTAAAGATGTAACAGAGCAAAAAAAATTAGAAAAAGATTTAAATCAGCTCGCTTTTTTTGATCCACTTACAGGTTTACCGAATCGTACATTATTTGAAGAAAAAGTAGAAAAAGCTTATCAACAAGCAAAAAATAATGGGCATGAATATGCGGTTCTTTTACTTGATATTGATCGATTTAAAAATATTAATGACTTATTTGGTCATAATGTAGGTGACCAATTAATTGCTCATCTCGCAACTGAATTTCAAAAATGTTTAAATAGTCATGAAATCGTGGCTAGGATTGGCGGGGATGAATTTGCCTTCTTATTACCTTGCCTTCCTGATCGAAATTTCGCTATAGAATCCGCAGAGAAAGTTTTGACAAAATTTAAAAAAACCATAGAGATTGACCATCGTGATCTCTTTGTATCCGTCAGTATCGGGATAGCTTTTGGCTCAGATAAAGATAGTCTAACCATGTTCAGAGAAGCAGATATCTCGATGTATCACGCGAAACAACATGGCGGAAATCAATATATTGTATTCACAGATGCACTCGATCAGAGCACGGCACGACGAATGAACTTAGAACATGATATGAGCAAGGGACTTCACAACGGGGAATTTGAGATCGAATATCAACCTATTCTTCATTTAGAATCAAATCAAATCTCAGGATTTGAAGCGCTTGTTCGTTGGAATCATCCAGAGTACGGTCGTATTTCACCAATTGAGTTTATTTCTTTAGCAGAAGAAACGGGACATATCCATGCTTTAGGAGACTGGGTACTTAAAACGGCTTGTTTACAACGAATGAAATGGGAAAAACTCACTGGTCGCTCTCTGCAGATGGCTGTAAACGTTTCAGTTGCCCAGCTCTATCAGGCGAATTATGTAACAAAATTAACAAAATTTCTCACAAGTATTAAAATGGATCCTAAGAAGCTTACTTTAGAAGTGACTGAAAGCATACTACTACAACGCGAAACTGAAATTATCGATCGATTAAAATCGATTCATGATATCGGTGTTAAAGTATCCTTAGATGATTTTGGTACCGGCTATTCATCTTTAAGTTATCTCACTCACTTATTCATTGACGCATTGAAGATCGATAAATCATTTGTGCAAAACATTCATCTAGATAGCAAGGATTCGATGATTGTTTCCACGGTTATTTCATTAGCTCAAAATTTAGGACTTAAGGTTATTGCCGAAGGTGTTGAACTTAATGAGCAGCTGGCTGTACTTCAACAGCAACATTGCGATGAAGCACAAGGTTATTTATTCAGCAAACCACTTCCGGTTGATAGGATTGAACATATTCTAGCAAATGATCTTTCACTTTATAAAAATACATAGACGTAAGAAAGGAGCTGTGCTCGTTCTTACGTCTATTTTTTAATCACTTTAAAATCTCGCCACTCGAGTGGAAGTAGCTGCTGGTATTTAGCTTGCAAGAAACGGTCATCCATTAAAATGATGGAGCCCTTGTCTGTTTCAGACCGGATTAATCGACCCCCCGCTTGTAAAACTTTATTCATCCCTGGATAGGTATAAGAATAGTCATATCCATTTCTTCCCACTTGGTCAAAATAGTCTTTAATGACCGTCCTTTCGGGACCGAATTGTGGAAGACCTACCCCAACAACTACAACCCCATTTAACCGATCGCCTCTTAAATCAATTCCTTCTGAAAAGATTCCTCCTAAAACAGCGAATCCAACTAGCGAATCACTCGTTTGAGGCACGAAAGCTGCTAAGAAAGCTTCTCTCTCTTCTTCAGTCATTCCACTATGTTGGATAACTGTTCGAATTTCAGGAGCTTCTGCACAAAACGTCTCATAGACATGTTTCAAATACGTGTAAGATGGAAAGAAGACAAAATAATTACCAATCTTTTTTGTCGCCATTCCAATAATTGTCTTTACTATCGGAGCAATCGAACGCTCTCGATCGCGATAACGAGTAGAGATCGGTTCTATAGAAACCTCCGTTAACTCATGTGAGAAAGGTGAAGGTACCGAGAAAACAAAATCTTCCTGTTGACCACCAAGCATGTCACGATAGTAATCGAGTGGTGCTAACGTCGCCGAGAAATACACTTTCGACTTATACCCTTTTCCCATCTGGATTAAAAGATGAGAAGGGTCTAAACAAAATAACCTCACCACCACTTCGCTCCGATCAATTTCCGTCAACACGACATACCGCTCATCAAAATACTGTGCTGTTCGCACAAAATTTTGTGCTTCAAAATAAGCATCCAATAAATCATTTTCAGCTTCTCCCTCTCCCCCTTTGGCTAGTTCCACTTCTGCAAGTGTAATAAAAGTATCCAAGTGAATGAGCAACTCTTCATCGATTTCTTTGAAAACAACATGAGATCGGTCTGGATTTTGTTTGCGGGTTAAAAGCAAATCTTCATTAATTTGCTTAACCGATTTTATTAAAGCTTGTGGCTTTCCTTTTAATAATCGACCAAGCTGTAAAAAATGAGATTTTGTGAGATCAGCTGAAAACATCGAACGCCCTCGGTCTACTAAATTATGCGCTTCGTCGACTAGCAAAGCTGTTTTCTTTTTTTGCTCATCAAACAAACGCTTGAGTGAAACTCGAGGATCGAAGACATAATTGTAATCACAAATCATCAAGTCAACTGTATAAGACAGATCGAGTGAAAACTCAAACGGACAGACACGATGCTTCAACGCATATTGTTCAATAACAGGACGGGTCATCCCCGTTTCATTCGAGAGAATATCCATTAGTGCGCCATTGATTCGATCATAATAACCATCTGCAAATTCACAGTAATCTTTCTGGCAAATCGTTTTTTCTTTAAAACAAATTTTATCTTTAGCTGTAATCGTAACGGACTTCATTTTTAGTCCTTTCGATTCCATCAACGAACACGCTTCTTCTGCGGTTGTTCTAGTGATCGTCTTTGCCGTCAAATACATCACACGTGAGATTTCACCTTCACCTATCGCTTTTACGCTTGGAAAAAGAGTTGAGATCGTTTTCCCAATACCAGTTGGCGCTTGAGCGAACAGAGTCTGTTGATCCCGAATGGCTTGATAGACAGCTCCTGCCATTTCCCGTTGGCCTTTTCGATAAGACCCAAACGGAAAAGTTAATAATTTTGCCGTTTCATTTCTCACTTTAAGGTGATTGTTTTGGATCTCTGCATATGGACTATATTGTTGAATCGTTTCATGGACAAAATCTTGGAGTTGGTCAAAAGAATGTTTTTGTAAAAATACCTTTTGTTCGCCTGACGACACATGAACATACGACAACTGAACAAGCATCGATTGCAGCTCGTGATCTTTGGCATAAATATAAGCATAAAATTTTGCTTGAGCCCAATGAACAGGATAAGTATCTTCTAGAATTTCTGACAAATCTCTAGCGGTAGACTTGATTTCGTCAATGATCACATCCTTTTCTTTAAAAAGAAGCCCGTCAGCTCTACCTTGTATGGAATAAGTGAGGCCATTGTATTCAACATCTGTTTGAAGAGGATATTCTTTTTGATCCAACTCATTGTAAAGTTTTTGCAGCTGTTGATGGATCCTTGTCCCTTCAATCATCGAAGAATTGGTGCGAAAACGATAATCAATACTTCCTGATTTATAAACATGCTCCACTAGCCCTCTGACAGACAATTCAATACGTTCGCTCATTCACTCACCCTCTTCCAAATTGAAAATCGATTTTCTATTCCTTTAAGTGTATCAAAGCCAAGAGTTTCATAAAAGAAACAACGAAAAAAGCTGACGATTAGTCATAAGACCTTAGCCAACTTCTTTGAATTGAAAAATGAAATGGGAAATTTCATTTGATGAAAAACTATTGTTTGAATCTAAAGGGTTCTTACTTTATTTTTTAGCGTAGTTAAATGATCATGTTGATTTTTTTCTAGATTCAGCAAAACAACTCGCTTTCCGCTGGTTTTCACTGGTCTCAGAACACGTTGCTTCCACATTTCGTTGTGTCTAGTTCCAATCGCTAGCCTCTCTCTTCATTTTTTACTTTCTCCGGTGGGTGGAAACAACCCTCCTCGAAAGTAAGCAAATGTTAGTCGAGGCTGAGCACGCGATTTCCACATTTCGTTCAGTCTAGTTGCAATCAAAAGCACGTACAAATTTTTAACGCAAGTTTTCCAGTGGCCACACTGCGGGGTCTCGACCCGCTCGTTATGAGGCTACTGAAAAAGTTCTTTTGGAACTTCATTGTGCTTATAAGTCGTTGATTTTCGTTCCAGGCAGACGCTTTCCGCGGGCACGGCTTCAATCTCCTCGTCACTGCGTTCCTGCGGGGCTTTCAGCTCGCGCTGTTCCCGCAGGAGTCGCTGCCTTCCACTACCATTTAGTAACAGAATAAAAAGAACGGACTTATCCAACTTCTCTTTAAAGGTGAAGACAAAAATCGTTCTGTTGATTTCGGTTCGAGTCGGTCACTTTCCGCATATGGTCCGTGAGCTTTCTCGTCGCAACCTAGGTCACTGAAAAAGTCCTCTTGGAACATCTTTGCACATATAAGCCATGGATTTCCGTTCCAAGCAGATGTTTTCCGCGGGTGGTCCGTGAGCCTTCAAACGGCAAACTCCTTTGGGTCTCACAGATGTTACTAAAACCGTGTTGATTTGAGTACATGCCATAGAAGCGAATCTGAGTGCTCGTCTTTCATTTGCAGACTTTCAATCTATATAGTTGGACTTTTTCAGTGGCCTCCTCGTTATTCCACAGGAGTCTCTTCGTTTTTGCTTCCTATCAACATCATCCGTTAACATTGCCTATTTTTTTAAAAATTTTTTCACTCCAATTTACTAAATGATTGGTCTAGAGGTAATTCAATTTCTATCTCCGTTCCTTTGTTTACTTCGCTGTGTATGCTAATGCTGCCGTTGTGTAAATTTAATATGTTTTTAGCGATCGATAAACCTAAGCCCGTTCCACCTGTTTCCCGACTCCGTACTTTGTCTACTCGATAAAATCGTTCGAAAATATTTTCGATTTCTTCTTCAGGAATTCCTATTCCCTTGTCTCTCACTCTCAGAATGGCATTCAGCTCCTGTTTTCCAATAAAAATTTCAATATCTTCTTTGCTATATTTAATGGCATTATCAATGAAAATAATCATGACTTGTTTTATTTTCATTTCATCGCCTTTAATAAATAGAAATGGACTAAAAGTGTATATCTCGATAGACCGGTTATGAACTGTTTGTAATTGGCTTGTAATTGATCGACATAAAGCTATGAGATCGACTGATTGCCATGCAATATCTTTTATATGTTCAGTTTCTGCAAGACTTAATAGGTTTTGAGTCAAACTTTGAATCCGGTTCGTTTCTGAGTAGATTGCCTCAATGGCCTCTTTAGCAATTTCTTGATTCTCAAAACCATGCCTTCTTAGCAAATTCGAAAAACTGCTTATAACCGTCAAAGGTGTTTTAATTTCATGTGAGGCATCGGAAATAAACTGTTTTTGTTTCTCAGAATTTTCTTGTAGCTTTTCAATCATTCGATTAAAGGTATTTGCCATCTTTTGCAATTCATCTTTTGTTTCATTTTCAACAATGATCACTTTTGGCACGCCACTTTGTTCAATATTTTCCATCGTCTTAATTAAATTTGTGATAGGTTTCATAATTACATTTGATAGTCTTTTTCCTGCAAGCAATGAAAGAATCATTGAAATACCTGTAATGGTAGCTAGAATCGATAACAGAATATCTTTACGAGTCTCAAGACCTGTTAATCTTTCCCCCATTTCCATTGTTCCTATAATTTCATGATCCTTCATAATAGGGACTCGAACTACTAAATTTTGACTCTCATTAAATGCTTTTACCGACGATTCTTCGACCTTAGAAAATTTCGGTTTTATTCTATTTAATTCCGGTTCATTTATTACTTCGCTTCTTACTTTAGAATTTTGATTCACTAGACGAATATATGAATGGCTGGATAAATAGGTTTTCATTCGGTCCTTATTCATTGTTAAAGAATAAGATACTGGATTTTTTTCTAAAATTTCATGTGCCTGCTTCAACAATAATTCTTTTTCCATATTCACGGTCATTTTCATAAAAGAAAAGAAGACAATCGTATTGACTACGAGCAAAATGCTTACGAGCCAAGCCGTAATTAACAAGTTGATTTTTGTTGTTATTTTCATCCTATTTCACCTTTAGGGTGTAACCGATTCCACGGATGGTATGAATCAAAGGAAAATCAAAACCGTCTTCAATTTTTCTTCTTAAATGTCCAATGTATACATCCACAGTATTGGTTTCTCCTTCGTACTCATAACCCCATACAGCTAATATGATTCCTTCTCGTGTCGCCACTTTATTTTGATGCTCCATTAAGTAAACGAGAAGATCGTATTCCTTTGGAGTCAACGTTATTTCCTGACCATTTCTAATGACTTCTCTTGATTCTAGGTTTACTGTTAAATCATAAAATGTTAATTTTGATTGATCTTTATTTGCAATTTGTGAAACCCTCTGATGATGGCGGAGCGTATTCCGAACTCTTGCTAACACCTCTTCAATTTCAAAAGGCTTTGAGATATAGTCATCTGCTCCTTGATCGAGCCCCATGACTTTATCTAGAGTCGTATCACGAGCCGTGAGAAGGATAATCGGTATATAAAATTCACTTTTTCGGATTCTACGAAGAACATCCAAGCCATTTAGTCCTGGAAGCATTAAATCTAACAACACCAAATCCACCTTTTCACTCAATGCCGTTTCAAGACCTGCTCTTCCCTCATGCTCTACCAAGACTTCATAACCCTCATACTCGAGTTCCAATTTAAGCACACGAGCAATCCGAATCTCGTCCTCTACAACTAAAATCCTACTTTTCATTTATCTCACCTTTTTCTTTGGTTAGTAAGAACTCTCTTAGTCCCCCTATTATAACTTTCAAAATCCCACGGCCTTACTTTTTAATCATTTTTTCATATTAAATTCATACGAAATCTATTTTAGCCTCTTACACTAAAAAGACAGAATGCAGATCTTACATCGACTTTGCTTTTAATTAATGAGGAGGAAAATAAAAATGAAGAAATTAGTAGAAGGAACGATGCAGCGTGCTGTATTAACGATCGTGTGTGTCGTCATTCTTTTAGCATGGGGTGGAATTTCTGCTTTTCAAATGCAGCGTGATTATCTCCCTGGAATTAACAATTCCACGTTAGCTGTAAGTATGAGGTTACCGATGTATCAAGCAGAACAAGTAAAACAATTGGTGACAGATAACCTCGAAAGTTCCGTTAGAAGTGTCGATGGATTACAGGATATCGAAACGAGTTCATACGATGGCGGCGTCTTTATGAGTCTCTATTTTCCAATGGATTCAGATATGAAACAGGCTGAAATCGATGTTAATAAAGCATTAGACAATGCAAATTTACCGCCTGCTATTACATCACACCCATCGGTCACTCGCCTTACAACAAGTTCATTCCCGATCCTTACCTATACATTATCAAGTGATAAATTGGACGAATACACGTTGAAATCAACCGTTCAACAAGATATTGTTAAACAACTCAAAACAGTCCCTGGCGTATCCGATGTGTCTGTATTTGGTGGTGCAAAAGATGGTTTTGTTTTAACCGTCCGAACAAAAGATTTAGCCGCAAACAAATTAACCATCGATGATCTGAATAAAGCGCTCTCCCTCTCTGTTCCTTCTTTACCAAAGGGCGCTATACTTCAAAATCAACTAACGATTCCAGTAAGTTTTGAAGGATGGACACTTGATGAGCAGAAAATCAATGAGATGAAAATTAAAAATAGTGAAGGGCAGTCCATTCCTTTTTCAGCAATTGGAAGTGTGACACACGCATTAAATGACGCAAAAACGGTTTCTCGAACAGATGGGAAAACGAGCGTTCAATTAAATGTCATTAAAACGCAATCCGCTAACATTACTGATGTTGCTGAAAGTGTAAAGGAAAGAGCAAGTAATCTTCAGCTAGTAAAAGACGGATCCGTAACATTGAAACCTCAATTAGATCGAGAGAATGAACTCAATAATTCTTTAAATGGTCTAATTCGTGAAGGATTACTAGGCTGTCTTTTCTCCATGATTTGTGTGTTTTTCTTTTTCAGAAATGTTCGATCAACTTTGCTGATTGCCATTTCATTACCTATCTCTTTATTAGCTACTGCAGCTATTTTAAAAACAATGGGCATTACGCTCAACATTTTAACCGTATCCGGCCTCATTGTCGCAATGGGACGAATTGTTGATGATTCCATCGTTATTCTTGATAACATGTATCGTCGTAGAGAAAAATCAGAAAATAAAGCTTTACTTCCGCTACTAAGTGGCGCAGTTCATGAAATGATTCCCGCCATTTTATCATCGACTCTGACAACTATTGCGGTTTATGTTCCAATCGCACTCGTTGGCGGCGTCATTAGTGCTTCTTATAGTGGGTTTGCTTGGTCAGTCGTCATTGCCTTAATCATCTCTTTCTTCGTTGCAATGCTTGTTGTCCCAACGCTTGCATTTATGGGTTGGAGAGGAGCCCTCTCTCAGAAAAAAGCGGTTTCACTTGAAGTCACAATGAAACCTCCTTTAATGGCTGCCTTTAAGCACCGAAAATGGATTATGATTCTTTCTTTATTTATCTTTCTTTTTGCAGCTGCATACTCTGCATTCTTGCCTATTTCGTTATTACCCAGCGCAAAAACTGGGCAAGTAGCGATTAAATTAGAACTTCCACAAGGAAGTACATTGGATCAAGTTGACAAGGAAGTACAAAAAGTTGAAAACAATTTAAAGGAAAATTCAAAAATAAAATCTTTTTCGTCCACGTTTGGTTCTACCAACACCCCTCAGGGAGATGATGTCTTTGACCAAGGTGGAGGGTTTTTACAAAAACCCAATGTAGCAAACCTATCTGTTGTGTTAAACAATGATCAAGACGCAGATTCAGTATTGAAACAATTAAGCACAACACTGCCAAACCTCTCAAATAAAGTCGCTTATACGGTTACGAGCCAAAATATTTCTGGCGATGATTCTCAAATGAAAATTCTATTCTCTGGAGCTGATCAAGCAACGTTAGACAAAATCGCAGATCATGCAAGAATCCAACTATCGAAGCTAAATGGATTAAGCGTCGATGGTAAAGTAGATTTAACAAATGGGATTCCAAAGTATAAAATCACTTTTAATCAAGAAACCATCCTGAAAAATGGAATTCAGATGACTGACATTTTGAAAGTAACCAACCGCTACATGTCACAACCTAAAGATGCTACCTTCGTAGTAGACCATATGAGTCTTCCGGCAGACATGTATTTGGATCAGATCTCGAGTAATTCTTCTCAAGTCAAAGTAGATGTAACACCCGCTGACGTAATGGCTTCATTTAAAAATGAAACCGTACAAGGTAAAGATGGTCAACCTATAAGATTTGACCAATTCACAACGATTTCCAAGGACCAATCAGCTTCTACGATTAGTGAAAGAAATGGTCAACCATATTCACTTGTCACCGCACAGATCACTTCCGTAGATATTAGCAAAGTTTCAAAGCAAGTTAATCAGCTTTTAAGCAAAATGAAATTACCGAAAGATGTTACTTACTCAATGGGAGGTATCTCTGCACAAGTCAAAGGGATGATTATCGATATGGCCTTTGCCGTAGGGTTCTCTATTCTACTCGTTCTCATGATCACATCCACACTATTTAAAGGGTGGAGAGCACCTATTTCTGTCCTACTAAGTATTCCACTCGCATTAAGTGGAGTCGTTATTGCATTAGTCCTCTTTGGAGGAGAGTGGAACTTAGCAGCTCTGATTGGTGTATTGATGTTGACAGGGATTGTAGTCACGAACGGGATTGTTCTTATTGATAAAATTGAACGTAATCGCAAGCAAGGAATGGAGTTAGAAGAAGCCGTTTTAAACGGAAGTCTTTCAAGGGTTCGTCCTATCTTAATAACGGCTGCCACGACGATTTTAACCTTACTTCCGCTTGCTTTCTCACATCAAGCTGACACAGTCATTTCTCAAACTCTTGGCATTGTTGTAATCGGCGGAATGATTACTTCAACTTGTAACAGCTTCCTTGTCATTCCAATCATTTATCAATGGCTGCACAAGAAAAGCAAAAAACAGGCGTAACATCACGACCGCATAGGAAATGCAAAGCCTTTGTTCAGCTGAGACAAAATGAAATGTGGAAGGTGACGCTGGCATTTGTCTTACGACGGACCATATACTAAATTGTCTGTTGAAAGAGGACAGTTCCCTTTCAGAACGGAAAACATTGTAGCTTACGCTTAATAGTCGATTCATAACAACGAAAAAACACCGTCCCAGTATTATTGTGGGTCGGTTTTTTTTTATGATCTCATAAACTAGATTCAAGCCTCCTCAGACATTTTTGTTATTAAAAAGCCATCTCTAAGTGCATTTTCCATCTCTATTATTGATGGAATAATGGCTCGAATTCTGTTTGCAATCCTTGTCACTTCCTTTACTCATCTTACAGAACACTTTTTTACACTTAGTTAAATTAAGCTTTTTCTCAACCACAAAAGAAAAACCAGGCTACCGATTTTATACGGCAGACTACTTTTCTACAACTTTACTTTCTGTAATCGAAGCGCGTTTAAAACAACTGACACGGAGCTAAATGCCATGGCGGTCCCAGCTACCCAAGGGGCTAAAAGTCCGACCGCCGCGATCGGAATGCCGATTACGTTATAGGCAAATGCCCAGAATAGGTTTTGCTTAATATTTCTCATCGTTCTTTTACTCATTTCGATCGCATCTGCAATACTCGTTAAGTCACCACGGATGAGCGTAATATCAGCTGCTTCAATCGCAATATCGGTCCCAGTTCCGATGGCCATACCTATGTCCGCCACAGCTAGAGCCGGAGCATCGTTGATACCATCACCAACCATCGCAACTCTTTTTCCTTCTTGTTGCAATCTCTTCACTTCATTTGCTTTTTCTTCAGGTAATACTTCAGCAATCACATGGTCGATTCCTGCTTCTTGAGCCACCGCATTCGCTGTTCTCTACGTTATCGCCAGTCATCATCACCACCACTAACCCCATTTGTTTTAATCGTTTAATGGCGGCTTTTGATGTTTCCTTGATCGTATCAGCTACCGCAACAAGTCCAACGTATTCTCCGTTGACACTCACGAGCATCGCTGTTTTACCCTCATTTTCTAATTGAGTCATTTGGTTACTCGCTTCCGAAACATCAATGTCATGCTGTTTCATCAGCTTACGCGTTCCAATTAGAAGAACTTGAGAATCAATCAGAGCTTTGACACCAAACCCCGGAAGTGATTCAAACGTTTGCACAGCTTTTGGTGCAACGCCTTTTTCTCTCAAATTCTTTACAATCGCTTGTGCAAGTGGATGCTCGGATTGATTTTCTGCAGAAAGAATCATGGATTCTAATTCTTGAACGTTTCCTTTTTTCTCTAAAAATAGGTCCGTTAAAACAGGCTCTCCGTTTGTAACCGTTCCGGTTTTGTCTAATACGATCGTATCTACTTTTTGCGTAGACTCTAAGTGCTCCCCCCCTTTAAAAAGAATACCCATTTCGGCTGATCGACCGGACCCTGCCATAATAGATGTCGGGGTTGCGAGTCCTAACGCACATGGACAAGCGATAACGAGTACCGCAATTAATTTTTCTAATGCCACAGAAAACTCACCTGGACTTACCCAAACATACCAACAGATAAATGTAATGATGGCGAGACTGACGACAATCGGAACAAATATTCCTGAAATCTGATCTGCTAAGCGCTGAATAGGTGCTTTCGATCCTTGAGCTTCTTCCACTACTTTTATAATGGATGAGAGAATCGTATTTTTCCCGACTTTTGTCACTTCTACTTTCAGTGATCCATTACGATTGATCGTCGCCCCAATTACAAGGTCATTCTGCCCCTTATCTACAGGGAGACTTTCACCTGTAATCATCGATTCATCTACAGCCGATTTTCCTTCAACAATCATTCCGTCTAACGGAACTTTTTCACCTGGTTTAATGATAATGATATCACCTGTTACAACTTGATTAAGAGGAACCTCTACTTCTTCCCCATCTCTTACAACAATGGCCGACGTTGCTTGCAGACTCATTAATTTTTTAATCGCTTCTGAAGAACGGCCCTTTGCTTTCGCTTCAAATAATTTCCCAAGAATGATGAGCGTGATTAACACCGCACTCGTTTCAAAATAAAGATTTAGTGGATGACCGACCATACCGATCGATCTAAACACTTCATACACACTGTAAAAGTAAGCTGCTGATGTTCCGAGTGCTACTAGTACATCCATATTCGCACTCTTATTGCGTAAAGCTTTGTAGGCCCCAATGTAAAATTGAGCCCCTATCAGAAATTGAATCGGCGTGGCGAATACTAGCTGTACCCATGGATTCATGAAGATACCAGGGCACGTACAGAAAGGAAGTAAAACTAAAATGACTCACCATCGACCACAATAATGGGAATGCCAAGAAAGCTGAGACGATTAGCTTTCTCTGCTGCCTTTTTATCTCTTCTTGACGGTAATCACCGGCTTCTTGTTCGTCTTCTTTTAAAATTGCTCCATAGCCAAGTTTTTCGACTTTTTTCATAATATCGTCAGGTGTAATGGCATCCGACTGATAAGTAACAGAAGCATGTTCAAGTGCAAGATTTACATTTGCATGCTCGATCCCTTCAAGTTTATTCAATCCTTTTTCAATCCGGTTTGAACAGGCTGCACATGTCATTCCTGTTATCGCAAATTCTGCCTTTTCCATCACCACATCATAACCAAGGTCTCTAATCTTCTGTTTGAATTGATGCACATTCACTTTAGTTGGATCATATTGAATCGTTGATTTTTCCAATGCAAGATTTACATTTGCATGCTCAACACCTTCGATCTTACTCAACCCTTTTTCGATTCGTGCCGCACAGGCCGCACATGTCATTCCTGAAATTTGCAACTTGGTTTCCTTCATTATTGACTCACTCCCTACTTTATACCCTATAGGGGTATATTTATTCGAAAAAGAAACGTGCTATTACCGCACGCTTTTTTTGATTTAAATTAATTTACGACATCATACCCTTGATCGTCAATCGCTTCTTTTATATTTTCAAGCGATACTTGACTTGGGTTATAGTCCACCTCTACTTGTCCATCTTGTAGGTTTACCTGAACATTCTTTACACCGTTCAGTTCTCCAACACTTCCTTTTACAGCTTTCACACAGTGATCACATGACATTCCTTTTACATTCAATGTTACTTTTTCCATCACACATTCTCCTTTGCTTATTTTTTCATTACACGTGAGATCGTTTGTACTACTTCATCTAAGACAGACAAATCGCCTTCTTGAATCCGATCGACAACGCACGTTTTAATATGTCCTTCTAATAAAAGTTTTGCTACACTATTTAACGCCGCTTGTGTCGCTGCAATTTGAGTAATGACATCGTCACAATACGTATCTTTTTCAATTAATCCTTTTATCCCTCGAATTTGACCTTCTACACGATTGAGGCGCGTGACAAGATTCTTCTTTGTTTCAGAAGAGTGATGACTTTTTCTAACGAATTCTTCAGCGTGGTTGTTTCCTCTATTAACTAAAATACTGTTTTCTATCTCTTGATCCTTTGTCATGGTTTTCTCCACCTCAAATCCACTTTAACATACCCCCCTATCGTATACAAACCATATTACTCATACATACCTCTCCTTTTTTACCAATCATATTTCCGGTTTACCTTCTAATTTGTGTGGTAGTAATGAACTATGGGTATCATTTATTGTGCGATGACTACACACTAAAAAATGAACTCCCATTTTTTACTAAAAGGAGGAAGAGTATGGGAACTTTAACATTAATCTCTTATATCACTGTATTTATAGGGATTCTATCTGCCATCATCATAGCCATTGATCTTTTTCAAAATCCACAACCTATGACCATTATGAATATTGTTTGGCCAATTAATGGCTTATACCTTGGCCCTTTTGCCATTTGGGCCTATTGGGTCATGGGACGTTCTAAAAAAGAGCACTCACATCATCACGACGATAACCAAGGTGAGCATCATGACCATAAAGAACATCAACAAAAACCTTTCTATCAAAGTGTTTTCGTTTCCACCAGCCATTGTTCAAGTGGTTGCACATTTGGTGATGCAGTAGGTGTTCCCATTGTATTTTTGACTGGGTTAACAATCGCGGGTTCCACTTTATTTGCCCATTACACGGTTGAATTTATCCTGGCATATATTTTCGGTGTATTTTTCCAAGTGTTTTCAATTGTGCCGATGTCAAGAAAAATGGGCAATGAAATGAGTTGGGGAAAAGGGTTTTTGGAAGCCATAAAAGCCGATACTTTTTCATTAATATCTTTTGAGATCGGCATGTTTGGATGGATGGCCATTGTCCATTACTTCTTGTTCACGTCTCCTCCAACACCAAATCATATGACCTACTGGTTTATGATGCAAATTGCCATGATCCTTGGAACCGCAACGAGTTATCCAGCAAATTGGTTATTAGTAAAAAAAGGCGTTAAACACGCGATGTAGAAGGAATGTACGAACTACTTATGTCGAAGTGGACGAGACTAAGGATCTGTCTAAATAAGTCTCGAACGCAGACTGTTACTGCCATTGGAATAACGTTTTAAAAAGAACGATCATCTGAAAATGCTATTTTAACGATGTCCAAGGATGGTTGTTTAAAGATGAAGACAAAAATACGTGTCTTTTGAGTGCTCCTTTTTCATTTGTAGCTTTTCAATCTTTAAAATTCGGACTTTTTCAGCGGCCTAAAAAACCACACTGCGGGGTCTCGAGGAGGCTCACGGACCGCCCGCGGAAAGCGTCCGCCCTGGAACGGAGATCGACAACGTCATAGTTATATGAAAAGAGGGCTGTCCTTAAAAGTCATTTTCTATGACTTTTGGGACAGCCCCGTTAGTCTTTATCTTTTATTCATTTTTCACCCTTTCTGTGGACGAACTCCATCGATTGGAGACTGATAAGTTCCTTTTTAAAGTCATCCTGTATGTTTACTCACAATAAATTTATTCTTTTCTCGAAATATTTGTTTCATGGTAGGATTAGGATACGTTTACTCATATATTTCGATTAAAATTGGAGGAGAACGAATGAATTCTTTCGAGAAAAGAGCACTGGGTCAAACCAATTTAATGCTTAGTCCATTAGGGTTAGGTTGTTGGCAATTTAGTAAGGGAGGAAGTATGGTTGGTCGATTTTGGCCTACGCTAGAAGACCAAGACATTCAAAATATCGTACAGTCTTCGATTGATGGTGGGATTAACTGGTTTGATACGGCTGAAGTTTACGGAAAAGGAGAGTCGGAGCGGATATTAGCCAAATCACTTGATCAATTAGGTGACCAAGCTAATGGCATCCATATAGCAACGAAATGGTGGCCGATGTTCAGAACAGCCCAGAATATTCCGAAAACGATTCGAGAGCGGAGTCAGGCACTAAATAACCGTCCAATTGATCTTTACCAAATTCATCAACCGTTTTCTTTTTCATCCGTTCGAAAAGAAATGGAGCAAATGGCGAAGCTGAAAGCAAAAGGACTGATTCGGCATATTGGGGTAAGTAATTTCAATGCAAAAGCAATGAGAACTGCTCATACTGTCTTAAAAGAGTACGGCTATCCTCTTGCTTCCAATCAAGTGAAATACAGTCTTCTTGATCGCCGGGTTGAAACGAACGGAGTCCTTGAGACAGCCAAAGAGCTGGGCATTTCATTGATTGCATACTCACCGTTGGAACAAGGACTTTTAACCGGAAAGTTTCATAAAGATCCTTCCCTTTCCAAAAGTGCGAGTGGTCCCCGTAAACATCAACGGAAATTTAAACAAGCTGGTCTGAATGAAAGCCAGCCATTAATCAATATTTTGGATCAGCTTGCCGATCAATACAAAGTTTCAACTAGCCAGATTGCATTAAATTGGATGATTAATCAACACGGTTCAACCGTCTTTGCCATTCCAGGCGCTTCAAAAGTTAAACATGCTGAAGAAAATATTGGTGCACTCTCTTTTCAACTTGAACCTTCGGAATTAGAAGAGATTTCAAAAATATCATGGAGTGTTTTAAAAAAGTAGATGGACTGTAATCATATTAATTTTGCAATCTAACCGTTGTAATTATACGATTATCACGAACAACTACAGGGGGCCGTTAAAAATTCTTTAATTGGACTTTTTAACGGTCCCCATTTGTTACACTCACACGCATATTGCTGCTTGATCAAAACCTTCATCCATTTCCGCGAGCGGTCGAATCCTCTAGAATTTGGCTATAAAATATTCTTCATACTAACACGCTGTTCGATTAAGTGTTTCACACAATATCATCCGATGATAAATGACAATCGATTAAATCTTTCTCAATTTGGATGGTCGGGTGTTCAATATTGAATTGATCATGCAATTCTTTACTTGCCCTTTGAAGCAATAAATCATTGTCTTCGATTTCTGATCGAACAAGATGAACAGTAAGAGCCGTTTCAGTCGTACTCATTCCCCATACATGCAAATCATGGACTTCTTTCACCGAAGGAAGAGATTGTAAGTATAATTTCACTTGCTCTATATCAATCCCTTCCGGCACAGCATCAAGGGCAAGATTAGTCGAATCTCGAAGAAGTCCCCAAGTACCGATCAAAATAATCAAAGCAATGGCTAAGCTCACAACAGGATCAAGCCAACTCCACCCCGTCCAAATGATGACAAATCCGGCAATGACGACTCCCAATGAAACACCAGCGTCAGCAGCCATATGCATAAAGGTTCCTTTAATATTAAGATCCCCTTTTCGACCTGACATAAATAAGAAAGCTGTTAATCCATTTATCAAAATCCCAATAATCGCCACGATAATAACCGTTTTTCCAGTGACTGGCGCTGGCTCACTAAATCGTTGAATTGCTTCCCACACAATGGCACCGGTGGCGACTAATAAAAAAACTGCATTAAAAAGAGCAGCTAATACCGAAGACCGCTTGTATCCATATGTCCGCTTTTGAGTCGGTCGCTTTTTCCCTAGCCAAACGGCTACCCATGCAATAATTAGCCCAAAGACATCACTTAAATTGTGACCGGCATCTGCAAGTAACGCTAAGGAATTGCCTGCTAGTCCGTAGCTTACTTCCATAATGATAAAAATCGTATTTAATAGTATGCCAATGCCAAAAGCCTTCCCATATGAGGATGGTGCATGGCTGTGCTCATGATTATGTCCCACATCATCACTCCTCTTCTTTTTGTATAAACGATATCAGACGTTGTTTAAACGGCTGGCGTAGAAGTAGGTTTTGCGTATCCATTTTGATACTTCTTGTCCACTTCAAGCTGTATTTCCTTAATCGATTTTCCATTTTGAAAATCAAGAATCGATTGTGCAGCAATTTCAAGACAGACCCCACACCCTGTGGCATGATCATCCCATACAACTTTTCCATTTTTCTTATTTTCTTTAATAAAACAATCATAGTTATTTAAGTGTCCAGCTTCTTCACCACATCCACAGTAACACGGAAGCATTTCTAGTCGTTTCTTATTTTTAGCTACTGCTAAATAAATCGTTTTCATACCTTCTGATTTGTTGTTCATGAAAGATGGAAGGACTCCTCCGCTTTTCGTTTCTTCTTGGTTTGCCATTCTCATTTGATGATTAGAAGAAGATTGTTTTTCAACAACTCGAGTATTTCCACATGCAGATAGAAAGACGATGGATAATACTAACATAGTAGGAATACTCCAGTTTCGTTTCAATTTTCTTCAAGCTCTTACATTCATATGGAGGGAAGACTCTCTCAAAAAGAGAAAGCCTGATCTTTAAATTTTTTGAACCCTTAATACTCGCATCGAATTCATGATTGCCAAAACAGTAACTCCTACATCTGAAAAGACCGCTTCCCACATCGTTGCATAACCAAATGCTCCTAAAAGAAGAAAGACTCCTTTTACACTTAAGGCAAAAATGATGTTTTGCCAAACAATTTGACGTGTCCGTTTTGCGAGTTTTATGGCCGTCGGAATTTTCGATGGCTCATCCGTCATAATGACAACATCCGCTACTTCAATCGCAGCGTCGGAGCCAAGCCCTCCCATTGCCATTCCAACGTCTGCTCGCGCAAGAACTGGTGTATCATTGATCCCGTCTCCAACGAAGATGATTTTTTCTTTGGACCCCTTTTTTGAATCTAATAATTCGATTTGTTCGACTTTTTGATGAGGCAAAAGCTCCGCATAAACTTCATCGATTCCTAACAGACGTCCAACTGACTCCCCAACTGCTTTCGAGTCCCCCGTTAACATGACTGTCTTTTTGATTCCTAGCTCTTTTAACTGTTGAATGGCAGTTGCCGAATCTTGTTTTACTTGATCTGAAATTACAATATATCCCACATACTGCTTATTAACAGCTAGATGCACAATTGTGCCAACTTCATTAGGTTGAGCAAACTGGATCATTTCACGTTGCATAAGTTTTGCATTACCCGCCAAAATTTCTCTTTGGTTGACGATCACAAAGGTACCAAAACCTGCTATTTCTTCAAAGTGATCGATTGTTGATTCATCGATCGCTATTCCATACGCTTTGCGAATCGATTGTGCGATCGGGTGATTCGAATGGACTTCAGCACTAGCTGCATATTCAAGGAATTCTTCTTTTGTTACAGCACCGTAAGGAACGATTTTTGCGACTTCAAATATGCCTTTGGTCAATGTCCCTGTTTTATCAAAAACAACATACTTAACATCGTTTAATGCTTCTAAGTAATTGCTTCCTTTTATCAGAATGCCTTTTTTCGATGCTCCTCCAATTCCTCCAAAGAAACCCAGCGGAATCGAAATAACTAACGCACAAGGACAAGAAATCACTAGAAAGATTAACGCTCGATAAATCCAAACTGAATAAGATTCATCAACCATAACAAGAGGAGGAATAAGTGCAAGAAGAAGCGCCGTGATCACCACTACTGGTGTGTAGTATCGGGCAAATTTTGTAATAAAATTTTCGGTTGGTGCTTTTCTGCTACTCGCATTCTGGACAAGTTCAAGAATTTTGGAAACCGTTGAATCACCGTATTCTTTCGTTACTTCAACTGTAATAAAGCCATTCGTATTAATAAAGCCACTTAATACTTCATCGTTAATTTCCAATTTTCTTGGAACGGACTCCCCTGTCAATGCAGATGTATCCACCATGGTATTTCCGTCGATTACTTTTCCATCAAGCGGTACCTTTTCTCCCGGCTTAATGACAATGATTTCGCCAATATGAACTTCTTCTGGAGACACTTGCTTTGTACCCAGCTTTGTTTTCACGTTTGCAAACTCAGGGCGGATATCCATGAGCGCACTAATCGATTTACGCGAACGATTCACGGCCATTCCTTGGAACAGCTCTCCCACTTGATAAAAGAGCATGACAGCCACACCCTCCGGGAATTGCTTCACGCCGAAAGCCCCAATCGTCGCAACGGCCATCAAGAAGTTTTCGTCAAATACCTGGCCTCTGAAAATATTGCGTACAGCCTTTAAGACCACGTCTCCTCCTACGATCAGATAGGCTACTGCAAATAGAGCAAATTCGAGTGTGACAGGCAACGATGCAAGCATGGCAATACATGTTAGAACGGCACCAATTCCAATACGAATAAGAATTCTTTTCGTTGATTCGCTTTCCTGTTCATGATGATGTTCCTTCTTCAGACTACCAGGTTGCTCCAAAATGACTTCCACTTTAGGTTCCAATTTTTTTACAATGTCCGTAACATTCTGTTCCATTTGTCTCTTATGAACAGAATCGCTCATAACAACTTTTAGTTTTTTGGAGACAAAATCGAGTGACGATGATGTAACCTCTGGTAGCAATCCCACTTTTGTTTCAATTTTAGATGCACAGTTTGCACAATCTAATCCCTGTAAATAATAAGTTTGTTTTGTTTGTTGATGGGTCTGCTTTTCGATTACGTGAACATGTGGCTCTAATTTTTTAATGAGTTCTATCGTTTCGGTCAATAATTGCTCGTGCAGTCTTTCTTCTATTTCCATACTTAAGGTTTTCGTCATAAAATTAACGGAGCATGCTTGAATTCCATGTAAATCACTAACACCACGTTCGATTTTGGCGGCACAATTTGCACAATCTAATCCTTCTAAAATGAGTTCCTGTTTCCTCATGTTCATCCCTCCTATTAAACCGATTAATCTTCGTGAACATGTTGAAAAGCTTGACCGAATATTTGGATCACATGATGATCGGCAAGTGAATAATAGACGATTTTTCCATCCTTTCGATTTTTCACAAGTTTCGCTTGTTTTAATACTCGCAACTGATGAGAAATAGAAGATTGAGTCATAGATAAAAGATAAGCTAAGTCACAGACGCACATTTCAGATTCAAAAAGTGCATGTAAGATACGTGTTCTCGTTGGATCCCCAAGTACTTTAAATAAATCTGCCACATTTTTGATGCTATCCAATGATGGAAGAGTAGGTTTTACTCTTTGAATGACATCTTGATGAATGCAAGTCTGACTGCATATTTCAGCCTTATTTTGTATGGATAAGCTAACGTCCGTTTTCATTATTTACCCTCTTTTCCGTTCTTATATGAACAACTGTTCATATATTAATTTATGTTCTTATTATATGAAAGAATAAAGGAATGTGTCAAACATTGCTCATTTTCTTCCCTTCGTTTTTTAGAGCAAAAATAGTGGCGACTCAGAAAGGAAGTGATAATCAAATGGCCACCCTTTTCTTGGATATTCGCAAGAGTGGTTAAAATGTAGGCAATCGATTACGGAAAAAATTTCTTTGAATCTCATTCAAACCCATACAAAAAAGAAAAAAAGCAATTGAAAAATCCGTAGATTTTTCGATTGCTTTTTTATTTGTTATGTTAGTGGATGTTGTTGATAGGAAGCAAAAACAACGATACCCCGCAGTAAGCGTCTGCCTGGAACGAAAATCCATGGCTTATTCTCGCATTGATGTTCCAAAAGAACGATTGCAGTGCTCTCTTGATGTTTTACGAGGAACTTGGTTCACCAGCAGAAGCATCCGCCTAGAACGGAAATCAAAAGTGTTGTTTTAAAAACCACTTTTAATATGAAGAGGGCTGCCCTCAAAAGCCGTTTTAAATAACTTTTGAGACAGCCCCATGCTTTTTTCATTTAAGAACTTTCAACACAGCACCTGATTAATGATGTTGAAGTTCTCTTAGATCGTTTACTTTTGAAACACCGGAACCCCTTAATGGTAATAGTATACAAAGGTTGTTGGAAAACTGATGAGAACAAAAATGATAGAGGCTGAAAAAAACGGAGTAAACTTAGGCGTAAAGACGTTTAGATCAAGGCTCTCTGACGTTTTTAAGTAAAAATGATTATTAGCTTGTTGTTCATTATTAGAATGACTTGCGTGATAAGGAACAACTACAATCATAAATAATAGAAAAAAGCTAAACACGAAAATCGTATCAATAAAGCCAGTATCAAAGATTAGATGAATGGAAGTGACGGTGATGCTTTCAAGGACAAAAATAGTAATTAAAAAAAGAAAATACTTCGTCTTGACCGTATATTTGTACAACAATTTACGGTTTACCCAGTTCTCACATTTCGTCCAAAGTTGAGCAAATGCTAGCAAAAGTAAAATTCCTGCCAAAATATTAAATAAACCTATTAATACTTCCATGAAAAACCCTCCATTCAGATCATATTCCAGTAAAACCACACGTTTTCAGCAGCATTTGTGAAACCACAGAAGCTTGCGATAAGGAGATAGAAGCCGTGCCCGCAGAACGCGTCTGCCTTGAACGGAAATCAACGGCTGATAAGAAAACTTTTTTAGTTTCCTCACACTGCGGTGTCTCGACTCGTTCGTTTCCTACAGGTGTCTTGTCATTTTTGCTTCCTATCAACATCCATCTCTAACACAGCCTAAATTCAAATAATTTCAATAAAATGTAAATGAATGTAATATAATGTTACATTTTAAATAACTGATTTGCAACAAAATTCCAATAATTAATCTTTTTGTATGAGACTTTATTCACCATTTTCATTTCAACAAAATAAAAATCGCTACTGCCATAGGCACGTAGCGATTTTTTGATTTGATATAAATGATCCCTACTCGAGTCTCGTTCATCCTCTTAACGCGACATGAATGTTCTGATTTCATTTAGAAAATCTTAGATTTCAAATAATTTCTTGCGTTAATTGAAACTTGATTAAACTTGTTTATCTAATCCTTCGATTTTCTTCTTAAGCTGTTTCACTTCTTGCCAATACAGAGCCACTTCGTTTTCGTTTCCTAATTCCTCGGCCGATAGCAGCTGAATAAGCTTCATTTCAAGTCGCTCTTTTTCGTTGCGATCTTCTTGCTCGTTTGATGTGTAAGTTTCATGACCTTGCCATTCCTTGTAAGTCCCTGGATAATCAACGAGTTTTCCTTGGTTAAGCTCCATCACGCGATTAGCCACCTGATCGAGTAAATATGGATCATGAGAAACAACGACGACAGCACCGGGGTACATTTTTAGTGCCTCTTCTATTTTCTCTCGTGATGAAATGTCTAAATAATTTGTTGGCTCATCAAACACCAGCAAATTCGCTTGGGAAAAGTATAGTTTAACGAAAGCCACACGACATTTCTCACCCATACTCAGCTCACTTATCTTCTTAAATACATCTTCTTTTCGAAAAAGAAAGCTGGCTAGAAGGGTTCGAGCTTCCGTTTGCGTCATGCCTTTCACCGATAACACTTGATCTAATACAGTGTCTTCCATTTTTAGTCCTTCTAACTCTTGCATAAAAAAGCCTAATTTTAATTGAGGATGTCGCTTCACTTCGCCTTGCGTTGCAGAAAGTTGACCCGTCATCAATTTGAGAAGAGTCGTTTTACCTGCTCCATTTTTCCCAACAATCGCAATTCGATCACCTTTATCGATTCCGAAAGTAGCTTCGTCAATCACACGCTTTCTTCCATCATACATAAAATCGACATTCTTAAATCGTAATAATGATCTACTCGAAAAGTCTTGCTGCTCAAACTGTACACCTAATTTCACTTCATCCTTAGGCTTATCAATTCTAGACTCTTCAAGTCTCTCAAGTGCTTTTTCCTTCGCTTTGTACCGCGTCATATGCTTGTTTGCTTTTTTCTTGGCAACAGGATCACGTTCACTAGCTCCATCATGAGACTCTTTAAACCAGTGACGATAAGTGTTTATGGCTTCAACAAGCTTTTTCTTTTCGTTCTCTTGTTTACGATAAAGGGAGTCTTGCGCTTTGCTCTCTTCTTGTTTTAAAGCTTTATATACAGAATAACCCCCAACGTATTTCTTCGTACCATTTTCACTTAACTCATAGGTTATGTGTGCAACTTGATCGATAAACGCTCGTTCATGAGAAATAAAAAGTACGGCACCTTTATAATTTTTCAGCCAATCGATCAACCAATTTAAAGACTCAACATCTAAATGATTGGTCGGCTCATCTAAGAGCAGCAACTTAGGCTGATCAAGCATCACTCTAGCTAATTTAGCACGTGTTTTTTGACCACCGCTTAATTTTTCAAAAGGGAGATCCCACATAGTTGACGGAAGCCCCAACTTCAGAAGTTGTCTGTCTATTGCCCCTTCCCAGTCGTATCCATCTAAGTCGATATAAGTTTGAAGGGCTTCAGTGTAAGTTTTAGCGGTTTGCTCATTTGAGTCTATGGAAAGCTGGTGTTCAGCCTTTAATAATAATTGCTTAGCAGTACACAATGTTTCGTTTCCTGATTCCATCCATTCTCTTAAAAGTAGATCAGATTCAATCGAATCTTGATCCATCCAAGCCCAGTCTTCCTTATCTAATTTTCGATAAACGGTACCTTTTGTAATCGACTGAATTCCGATCAAACTTTTCATAAAAGTGGTCTTCCCCACTCCGTTTCTACCTATTAAGGCAATTCGTTCACCCTCATTGATTTCAATCGATGCCTGATTAATAATCATATTTCCGTTGATTTCAATCGTAATATTTTCAGCTTTTAATATACTCATCTATATCTCTCCATTCTTTTTTTAGCAATAAAAAAAGCACAGGCTTCTGCCTATGCAATGAATGTGATAGATAAACGTGATCGACTGACGTATGGACTTTAAATCCCACACGTAATTCGTATCCCTTTGATTACGGTAAATTTTATACTTAGTCCATTCACGAAAAAAAACCTCGTTCTAATTACAATTCGACAGCAGGTTTCACGTGAAACGTCAAAATGCGACATGGACTATAAGTATTAAAAAAAGACATACCTATCCTATCACTCTGACTACAGGCAGAGCCACTTTTTCATATTAAAATATGAGAAAAAAGTGTAGGATTTTCATGGCGTCTTCTTTTAATACCTCCTTAGATTGATTAACCTTATTTTAATTTAAATGTGTAAAAGGATCAATAGACCGCAAAGAAAAAATTAGATTATTTTTCCACTCGTTGAATGAATACGACTTTTAAATAATCTCCTTCTCTAAAAGTGCCAATTGTTTTGAAATCTGCTGGTAATGAAAATTCTTCTACAATTTTGTAGGCATTTCCTGTTTCTATAAACGCAGCCGCAATCATTGCTTTAAATTTCTTCATCCCAAATGTACTACAATTCGTTGATGCAACAATCACGCCATTTTCATTGGTAATGGCAATCGTTTCTTTCAGCAAATTGGTGTAATCTTTTTCAGCCTTAAACGTATATTTCTTTGATCGGGCGAAACTTGGTGGGTCGAGAACAACTAAATCAAAGCTTCTTTCTTTCTTCAATGCGTATTTAAAATAATGAAAGACGTCTTCAACAATAATCTCTTGCTGGTCCGCATCAATTCCGTTGATTTCGAATTGCTCCTTTGTTTTTGCTCGACTACGATTCGCCAAATCAACACTCGTAGTTTTTGTTGCGCCACCAAGCGCAGCAAAGACTGAAAAAGCGCCTGTATATGAAAACATATTTAACATCGTTTTCCCTTTTGCATACTTATCGCGAATCGTTTTCCTCACTTCACGTTGGTCTAAAAATACACCAACCATTGCTCCATCGTTCAGATAAATGGCAAACTGGACGCCGTTTTCTTTTACAAGTAGAGGGAATTCTCCTCTGATCCCTGCTACAAAATCATCGTCCTCCAGGTATTTCCCAGCCGTATCAAAGCGTTTTTTCTCATAGATACCTTTATAAGTTCCTTGCTTTTCTAACGATTCAAGAACAAGCCCTTTAAATGAATAAATCCCTTCACTGTACCATTGAATCAAGTAGTAACCATCAAAATAGTCGATGGTCATTCCACCAATCCCATCTCCTTCACCATTAAAAACACGAAAAGCATTCGTATCTTCTGATTCAAAAAAAGGTTTTCTTTCATCAAAAGCAGCTGTTATTTTCTTATCGAAAAAACCACCATTAATTTGTTCGTTTTTTTGATGCGATAAAATCCAGCCGTAGCCTTTATTTTGCCGACCATAATAGCCCTTTGCAATAAATTGATTTCGTTCATCAACAAGAGATAATAAAACTCCTTCTTTTTGTAAACGAGTAGGATCAATCAGCGCATCCTTTTCAATTAGCGGAAATCCATCTTTGTAGGCTTTCAGATGTGAAGGCTTGATCTTAACTTGAACTTCCTTACTCATTTTCTTCCTCCTTGCACATATTTAATGGCAATCGTTAGCCTTTGATAATTTCCTGCACTCTACCGACTTGCTGATCTTGAAGACGTACTTTTATTCCGTGCGGATGAGTACCCGAATTCGTCAAGATGTCTTTCACAATACCGCGCGTTCTTTTCCCTGTTCGTTGGTCTTGCTTTAAGACGATATCGACTTCTTGTCCAATCTTAATATCACTTCTATTTTTCCCGTTCATATGATCGCTCCTTATTTGGGGCCAGACCCCTTTTTCTCTATCCTACCATATTCACCGCTAGCTAATCGTCCTATCCCTCTTTATCAACAGATTTAGTGTTTTAAAAATAAAAAGGTGCAACTTATAAGTTCCTAAATAAGAAAAGCATTCGGAAAATCCGTAGATTTTTCAAATGCCTTTTCCCTTCTACAAGAAGAGCTATTTTTTATGTAGATTTTCCAAGAAGATTAATGAAATTCTTCATGTCAGCGCGATCGTTCATTTTCACTATTCTCGCGGTAATGGTGAAGAAATGAAATAAACAAAAGATCTGCCAAGCCGGTTTCTTGAAATACTTTCCGCAATCGATGAAGTTCATTTTCACAGACTTTTTGAACAACCTCTTACAAGTAAAGAGCTTATCGTTCGCACGCGATTAAATCTTTATCACGATCGCTTTTTTTATTCGCGTCATAAAGTGCTAGAGAAACATAGGGCTTATATTTCGTTTTTCCACCTTTATTTTTAACAGTCGAAGAACGAGCAATTCCGCCTTTATAAACCTTATTCACTTCCGTACAGTTTTTATAGGTGACTGTTTTTACACCTGCTTTTGCAACATCTATTGAACTTGTAGAATAACCTAGAAAAATACCGATCACTAATAAAACAACTAAAAATCGTTTCATCAAAGGTCCTCATTTCATAAAATTTCCTTTTGTGTAATCTATCGTAGTCTAATCCGCACTTTTATTCAATTAAATTTACAACTTTAGCACGAAAACATTTGATGATTACACCTTTGCTTCATGCCTTGCTATACCCAACCTTTTTTTCTGAATTTTTCTAAAGAACTCTCCGTTAATTTTTCTAACTCTTTAAATAAAGTTTTATCTGCTTTTTTAAATTGAAAGCAGGACTTGCCTTGCATACGTTTTTTTAATTCGGGTGACATCCCTTCTAGTAAATCTGGGCATGCATAGATCGGCATCAGATGAAAACTGACATAATTTTTCTTTATTTGTACAGCACCAAAAAAAATCGGCGTTTTATTGGATGGGTTCACATGATGAGTATCAAGCGAATAATCTTGTTCTGTATTCACTTTTATTGCCAATGTTTTTTCATGTCTTGACAAAATCAACTTCAATAAATCAAAAACTTCTTGAAAAGCTGCATGATGAGTCATTATTTAACCTCCTCAGGGTGAGACACCTTTTCTTTCTAATTTTACATTGATGCTCTTTCTTTGTCAGACATCCATATGGAAATAAGTGAATAGTAATGAAACTAATTAGCTTTTTTTCCGTAAGTTGGTAATAACGCTTTTAGGAGGGAATTTTTTTGATGTTCGAAAACTCAGCTGGAGAACCTTTTATCTTTCAATTTTTACCTATTTTTATTACAAGTGTTTTTGTTATTGTCATTGTTTCGATTATTTTTGTCACTATTGGAGGAATCAAACAATGGAGCAAAAACCAAAAATCTCCACGATTGACTGTACCTGCTCTAATTACAGGAAAGAGAGTGAACGTCCGTCACGATCGTCACGGAGATTCTTCCATTAGTCACAGGAGGACTTCTTATTTTGTCACTTTTGAATTTGAAAGCAACGATCGGATAGAATTTCATGTAACCGGCATGCAATATGGATTACTCGCTGAAGGTGATTCGGGTCACATAACCTTTCAAGGTACACGATTTTTAGAGTTTAAGAGAGTATCCATTTAACAAAATTCACTCCCATTCATAAGAAATACTTATCATCAATCAAAACAAAAACGATTCTTTCTTCTTAATTAATGTACGTTACAATTAAATGATCAAGTTCAATATTGGAGGTAGTAAGTATGATACAAGTGAAATCCATTTCAGCAGAAGAAACCTATTCGATCAGACACTCCATTTTACGGCCAAATCAATCGTTAGAAGACTGCAAGTTCGAGGCTGACCTGGATCCCGCTACTTTTCATTTAGGAGCTTTTTGGGAAGGGAAATTAATTAGCATTGGGACATTTTCTTCCGAATCTCACCCTGAATTAGATGGTCAAGTTCAATATCGTTTACGAGGAATGGCCACTTTAGAAGAATACAGGAATTATAAAGCCGGCAGCATGTTAATTAAGTATGCTGAGGAATCACTTTTACAAAGGCAAGCAGACCTATGGTGGTGCAACGCGCGTATTTCTGTTAGTGATTATTATAAAAAGCTCGGATTGAGTGAGCAAGGTGATGTATTTGAGCTCCCATCGATCGGACCGCATAAACTGATGTATAAGCACCTCTCTTCGTTTTTATCAGCCCTGAACGAATAAAAAAACGGTCTTAAACGTCTCTAAATAAGCTCTTGTCTTTTGGCATATCGCTCCATTTATTGTTCAATTTACCATCTTCATTCTAAACTTCTCTCTTTTATTCATCGTTTCAGCAGGTAATTGGCGTGGAAGGAAGCGACTCCTGCGGGAACAGCACGAGCTGAAAGCCCGCTGAGAAAGGATCACAGTCTAAGAGCGCAACATCCTGTTGCAACGACTGCGCTAAAACTTCCTGTTTGTCGGAGGAGATGGAAGCCGTGCCCGTGGAACGCGTCTGCCTGAAACGGAAAACAACGACTTATAAAAGAAAAATGCACAAAAACAAAAAGTCTATCGAGAAAGACAGTTCAATTTCACTGTCTTTCCCAATAGACTTATTTTCTTTTAACCGTGCATCATACCTGCTTCTGGATTAGGCTTTTCTGCTTCACTTTTTTTATTTCGACGTAACAGTAATCCTAAAACAGCACCGAACAGGGCAACAAACACCATGAAACCAAATGTATCTGCAAATGCTTGAACCCCTACTTTTAACATAGCTTGTTGCATTTCAGGCGGCAATTGATCGGGATTCGCTACAGTCGCACCAGTTCCCGCTGGCATAGAGGCTTTTAATTCATCCATTCGAACCGTCACTCTAGTGGCTAAAATCGTTACCAAAGTCGCCACCGCTAATGAATTGACAACTTGTTGAAAGGAATTGGTTAATGAAGTCACGCGACTGACAAGGTCACGCGGAGCCTTGTTGAATAAATGTGTATTCATTGGCATCATCATGAGCCCCATACCTGCACCTGCCATCACTAATGGAACGATCAAATCTTTCCCCGTTGTCGTTAGATCGACTTGGGAGTATTGATAAATGGCGCCTGACACTAGGCTCAGCCCCACAACTACTAACCAACGTACACCAATCTTGTCAAATAGTAATCCTCCGATTGGCATGACAAGACCTGAAGCAATCGCTTGAGGCAACAGGATCATCCCTGTATCAAAAGCTCCATATCCTCTTGCTTGTTGAAGAAATTGTGGTAACAAGAATATTGCACCAAATAATGCAAACTGAGCAATCCACTGCACGACGATTCCTACAGAAAAATCAATTGATTTGAAAACCCGCAACTCTAACAATGGAGTGGTAGCCCGAAGCTCAACGATAATAAAAATAATGAGAGCAATCGTTCCTATGATAAGTCCTGTTAATGTTTTTCCGGAAGTCCAGCTCGATGCACCCTCTGTGACCCCATAGGATAGGGCTGCAAAAGCAAGAGGACCGAAGATCATGCCAGGCAAATCAAAACCAGCTACATCATGACGTTCGATTGCTGGTAGTTTTTTAAGTCCGATTAGAATACAAACAATTCCGATTGGAATATTAATGAGAAAAATCCATCTCCAAGAATGAAACTCAACTAACCAACCAGATAAAACGGGACCAATTGCAGGTGCAAAAAGGATCGGAATCCCCATAAGACCCATAACTGTTCCTACTTTACTAGGTGGACTAAGACGATAGATGTATGCCATGGAAACAGGCAAAACACTACCTCCACCGATCCCTTGAAGCACACGAAAGAAGATTAACCATTCTGGTGTGCTTGGCGTTGCGCACAGGATGGAACCTATTGTGAATAGAGCGACGGAAATTAGAAAGATATTTTTTGCGCCAAAACGGTCGGACATCCAACCCGCTAGCGGAATAACAGATGCCTGTGCAAGCATGTAGCCCGTTACAGTCCATTGAAGAATCGTTAAATCAGAATGAAAATCGATTACTAATGTGTTTAAAGCTACGTTCATAGCCGTACTATCTAGAACAACCATGAAAACCCCTGCAATAATCGCAATTAATGGGACCATAATGCTTTTGAGTTTAAAGTCGGGGTCTAATGATTCAGTTGTGTTTGTACCGTTCATTCTTTTTCCTCCTAGTCCTTTATACGCTAAGCTAACAAATACTTATTTACATGACTATACTTGATATTGAAGAATTGCGGAATACTTAAGTGTCGTTTTTATAGAAAGTTTTTTATTGTGAACCATTTTCAAAAGTCTACTTTCTTTCAAAGTAATATGAATGTGGATATAATAAGTGCTGACAAAAGGAAACTAAATAAAGGAGCGATCATATATGGCAACTTCTCTACAAGGAAAAAATGCGATTATTACAGGTGCAGGTAAAGGAATTGGACGTGCAATTGCCATTGCATTGGCAAGTGAGGGAGTTAACGTTGGTTTAATCGCTCGTACACAAGCCGATCTTGATAAAGTTGAAGCAGAATTAAAAGCAGACGGAGTGAAAGTTTCTTTAGCCACTGCAGATGTTTCATCGAATGAAGAAGTGAATGATGCAATCGATAAAATCAAGGATGACCTTGGTTCAATTGATATCTTAATAAACAATGCAGGAATTGCGAAATTCGGTAAATTTCTTGAATTAGAGATTGCAGATTGGGAAAAAATAATCCAAGTCAATTTGATGGGTACTTATTATGTAACACGTGCTGTGTTGCAAACAATGATTGACCAACAATCTGGAGATATCATAAATATTTCTTCGACTGCCGGGCAAAAAGGCGCTCCGATTACGAGTGCTTATAGCGCATCAAAAGCTGGCGTCCTTGGATTAACTGAATCACTTGCACTTGAAGCAAGAAAACACAACATCCGTGTAACAGCTCTGACTCCAAGCACTGTCGCAACGGAGCTCGCAATCGAAAATAATTTAACAGATGGAAATCCAGACAAAGTGATGCAACCAGAAGATTTAGCTGAATTGATTGTTGCTCAGCTAAAATTAAATAAACGGGTTTTCATTAAATCTGCAGGTATGTGGTCTACTAATCCATAAAAGAATAGAATCATAATTGAAAAGCGGCTACTTCAGTTAATGAAGGCCGCTTTTTTTTGATTGATTAATCGCTAATATTTCTTTAATAGCCGTAATAACAATTTCAGGTTGATCAATGTGAATATGATGCTTACTTCTATTTGCAATCATCAGTTTACTTCTACTTGATAATTTCTTTGTCTCTTGAGCTACTTTAAGTAAAGTTTGCTTAATTTTATCCTTCACTTTGGACGTAGCACCAGGTGCGTATTGATCAAAGATCCCTGCTACAACAATCATTAATGGAATATCGCCAAGTGATTCTTGGTCACGAACTTGCTTGTAGCCTTTATACATATGCGTGTATTCACTATACGATGCTAAAAGAGCTTGATATTTGAAAGAAATCTTCCATAGAACGTTACGTACTCGAGGGGAAAATCGATTGAGCGTTTGGGTAAATCCAGGGATTTTTTTTAAAGCTACAAAAGGCTTCAATAACCCAATTCGCGAAAAAAATCCTAAGACACCAAACATTTTCGCTGAAATCTTTTGTCCTTTTCGATGTTCGATTGGAAAGCGATCGGTCAATTCATCTTCATGGGGGGCATCTACTAATACAATCCCTCGCACACCTTCTGGATAGCGACTTGCGTATAATCGTGCATTTAGTCCACCGTATGAATGTCCTACTAATATAATGGGTCCATTCATATTTGCTTGCTTCAGTAATTCATGCAAGTCTTCTACACATTCATCATTCGTTCGAGGTAAAGGGCCAGGTTCACTCCATCCATAACCCGCACGATCATAGATGACTACACGCGTGAGCTTTGCGATTTCAGGATAGACCATACTCCAAATTAAAGCTGATCCTCCTACTCCGTGATCAAAGACAACGGTCGGAAGTTCATTCTTTTCTTCTCCATAACGAATCATGTGTAATCGATGGGATCCTACTGATACCATCTTTCCTGGGCGAGGAATTTGAGTCGCCATAGAAGTATCCCCTTTACCAAAAACTTATTCCATATTATTCTTATCATTCTTTTGTTCCATTTCACTCTTCTTATTGCTCGTATCGCACACTTTATTGCAATTCGACATTACGCAAAAATCCGCATGCTTTCCGCACGAACTACCGAGAATCCTCGCTCGTTTTTCCACTAGTTAAGAGATTTAATCTCAGTACGCATCAATATTAGATAAGCTAGCTGCTATAAATAGAAAATGATTTTCGCGAGAACAAGATTCTTTTTTCAACTGACTTTAGTGAGTTATTGACACTACGCATGAAGATTCTCTTTATCAAGTACTCCTAATATTCCCTTATTTGATCATGATTAATCCTTTCTAAATATTACTCAAAAAGATTTCATTTTCATAAAAACAAATCAGAATCGTAGTATTATATTTCATCTACGATCCTTAATTTGTTCATTTTTGTCCACTTTCTTTTATTTGATCGACATATGAAATAACACAGTTTCTCCCTTTTTTCTTGGCTAGGTAAAGAGACTGGTCTGCTTGATCAAGTAAGACAAGTGAATGAATCTGATTTTGACTGGACATCGTTGAAACCCCAACACTGACAGTCACAAATGGGCTAATTAGTGAATCTTGATGAGGCAATTGTCTATCCTCAATACTATATTTGAGCAGTTTGGCGATCGCATTGCCTTTTAAGGCTTTTGAGTTGTCCGATTACTATGCATTCTTTGATTTTACCAGCGAAAAGTCATCCGTTTTCTTCAACTTTACTAAAAGAAGATAGCAAAGCATTGCTCCTAAAGAACACGCGGATACAACAATTCCCATTGGTACGGCAGAACTACTTCCAGCAATTCCAACAAGAGGAGCAACGGATCCTCCTAAAATAAACTGAGTTAATCCTAACAAAGCGGATGAACTACCTGCAGATTTTTTATGATTTTGCATAGCAAGGGAAAAACAGGTTGTAGCCACGATTCCCATACTTGAAACGATAAAAAACAACGAGACTAGTATAAATGGAAGCCCTACTCCTAACAAAATGAAAGTTAACAGTGCGAGTCCTGAAAAAGCAGATAAACATAAGCCAAATAGAAGGATTTTACTCGTATCGATTCTTCCTACGATTCTTCCAACGATTTGCGTAGAGATAATAATACCAAGTCCATTAACGCCAAAGAACAGGCTATACAATTGAGGAGATGCCCCATATATATCTTGAATAACGAATGGGGAGGCTGAAATATAAGCAAAGAGAGAGGCAAAGACAAGACCTTGTGTTA
Source organism: uncultured Caryophanales bacterium (assembly GCA_963728315.1). GTDB lineage: Bacteria > Bacillota > Bacilli > Bacillales > CAVSKA01 > CAVSKA01. The sequence continues at coordinate 278,732 of CAVSKA010000006.1, forward strand.
AAGCGTAACCCATAAACGTACGATCCTTAAACAATTTCCCATAAGTACCTAACGTACTTTTAACCCCTCCAGTGGAACGTTCTTTTTTAGGGAGCGTTTCAGGTAAGACAAAAACAATCGCCACTAACATGAGTAAACTAATGACAAAGAGTACAATAAAAACGCCTCTCCATGTCGTGAAATTTAAGATCTGACCTCCTGAGATTGGAGCTAAGATCGGCGCAACACCTGTCACTAGCATTAGAAGAGAGAAAAACTTTGTCATCGCTGGTCCAGAATATAAATCTCGAACGATCGCTCGAGAGATGACAATCCCTGCTGATCCAGATGCACCTTGAACAAAGCGCATAATAATAAACATCCAAATCGAGTTTGATAACGCACATAAAACGGAAGCTAAACCATAGATGATGATGGCAACGAGTAACGGCTTTCTTCTGCCCTTTACATCACTAATAGGACCGACAAATACCTGACCCAAAGCGATGCCTAACAAACAAGCTGTCAAACTTAGTTGTGCTAAGGAGGTAGTTGTTCCTAATTCTTTCGTAATACTCGGCAATGAAGGTAAATACATATCAATTGAAAGCGGCCCAATTGCAGCAAGAAATCCTAGAATGAGTGCAATTCTTACTCTGTGGGCTTTATTTTTAATAATTGGTGAAACTGTTGACTGATTCATACTGATCATTTCATCCCCCGTTCATAAGAAAAACGCAATGTATCCATTATAGGTACACAAAAAAATCAAGTCAAAGAAGATGACCTTTTCAATGCTCTTCATCAGAAGGCTTGAAAGGTCAATACTATCCCCGACTCGACTTTTCGATTTGCCATTTTCGAATTAACTGATTAAATACCTCTGCAAATATAATTCCTATCGCAATGGCACCCGAGATCATAAACGCTTTAGCAGCTAAATTAATGGCATCATTGTATTGATTTTGAACAAAATAACGCATCGTATTAAACGCCATCCCTCCTGGAACAAGAGGAATAATCCCTGCTACTGTAAAAATGATAATCGGTGTTTTATACAATCTTGCATAAACATTGCTGATTATGGCAATTACAAACGCTGCAATAACAGTCGATGGTACTTCATCCATCCCATTTGTAGTCATGATAAAATAAATAATCCAGCCAACCATTCCAATAAATCCAGACTTTAAAAGGGATTCCTTCGGGATATTGAAGATGATGCCAAAGGCTGCAGCCGAAATGAAGCTTGTTACAAGTTGTTCTAGAATCGTCATTCGGTTCCCCCGTTCTAAAAATACGTTAATGTTATGGCAATCCCAGATCCAATGGCAAAAGCGGTCAAAAAGGCTTCCGCTCCCTTCGACAAACCGGAAAGCAAATGACCAGCCATTAAATCACGGACTGCATTGGTAATGAGTAGACCGGGAACTAAAGGCATGACTGAACTAATAATAATTTTATCGATTTCATGACCAAATCCGATTCGAACGAATAAATAAGACAAAATACCAATAATAAAGGCTGCCATAAATTCCGAAAAGAACTTAATCGAGACAAGTCGATGAAAGTAGACGAGACTAGAAAAACCAATTCCCCCTACAATCATGGACGGTACGAAATCGTTCCATTCACCTAAAAACATAATTAAAAAACAACCTGATGAAACGGCCGCAGCTGCAATGCGTGTTCTTAGCGAAAAAGTCATCTCTGCTTTTTGAATTTCTTTCAATGTTCGATACGCTTGGGCAATCGTTAGCTCGCCTTTACTTATTTTCCTTGATGTATCATTGACCATAGCTACTTTTTTGAGGTCCGTTGTGCGATCTGAAATCCGAATCAATTTCGTCTTCGTAGGTTCTTCCGTTTCGACTGAAAACATAATTCCTGTTGGCGTGACGTAGCTATGAGATTCACTGATTCCAAATGAAGCAGCAATCCGGCTCATAGTATCTTCAACTCGAGAGGTTTCAGCCCCACTTTCAAGCATAATTTTCCCTGCCAACAAACTGAGATCCATAATGTTATATTGTTCTTCTAATTGGTTTTCCATAGCACCTCTCCATTGACTATAAGTTGATCCCGATATTGGGATTTTGCTAATAAAAGATTCGAAATAAAATTCAAAAATGAACAAATCATTTTTATAAGTATACAGCTAATATTTTGCTCCTTATTCGTGATGGAAATAGGAATAATCATTTGAATATAAACCACTCTAACATTTTCATTTAGCCGATGCGATTCATTTCTCAAATTATTTCTTTCTTCATACTATTTCCTTTTGTTTTTGTCGTAATATTTGATGTGATTTGTGCTTCCGTTAATAATTGATCACTTTCCCCTTGCGAACGGTCGAGTCTCCTCTGAAAAAGTTCTCCTGGAACGGAGATCGACAACGTCATAGTTATATGAAAAGAGGGCTGTCCTTAAAAGTCATTTTCTATGACTTTTGGGACAGCCCCTTTATTCGTCCATGTCTGATTTCTTTTTTGCCCCTAAATCAGTAGCAAGAGAAACAATTGTCTTATTTATACGCCAAATATAATAGAGGTAATGAATCATATGAGTATCGGTCCGACCATTTTTTTCTGGTGAACGTTCGATCTTTTGTCGTTCTTTCTCCAGATCCCAGACAATAACAGAAGTTCCTTTTCCTTTGATTAATTGGCATAAGCTATCGATATTTGTTTGTAAAATATGATCGACATGTTTAAGCGTTGAAGATAACTCTTCATTTTGATTCGATATAAGTTTGCGATTTGATGACGCAATGAGATGTTTGGCATAATAGTGAATGGCAATTAGCACCGTCAACCAGCGGACAATCCCTGAGCGGCTATATGAACCCGGTTTTTTTAGGATCGACTTAGCTTCATCTCTTATCTCCTGAAGTTTTTCATCCATCGTAAAGGCCTTATCCGTGATCGCTACGGGTGTTAGGCTTTTGTCGATAAAACTTTCCAAGTAGCTGGATAAATACACTTTCAATTCAGCTAAAAAATCAACAGATGCATCCGCAACTCGATCTTTTGTTTTTCTTGGAAAAAGAACCGTTGAGACAACGACGGCAATGGCAGCTCCGATTATCGTATCAAAAACTCGTGCAACTAGTAACTGACCATTTATTCCACCCAGTAGTATATCGTACATAAAGGAAAGCATCATCGTAATCAAAAAGCTCATAGCGGTATAGGATACTGCAAATAGGTAAAAAGCGAAAAAGATACTTAAGAAAAGCAATAATAGTTCTGGAACGATGTGCCCTTCAACGAGTTTTGCAAGTCCAAATCCAACAAGCGCACCAAGAATCGTCCCGTTTGATCGTTGAAACCCTTTAAGGTACGTTCTGCCTATTGATTCTGTTCCAAGTAAAACAAGAAAAGCTGTTAGCAGAATCCAATAAGGATGGCTAGGAGAGATCAAGTATCCTAGTACAATCGATAAGGTACCTGCCGTAAAAGCCTGTACTGCTTTTTTGTGAAAAGAATAGTCTTTCTCTATCGTTTCATCTTCGTCCATCTCAACAGGTGAGTCTAAATCACTCTATAGCAAGACTATCCTTATTGTCTTCTTCCACTTTCCCACATTGAATGGAGTGCTGAAGAACGGTCGCCCCATCTATGACATGGTTAGAAATGGATTCAATCCTCCTGATTAAATAGAGCCATTCTTTAGGGTGTTGATATTGCGCATGTAGTTCATTGAGCGTAAACCTGAGCGCCTGAATGGCTTTTTCCGCTTCTTCTAAATGAGAAGGTTGATAGGTTTCAGAAAGGACTTCCGTATCTCTTAATGAACGGACGACCCACATTAACAATTCCTTTAGTTCAGCATGTTCGAGTGCATGTAGTTCCTTCAGACGTTTAATGGCATCTGATAAAGTTTCAATGAGCATTTGTGCATCAAACACATATAATCGCAGTTCATTTGAACTCACACCTGGCCAAATCTTACTTGGATCAGTAGTTGCGAGTTCTCCAGAAATCATCCGTGCGTAATCATTTAAACGCTGAGCGTTTTGATCCAGCGCATTTCTTCTCTTTGAATTCGAATTTGGATCTTCAATCATATTCATAATAATATTAAATGTTAAATTCGTCTGAATATGAAACGATTTCATACTTCTTTTTAAAATCTTTTTAGGGTTACTTTTAAGGATGAAGAAGTTGACGATAAATGCATACAACACGCCTACTCCTATGGCTAGATAAAACCATGGAAGTTGCCCTGATTGAAGATGCAAAAGAGCCGAAAAATAGAGAGACATAAAAGCGATCATCGAAACAGAAAAAAATCTTGATCCAAATTGTTGTAAATAGAAGGACAAGAAAATGATGAAGAGCATAATAAAATCGATCAAATACATACTATTCCCAATAAGTGCACCAATCGTGACTGCAATCGCACTTGATAGACCTAATAGAACAGTCGTAACCTGCTTTTGTTTAACAGTGTCATCCATTACAATCGCGATGCCCAGCATTCCAACTACACCAGAAAGAATGGAAGCAGTCAGCAATTGTACATGAAAGAATTTCATGATAAAAATCATGGTAAAAATCGACAAAATGACACTGACTATGATTCTGCTAGCATGTTGAAAACGTTGCAAACCTGGATCAGATGCAGTAAGCCGACCAAACCAATGTTGATATATTTTTGAGATTAACATTTTATTTTTCATATCTCTATCATAATAGATTCACTTCATTGAAACAAAGAACTTGTACGGAAAAAGAACATTAACTTATTGTAAGCGAACTTATTGCAAGCGTTTTAATTATTATTTTATGGTTGAAAAGAAGTTAAGCTTCCTTTTTGTAAAACTTCAAAAACAGCACTTTTGTTGAGAGGGCGACTCGCATAAAAGCCCTGAATCGCATCGCATTTTCCCACCCTCATTAGCTCTAATTGTTCTTTGTTTTCTATTCCTTCTGCTACTACATTTAAGTTTAAATTGTGAGCAAGATTAATAATAGCTAGTGCAATAGCAGCATTTGCTTCATCAGTTTCCGAATTATGAATAAAGGAACGATCAATTTTAAGCGTATCAATGGGAAAATTCCTTAAATAACTTAAAGAAGAAAAACCCGTTCCAAAGTCGTCTATCGAAATAGACAATCCCAGCTTCTTTAAGTTTTTCAATACTTTGGCTGCTCTTTGTGGCTTTTGCATAATTGTACTTTCTGTTAATTCCAATTCTAAAGAAGATGGAGGAAGTCCTGTTTCTATTAATATAGTGGCGATTTGATTCTCCAAGTCTTGGCGCTGAAACTGTTTAGCGGAAAGATTAACTGAAATGGTGATCTCAATTCCAGCGTCTTGCCACTCCTTGCACTGTCTACATGCTTCTCGCAAAACCCATTCTCCAATTAAATCGATTAGTCCCGTTTCTTCAGCAACATCGATAAATGTTCCAGGATAAATCAATTCTTCTTTGTCCTGCCATCGAATTAGTGCTTCTACACCGTAAATTCCCCCAGTTTCAAGATTAATTTTCGGTTGATAATGTAGAATAAAATCTTCATTTTCGAGTGCTTGACGGAGACGAATTTCCATCTCCAACCGCATACTAGCAATTCGCTTCATCGATTCATTAAAAAATTTGAAACCACTCCGACCATAACGTTTTGAATGGTACATAGCTATTTCAGCATTTTTTATCAAAGAATGGATATCATCCCCATCATTTGGATATGCGCTCATCCCGATGCTTGTTGTAACGCTAAGTTTTTGTCCATCTACATAAAAGGGACGTAGCATTTCTTCAATAATTTTCTGACTCATTTGGGTGGCTTCATCAAACGTTTTCAAATGCGGCAAGATCAAAACAAACTCGTCTCCACCTAATCTTGCAAGCGTATCATCTTCACCGATTAATGATTGCAAACGTCTCGCTACTTTTTGCAATAATACGTCCCCAGTTTGATGACCGAGGCTGTCATTAATGACCTTAAAATGATCCAGATCCAAAAGTAATACACCAATCATTTCTTTATGATTCATATTTTTTGATAAAAACTGTTGTAAACGATAATGAGCAAACCAACGATTTGGCAGTCCTGTTAAAGAATCGTGATAAACCATATGCTCAATTTTAGCTTCCGTGTCTTTTCTGTCGCTCACGTCCCGACAAATGGCCAAATACATGTCAGTGCCGCCGATCGAAATTAAGCCGAGATTCGTATCAAATGGAATGAGTGTGCCATCACGATGAATCATTTGTTGTTCAAACATGTAGGATCCTTCTTTTTCTACTTTTTTAAGAATTTCAATCATTTGATTAATCGAAAGACAAGATAAGTCCTGTACCTTTAACTTCATGAATTCTTCTGGTGTGTAGCCCAAACTTAAAGAACCCGCTTTATTTAAATCGACAAAGTTATACTCTCGATCAAACAAAAATATACTATCTGCAGCTTGGTCAACTAATTTGCGGAATTTCTCTTCACTTGCTTTAAGCTTTTGCTCCGCGTTAACTCGATCACTAATATCAAGTCCAAACCCTAGAAGAAAACTTTCTTCTTTGTCTTCATTTAAATGAATGATTGTCTTTCCACTATAAATGGAGATAGGTTCACCTAAAAAATCGGCTACTTCTTCTTTCGTCACAACACCTTTTGATTTCCAAACAGACAAATCATGATCTCTAATTTCTTGAGCGACTTCTTTCGAAAAGAAATCAAAGACTGTTTTTCCAGACAGTTCCTCCATGCTCAGGCCATTACGTTCACAAGCCTGTTTATTAGCAAAGACCGTGCGCCCTTCTTCGTCTTCTAAAAAAACAAGGATGGGTAAAGCATCAAGGATTTTTGCATTTAAAGTTTCTTTTGACTGAACCTTTTTCAAAAGTTCCTTTTCCTGCTCCTCAAGCTCTTGAATTCGTCTTCGATATTGTTCTACCTCATTAAGAAGCGCTTGATGTTGACCTGCTTGATCTCTATCCATTCTTTTTCCACATCCTGCTAATCAATATTTTTTAACACAATGGACGATTCAGTGTAAATAGCCTATTTCATAAACTTTGTTGCTATTTGTCATTTCGCTAAATTCGTCTCGTTATTTCGCAAGGGGATGATAGATTCGGCCTTGTTCAATGATCCTGTTGATTTTTCCACATTTAGCAAAACAACTCGCTTTGTCGTTTTTACTTCCTATCAACAACATCTGCTAATATAGCCATAGATTTAAGTTCATCATACAGTGATTCAAAACAAGAAAGCTGCAGTAATGAGGAAATGAAGTTCTTTCATGAAAAACATTTTATGCGAAAACAGACATATAATTAAATGAATTTCAGTTAAGAATTGTTTTATGTTCAACTATGGAGAATTATCAAGAAAATATATTCTTTTATTTTACCATTTATTCCTTAAAATATTTGACTATTCGATAAATTTAACGGTTATTCGCGCCGTTATTTTATGACTCCATTTTCTCTTTATAAAGTGATGAATCAAATTGGGAGCTCTTACATTCATTTGAGTGATAGTCGTGATAAAATGTACTAAATCTTATGCGTGTAAAGAGGTGAATTCATTGGACATCAAGCATTTGCAATATTTTATAGAAGTTACAAGATTTAATAGTTTTACGCGTGCTGCAGAGCACCTTTTTATTACCCAACCAACCATTAGTAAAATGATCAAAAATCTTGAGACAGAGCTTGGTGTCTCTCTCTTTGATCGATCTCGCAAACAATTAACTTTGACCGATGCCGGCAAAGTAATCTTAGAGCAGGCACAAGAAATTAATAAAGCATTTCATAATCTCGAAACGGAATTGGACAACCTTCGCGGTCTTAAAAAAGGACATATTCGAATTGGATTACCTCCCATCATTGACTCACGATTTTTCCCAAATGTCATGGGTCGTTTTCATGAGAAATACCCTGAAATCACCTTCCACCTTGTAGAAGATGGTTCGAAAAAAATTGAAGAAGATGTTGGGAAGAACGACCTGGACATAGGCGTCATTGTTCTTCCGACAAAAGACGAATTATTTCATTCTTTCTCTTTTTTAAAAGAAGATCTAAAACTCATTGTCCCTCCTTCACATCCACTAGCCGATCGAAAAGAAGTAAATTTGGCAGATCTTAAAAACGAGTCCTTTATTTTATTTAACAAAGACTTTGTTCTCCACGATTTAATTGTAAAATCATGTAGACAAGTTGGATTTAACCCACACATCATTACTGAAAGTTCACAGTGGGATTTCATTGAAGAAATGGTCGCTTATAATTTAGGCATTACATTATTCCCTGATAGCATTTGCCATCATCTTAACAATAAGGTCCGAGTAATTAAACTCATAAACCCTTCAATCTATTGGCACCTCGCTATTATTTGGAGCAAGGAGCATTATTTATCGTATTCTGCAAAAGAATGGCTTCGATTCACGAAAGAACAACTTTCAGAAGAACCGATCGATTAAAATTATATTTAAAATCCTCTGTGTGTAATCCGATCACAGGGGATTTTTTTGATTAAAGAAATCACTTTATGTTTCTTCCATTCATTTATCCACCATTCGAAGCATATTACCTTATTATTCATTTACTCACACGAGAATTCCTCAATTGAGTCTTTCTTTTTGGCTCTTTTCGTATACTGTGTTACTTGTTGTCATTTCGCAAAAATACGCTCGCTTTCCGTGGACGAACCACCAAGCCTTCTCGCTCGTGCCTCACTCCGGGGTCTCGGTTGGCTCGTTTTTAGGCAGCTGAAAAAGTCCAAATTTTAAAGATTGAAAAGCTGCAAATGAAAAAGGAGCACTCAAAAGACACGTATTTTTATCTTTATCTTTAAACAACCATCCTTGGACATCGTTAAAATAGCATTTTCAGATAGGATCGTTCTTTTTAAAACGTTATTCCAATGGCAGTGGAAGGCAGCGACTCCTGCGGGAATAGCGCGAGCTGAAAGCCCCGCAGAGAAAGGATCACAGTCTAAGAGCGCAACATCCTGTTGCAACGACTGCGCTAAAACTTCCTGTTTGTCGGAGTAGATTGAAGCCGTGCCCGCGGAAAGCGTCTGCCTAGAACGTAAATCCATGCCTATACTCACTTGGATGTTCAAATAGGACTTTATCAGCGGCCTCCTCGTTATTCCACAGGAGTCTCGCAGATTTTTGTTCATTAGTCAGTCATTAAGAGAAGCGAGCTGCTGTAAAGAGGAAGTGATGTCCTTGTATAAAATACAACAATCTATGCGAAAACAACTTTCTTTTTTATTCGGATTGGCCAGTAAGTTGATTGCTTATCTTAATCCAAAATTCCCTACCATTGTCTTTTGAAAAAACTTTTTCCTATCAATTAAAGATTTTTCCCTTTATAACTATGCCTAATTATAAGCAATGTAACCATTTACATAGACAAAAGCTATGGTAAAAGTGAAAGATAACCATTTTACTTCATATAGCATGAGGCATAGACTTACTACACAGACATCTTTTAACACGATTTGAACATGTGTGTAGAAAGGAATGACTCTTATGCAACCCAAAACAGCAAAAGATAGCCGAATAATAAATACTGATCAAGTCCTCACTTGTGATTTAAATAATTACAATACCCTTTTCGGAGGCGTATTGATGAAAAAATTAGATAACGTTGCTACTCTTTCCGCTCGTCGACACTCACGCGTAAAGGAATGCGTCACAGCGTCTACTGATTCAATCGATTTTCTCTGTCCGATTCATCAAACAGATTCTGTCTGTGTTGAATCGTTCGTTTCTTATACAGGTAAAAGTTCGATGGAAATATTTTGTAAAGTTATTGCTGAAGACATGCTATCAGGTCAACGCCGAATGGCTGCTACCGCATTTTTAACTTTTGTAGCTTTGGATGAGAATAAACGCCCAGTTGAAGTGCCTCCTATTTTGCCAGAAACGGAAGAAGAAAAATTTCTTTTTGAAACTGGACAGGAACGTGCAGAAACAAGAAAAGCTAGACGCACAAAAAGTAAACAGTTAGCAGCATATATTACCGTAGATAAACCTTGGGATAACGTATTGCAAACAATTCAATCATAAAGAAAGAATGGTGGGATAAACATGATCGCATTAGCAAATCACCATGACATCCTAGCGACAAAGGAAGCGCTCGATGTTTTCAAACTTGAACACCCTTCATTGTTTGATCAACTTCTTCACGTGGTTAGCTTGACTCGTCAGCTCCATTTTAAATACCATTACATGGGCAACTTACTGATGAATGAAGATCCAACCATTTATCAGCCGCTTGTTAAAGAATCGGTGATGAAACTCTATCTTAAAGAAATTCAAATGCTTAAAGATAATGACCGCAACGGAGTAGTACAAACTCTTTTAGCAGAATCTCGTCATCATGGATATGCAAAAATTAGTCTTTTGATTCTCGGAAAATCACCGGAATCTTTAATTGGAGCAGCGATTATTAAATAAAGCTAATGTATGAAAAGTGGCCTAGGGGGCTTGTCCCCCTAGGCCACTTAATGTGTTATAATAAATCAATTAAACAATCATTTATTTGATGGAGGTACCATGTTAACTTTTGAAGAAAAAACAGCAATTATAGAATCTTTCCCCGAATTAAAAAAGAAAAACGTTTCCCTTGGCCGAGTCAATTATCATTACGAGGAAAGTTCATTTGATAAAACAGCCGTAGTGTATCATTTGCATCCAAACGGTAATGGCTTTGTTTATGCTGCAGAAATTAATGGTTACAAAGTAGACGAAAAAGGTCTTGTTAATATTCGCGATTTCAATGAACACGCTCTTCGTATGTTGATTCAAGAAGCGATCTATTCCTTATCCCCTATTGAACAAGTCGAGGAATCCGTTGAAGAAAAATGGGCAAACCGCGACAAACAGACGTTGCTACTAGTCAAAGAAGACGACATGTGGAATGTATATGCCGGTGTAAACCTTGATGGTACATTTAATACGTACAAGCAGGCTGCTCAATATTTAGACGAAGAAGGATTCAGACTTACAAGATCTTAAACAACATCATATGGAAGCGACGTTTTGTGTGACATGTGAAATCTACACACGCAACATCTTGTGTGCGACATTAGTTGGTGCTAGTAGACGAGATCCAGAAAACGGAGTGAAAAATTTTATCTTATCTTGCACATTAAAAAAGGAACCATCTGCTCATCATATGAGCAGATGGTTCCTTTTTCGCTTTTTGAAGTGCTTTTACAAAATATTGGTTACGCGATTTCTACTTCTTTTTTTGTCCGATTGCTTCCTACAATAATGATAAATGAAATTACAATAAAGAAGACAATGAAAGTGATTAATACAAAGACATCATGCCAATACAACGACCAATTTTCTGTTGATAGCACTGAACGAAAGCCGTTTACAGCATATCTCATTGGCATATAAGTTCCCAGCTTTTGAATAAATACAGGTGACAATTGAACAGGGAACGTTCCACCTGAAGTAGCAAGCTGAGTCACTAAGAAAAAGATAGCGGCAAACCGTCCAAGGGGACCAAACAACGAAACCAGCATGTAAATAAGCGTTACAAAGATAAAAGATGCTAACAAGCTGAGCAGAAGAAACTTTGGAACACTTAAGACATCGATTTTGAAACCATACAAGATCACTAGATCTACGATCATCACTTGTAAGACAGCAATGGATAAATATAAAAGTAGTTTGTTGATAAAATGGCTGATTCCAGAGATACCTTCCTTTGCTTTACGGCTAAATGGCATAATATTTGCAGCTAATAGTCCGCCAACGAACACGCCTAGCGTAAGGAAGTAAGGAGTCATAGCAGCGCCGTAATTTTTTACTGGATGAATTTTCGATTCTACCAACTGTACCGGCCTTGAGAACATCGTCAGCATTTTGTCATTTGAATGAATCGAAGCTGATTTTCTTTCTGCCTCGGCAAGTCCATTCGCCAAATCTCCACTCCCAGAAACTAAACTTTCTAAACCAGTCGATAAATCACCAGAACCAGTTTGTAGTTTTTCAACTCCATTATTAGCGGATAAGACACCTTCGCCAAATTGGTTAAATCCAGAAGACCATTTGTCCATACCCGATGACAATTGATTTGCTCCACTTGCAAGCGTTTGACTCCCGGTGCTTGCGTCTGACAATTTCGAACCAAATTGCTGAAGACCAGCAGTAAGTTGGTTTGCACCTGCTTGGATTGTTTTCGTTCCTTCAGTGGTTTTCATATGAATACCACTTGTGGTCTGCGCCGTTTTGCTTAACTCAGCAGCACTTGCAAGCATGGACTTGAAAGCTGGATCTTGTGCAGCTTCCGGATGTGTTTTTGCATAAAGAGCGAGCTGATCTGTCATGCTTTGAGCGGTTTCTACTTCATGCTGAATGGTCTTTTTCTCTGTATCCATCCCGACACTCAGTTGATCTGATCCTGCTTTTAGTGCAGTTGAACCTTGTTCCAATTGTATATGAGCGGAATGGAGTTGACCTAGTCCACTTGAAAGAGACATTGAACCTGAATGTAACTGATTCACACCCTCTTCAAGCTTTTTTTCCCCTTGTGAAAGAGGTGTAATGCCATTCGATAGCTTTGTTGTTCCATCAGCCAAACGATTCAGTCCGCTATGAAGACTTTCAGATCCCACTTTTGCTTTAATGGTTCCATTGTGAATTTTTGTTGCTCCATCACTTGCTTTCGCCACACCTTCGGCTAACTTTCCAAAGTTAGTAAACAAGGTTTTTATATAGGACTTTGTGATTTCTGCCCCTACTTCATCTTTAACTTCTTTTACAGCGGATGAACCGATTTGTCCTGCGACATAATTATTCCCTTGATTTGTCTTATATAATAGCTTCGCCGTTACAGGCTTATCGTCCATCACTGTTGTCACTTTTTCTGAAAAATCTTTAGGAATGGTGACGATCATGTAATAACGACCTTTTTCCAATCCCTTATCAGCTTGATTCGAGTTAATAAAGTGAAAATCTAACGCTTTATTTTCTTTTAAATTGCCAACTAAATCGTCTCCAACGTGAAGCGATTTCTCATCCATTTTAGCACCTTGATCTAAATTGACGACCGCAACAGGCAGTTCGTCTAATTGACCATAAGGATTCCAGTAGCTCGCAATAAACATCCCCGCATAAAGAAGTGGCATGAGCAATAAGATCCCAATGCCAATTGCAGCTCTTTTATTTTTTAAAATATGTTGCCAATCATGTACAAACATTTTAAATCCGTTCATTTTTGCACTCCATCCAAATTAAAATTTAATTTATTCTATATTTTTATTCGTACTCAGGATTTCTATCCATAAACTTGTATTATACAACCTTTTAATCAAAATTCAAGTATAACTCCATTTAGCTGTTACTTCGAACGTGGTAAGCTGGTGACAGTTTGATTGAATTTTTTAAGAAGAACCCCAAAATGACGACATTCATCTACTGACCATTCATTTAAAATCCGACTGTAAAACGCTTGTCGCGACTCAATCACTTCATGTAGCTGAACACGACCAAGTTCTGTGATCTCAAGCAAGTTAACTCTCCCATCCGTTGGACTCGATTTTCTCACTACATAGCCTTTTGATTCCATCGTAACGGTTTGCCTGCTCAGCGTGGAGATGTCTAGTTGAAAGGCATCTGCTAAAGCTTTAATCCCCATTGGACCTTTTTCTTCCAGCTGAAGCAACAATAAATAAGTCGAACGGTCAAACTCTTTATATTTTAAATGAGCAATTCTTGTCGCTTCAGCACGACGAACAAAAATGGCAATTTCCCGTTCTATCTGCTCAATTTCATTCTTTTTCTCCATCGACACTAGCTCCTTTATTGGGGTCAGGCCCAGATAAAATATTTTTAACCTTATCATCTATTTAGTGTAGCTTCTTAGTATACTAAAGTAAAACGGATGAAGGAGATATCATTTGGAAAAACAATTAGCTCAGTCCATCCATCACCAAATTGAGAAATGGGATCGAACAGGTAACTCAACTTCTTATGAAATAGAATCGCTCCAAATTGTAGAGAAATTCTTACCACGGTTTCACCAATGGACGAATGAGAAAAAGGTGATTGCCGGGTATTCAGTAACGAAAATAGGGTTTGATTCCTATTACATCCTTTTGATTGACTGGCACCGTAACAACAATTATTATATCGTGATTTATTCTGCAAACAAATCGACAACACTCGCTGAACTGCAAACAGTCGTTTCTAAAGAAAATCAATACTACCTTAAATGGAATTACACGCCTTTAAAGCGTGATGGTAAAAACAATCACCGTAAATCCTATTTTACTAAAATATTCGGCTCTACACACGTTGAAATTCCCTTACCTACTTCTGATAAAAAGGTGGAAGAGTTTTTTGATCAGCTTTTTGCTCTCTGTCAAAATCGTAAAAAAGCAGATGAAAGCGTCTCTTCAATTGACACTGAATGATTTTAGTAAATGAGATGAAACGGAGATGATCTAGACCATCATATTATAAAAAAATGGTCAAAGTCGTGGCGTACCTCTTACAAAGGACGAGCTTGCAGGTGGAACTGAATTAGTTGGGGCAAAAAACGCTAAATTTTGTATTCATTGTTATCAAAATGGAGTCTTCACTAATCGGACTATCACGATGAATGAAATGAAAACGATAGTCTAAGCGAAAATCGTTGAATTTGGAACGCCGAAATTCACAACAATTTTTTTACTCGAAATCCTCACAAACTCAAACAATGGAGTGACTATTAACCAAGAAACATTTAAGTCGGCATCATGCAGACTTAAATGTTTCTTTGGATTTTTATTATCTAGCCGATAATACTCGTGACTTCAGTCGTGAGAGGTTCAAACCTGATTTTTATTTTATTTTGAGTCCGTTTCATTATTTAAATCCTCAATCTTAAATACGAATCTTTCATTTGAATATTATACAATATCGATACAGACCTGCTTAATTAACCCCGCAATCGTAGATTTGTGAATCATGTAATTCAATTCATCCTCTCTCTACTCCACGACGAAAAATCTATAATCAGCCAAGCGTTTTATATTTTATAGTAATTTTCCGAAAAAATGGAAATTTTTTTGAATATTTAAAAAAATACAATAATAGCTTGATTTACTTTTTCAAATCAAGCTATTATTGTATTAGTATTGGGACTTCCTCTGTCCCTCATATTATTAATTACTATAATTTGGAGGATTATTACATTGAATAGTAAATGGAATGAAGATGCGATTACAGACGAGATTTTACTTCCCATAAATTATGGATTTTTATTCAAAAATAATCCTGACGCTGTATTTGTATTAAATTTAAACGGAAACGTTTTATATGCCAACAAGGCGGCTTGTAATCTGACTGGATACTCATTTGAAGAACTGCATAATCACCAATTTGAGAATCTTTTGTCGTCTAAAGAAAGAGTAACCTTTCACTATTATTTCAAAAAAGGAATCGAAAGATTTAAAAGATGTAACCTTCCATAAAGAAATAGAAAAACTGCTTTTAAGAGCAGAGAAGTCAATGGCCGTAGGACAGTTAGCAGCAGGTGTGGCCCATGAAATTAGAAATCCATTGGCTTCTTTAAAAGGGTTTATCCAACTAATGAAAACTCCTGAAGAAGGTTTATTAGTGAAAGATCAATATCTTGAAATTATGAATGATGAATTAATTCAAATCGAAAATTTTGTCAATAAACTTTCGGTTCTCGCTAAGCAACAAGTAAAGTCGTATCAATCAACAGACATCACTCTTTTGCTACAAAGCACCATAACATTGTTAGAATCACACGCAATCCTCAATCATGTTCACATTGAGTTTGAGCCTAAGAGATTACCTAAAGTTTGGTGTGAAGAAAAACAAATAAAGCAAGTATTCTTTAATATTATCCAGAATGCAATCGAAGCCATGCCGAATGGCGGAATTCTATACATCAAGATTCAACAGCAAGACCAGTCTTTATTGAACCTGACGGTACAAAAAGTGGAGAGCACGTTCATTCTCGACCTACATTTGCCGAAAAGAGAGGTGAGGAGGGGTCTCTCACCCATAGCTACTTTTCGAAAATGAAGAGAGAGACTAGCGATTGGAACTAGACATCATGAAGGGTGGAAAGCGCGCGTTTTGTGTCCGGAAGCAGTTGGCACATGGAGAATAGATCTAAAAAAATGAGTAAAACGTTAAGCTTTTCCTTTTCTATGATCCGGTATAACACGAATAGAGTGGATAAATGAATATCTAAAATTCACTTCAGGCTCATTCCAATTTTCATCGTTGCTGCCACATTCCTTGCTGTTTGTTGCAAATATAAAGATGCGTGTTCATATGCTTCCGAATGATTGACTACTCCTGGAATGATGCTATAAAGTGCAGTAAATCCATTTTCTAATAAGACATCATGATCAGGTGATAATGAACCTGATAATCCAATGACAGGAACATTTTGATCAATAGCAACTCCCGCTACCCCCATCGGTGTTTTTCCGTACATAGTCTGACTATCCATTCTTCCTTCACCCGTAATCACAATTGAAGCTCCTAACATACGCTTTTCTAATTGAACGGCATCAATCACGATGTCGATCCCTTTTTTTAATTTTCCATTTAGAAAAGCAACAATCCCTCCCCCTAGCCCACCAGCTGCACCTGCACCAGAAAGTTTCTTGATTGATGTTTGAAGCTGCGTTTCAATGACATCAGCAAAATGACTTAATTGCTTGTCTAAGAATTCAACCATCTCTCTCGTAGCTCCTTTTTGTGGACCGAAAATTACCGAAGCACCATGAGCTCCTATTAAAGGATTATCGACGTCACAAGCCACTTCGATTTCCACACCGTGAATACGAGGATCCAATTGAGTAAGATCGATCTTTACAAGTTCTGCTAAACGGCCACCACCTGGTAATAGTTCATTTCCATTTCGATCTAAAAGATTCCCACCTAACGCTTGGATCATTCCTGCTCCACCATCGTTGGTTGCACTACCTCCAAGTCCAATGATTATTCGGTTAACCCCTAGATCAAGCGCAGCTCGAATTAACTCACCGGTTCCACGCGAAGAAGTAAGAAGAGGATTTCGCTTTTCAATTGGGACAAGATGAAGCCCAGAGGCTGCAGCCATTTCGATGACTGCTGTCTCCCCATCCCCTAAAAGACCAAAAAATGCTTGTACACGATCACCTAACGGTCCAGTTACTTCTTTGTACATGCGTTTGCCATTTGTCGCATCAATAAGTGATTGAACCGTTCCTTCGCCACCATCAGCCATAGGAACTTTCACGTATTCCGCTTCAGGGAAAATTTCTTTAAATCCTCTTTCAATCGCATTGGACGCTTCTAATGCAGTTAAGCTTTCTTTATATGAATCTGGTGCAATGACAATTTTCATAATGTTTCCCCTCCTTTAACCGAATAGCTTAAAGACCCCAAATATGAGTGTCGACACAACTGCAAGTACGAAGCCAACAAGTGTTTCATACGGCATTAATTTCAGACGTTCTTTCATGTTCATATTGACACTGCCGGCAGTGGCGTGGAAAAAGCTACCGTGTGGAAGATGGTCCAATACCGTTGCACCTGCGTGGATCATAGCAGCACTAGCTAAAGCGGATACGCCTAAACTTAAAATCGTTCCACCAAACACGCTGCTCGCTACAGCCGTACCTGCAGTCGTCGATGCGGTTGCTGCAGACATCAGAATTCCTGATGCTGGTGCTAATAAATAAGCTGGGAGACCTGAATGGTTAAGGGCTGTGATAATAACATCTTTTAAAGCGGAGTTGGCAATGATTCCTGCTAACGTACCGGTTCCCAAAAGCATGATTGCGACTCCTGACATTTTGTTTAATCCGGAAATGGCGAATTCGTTTATTTTCTTTGTTTTCTTCATCGCAATTGCTCCGACAATCCCACCAATTGGCAGGGCAATCATTGGGTCTATAGCGATATTTAGTGTTGGCCGTAATGCTAATAAAATAATTGTCACAATTGGAGCAATCATCGCGGTCATAAAGAGTGGTAGTGATGAATCTTTCGTTGTTATGAGTTCCGAATCCGTAACCATACTTCCTTTGTTTATGAGTTTTTTTGAAATGAAATACGTTGCAATTAAACCAAAAATGGCGGGAATAATCCCAGCTGCCATAACGGATGTTAAAGGAATATGGAAAGCATCTGAGGCCGCAATCGCATTTGGATTTGGGGACATAATATTCCCTGCTTTCCCTCCGCCGATCATGGCTAGTAAAATGGCTGTTTTTGATAATTTGGCTCGACTCGCAATGGCAAGTGCAATCGGAGACACGGTAATGACTGCTACATCGACAAAAACACCTACTGCCGTCAAAATCATTGTGGCAATGGCTAAAGCCAATAGAGCTCTTGTTTCACCCAGCTTACTCACAATTTTTTCTGCAATCGAGGAAGCTGCTCCTGAGTCAATCAAAACTCCTGCCAAGATACCGGCTGCTAAAATTCGGAGTACAGCTGGTATAATTCCTTTTGCCCCTTCCATCATTAAGTTGACGGTGTTCGTTAAGTCGACACCACCAATTAAACCTCCGATTAAGGCACCTGCTACCATTCCGTAGGCTGGAGGAACTTTCCTTAATATAAGGATAATCGCGATCACCAATGCACTAACTGCTCCTAACGCACTAACTTCAACATGCACAATAAAACCTCCTTAAGTTCACTCTTTTTACTAATTGTAAGCGTTTACTTAAGTGTTTTCATCGTCATGACGCACGAAATTAACCTGATTGAATGATTGAATGATTGTGCAAATGCACAATTAGATTCGAAGCTTATTTAATAATTGGGCCGTATATAATTGAAGCAAATCTCGGATATTCCGTGGATCTTTTCCTGTTATTTCTTCTATTTTGTCTAATCGGTAACGGAGAGTGTTGCGATGAATAAATAAGTGTTTGGCCGCTTCATTTAATTCTCCTGCTGACTCATAATAAGCTAGTAGTGTTTGCTGTAATTCACCGTTTCGGTCGTGATCTTTTAACTTTTCATAAAAAGGCAGGATGGGATGCTCTCCTTTTAAATGATTCAATTCAGCTAACATAATTTCAAAGCTAAAATGGTTATAATTAAAAACGGTCCATTCCTCTTTTAATTTACTTCCCACTGTTATCGCTTTTTGGGCTGCAATGAATGATGATTTTATTTCTTTTAATGTGGATGAGAAAGTACCAATCCCAATTTTACAAGGGAAATTTGATTGTTCGAGGATGCTTTCAATTTTTGAAAGAAAGGAAGAGACTTGCTTATCCCTACCCTCTATTGAAACCGATTTAAGAATAATCATGTCATATGTATAGGAGAATGCCAGTAGATCATCTTGATTAAGCTCATAGGTTAATAAACGCATCATTTTTTGAAGATCCAATTGTGGCCCTTTCACTGTATTCATCAGTAGAATGACTACTCTTGGCTGATCCAAATTAATGCCTAGAGCAAAACCACGATCTCTCACGAACGCCTCATTAAATTCTTCCCCATGAACTAATTGGTTCACCATTTCTTCTTGAAGCCGTTGTTTCCATTGAACCTGTTCCATCATAAATGACTGTTGTAGAACGAGCTCCGCAGCCATTTTCAAAAGCTCTCCATCGTTTCGCACTTCGTTTGGATCTCCTGTAATCCCAATAACTCCAACTGTTTCATCGTTAAACTTAATCGGTACATTAATGCCAGGCTCGACTCCACTTAGTCTACTAGCCAGTGTATAATCAATTTCAACTGTGGTTTTTTTTTCTAAAACAAGAACAGCTCCTTCATGAAGCTGTTGTAAGCGATGAATGGAGCCTGATGCGATAATGATTCCACTTTCGTCCATGACATTGATGTTCTTCTTCAAGATACCCATCGTTCGAGTAACCATTTCTTGAGCCAACTCACTAGTGATAAAAGCCATGAAATCGTTCTCCTTTCTATGTAGCTGCTGACCGATTGATGGGAGAATTATATCATAATGGGGTCAGGCACCTGAATAAGGTGCCTGACCCCACACATAAAGGAGACGGGATCACCCGTCTCCTTTCAACTTGTTCGATTATTTTGATTCTCCAGCGCCCTGCTTCGCATTAAATGTCCATTTAAGTGCTAAAGAATCTCCTTGGAACATATTTTGATCTTGCTTGTTATCTTCAAAAGTAAACATTACGATGAAATCGTCTTTTGTACCGGCTTCTAAACCTTTTTCTCCTTTAATCCACCCTCTTGCGACTGCATCAGGATCTTTCATATTCTTCAAATCTGCTAGAGTTGTACTATAGATTACATCAGAACCTTTATCAGCATTATATAAGAAGTCTACTTTAATATGGTTTCCAAAGTCATCTGCATTATCCCCTTTTGCATCAGTTACCTCGTAGCTTGTATCGAGTAAAACTTTCTTAATATCCAATGATCCGTTATTTTCTAATTTGAATGTACGGATCATGTAATCGCCGGGCTTTAGATTATTCACGCTTAACAGTTCTGTTGGATTGGCGTTAAGATCTAATGTACCAGCAGCAAATGTGCTGTTCGCTTCAGCAGTATCACTGAAGTATGCGAATGTTCCTCCACCAACTAAAGACAATCCTAGTGCTGCTGAAGCAATTCCTAAACCTAACTTGTGCTTAATACCCATTCCTATTTCCTCCTCTTACCTCGTCATGAGATATGTATGTTTTTTATATTGAACCCTTACTTTTGTAAGGGAAGCAACCAGACTAATTTGGATTGATACGGTTGATTCTGTTTTCTTCTTCTCCAGTTCGGAAATCGCTCTCCATGTCGTGAAAACAGAATAAAGAACGAGTAAGACTGCCGGGAAGGATCAAAAGAAATACACTTCCCATTTTTGAGACTGCGAAATTCATCGCGTACCCGACATACGGAATAGTAAAGCCGTTGTACTCTCCAACTACATTTTGAGATAAGACAGGGATCGAAATCAGCTGCATCATTGTTATCCCCTTTTGTTCGATACATCACCTGATTGTTATTTTTCACAACTTCGACTACTCTATGGGTAATTAAAATATCTTCATCCGCTTTAAAAGTAATGACATCTCCTTTTTTAAAGCGAGTCATATCTCCCCCAGGCTTTATCGCAACAATGGAACCGGTTTTTACCCCTGGTTCCATTGAACCTGATAAAACCATTTTCAATTGATAGCCTAAGAGACTCGGACTCCCACCGGATGCTTTTGAGGCAACAACGGCAATTGCCATAAAAACGAGAATCATAATTAGTAGAATATTTAATGCCTTACTTAGTACTTTTAATATTTTCATTGTCCACTTTCCTTTCCAGTGAGATATGATCTTGATGATTTCACGTGTATTTCCTATTTTTCAGTTGAGTGTAGAGGGAATGTCTTCAATCGTTGGTTTCCCATCTCCTGTACTAGCTTGCCCAGGGTTAGTTGGTTGTGATGGATCTTCATTTCCTTGATCATTCTGTTCAACTTCCGAAGGCTTATTTTCGGATGTCTCCCCTGGATCAATAGGTTGTACCGGTGGTGTTAATGGTGGGGGGTTCTCTTGATCTTCTTTCTCTTTTTCAAGTTTTTCTTCTTCTAGTTTTTTAATCGCTGCAGCTGAAATTTCTTCCTTCAAACGATTAAGATTTGCGATTTGTTTTACAAGCGACCGATTTGTCTCTCTTAGACTTGTCAGAAGGGTAGAATGAAAATCAAGTACATCTTGGTTCAAGAGTTGTTTTGGGAAAAGGACTATTTCTGAAAAAGAAAGATTCCTTAACGCATAAAGTTCTTCGCGCGTTTGTGTAATTTGGTTTGAAGATAACGAACTCTCATTTCCCAAATTCTCTCCTATCCTATGAATCTGATTCAAATAAACAGTGATCTCATTGAGTACATGTTTTGCATCATCATGTAATGGACTAACATCGATTTCTGATAAAGAATCGATTTCATCTGCTTGTTTTAGTTCCAGACAATTCGGCGCGTTGTTTTTCATTAAATTGTTTATTTTGTTGAGTAGAACAGTGGTCGCTTGTACTTCTGAAGATAAACTTTGCCAAAGGATCCTCAATTTGTGAACCTTCATTTTGATTCACCTGAATGGAATCTCTCAGTGACTCTATTGATTTTGATAACTGATTTGCGATCTCATTCAGTTCAGTTGAAGATAATCCCTCTACAGAAAAGGGATCCTCATGATAAGTTGGAGCTTCTTTAATTGAATGCGTCGCCAATTCGCTGTTTAATTGATCAATGACCTTTAATCGTTGAACAAGTTCATGAAGCAAAGCATTTAATTGATTTGGAAAAATTTCACACGTGTTCATTTGAGCTTCTACATCATCTGTAGCTGTAAATTGTGCATATGTATATCCCACGAGCTGAGTGCTACTCAATAAGAGCGTGGAAAAAATTAAACTTTTATTCAAAAGGATTGCTCCTATTTTTCTCATTCGTTTTGGTTTCGTTTTCAGGTAGAACACTCCTTGAAATCTCAGTTTCTTTGTTCTTAATAACGAATAACTAAACTTAGTATATGAGGTTTATTGTCATAAATAAAGTGGCAAATCGGCCTATTTTTTCTTTATTAAGAACATTTTCCGTTCATTCTCTTTCTTTTTCTCTGTTTATCTCACAATCTTGTATTTTATCAAGAACGATAGGTTCTTTTTAATGAACTTCTCACTTATTTCGTTAAAAAGAATCATTTGAGTTCATTTCATCATTCCTATTTCAGATAATATTTACGAACATTTCTAAGAAATTTTTGCATGACATTCGGTCTCTGTTCTCGACGGACGCTTTCCGCGGGCTTGGCTTCAGCCTACTCCGACAAACAGGAAGTTTTAGCGCAGTCGTTGCAACAGGATGTTGCGTTCTTAGACTGTGATCCTTTCTCTGCGGGGTCTTCTGCTCAAGCTAATCCCGCAGGAGTCGCCGTCTGCTACTTCAACCAAATAGGATGTTCGTCTTTTAAGAGCTGATTTCTAATTATGAAACTGATTCATTTAGCATAAGAAAAAAAAAAAGCAGCTGAATGAAAGCCATCAGCTGCTTTTAAAAAAACGATTGAATGAGTCTAGATTGAAAATAGTGATTTCTTTCTCCATACAATAAAATTCGCTCCAAACAAAATGATCACATAGACATACAATCCCCATGGAATGTGCGAGATTAAGAAGTGGATGCCTGCGAGTGCCGCTAACACGATTATTGATCCTAAAATTTTAAAAGATTCTCCTTTATGCGCTTCTTCCATCGGTCTTGAAAACGGAAAAGCTTTGTCCAATATTTGATAACAAATCACAATAAATAAGAGCTCTGTTAAAAAGACAATCACGA
The DNA here is from genome assembly GCA_963728315.1 of uncultured Caryophanales bacterium. GTDB lineage: Bacteria > Bacillota > Bacilli > Bacillales > CAVSKA01 > CAVSKA01. Next base: position 301,993 of record CAVSKA010000006.1, read on the forward strand.
TGTCTGGAACAATTCTTACACCAAACAGAAAAAGAAAAATAACATTTTCCAAGAAAAAAACAGGAAGAAAAAGCTTCGTCGTCACAGCTTTTAAAACGCCTTTTATCACCGAACCTTCGTCTCTATCAGGCATAATTTGATAGACCCAAGCTCCTTTATACGAATCTGTGAACTTGACCATCATCACAACCGTTGGAATGAAAATCGCATTCAAATAAAGACTATAATATCCACTGCCTGCGCCAATTGATCCAAAGCCTTCCTGCTGTATTTGATTGAAAAGGACGATGAACGGAAAAACGACCGAGAATCCTAAAGCAGGATAGACTTTCAACTTAAAAGATCGTTCATTTTTCAACATACTGATTGTAAATCGATAAAAGGTTTTTTCTATTCGATTTGCACAAATGAAACGACTTAAATAAAACGGTAATAGACGTTTTTTCTTATTTGAAACGCTATGGTTCGATAGCTTTTGTAGATTTCTTTCAAATGAAGGCATGAGCTTAATATAAAGAAATAGGGCGATAATTGGTACAACAAAAGCACATAATGATAAGAACTTATAGTGTGCATTCTGATCATGATGGAACGCCCATTCAAACGGAGCACCAAACCAAACGGGAATAATGAAATACTGCCACCAAGATGGAATGAACACAATCGTGAGATCCACGGTATTAAAAACCCTTGAGATTAACTGATACCCCACCGCCATGGTAATAGAGAGGGCAATTTGAACATAATTGATGATATCTTTCAATTTTTCCCCATCAAAAAATTTCAGTATGATCATATAAATCATGGTAGTTAGGACAATGATGATGAAGTTCATAAAAAGTAATTCTACTAAAAAGAGGGCAAAAAATAATATTCCGTTCTTTATTAATACTCCAATAAGTGGTGATGATGCGATTGATAGTGTTAATAAAAGCAAGTAGATAAAAATATGAATGATTTTTGCTGCGCCTATCGTTCTTTCATTAATCGGTTTAGTCGAAAAAATGGTCTTATCCTTTACATCGAGCATGACCGAGGAGAAGTCAGAAATTAGCGATGTGCTGACGAGAAACATAATCATTCCGAAAATGATACTCATCTGGAACGCAAAATTATCTCCTATCCAAAGAAAAGGTAAAGTGATGAGTCCAAAGAGGACATAGATTCCTAAAGATTTGATAAAGTTATTCCCATCTTTATCTTTTCTTTGTGAACCGTTTAAGACCATTGGGACACGGCGGCCATCCATTACGAGTTTCACTTGTAGAATTTTCATCATAATCGGGTAGTCAATTCCCGCCCATTCAAACATAGGACGCAAAGGGTCTAAAATCCTTAATCCTCTAAACCCTTTCATCTAATCGATCTCCCTTTACAACGGAAACAAAGGTTTCTGCAATATCCTTGTGCTCGTTAAAACCAGTCAGCTGGTTGAAAATTTGCTCTAGTGATCCTTCATGAGACTGACCCTTTAATTCTTCGAAACTGCCATCTGCCACAATATAACCGTCATTCAATAAAACAATACGATTACTGATTTTTTCAACAACATCCATAATATGAGAAGAGTAAAAAATCGTTTTTCCTTGAGCAGCAAGTTGAGCCAAGATCTCTTTTACAACCATTACGCTATTTGCATCCAATCCACTTAAGGGCTCATCTAAGAATAAAATTTCCGGGTTATGTAGGAGACTTGAAATGATTAATACTTTTTGTTTCATTCCTTTTGAATAAGAAGAAATACGAGAATCAAAGACTTCTTTTAGGTCTAAAATATTCATTAAGTCTTCCGCTTTACGTTCAACGTCTTTTTCCTCTAATCCATATAACGAGCCGATAAACGTTAAGTATTCTCGTGCAGATAAATTTTCATAGATGTCGACGACTTCTGGTACATAACCAATTTTCGATTTATAAGTAAGATCTCCATCTGAAATGCATGCGTCCAAAAATCCTAACTTCTCCAAAATATCCATTTACTAGTCCTAACATAATCTTAACTGTTGTACTCTTTCCAGCTCCATTTGGGCCAATATATCCAACGATTTGACCTTGATAAACTTCTAGATCAACTCCTTTTAAGACTTCTTTTCCACTGAAGTTGACTCTGACATCACGCAACGAAATAACTGGTTTCTCTAACTCCTCCAAATCTGCCCCCTACTTTCTATTAAATAAGCCTATTTTACCATAATATGGTTGAAAATAAAGAAAGGATCGGAATAATTAGTCTAAATAAGAAATGAATGATCGAATGAGGTTTCAATTAAGCTGAGAAAGAAAGATTATCAAAATATATTATGGAAAATCCGATTCCCAATTCAGTGTTTCAGTTTATTTTTAATCGCTGGTTTCACATCGATTGTTTTTTCTTAAAAGGATTTCATTTCTTATTTATTGTAGCTTGTTTATCTTAAATCGCGGTGTCGTTTTTGAGGGCACTCAAAAATTCCTCTTGGAACATCAATGCGAGTGTAAGCGATGGAGTTCCGTTCCAGGCAGACGCGTTCCGCGGGCACGGCTTCAATCTCCTCGTCACTGCGTTCCTGCGGGGCTTTCAGCTCGCGCTATTCCCGCAGGAGTCGCTGCCTTCCACTACAATATCGTAACGGTGTAATAAGAATGGGCTTATCCAACCTCGCTTTAAAATGAAGAAAAAATCGTTCTGTCGATGTCGGTTCATGGCGTACACTTTTTGCGGGTCGTCCTTGTGCCTTCTCGTCGCAAACTTCTGTGTAGTTTAACAAATGCTACTGAAAACGCGCTGCTTTGCAAAAAAGGGCTTCTTTCTGAGGAACAAAAATGTCTCCCAGTTTAAAATACGTGTGTTAGAAGCGAATCTGAGAGTTCTTTTTTCTTTCATCTTTGCTTCTAGAAACTTGTCCATCTCCTTAATCATTTTGTTACGTCCTTATACGAGGTATTTTTCATCATTCAGTACACTCGTTGTAAAAGCTTTACCTGCCTTTTCAATGATTTCAGGAACTCGGTCTCGGACTAGTTTCATGTAGGTTCGCACAAAGAATTCTCCTTTTAATTAGTGAATGATTGTTTCATTTCTTTGTCCCTTCACGCGTCCACTCTTCTTCCTTCACTTTCAGATCGAATCGCCATTTCGTTTACTTGCGTCAATCGCCACATATCTTTTTTTGTAATCGTAGGGGCTGTCCCATTTTCTATTTGATCGACCCATTGTTCCATTGCAGTTGGAAGGTTTACTGGGAGCACTTCTGGAATGGTCCATTCATTTTTGTTCATATGAATGCTTTTGAAACGAACACTTCGGTCTTCAATCATACAGACTCCTTCTGTTCCGTGAAGTTCAAGAATAAAGGTTCCACTCGACACAAATCCTGCTTCGATGATTCCAAGAGCGCCAGATTCATAGTCTACTAAAACAACCGATTGGTCATCGACCTCATAGTCAAAAAAGTGACTAAGTCGCGCAGAAACACTGGCTACAGGTCCTGCAAGACGGTTTGTTAAATAGATGGGATGAGCACCAAGATCAATCAACGCTCCCCCTCCGCATTGTTCCATGTCAAAGAAATGTTTCGGAAGCCATCCGTGAGGTTGTCCTTCTTTCGGCAAAGCCCCATCGTGAGCCACTCGACAACGAACCGCTGTTAATTTTCCAAGAAGTCCTTGATCGAGCATCTTTTGAGCAAATAAATAATAATCATCGTTTAACCTTGGTAAAGATAACATCAAGTCGAATGTCATTTTTTTCTACTGCTGCCAAAATTTCATCGACATCTTCCGTCGTAAAAGCGAGAACTTTCTCACTAAATATATGTTTTTTGTATTTGATTGCTTTTATGATCACTTCTTTATGTAAATTAGTCGGTGTATCAATGATAACCCCATCGATTTGGTAGTCAGACAGGACCTTTTCTAAATCCATTTCAAATGGTACACCAAGCTCATTTGCCCAGTGTTTCTCCTCGTTCTGCATCTTCATCCCAGACAACACAAATTTCGATATTCGGATTCTCCATTGCCTCTTTGGCATAATCATCTGCATGAACATGCCATCGACTTAACATTGCAACTTTTATCATCATGATCCCCCTAAGTTTTTCCTTATTGTATCATTAACTAGAAAACTTTCTCTCCTCTCATAAGTGAATAAATTCACAATTTTTAACTCCTTGGAGGAGAAAAGCTCCATTCTAACGAAAACAGTTAGAACAAAGCACTTACGGACAGGATTTTAGTCATACGTCTTGTTAGAATTTAACCAAGGAGTGATCGATATGGCCTGGGTAGAGTCATTGCAGAAGTCAATTGACTATATGGAAGAACATTTATTTGAACATGTAACCATTGAAAGGATCGCTAAACAAGCAAATGCCTCACCTTTTCATTTTCAACGGACCTTTGCAATCCTAACCGATATGTCTGTTGGTGAATATCTTCGAAAACGACGTTTAACGTTAGCTGCGGAAGAATTGACTAGAACAAACGTCAAAGTTATTGATCTCTCCCATAAGTATGGCTATGACACTCCTGAGGCTTTCTCAAAAGCTTTTCGTAGACAACATGGTGTAACCCCAAGTGAAGCGAGGAAAAGTATTGGAAAGCTGCAATCATATAACCGCCTGATGATACAGGTGAGTCTGAAAGGGGCAAAACCAATGAAATACAGGATCGTTGAAAAAAACTCTTTTCAAATTGTAGGTATTAAACGTGAATATTCTTTACTAAATGAAGAAAACTTAAAAGGCATTCCTGTCTTTTGGAAAGAAGTGAATGAAGACGGAACAAATGATGTACTGTTTTCATTAAACAATGGCACGATTAAAGGGGTGTTAGGTGTCTGTGTTACTGATAACGATGTGAAATCAACACAAACAATGGATTATTGGATTGCTACAACATACGATGGTGATGTACCTGAGGGCTTAGCTGAATTTGAGATCCCATCGTCTAAATGGGCGGTATTTGAGGTTCATGGTGCGATGCCGCAATCGATGCAAAACACGTGGAAACAAATTTTTTCAGAATGGTTCCCTTCAAGCGGTTATGAGCATGCAGGAACACCAGAACTAGAAGTATATTCGGATGATGACCCCTTCAATCCCAATTTGTATTCTGAAATCTGGATCCCCGTTAAATAGATTAGAGCGTTAATTGAACACAATGAAAAAGGATGGAACTCTGCTTCAGATTTCCACCCTTTTTCATTATGTTCTTTTTTTCAGATGTTTATATTTATTCATATGTTTTCCAAACGTGCGGCAATTGATCCATCAATTCATGTGCTAAAAGCGTATGGGAAGAATATTTTTTTATCCATTCATCTGCACAGGCTCCATGGAGATGAACCGCATTAAGTACTGCGACTTTTGGATTTTTGTGACAGCAAAGCATTCCAAGAATCATTCCGGTTAAAGTATCACCTGATCCTCCTTTTGCAAGTGCACTATTTCCTGTCACATTTATTCTGCCATCACCATCTGGAAAAGCAATAATCGTTTCACTTCCTTTTAAAACGATGGTCACACCTAGTTCTCTCGCCCATTTCTTAGTAAGTGATGCACGATTCTCCTGAAGTTCATTCATCTCTACTCCTGTGATTTTACAAAATTCACCTGGATGAGGTGTAATAATTACTGGCGCATTTTCGCTTAGGATAGGTCCGTTTAGACAATGCACCCGCATCAATAACCAATGGACAATCTTCATGCTAATAGCCGTTCAACCGCACGTTCAACCTTTTCATTTGAGGGTAAACCTGGACCAATTGCGATTGCCTTATAGGAGTCTTCTAACGAAACTTCTTCAGTCTTTTCCCATCCATTCCGCCAGTAAGTTGCTTCAGGTAAATTAGGCACAACAAGCGGCACTACGCTACTAGATGTACCAATCACAAGTTTTCCGATCCCACATCGCATCGCACCAAGTCCTGCAAGAAGAGCAGCCCCTGGCATATCATCGCTTCCTGCAAGTAAAAGTCCAGTTCCAAAAGTACCTTTATGACTATCAACTTCGCGCTTAGGCAAAGTCGCTTTCACTTGTTCTTCCGTCCATTCCGTGAATGATGTTTCACTCATAAGTTGCGCCTCCTTCAATTATTCAACTTTCCACTCACTTTATCTTTTCATACCACTTAGCCTTTTTGTCCAAACGAAGAATAAAAATAAAATGATTGTGAATGGGGAATCTTATTCATAAATGATTCATTCGTCACGATTCTACATGTAATTCCCGAATTGTTGTCTACCTGTAATAAGCCCTCAACATATTAATTACAAACTTTATATCTCCTTAACAGTCACATGGTTTAATGAAGAAGTAAAAAATACTTAGGAGGTTTCAACCTATATGAAAAAACGCATAACGATTGGACTATCTATGGCTTTAATGGCTTCAAGTGCATTACCTGCTTTCGCTAGAGATCATGATCACAACCATGCTGTTGAAAAGCATAATCAAATTCAAAGCGTTGAATTCAACTCGATGAAAGCTCCAAGTAACATTAAAAATATGGTAAAGACCTATACAGATGCGTCTGTAAAAATTACGTATAAAGATGGAACAGTGAAAGAATCACCACTAAAATATAATCAATTATTTTTATCAAAAGATAAAATTGTTACAAATAAAGGCGAAATGATCGCAGCTGGTACGCCGATTGATGCTAATGGGCATCCGATTATTGACAAGAGCGTTCCTGATAAACCTTCTCCATTTATCTCGGATGCACCAGACTCCAATAGTATGATCACAATTGCTGGAAAAACGTATATGATCTCTCACTACGAATATGATTCAATGGACAATGCAGGAAATCGCGTAAATGGGCTCCCAGCTTCTATGACTCTTACTCAAGTCGATCGCAACAAAAAAACAGGAGAACTCACCGTCAATCATGCGAAAAAAATTGATTTCTCGAATGTAAATGGTTTATGGACTCCATGTAATGGTTCAACAACCGACTGGGGTACACACCTTGGTTCTGAAGAGTACGAGCCAGATGGTCGTTCATTTGAAGATCCGACGTCAAGCTCTTACCGTGATGTAACGAACTTTGCCAACTACTACTTCGGCGATAAGTCGAAAGCGAATCCATACTTCTACGGTTACATCCCTGAGATTTCTGTAAATGCAAAAGGCGACGCTTCTGTCGTCAAACATTACAGCACTGGCCGCTTCTCTCATGAAATCATGCAAGTTTTACCTGATCAAAAAACGGCCTTATTCGGTGATGATGGCGGAAACACGATGATGTTTATGTACGTTGCAGATAAAAAGCGAGATTTCTCTGCAGGGACGTTATATGCCGCGAAATTCAAGCAGACAAGCACCAACAATGGTGGAGCTGGAGATCTTGAGTGGATTAAAATTGGACACTCAACCGATAAAGAAGTAAAAGCAATTATCGATAAAGGAACGAAATTCAGCGACATGTTCGATACTGCAACTGAACCAACAAAAGGCTATACAGCTATTAAAACGAATGCCAGTAAAAAAGTGGAGTATCTTAAAGTAAAACCTGGTATGGAAAAAGCAGCTGCTTTCTTAGAATCGAGACGTTATGGAGCGATTCTAGGTGCTACTTCTGAGTTTAATAAAATGGAAGGGATTACTGTAAATAAAAAAGACAAAAAAGCTTATATGGCAATTTCTTATCAAAGTGGAAGCATGACAAGAGAACAAGGTAGCGTTCAAGACGATATCCAACTGCCAAAACTTGAATCAGGAGTTACTTACCAACTTAATCTCGGTACTCCTCAAAAAGACAACGTTGGAAGTCGTATCAATAGTGAATTTGTCCCTTCAAGCATGCAAGGATTAATCATTGGTGAAGATCTAGCAGCACCTGATGCTTACGGAAATACAGCTGATCCAGATAAAATTTCCAACCCTGATAATTTAACCTTCTCAGATGACATGAATACATTGTTCATCGGTGAAGACAGTGCGCTTCATACAAACAACTTTGTCTGGGCTTACAATGTGAAAACAAAAAAACTCTCAAGAATTCTTTCTGTCCCAGTTGGTGCAGAAGCAACTGGTTTAAGAGCTGTTGACAATGTAAAAGATTCCCGATACGTTCTAAGTAACTATCAACACCCAGGTGAAGATATCGCAGGCAAACAAATCACAGCTGTCGATAAAGACAAGCTTACTGAAGCCATGAAACAAGGTCTTGGCATTCAAGAAACAGGTGGAGTCGGATACATTTCTGGACTTCCGAGTGAAAAAATCAATTCTTCAAAGTGGAAACATGAAGATAAGAACTCCGAACGTATCAAATAACATTCTTTTCGCATAAAACATAGGCTTTTATGTAAAAATCCTTTATAGACACGAAAAGCCGCTTCTGAGCGGCTTTTTTGTCTTCAAATTTGATGAATTCGGCTGACTGGATGGAGCTTACTCGCCTTACAGAACACTTTACTATCCTTACAGCGTACTTTTCTCGCCTTACAGGACACTTTACTCGCCTAGGCAAAAATCGCCTTCTATAATGGAAAAAAACAGAAATTTTACTCATCCACATTAAACGGACTTACTTAAATGCCATCGATCTTCGCTAAAAAAGACTACGATAGCGTGTAAATTCCTCCATAGAGGGGAATAACTTCCTATCATCTATTTTTTCAAGGCTTTGTTAAACGCTTTTGTTGTTCGTAAGGGAACTGGGCTTTTACAAAACTGGCCAGCCGAGACACATCAGCAAAAGGTTTGTCCGTTCGTCCCCAGAAAGCGAGCAGCTTTTTGTGATATGACCAATCGCAACAAAATTTACGAAAGAACTTTCAATAAACAAGAATCATACAAGTGTACAAATTCATTTTCAAAAAAGGAGTGTTCAACGATCATGGCGCCTAAAGCTTCTCTCCATTATTTCAAAGACGACGGAATGATACCGAATCATCCAACCTATCCTGTTATCGTTTATAAAGGAGCATTCCAAAAGAATCCTTCCCAAATTGAATCAATTTTCAATCAAAACAATTGGCGAAACAGCTGGGTTAATGGTGTATTTGGTTATCATCACTATCACAGCAATTCGCACGAAGTACTAGGCGTTCGATCAGGCTCAGCGACACTTCTACTCGGTGGAAAAAAAGGTGAAATGGTTGAAGTCATTACCGGAGACGTCATCGTGCTTCCTGCAGGAACTGGCCACAAAAGACTTAAAGCGAGTGAGGATTTTAAGATTGTAGGAGCTTACCCAAACGGAATGGATTACAACGTAAAAATCGGAAAAGCTGATGAACGCCCAGATGTATTAGAGGACATCCAACATGTACCTCAACCTAAAACGGATCCTGTTTATGGGGATTATGGTGCTGTGATTGAGAAATGGACGTCATGAGCTAAAATCTGCAAGATTCCTGTGGAAAACAAGCCTGCTTAGCACCCGAAGTGAGGCACAGATGCCATTGAAAAAGTCCTCCTGGAACATCCATACGAAGTATAAACCGTTGATCTCGTTCCAGGCAGACGCGTTCCGCGGGCACGAGCGAGGAGACTCAGTGGTTCGTCCACGGAAAGCGAGTGAATTTTAGCGAAATAGAATTAAAAATGAAATATAACTATAATGAAAATCAGGGTAAAATCAAGAAATGTGACCAGTTATGAATCGGAATAGTCATTAATAACGTATCTAATGGATATTCTAAATTTGTTTGGAGGCTAAATAAAAAGTGGAAATAATTGTCGGCTTTATTGAAGGTGTTCTATTTTCATTACCTTCTAATAAAAATAGAACAATTAATAAGAAGTTTAAATTACTTCGCCAAGAAAGATGGTATAAAAAAATACTTGAAAAATATGGTGCATTAATACAGCTAAATCATGCAGTAAGATACCACGTGGAACAAACAGATATTGATAAAATATTAAAAGACTCAGAAGAGACTAAGAGGTTTCAAATCGAATTTGAGGCGATATTAGCTAAAGAAAAATTATAATTGACTGAAAATAAGAACATTTTTTTGTTTGGCCAGTCCTTTATTAACCCATTATTAACCGCGTTCTTTAACTAAGCAAAAAATTTTTTTCACTATGAAGTTATGAAAAATCAAGCTCGCTTTTTAACGACAAATTCAATCTGATTTCAGTAAATCTCTTTCTCTTCAATGATCCTACTCGGAAGGAATTTTTTAAAGATAGCCTTTAATAACGGAGGCACCACAAAGAATATAAATAAAGTTCGGAAAAGCTGGTAACAAATAATAACCGATAAATTTGCGTTTACTTCCTTTGCGATAATCGCCATCTGATCCATCCCACCAGGAGAAAGGCTTAGAAAAGCAGTCACAAAAGTTACGGGATGCATTTTTGTTAGTAACATACTTAGGCTTATGGAACACATAATCAATACGATTCCACTCATAATGGCCAATAGAATGATTTTAACCTTATTCTTTAAATTCTCAGGCTTAAGCAATAGCCCGATATAACCGCCAATCATTAACTGAGAGATATTCAAAAACAGCTTTGGGAGAGCTGGTCCTTCAAATCCCGACAGATTCAAAACAATCGTGGCGATCATTGGCCCTAATAAAAAGGCCGTTGGAAATTTGATTTTTTTCCCAATGAGAGCACAAATGGTACAAACAATCGCAAAGACAAAAATATGTGGAAAAAGTGATCCCCAGCCAGCCGTTGGAAGATGAATGGTACCTTGAAGAGAATCTCCGTTTTGAATGGAAAATAAAGGACTAAAAATCAACAGAGGAACGAAGAAAATAATCATGATTAGGCGAGAGACTTGCAAGAAGGTAACAACCGTTAAATCAATCCCTTTTATTTCCTCAGCTAAAGTAATCATTTGAGTAAGTCCACCTGGAATACTCCCCATTAAAACCGTTGGAAATGAGACTCCCGAAAGTTTGGACACAAAAAATGCGATGACAAGTGCACACAACAAAATCAGGAACGTAAATAGCACCATTGTAGGTAGCTGTTGTCCAATTTGTTTTAGTGCTGACATCGTGAAAGAAAGTCCTATTGTATATCCTATAATACCCATTCCGATATTGCGCGCTGATCCCGGCCAAAAAAGCTTCATGTTTTTAGAAAGTTTGGAACCAACGAGAACAAAAAACATCGATCCAAGAAGCCATGGAATTGGCATATGAATCAATTGAAAAAGGAAGCTGCCTATAATAGCAAGGATAAGAGTGATCAGAAATTGAATCGATTTATTTTTGGTGAAAACTTGGCCGTTCAAGAAATCACTTCTCTTCTCATTAAAATCGTGCCTGGCACCACACCACTCGATTCATGACGAATATTCTTACTGTTATCGGGTAGTGCCAGACACCCAAACCATCTTATCATTTATTTCAATTTAAATCCTTGTTTCATTAGCGTTGGGTGTACATTAGGATAATAAATTTGTTTGTAAAAACCAGAGATTGTTTGAGACCAGTTTCTTGATTCTTGACCGCCTGTTCGTTTAGACATATAGTCAGACATAAATTCATCATACTCTTTTATTGAATCTTTCAGGTTATGATTGTACGCATCTTCATGGTAAAACACTTCTTTTGGAAAGCGTGGTTTTTTGGCCGATTCACCAGCAGGATGTCCAACGACAAGTCCACAAACAGGAAAGACGTTTTCTGGTAATTCTAATAAATCAATCACTGCTTGAGGGTCTTTTCTTACTCCCCCAATTGGAACAATGCCAAGTCCCATTGATTGAGCAGCAGCAATTGCATTCCCCATTGCTAATCCAGCATCGGTACTTCCGACGATCACTGATTCAACCCCTTCAGTGATGACAAGCTCTACTCCATTTAACTCAGCGGCAATTTTTGCACGATTATAATCCATACAGAATACAAAGAAAATAGGCGCTTGATCAATATATGGTTGATTTCCTGCATATTCAGCAAGCTTTGCCTTCTTCTCTTTATCCTTTACACCAATAATTGTAATTTGTTGGCCATGAATCGATGAAGGAGCTGCTTGCGCTGCAGTAATAATTTCGTTGATTTGTTCATCTGAAACCGGCTCATCTGTATAACTTCTAATAGATCGGTGATTTTTCAATAATTTTGTTACTTCATTCATGATGATCATTCCTCTATGATTAGATTTCGAATTTTTTTACGTCTAGTGGTTTGGCTAATACAGTTTGAGCAAATTGAACAAATTTTGTGAAATGCTCGCTCTGGTTATGAATTTCAATAGCGGCTTCATCCTGCCACTCTTCAATCATAATAAACCCATTCTCATTTTCAGTATGTTGATAAAGACTATAGCTAACATTCCCACTCTCATTGCGAGATTGTTCAACTAACTCTTGGACGTTTTCTAAAAATGATGATTTTTTCCCTTCAATCAGTTCCATTTTCGCTTGAATGGCAATCATTGTTCATCCTCCTAAGGACTATCTTTAAAATAATTAGACTAACGAATTAAAGTTCGATCATATTCGAACAACAAGAAATATATCATATCTAATTCCATGACTCCAACGATCCGCTCAGATGGTTTGCTCTTGATAATGGGACGTGCTACATTGAAAGTATGAAAACCTTAAATCAACCTTCACTTTATGATATTTCACTTACGGCAGTTTTGCAGGCACTTAGTGAGCCAATTCGTATGAAAATTGTACAATGTCTTCATAAAAATGGAGAGCAAAACTGCGTATCCTATAAGGACTTACACATTTCTAAATCAACCCTTTCTCACCATTTTAAAGTTCTCAGAGAAGCTGGGGTTGTTAAAGCGAGAATCGAAGGAACCCATCACTATTACTCCATTCGATTAGAAGAACTCGAGGAACGATTTCCAGGTGTGGTTTCTTCGATTCTTCTTGTAGATCATATATCATCTTGTTAAAGTCACCTTTCCTAATTGAAGTCACTACACGAGCGGAGGTCTAACAGATGAAAAACAAAATCACGATGGAAAGTCTCGAGCGCTGGGTAGAAGAAAACCGCTCTCATACGATTCTAGGAGAGACGGCTAAATACATTCCTGCACTTGCGAATCAAGACCCGAGCCAACTCGGCATTTGCATCTTGAATTCAGATGGAGAAATGTATAGTGCCGGCGATTCAGAAGTGCAGTTTACACTTCAAAGTATCTCTAAAATATTAAGCTTTATTCTCGTTTGTCATCACCTTGGGCTAGAAAATACACTTGAAAAAGTGGATGTAGAACCAACAGGAGGATCATTCAATTCAATCATCCCATTTGAAATCCATCGTCCTGGTAAACCATTTAATCCATTAATCAATGCTGGTGCCATTACCGTTTCTTCGATGATTCCGGGTGAAACCACTCAAGAAAAATATGATACGCTCCTTGATTTCTTTGAACAATTAATTGGAAGACGTCCACAAATGGACCAAGAGGTGTATGAATCAGAGTGGAAAACTGCTCATCGAAACCGGGCGTTGGCTTACTATTTAAAAGAATCAAATCAACTTGAATTAGATGTGGAAGATGCATTAGAAATCTACATTCGCCAATGTGCGATCTGTATGGGGTTACAGGACTTGGCTAGAATCGGTCTTATCATTGCCCATGACGGATATGATCCATTGTCAGATGTACAAGTGTTCTCAAAAGAAATTGCTCGGATTGCGAAGGTATTAATGGTGACTTGTGGCATGTATGATACATCAGGAAAATTTGCAGCATACGTTGGAATTCCGGCAAAAAGCGGAGTATCAGGAGGGATTTTAGCTGCCGTTCCACCAAAATGGCATTCAACCGAACAAGCTTTCCGAACAGGTTGTGGGATTGCCGTCTTCGGCCCAGCCATCGATGCAAATGGAAACAGCGCTGCTGGTACCATGCTCTTAAAGAAACTATCAAAGGAATGGGACTTTAGTATTTTTTAAAGGATCATTTCGTAAACGTTGTTGCTATTTTTCATTTCGCAAAAATTCACTCATGTTCAGTGAACGATCCATCAATCCTCCTCATCGCAAGCGCAGAGTCCACCTTCTCGATGTATATATCGCTCTTGGTAGCGATTGGAATATATCTAGAGATTTTGGGATCAGCAAAGTATTTACTAATAGCTAAACCGTTATTAAAATCGGTTTGTTCAGGAGAATAGTCCGCGCATACTAGTAGGTTTTTGTATGTGTGACTTCCACAATGATTGATTTACTTTTGAGGAGATTTATTTACAGTGCAATTTAAATCAACATTTGAATAAGTAAATCGAATAAGCTCACATCTTAAAGAAGAAGCTTAAAGAATTTCGTTAAAGAACTTGAATGGATGACAGGTTTTTCTGGTGCCCTATCCAAGAAAAATGGAAAAGACATATCGTATTTTGAACGTCCAAGACACCAACTAAATTATGTGCTTTTTTGCAGAAGCTATGACCTAAATATCAGTTCATTTTTAATTTAAATGCTGATTGTAGTGAAAGGCGTTCGCCTCCTGTGGGAATAGCATGAGTCTTCGCAGGGAACCATTTTGTGAAAAGAAGGCTCAAGCCGTGCCCGCGGAAACGCTGAATGAAATCATTTGTTAATGGTGATAGATGTTCAAGAGGACTTCTCATTGCAAAGCAAGCTTGAGACTGAGAGGCTCAGATGCACGGAATAGCGCTGGAAAGGAAATCAACAGAGCCATTTATTCAATAAAACTTATGATCGTCCTCGTCTGTCTAAATTCAAGATATAATGTCTTTATTATTTTGGAATAAATATCCATATAAAATAAATTTTGTGTTACAATCGTTATACTTCTTTAATTTAATGAAAGGGAGAAAAAACGCATGAATATATTTCTCAGCACATTACTAAAGATTGTTACTGTATTATCGTTCGGTGGTTTGTTGACCATTATCGCTTTGGGCATTGACAATCAAAGTCTCGAACTTGGGGTATGTTCGATTTGTTCAATAAGCTCTCTCATTCTGATCCGCAATAAAAGGAAGAATGCAATACTAAGGTGAATTTATTAAAGAAACGAAATTGTATTCTATGAAAAAGTATAGTGGAGGTGATTTTGTGAAAGGTTTAAATAATTTTTTTCGTGTTGGTTCGGTTATCATTGCAATCATGCTGCTATTGCACTTGTACTCCATCCAATTGCCTGATTTTATTGAAGGATTGATGCTTGGAAGTGGAATTGCACTTGAATTAATTGGTATTTATACGATGAAACACGATATATCTAAGTTTAGAAATTTCAAAAAGAAATTATTAAAGAAAGTTTTTTAATAAACATCATTACCTCGATTATCCCAACAACCCTTAAAAAGCGGTGTGAATTGAACGCTAATTCCTCTGCTTTTTTTATTTAGTATCTATTTATCAATATTGATATTTAAACACAAGGCTTTTTAAATGATCATGTTGATTTTTCAACATTCAGCAAAACAACTCGCTTTCCGTGGACGCACGGTCGAGCCTCCTCGTGAAAAATCAGAGGCCACTGAAAATGTCCAATTTTTATAGATTGAAAATCTGCAAATGAAAAACGAGCCCTCAGATTCGCTTCTAAGTCACGAATTTTAGACTGGGCGGCATTTTTGTCTTCATCTTTAAAGTGAAATTGGATAAGACCGTTCTTTTTACACCGTTACTGAATGGAAGTGAAAGGCAGCGACTCCTGCGGGGAAAGCACGAGCTGAAAGCCCCGCAAAGAAAGGATCACAGTCTAGGAGCGCAACATCCTGTTGCAACGACTGCGCTAAAACTTCCTGTTTGTCCCGTGCCCGCGGAAAGCGTCTGCCTGGAACGGAAAACCACGGCTTATAAGAGAAAAATGCGAGTATGGGAACGAAATCGTTCCCATACTCGCGTTGACGTTCCAATAGAACTTTTTCAGTGCCATCAAAAATCACACTGCGGGGTCTCGACTCGCTCGTTTTCCCACAGGAGTCTCATTGTTTTTGCTTCCTATCAACAACATCTGCTAACAGAGCCAAACACAAAAAAACAAGCACCTTTGATAAGACACCTGTTCGTTAAAGTGTAGAGACCATGGCTTTGACAATTCCACGAAGTCTTTGTTTATACAAATAGAATAATGAGATAAAATAAGAGCTTTTTTTCATTTCTGCGTTTATTTGCACAAAAAGATCCGATTTAGAAGGGAATAACCAATGCAAAATTTCGATTAAACTATGGATGAAAGAGTCATAGCTAAAGAATTGATAATCCACAAAATCTACGTATCGATAGAATCGATTGGTTTTATCGTTAGCAGAATCCATTTTCAGAACATATTGTTTCCGTTTCCATTGCGGTGAATTTTTCAACTCATATAAAAAAGGGTATTCCTGATAAACAATGGATATAGTCCTCACAATCCTTTTTAATGTCTGATGAGCTTTTGCATCGTTAACGAGATCTTCATAGTTGATTTCATCTTTCAATAAAGCAATCATTTGAATAATATCTAAGAAATATTTTGGAGAGTCCAAATTGTGTCTCCATCCATGCAGACACATCAGATAAAAAGTATGATAATCGGACAACGATTTAATATACCCGAAATTCTCCTATACAACTAGATTGATCCCAAAACTCTTTGATCTTGAAGTTAGAAGTCGTTTCCTTTACTACATCCCAATGAATTTCGACAGTAAGAGGAATAGATGATCCTGGTATCTTTTTACTAAAGCTGCTATGAAAATGGGATGGAATCGGCTGACTTTCTATTTCAAATCCTAATGACTTAACCGCTTCGACCGCTCGATTTAGATTTTGTTTTTTGATTAATAGATCAATGTCTGAAGTGGCTCTCGCTCCGATATGACCAAAGTATTTCTCAGCAAAATAGACTCCTTTGAGGGGGATGACTTCTAACTCCATCTTCTCAAACCTATTAAATATCTGGTTGGTTTGACTTCGAATAAAGAAGTTTTGATACAATGCCTCTTGGTATTTTTGCTTCAATCGATTTTGGAAAAAGAGAGGGACGTTTTCAAGCTGATGACGCTCTTTTAACAAAAAATAAATTTGAGAAGAGATTGAACTAGCCTCGATTTCCTTAGAGACTTGATGGTAGAAATCCTCTTCTTTAGGTAAGTTAATCACTGGTGCATAAAGGCATTTTATAAGCTGATTAATCAAGAGGACCTTTCCCTCCTATTTAGATTAAATAAGCAATTTTCCCGAATTATGGTGGTTGGAATCAACCCTCCTCATGCATTCAAGATGTTGCGTATTTAGACTTTGATCCTTACTTGGCTGAATGCTTATCGCAGCTGATCGAGCATTTTGTTCCTTTTATTTAATCCAAGTCCAGACTGTGCAGGCGTTTTTCGCTTTTCTTATTCAGATATCCCCTTAACAAGGCTGATGAAATCGGAAAGAAAAGAATGATTTTACACCATGCAAACGCATATACATCGCTCATATTAATGTTGATTTTGCCCTTATTAATCAAGACTAATTTCCCAATAATCTTTTCATCTTTAATTGGCTCATCCATTCCAAGATTCGTATCTCCTTTAAAAAGATACTCCACTTGATTAAGATGATAGTTTGATTTTAAAAATCGATGAGCAACGAGTGTGCCATTTTTTGTTTGAAATAGAATGACGTCACCTTTTTTTATTGCCGATGTTTTACAAGCAACAAACCGACAGATATTTCCCTTTTTTATAAGGGGATACATACTCGTTCCATCTGCAGGAAGGTCAATCCATCCTCTTTTCTGAATAATTTCTTTCATCAGAGAAGAATTCGTTAAATTAGCTTGCATGTTCGATTAATCCACAATCCATTAAATTAGACAAAAATAATTCAATATCCTTTTCAATAGGCTCTTCTAAGACATACTGTTTATTAATCGCTTGAACCATTTCAGAAATAGAGCACTCCTCACGAAGCAACGACCAACAGAAGCCTCCTACCTCATTTACGGTCGTCACCATAAACTCATTTGAATTAAAGATCATCCATTCATTATCCGTTTTAAAGATTTCGCAGTCTTTCTTCTGAATATAACGCATCATTTGAAATCAGCTCCCAAAAAGTATTATTTTTTTGAAAATATAAGTCATACACATCAACGCTGTCTATCAATGTCTTCAGTAAATGAAGGATAATCTTCGCTTCATTCGGTTTATTCGACCAAAAAAACACTTTATCTGCTAACGATAAGAGCGCTTCAGACTTCTTTCTTTTCACCCGTTTATTTATGAGAGACTGATGCAATAATTGAATACTTGATAACGGAGCTATTTCACTATTCCCTTGTGCCTCCATTTCACTTCTAAAAGGAGAATTATAAACGGTAATCTCCCCTTCCAAGATTTTCACAATTGTCGCTTCATCTGAAAGCAACTCTCTTGGATGTGAAAGCTTAGCAGCTGTTGATTTCCCCGCTCCTGAATGCCCGGAAAAGATGTGGGCCTGACCCTTTTCTATGACGCAAGAAGAGTGAATTAACAATCCCCAATTGTGATAAACAATAAATGAACTATAAAGATTCATGAAGGCATGCTTCAAAGCCAGTTCATCATGCACATATACAATGGCTTCTTTGTAATTCTTATCTACTTCAATCAAGTAGTCCGCTCTTTGAAAAGAAAGACGGTTCTCTTCTTCTATTCTCTTCACTTCATAATCAACAAAAGCAGTTCCATAGTTATCTACGATCGTAACGATTAGATCTGACGCCCTCGCAGACGGCCAAATGAAAGGCTGATAATTCCGTTTAAAAAAATGGAGGATGATGCTCGAACGACTTGCGACTTTCAGATAATGTTCACCAATTTTTATTGATACGTTCTCCATGATCAAACTCCCTATATGAATCGACTGATCCTTACTTTTAAAACAGAGGACATGGTCATGAACCATTGACCTCTGTTTTTCAAAATCCTTTATCCTTATTAATGATGATGATGTTTTGGATGAAAGGGATCGTGAGGGTAATGATCCCCATTGCTGTTACCGCCATCTCCTGAAACAGGTCCATGGCCTTTATTCCAACTTTGTGATGTTTCAAATTGAATTGGCTGATGGTCTAAAACCTTTGGAGCAACATAAGTCAACTTTTCCATAAGCTCACCTCCATAAAAATTGTTCAATATAACGAACGTTAATGGTAAAAAAATTTAGTGAATCGTCATTTATTAATTTATTAACTCTATTATAATAAATAGATCGTTCTTTTAAAAGAACAATCGTTCGACATGTTTTACCTCGCCATTTGCAATGTCATCTACATTTGCTTTTGTAATAGATTGCTAAAAACACTTCTTTTTTCTTGTGCGAGTTGTTGGTATCCGCCGTTTTGAATAATTTCGCCTTGGTCTAGAACAACGACTTGATCAGCATTTCGAATCGTCGATAACCGATGAGCGATGACAATAATCGTCATTTTCCCTTTTAAACGATCTAGTGCTTCTTGAATTTTTGCTTCACTTTCTGTATCAAGTGCACTTGTTGCTTCGTCTAATACTAGAATGGAAGGGTTTCGAAGAATCGCGCGCGCTAATACAAGTCGTTGTCGTTCCCCACCAGATAATCTAATTCCTCTATCTCCAATGATCGTATCTAATTTGTTCGGAAGTTTCCCGACAAAGTCAGCAGCCGACGCAAACGTCAAAGCTTCCCATAGCTGCTCATCACTTGCAGTTGGTTCCACTAACATTAAGTTTTCTCTTATACTCGTATTAAACAGAAACGGATCCTGCGGAACATAACTAATGGCTCGGCGGAGTGATAATAAGTTTTCGCTCGATAATGCAATTCCATCGATTAAAACCTGCCCTTTTTCCGGTTGATTCAGCCCCATCAATAAATCAATCAATGTACTTTTCCCTGCACCTGATCGACCAACAACAGCGGTCATCTGCTTGGATGGAATTCTAACATTAATATTATTCAAGGCATGAGAAGACTCCTTTTGATTGTAGCGAAAAAAGACATCGCGACATTCAATCTCCTGTTCAAAATGAATTGGATTTACATGTTGGTGTATGTCTTTTTCAAACTCTTTTGCCATTTCACACTCATGTTGCAAGGCTTTTACCGCTTTAAAGGCTGGGAGAGTGGCGGCGATTTGCTCCATAGATGCTTGGATACCAGCCACGCGCGGCCACAATCTTGAAAAAATAACGATAATCAACATCAATTGACCTGTTTGGGCATGAAATCGATTTACTGAGATGAAAATAAAAGCAGCAATTAAGATTGCGGAAGCAATTTTATAATAGAGCTGTGAAGTTGTTTTTAACTTCATATATTCGACTTGTTCTTGTTGCATCTTTTTCGTAATCATCTTGAACCAATCCATCCGTGATTCTTCTAAACTATTGCTTTTGATATCTTTAATCCCATTCACTTGATCGGATACCCCTGCAAAATAACTTTTTGCCAACTCAAAATTTCTGTTTCCTAACGCTAATGATCTTTTCAGGAATTTTCGATTAAAGAGCGTAAGGACTAGACCAAAAAGTAAGACGAAGATGGTAATATTCGGCGAAAGCACGAAGGCAAGCCCCACTTGGATACAGGTGAAAATCAGTGAAGACATAAATTGTAAAAAGGAATTTGTTCCACTACTCGCACGAGCGACTTCTGATAATAATAAATTAATAAGATCCGATTTTCTCTTTTTCATAAAGAAATTCCAATTTGAATGAAGCATTCCGTTATAAGTCTCCAACCGTAGATGCCTTAAAAAGCCTTCCTGGATGATCGTATTACGCAGCGTAATTTGCCGCTGGATTAAATTTTGACCAATGACCAGCAAAACATACATTCCTAAGATTAGAGGCAATCCCAACGTTATTGGCATGTTTTTTATAAAAGTGAATGCACCTGAAATGGGTGTCCCCCCAGTATTCACGTTTACGATCCCGCTCATACTAATCATCGGAATGAGTAATAACATCCCTACTCCATCGAGTAAACCGATAAATGTCATGGCCAAGATTGTGATATAGAGACTTTTCCCAGCATACGAGTGTATCTGTTTAACAAAATATAAAATGTCTTTCATGAGTGAATCCCCCTAAAGTAAGGCATGTTTCCTCGTTTTCCTCCATCCCCACAAAAAAGGGCGTAAAGGAAAATATAAGAAATGCAGAGATTTCGGTAGAGGCAGTGTCTTTGCATCCTCCGGATATGGATATAAAAAACTCATGATGTAAATCGATTTTTGGTTAAGAGACATCAATGAAAATAAGTGACGAGTATGATAACTAGATACCTCTTTAGGAACAGGATCTGTATGTAAATTCACCATTCTTTCGAGATAAAACATGGCTTCTTGAGCCAACTTTTTCGGACTCTCACCTTTTAAAAATAGCGTCATTTCTTCTGTAATGTCCGCATTTAATAGCTGAGAAGCGAGGATAATCGCCTGTCCTCCTACATGAGGATTATGATAGGTTTTAAATAATAGATAGGCCCTATCCCAATCTACTCTTTGCTTCATCATTTGTTGAATATCGACTAACCAACGAAGACGCGACCATCCATGCCGAGCTCCGTGTGCAACAAGAAATAAAAACAGATCTTCTTTTCCAAGAAAATAGACTGGAAAACTTGTCATGCTGCTTTTTCTCTTCCGCTCCCACAGTTCTTGAAAACTCTGTTCTTTCCCTGGTCCCGGATGTAATCGCCAGTGGATTTCTAATTTAATTCCTTTAACCGAGTGAAAATAGGTCACGTGATGATGTCGCCATCGCCAGTCATCCAGAACCGTTTCGATGTAATCATCCTTTTCATAACCAAGTTCCACTAGCAGTTCTTCTGCTTTTTCAAGGTCATTTATCGGAACAAGAAAATCTAAGTCACACGACGTTCGTAAAGAAAGATCTCCATACAGTTCATGAGCAAGCACGGGTCCTTTTAAAAATAACGTGCGTATTTGGTTACGACTAAAAAGCTTACTAACTTGCTCCATTTCTGCACTTAAGTGAAGCATTTGGAAAGTGTTTTTTCTATATTGCTGGTTTAAGAACTCTGAAACATAGGCGGGAATGAGTTTTTCATCGAACGCATTTCAATTTGGATCTGATAAGTGGATAGACACGATGATGCATCGTCAGTTGTAAAAAAAGATCCCAATCGATCTCATTACACAATGCTTCTTGATGAATTTGCTCTTCATGACTCATTTTGTCTTTTAATAAATGAAGAATGAAATTCAACTCATTTGTGATCTTTGATTGATTAAGTAGGTCGTCCATCATTTGCACCTTCAAGCTTCTTCATGTTGAATTCTTTCGCAAACTTAGCGACCACCGTAAACTTTTCCATTCCCTCAGCTCCTGATACATAGTAAGCTCCACTACGTAACCACGCATGGGCGATCATTTCTCCATTCTCGTCTTTTGCTGTGCCCAAATAGAGCGTACTTTCTATTTGCCTTTTCTCTAACATTTTCATACCAGCAAGGGCTTTGACGAGGCACTGGCTTTCCCAAAGAGTATAGCGGCTCGCCATATTGAGGGCAGACGAAATACTCGTTAACGTCTGCTTATTGGACCGGTTACGAGTATACGAAGTTTCTTTCATTTGATCGCCTAAAGACGGAGCCACCTCTGAAAACGGGATGCTCTTCATATATCGAGCCCAGCCTAAATAAAGGATGGCCTCAAAAAGCAACAGTTTCGTTGTCAAATTTAATTCATAAAATGATTTCACTTTTTTAATCATGCCCATGGCTTCCTCCTGAAGCTAAGAAATATCGTTCTCTTCCACTTTAATGATTCCTTCATCTAGTAATTGACTCAAAAAGGCAGTCACCTGTTCCTCACAATCCGGAAGGCTGACATCATATTGAGATTGTAAAGTTGTGACCAAATCTTGGACTGAAATAGGCTCTTTTATTTGATCCCAAATTTCCCCGCCTAATTCACCCAAATTGTAGTACTTCCCATTTTGGATGCTTAACATTACTTTTTCTCCATCCATATCACTGACAATATTTCCTTCTCCTTGACTAACAACATTAGTTATCGAAATATTTCGAATTTTATTCATATACTTTTTCCTCCTGTTTGATTGTCTCTAAAATTAAATCTACTAACTCATTTGCAGTGAACCGATGTGGTTGGACGTCTTAATTGATAAAGATCGATTTTATTCACTATCTTCGTGCACGTACTGAAATGCCATTCCATTAATCCTGACTGTGCAATGAAAAAGTTACGATAAGTGTGGGTGAACAATGTGGATAACCTTTCTAAATTCAAGATAGGAGTCATTACAATCTCACTTACTTTCTTTTTAACTAATTCGATTACACCAGCAAGAGGAAGGGATCTCGTTCAGCAAATTGAGACTGGACGGGAATAGCAAATTTCGTTTCTCTTTCAAAAAGGGGACGATAATCACTAGACTCCATGCCAAATTGATTCAAACTTTCCAACCATAATTTTTGCTGAGGATAAGCTGGCGTCACCATCGGTCCATTTTCTTCAGACATCGACACTGGAATCACATCATCGCTAAGGAGGGAATAGCCCCTTTTCAAAAACGCCGAAGCTAAAGTCGATTTCCCAGCACCAGAATCTCCAACGATTGCATATGCTTTTCCATCAATTACTACGGCACTTCCATGCAAAGGAAGAATCTTTCTTTGCAATAAAATAGCACCCATGCAAGTACCAAGAAGGTAGAGCCGGATATGATCATCACTAGCACCTTTTAGAGGAGTGAAGAAGATCTCTTTTCCATCCTTAATTAAAAAAAGACCAGTGTGGGGTATCTTGAATAAACAATCATTTTCTTTAATAACAAAGTAATGATTCGGCAGCAAAATTTTCAGCCCATTGTTTTGTTAAATCAGTTTGCTTCATAATAACTTCTGCATTCATATGCGTAGGTGGAATTTTTGCTTGAGGTAATTCAGGAAGGGGCAATTCACTTAAAATATTTAATCCAAAGGCTCTGTATCTAAACCTCCTTACTGTTTCAATCATTAAACTACCTCCTTTAATAAAATTCCGATAAAACCAAGTAAACCCTTATACTCTTTTCATTGTATAAGGGCACATTATGATGCGTGAAATTAATTAACTATAATGAATCATTTCAGTTGGGTCCGGTTGAACTCCATCTGGAGTTTTTATTCCTGGGCCAGCCATTGTCATCCCAACATTAAGTACTTCTAATTCTGGTTTTTGCCAATTCTTTTTCATCGTGTCACCCCCTTTCAAGCAAATTTTTTGATAAATCGATAAAAAATTAAGCCACGCATTAATGTTTTGAAATCCGGATCAAAAATATATTCCGGTCCTGGCACTTCACGTAGCTTTTACTAAAGAAGATTTGATACTTTCTATATTCACAAACTCGGCTACCATCGGATCGGAAACAAGCCTTTCTAGTTCATTAATGAAAGAACTCCAATCTGATGTCATGCGATGTATTCCATCTGAACCTTGAAGTCCTCGTATTCGTTGATTTAATCGAACCTTGTCAGGCAGATAGTTTTTGGTTGCTCTACGAATGAGCGAACGATCAATCCCGTCCTGAACAAATTGTTCTTCCGGAACAGATAAACAAAAGCGTACTACTCGGTAATCATTTGTCGGATCGCGATCCCATAGGTTATAACGCAAAGATAGCTTCGTAGTAGTCGTCCCATTGATATTCCAATAGGTTAACTGTTCAAAATTTTTCTTTCTTGCTTGGTACGCATTTAACGAAGTAAATGTAGAAATGTCCATTCCATTTTCTTTTATTTTTTCCATAACTCCTGTTTGTTTAGCGAACTCCGGGTTAATTAATATCGGAAATTGATCGTTCTCCATTGCGTTTGCTTTTTGATGAAAATAAGGGAATGCTTTTCTTTTTACAATTGATATAACGCGAGATTTATTGATACCAATTTTCTTACTGTATAGATCGACTTCTTTGTAAAGATGAGCAAACTTTAATTTTTTTAACAACATAGCGTGATAGTCTAAAGCGGGTCCCCATGAGACTGTCCAATTTCCTCGAGCTCCGTTTAAAAGGATCCCGATTCCTTCCGCATGAGCCTTTTCGTATACCCCTTTGACCCAATATGAATTTTCGAAGAACTTGTATGGCATCTCGTAAGTCTCTAGCCAATCGTCCATTTCAGAAAGAGGGCTTGTTCCTTCAAAACTCATATAGTGATCTGTAATATTGCCTACATGTTTTATTGTTGATTTAATATAAGGTCTTTCATCTGCCATTCTATGTTTTGGTGTCCAATCTATAAATCCTTCTACTGGAATATAGCTATAAGTATGTAATCGTTTATTTTGTTGTTGCAATACTTTCGCAGCAAAGCTTACAACAGAACCCGAATCCAACCCACCGCTCAAATGTGAGCCAACTTTTCGATTTGTTCGTGTTCTTGCTTTAACAGCACTTAAAAATACTTCTCGGAATGCTTCCTCATATTCTGAGTTTGATTTTAACTTTAGCTTTTCATCAAATTTAATGGATATATACTGTGTAAGAGAAACTCTTCCATTTGCAATTGTTATTGAATGAGACGGCGGAATTTGTTCAATATTTTCATAAGCTGTAGAAACTGCCTCTACGGTTTCATGCATTCCCGGAATGGCTAAATACTCGGCTAACCATTGTTTATTCAACTTTTTTTCAATGAATGGTAGAGTGGATAATGGTTTTATCGTAGTGCAAAATGCAAATTTATTTTGCTTATGGTAGTAATAGAGTGTTCTCGTTCCTGAAAAATCTCTTGCTCCAAAAAGAAGATTTTTTCTTTCATCCCATAACATAAAAGCAAAATCTCCTATTAAAAATTTCGGAGATTCTTCTCCCCATTTTGCATACGCTAGCAAAATCAATTGACTATCTGGCATCATTTTTCTTTTTGGATGCTCTACTTGTAATCGCTCAAATAATTCTTCCCGATTGTCAATAATAGCGTCAGCGGTAATGACTAACTGTCTCTCGTAGTCATAGTAGGGAAGCTGCTCTCCCACAGATTCCGGGGTGATCCACTGAGCATGGCATCCAAAGAAGATATTTTCCTTATTCCAAGTTTGAATATCGTCAGCTGGATATTGTTGCAAGGAACTCATAATTCCACTTATTTGCTCTATTTGTATTGGCTCTTTATTCATGTTATAAGATTCCAGCAATCGCGCTCATTATTCACTCTCCAATACAATTAAATAAATTCTTAATAACGAACAACAAGTCCGAACGATACTCTTTTTTAACATGCTTATATTAAAAATTTCCCATTATTAAATTTGAATATTTCCTCATATAAACTCCTGGATGTTTTTATATGTATATCTGCTCAAGATCCTAATAAAACACATTTTTTCTTTTATAGACGATGAGCGATATAAAAATAGTATTGATGCCTAACTACTTCTATTGAATAATTTATTGAGGTAGTGACTTAGAACGATTATTTCCACTTTAAAAACTTTCATAATAACGAAAATTCGATCTAAAAAGAAACATGAAAAAGATCCATATCAAGAATTTTTATTCTATATAAAGAACAATACTACAACTTTATAAAGAACGCAATACTCTTAATTAATTTTCTCTTAAGATATTTTTAATTTTGTGATTATATTCATTTCTATGATATCTCCAGCTACGGCCCCTTCTTCCTGACATTCTTTAGCATCACAATAGTTCACACTAACTGAGATTTGCAGAGGACTCTAGATTGCTGGTAACGAGTATTTGTTTTTTCTTTATTCCACTTAATTACCTTTACTTTTATTAATACGTTCACTCCTTCTGAATTGGTTTAATAAGTTAACTTTGTTATGAATTGCTCTTAGCTACTTTTAACTGTTGATCGATATCTTTTTTTACTGAATAGAGTATTATTATCAATTGATTTTGTTAAAGGAATATACATCGCATTTATTAGATATGAACAAACTAGACTTAATATTATAAGCCATACGTAGATCAATACAGGGTATTTAGGTGCAAATACTAGTTCTGGAAATAAAGACATATAAAAAAACATGTGTGTTAACCAAATATTTGTTGAGTGTTTTCCAAAAAAATGGAAGTGTGGATTGTATCCAAGCACTCTTATTCATTAAGGTAAAGAGACATATAAATGAAATAGCAGTGAAAGGTGCAATTATCATCGATTCATATAAAGCATGCAGAAAAAATAATATAAATATACCCATGATACAAATTGCATTTTTAAATTTGTTGTTGTGAAATTTATTATAAACCTTAGAGTAAACTTTCTCCTTTGCAAAAATAATTCCTATTATTAATGGAAGCTGAGATGTGCCAACTAGGACAATAGCATTAACAAAAATAACGAGTGCCATGTTATCACCTAAATCAATTACATGTTTTATTCGTTGAATATAACTAATTAAATATATAATTCCTGAAAATGCTAGGACAAGAATGTGATTATATCGCTGGATTATCTTTATTATCAATGGAAATGAAATACAAGAATACTATAGGTTTGCAAATACCACCATGCTCCATTATAAGAGTGGGATAATAAGAAGATATTAAGGAAAAATTGCTTACTGCCACCACGAAAGACTTCTGGTTTTCCCATCAAAAAGGCTAATACCATAAAGATAATTAATATTATCCATGCATTTAACAATAATTTCAGGATACGTGTGAAATTTTTCTTCAGTGTCGATACTCTTTCCGTTGAAATACTAATAAATAGACCATAGCCACTTGCAAACAGATAAATGGGCACACAAGCATCACCAAATAATCCAATATAATAAATGAGAGGAATCCCGTTAATGGTTGGAAACGTTTCATAAATACCATTAACCTCTTTTCTGGCAAATAAATGAAGAGATAGCATAAATAAAATAGCTATCCCTTGAAGTACTTTCATATCTTTTTTGAAAACTCCACTATTTTGCTCCCTTCTATTAATTCCAGAGTATTTATATAAAGATATAAAACACTATTTCATGAAAATGTAACACTCCTTATACAATCGATAGTTTTGATAATAATTTAATAAGTACCTTTTTAGGTTTTCTTTTTTTATAGATAACACCCCCGAGTGAATAAAGATAATCAATATCTTTATTTTTTATTGCATTTAAATATTCTTTTGAAAAATAATTGATAGATCCTCGATTAGATAAACACTCAATTACATTATCATTTTGAATATAAAGGGTTATCAATTCTTTAATTTCAATTTCACTAAGTTCACTATTTAACAAATTATATAAACACGTTTTAAATGTATTAAGTAACATAATACTAATTCCATTAAATTGCTTATTTTTAGACATTTGATAATGTTCACCGATTACTTCTCTCTGTATCTGATAGCCATTAACCATATCATCGAATAAAGACGGCATATACACGCTAGTAAATCCACCCAATCTATAATAATATAGCGGTTTATCAATGACTTTAACTTTATTTGCTTTAATAAACATTTCTAAATTATAAAATAGATCATCACCCAAAAAATGTATGCGATCTAAGTATCTACCGCTATCCATAAGCAAATCTTTTTTATATAGTTTCGCACATAAGGAAGATGGAAATGGATGACCATGAAAATATGCTACCACTAGGTCTTTTTTTACTTCCTCTTTTTTATAAATTTTAATTTCATTAAAATATGCTGTAACCGCTAAAATAAAGTGAACAGTTTTTGCTCATTTACGTTGAACACTTTTTGTTCAACTATCTCATCCTGTAGACTAGAACTATCTGTCTTTCGGAGGAAGCAAATGGAGGAAAAACGTTTGATTTATATCGAGGTCCATCAGTTAAAAAAACAAGGTCTGAAGATAACCCAGATTTCAAGAAGGACGAAGCTCTCAAGAACTACTATCTATAAGTATCTGGAACTAGATTTTGAGCAAGCTATTGAAGAGTTCGACTTGACAAGCCGCAAGAGAAAACTCGATCAATATCAAGATTGGATAGTCAATTGGCTAAGAGAATACCCTTCACTGAGCGGCGCTCAGATCTATGATTGGTTACAAGAACGGTTTCCAGATATCGAGGTTGGAGAAAGCACGGTAAGACGCTATGTGAATGAAATGCGAGACATCTATAACATCGCCAAGACTGAGAAAGTGCGTGACTATGACGCGGTTGAGGAGTTGCCCTTCGGTCAACAGCTCCAAGTAGATTGGGGCCAGACGTTACAAAAGACGATAGATGGAAAAGAGATTCGACTCTATTTCATCGCCTTTGTCTTAGGAAATTCTCGTTATAAATACAAATGGTGGTTGAACCGACCTTTCACAACGGAGGATACGATTCGCGCTCATGAACAGGCATTTGCATTCTATCAGGGAATACCAGAGGAAATTGTCTACGACCAGGACAATCTAATAGCCGTCAGCGAGAATGCAGGAGACTTATTATTGACATCATCATTCCAACAATACGTGAGACAGCGAAAGTTTCGGATCTATCTATGCAGGAAAGCAGACCCTGAATCCAAGGGCAAGATAGAGAATGTCGTCAAGTATGTGAAGAACAACTTCGCAAAAAACCGAGTCTACTCCAGTCTCGAAGATTGGAACACTAAGGGCTTAAAATGGCTTGAGCGCACCGGAAACTTTAAGGTACATAACACAACAAAAAAGAGACCTTTCGAAGTGTTCCTCCTGGAAAAGCAACACTTAAGAAAAGTCTCTGATCAGCTTTCTTTCGAAAGCAACTATACGGAAAGTATAACAAGGAATGTACGTAAGGACAACACCGTGCATTACATGTCCAATCGCTATTCTGTGCCTCCCGGAACTTATAACAGGATGGAGCTAGTTCATCTACACATAGTCGAGGGTTCTTTGAAAGTGTGTGATCCAGCGACAGGTGAAATCATCCAAGAACATGCCGTATCACATGAGAAAGGTAAGCTGATTAAGGACCGTGGCCACGCACGTGAGCGGTCTAGGTCGCTCGATTCGCTCAGACAAGAAGTACTGACACTTCTTGCCAACGATGAAGCCGAAGCATTCCTGCAGAAGATTGACTTAAGAGTATGGGAGATATCGTCGCGATCAGTATGTCATCTTAAAGAAGACAGTGGAACAACATCCAGAATGGGCACAAATCGCACTAGAGAAATGTATCGAAGAGAAACTCTTCAGTGCAAACTCTTTTCGTGATATCGTAGCCTTCTTTATAAGAACTGGACTAGTAGAACCCTCATTCCAAGTAGCTAGTACAAAACCATTAATCGAGATCGCAGTCGAGACCCGAGACATGGACGCCTATCTTCAACTGATGGGAGGTAAAAAGAATGAGTAAAAGTGTACCTGAAATCCAACAGTCTTTTAGGCAATTGCGTCTCGCAGAGACAGCTGAAGGTCTCCCCGAACTCCTAAGGAATGCCGAGCAAAAATCATGGACGTATCTGGAGTTTATAGAGAATCTAACAGACCTAGAGATTAAGAGGCGTGAGGAAAAGAGTATAGAGAAGAGATTGAACTGGGCAAAGTTCCCATTCCATCGCCCCCTTCATATGTTTCATCTGGACGAGCAAGATGCACTTTCAGAAAGGCAGCTAAAGCAGTTGAGAGAATACGAGTGGCTGGAACAGAACTACAATCTGATTCTACTTGGACCGCCAGGTGCTGGGAAAACCCTTCTTTCAGTAGGGCTGGGTATCGAAGCTATACAAAAGGGGTATCAGGTGAGCTTTGTAACAATGGGAGAACTTATAACTCTTTTGAAGACAGAAGAATATGTGAACAAGTCCAAAATCCAATTGAAGCGCTTACGCGCTTCGGATTTGGTCATAATAGATGACATAATGTATATGGCAATGGACCAACGCGAAGCGACCCTATTCTTTCAGTTAATACATCAGCTCTATGAGCAATCATCGTTGATTTTGACGTCAAACCGGAGTCCCGAAGAATGGACAGAGATAGTCGGAAACCAAGGTATGATGACTGCAATACTCGATCGATTACTTCACAGAGTAGAGATCATTCACATGAACAATGACAGCCATCGGCTGAAGAACCAACAAAAAATCTTTAAAGACTAAAAGTGTCCACTCTTAATGAGCAAAATATGTTCAATTGTACTTGACGGTTACATATGCACTATTATTTTTTTTCTTTATTTTCAAAAATCGCCCTAATACTTTATACATATTACACACAGTAATATCTGTGTCGCTTAAAATCGTTTCATTGTATAACGTTTCAATCATGCATTTATCAATCCAGTCGTCTGCATCCACAAATGCAATATATGGTGAATTTGATTCCTCTACCCCTCTATTTCTAGTTTTTATACTTCCTTCGTTTTGCTTGTCTATAACCCGTATTCTTTCATCTTTATATTTATATTTTTCACAAATAGATAAACTATTATCAGTTGAGCCGTCGTTAACCAAAATTAATTCAAAATCCTTAAACGTTTGATTAAGAATTGATTTTAAGCATTTATTCAACCTATTACCTGCATTATAAATTGGCACCACAATACTAACTTTTGGCATAATTTCATCAACTCTCTCATCAACATTTTTAACTTATATTCCAAAAAAGATCTAACGTATAATTATACGTTAGATCTTTTTTACACAACTGATTTTTTAATTTTATTATCAATCGCTACTAGTCTTCCCTTATTTATTTTGAATACAATATCACAATTTTCTATTGTACTTAGTCTGTGAGCTATAATGATTAATGTTTTTTCACCTTTTAATCCGTCAATTGCTTTCATAATTTCTTTTTCCGTTTCATTATCTAGCGCAGACGTTGCTTCATCCATGAATAATATTTCCGGATTATGATACAGGCACGGCAATCCCAATTCTTTGACGTTGACCACCTGACAGTCTTACTCCTCGTTCTCCAACTGTTGTTTCCAATTTATCAGGAAGTGCATCAATAAATTCCTTTAGATTGAGCTTGTTCTAATGCTCTCCAAACTTCTTCATCATTAATTTGATCATTAGCTACCCCAAAAGCGACATTTCCACGGATCGTATCGTCTGATAAAAATATAGATTGCGGAATATAACCAATTTTTTGTTGCCAAAATGTTTTTTGACCATGCAAATTTTTACTATCTATTAAAACATTTCCTTTTTCGGGGTGAAACAACCAAGAATAATATCAACTAAAGTTGTTTTTCCAGCTCCTGACTCACCAATAAACGCAACAGATTGACCTATTGGAATGGTTAAGGAAACTTCCTTTATTGAATATTCCTTTTGATTAGGGTAACGAAAAGAAACATTAATTAGCTTAATAGAGTCAAGGAATGCTCTTTTTCCTTTTTCAATAACCATTGGTTCACTTTGTAGATTAGCTTTCCTAGGGGAAGTCTCTTCTATATTTAAAAATAAATCCTCATAAATAATGGACAACCCAGGTTTACTATAGCGAATTACCGTTATTAATGCGATGATACGAGTAATCGATGGCATTAAGCGAAAAGCAGCCATGGCAAAAAGCGCCATTGTTGACACTAATTGTGTTGTATTCGTGTCTTGAAAAACAATAATTAGCATCGTAATAAGAACGATACAAACCATAAGAGTTTCAATAAAAAGCCTTGGCACTTGCTCTAACATCTTCATGTAACGGCTGTTATTAGCCTTAACTTGGCTTTGGCTAGTATAAGCATCTATAAAAAAGTTTTCTTCTCCCGATACTTTAACTTCTTTACTTGCTCCTAGCCCTTGATTCACCCACTTTATAATCGTACCGCTGATTCTTTGTTGTTCAATTCCTAAATGACTAATTTTTTTCGGAAGAATTTAAAGAATATAAAAACACTTCCACCTAATAAGAGAGACGCAGTTAAAGTTGCTAGAGGTGCTGTTAGGAATAACAATAATAAAATACACGCAGTAACAAGAATTTCTGTAAATAACTGAAACCCTGAAATAATGATTCCCTGGAACACTTTAGGTACTTCATCATTTATATTCCGTAGTAAATCCGCTGTATTCCGTTGTAAATGAAAAGTGTATGGCTTTGTTAAATACTCTTCAAATAGTCTTCTAGATAGTTTAACTTGTTGATTTAATATTACTCTAAATTGTGCATATTGAAATAAAAGTAAATATGTGAATTCTCCCTTTAATCTGGCCAAATCTTCTGGCTTAAGACTTGGGCCATTCCCTATGATAAAACATCGTTTTCCTCTATACATGTTTTTGTATTTTAAAATCTTGTAGTTATTCTTAGTAATTGGTACATTAAACTTGGAGAGAAAATTCACTATATATAAGAGAAATAAATTAGAAGTCTTGTATATTATATATATCAGTCTTTTAATAAACTTGATCACGATTGACACTCTCCTATGACCAACCTTTTTTTATTTTTATGATTCAATTATAATCTCTCTGACTGGTCACACTTTTCAAACCATAAAGATATTTCTTTGTTTTTAATGCTTGCTCAAAACACCAAACTACATAGTAATTTTTCATTTTTAATAAACTTACATATCTATTATCTTCCTGTGTCAGATCTGCCAACTCCAAACACTCAATGAGTTTAGATGAATTTAAGATTTGATTATTAAAATTTAATTTTTTTATTAATGTTTCTTTATTATGTTCTTTAAAAGTATTCTTGAAAACATGCAGAAATTCTAAATAATAAAAAGTTGCAAATTCTTCTATTTGACTTCCATTTACATTATTTTGCTTAAAGTATTTTTTCCATGCATCATATAAAATAACCGTTATTTCAAACAATTCATTTCGATATTGGTTCATTAAACTATTTACATTTGACTGAACGTAATTATAAGTAAGAGAAGGAATTGTAACAAAAGCATTCACATAATTCATGTAAGATAGGTTAAAAAGTAAATCTTCTCCTCTATCTACGTTTTCGTCGAAATATATTGAATTTTCAATTATAATTTTTCGATTATAAATTTTGCAGCACAAACTTCCAGATAGCCCTTTTTTATATGTTTCAAAATACTGATCTTTATCAAATGTATCTCTTTGTGTAAATACCTTTAATACTTCTTCTTCTTTTTCAGACGTATTATAAACTGTTCTAATTCCACTAACAGGTAAGACATTTCCCTTTAATTTAATAGTCTCATAAAGTTGACTACACCAATCATTTTCAACATAATCATCACTATCACAAAACATTAGGTAAGTCCCTCTAGCAAGTTCAATACCTTTATTCCTTGCCTTTGAAACCCCTCCCTTACTCATGTGAATGACTCTTATTCTACTATCTTTTATTGAATAATAATCGCAAATTTTTCTAGTCTTATCTGTTGATCCGTCATTTATTATTATTAATTCAAAATCATAAAACGTTTGTGTCAATATACTATTTATACAGCGCAGAATGTATTTTTCCCCGTTAAATACTGGTACTATTATTGAAATTATTGGTTTTATAATTCCTCACCTCAACACATACAGTTTTAAATTATCATTAGTCATTGGAACTGTTATTAATCACATATTAAATAATTAGATTTTTCAGACAATAAATATATATTCTTTTTGTTGCATTAAATGATGGATATGAAGTCTTTTACAGTTATTAAATCGATGAATTCTCTAACTGCCCCTTCTCCTCCATTTGATTTACATATATAATCTACCATCCTAATAACTTCATGAACTGCATCTGCCGGGCACGCTTTAATATAGCAAGTTTTCATGCATTCAATATCATTAATATCATCACCAATATAAGCAACATTTTCGCACTTTAAATTGTACCTATCTATAACCTCTTCCAAAACCTTTAGCTTATCGTCAACTCCTTGATAAACTTCTTCAATCTTTAATTCAGCGGCACGTTTAGCTAAAATCTCTGATTTCTTACCAGTGATGATTACTGGAATGATATCGTACTTCTCCAAATCTATTAAACGGTAGCCATCTTTTACATTAAACGCTTTAAATACCTCACCATTATTACCAACATATATTTTCCCATCTGTTAGAGTACCGTCTACATCCATAACGAGCATTTTTATTTTTGATAGATCCTTATCTTTGATCATATAACGATCCCCGCCCCAAGAATGTCGTTAACCCTTACTGTTCCAACTAATTTGTTATTCCTAATAATTGGTAATGCAGAGATATTGTTATCTATCATCATTTTTAAAGCATCTACTGCAAGCAAATCAGGATCTATATAAATAGGAGTTTTCACCATTACATCATCTACTAATAAACCAAAAACATTTACTTCACTAGTAAATGTCTTCCTTAAATCCCCATCTGTAAAAACTCCGATTAATTCATCATTATCATTTACAATATTAATAATTCCTATTGCCTTCGTGCTCATCTCTACAATAGCGTCTTTTAATTTAGTACCCATTTTTACTACCGCATTTCTTTCCCCTTCGTGCATAACATCTTTTACTTTTATCAGGAGTTTTTTGCCTAATGAGCCCGCTGGATGATATAATGCATAATTACGTTCATGAAAACCATAGATTTTTGATAAGCAAACAGCTAATGCATCTCCCAAAACCATTTCAACAGTCGTACTTGATGTTGGTGCCAAATTCATGGAACAAGCTTCTGCAAATTTAGGAAATACAAACGAGTAGTCACTGTATTTAATAAGAGATGAGTTCTCATTACCTGAGATCCCGATTAAAGTGGCACCGATCATTTTGATATTAGGTAGTATTCTTGTAATCTCTTCACTTTCACCACTATAGCTAATAGCTATTACAACGTCGTTTGCAGAAACCATCCCCAAGTCTCCATGTAAAGCTTCTGCCGGATGAAGGAAAAACGAAGATGTTCCAAGACTTGACATGGTTGCTGCAATTTTTCTAGAAACATGTCCAGGTTTCCCCATTCCAGTAACAATCACTTTGCCTGGACATTCGGAGATAATTTCTACAATTCTTACAAAACTTTCATCCAGTGCATCTTTTACTAGATTAATCGCATTGATCTCAGTTTCAAAAACATATTTCGATTCAGATAAAATATCAATTTGTTGATCACATTTCGGTTCAGTGAGAATATGTAATTGATTCAACATCACGCACCGCCTTATATATTTTGATAAGCTTTTTAAGCATAACTTCTACCTCATCAAGTTTAACCATATTAGGACCATCGGATTTAGCATTATCAGGATCTTTATGAACTTCCATAAATAATGCATCCGCACCAACAGCTAAAGCTGCTTTCGCCAAATATTCCACATACTCTCGATTGCCACCAGTTGAAGTAAGATTTCCTCCTGGTTTCTGAACACTGTGCGTTGCATCGAACACAACAGGGTAACCAAACTTTTTCATTTCAATGATGTTTGTCATATCTACAACTAAATTGTTATATCCGAATGTGTTTCCTCGTTCACATAATAAAATGTTTTCATTACCTGATTCTTCAACTTTAGTTATGACATTTTTCATATCCTTTGCCGATAGAAACTGTGCTTTTTTTATGTTAACTGGTAAACCGGTTTCGGCTGCTGCTACCAATAAATCTGTTTGTCTACATAGAAAGGCAGGTATTTGAAGCATATCCACAACCTCAGCAGCAACCCTCGCTTGATACGGTTCATGAATATCTGTAACTACTGGTATGCCAAGCTCATCCTTAACTTTTTTTAGTATACGTAGACCCTCACTTATTCCAGGACCTCTGAACGATTTAATGGACGTTCTGTTCGCTTTATCGAACGACGCTTTAAAAATAATAGGAACGCCTAAGCGATCCGTAATGTCTTTCATTCTTATGGCTATTTCCATCACTTGTGCTTCCGATTCGATTACACATGGTCCTGCAATCAGAGTAAATACGTTATTATTTATTGAAATCGGCCCTACATTCATACTTTTCATTAGCACTTCTTCCTTTCAACTATTCATTATTTTTTACTGTGTAGCTACTGCTATTATTTTATTTTCTGACATGTATTCCTCAACCTTTTCAATATCTTTCGGTGTATCCACAGAAATTGTTTTACATTTTGCATTTATATAATATATGTCTTTTCTATTTTCAATAAATCTGAAAGAGTCATTCTCTTCAATCTTTTCAATAGGTCCACGAGGTGTTTCATGATAGTATTGTAGAGCCTGCTTAGTAAATGCGCCTACCCCAACAAATTTCTGGTAGGTAAAATTCATTCCGCCTTTAGGGTATGGAATTGGACTTCGAGAAATAAAGAGACAAATTCCATCTTTATTCGTTACTATTTTTAAATTAGAGTTATCGATTACTTCAACTGGATCGGTAAAATCCGTCATGAGGTTTGATACATAAAATTCATCTTTATTCAAATGATCGGGGATACATTTTACTATATCCTTAGCTTCTATTACAGGCTCATCACCATTTATCATGACATAAAGATCTGCATCTATTTGTTGAGACACTTCGTACAAACGTTCTGTTGCTGTATCATGCTTATTAGAGGTCATGATCACTTGTGCTCCGAAGTCTTCGCATACGTTTTTAATTTCTTCACTGTCAGTTGCGATAAATACCTCTTCAAAACACTCAACTTCCTTGGAATGCGTATAAACCCACCAGACCATAGGTTTTCCAAAAATTGTTGCTAAGGGTTTATTGTTAAATCTTGTAGATCCTCCTCTTGCTGGTATGACTCCTACTATTCTCATCCTGTTAACCTTCCTTTCTTGTTCTCAAAAATTATTTTTTCAAAATCAACCCTCTCAAAGACTTCTAATTTCCCTCCACGAGTTGCGTTGTATATTTTTATATTGTTCTTGTCTGCATATTTCTTTGCAGCCGAGAATGCTCTTGTTGAAATTTCAACATTAGGAATATATAAATCATCTTTGTCAGTATTATATTCTTCTGTAAAATAATCTTTTGCTGTCTTATCAATTACAATTTCACCTTTATCGTTAACCATTTTACTGAAATTATGGTCAACACCTAAAAGATAAATTTCTTTTATCCCCATATATACAGCTAATTGAATTGCAGTATAGGCTACTGTATTTCCCCAGTAAATACCTTTAGCAATGTCTCTAGAGAACTTAGGTTCAACATTACTATCCCCAAGTTTAAATATATAATATTGAGCATTCTTCAAATGAACATTATAATCCCATGGAAAATTAACAGGGAAAAACTTATTTTCTATCTTTATGTTATTAATTTCTTCCTTACTGGAAAAAATAATTTTTTCATCTTCTGAACAGTAATATGTAGGTCTCCATTTTGTTTTATCGAAGATATAGTAGATCCGATTAAAAGCAAAGGTAATTTCATCATTCAATTGTTCAAGATCTTCAATTTTCAAACTTGGCCCATTTCCAATAATAAAACACCTCTTACCTAAGTGTTTGTTCTTCAACTTTTTTAAAGAAAATGCATTTTTTGATAGAGGGAATTTAATAATTTTGATAGATTTATTTAATTTATATATGATTGTATTTATTTTATTTTTAGATTTTTTTATCATTATAAACACCTCATATAAAGTAGTCTAATTTCTTATTTTATTGCTATTTTATATTTCAAAACTAACTTTGAAGGCATTTCACAAAGAAATTTTAATAGTTTTTTGACATCAAAGACTGAATACCTTACGTCAATAACTTCAAGATCATCATACCTTCCATATGTATGGGTCCCAGTTAACTTCCTATGGAATTTAATTGGAATATCATCCGGTGAAATGGTATAAATATTGTTTTCTTGATATTCATTTTCAGAAATGTTTATGATTTCATTAAACTTTAAAGCTTTACCATATTCACCGTTTGAGCAATCTTGAGATACTCTTATTAATTTATTTTTATATTCTAATATTCTTCCAGCCGGTCTGGAAAATTCGTTATCAGTTATGATTGGATTATCCTTATGCGGAAGTAAATGAAATTCATCATCAAAGGTGTAAAGTAGTAACTCGTCTCGGTAAGGGATGGTGCTCAATAGTTTTGAAACAAAAATATATATTTTATCTTCGTATTTTAGAATAGTTGCATCAGACAATTCCATGTTATCCATTAACACTTTGCTTAACTTCCACTCAGAAGGAAAATTAATCGCTTCATAAAGTAGTAGTTTTTTGACGGATGAAGTTTCAGGTATCATATAAACTTTATTATTATAATTAAATACAAATGGGTATGACATATGAAAGGGTTCACTTATTATAATTTTTTTATTGACCAATTTATTATTAATAACTGAAGCGACTCCTATTTCGCCACACTTTTTTTTCTTATTATATGCCTCATAAAACATATAGATTTCATTGTCAAATTTATAAAGTATAGGATCTGCATACCAATATTTAAGGGTGTTTTTAAAGGTAGTAAATTTTGTATCACACTTAAATAATCCAAAATCATTATTTATAAATCTATAAGCAATCATATAATCTGTACGGTAAAACCTTTGAAAAAAGCGCGTCATACCAAAACTCCTTCAAAAAGTAGTTTGTATACTATATGTTATTTTCGTTATTTATCTTTTAAATTTTTTTCCTATCCAACCTCGATTAAATCATATATTTTTTTTAATACTATTTCTGGACTGTAATTTCTTAGAATAGTACTTTTATCTTTTTTCAATTGGTTATATAGATCATCATCCTTTATTAAAGACATGATTCCCTTATATAAACCCTCTGGGGTGGGTTCTACTAGTAATCCGTTTACTTTATTACGTATAAATCCCATAGGTCCCAAAGACTTTGCAACGACAACAGGTGTATTTAAAGTCAGTGCTTCCAACACTGTTATAGATAAAGACTCAACGAGTGATGGGTGAACATATATATATGCATTTTTTATATAAGGATAAGGATTAGAAATAGCCCCTAATAGAAAAATGTGATTTTCTAACTTATATTTTTTTATACAGTTTTCAATTTCTAAACGTTGTGTACCCTCTCCAATGATGTACCACTTTATACCAAACCCATTTTCAACCAAAATTTTACAAGCGTGTACACAATTAATCATCCCTTTTTCAGGTGATAATCTACCTACACTTATTAGATAGATATTTTCATTGAAATTATTTTACAATTAGTTTCATCATTTGCCTTTCTTCGAATTTCATCAACGTTAATTATATTGGGAATTGTGAGGATTATATTATTTATTTCAGGCATATGTTTAATCAGCATTTCTTTGCTACTATCTGATACAGTGATTAACTCATCAAAATTCTTGTACACTTTAATCAAACGTTTTGTTGACTTTTTTGTATAATCAAATGATCCATGATGCCACCAAGTAATCTTTTTGTTGCTGTTTATTATATAACCAACAAAATCAGTTGATATCCCTACCCGGTAAGCAATAGCACTATCATATCTTTTGTTTATCTTGAAGAGTGGCCTGGCAAGGAATAATGCTTTTCCCCCAATGATTTTTTCTAGTAGGAATACTAACCTTAGACATAACGCAAACCAATTTCTTAGTTTGATGTTCTTTAAGAAACACTGGATTATCGGCCCGGAAGCCCCTGACAGATCGTAATGAATAATATTTACTTCTTTAGGAAGTTCATTTGCATAATCACCTAGTTCTTCAAAAAGTATTAGGTCCACTTCATAATAGTTATAATCTATATTTTTCAAGACATTTAAAAGAGAATTCTCAACTCCACCAACATTCAAATGGCCATTTACAAATAGAATATTTTTTTTCAAAATTTCACCTCACAAAGAAAAATGTTTTTTCTACTATTATTATTTGTTTATTAGCACGTCTGAAATGTTTGATAGGTCATGTCTTCGATGATCAAGTACTAAGAAGCTATACAATCTAACCATTTTATATTTTATGAGAAGTATAATAACTTTCATCTTCCAAGGAACCTTTGGTAATTTAAAATCCTTAAATAAATTCATCACACTCGGATGAAACATGATGTTTTTAATCATCATTCTTCTTTCTTTAGGGTCATTTCCGGAATATTCAAGTTGTCCTAGTGTATTTAAGGTAAAATACAACATATTAATTTTAATCTGCCTGGAAAAGTTAAATTCAGTTGCTTCCCCAAAATACTCTATTAACCTCTCATTAATCTTAAGATAGGAATTCCATTTTTTGTTATTATATGTATTAGTCGTGGAGTTTGGGTTATAAAAGTAGTTATAGTAATAATGACCTTTTAAATAGTAAAAATTTTTAGCATGATATAAAACCTTAGATCCTAATATTGAATCTTCACAGTAATGTACGTCTTCTTCGTAAGATATATGTTTTGTTTTCAGAAATTCTAAATTAAATAAACATACCCAATTTGAGATAGTAGGGGGAAGTTCAATATGTTCATACATGATTAAACATGGAAAAAGTTCATTTATAATGTCTTCCTCTGAATAAAGCCCTCCACGAATAGGTTGTGTTCGTTTTTCCTCAACATTGGAAAATTTTTTCTTGAAATCGCACATAATTACATCTAAGTTTAATTCCTCAGCTTTATCAAACATCTCTTGAAACATCTCAGGTTCAATCCAGTCATCAGAATCGATAAAACTTATATATTTTCCTTTTGCTATTTCAAGTCCATCATTTCTAGCTGCTGCAACTCTAGCATTTTTTTTGTGAATAACTTTTATCCTTTTATCCTGTTGTTCATAATCATCGCAAATCTGCCCAGAATGATCCTTAGAACCATCGTCAATTAGAATAATTTCAAAATCTTGAAATGTTTGATTTAATATACTTTCTACACACCGATGTAAATATTTTTCAACATTATAGACAGGTATAACCACACTGATTTTTGGCAAGATCTCCGCTCTCCTTTCTTTGTAAAATATTTTTTGAGAATATCATTTTATATTGATTGTTTTAATTTGTTATTTATCGATAGTATTTTACCTTGATCCACTTTAAATACGATGTCGCAATTCTCAATTGTACTCAATCTGTGAGCAATAATAATTATTGTCTTTTCACCTTTAAGACGATTTATTGCTTTCATGATTTCTTTTTCTGTGTCGTTATCTAAAGCAGATGTTGCTTCATCTAAAAAAATTATTTCCGGATTATGATACAAGGCTCTTGCAATCCCGATACGCTGACGTTGTCCACCAGAGAGCCTAACTCCCCTTTCTCCCACAACCG
Organism: uncultured Caryophanales bacterium; assembly: GCA_963728315.1. GTDB lineage: Bacteria > Bacillota > Bacilli > Bacillales > CAVSKA01 > CAVSKA01. The sequence goes on from CAVSKA010000006.1 coordinate 343,893, forward strand.
TATTCAACCCTTCAGGGAGGGAATTAATAAAATCTTTTAACTGTGCATCTTCTATTGCCCTTTTGACTGCAGAATTGTCAATTTCGTTTTCCGCTATACCGAATGCCACATTTTTTTTGATTGTTTCATCTGATAAATAGATTGCTTGGGGAATGTAACCAATTTTTGATTGCCATAGTGGCATAAGTTCATTTAAATCTTTACCATCTATAATTACTCTGCCCTTATTAGGTTCTAGTAGACCTAGTATGATATCAACAATAGTCGTTTTCCCTGCCCCAGAAGTTCCAACAAAAGCAACAGAATTCCCAATTGGAATCGTTAGAGATACATTTTTTATGGAATACTCCTTTTGATTGGGATAACGAAAATGTATGTTTTCCAACTTAATCGAATGGATGAATGTCTTCTCACCACGATTTCCCTTTACTGGTGTAGACTCATTAATCGATTCTTCATGTATAGAGTTTTTGCCGCTTTTTTCATTAATCAAATCGTTATACACTACCATCAATGCAGGCTGACTAAATCGAATGGTTGTTTGCATAGCAACGATTCTAGTGATAGAAGGCATAAGGCGGAAAGCGGCCATAGCAAATAATGACATGGTTGCTACTAATGTTGCTGTATCTGTCCCTTGAAAAACAAGAATAATCATTGTAATAAGCACAACTGATACTAATAATACCTCTATGAAAACCCGTGGTACTTGGTCTAACATATTCTTATAAATCGTATTGTTAGCCATAATTTGACTTTGTTTATTGAATGAATTCACAAAGTAACTTTCTTTTCCTGCAACCTTGATTTCTTTACTTGCTCCTACTCCTTGATTTACCCACTTAATCACTTCCCGACTTACTCTTTGATTTTCTTCTCCTAAATAAGTGATCTTCTTTCGAAAAACCTTAAAGAACACAAGGACGCTTCCGCCTAATAAGACTCCTGATGTAAGCGTAGCTAAAGGAGCAGTTGCTATAAGTAAAGTTAGAATAGATAACATAACTAGAATTTCGGTTAGTAATTGAAAACTTGATAATAATATTCCATCGAATACTTTCCCTACTTCTCCATTTACATTTCGTAATAATTCAGCTGAGTTTCTTTGTAGATGAAATGTATATGGTTTTGTGAGATACTCCTTAAACAATGTACTAGATAGTTTTACTTTTTGATTCAGGATTACTCTGTATTGCACATAATAAAATAGTAATAAATAAATGTTTTTGAAAACAAAAACTGACAGTAAAACTGAAACTGCAAATAAGATAAATGCATTCGTTGATTGAAAGTTTAATAATTTGTATGTAAATAATAAAAAAGGTTGCTCTTGTATTACTGTTGGATTTGTCACAATTCCAACAAATGGAACAATTAAACCAATCCCAGCTGTTTCAAATACTGCTGCAATGATCAGCATAAAAAATAAAATTAAAAATTTTTTCTTATCTCTTGAATTAAAAAGTACCCATAGCTTTTTTATTGTTTCCTTCAATCGACTCACCTCTTTGTTCAATATAATGAACAATATTCCCAAAAAAAATCATATTTTTTTCAAAAAGATCTTTAATGACTATAATGGGTAACATCTATTAAAATAATACTCTATCAATCGTTCTTTTTAAAGAACAAGCGTCCGACATAAACTTACAAAATCCTTGTTTTAGTATATTTTTCAGTAATCTATTACTTCTACTAGCCAATAATCTTATAAAGCTTTTCTAATTCATAGCAATTGCTATAGTCTTTTTTTCTAAGATTATTAACCAAAGTATCCTTCAGTTGTTGATTATTATAAAATTCCTTTATTCCTTTTGCCAAACCTTGAACACTCAAATCACAAATGATTCCTTCAATTCCATCGTCGAACTGACTAGTAGCTGTTAGATAATTTGTTATTAAAATCGGTTTTCCTAGAATTTGTAGCTTCTCCTACAGTTACTGCCTTGCCTTCATACCTTGATGGTTGAACATAAAGGTCCGCTGCTTTCATAAAGGGATATGGATTTACTTTTTTGCCTAAGAGAATAAAATGATCTTCTAATTGATTCATTTTGATTAGCGTCTTAATGGCTGTCTCATCTCCACCATAACCGACAACATACCAAGCGATATTTTCATAACCCTGATCTCTTAATAATTTCAATGCTTTGACGGCTTGATCGATCCCTTTCGCATGAGAAAGCCTAGCGACTGTGATCACTTTAAACCTTTTGTCATCTAGCATCGGATTTTCAACTTTTGCATTAGCCAATTCTCTGACTAATTCCGGAGACATTATATTTTCTACGACAACCACCTTATTGTTTAAGCTGGGATATTTATTCGTAAATGCGTTTTTACATTCTTCTGAAACAGCGATAATGTGGTCAAATTGATTCCACATTTCCAGGTCCATCTTAATATCCGTTTCGACAGTAGAAAAATCGGTATGGATCCACGCTATTTTTGTTTTTGCTTGTACCTTTTCTGCAACAAAGTAATGTGGCCATAAATAGCTAATCGCCACATCGTATTTCTTTTCTAACTTCGGTAAGAAAGGCATAGAATATTTCCACATATATTGCATTTGTTTATATCCGTTTTCAGAAGACTGTTGAGAACTAGCTTTATATTTAGCTAGAATTCTCGTCAATCCTATATGTCCAATTTCCTTTTCTCATGATGTCCGAGATAGACATTCGAAACGTTTTATAGACTTTAATTTTCTGGAAGCAGTGTAGGTCCTGAAGGAAGTAAATCAAAAAAATCACCCGTATGACTATAGAGCATCAAGTCAACTTGGTGATTTACGTAATCAAAGTTATTTAACATACTAATAAGACTTCTCTCTACACCTCCTACTTCCAGATCAAAGGAAGCGATTAATACTTTCTTCATTTGCTCCTCCTCCATTAATCTTGTAAACTTCCATTAGTTTTGTAATGGCTAATGGTATGGAATAGCCATTTCTCTCAAAATGATCAATAATTTTATTTTTGTTTCTTTCTTTTTTCTTCGCTACTTCTATTATTTTTTCAGCCCAAATTTCTGGTCGATCGTTTAAAGAAAGCCTCGAAATTAAGCCGATATTCAAATCTGCTTCTGGTTGGATGGCTTCAGACACGATACATGGGATTCCACTTGCTTGCGCTTCTAATAACACAAGTCCTAATCCTTCATATAAAGATGGAAAAACAAATACATCCATACTATGGAGCATTGTAGAAATGTCTTCCCTCACACCTAAAAATCTTATATTTTCATGAATCCCAGCCGATTTTCGCTGCATCTTCAATTTCTTGTCTTAAATCACCATCTCCAACTAGTAATAAGTTCACTGTTGGGTCATTTTTTAATAGACACTTTAGTACCTCTAATAAAAAATAATGATTTTTCGCTTCGATAAATCGACCGATATGGCCGATGACTACGTTATTCCCTAAACCTTCTTCAACTTTAAATTTCTTAACTTCTGCACTTGCCTCTTTTAAAAAATTCGAGTAATCGATTACATTGGGAAAATAGGAATACTTTTTTCCTCTAAGGTTTTTCTCCCCGAACAAATAACTTCCTGCCTCTTTGCTGCATGCTAATAAGTTTGATGAGAATAGATTGATCATCACCCTCATTAGCTTCATATAAATTTTTCTTAAATAACCACGACTATTATCTAAAGTTGTATGAGCATGCGATACTCTAATTTTCACCCCTGCTAATAAGGCAGCTAAGCTTGCAAGCCCACAATGAAACAAAGTGTGTGAATGTACGGCGTCATATGGACCATACAACTTTATTGCGTCATAAATTTCTTTGATCGAACGAGTATTTCGATAATTTTATTATCCTTCCACCCAAATTTTTAATTTCTTCATCGTAATGTGCATCACCATTACAATAGGAAATAAAATCAAACTGGACTTTTTTACGATCAATATTGCGATAAATGTTCATTAGCATCGTTTCTGTACCTGCTCTGTTCATCGCCCCAACAACCTGAAGAATCCTAATTGGGTTTTCATCCTTCATTTTTTTCTCCCTATCATTCTCAGTATTTAAATTTTACATGCATTCTTATATCTTATTTTTCTCTTCTACATTCCGATTCTTCCAGTTAATAAACTCAATCACTGTTTTGTATTCTTGGAGTTGTTCTTTCTCTACGCCCGATTTTTTTAATTCGTTTACAAAATCAAGCCATTCACTTTCAGGGAGTTGGAGATTGTCATCCTTTGAACCAATTAACGTTCGAAGATCAACATTTAAGACAGCTGCGATTTTTCCCATTACTTGTATAGAAGGGTTTTGATTTAAACTTCGTTCAATATTGCTTAAATATGACTTAGATATATCTGCTCGTTCTGCGAGCTCAGATAGAGTCAGTCTCCTTTTTTTTCGGATGTTATGAATATTTGCTCCAATCATTCATTTATACCTCATCATTCCTGAAATCATACAATTTCTTCTTTCTTAACTGCTCCATAAATCGCTTTCTTAAGGCAATTAATCACTCTCATCTGTTCTTCTTCGGTCATACTTGACCCAGATGGAAGACAAATTCCTGTTTGAAATAATTTTTCAGCCACATGATTATTTTCATCATGTGGATAATAAGTAGCGGTTTCGAAAAGCGGTTGTAAATGAAGCGGCTTCCAAACATGCCGTGCCTCAATATTTTCTTTCTCCATCAAATCCAATAAATTCTTTACTGAAATACCCACTTCTTCTTCATGAATCGTTAAAGTTGTAAGCCAGCGATTTGTTTTCGTATTTTCTAATTCCGGCATAAAATAAATGCCCGGTATGTGAGCTAATTCTTGATAATAACGTTCAAATATCCTTCTTCTTGTTTCAACTCGATTGTCTAACACTCGCAATTGTGCTCTTCCAATTCCCGCTAATATATTGCTCATGCGGTAATTAAAGCCGATTTCGCTGTGTTGATAATAAGGTGCAGGATCTCTTGCTTGGGTGGCTAGGAAGCGGGCTTTTTTCATCGCTTCACTATCATTGGAAACAAGCATTCCTCCGCCCGATGTCGTAATTATTTTATTCCCATTAAACGAGAAGACACCAAATCGGCCAAAGGTTCCACTCACCTTCTCTTTGTACGATGATCCCAGTGATTCCGCTGCATCTTCAATCATTGGAACATTGTATTGATTACAGATTAAAAGAAGTTCATCCATTTTGGCGCTTTGTCCATAGAGATTGACCACAATCACTGCTTTTGGGAGCTTTCCTTCAAGAAACGCATCTTGAAAAGCTTTTTCTAGCGCTTTCGGTGACATGTTCCATGTTTCTGGCTCTGAATCTATAAACACAGGTTCAGCCCCTTGATAAATAATGGGATTTGCACTTGCTACAAATGTAAGGCTAGAGCAAAATACTTTGTCTCCTTTTGTTACGTCTAATAAAGAAAGAGCCAGGTGAATGGCTGCTGTCCCTGAACTGACAGCAACCGCTTCACTGACTCCTACATAACTTGCTATTTCCTTTTCAAAGTCATCTACATTGGGTCCTAAAGGTGCGATCCAATTTGATTCAAATGCTTCATTTATATAATGTTTCTCATTCCCACTCATATGAGGCGGGGAAAGATAGATTCTAGGATCCACTATAATAACGACCACCTTATCTTATGAATTTTGTTTTTCTTTCATTATTATTTGTTTAATCATTCTCGCTGGACTACCTACCGATGTACTAAACGCAGGAATGGACTGAATAACCGTGGAACCCGCTCCGATTATTGCCCATTTTCCAATTTCTAATCCAGGAATAATGGTTGCTGATGCTCCTATATGTACACCTTCTCCAACTGAAACATTACCTGTAAGGGTAGCATTTGGTGAAATATGGGCATATTGACCAATCCTATTTTCATGTTCAATAATGGCACCCGTATTGATGATACAGTGCTCGCCAATCATGGCTTCTGCATTAATGACAGCATTAGCCATGATTACTGCCCCATTCCCAATCGTGGCTGTTGGACTAACTACTGCAGTTGAATGGATAACTGACAAATATTGATCCGGATTAATCCTAACTGTTTCGGCTATCTTTTTTCTTGTCGCATTATCTCCAATCGCGATCACGACTTTGACATCAACAGCTAGAAGCTTCTCTAAAGAAACAAAAGGAGCATAAAGCACTCCTCTTTCGTGAAAGGCAATTTCATATTTATCATCTAAAATAGCCATGATCTTATGATTTATGAGAGAAGAAACGATTTCTTGAATGACTTTGCTATGCCCGCCATTTCCCAAAATAATGACTTTCATGCTATATCACTTCTTTAGAACCTGTGAATTTTTCCATCGAAACGTGCCCTTGGTAGGTAATTCCTTCTTTTTTGATTACTTTTATCGTCGTTAACCATATAATTTTTAAATCAAGAAGGATCGATTGGTTCTCTACATACCAATTATCAAGTTTAAACTTTTCTTCCCATGTGATTGCATTCCTGCCATTCACTTGAGCCCACCCCGTTATTCCTGGCTTCACATTGTGACGCAATTTTTGATCGTCGGTATAGATCGGTAAATACTCCATTAACAATGGACGAGGTCCGACGAGACTCATTTCTCCTTTTAAGACATTAACCAGTTGGGGAAATTCATCTAAACTATATTTCCTAAGAAATAATCCGAGCTTCGTTAATCTCCTTTGATCTGATAGAATGTTGCCTTGATCATCTTGTCCATTCGTCATTGTTCGAAACTTGTAGAGAAAAAATGGGCTTCCGTAGAGACCTGGACGCTCTTGTTTAAACAGAACAGGTGGACCCATTTTTCCATGAATCATGATTGCAACAGCAAACAGAATAGGAGAAGCCACGATTAATAAAGTCACCGAAATGACTAAGTCGATCACACGTTTCATAGACACATCTCTCCTTTTTTGCTCTATTCTTCGTGTTCACTTGCATAAAGAACATTGAGTTAAACAGTTTTACTTGATTCATCAGACATAAAAAAAACCGCTGCTTGATTCTGCATCGGAGGAATCTTGTCTACATTTACAATTGGTTCTTCACTATATCCATTCGGATTATTTCGCTGCCATCTCCAAGTGTCTCTACACATTTCATCAATCCCTCTGCTTGCTGTCCAATGGAGTTCATCTTTTGCCTTCCTTGTATCAGCAAAGCAAACCGCAGCATCACCTAGACGACGATTCTTCAATATATACGGAATTGTTTTTTCGGAAGCTTTTTCAAAAGCATGAACCACCTCAAGCACGCTATACCCACGACCAGTTCCTAAGTTATAAGCATATACTCCGCTTGTTGAATGGACTTTTTCTAAAGCCTTTAAATGACCAATTCCTAAATCCACCACATGGATATAATCTCTTATTCCGCTTCCATCCATCGTTGGATAATCGCTTCCAAATACATTTAGGTATTGTAATTTACCGACTGCTACTTGCGAAAGATAAGGCATAAGATTGTTTGGTATTCCTTTAGGATCTTCGCCAATACGACCACTTTCATGAGCACCCACTGGATTAAAATATCGTAATAAAGCAATACTCCATGTTTTGTCTGACTGATATAAATCGCGTAAGATTTCTTCAATCATCTGTTTCGTTCGTCCATATGGATTTAACGCTCCCAGGATGGTTTCCTCTTTAATTGGCACCTCGTCTGTTGAACCATATACGGTTGCTGATGAACTAAACACAAGATTCTTCACTCCGAATTTCTTCATTACTTCACAAAGAATCACGGTGGCAATAAGGTTGTTTTGGTAATATTTAAGTGGAACACTGACAGACTCGCCAACTGATTTAAGACCTGCAAAATGGATTACGGCATCAATCTTGTTTTCCAAAAAAACCATTTCAAGATTTTCCTTGTTTAATAAATCGGTTTCATAAATTTTAAATGACTTCCCGGTAATTTCACCTACTCGCTTTAATGATTCAGGTTTACTATTCGAATAATTATCGACAACAATAATTTCATAACCTTCATTTAATAACTCTACACAAGTGTGACTGCCGATATAACCGGCACCTCCAGTAACAAGAATGGCCATGTCATTTCCCTCCTAATTTTCGTTTATTAAAAAAAATGCATCATGCCTATTTCAGATCATTTAAACGATGTTTCTAAGGGATGTTTCATTATTCACTGTTCATGGATTTCGAGGCAGGCGGCGACTCCTGCGGGATAAGGCGTTCAAGTGCAGACCTCGCAAGAGCTTGCGCATGAGGTTTCAGCTCGCGGACTGTTCCCGCGGGAAGCGCCCGCCTGCCACGGAAATCACTTGTACCCTTTATTTCATAAAAAATGGACTTAACGACAGATCGGTCAAGTACTCTTAAAGATGAAGACAAAAATCGTTCTGTTTAAATCGGTTCAAGGCGTAGGTTTTCTTAGGAGGCTCACGTCTCACTAAAAGCGTGTTGATTTGCAAAATAGGGCTTCTGATTTTAACAAATATGTCTCCAAGTTTATAATACGAGTCATACCTGCTATTGTCCTTTTTTCCTACCAGTGAAAGTAATCACTTTTATACAAAATATTTAAGCTGATGACGTTTTCATAGAAGTAATAAGCAAAGTAACAAACGAGAATGGCATAATAAATAACTTTTTCATCTTTTTGTCTAAATAATTTCACAACCCAAGAAATGAGAATAATTTGGTAGAGATTGAAGTAGAGAGAGAATCTAGCAAAGATCCAGTTTTGGGTTGAAATCAACATGAACACAAATCCGAGTAAAGCCATATTGACAATATAATCACTGTTAGGTGATATCTTTCTTAATTTGTCTCTTCCCAAAAAAGCTAAAATAATGGGCATTCCTTCTACCGCTACTCTTAATCCATTAGCTCCTCCTTCAGCGAAATTTTTGTATCCTGCATATTGTGTATCCTCAATTGCAGAAAACAATATGGCTGAAAATTGATCGAAGCCGATGACAATAATGACCGCGAAAATAACGAGTGCAAGTGTAGCCTTCGACCAGGCTTTGAAACGAACAACGAAGTAGATGGGTATTAAGACGAGTGCACTTTGATGAACGGTAGAAGCTAAAAGGATCACTAACGTATATTTAATCAAGTTCCCTTCAATCAAGTAACGTGTTGCTGTGAATGCAATTGCCGCTGCAAGACATTGTCTAATCCCATTCATTGAAACTAAAAAGAAGCCTCCAGTAATATAGACATAGAGACTCAATTCAATCATTCTGGAATAGTTATATAAGACAACTAGAATAAGAACATTTGTAAGTAAGGCCGTTGTAAAAATCATGACTTGCGGATCATTAGATACATAATTTTTTAACATCATTTGAAGAATGCCAAAACCTATATCTTTATGACTTTGAATATAGTCCCAAGTGAAATCACTTCTTTTATAGATGTTTATGTAATTAAATGTATCACCGATATTTGAGCGGAGACCTGATAGTAAAACTAAGGCTAACAATGAACCAAAAATCAACACTTTATTCGGTTTGTTAGGGACGAAAGAAACCGTTGATATAGTTGGAATGGCAGCGTATCTTGAAAAGAATGCAAACATAAAAACAATAGCAAGATTGATCCAAAGAAGAGTCATCTGATCGTTCCTTTCAATTAGTAGGAGGACGACACTTATACTGCTGTTTTTGTTTTCGATGTAACATATAAATATAATGTCAGACCTAGTGGAATTGCTAGAATCGTGAGTGTTTTGTTTGGCGTTTCTTTTAAAAATGACCCATTTTTACTGATGAAACTACTCGACACATAATGGATCGCTTGTTTGTATTTATACGGCACGCTCGCAAACGGAAGGTTCATCAGTTCTTTACGATAAAATGCAAACCCTCGTGGATTATTCCGGTATTGCTTCAACATATTTCTTGATGATCCGTCTGGAAGGTATTCCACACAACACAATACCTCATTCATTAAAAGCAGTTCGTATTGCTTATCGAGCATATGATACTTGTAAGCTAATCCTACGTATCTCTCATTTTTAAAGAGCGGATAAGGATAATGCTTCGTTAATTCCGTTCGGTATACGAGTTTTTTATCACCCGTTACACCATGTTTGTTATATAAATCGAATAATGTAGATCGCCTCAGATGAGGTGGAAATTCCGTTCCAATAATGTTCTTGTTCGAATCGGCATCAAGACCAGCCAATCCGCTCACATGATCACCACCATGCTTCTCCCAGTAATCAACGATTTTTTCTACAGCGTTGTCTGGCATGTAATCATCCGAGTCAATGCACACATTCAATTCCGTTTCAATCAACTCATAAGCTTTATTATGCGCCCCATGCATCCCTTGATTTTCTTGCCAGACATATTGAATATCGATTTCATCTTCACGCTAACCATTTCAGAACCAATTCATCTGTATCATCTGTTGAACCGTCATCAATGATTAACCAAATGAAATCTTTGCAAGTCTGTCTCTTTAGGCTCTCGTAACAGTGATGAAGACAGTAAGCCCTATTATAGGTCGGGGTGAAGATGGTTAATGTTTTCAACTAACGACTCCCCCTAATTGCATATAAGTATTTTGAGTTAACTTTGCTGTTTTCCGGATGTTATAGCCCTTTTCATTTAACACATTCTCTGATAGATTTCGAGATTGATTTTTTCTTGCTAAATCCACAATCTGTCCGACCCAATGAGTGGAAGGAGTCAATGGAAGGTATTGAACGAGACTCGTTCCCATGTCTACCTCTCTTGTGATCGTATTTGAAATCAAACATGGTAGACCTGCGCCCTGTGCCTCTATTAAAGTAACGGGTAGACCTTCATGTAAAGAAGGAAAAACAAACAAATCAAACGCTTGAAGCAGCGCATCAATATCTTCTCTAATTCCTAAGAGCTTAACTTGTTTCTCCAGATGTAGCTCTATTATTTTTTCTTCAATTTTCGACTGCAATGTTCCCCCTCCAACTAAAATCAGAACAGCATTCGGTAAGCTTTTGACCACATCAGAAAAAACATCTAGTAAAAACAGATGATTTTTTTGATGATTAAACCTTCCAACGTGACCGATTACGAGTGATTCCTTCTCCAATTGAAGTTCTGATCTAACTCGTTTTCGTACATCAGAGGAATATTGAAATTTATCACACTCAATTCCATTTTTTAAAATAAATGTTTCTATCGATTTTGTTCTAAATAACCATTTAGCTGCTGCATTCGAACAGGCATACAAATGAGTAGCATTCGGATTAATATGATTACCTGCATACCATTTATAAAGTTGTGAAGCCATGCCACCTTCACTTTTCGTATTATGACTATGTGCAATTCGCACTGGAATTCTCGCTTTTTTAGCTGCCCGTAGGATCAAACCACTCATTTTGTCCATGTGAGAATGAACGATTTTATAGGCTGAATTTGTCTTAAAAAAATGGTCGAGTTCTTTCACATACTTCGTGTGACCAACATCTGTCACGTAGGGAATTCGATGAATCTTTCCACCCATGGACTCGATCTCAGCGTCAAAAGTTCCTTGTTTGGAAGTTAGAAAATCAAATTGCACTTTGGAACGATCCATATTTCGGTACAGATTCATAATGAGCGTTTCTGCCCCACCCCGGTTCATATTTACCACAACATGTAAGACCCTCACTGGATCGCCCAATTCACTCCCTCCTTTTCATCCATATAAGATTGATAGATTTTCCTTTTTTCAGCTAAAGTTTGATCAATCGTGAATTTTTTCTGAATGATTTTTCGTCCATTTCCGCCCAATATTTTTTTTATCTCGATGTTTTGTGCAAGATATTTCATTTTATTCGAAAATGCAAGTGCATCCTTGTTTTCGATCAACCAGCCATTTTTGTCATTTTGAATTAACTCTTTATGACCCCGATTATTTGTAGCGATAACAGGTAAGCCACAAGCCATCGCTTCCATCATATTGACAGGCAGTCCCTCGCGGAGACTGGAAGCAACGGCTACATCACACATTGGAACGATTTCGTGAATATCGTTTCGAAATCCTAGGAAATTCACCATATTGCTGATCCCAAGAGTCGATGCCAAATGTTTACATGTTTCAAGGAGAGGTCCTTCCCCTGCCAACAATAGCTTTGCATGCGGGACTTCTTCCTTTATTAAAGCTAATGACTGAAGGAGCATTTGTTGGTTTTTATTTTTGTTGAATTCCGCTGCATAAAATAGTAAAAAGTCATCTGGTTGATAGCCAAATGACTTTTTCCGTGCCTCTTTTTCACTTTCTGAAACCGGCATAAACTAGGCCAGGATTGATTCCAACACCGTGGACATGTTCAATCTGTTTTGCCTTAAATCGTTTTAGACCTATTGCATAATCTTCATTATTAATGGTAATTAAACAGTCGGTGTAATGGGCCATCATTTTTTCGATCGGATAATAAAGGATCCAATTCATGAGAGGAGCACCTTTGCAAAAATGGAATCCATGAGCGGTGTAAATCACTTTAGTGCCTGTTTTCCTTGCATCACGTGCCGCTAGTCTCGCTAACATTCCCCCCATTGGGGTATGGCAATCGATTATCTTATAGTGATTATGATCGATGATTTCTTTAAGCTTCTTATAAGCAGCTAAGTTTTGTTTATGAAGCGGAGACCTTTGAATGGGAATGTTGTATTTCACATCGACATATGGAAGCTCGATTTCACCACTCGCTGCTACATGGATTTCCCACCCTTGCTCTTTAAACCACTTCATATAGGGGAGATGAAATGCTTTAAAATGGTAATCAACGGTTGCACAGAACAATACTTTATTGACCAAGGTTATCACCTATTCATTGGATTTTTCTGTTCACGATCATTTCGATTGCGTTAATTTTTGTTCTACAACTGAGGCTAGATAATCAAGCAACTCATTTTTCAATTCTTCGCGTTGAAGAGCAAACTCAATCGTCGTTTGGATAAACCCCATTTTTTCACCAACATCGTAACGCGTACCTTCGAAATCATAAGCGTAAACCGCTTCATGCTTATTTAGCTCAGCAATCGCATCTGTTAGTTGAATTTCTCCTCCAGCTCCAGGTTGTAACGTTTCCAAAATGTCAAAAATTCTAGGTGTTAAAATATAACGACCCATGATCGCAAGGTTCGATGGTGCTTCTTCTTGTTTTGGTTTTTCAATCAATTTGCTCACGTTGTATAGACGATCACTCATCTGTGTACCATCCACAATGCCGTATCTAGAAACCTGATCTTCTTTAACCGTTTGAATGCCAAGGATTGAAGCGTTATACCGATTATATTGATCAATCATTTGCTTCAAACATGGAGTGTCCGCTTTTACAATATCATCCCCTAATAGCACTGCAAACGGTTCATCGCCAATGAACTTACGTGCGCACCAAATCGCATGTCCTAATCCTTTTGGCTCTTTCTGACGAATATAATGAATGTTAAGTTTAGAGGATTTTTGTACCTCATAAAGCAAATCCATTTTTCCTTTTTCAAATAGGTTTTGTTCTAATTCAAATGAATGATCAAAGTGATCTTCAATCGCTCGTTTCCCTTTCCCCGTAACGATAATGATATCTTCAATACCTGATTCTATTGCCTCTTCCACTATGTATTGGATTGTAGGTTTATCGACAATCGGTAACATCTCTTTAGGCATCGCTTTTGTTGCTGGCAGAAAACGCGTTCCTAATCCTGCAGCGGGTATAATGGCTTTTCTTACCTTCATTTTTTCACTCCTTTTAGCTTGAAATTGGCATATGTGTAATGGGTTCTGAGATCATTTCATTATTTGCGAGTTTCAACAATTTATCTCTTAAAGTATCTCGATCTAAAGTGGAATAGGTTGAGATGATCTCTTCAATTTCGTCCGAATAAAGCTCTGTTGTTTTTCCAATATAAATCTTAGGATATACTTGCTGTTCATGGATTTCGTTTTCTTGTAATAATTCTTCAAAAAGCTTTTCTCCAGGTCTCATTCCTGTAAATTCTAATCCAATCTCATCGATTGAATGGCCGGAGAGTTTGATGAGATTCTTTGCTAAATCGACGATTTTGACTGGTTCGCCCATATCTAATACAAAAATCCCGCCTCCAGTAGCCAATGCACCTGCTTGAATCACGAGTCTCGATGCTTCTGGAATCGTCATAAAATAACGAATCATGTCAGGATGGGTGACGGTGACTGGTCCACCTTTTTCAATTTGCTTTTTAAATAAAGGGATGACACTTCCTCTACTTCCTAATACGTTACCGAATCGAACAGCGACAAACTTTGTTTGACTACTTTTGATCCATACCTTGAATAATCATTTCGGCAATTTTCTTCGTGGCACCCATGACACTCGTTGGATTTACTGCTTTATCAGAAGAAATCATGACAAACGTTTCAACGCTGTGCCAGCTTGCCGCTTTTGCCACATTCATCGTTCCAATTATGTTATTCTTTACAGCTTCTTCTGGGTTCCGTTCCATGAGCGGTACATGTTTATGAGCGGCTGCATGGTAGACAACATCGGGGTTGTATTCCCCCATGATCGCCATCATTTTCTTCGAATCTTGTACGTCCGCAATTTCTGTTATGAACTCAATCGTTGAATCTCCATACCGATTTTTTAATTCCATTTCAATCGAATAAATACTATTTTCTCCGTGACCGAGCAGGATGAGTGTTTTAGGGTGAAAATTGGCGATTTGTCTAGTAATCTCAGACCCTATTGATCCACCAGCTCCTGTGACTAACACGACTTTATTTGTAATTGAATTCGAGATGCTTTCAATATCCATATCTACCGGGTCTCTTCCAAGTAGATCTTCCACTTGGACATCACGGAATTGGTTAACTGATATTTTGCCCGTTACTAAGTCCTCTAACATTGGCAAAATTTTTGTGTTTGCTTTTGTTTTTGCACATTCTTGAAAAATAATGTTTAACTCTCTTTTATTAAGGGAGGGAATGGAAATAATAATATTTTCGATCGCAAGCGTTTTAACTGCACTTTCAATTTTCTCTACCCCTCCAATTACAGGTATTCCTAAAATATCAAGACGATGTTTTTTTGAATTGTCATCAATAAAAGCAACAGGTAAAAGATGGCTATCATTATTCTTTAATAGTTGCCTAGCTACCATTGTGCCTGCTGACCCAGCCCCAATGATTAATGTTCTCTTTTTATAATCTTGTTTGTTCATCTTTGAATCGCGGTACATTCTCCACACAAATCGTGATCCCCCTATTAACAACATATGGAGGAGCCAAGTCACTGCAAGCAATCGCAAGTAAGCTTCATGAATAAAGATTTCCTGGACGACTGCTGCAGAAAGAATCGAGTAGGAGACAATTTTAAAAATAATTACTAATTCTCCGATGCTTGCATACTCCCATGCTTTTTTATAAAGCTTAAACTTTAACGAAAATGAATGATGACTTAAGATAATCGCAAGAGAACTTATGATTAACGGAATGGTTATTACATGAATGGTTGCGTTTACAAGAAACTGGCTGATAAAAATCGCCGTCACAACAATACAAGAATCAATGAAGATAAATAAAGACAATCTTTGCCTGTAAGTCATTCGCTTTCTCCCTTCCTTAACTGATTATAATTTGCGCAAAACGCTATCCCCTTAACGACACGTTACCTGTCGTAGAATAAAGTTCTTATGTATAAGATCTTTTTCAAAATCACATACATAAAAACTTTATATAAATAAAATGGGCATTTAACCCACCCTCACACCACACTATCGACGACTTGCGTCTAAGGTTTCTTTCAACCCACAGCATGACCGAGTGCCTCCATTGATAATGGTGAGTAGACATCACCACACTATTCTTTTATTGGAAAGAGTATTTAACGAATATTAAATTCTTAATAAAGAACAATTCATTTAAAAAAATTTTACTCTTCCTATCTTTCGTTCACAATTGCTCCTACTAGCTTTGCATTTGCCAGTTCTAGTATTCTTTTTGCTTCAATCGCTTTTTCAGGTTTGGTTTTTCCTCGATTTAAGATTAATACCACTCCATCACACTGGTTGGCCAATACTCTTGTTTCTGTAAAATGGAGCACAGATGGAGAGTCGATTAGTACAATATCATACGAATTGGCTACCTCGTCCATTAATTCCGACATCCGATCGTTCCCTAATAATTCAGCAGGATTCGTTGAAGTAGATCCACTCGTTAATATGGCTAAATTCCCTATTTCTGTTTTAAAGACCGTTTCTTCTAAGGTTACCTGTTCCATAAGGAGATTTGTTAATCCGACTTCATTTGGAATTTTAAAAATGGTATGGATAATTGGTTCTCTTAAATTCGCATCTATCAGAAGGACTCTTTCTTTTTGCTGCGCCATCGAGATGGCCAAATTTGCTGTCATCGTTGACTTCCCTTCTCTCAGTCCTGTTGAGGTAAGAAGGAAAATCCTGTTTTTTCTTTCTTCCGATAAAAATTGAATATTTGTTCTAATTGTACGAAATTGATCTGAGATCAAAGAATCTGGATAGGAGTATGTAACAAGGTTTCTCTTTTTTAAAGTAGTGGTGTTCTTTCTTTTACTTAATCCCAATTGTCTCCCCCCTAAATTCAATTTTGTTGTTTTACAGTCTTTTTTACTAATAATTTTTTCTTATTCATATTGGAAATAACCCCTATGACAGGAACACCTAAGATCCCTTCAATCTCACTGTCCCTTTTAATCGTTTCATCTAATGAATCGATTAAGAATACCAATCCAATTCCGATGATGATTCCAAAGACAAAACCAATGACGACTGTTCGGTTTTGATTTTCATTAATTGGAAAGGGGTTTTCTTTAGCTGGAGAGAGTAATTGAACATCTTTAAAATTCAATATGCTGACAATCTCCGATTTAAATGCTTTCGCCGTCTCATTTGCTAGATTAACGGCTAACTTTGGATTTGCATTAGTGACAGAAATTCGTATGACTTGTGAAGCATCAATCTGTTCAACGACTATTTGGCTCGCTATTCCCTCAGCAGATTGAGAAAGGTGTAACTCATTTTTCACTTTCTCCATAATAATCGGATCTTTAATCATTACCATTAATGTTTTCATATGCTCGCTATCTGCTCCAATAATAATCCTTGTGGAGGTTTGATAGAGAGGGATATTATTATGATTGCTATAGAAGTAACCAGCAACTGTTGAAAGAATTGTTACAACGATAATGATCCATAAACGTTTTTTTATGACCTCATAATATTCTTTTAAATTAATATCTTTGCCATTTGTATGTTCAATAAAGTTTTCCTTTTTTACTGTACTCATTGAAACCACCTTTAACTTTAATGAATTTTTTAAATCTACATCGATAATAGTCGTGTTGCTATTCTATATAACGAACGTTCTCTTCAAAAAAAAACTGACTGTTTTCTTTGTAATTTCTGCTCGGTAAGAGATTTATTTCCACCTTTTTTGCTTCTCTATATTCTAGTTCTTTATAAAGAACGTGTCAATACTAAATTTACTATACATTCTAATAAATCTTTGTACGACATCCGGTTTCCGTTCTCGACGGACGCTTTCCGCGGGCACGGCTCCAATCTCCTCCGACAAACAGGAAATTTTAGCACAGTTGTTGCAACAGGATGTTGCGCTCTTAGACTGTGATCCTTTCTCAGCAGGGCTTTCAGCTCGCGCTGTTCCCGCAGAAGTCGTCGTCTGCCACTTCAACCGAATAAAACGGTCGTCTTTTCAGAGCTGATTTCTAATGATGAAACTGATTCAATTAATGATTGTTTTTGATATTTAACGCTTTACCTTATTTGGGGTGCTTATGAATATATACACTTTAAATAAAACCGCTTGTTTTTGAGAACAAAATCATTGTTTACTATTGGATCCCCCTCATTCCCTATCTTTATAAAGGAACAAACGATGTATATATCTATTTATTATTTAGTGAGACAAAATATGACTCCTATCTAATCAAAAATAGTAATCTAGCTTTAATCCTCTCCAATCATTCACTAAAAACCCCCAACTCTCTCTTTTCTTAAATAGAATGTGAATAAGCCGTTCATTTACAAGTTATCAAGTGTATAAATTCAACTTACAGGAATGTATCACACAGATTTCGTTCCACCAAACGGTTACATAGCTTTCTATACATTCTAAAAAAACAGGTTACCTTACACCAAAGTAATTGGGGTAAAGTAACCTGTTTCAAGTCGTAATCATTTCCACATTGTATCTTGCGTATATTATTCTTCTTGGATACGTTTTTCTATCAATTATTTTTGGTCAGACATTTTTTTGCGTAGAGCCAATGCACCAAGTCCAGCTGCTGCGAACAATCCAGCTAGTACGCCTTCGAATGGTACGTTGTTTTCATCGTCTGCTGTTCCACCCATACCAGTGTTTGGCATATCAGAAGGCATAGTTCCTTGGAATTTTGCAGGGAATTGATCAACGAATGCTCCAGATAATCCTTTTGCAGGCATTTGCATGTGTGCATAGGCTTCACGAGCAGTTGAATAAGCTGTCGTGTAATCTCCTGCTGCATAAGCATCAAATGATCCAACTAATTGTTTCACGTGTACTTGTAGTCCAGCGGATAAATCAGCTGATTTCACACGACCTTCTGAAGCAGTATCGATGAATTTAGAGAATTCAGCACGGTAGTTTTCAAGGTTCTTCATTGCTTTTTCTTTTGCTGCATCATCTTTTGCCGCCGTTGCTTTCACGTAGTCCACGAAGAATCCGATGTGATTGCTCCACATTTCTTTAAATTGTTGCCCAGCATCCGCACCGTAGACAGAAGCGATCGCCGCTGTTAGGTCATCTGTGTTCATGGAAAGGGCTTTCGCGGAAGCTTCAAAGTCTTTTGAACCATCAATCCCATTTTGCATCGCATCAACTGCTAAGCCAGCGTGCTCCGTTAAAAGATAATCAAGTGTTCCACGAAGATCTGAAGCCGGTGTAACAGCCATGGTGTTGTCGAATTTGTCTGGGAATTGTTGTGTGATGGCATTTGAGAATCCTTTTGCCACCATGTTCATGTGTTGGATGGCTTCGCGTTCGTACATATAAGCTTTGTCGTAATCTCCAGCTACATATGCATCAAATGCGCCAATTAGTTGGTTAATGTGCATTTGAAGACCTTCAGCTAATCCGTTTGCATCTAAACGATTTCCAGTGGCCGTTGCAAGGAATTTAGAGAATTCATCTTTGTATCCAGCAAGGTTTTTCAGTGCTTCGTCTTTCGCTGCTTGATCATTTGCGCCGGTTGCTTTTACATAATCGACGAAGAATCCAATGTGACGTGTCCAGATGTCATTAAATTGTTTCCCGGCATCTTCACCATAAACCGATGTAATCGCTGCAGTTAAATCATCTGTGTTCGCACTTAGCGCTTTCACGGAAGCATCAAAGTCTTTTGATCCTTCTGCCCCTTTTCTCATCGCTTCAACAGCTAAGTAGGCATGCTCACCCATAAAATGTTGTAAGTTCGAACGAAGTTCAGCACCTGGTGTAGCCACATTCGGTTTTTCCATTTGTGCAGCACTCGCTACTCCTGCATTTGCGACTGGGATTAAAAGAGCCATGCTCATTGGTACAGCTAAGTATGATTTACGTAATTTCATTTTCATCCATCTCCTTGTAATTTGTTTTGTTAATAAGGTAACGAAAGGGAGATGGAGTTGGATCACTTTTTTAAAAAGTTTTTTATTTCTTTGGCTTTGTTAAATGATCATCGTAAACTTAAGTGTTTTTCAACATTCAGCAAAACGACTCGCTTTCCGCGGACGAACGGTCGAGCCTCCATGCTCGTGCCTCGAGGGCACTGAAAAATCCACACTTTTAAAGATTAAAAATCCGCAAATAAGAAAAGCGCAAAGCGCCCGTTCAGCTGTGACAAAATGAAAGAGTGGAATCGACGCGTTCTGAGACCGGTGAAAAATCCGAACGACAAGATGCACTTTTTTTGATCACCGTCAGTCGGGCAGATTTTATCACATGTTTTCAAGGAGCTGGAACTAGACATCAAGAAATGTGGAAACCGCGTGCTCAGCCTCGACTACATTTGCTTACTTTCGAGGAGCGTTGTTTCCCCCATCGGAGAAAGTAAAAAATGGAGAGAGAGACTAGCGATTGGATCTTGACATCATTTGACAAATTTTCTCCAAAGCCTAACTACACAACGTCCTGTTGCAACGGCTTCGCCACGCACATCCAGTGTGCGGAAGCTATGGGCGCTTGGAGACTAGATCGAAATAACTGGATAAAAAATTTATTTTCTTCTTTTCTATTAAAAAGGAGCACTCAAATTGATTTCTAAGCCACAATTTTAACTGGGCGACATCTTTCTCTTCATCTTTAAAGCGAAGTTGGATAAGACCGTTCTTTTTACAATCATTAAGGAATGGTAGTGGAAGGCAGCGACTCCAGCGGGAACAGCGCGAGCTGAAAGCCCCGCTGAGAAAGGATCACAGTCTAAGAGCGCAACATCCTGTTGCAACGACTGCGCTAAAACTTCCTGTTTGTCGGAGGAGATTGAAGCCGTGCCCGCGGAAAGCGTCTGCCTGAAACGGAAATTAACGGCTTATACTCGCATTGATGTTCAAAGAGAACTTTTTCAGTGGCCTCCGTGCCCCAGGAGTCGCCGTTTTACACTCAACACACACAGTGATTGAAATGAGGCAACTACTTTAAAGAGGATAGGAAGACCTTTTATGAAAAAATCCCAACCTACATGAAAACCACCTTATTGAATATTTTATCTTTAAGGATTAATTTCTCCTTAAAATAAAGGTGAACGATCTTTGGATCCTTCACCTTTGTTTTCATTCCTTCTATTCGCTTACTTCGAGTCCGTTTGTGCTTAAGTATAACCTTTATTCTTATATTATTCTCCGGTTTCACAATCCCTTGATATAACAGTTTACCTGTTCTTAGGTCAGAAATGGCAATCTGCGCATTTTCGTTAGAAGGTGTGAGCATGTAAATTTTATGACCACTAATTGTAATTACTGGTCCATTTTCCATCGAGCGATCTTCAGAAGACATCCCTTCGTCTACTTGATTATCCATTTGCAAAGGAACAACAAATTCTTCTTCTAAAGCTTGGCGTTTGAAATTATACGCCATCACCTTTACTCCATCCGACTGATTTTCTGTGAAATACAAATAAGTTTGGTTATAAGAGTTTAACTCAGCATTTTTCGTTTTTAATACTTTTTCAATATCTGTGATTTCTTCTTTTTTCTCACTTGCGAGATTGTATAGGACAATTTTTTGGTTCATTGTTTCTGAAGAGGTTGATCCATCTTTAAAAGGCGTCTCTTTCGTTGTTCCTTCATTAAATATGACAAAAGAATTCGACTGCATTTCTTCCACTTGAGGAACTTTATATACATTCGTTTGTATAGGCCCAACTGAATCATGGTTAGTAATGATTGTTTGATCTTTTACTGTCTTATTTTTACTTAAATCAATTGTGTAAATGTGATATTCTGCAGAATATGAATCGTCTCCACTTTTTTGTCTAACTGTATTAGTAGTAGTAACGAATAATTGCTCATCAATCATTTGGACATCTTCTACATAGATCTGAGAAAATTTTGTTTGATTTGGTATCGAGATCTCGTAGGACGATTGTTTTTCATCTTTTTTATTTAAGAGTGCAACTTGAAACTGAAAGTCTTTTTTCGTATCGATCATCGCATCGATTGGAACCGTTGCATAAACGACAACCTCTCTATTTTCGAAAAATGATAGATAATCTCTTTTTCCTCTCATAAATCCATGGTACTCGTCTTGCATGTGTTTCAATTTTTCTGGTAACTGTCCGTTTAGATTGTTAATTCGATTTAAAAACGATCCATTGCTGGCATAAGTGGTTCCGGTTGTTGTAAGCTCTACCCGATCATACTTCCCAGCCATTAAATAATCAGCAAAAACCTTTACGTGCTTCATCTCGCTTCGATCACCCGATTGTCTTTCAATCTTAAATTGAGGTAATCCACTTGCTGATTGAGCCGATTTTATGTAAAAAACGCTAATTCCTGCTACCGCGACAATGGCGATCAGAAACATATGACTATACCGCTTCATCCTTCACACTCCCCCTTAAATCATAATTTTTTTCTGTAACAAATAATAACTAATCCAAATGGAGCACCCTGTAATGATGATTCCAAGAGCAATTTCGATTAACAACATTTCAATTGGATAAAAGAAAAAATTGACTGAATAGATCGCCTCAAATAGAACCGGTGATAAGAAGAGGAATCCTGCTCCAACACAGTAAAGAATCCCTAACACGATTCCTTTATAACGAAAGCTTCTTTCAAAGAGAATGGCAGTAAACAAAATCATCATCACCATAAAACCTGCGCCATAATAAAGGATGAATTCAGTAAACGTTTGCGGAATGAGAAAGTTAATATATAAAGATTCTTTAATCATTTCAATGAGTGGTTGATTATTCCTCATATCAGCTGATATCATCCTGTTAAAGATCATTTTAATAATGGGAAATAAGATTAATTGAACTCCAATCAAGCCTACTATCATCACAAAAATCGCTGTAGCTTTTGAGAAAAAGATCGTTAATCTTGATACCGGCAACATGAACAATCGGTAAGCAAATGTGTTCTTCCCTGTCCAATCTCGATACCAGATCAGAAAAGTGTAAAAGATAAGTGTAGCGATACAGAATGCGATAGGTCCCAAAAACCAAAGACTTTTTAAAATTTGGCCTAAGCTCGCTAGCCCATTCATTTGTATGTACTCTTCTGCTGTAGCAAAATTGTCATGCATATACTCGCTGACATCATTGTTAAATTGATTCGATTTGACAATGATGCCGATCAATTGTGAAAGCACTGTAAACAAAATTAACCCGAGAAAAATTTTGCGAAAACGATTCATTTCAAAGTTTACTAGTTTTATATATCGATTCATGACATATACACCTCTCTCATTACATCAACAACTGACTTTCCTTCATTCATTCGAACGTCTTCTGCCCTGAATTCCTTTAATACAACTCCACCATCTAATAAAATCGCTTTATCAATTAAATGTTCAATATCGTTGATCTCATGAGTCGTTAAAATGACCCCTCTGTTTTCTATTAAATGACTGGTAAATACATTAGCAATTTGTTCACGACTGAAAATATCGATTCCAGAAAAGGGCTCATCCATAAGGATATAATCAACATCAATCGATAAGCCAAGAAGCAAGTGAACTTTCGCTGTGTTTCCTTTGGACAAATCTGCAATGCGTTCGTCTGCTGTGAGACGGAAAAAAAGTAAGAGCTCATCGGCACGTTGTTGATTCCAGTTTTCATAAAAGTCGTTCATAAATTGCATCGCATCAGAAATTTTCATTTGAGGAAGCATGGTCATTGCATCAGGAATAAACGTGATTTTTTCATACGTTTTCGGACTAATTTTCTCGCCGTCGATTAAAATTTGACCACTGCTCAAAGGGGTCAGGCCCATAATCGCTTTTAGTATCGTTGTTTTTCCTACTCCATTAATTCCAATTAAGCACGTGATCTCACCTTTGTTCGCCGTAAAAGTTATACCGTTCAGCACTTTTCTTCGACCAAATTTTTTCGTCACACTTTTCAATTCAATCATTCAGCTACCTCCTCATCCCGCTTTTCTGAGATATATTTTTCTTTTACTATTTTTAATAATTCTTCCACTGGAACATTGATTCTACGGACAGAGTGAACAAATGAATCGACTGCTTCGAAGATCAATTCCTCTCTCACTAAACCTAATATTCTTTCATCTTTCGTAATTTGGCTCGGAAAATTCCTTTCTGTATGGATCAATCCCTGTTCCTCCATTTCTTTATACGCTCGTTGTGCCGTATTCGGGTTAATTTTCAGCATCATGGCAAGCTCTCTTCTTGAAGGAATATCCTGCCCTGCCTGTAAGGCTCCTATTGCAATTTGCTCTTTAAAATGGCGCACAACTTGAACATAAACGGGGTCCCGATTATTAAATGTTACGTTCATTCAAACAACTCCTACGTAGACTCAAATGGTGGTTTTACATTATTTTGGATCAATGCGTATTATGTGGTTAACACACCTTATGTATGTATTATATGATTCATACACTTAAAGTGTCAACAACATTTTTCCAAAAAGAGGAATGGTTTATTAAGAAGAGATGGAAATGATTTAAGCGGTGGTTGGTGCAGGGCTGGGTTGGTGCCAGGCACTAGACTGTCACCAATCTTGTTAGGAAAGATTTTTTTAAATAAAGAAGATTTTTTCTATAAAAAAAGGGGTTTTTCAACGAGAAAAAGCTTTATTTCCTCTTTTTTAGAAAAATCAACATGATTTGAATGGAAAAAGGGGTGGATTTCTTGATTGGAAAGTTCATTTGGTGAACTTACTCGCCTTACAGCGCACGTTACGATCTGTAGCGTTTAGTTGACAATAATGGGGGTCTGGCCCCCCTCGGCCTCTGTTATCCTCAACTCCATTTTGTTGGTGCCAGGCACCAGACCAGGCACCAAACCAGGCACCAGATCATTTGATAAGGTCATTTCATAAAAAAAAGCATCCGGCACTTTCCGGATACTTTGCAGAGATGCTCGTCATCATTGATCAATATGAGGCTTGTCCTCATTCGAATATAGAAAAAAAGACCCTTTTTCTTTTGCGTAAAGACCTAGTTCAGTTAGAAGAACAATTAAAACGACCCAGCACCATACGGATAAAAAGCTTTGCTGAAATTCCCATAGTCCATTTAATAAATGATATGTCGGATTAGTATGCAAAGCATACGTAAACGCATAAAACATTCCAAAAGTGAAGTTGCGTGACCATTGACTAATATCATAACTGAACAATCCTCTTTTAAACCCTAAAAATTTCACTCTCTGAATCGCGCGAATGATTTCAATTGTTTCAACAATAATGAACATGAAAAGAACCAAGAACCATAAACAGAGGATACTGACAGGCAAAAAGGTATGAGTCGTGACCATTGCCAGTCCAGTAATAGACAATGACCCATGAATAATGCAATTGGTATTAGACCAATCTTTCACCAACGTCCAGTTTCTACGTTTTAAATAACGATTCGTAATAAAGCCGATGCAGATGAGATAGAAGAGCAATCCGATGATGATCATTGCTTGCTCTAGGTAAACTGGGAATTCTAGAAATGTTTTATTTAACAGGATTACAGTCGATTGTGTACCCACCGTCGATAATAAAATCACGCCGTGAACGGAATAATTTCTATTTTCAACGAACAATTTTTTAAAATGATAAAGACAGTTGATTAAGAAAAGAAACCATAAGAATGTATTAAAAAGAGCGAAGACCTTCATTAGCCAAAGCATTTCGGGGAAATACTTAATCCAAACATTACATAAAACCGATACACCAGCAATCCATGTCCCCATTGAAAAAGATTGAACAGGGTGTTTAATAAAAGGAAGAAGGAATTCTCTTCGGAAAAATTGCTTCGTTAGTGCCTGATAAATTAGGAGCCATCCGATAAAAAGAAAAAGAGCGAGTACCTTTCCGAAGTGTTGATCGAATGATGGAAAAGCTTGTATGACACCAAGCAAAAAAATACCGTTCGCCATAATAATGGCAGCGGAAGAAGGATCGATCGGATTCTTTCTCATTGTTAATTTCATCTTTCACACAACCATTCTCAGAGAAGGAGTTTTTCCCGACTCAAGACTAGATCCTAAAATGACCGCTTCCATTATACCATTTTCTATTCAGATATCAGGGTACTCACTTCATTAATGTGTGGTTTAATTATGTAGAAGAACTTTTTTAAAAGGAGGAAATCAAAAATGAAGAAAGAAAGGAATTGTCCGTTTTGTTATCCTGAAAAGGACGAGCATCAGCATATTATTTTGGAGAATGAAACCTGCTACTACCTCCAACACGATTGGCAACAAGACGTTTTGGAAGGGTCGGGGGTCATTGTTCCCAAAAACCATCAAGCCGATGCTTATGCACTCACTGAACAGGAATGGAATGATACATATGGTTTGTTGCAAGAAGCAAAGAAATATTTAGATGAACGCTATTCACCCGATGGTTATACACTGGGATGGAATGTCGGTAAAACTTCTAATCAAACGATTTTCCATAGTCATTTTCATGTCATTCCTCGATATGATGATGAACCCCTTGCTGGAAAAGGCATTCGCTACTGGCTAAAACAACCTGAAAATAAACGAACGAAATAAGAACGTTATTACGATTCTCGTACGGAAGATTCGTTCGATTTCATACTGATATCGGACGTTTTCTTCCTTTTTTTAAGAATAATTGGAATCACAATTAGTAATCCATACAAAACCGCGGCTATCCACAATCGGTTTCCCATTTCTTTAAACGAAGAGCCAAGAAAATTGAGAACGAAAGAACCCGGTATAATACCGAGATACGTTGCAAAGATATAGTCCCTTCTTCTCACGCTGCTTAATCCTAGTGAATAATTAAGAGAATCGAACGGAAAGAGTGGAATTAAACGCAGATACAAGACGACTAGAAAACCATTCCGCTTAATTGATTGGTCAAATTTCTCGATTTTTTTCCCCTTAACCCATCGCTCAAGCTTTCTTCGACCCAAGTACCTGGATAAAAAGAAGGCTAAGACAGCACCACTTCCCGCTCCAATGACGTCAAGCATTGTTCCTTTCACTGCACCAAATGTATAACCACCGAATAAGGTCATTGCAGTAGCTGGGAAAAAGAAAAACGGTCGAATTGTATATGCGGCTACGTAGAGAACTTCTCCAAGAAAGCCAAGGCTCTTCACATACTTGCTTAGCGCTTTTACATCAATGCGATCAATAACATCAAAGTAGTTTAACAAAATAATCACCGTGATTCCGAACAATGCAAACAAGATGATTCCTTTCCACTCTCTCCAGACTTTTTTCATATTTATTCGCCTCGTTTCATTTGGGTCTGGCCCCTATTTCCATAACACAATTCGAAAGCAGCTCCCCTTACCAACTTCACTTCGTACATATATGTCACCGCCCATTCGGTTGACCAGCTCTTTCGCAATATGAAGTCCTAATCCATTTCCACCGAGCTTCTTATTTCTCGATTTCTCGACTCGGTACGTTCGATTGAAAATGTGAGGCAGTTCCGCTTGTGGAATTCCCATTCCTTTATCTTCAATGGAAAATTCAATTTGTCTCTCGTCTTCCGTAATGTACAGTCCCAACTCGCTTCCAATTGGAGAAAACTGCAAAGCGTTTTGAACGACATTCGAAAGGACTCTTCTTAACAATTGTTCGTCCGTTTGAATCGTTGTGGAAACATGGTTTCCTTGAATATTCACCGATCGCTCCTCTTGTTCAATCGTCGCTTCAAACGTCTCAAGCACATCTAGTATCAGTTGATCAATCCGAACCGAACGTTTCTGAACGGCCAACGAGTCATTGGAAAGCATGGATATATCCATCATTTGATTGACGAATTCGTTTAATCGAAGTGACTCGCGCTTCATGATGTGTAAATATTTATCGGTTTCTTCCTTATCGGATACGACGCCATCGACTAGCGCTTCTGCAACTGATTGAATGGAGGCGATCGGCGTTTTAATATCATGAGATAAGTTCGTCATCAATTCCCGCTTTTCTTTTTCAGAAGTCTTTAAATCGAGAATCATTGTTTCAATTTTCTTAGCCATTTCATTGATCGAAGTCGCCAGTTGCTGCAATTCTTTCGGTCCTTTCGCATCAACAGTCGTGTTAAACTGTCCATCTGCAATGTGTTCCACTTGGCGGCTCATCTTTTTAAGAGATTGATAAGTTGGTTTCATTAAAAAATAGCTGATGAGAGAAGACAGTGTCATCGCAGAAACGGCGACCTCCATGAACAAGATAACAGATGATAAATCAACGACCATCGCTGACAGTGCAATGGTCATCGCGATCGATACAACCGTAACGGCTACGATATAGGTAAGGAGAACAATCGTAGATAATCTCATAAATTACGCTCTCTTTCCACCAGTTTATAACCGAGACCCCAAACCGTTTTAATATAAACCATTTCTGAAATCGGCTGTATTTTTTCTCTCAGACGATGAATATGAACGTTAATCGTGTTCGCATCTCCATCGTAATCATAGCCCCATATCTTTTCAATCAAATCTGACTTCGTGAATACTTGTGACGAATGATTCACCAAAAGCCAGAGTAAATCGAATTCTTTTACCGTTAATTCTACGGGTTTGCCTGCTACGACTGCCGTTCGCTTCCGTCCATCTAAGAAGAGGGGACCAACTTTCACGGTTTCCTCTGCTTGGTGACTTCGAGCGTTGACACGCCTTAATATATTTTTCACACGAAGGACAAGTTCTCGCGGACTAAAAGGCTTCGTGATATAGTCATCTGCTCCGAAGGACAATCCATATAAACGATCCTTCTCCTGCCCCAATGCTGAAATAAATAAGAAAGGAAGATCACCATAGTGCTCTTGTACATGCTCTACTAGCTCATAACCGTCCATTTCTGGAATCATAATATCAACGATGAATAAATCAATGGAATATTGCTTTAAGAGCTTCATTGCTTCAATTGAAGAAGTGGTCGTAATCACTGTATACTGTTCTTTCTCCAAATACTTTTGGCAAATAGATAGAATCGTCTCTTCATCATCTACGAGCAGAATTGTTGCCAACTATATCACTCCCTTTCACTTTGGGGTCTGGCCCCTATTTAAATAAATGGACATATTCTCCGTATCCTTGTTTCTCTAGTTCATCCTTAGGAACAAAGCGTAACGCGGCAGAATCTAAGCAGTAACGCAGATTTAACGGCGCTGGTCCATCGTTAAACACATGACCTAAATGAGACTGTCCATGACGGCTGCGTACCTCCGTTCGCTTACCCGTCAATCCAATGTCTTCTACTTCGATCACATTTTCAGGCGCTAACGGTTTCTTGAAACTTGGCCAACCTGTACCCGAATCGAATTTATCAATCGAGCTAAACAGCGGTTCGCCTGAGACGATATCCACATAGATTCCTTCGTCTTTTAAATCGTCATAGGGATTGTCAAACGGCTTCTCTGTCCCCCCATTTTGAGTCACATCATATTGTAGCGGTGTTAGCATCTTCTTCAATTCTTTATCTGTGTACGTCTTATACGCATCTATTTTCAACGGCGGTTGATCTTTCCACACGCCATCAATGAAATCGTCACGTCCAGAGTTATTTCGATAGTAATGATAGCGTTCTGGGTTTTTCAAATAATAATCTTGATGGTACTCTTCTGCTTTATAAAACGGCCCAGCTTTCACAACCGGTGTCACGATTTTTTTATCAAAAATACCTGAAGAATTAAGGGCGTTTTTAGACGCTACGGCTTGTTTCTTCTGTTCTGCTGTCGTGTAAAAAATGGCCGTTCCATACTGATTACCACGATCAACAAATTGTCCGCCCGCATCTGTGGGATTCACTTGACGCCAGTAAACATCTAGTAGATCTTTATAGGAAACAACGGAAGGGTCAAATTTCACAAGCACCGATTCTTTATGCCCCGTCGTTCCAGACGATACTTCGTCATAAGCAGGGTTTTTCACATCTCCTCCTGTATAACCCGAGATCACTGCTTTCACGCCTTTTAATTTCTCAAAAGGTGGCTCCATACACCAAAAGCAGCCTCCAGCGAATATCGCTGTTTCTTCTTTATTATAAGTAAGTGCTTTGCTACCGTGGGACTTTGCCTGCTTATGTTGAACGAACCATGTGCCTCCAACACCGATCAATACGACTGCAATCACGAGCCAGATCCACTTCGCTCTTTTTTTCATTCTTATTCCTCCCTCTTTTTTAGAATAGTAAAATGCAAATTTTTAACTTCGTTTTCTAGATCTAATTTCCAAGCGACGAATTTCGCTTTTTCTTTATATTATATTTTCACTATACCCTTAATCAATGAACTAGCTGTTTCTCAACTCTTAACAAATTCTTAAATCAGGGCCTGACCCTGTCATTATTTTCTTTTAGCAAAGCTATGATTTAAAATAGTTCATTTAGATAATGATGAAAGTAAGTGGTGAAGCCCATGGAGACAAGATTAAAAGAGTTACTCTCACGATTTAAAAAATCGACCATTACGATCGATGAACTCTCCCTATTGTTTCACGATCAGCATTTACAATATGAATCGTTCGCTCGACTGATCTTGTCGTTTGAAGAGTCTGGTATCTTGCAGATGATCCGCATATCTGGGCGGAACCCTCGCACACCTTCGATTGCTCATCGTTATCGTATTCGAAAGCATTTGCTAAAAGAAAGCCATCACAACGAATTAAGAAGCTTCCATCCTTTATTAAACTAGATCCTAATTATATTTTACCCAAGGCACAGGGGGATGAGGAAGAAAGAGCTTGTCGTTATTCGGCGGCTTTTTGTTGGCAGAGTAGAAATAGGATTGCTTAGCAAAGGGAAATAAAGTTACCGACCTATTTTTACTTATCAATCAAATCTACTCATAATCACTCTAATAAATCATTATTCTAGCAAAAGTCATTGACATCTCCCTCTAGCCTTGCCATAATAACTAAGACAAATAAATGAGATTACCTTTAAAAACAGTCCTGTGAGACTGGCAAGGTTATGCGAACGCGTTGTGCACGCAATTTTTTAGTGTACAATACTGGAATGAGGATCCTTCTATCCTATCCTATGTGGAATTTATGCATCTTGCCGATTCATCAGGCAAGGTGCTTTTTTGTATTCAAAAAGGCTCCTTGCAGAAAATACGCATTATCTAAGGAGAGAGAAAATGAAATCACGTGAAATTCAAGTTGATGAACGTTTACCTTTATTACAAAGTTTACCTTTAAGCTTTCAGCACTTATTTGCCATGTTTGGTTCAACTGTATTAGTTCCACTCTTGTTCCAAGTCGATCCATCCATGATTTTATTAATGAATGGTTTCGGAACACTACTCTATCTTTTTATCACAAAAGGAAAAATCCCTGCTTACCTTGGCTCAAGCTTTGCATTTCTATCACCTGTATTTACGGTTCTAGGTAAATATAGCGGTGGAGAAGGTTACAGTTATGCATTAGGAGGATTCTTAGCAGTAGGAATTGTTTTAGTTCTTGTCTCATTACTTGTAAAAGTGGTGGGGACTGGTTGGATTGATGTCATCTTCCCTCCAGCGGCTATGGGCGCAATTGTCGCCGTTATCGGGCTTGAGCTTGTGCCGACTGCAGCAAAAATGGCAGGACTCGTCATTCCAGACAACGCTCCAAAAGCTTGGTCACCAGACTCTCATGTCGTTGCTGTTTCTTTACTAACATTAGCGATTACGATCGTTTGTTGGGTAACATTACGCGGCTTTTTAAAAATTATTCCGATCTTGATTGGCCTTGTTGCTGGCTATATAATTGCGATTGGATATGGCATGGTGGATTTTACAAAAGTTCATGAAGCAGCATGGATCTCTTTGCCTCATTACTATCAAATGAAATTTAACTGGTCCGATATTCTTATCATTCTTCCTGCGGCTCTTGTAATCATTCCAGAGCATATTGGCCATTTATTTGTAACAGGGAATATTGTAAAAAAAGATCTCACGAAAGATCCTGGACTTGATCGATCATTATTAGGAAACGGGATTTCAACCATCCTTTCAAGTTTCGTCGGGGCTACACCAAATACGACATACGGCGAAAACATTGGTGTGTTAGCGATTACTCGTGTTTACTCGACATGGGTAATCGGTGGAGCAGCCGTCATCGCAATCGTTCTCTCTTTTTGTGGGAAATTAGCGGCTTTAATCGCTTCGATTCCGACTCCCGTTATGGGTGGTATTTCACTTCTACTCTTTGGGATTATTGCGGCAAGTGGAATTCGAATGCTCGTTGAATCGAAGGTTGACTACAGTCGCTCGCAGAACTTGATCCTTACATCTGTCGTACTCGGAGTAGGAATAAGCGGCGCGGCAATTCATATTAAAGATGTTGCGTTAAGTGGAATGGGACTTGCCACAATCGTTGCCATCCTCTTGAGCCTCTTCTTCAAAATTCTAGAAGTAACGAAACTATCGAACGAATAAACAAAGAAAGGGGCCAGACCCCGAATTTAGTAAGTAACGTTACTAAATTCGGGGTCTGGCCCCTTTTCACTTTCATTAACAAATACACGTTTTTCGTTTGAGACCAATTCGGTCCATCTTCTCCATTTTTTCTATATACGTTGTAGCTAGCGGCACTTTACAAGCTGTATTGCCTACATTTACATGTACTTTTCCAATTGATTCTGCAACACGCTTCGCTTCCTCTAACAGTGGTGCATAATAACCTCCCACTGCTATAACAAATCCATTCATTACATATCGAACCCGATTACGCTCATCGTGAATCTTTGTTTCGACATGCACTAATAGACGCTTTATTTCATCATCGTCAATCTCTTTATCTTCTGTAATCGATAAGTAGTTTGCGTACGTACTCCATCCCGCACTTGCGATGTGCGCTTCTTCCGATTGGATCCATTCTCTAGCAAGCTCCAACCCATAAGGAGATTCCGCTGCCACTTGAGCCACGGTATATTCACTCAACATATACCACTTCGCATCCTTTACCCACTGTTGCAATTGAGCCTTTTTCACCTCATTGGGATTTACACTCAGCCCTGCTAAATACATTGCATCACAATTCCCAGATTGATAGAGGGCTAACACCAAATCCTGATCCTTTTTCACGTATTTTACAAGATGCTTCTTCAAATCACCAATTTTCACACCAAATAGCGGTTCACTTGCACCATGCCGTAGAAACGTTTTCTTCGTTTGCTCAGATCCTAGCTCTTCTAGCTGCGCCATAACCTCATCATAATTCAAAATTTTTCACCCCTAGATTGAGTCTGAATTTTCGATCATAAATACCTATGATCATTATAGCCTCTAGTTTTTCGTTTGAGTAAAGTTGATTCTACTATTTGTAAGAGACCTAGCAAAAACCGTTCTAGTAACAAGACGAAGACTTTGAGCTTGTAAAAATCATTAGGGTAAACAAAAAAATTAGTTGGTAAATTAAAAAGATTATTTGTATAATAAATTGTACGTTATTAAGAACAAAAGAGAGGAGTCTATGATTTGAAATTATTAGAAGTAGATTCACTAAATAATTGAGACGACTAGGATTATAAGAAAAATAAGCTCGTACATACAAGCCTAGTTTGTTTGCAAATCTACTTCGAGCTTGTAAAAATCTCGTCTGCTTTGTTTGTTCTTTATAAAGAATATACAGTGAAATGAATGTAGGAATAACCAGTGTGTACATTTTTTGAAGGAGAAGGAGGAACGAAATTTGTTATCTAGTAAAGTTCTTAAACAATTGGTATCAAGCATGTTCGTTTTCATTTTATTTTTTTCAATGGTTGCTTCTCAAGCTACTGCTACTTACTGGAATTGGGATAGTAAAGATCGAGACAAAACGATTCATGTAACCGAAGCTTCGTTAAATAAAAGCCATTTAAATCTTACGGTGGGCGAAGCGGACGAGACATTGACCGTTACAATCAAGCCTTCAAACGCTACTAATAAAGATGTAAATTGGTATACCTATAATTCAAGAGTGGCCACAGTCAAAGATGGAGTTGTTCACGCTGTTGCTGCTGGTACTACTACCATTAAAGTAATCTCAAACGACGGCAATTATTATGATTCTGCGACCGTTACAGTCTGTGAGAGAAAAAACATCTCTGTTACTGGAATTTCGCTTACACCTAGTAAATTAGACCTTACTGTAGGAGGAGGTGATAAACCATTAACAGCGACTATTAAACCAGAGAATGCGACGAATCAAAATGTCACATGGACGACTTCTGATCCAAGCGTAGCGACGGTCAACAATGGTGTTGTTCATCCTGTTAGTCCTGGATCGACAACGATTCATGTGACGACAAAAGAAGGCAATTTCCAAGCTTCATCAACAGTCACGGTCACATGCTCCAAGGGTTAAAGTAACCGGTATTTCGTTACGACCTATGTACTTAAATATGAACGTTGGCGATCCAGACGAAAAACTTACTGCCACCATTCAACCTTATAATGCGACCAATCAAAACCTTTCTTGGTTTTCTTTTAACTCAAGAGTAGCAACCGTTGATGAGCACGGTCTCGTTCATGCAGTAAGTCCAGGCATCACGTTAGTAAAAGTATACTCTTATTCAATGGAGGACGGATTTCATTTTAGTTTAGCTCTTGTAACGGTCTGTGCAAGTACTAAGGTATCCGTTACTGGTGTGACGCTTGAGCCAAAATCATTGGACTTAGTTGTGGGCGGTGCGAACGCCGCACTAACGGCTACCGTTAACCCGACGAATGCCACAAACAAAAATGTCTCGTGGACTTCTTCCGATCCAAGTGTGGCGACGGTTGATGAGCATGGTATCGTTCATCCTGTGGCACCTGGTACAGCGGTCATTACCGTTACAACTGAGGACGGTGGATTCACAGATACCTCTACTGTGAACGTAACGATTCCAGTCATTCATGTTATTGGTGTGACGATTGAACCAAAATCATTAGACTTAGTTGTTGGTGGTGGGAATGCTACTCTAACCGCTACCGTTAATCCGACCGACGCTACAAACAAAAATGTCTCGTGGACTTCTTCCGATCCAAATGTGGCTACGGTTGACGAGCATGGTGTCGTTCATCCTGTGGCACCTGGTACAGCAGTCATTACCGTTACAACTGAGGACGGTGGATTCACTGACACCGCTACTGTGAACGTAACGAATCCAGTCATTCATGTTATTGGTGTGACGCTTGAACCAAAATCATTAGACTTAGTTGTCGGCGGTGATAATTCCACTTTAACCGCTACCGTTAATCCGACCGACGCTACAAACAAAAATGTCTCATGGACTTCTTCCGATCCTTCCGTTGCGACGGTTGATGAGCACGGTGTCGTTCATCCTGTGGCACCTGGTACAACCGTCATTACCGTTACAACTGAGGACGGTGGATTCACAGATACCTCTACTGTGAACGTATCGATTCCGGTCATCCATGTTATTGGTGTGACGCTTGAACCAAAATCATTAGACTTAGTTGTCGGCGGTGATAATTCCACTTTAACCGCTACCGTTAATCCCACCGACGCTACAAACAAAAATGTCTCATGGACTTCTTCCGATCCAAGTGTGGCGACGGTTGATGAGCACGGTGTCGTTCATCCTGTGGCACCTGGTACAGCGGTCATTACTGTTACAACTGAGGATGGTGGATTCACTGACACCGCTACTGTGAACGTAGTGGACCCTGATACCATTGCACCAGTTACACGTAATTCAATGGTTCCTATCTTTGACGAAATTGAACATTATATTAAGGGTCTCACCGTCACTCTTACCGCTACTGATGATAAATCAGGTGTAAAAGAAACGATGTATCGAATAAACGGTACTACTTGGACAAAATATGTAAGTCCATTTGCTATTTATGCAGATGACACGCACACATTAGAATATTATAGTACGGATAATGCCGGAAATATTGAAAAGATTAACTTTTTTGATTTTGACAAAGGAACTTGTGGATGTTCGAAATAGGATGGAGGATAAACATGGAGAATATTATTAATGAGAAAAAAGAATATATTCCACCTAAAGTAGTGAAACACCATGCTATTAAATTTGAAACTGGCATTTCTTCAATTGAAGTAACTGAAAAATTCGAGTGGGTATTTGCCGATGGTTGTTGGATAAGACATAAGATTACAGATTAAGCACAACAATCCTTTAGCCAACAAACTGTCTCTAGTTAATAAATGTGCATCCTTTAAAATAGACTTCGAAAACCTTTGTAATTAAGAAAATGTATCAAAAAAGCTTAAATATGAAAAAAACTTTCTTTGAATCAGTTTCATCATTAGAAGTCAGCTTCGTTTACCATAGCCTCCCTATCTTGTTTGATCAAGATAGGGAGGCTTTACTTTTGGCACTACACTATCATCTCGATTGTTATGAATGGATTGAGATAGAATGCTTCTTGGCTAGAAATCATTTTGATACCACCTATTAACATTCATCTCTTTATGATCGAACAAAAAGCGGACATTTTTAGTGACGTCATAGTTTGCAAGATGGAGACTCACAGAATACCTGCGGACAGTGTCTGCCTAGAACGGAAATACACAGATTCTAAGAAAATAATACGAGTATGGATGTTCCAAAAGGACTACCCACCCATTCGTATTTACTAACTTTCTGGACAATCCTCTTATTTCCTTTTCGAAAGACGTCTCCCATAACCTAGATGATCTTGCTTCCTCACAATAAAGACGCACCCATTATTCTTCTCCCTGTATAAGCTAACTATTTCCAATCCATACGATTGGTTTGTTAAGATGATTTTAGGTAAAGAAAAGGAGATGTCTATATAAAATGGCTAAAAAAGTTCAAATAGGTAAGACAGATTTATTCGTAAATCCGATCGGTCTTGGTACAAATGCTGTTGGTGGACACAATCTTTATCCAAATCTAAATGAAGAAACTGGTAAAGACGTGGTTCGTACAGCTTTAGACAATGGTATCAACTTTTTAGATACGGCTTTTATTTATGGACCTGAGCGATCTGAAGAGTTAATTGGTGAAGTCTTGAAAGAGCGTGGAAATCGTGAAGATGTTGTGATTGCAACGAAAGGCGCTCACAAATTTGTCGATGGCAAAGTCGTGATTGATAACTCTCCTGCCTTTTTAAAAGAAGCAGTAGAAGGCAGTTTAAAACGACTTCAAACGGATTACATCGATTTATTTTACATTCATTTTCCAGATGATCATACACCGAAAGACGAAGCTGTTGCGGCACTAAAAGAGCTTAAAGATCAAGGGAAAATTAAAGCAATTGGCGTATCGAACTTTTCTATAGAGCAATTAAAAGAAGCAAACAAAGACGGTTATGTAGACGTTTTACAATCAGAGTATAATTTATTTAAACGAGATGCAGAGAAAGATCTGCTACCATACACCGCTGAAAACAATATTTCATTTATCCCCTATTTTCCGCTTGCAGCAGGAATATTGGCTGGGAAATATACAAAAGATACAAAATTTGATGATTTAAGAGCGAAGGATCCTCTCTTCCAAGGAGAAGAATTTGTTCGAAATTTAGAAAAAGTAGAACAGCTCCGTGAAATCGCTCAAGCGAAGAACGCTGAAGTGGCTCATGTCGTTCTTGCATGGTATTTAACACGGGATTCCATTGATGTATTAATCCCTGGTGCGAAACAGCCTGACCAAGTAAAAAACACTTTGCAAACGTTAGAGGTTCAATTAACAACGAATGAAATCGAAAAAATCGATCAGATTTTTAAAAGTTAAATCGAAAATGACGGTTTTTTGATAAAACGGGGGGAAATGCGAGGTTAATTCGTATTTTCCCTTTCTTTATTTTCGCCCATCCTTCAGTAATAGCGTCAAAATAGAGTTACTTACACTACAGAAATTGTTAATCACCTTCGCAAAATTCACTCATTTTTCACTCACAAAAAAGCCTGCAAGATTTCTCCTGCAGGCTTTCTCCCTATCTAGTTTTTCATACGAGGATCGAGTGCATCACGCAGGCCATCACCCATAAGGTTAAATCCAAGAACGGTGAGCATGATAGCAAGACCTGGGAAGAGTACCGTCCATGGAGCTTGCAAAATATAATCCTTTGAATCTGCTAACATTTTGCCCCATTCAGGTGTCGGTGGTTGCGCACCCATTCCCAGGAACCCTAGTGCAGCTGCTTCAATAATAGCAGTCGCAATCGCCAATGTCCCTTGAACAATAATCGGTGCGAGGCTGTTAGGGAGTATGTGATGAAGCAGGATTCGCGTATCACCCATTCCAATCGCTTTTGCAGCCGTAATATATTCTTCTTCTTTTACACTTAATACTCTCGATCTTAGTAATCGGCCAAAAGTGGGGACATTAATAATGGCAATGGCAATTAACGCATTTTGCAATGACGGTCCTAAAACCGATACAACTGCTATTGCGAGTAAAATACTTGGAAATGCTAACAAAATGTCAAATACCCTTGAAATGATTGTATCGATCCATTTTCCATAATAACCAGCAATAATACCAAGAAATGAACCCACAACTACAGATCCGGAGACCGAGACAAATCCAACCCACAGAGAGATTCGTGCTCCATAAATGACTCGACTTAATATGTCTCTACCGAACTCATCCGTGCCAAACCAATGTTTAGCAGATGGTGATAAATGTTTATCGGGTAAATGTTGTTGATCAAATGAATATGGTGCAATCACATTTGCAAAAATAGCTAGAAGAATAAAGAACACGACAATGGATAAACCAACGATCGCCAATTTGTTCTTTTTAAAGCTTGTCCACGCATCTTTCCAAGGGGAAATTGCTTTTTCCTTCTCGATTACTTGAGGAGGTATTTGTGGAGGAATTTTACTTGCAAGTTCTGCCATGATTGTCCCTCCTACTTATACTTAATTCTTGGGTCAATCGCCGCATACAGCAAATCGACTACAAGGTTAATTAATACGAAAATTGTAGCTACAACGAGAATACCAGATTGAATAACAGGATAATCACGCGATGAGATCGCATCGTAAATATATGATCCTATTCCCGGCCAACCAAATATCGTTTCTGTCAAAATAGCCCCTCCAAGGAGCAATCCTGTTTGAAGTCCAATGACCGTCACTACTGGAATGAGAGCATTTTTTAATGAATGCTTATAAACCACCCAAAACATTTTCATCCCTTTTGCTCTAGCTGTACGAATATAGTCAGACCTCATGACCTCTAGCATAGATGAACGTGTCATCCTTGCTATAATTGCCATTGGAATCGTGCCCAGTGCTAGCCCTGGTAAAATTAAGTGTTTAATTACATCAATAAACTGATCGATTCGTCCATTCAATAATGTATCGATTAAATAGAGATTTGTTATGGCTTCAACAGGATCCCGAATATTGTCTCTGCCCGTTGTTGGAAGTAGATCCCAGTGAATAGAAACAACATACTGTGCCATTAAACCTAACCAAAAAATCGGAATGGATACCCCAATAAGGGCGATAACCATTGCAACATAATCA
This sequence comes from uncultured Caryophanales bacterium, assembly GCA_963728315.1. GTDB lineage: Bacteria > Bacillota > Bacilli > Bacillales > CAVSKA01 > CAVSKA01. The sequence continues at coordinate 382,904 of CAVSKA010000006.1, forward strand.
AACCATGAATTCTGGAACCATGCTGAAACGATTCCGGCATTGATTCCAATAATGACAGCAACAACCATCGCAACGAGCGAAAGTTCTAATGTTGCTGCTAAATAGGGCCAAATTTCTTCTGAAATGGGGACGTGTGTTTTCAAGGAAACACCTAAATTCCCTTTGAATAAACCGGTTAGATATTCCCAAAATTGGGTCTGCCATGGTCGATCCAATCCTAGTTGCTTTGTTAAAGCGGCAATTGCTTCTTTACTAGCTTGTTGTCCTAAAATGATTTGAGCTGGATTACCTGGAATAGCACGTATCATCATAAAAACAATAAAGACCATTCCTAGTAGAACGGGAATGAGTGCACCAAATCGTCGAATCGTGTACGCAAACATTTTCCATTCACCTCTTTCAATTTAACAATATGATTTAAGTGACTCTGTGGTTGGAAGTCCATCCGTTTTTGTATAATCATCATCTATTCGTAAAAACGATCATCAACTTCATTAGAAATCATACCGACGCTACTTAAAATCAGTGTTTAAGAATAGTAAAAATGACGAGACTCCTGCGGAAACAGATTTAAAAAGTGAAAGAGGGAGTATGAAAGAAACCCATACTCCCTCTTTGCCATTACAATTAGTTCATAGATACGTCGATAAAGGACTGAGATCCAGTCGGATGAGGAACGAATCCTTTAATTTTGCTTGAACCAGCTAGTTGCGGCTTAGAGTGTACAAGTGGAACCCATGGTGCATCTTCATGAATGATAACTTGAGCTTGTTTGTATAACTCATTACGCTTATCTTCATCAGCTACCGTTTGAGCTTCAATCAACAATTTATGAACATCTTCGTTGTTGTAGCGAGAATAGTTGTTTGAACCAATCGCATCTTTATCCAGCAATGTGTAAAGGAAGTTGTCAGCATCTCCATTGTCTCCAGTCCATCCGAGCATAAATACTGGTGCTTCTCCGGCTTGAACCTTCTCAAGATACGTACCCCATTCATATGAAACGATCTTCGCATCGATATTTACTTGTTTTAGGCTTGCTTGAATCGCTTCTGCCACTTTTTTGCCGTCTGGCATATATGGACGTGCAACAGGCATAGCCCATAAATCCATTTTAAATCCTTTTTCCAATCCTACTTTTTTCAATAGAGCTTTTGCTTTTTCTACGTCATATCCATAATCCTGCACTTCATCATTGTATCCACCAATTGAAGGGGGCATTGGGTTTTTCGCAGGTTCAGCTGTTCCTTCGTAGAAGTTATTAATAATCTCTTCTTTGTTAATTAAGTAATTGATCGCTTGACGTACTTCTTTTTTATCAAAAGGCGCTTTTTCGGTATTAAAACCAAGGTAACCAACATTCATAGATGGACGTTCAAACAATTGAAGCTTGCTATCACCCTTCACCTTGCTAATATCGCTCGGGTTTAATCCGTCCATTAAATCGACTTCACCTTTTGTTACTGCATTTAGACGAGCTGAGTTATCTTTAATAACTTTAAATGTAACGCCAGCAAGCTTTGGCAACCCTTTTTGCCAGTAGTCATCATTTTTAACCAGTTCGATTTTATCGTTTGGTTTCCATGATTTAAATTTGAATGGCCCAGTCCCAACTGGATTTTTTCCTAATGTATCGAATGATTTCGGACTAGCAATTACGAACGGGCTCATTGCTACGTTTTTCAAAAATGGTGCTTGAGGACGTGCTAATGTGAATTCAACTGTTTTGTCATCTGTTGCTTTTACTTCTTTAATAACGTGACCCTCGTCACCTTCAAATCCACCGAACATAGAAGCATAATAAGCGAATTTCGCTTCATCTTTACTTTTTGCCCAACGTTGGAAGTTTTTCACAACCGCATCTGCATTAAAATCAGTGCCATCTTGGAACTTGATTCCTTCATTTAAATGAAAGGTATATTTTAAGCCATCATCAGAAATATCCCATGACTTTGCAAGAGCAGGAACAACTTCTGTGCTATCCTTTTTATATCCTACAAGTCCTTCGTAAATCTGCTCTGTCACAAGAAGTGATTCTCCATCGGTTACTGTAGCGGGGTCTAGTGAAAGGGCGTCTCCACCTTTTCCGTAGATAAGAACACCTCCGCCTTTTTTACTGCCATTAGATGACGAAGAAGATGAGCATCCACTTAGCACTAATGCTAAGACCAGCATACTTGCAATCAAACTCCAAAAACCTTTTTTCATTTTGTTTCCCCCTATTCAATTTTTTATAAAATTGCGCCGTCATTCATATAAATGACAAGCAGCATAATGACCAGGTTCAATTTCCCTTAATACGGGCGTGATCACCGAACAAGTTTCCATCGCTTTCGGACATCTTGTGTGAAAAGCACAACCTTTTGGTGGGTTCGATGGACTCGGTACGTCCCCTTGAAGGATAACTCTGTCCTTCTTATAATTGACATCAGGAACTGGTACGGCAGAAAGTAATGCTTGGGTATAAGGGTGTAAAGGTTTCTCATAGAGCTTCTCACTATCTGCTAGTTCGACCATATTCCCTAGATACATAACACCCACTCGATCGCTAATATGACGAACAACACCAAGATCATGTGCGATAAATAGATAGGTTAAATCAAATTCCTTCTGTAAGTCTTGCAATAGATTTAATACCTGCGCTTGAATGGAAACATCAAGTGCCGATACAGGCTCATCTGCGATAATTAATTTAGGATTAACCGCAAGTGCACGAGCAATCCCGATCCGCTGTCGCTGCCCACCACTAAATTGATGTGGATATCTCTTGGCATGATAGCTGCTTAGTCCAACTACTTCGAGAAGTTCCTTCACCCTTTTTTTACGTTCTGCTTTCTTCATCACACCGTGAACGATTAAAGGCTCTTCTAATATTTTTTCAACCGTATGGCGTGGGTTTAAAGAAGCAAAAGGATCTTGAAAAACCATTTGCATTTCCTTACGCATTTTTCTCATTTCATTGTTAGACAGTTCCGTAATGTCTTTTCCTTCGAAATAGATTTTGCCTTCGCTCGGCTCTAGTAATCTGAGAATCATCCTGCCTGTCGTGGATTTGCCACATCCACTTTCACCAACTAGACCTAACGTTTCACCTTTATTAATAAAAAAAGAGACACCGTCTACCGCTTTCACTGCACCTACTGTTTTTCCGAATACACCACCCCTAATTGGAAAGTGTTTTTTCAGGTTTTCTACTTTGACTAATGGCTGTGTCATGTTCAATCGCTCCCTCCTCGTCTTCATACAGCCAGCATCGAACTTTCTGACCATCTTCTAACGCTATAAGAGAAGGCGTTTGGCCCAAGCAATGCTCCATTACATGCGCGCATCTCGGGGCAAATTGACAACCCAATTGAATGGAACCTGGCTTTGGAACATTTCCTGGGATAGAATAGAGTCTCTCTTTTTTGTCCCTCATATCTGGGACTGACTGAATCAGTCCTACGGTATAAGGATGCTTTGGATTTTCAAAGATGTCATTCACATTTCCTTCTTCAACGATTCGTCCTGCATACATGACGACAACTCGCTCACACATCTCTGCCACAACACCAAGATCGTGCGTGATCATCATAATGGCAGTGTTCGTTTCTTTATTTAAATTCTTCATTAACTCAAGAATTTGTGCTTGAATGGTTACATCTAAAGCGGTCGTTGGTTCATCAGCAATTAAGAGTTGCGGTTCACAAATCATTGCCATCGCAATCATCACTCTCTGCCTCATCCCCCCAGATAACTGATGAGGGTAATCTTTTACCAGCTCTTCTGCTCGAGGTAATCCGACTAACTTCAACATTTCAATTGAACGGCTCAACGCTTTTTTCTTCTTCCATTTCCTATGTATCCTTATCGACTCCGTTAGCTGTTCACCAATAGTTAAAACAGGATTTAAACTTGTCATTGGCTCTTGAAAAATCATCGCAATCTCGTTTCCACGAATTTTTCTCATTTTTGATTCAGATGCCTTTGCAAGATTTTCTCCGTTAAAAAGAATTTCCCCCTCAACTTTTCCAGGTGGAGTGGGCACAAGTCCCATGACCGATAATGATGTTACACTTTTTCCACATCCGGATTCTCCAACAATCCCTAATACTTCACCAGGCTGTATGTAGAAATCGATCCCATTTACTACTGGAATTTCTCCTTCGTCAGTTAGGAAGCTCGTTCGTAACCCTTTAACTTCAATGATCGGGCTGCCCATTCACTTCACTCCCTCTCTAGTTGTTTTAAATTTATACTGAATTATGCCACTTTTCTGACAAATAAACAATATAATTATTTTTAAAAATTTTCTTAAAAAAGAAGGAGTGGAAAAACAAACGATTCGAGATCCCTCAGAAAAAGGATCACAGTCTAAGAGCGCAACATCCTGTTGCAACGACTGCGCTAAAACTTCCTGTTTGTCGGAGGAGATTGAAGCCGTGCCCGCGGAACGCGTCTGCCTGGAACGGAAATCAATGACTTATACTCGCATTTATATTCCAAGAGGGCTTTTAAAGATTGAAAATCTGCAAATGAAAAAGGAGCACTCAGATTCGAAATCAACAAAATGATTTTTGTCCTCATCTTTAAAGCGAAGTTGGATAAAACCATTCTTTTACACCGTTACTGAAAGGTAGTGGAAGGCAGCGACTCCGGCGGGAACAGCGCGAGCTGAAAGCCCCGCAGGAAGTCGCAGTCTGTGCGCAACCGTTGCAACGACTGCCAATTCCTCGAGGAGATTGAAGCCGTGCCCGCGGAACGCGTCTGCCTGGAACGGAAAAGTCTTTTCGCTCATGTCTCGCTTGCATTTTTCCATTAGTAAGAGATCCTAACGATCGATCATTATTTTTCAAAAACCAACTTATTTTCAACTATATTCAAAATAGAAGGACTCTATGAATTCGCCAAAGACGTTCATTCTTTCTCTTTCATATCTTTCTTCTCATAAACTTATATAAACCGATCCTTTTATCTTTAGAATCGCTTGTAAACAAGTGACGACTTGCGTTATCTTAAAGGAATAAATCTAAACTTAAAGGTGTGCTTCATTTGAGAATAAATAAATTTATAAGTGAATCAGGAACTACCTCTCGAAGAGGTGCAGATAAACTCATTGCGGAACGCCGCGTCTTCATCAATGGAAAAGTTGCAGAATTAGGGAGCAAAGTTGAGCCAGGGGATGACGTTCGAGTAGACGGCAATCAGATTGCAAACGGTGCCCCACAACTTGTTTATCTTGCTTTAAATAAACCAGCTGGAATCACGAGTACAACTGAACGTCATATTAAAGGTAATATTATCGATTTCGTGAATCATCCATTGCGGATTTTTCATGTTGGAAGGTTAGATAAAGATTCGGAAGGCTTGATTTTACTTACAAATGATGGCGATATCGTAAACGAGATTTTACGTGCAGAGAATAAGCACGAGAAAGAATATATCGTTTCGGTAGACAAACCTGTCACCGCAGATTTCTTGAAATCAATGGCAGAAGGTGTAGAAATTCTAGACACAAAGACATTGCCATGCAAAGTAAAACAATTATCTAAATACACGTTTAAAATCACATTAACACAAGGATTAAATCGCCAAATCCGCCGGATGTGTACTGCACTCGGTTATGAAGTACATGGTCTTCAGCGCATTCGAATCATGAATATCCACCTAAAAGGAATTGGGATTGGCCAATGGAGAGATTTGACGAAGATCGAGTTAAAACAACTATTTGAAGATTTGAATTATAAGCCAAAAAGAAGATAGACGTTTGAAAAAGGATGGAACAAAACGTATACTCACGTTTCGCTCCATCCTTTTTCTAATTCGTAATTGACCGATTATTGACGAGTTGAACCGCATGACTTAGAGCAATGTCGACTCCCTAGATGAATTATGGTTTTTGACTTAAATATTTTTTATCCTTCATAAACAAACTCCAAAAATAAATGAAGCCAGGAAATAAAATGGCAAAACCAATAATATAGACAATAAAAACAGCTCTAAACGAATTCGGATCAGTAAATCCAGTTCGAATGGTCACCTCTGGGTAAACGATATAGGGTAGATGTGCCTTTCCATAAACATAGCTCGCGAGTAAATACTGAGCAGTGATTAAGGCAACTGCAATTCTAGGCAGTCCTCTTGTCCCTTTTTTATCTGGAACAAAGAGAGCAACTCCTGCCAAAATAAAACATATAAACGATCCAAACAGAAGCGGTAAATCTTTTATCATTTTTATATAAATCCAATTAGCCTCTTCTCTCATTGTTAACATAATCAGAAAAGCCATTATTAACGCAATAGGACCTATGAGTAAGGCGTCACGTCGATAAACACCATATGCGTGATCATCTTTTGATGCTTTTGAGTAATCTGCTAGGAGCAAAGAAGACAAAAACAAGGAACTCGTAATGGCAAAGCCCATAAACGCATACACATGCGGACTTGCAAATAATTTCCCAAGCAATAGTACCTGACGTTCGCCACTAAAACGGACGTAGTCTCCGTGCGAAATAGGTAAAACCGCCATTAATAAGCCCGGAATAATAATCCCTGAAACACCTGAAATATAGACAAGCAACTCTCTGTATTTTTCTGCAGAATGAGAGAATACCAAAAAGGCACTTCGAATCGCTAATAACAACAAGATCAGACTTCCAGGAATAAGAAGAATTGTCCCTAATGTATACGCTGCTCCTGGAAAGAAGCTATAAACCGCCACGACAACAGCCACGATAAAAACATTTGTCACTTCCCAAGTAGGTGATAAAAAACGATTGGCTATATTCGTTGCGTTCGCTTTTTCTTTTTTAATGTAGATCATTGCCCAAAAACCCGCCCCAAAGTCCATCGATGCCATGACGGCATAAATGAATACAAATCCCCATAGTACTGTGATCGCTAGAAGCTCATCTCCAGAGGTCACACCTGTCATCTCAATCACCCACCTATCAGAATTTAAGTATTGTTTTCTCTTTGCAGACCATTAATCTCATTAATCAGTGGATGTCTTTTAAAGTAAAAATAAAGCACCAATATAACGGCTATCCCTAAAATGGCATACACACCAGCGAACATAACAAATAACGGACCTAAATTTGTTTGTGTTGTTGCTGAATCGACTGTCCTTAAGATGTGATAGATCGTCCAAGGCTGTCTTCCTGTGCAGGCAAATATCCAACCAAATTCAATAGAAAGAACGGCTAATGGACCCGAAGCTACAAATAACCACAATAACCATTTTGGAAACCGTATTTTTTTCAACATTTTATTCCATACAATGCCGACCAATGAGAGAAAAATCGAAAAGGTCCCGATTGCTACCATTCCATTAAAAAGTGTATGAATGAACAATGGTGGCCAATCTTCTTCCGGAAAATCATTCAGCCCTTTTACAACTGTATCAAATCGATTACCAGCAAGAAAACTGAGCGCCCAGGGAACTTCAATTGCTCCTTCTACTTTTTCAGCCTCTCGATTGGTAAGTCCGCCAATTGCTAATGGAGCATGAGATTGAGTTTCAAACAAACCTTCTGCAGCCGCTAGTTTTTCAGGTTGGTATTTATGTAAATATTGAGCGGATAAATGTCCGTTTAAGGCGCTTAGCAAGGCAAAAACACCGCCTACTACTAGACTTAGCATCAATGCTTTCATATGGAGGCGATAAGAATGACTAGCAAAAGGCGTTTTTAATATTTTAAAAGCGGCCGTTGCTGCTATGACAAAGGCACCTGTCATGAGTGCGGTTAGTGCCACGTGTCCTGCTGTCACGAAGAAACTCGGATTAAAAAATGCAGCCCAAGGATCTACATTGGTAATTTCACCATTCGCCATTTTAAATCCAGCAGGTGTTCCTTCAAAAGCATGAACATTTGAGATCAGAATCGCGGAAGCAAGTGCCCCGAAAGTTACAAGTATTAAACTAAATACTCTTGCTTTTGATGAAATTCGATCGTATGCGTATACATAAATAGAAAGAAACAGTGCTTCAATAAAAAAAGCATAGATTTCAATTTGAAAAGGAAGAGCCATGACCCGTCCGACCACTTCCATAAAACCTGGCCATAGCAAAGTAAGTTGAACACCCGCGATTGTGCCTGATGGAATCGCAATACCAAGAAGGACCGCTTTCGCTTTTGTCCACCTTCTTGCCATGATGGAATAGTCTTGATTTTTTGTTTTTAAAAACATCAGTTCTGCCATTAAAATCATAAATGGAATTCCCACACCAAGCGTTGCAAATATAATATGAAATGCCATCGTTGTCCCAAACATAGACCTTGCAATCACTACGTCTGTCACGTTTTACGCCCCTTTCAAAAACACGAAACTCTTATTTCATTATCAACATAATAGGGGAATATATACTTTCACTCGTGAAAAGATATCGAACTCTTAAAAGAAAGCTTATTCATAAAAATAGTCGTCTCTCCAATACCATCATCCATTTATAAGCAAAAAGAATGATAGGCATCATTATTTTCCAGTTTCAAGCAGATGATTGGACGCACAAATCCTTAAGTCGTATTCTTTTTAAATGATGTACTAATAAGGAGTGAATCAATATGTCTTCCAATTTATCAAAGCATTTTAACAATATCCCTTTATCTGTTCTTGACCTGGCACCTATTATCGAAGGCGGGTCTGTAGGGCAGTCATTTAAAAATAGTGTAGATTTAGCACAACATGTTGAAAATTGGGGCTTTAACCGTTATTGGCTTGCTGAACATCACAACATGCCAGGCATCGCTAGCTCTGCAACTTCCGTTGTAATCGGCCACATCGCTGGATCCACAAAGGAAATACGCGTTGGATCAGGTGGTATCATGTTACCGAATCATGCGCCACTCGTTATTGCCGAACAATTTGGCACTCTCGAAGCGATGTATCCAGAACGAATCGACCTCGGTCTTGGTCGTGCACCAGGAAGCGATCAACAAACAGCTTATGCTTTACGTCGTACGATGCATAGTAGTGGAGAAGACTTCCCTGAGCAATTGAAAGAGCTTCAAGATTATTTGGATGCGGACGTGAAAACGAGCGTTCAAGCAGTACCCGGAAAAGGACAAAACATTCCACTATGGCTTCTTGGATCAAGTGGTTTCAGTGCCAAACTTGCAGCTTTAAAAGGGCTTCCCTTTGCATTCGCTAGTCATTTTTCACCTGACTATACGTTGCCTGCTTTACGAATTTACCGTGAAAATTTCACACCTTCTAACGTTTTAGATCGACCGCACGCTATGGTAGGTGTTAACGTGATCGCTGCAGATACCGACGAAAAAGCTCAGTGGCTTGCTACATCACAGCAACAACAATTCTTAAGCTTAACTAGAGGTGCACCAACTGCATTAAAGCCACCGATCGATAATATTGACGATGTTTGGTCTGCCTTTGAGCGCGCTGCCATTGAAAAAACGCTCGATTCACGTGCGACCATCATTGGTAACCCTGAGACCGTGCAACGCAAATTGGAAAGCTTCTTAAATGAAACGAATGCAGACGAAATCATTATTAACTCGCAAATCTTCAACCACGAAGATCGGCTTCGTTCCTATGAAATCGTCGCAGACATGATGAAATAAGAAAAAAGGGCCAGACCCCGATTTCAGTAAGTAACTTACTAAAATCGGGGTCTGACCCTTTTCCTTTTCTTTATTTATTTGCTTCATGTACCTTTAACAGTTTTCCTTTAATAGTCGTGTTTCTCATCGCCTTAAGCACTAATGGCCCTTTGCCGTTTAGAATATCAACGTATGAGACATTTTCCTGGATCGTAATAATCCCAATATCATCTGCTGTTACACCTTCAAGTTTAGCAATTGTCCCAACAAAATCGACTGCTCTAATTTTCTTTTTCTTCCCACCGTTAAAGTATAGCTTCAAAATCCCTTTGTTCAGCTGTTCATTTTTATCTTTTTTTATGGTTGGCTTTATGCTCATTTTCTCTTCAAATGCTGCCTTCCCATTTGTCACTTCCTCCTTAGAAGGAGAATCTCTACGAGGAATTTCAAACCCTATATAATCTTGAATGTATTCCAAGAATTTGTCTTCATATGGAGTCACAAACGAAATTGCTTTACCTGTTTTCCCAGCACGACCTGTTCTTCCGGTTCGGTGTACGTAGCTTTCTTTTTCTAAAGGCAAATCGTAGTTAATGACATGAGTGATACTATCAATATCAATACCTCTAGCGGCTACATCTGTAGCAATCAAGTAGCGAAATTCGCCTCTCTTAAACTCATTCATCACATCGAAGCGATCAGACTGGATCATACCTCCGTGTATTTTTTCACACACGTAGTCTAAATGGTCCAACTGATTAAATAAAAAGTCTACTTGTTCTTGGGTTCGACAGAAAATAATACAGCTATCTGGATTTTCTACAATTGTAATATCTTTAAGCAAGCTCAATTTATCGTCTTCTTTTACGACAAAAAGGGAATGCTCAATTTGATTCGTTGTTTTCTGTGTTGCTTTCACTTCAATATCAATTGGGTTTTTCATATATTGATGACATAATTTCTCTACATCTTTTGGTAACGTAGCAGAGAAGAGCATCGTCATTCTCTCTTTAGGTAAGTGATTAATGATCGCTTCAACTTGTTCGATAAAGCCCATATTAAGCATTTCATCTGCTTCATCAATCACAAAATAGTTCAGACGATCAAGATTAAGTGTTCCTTTTTCTATATGATCAAGCACGCGGCCAGGTGTGCCGACAACTACATGGCTCTTTTGCTTCAATTCAGCTTTTTGTTTGGCAAAAGGCTCTTTTCCATAAACAGCGGTTGCTTTAATTCGTTTATACCTTCCGATGTTAGTAATATCCTCTTTTACTTGTACAGCAAGTTCTCTTGTCGGCGTTAGAATAAGTGCTTGTGGTTTATTTTCTTCCCAATCAACTAATTCACAAAGTGGAATCCCAAAAGAGGCTGTTTTGCCGCTTCCTGTTTGTGCTTTTACCGCAAGATCTTTTTTCAAAAGTGCATGAGGGATCACTTCACGTTGAACTTCTGTTGGTTGCTCATAACCTAAACTGTCCAATGCACGAACGATTTCTTTACTTAACGTATAGTCTTTAAAGCTTATTTTAGTCATTTTAGCGCTCCTTTTATGATATAAACTCTGAATGGCTTTACCCTTATCTTATTAATTAATCTATAAACGCTCATAAATTTCATGAAATTTAATCATTAGAAATCAGCTCTTAAAAGACGAACATCTTATTCGGTTGAAGTGGTAGACGGCGACTCCTGCGGAAAGTGTTCGTCGAGAACGGAAACCGAATGTCCTACAAAATTTTCTTAGGAACGTTCATATAAATGACCTAAAAGAGGAATGATGAAATTAATCACTTTAATATTCTTCCCTATCAAATCAGCGATATGAAGAAAAGAATACCCCTTTACACTACCACAGATTACATATCTTTATTGTGCCTTGTTCTCTAATTGATTATTTATCAAGGCTGTTTTCGCATAGATGGCTGTTTTTCCTAAAAGGACTTCATTTCCTTTTTAAAGCAGCATGTTCTTCTAAATCACTCATTAATGAACATAAATCTGTGAGACTCTTGTGGAATAACGGAGCAACCGAAACCCCACGGAAAGAGTCTGCCTGGAACGGAAATCCACGGCTTATACTCGCATTGACGTTCCAATAGCATTTTTTCAGTGCCCCCTATTTTTTCATGAGAAGGCTCGGATTACCAGAGGAAGCGTTGTCTTGAATCGAAATCAACAGAACGTTTTTGTCTTCTCCTTTAAAGCAATGTTGGATAAGCTGTTCATTTAAACTGTTACTAAATTGCAGTGGAAGGCAGCGACTCCTGCGGGAATAGCGCGAGCTGAAAGCCCCGCAGAGAAAGGATCACAGTCTAAGTACGCAACGTCCTGTTGCAACGACTGCGCTAAAACATCCTGTTTGTCGGAGTAGATTGAAGCCGTGCCCGCGGAAAGCATCTGCCTGAAACGAAAATCTGCGACTTATCCTCGCTTTGATGTTCCAATAGCACTTTTTCAGTGTACTCGAGGCACGAGGGAGGAGGCTTGATGGTTCGTCCACGGAAAGAAAGCGGATTTTTGGGAAAGGACAAGAGCAACACCGTTTATGAAAAGAGCCATAAAAAAAGACATAAGACCAATACAGCCGGTCTCATGCCTTTTTATCATTTTATCACCTAAGGTACCATTGTTAACGATCTCACTTATTCATTTGATCGAGAAAACTACCGAGTAGATCATCTTTATCATCATCTTTTTCTTCTAAAGATGAAGCTGATTCAAGACTCTCAGCGTGATTCCACTCGAAGTTCATTAAATCATCTTCTAATTCATCTGAATCACTAAAAGATGAATCAAGATCAGATTCTTCACGGTTAACGTATACTCCATTAGCAGGTTGTTTATCTCTTTGAGTCGAATTTTCGTTTTCTTGAAGATAAAGCGCTTCATTGATGTCTAACGCATTACTATTGAGTGACGCGAGAATCGAGGTTGCGCGTAGAGGATCCGCTAATAATTGGTAAACGATGCTCCCTAACACGGCTTCTGAATGAGCGTGTCTAATCCAGTTCCGCTGTTCCTGACTTAATTGTCTTGGCAAAGGTATGGTAATCGTTTCTCGTTCTTTTGATTGAGAGAAGTTACTGACTCCTTCTAGAATAAATTCAGCTATTTTACTAGAAAAGTTTCTTCTCTCTGTATCCTTAAGCTTTTGCAATTCCTTGATAATATGATCGGGGGTATCAGAAGGCAGGCGAAAAGTGATGGCCTGTCCTCTTTGAATCCCAGCTTTCTCATTTTTAATCATAGAGTCACCCTATTATTTTTTTACTAGATTTTTCTCAGGTTGATTCCCTACTGCTTCTTTAGTGTTTTTTCTTACATAATCCGAAATTAGCTTATAATAAGCATTTGCCATCATCCAAATACTTTCTTTTTCATCTTCAAAGAATTCAATGTTGTAGCCATCCAGGCTATTGTTTATTGTTTTAATATAATCTTTTAATACTAAAGCACCACCGCCGACAAAATAACAAATCTCTGTTTGAGAGTTTTTCTGCCAAACGTTCCGTAAATGACGATATTCTTTCTTAGCTAACTCTAAAAGAATACGATCTGTAATATCATGCACACTTTTTCTGCTACCTTTTACCATAATATGATTTCGGTCATTTTTCTTCGTAATAATTTCAACTACATCTCTACGACTGTCCAATTCCACGCCATGTTTTGTTCTGATTTCTTCTCTAATCGCTTCAAGAGACTCTGAAACACCTATATTAAAGCCTTGTGCTTTATCGTCATCTACATTGCGGTTTTTGATGACAGCGATATCTGTCGATAAACCACCGATATCTTGAATCAAAATTCTTTTGTCAATTAAATCTCTGTTAATGATGTTTAGGTCATTATCCATTACGAGATTAATATAAGCAGCAAACCCCTCTGGATAGACTTTCACTTGATCAAACTTGATATTCACCTTGATCCCTTGATACTTAGGTGTGACCAAAAATTCAACTTGATGAACCGAGCCGAGTAATTGTGAACGGAATCCAACATCTTTTCCTTCTTTCACTTCTCTAAGAGGCAGTCCTGTTCCAAGTGTATAATTTGCGTCAATGACATTATTATTCTTTTTAAATATTTTCGAGTTTTCATCTCTAACTGCATCCAATGCTAGAGAAGCAAATAACATGACAAGTGATTGATCTTCTTCTGATTTGCTGCTACCAGGATCTAATTCACTTGGGTTATCACTTTTCGTCGCTAAATTACCAACACGGTAAATTAAGTTATTCTCTTTTAAAGCAGGGGAGTGAACTCTAATATGTATACCATCTAAAGTGTCTTTGTCATTTAAGTCTTCTATACCTATAACTGGTCGGTCTTCTCTGTCTCTTGCAATCACATTCGGAATATTTAATTCATATTCAGCTTTCCCAAATATCGCCTTAATAGAATCATTTCCTACATCGATTGCTGCAATTCTTGAAATACTCATCAAATCATCCCTCTCAAAAGTGGTTAAATCATTTTCATCATTTAATAAAAGAATATAGAAAGTTTAGCAGTCAGTCAATGAATCTTAAGTAACAGTTTAATCATCACAATTGTATACATTTTTGTACACAACTTTTAAAAATTGTACACATACCGTCAAATCAACATGTATACAACTTTGTATACATGTAAACTAAATTGTAAACATGATGTGTACAGATTGTTTACTTGTATACATTTTTGTACACAACGGCTTTTCTACCCATTGATATAGAATTATTTTTATTTTTACTACCTTTTTTGATTAGCCCATTTAAAAAAGTGCGCTGGTAATTAATATCCAACACACTTTATTATCGAACTTACCCTACAAAAAACCGAAAGTTATATACAGACGATTACTTCGCGTGTAAATAATTTTTTCTTGGCAACTGCTCGATCCTGAATCACAAAACCTGCATTTAAAATAACATCATCAATTGACTCCACTGTTACTACAACTAGTTTCTTAGCAAAACGGCGAGCGCTTTGTAACATTTCTAATTGTTCTTCCGGTGTAATCACAGAACACAAATTATAGGGTAGATCGATAATCGCAACATCATAAAAACCGGTCACATCCCTAATATCTAATAAATTCACCTCGCACGTTAAACCAAAGTGCGCCAAATTTTCCCGTGTCCCAGGAAGGATTAAATGATTACGATCGCTTCCTACAATATCAATTCCCATCGATCGGGCTTCAACTAGCACCGTCCCTATTCCACAGCATGGATCGATTGCTTTAATTCCGTTTGGATTTGGAACAGCAATGTTCACGACTGCTCTTGCTACGCGTGTACTAAGCGCTGTAGAGTAGCTATGTGGTTTCTTTTGATGATGTAACCAAACAGCTTCATTCTTGTCATATTCACCGAATACCCAACGCTCTTGTAGATTTATGATGCCAAACACACGGTCGGGATTTTTAAAATCAGCTTCTCCCTTAATTTCCAATCCAATATTACGTTCAATCATGCGTCTTGTCTTGAATCCTTCTTTGTTAGATCTAGAATGATCACCATTTTTTACATATATGACTTTAAAGGTCTCCCCTTCTAGTTCTAATCCTTCGACTTGCTTAATAATATCCTGCAAATCTACTCCTTCATAAATGACTTCCAATCGTTCCCTAATAAATGGACTCCGACTTGGAGCAATTTTCACTTCGCTCTCCAAGACGCTTAATCGAGTCTCTTTCCCAAAGAAAGAGCGCATTTCCAAAGCACATAAAGAACGCTCATCATCCGGATAGGCATAGGTATATAAATAATTCGATTTTGTTTGTTTTAATACATTCAACTTGTTATCATCCTTTAATTGGTTAAATTGAGCTTCAATGAAAACGGACCTCTTTCAAACTGTGGTCGTAGTCATTTTGTAGATTTCTGCTTTTTACTCTTCCTGTCCTTACTGCTTCATTTCTTGATTCATTATAACAATAAAAAGTGTGTTAATTGATTTCCAGTGTTTATAAATCACTTATCAAAGAGATTTAATGAATGTTTACCATCTATATAAAATGAGGTCCTACTTAAATAATCATGTTGATTCTTCTACATTCAGCAATACAAGTCGCTTTCCGTGGACCAATGGTCGAGCATCCTTGTGAAAAAAATCACGAAGGCGCTGAAAAGTTCTATTGGAACATGCGGATTTGAGTACGATTTCGTTCCAGTCAGACTCGTTTCGCGGGCACGGCTTCCATCTACTCCGACAAACAGGAAGTTTTAGTGCAGTCGTTGCAACAGGAACAGGATGTTGCGCACTTAGACTGTGATCCTTTCACTGCGGGGCTCTTTCAGCTCGCGCTGTTCCCGCGGGAGTATCGTCGTTTTTGCTTCAAATCAACAACATCCGCTAACATAGCCAAAATAAAAAAGAGCGACCCCTGTATAGAACCAGAAGTCACTCTTATCTAGATAAATGTTCGTACTGTTGTTTTATTACTTAAACGATTTGGCGATCCCAGTGACGGTGGGCGGTAATTGCCACTAGGAAGTCCTTAGCAAAGGCTTTTGGATCATCGCCTGTTATCACTCCGGCACTCTTTTCAATCGATTCTGATTTCAACAACTTCGTTCCTTCATGAGTTGCTCCAATTGGTTTGTAATGAGTGTATGCTTCCTCAATAAAGGAAGTAGCCTCTTTCACAAATTTTTTGCTATCCGCTTCTCCCCCAACCGCATAAAGGGCATCAAATAGAACTGAGTCACTTGTAAGGAAAGTGTGATCGACTTCAAGCTCTTTGCCGTCAGACGCTTTCACTTTTCCTAACTTTTCACTCACAATTTCAGGTTGTACACCTTTATCCTTCAATGCGTCTAATACAGCAGTGACTTCGGATCCGTTAAACCCATTTCCAATTAGAACACCAACCTTACGCGTTTCTGGTGTTTTCTTCATATTTTCTAAACTCAATGCTGGAGAAGATTTCTTTACATCTGAGCCGCCATCTTTAGGCTCATTTGCTCCAATTGCTTCAGCAACTGTTTTGGCTAACTCAAGATTGACGTGAGCAAACATATTCACTACTTGCTGTTGAACAGATTTATTTTTTACTTTTCCAAGTTCAAAGCTAAATGCTTCAGTAATATGATCTTTCTCTACATCACTCATACTATTCCAAAACAAAGTGGCTTGGGAGAAGTGATCTTTAAAGCTTTCACTTCTGCTACGGACTTTACGTCCTTCCATTTTCTCTTGATAATGAACATATCCACCTTCTTCTTCAGTTGAGGTTGAAGGGGTATTCGCAGCAATCGAGTTATTATGATAGCTGACGGGGCCTTTATTAATCGTTTGACGGCCATAGCCATCACGCTGATTGTTATGGAATGGGCAGACAGGGCGATTAATCGGTAACTCATGGAAGTTGGGACCACCCAGACGAATTAATTGAGTATCTGTATAAGAGAATAGTCGACCTTGAAGCAATGGATCGTTAGAGAAATCAATTCCAGGAACAACATGACCAGGATGGAAAGCAACTTGTTCTGTTTCAGCAAACACGTTGTCCACATTTCGATTTAAGGTCATTTTCCCAACAATTTTCACAGGAATATCTTCTTCCGGCCATAGTTTAGTCGGATCAAGCACATCAAAATCAAATTTGAATTCATCTTCTTCTTTTAATAGCTGTACGCCAAGTTCGAATTCTGGATAATCACCATTTTCAATTGATTCGTATAGATCACGACGGTGGAAATCTGGATCTTTCCCTGAAATCGTTTGAGCTTCATCCCAAACGAGTGAGTGCGCACCTAAAACGGGTTTCCAATGGAACTTTACAAAGTGAGCTTTTCCTTGCTCATTCACGAATCGGAACGTGTGAACACCGAACCCTTCCATCATGCGTAAGCTTCGTGGAATCGCTCGATCAGACATCGCCCACATAACCATATGTGCAGATTCCTGATTGTTGGCGATGAAATCCCAGAACGTGTCATGAGCAGATGCCGCTTGTGGCATCTCGTTATGAGGCTCAGGTTTTAGAGCATGAACTAAATCCGGGAATTTAATAGCGTCTTGAATAAAAAAGACAGGAATATTATTACCGACTAAATCATAATTTCCTTCTTCTGTGTAAAATTTCGTAGCAAATCCACGAGCGTCACGTACAGTCTCAGCTGATCCTTTTGACCCTGCTACAGTTGAAAACCGGACAAAAACAGGTGTTTTTACAGATGTATCTTGTAGGAATTTAGCTTTCGTATACTCTTTCATCGATTCATACAGTTCAAATTCACCATGCACACCATATCCACGAGCATGAACAATGCGCTCTGGAATACGCTCATGATCAAAATGGGTCATTTTTTCACGAAAATGAAAATCTTCCATTAAGGTTGGACCACGTTCACCCGCTTTTAAAGAAAATTCATCTTCCGAAATTTTTAGACCTTGGTTCGTTGTCAACTTTGTTCCCTCATCGTCAACACGAAACTGCTCCAATTGTTCATCTTTCTTATTTTCATTTTCTTTACGGTCATTACTCATTGGTTTATTCCTCCTAAATTCATTTTAATATGTAAGAATCATTCTCCTTGATTCTACCCCTTCACCATAAATACAAACTTCTTTTCTAATTTACAGATAGAAAGCAATTACACTTCTAATGCCGCTGTTGGCCCATATAAAATGCACATTAATCATCAAATATTCTCATAAAAAAACATTTATTTTTAATGGTTTAATTCAATTTTGAAAGCGGTATACATTTCCTAACAAGTAATATTTTTCATTGCAATTATTTTTAATAAACGGAGGTTTTATTATGGCTAAGAAATTTGTTGGCGTACTAGGTATTGTATTTATTATTTTAGGAATTGTCGGGTTTTTCGTACCAATGGTAAGTGTTTTCCATTTAACAACGGTTCATAACGTTGTTCATCTAGCTTCAGGGATCATTGCTCTAATCTGTGCTCGAAATGAAGGGAGCAGTATTGCCTATGCAAAAATTTTCGGATTTGTATATTTGTTAGTTGCGATTCTAGGATTATTCACACATGATTTTGCAGGTATTATCTTCTTAATTGCAGACAATATTCTTCACTTCATCATTGCATTTGCTTCGATTTATGTAGGTTTTGCAGCAGCAAAAACTCATTCAACAACAACGCACACTGCACACTAAAAAATAGTCCGCACGGAGATATTCTTCTCCGTGCGGACTATTTTTAGATTTTTTTATAGGGTCAGTTCTTCGCTACGTTCCTATATGGAAGTGTGAATAGTGGATAACCAATAAAGGTAGGCTCAATCAACCCGTTCAGTTAGGAAATCCATCTTCTTAATCATTCTAATAACGAAATTGACAGATCAAAAGAAATCAGAGGATTTTGTCCTTCCTTTCTTTCCGTATTTAAATATTTTTAAAAGAAAAGTTGTTAACGGGTAGATCTTAGGTGAAATTTTCCACAAAATTCTCGCAGCAATATTTCCCACAATAAAACTTGCGATGATATCCGTTGGCCAATGAACACCTGCATACACACGAGAGATCGCTACTAAGATCGCAAGAACAGTAAATATACGACTAATCCATTTTGGTGCTTTTCCCCACGAGGCTGCGGCAAATGCGAAGCTTCCTGATCCGTGATCACTTGGAAATGAAGCGTCTACACTGTGAGGAATGATCTGGTGAAAGCTCCCTTTCGGCAGGACAACAAATGGACGTGAACGATACCAAATGTGCGAAATCAGTACATTTAATAGCAAAGCCAATACCCCTGCTAATGCCGAAATAACCAATGAATGTCTATAATTCTCATCTGACTTTGGTAGAGAGAACCAAGCGACTATAAAGAGAAGCGCATAAATCGGTAGAGCATATTGAGCAAAAAATCTCATAAAGAAATCAACGATTGGCAGACTTCCCGCGAAATGGTTAATTGCATGATATATAGTTAAATCGAAGGGATTCAAAGTTCATCTCCTCTTTCATGTGAAAATTGATCATATTAAATGATTTTTACTCACACTACTCTAGAGGAAGTAACTGAAATATAGATGAAATTTTCATGGGGGGCAGTCCCCCGCTACGTACATACATTTTAGTAAGTATGATTATTGTCATGTTACAACAATGCATCTGCTTCAATGATTTCAAGAATAAGATTCTCTTTTGAAGCTAAATTGATTTCATAAGGTTGAATTTCTTGTTGATCTTCATCTCGAGTGATCCTAACCTCTGGTCGACCGACAGAATGAAAATGATATTTGGATACAATACCCGTTCTTCCGTCATTTAATTTCACTGTAATGCCCGGAGGATAAATGGCAATACAATCTTTGAACTTTTGAACTTGAATGTGATCAAATCTCGTTCCACTTCCCGCATACAAGAACTCCATTCCTTTATGAGGTAGAATGGCTGCCCGATAAGGATTTGAACTTGTCACAATATCAAACGCATCTGCCACACTTAAAATTTTTGCATACTTGTGTATTTCACGGTCTTTCAACCCTCTTGGATATCCTAATCCATCCACTCTCTCATGATGTTGAAAAGCGCAATGAGCGACAGGAAAAGGAATCTCATGCATTTTCCGCAGCATTTCAAAGCCTAGTTCACAATGTGATTCAACTAGCTTCTTTTCTTCCAATGATCGTTTTTCACCTTTATGTAAAACTTCAGCTGGGAGATACATTTTCCCTAAATCGTGAAGCATTGCACCCAACCCAATTTCTTCTATGTTTTTAAGAGGCAGACCATTCTCGATAGCTAGCTGACAAGCATAGATCGTTACATTTAAACTATGAGAATATACATCATTTTCGTGGATTTTTGTCGTAGCTAATAAGTTCAAAGCTTGTTGGTTTTCAGTTAAACAACCTAAAATATCTTTAAAAATCTTTTGAAAACTGCGAATCGCCCTTCCAGATTTCATCATCCCTTGCAGATTAGGAATCTTCGGATTTAATTCCGCAATAGTATGAAAACCCTCTGTTATAAACTGCACCGCTTCTACTCTTAGCTCTTCAGGGATTGCTTCAATGATTTCAATTCCTTCTGACTCTTCATCTTCGATATATATTGTCGAAACGTGGTACTTTTGCAGCTTCTTTAATAATTTATCAGTGAGTTCCGTCTCTTTGGATAAAAGGACTTTGCCACTTTCATTTCGAATTGATTTCCCTAATTTCATCCCAGGTTCACATCTGTCTAAGGTGATTAATCGCATATTCACCCTCCTCTCTTGCGATTATGCTTTGAATAACGTATCCGTTTTTTATTTTCTATTCATATCTTAATCAAGATTTGAGTACTTGACTAGATACTTTCATGGATTAACTTTTTGAAAAAAAAGTGATCTTTATTTCTTCAGCATTCATTTTAAATACAACATTTACCATTTATATAGAGAATGTAATATAATAGGAGGAAACATCATGAATTCATTAAGAAGAAAGACAAATTTTCATAAGAAAAGAAGGTGAATTTTTTGTCAGATAAAAAACCGATGAATGACGTCATTGATCATCTTAACCATGTAGAAGGGATAACCAAAAAAATCGAAATAGAGAAGTATCCTAAACCAATTAGACTCATTGGTTATTTATGTGGGGGATTTCTTGGGGTTTCTATGTTACTTGCTTTTATTGGATGGATATTTTCCAAATAACTTTTGTGTCAAAAAGAATCCAACCCCCTTAGAAATATGGCGTCCTTGTTCCAACTGAAGAAGTTGAGCCTTCATCTCTAAACCACCTCTGTTGCCATTAAGGGATCCGGTTTTCCCAACGACGCGATGACAGGGTACGAACATTAAGACTGGATAAGCACCAGTTGCTGCCCCTACTGCTCGTACTGCTGCTGGTTTTTGAATACGGCTCGCAATATCAGAGTAGGATTGTGTTTCTCCATATGGGATTTCAGTGAGAGCGTTCCACACTGCGATTTGAAACGGTGTACCATCATAATGAAAAGGGACAGTAAAAACCTTTCGCTTTCCTTGTAAGTATTCAATTAGTTCTAAGGCACACGGTTTTAAAGTTTCATTATCTTCTATGAGAGAACGACCAGGAGAAAGACGCTCTACCCATTTTGATAACTCTTCAACCGATTGATTTAGCGAACCAACATAGCAGCAGCCCTTTGCAGTAGAAGCGATGTGAAAAACATTCGCACAAAAGATGCTCCAACCATAGGAGGCCAGCCAACTAGCTATTTTGTTGGGGTCTGGCCCCTTTCATTTGTTTACTTCGCAATTGCCCGCAAGCTGCATCAATATCTGATCCATGTTCTTGGCGAATCTTGCAATTGATGCCTCTTTTTTTCAATGTATCATAAAATGCTAGAACGGATTCTTGATCGCTTCTTTGATATTGGCTGTGTTCATCAACAGGGTTATAAGGAATGAGATTCACGTATGTTCGTTGCTTTTTATCACTCAGTAAATCTGCCAATTGATTTGCTTCTTCCAAATGATCATTTACATCTTTCAACAAGATATATTCCATCGTGATTCTACGATTTGTTTTTTCTAAATAATAGTCAACAGACTCCATCAGCTTTTCGATTGGAATCGCCCGATTTATTTTCATAATTTGAGTTCGAAGTTCGTTATTTGGAGCATGCAATGAGATAGCCAAGTTCACCTGTAGTTGAGTATCAGCGAATTCCTTAATTTTATTTGCAAGGCCACTCGTTGAAACAGTAATGTGTCTTGCCCCAATCGCAAGTCCTTTGTGATCAACCATGATCTTAAAAAAGTCCACCATATGATCAAAATTATCAAATGGTTCACCAATTCCCATCACGACTATATGACTTACCTTTTCTTCTTGATTCATTTGATCAAAATGGAGTTGAACATTCATAATTTGTTCGACAATTTCTCCACTCGTTAAATCACGATTTTTTTTCAATAACCCACTCGCACAAAAACTACAACCGATATTACAGCCTACTTGTGTGGTCACGCAAACGGATAAACCATATTTTTGTCGCATCAATACGGTTTCAATTAAGTTTCCATCTTGAAGTTTAAATAAAAACTTAATCGTTCCATCCGCTGATTCTTGTTTCACATGCTCATTTAACGTTTGAATGGCGAAATGATCTGCCAGTAGTTTTACACAATCCTTATTCACATCGGTCATATCAAAAAAATCTGTGACACGCTTCCGATACAGCCAGTCCCAGACTTGCGATGCTCGAAATTTCTTATGACCGTGCTCCATTAGCCAAATCGTCAATTGATCAAAAGTTAATCCATAAATGGATGACTTGTTCATTTATTACCCTCTTTTCAAAACAATAAAATTCACTTCTATACTACTGAATATCGCATGAACAAGCAATCCATAAAAAAGGTCCACCTTGCTTTAATCAGCAAGATGGACCTTTCCATTCATTGACAAACGGTTCTGTTTTATTAAATTAACGCACAAAAAACATCGGAGGCTCAATTCCGAGAGCACGTAAATAAACAAATCCTTGACCGCGGTGATGAATTTCATTTTCTAGACTATACATCAATCGGTTGAAATGACTCGTTGGAGGTGCTTCAAAAAATGGATCAGTTTCTACAGTTGCTAGACGTTCTTCTGTGATATCCCCCCACATTTCAAGTGTTTTATTCCTTACTTTTTCACAAGCCGCCAAAAGATCCCTTTTCGTATGAACATCTACTTTGTCTGGTTGCCAATCCCATTGATTCAATGCGATTCCTTTTACATATCCCTCTTCAATAGCTATGATTTCTGTTACCATTTTTGAAAAAGGGCGCATTTTATCAGAAACGGCAAAGTTAAATAATTCTTCTTCCGGGAATGCCTCAATCGTCCTTATTGTTAGTCTACGATTTCCTTCTAGAATCTCTAATAGTTCTTCTTTTGATAACATTGTCACACACACTCCTTCTAATCCTATATTCTCCATTCCTCTATTCGATAGCACACATCGTCATTCCTGCTCTGAAAAAACATTTAAGGACTTCACAGTCAAATGGCATAAATATTAGTCCTATAACTAGACAAAAAAACTAGAATAGTTGAAAAATATGTAAAAAATAATATTTATTGTCACATTTAGTGATATGATATTCATAGAGGAAATACGGGGATAAAGTTTTTATTGATCTTATACTACTATTATAATTATTTTAAAGAGTTCATTACCCTCTATCCCCTTTTTGCTACTATTAAATAAAGGTTGTGTTCTAATGAAGGTTTTAATGAAAAATGAGGGTGGTCTTTCAAAAGAAGTAAAGGTTGGATTCAGTTGGACGACTTTCTTCTTTGGCTTTTTTCCGGCTTTAATCCGTGGAGATTTAAAATGGGCTGCAATTATGTTTATTATTTCTTTAGTTTTAGGTTCATTCACAATTGGAATCGGAGCATGGATAAGTGGGATTGTTTTCTCATTTATTTACAATAAAATATACATTAAAGAATTGATAGAAAAAGGTTACCGACCAGCTAATGATGAATCAAGAGCTTTGCTTGAAAATAATCAAATTCTATCTAAAACTGCTTAATTGAAAACTTGTTTTGAATTATTCAAATAAAAATAATACTTCAGGCTTTCAAAATATGAGCCAATCCCTAGTGAACTAATCCTCACTGGGGATTTTTTTGTTAAATCATTTAAAAACCTTATTAAATTAGTTGTGATACAATTTTTATGATGAATCTACCCGATATTTTTTTTTCAAATATATATATATCTTCGATAACTAACTTTGACTAGAAATAAGATGATGCAACAATCTTCCAACCAGAGGTGATGAAATGTACAAAACAATAGGGATTCTCGCACATGTTGATGCAGGAAAAACCACCTTTTCTGAACAACTGCTATATCATACACAAAGTATTAAGCAAAGAGGACGCGTTGATCATAAAGATTCTTTTCTTGATAGCCATTCTATTGAAAAAAATAGAGGGATAACCATTTTTGCAGATCAGGGGTTAATCACTTATAACGATTCAACATACTATCTCATCGATACACCTGGACACGTCGACTTTTCTCCAGAAATGGAACGATCAATCCAAGTGATGGATTATGCGGTTGTCATTATTAGTGCGGTCGATGGTGTCGAAGGACATACCGAAACCATTTGGCAGCTGCTGAGGAAACACCATATACCAACTTTCTTCTTTATCAATAAAATCGATCGAGAAGGAGCAAATACCGAAAGTGTTTTAGAGGAAATTCGCTCTAACTTGTCAGAAGATGTCTATGATCTTACCGATTCCTTTAACCAAGAGATCATGAGCGAAGACCTCATTGAATTTATCGCTGAACGTGATGAATCCCTACTTGATGTGTATATGGAGACTGGCTACGACAATGAAGTATGGTTGAAAGCCTTAAAGACAATGATTAGTAAAAATAAAATCTTTGCTTGTTCAAGCGGTTCTGCATTAAAAGATGTTGGTGTCATTGAGTTCTTTCATAAACTAGACCAGCTGACTGAAACTGATTACTCCGATCAAAAGAATTTTGCCGGGCAAGTTTTCAAAATCCGTTATGATGAAAGTGAGAACAGAGTCACTTTTCTTAAATCATTGAGTGGGACATTAAGCGTTCGTGATGAAGTAAGCTATGGAACTGAAGAAAACAGAATCACGGAGAAAGTGACACAAATCCGCAAATACAATGGCAGGAAATTTGAGATCGTAAATCAAGCTCACGCTGGTGAATTATTTGCTGTTTCAGGCTTATCTAAAGCATCAACTGGCGCAGGATTAGGTGCATGTAAAGATGAGGCATTATATGAAATGGTGCCTACCCTAAAGTCTAAAGTCATTTTTGATTCTTCCATTCATGTGAAGGAAATTTTGCATTGCTTCAACATTTTAGATGCGGAAGACCCTTCTTTACGTGTGCTTTGGGATGAAAATTTCCAAGAAATTCAAGTTCATGTCATGGGGATCATCCAATTAGAAGTTCTTGAACAAATCGTGAAAGATCGATTTCAGTATGATATTTCCTTTGGCGAGCCCGAGATTCTCTATAAGGAAACGATTGAAACAGCTGTAAATGGTTATGGTCATTTTGAACCATTGAGACATTATGCTGAAGTTCATCTTAAAATAGAACCGGCACTAAGAAATAGCGGCGTTACTCTAGCAAATGTTTGCCATGCAAACGATCTATCGGTTGGGAATCAAAATTTAATTCTTCATCACTTATCTGAAAGAAGCCATCATGGGTTATTGACTGGCTCAGCGCTCACAGATGTAAAAATTACCTTACTAACGGGAATCGGACATAACGAACATACTTCTGGTGGTGATTTTAGAGAAGCCACTTATCGCGCTTTACGACAAGGTTTGGAAAAAGCGGAAAATATCCTCCTTGAACCGTTCTATTCTTTTACCATCAAAGTAGAATTGGATCATATCGGGAGAGTTCTTTCAGACATTCAACAAGCCCATGGCAGGTTTGAACCTCCGGAAACGATTGGAGACAAGACCATTTTAAAAGGCACAGTTCCAGTAGCTACCTTTATGAATTACAATACAACCTTTGCCTCTTTCACTCACGGTAAAGGAACATTAAATTTGCTCTTTAGCGGTTATGATCGATGTCATAATCAAGAAGAGGTTATTGAGAAGATTGGTTATAACAAAGAGGCTGATCCTGACTACACATCCACCTCCATTTTTTGTGCAAAAGGGCAAGGTTATAAAGTACCTTGGCATGAGGCAGAAAAGAACATGCACGGCATCTAAGTGATTCATTGTAACCTTACCGATTACATAAAAAAAGCGCAAAGTGCCCGTTCAGCTGCGACAAAATGAAAGGTGAAAGGCAACGACTCCTGCGGGAATAGCGCGAGCTGAAAGCCCCACAGGAAAAGGATCACAGTCTAAGAGCGCAACATCCTGTTGCAACGACTGCGCTAAAACTTCCTGTTTGTCGGAGGAGATTGAAGCCGTGCCCGCGGAAAGCGTCTGTCTGGAACGAAAATTACCTGTACGTTTTATTTCATTAAAAAAAGTACATGAACGACAGGTCGATCATGTATTTGTCCTAGTTTGGATCACAGTCTAAATACGCAACATCCTGTTGCAACGACTGCGCAAAAATTCCTGTTTGTCGGACTAGGGTTGTTTTCACCCACCGCAAAACATTTGACAAATGACCTCGAGCAACTAGCAATTGGAACTAGACAAAATAAAGGTGGAAGGCGGCGACTCCTGCGGGATAAGCGTGTCCAAGTGAGACCCCGCAGGCGCTTGCGACGAGGAGACTCACGGACCGCCCGAGGAAAGCGTCCGCCTGCAACGAAAATCACCTGTACGTTTTATTTCATTAAAAAAAGAGCATGAACGACAGGTCGATCAAGTATTTGTTAAGAAATGTTGAATAGGCTTTTTCAGTGATCTCTTGTTACGATCGAGGAGGATCAGCGCTCACCCAAGGAAATGGCGAAAAAAAACGATTAGAAAACGGACTGCCCACTCAGTCTGTTTTTCTAATCATTGATTTCTTCTTAAACGAACTTAAAGTCTTTTGAGACCCCTTATGATTCACCATAACGGAAGATCAAAAATCGTTCATTCTCATTATGTTCATACAAACCCGGTATTTTTATATCTTTAAAAAGGTCAAAGAGATTAGTGGTCTCCAGAAAGTGGACGTATTCGGCTGTTGGATAATAGAGAATGATGTCCACAGGCCGATTAGATTGTTCTACTGATTTTAAAATGTTATCGACGACTTTCATAAAAATTTGAATAGAAAAAGGATTAAAGAAATAAAATCGATTTTCCTCTGGTTCAACTTTATAATCTTCTGCTAGACCTCTCTTAAATCGAATAAAGCCATCCATTTGCTTTACTCTTTGCATATATTCTGTTTGGTTTTTAAGTGCATCTTGATACAACGGGCCACTCATTTCGACTCCTGTAACAGATACTTTAAACCGATGATGAACGTAAAAAGGCAATCGACCTTTTCCACATCCAAAATCGACCAGTCCATCCGTTTTCTTTAGTTCATATTCATTAAATAGTTCTTCTAAAGCTGAATAGGGTGTCGCTTCATAACGGTTATAATGAACCGACTGGATGAGCCCTTCTTGCATTCCTGTCGTTTTTATATGCAGCAATCGATCATAAGCTTGTTCAATCACGGATACACCTCTGTTCTTTTGTCCTTTATCGATTTTCACTTAATCCTATAGAATTTGATTCTGTTCGATCTATTGAATCCTTCACCTTTTTCTAAGTGGTAAAATACCACTAAATCAGGAAAAATTGATATAATGTTAAACATCGATTATAACGATTATCACAGCAAATATTCACTCTTTTAGAATAGACATATATAGCAAGATTCTATCATACCTTTTTTTATTATATCCACAGGAGGAAAAACGTCATGATCCATATTATAACGGATAGTTCTGCTGACCTTCCAAAAGACTTGTTAGATAAATTTAATATTTCAGTTGTACCTTTATCCGTTCGAATAGACGAAAAAGAGTATTTTGAAGGGATTGATCTAACACCTCAAGAATTCTACGAAAAGATGTTTTCAACCGACCATCTTCCTAAAACATCTCAGCCTTCCCCTTCTATCTTTTCTGATGCATTTAGTAGCTTAGTAGACCAAGACGATGAAGTGCTTTGCTTCACTATATCCTCACATTTAAGCGGCACTTATCAATCCGCTTGTCTTGGTAAAGAGTTATCTCAAGCAAAGGTGACGGTTTTTAATACGCTTGGCGGCTCATTAGGCCACGGTTTACAAGTATTGAAAGCAGCAGAACTAGCAAAGGCTGGCTATACACTTAACGAAATTATTCAAGAGCTTGAAGAATATAGAGACAAGATGAATATTCTCATTTTATTAGACACTTTGGAAAACGTCGTAAAGGGCGGAAGACTCAGCAAATTCCAAGGATCGATCGCAAAAGTATTAAATATCAAAGTGATTTTAGAAGGGGTAAAAGGTGAAATTGAAGTTCTTGAAAAAGTACGTGGGAATAAGAAGTTTTTAAAAAGAGCATTGGATATTATCGGTGAACGAAAAGATGATTTCTCTGAAACCATCTTTGGAATTACCCATACTGGAAACTTTGATGACATTGAATTTTTAAAAAGTGAAATTACAGCTAGATATAACCCAAAAGATATTATTGTGAACTATATGGGAGCCACTATGGGAACCTATGCAGGAAAATCAGGAATAATTGTATCGTTTTGATCGGTGGCACATTCTATGCGATTTTGAACAGATTTAGCAGCTCACTTTTTTTCAGATAAAAGAGAACCTATTTGTTAATGATTGCAGTAGAAGGCAGTGACTCCTGCGGGAATAGCACGAGCTGAAAGCCCCGCAGGGAAAGGATCACAGTCTAAGAGCGCAACATCCTGTTGACTTGAGCTAAAACTTCCTGTTTGTCGGAGTAAATTGAAGCCTTGCCCGCGGAACGCGTCTGCCTGGAACGAAAATCAACGGCTTAAAAGAGAACTTTTTATATGCCCTCAGAAAAACGAGTCATTTTTCTCCACCTGCTTATTTTAGGGAATTATTAGCCAGCCCCGTCTCTAAACCTTTTATGAACCACTCATAATATGAAAATGTTTCTTACTTTGATCCTCTCGTCCATTTCATTCCCCAGTTAAATGAATGGTCCATTTCTTGATGCCCATTAAAATAATTGACAATTTTTTTCACACTCATCGTCTGATCATTTACATTTTCAAGAAGCGCAATCGCACACATGCCCTTGCCAGGTCTATGTTCATCTAATCGAACAACGATGTCCGGTCCATTTTGTTGCTTGAGTGTGACAACACCATCTACATCTGCCCAATTTACAGCTCCTTCATAAATATAAGCAAAAACTAAAATTCGTTTAAATTTCTTAACTTGGTTCCCATTAATACGAAGGTTTTCCCCGCCAGCAGAAGACCCACTTCGATCATCATGATCAAGATTAATATAAGGTTCCTGTTGAAAATGACCGAATGTATTTCCCAATGCCTGGACAACACCACGATACCCATCTTCCAATTCAAATAGACATCCCAGATCCAAATCAACCGAACGATTAGAAGCAAATTTTGAAGAGAAAAAACCTCTGTTACTAGATTGATTGGTTTTTTGATTCCAGTTCAGGTTAACAAGTATTTCACCTAAAGAAGAATTCGTCTTCTGCAAGTTCACTTTGTCTCCCGATTTCTTTAATTCAATCTTTGAGAGATTAATAGGTGAAGGACTTGATAAAACAGTTGAGTTATTCATTTTAGTTGTTTTGGTATGATGAGGGATAGGAGCTTTGATAAAATGAGAGGGCTCTGTTTGAAGATGGTATAAGGAGCATAAACCACTCAATCCGCCATCAATCCCACGCCCAATTGCAGAGAATTTCCACTCCCCGTTATGTAAATACACTTCACCCATAATGATGGTTGTCTCTGTCGTGGATTCTTTTCCTAAGTCATAACGATATAACTCTTGTCCCGTTTGTTCATTATGAATTCGCACATAGGCATTTGATACTTGACTAAAGTCTTGTTTCTTTTCAATTGCATCATAAATATTGATTGCAATAACAATTTTACTCACTTCTGCAGGAATAGTTCTTAAATTAATCTGAATTTGTTCATCGTCGCCTGAACCAACACCCGTTCGATTGTCTTTTGTTAACTGTACGGCACCTTGCCCACTGATTAAATGATTATAATAGACAATGTTTTGCTGATGAGCCAGCTTTCCGCTGGTGTCTAAGAGTAAAGCAATTGCATCCAAATCAATCGTTTGCTTGTTATTTCCTACATCCCAACCAAGCACTGCTTTCACACTTGTTAACATCGGATTGCCCTTGGTTAGATCTACTTTTTGTCCTCTTACTAAAAGAGACATTCCTTTTCCTCCTCAGAAATTAGGATAACTTTTATCATTGAGAAAAACCGACACCATTTTCAATTTCCAGAATAAATTGATTTATTCTTTCACTTATAAAGGAATGATACACCCAAATAGAACTTACATTAAATAGGCTTTTTGACTCCTTTATTCTAATTCCTTGGCTGCAGCTCGCCCCGCTACTCTTCCTGTAAAAAGACACCCTCCCAAAAACGTTCCTTCTAGTGAACGATAACCGTGTATGCCACCGCCTCCAAATCCCGAAACTTCACCTGCTGCATACAGTCCAGGAATCGCTTCTCCTGACGCATTGAGCACACGACTAGACAAGTCCGTTTGTAACCCGCCTAAAGTTTTGCGACTAACAATATTCAAACGTACGGCGATGAGCGGACCATTTTTAGAATCAAGAATTTTGTGTGGCGCGGCCACTCGGATTAATTTATCACCTAGATACTTTCGAGCTCCACGTATTGCCGTTATTTGAAGATCTTTCGAAAAAGTATTCTCTACTTGACGGTCTCGTGCCTGTATTTGTCTCTCGATATCCGCAAGATTTAAGAGCTCTTCTCCAGTTAATTGATTCATACCAGAGACAAGCTCAGCTAAATGATTGGCGATAATGAAGTCTTCACCCTTATCCATAAATGCTTGAACAGGGCCTGAAGCTCCTGGCAAAGCTCTTGCCAATACTTTTCGAATACTTTTACCTGTTAAATCAGGATTTTGCTCTGAGCCTGAGAGTGCAAATTCACGTTCAATTATTTTTTGGGTCAAAATAAACCAAGAATAACTGTATCCTGTTTTTTGGATGGATTCAAGGGTACCCAACGTATCAAATCCTGGGAAATTCGGAGAAGGAAAGCGCTTCCCTCTTGCATCTAACCAAAGTGAGGATGGTCCAGGAAGAATACGAATTCCGTGCTTATTCCATACCGAATCCCAGTTTTTTATTCCCTCTGTGTAGTGCCACATGCGATCGGGGTTAACGATTCGCCCACCCGCAGCTTCCGTAATCGCAAGCATTCGACCATCTACATGTTCGGGCACACCTGACAGCATATTTTGAGGTGGTCTTCCGAGTCTTACTGGCCAATTTTCACGAATGAGTTCATGGTTGCCACCTATTCCACCACTTGTCACGATGACTGCTTTTGATCGATATTCAAACTTCCCTATTACTTCTCTCGAGCTTGCTTCTCCACGTAAAGCTGAGCTGGATTCAAGGATAGAACCCTCTACACCCAAGATGGTGCCGCTATTATTAATTAGCTGGTCGACACGATGCCGTGGTCGATACTCCACCAATCCCTTTTTCATATGCTCACGGACTCTCTTTTCAAAAGGAGCAACTATGCCTGGACCTGTTCCCCATACGATATGAAATCTAGGTACTGAGTTTCCATGCCCTTCAGCCAGATAACCACCCCGTTCTGCCCAACCTACTACTGGAAAAAAGCGTAATCCCATATCGCGTAACCAAGCGCGTTTCTCCCCGGCAGCGAAATCGACATATGCTTCTGCCCATTTTTTTCCCCAATAGTCTTGATCCTCTTCCCGATCAAATCCAGCTGCCCCTAACCAGTCTTGCCATGCTAATTCCTTTGAATCTTTAATTCCCATTCTCCGTTGCTCGGGTGAATCTACCAGAAACAAACCACCAAATGACCACCATGCCTGTCCGCCCAATGATGCTTCCGGTTCTTGATCTAAAAGCAATACCTTTTTACCTGCATCGGCGATTTCTGCTGTGGCTACGAGACCGGATAGTCCGGCACCTACTACGATTACATCAAAATCCATCATCTAATTCCTCCATCTACTAGATCTCTTTATTAGTGATATCGTAGCATGAGAAAATTTTACATTATATATATTTTTTTGATTTTCAGAAAATCTAAACATAAAAAGAAAAAAATCAATAAAAATGGGGCAAAAATTAAAATTTTATAAGCTTCTGATTAATAATTAAGGACATTTCATTGTAGTAGTAGAGATCAATTCAGCCCGAACCCTCCATTTTAAAACACAGATCTTTATAATTGAGGACATTTGAAAGGATCTAAAAAAATGATATTATGAATATTATGACAATTTAGAAAAAGAGATTAGGGGGCGTTTAGAATGGCGAGAGCATTATTTTTGATCTATGAAGATTATGCTGAGTTTGAAGTACATTTAGCTAGCCTGTTTTTAAAAAGTAAAGGGTTTGTAATTGAAACGTTTAGCATCGACGATGAAAGAAAGCCCATCAAAGGAACATCCGGTTTTCATAGTTATCCTGATCGGATTTTATCTAGTATTGATTGCCCCGATGATTACGACGTTTTCATTATACCTGGGGGTAACGTATTTCCAGTTTTGGAGAATGAAACGCTCCTCAACCTCGTACGACGTATCCATGAGAATGGTGGTTTGATTGGTGGAATATGTGCTGGCACTATCTTGCCTAGCAAAGCAGGATTATTGGACGGCAAGAAATTTTCCACAGAATTAGAGGAAAGTGAAGAAAACTACGCAACGCTTCACGACTGGTCTTTGCAACAGAAGGAAGATGTCACTGTGGACGATCGGATCGTAACAGCACCTGGACGAGCATATGTCGAATTTGCTTCCACGATTATCCAGGAGTTGAATCTCTTCGATGATGGCGAAAAAATAGAAACATTAGATTACTTTAAGAATCAACGATCATCTTGACTCGAAAGATAATGGTTAAACTTATTCCTACCATTCAGGTATTTAATCTAGACGACAAGGATACAGACAAAAGTTAAAAAATTGTTACTGCGAATGGTACAACTTTGATCCTTACCTGCAATTAGATATTAATAAAGACACCTCCGCTCATGTTTGATAACGAGTAGAGGTGTCCTTTTATCAATCTTTAAAAAGAGAAATGTTCACAATTGTATGTGTTACATCGAATCAGCTTGTGGTTTTGCCAAACGCTGCTCCATAATAAGAAATCCGCCTATTAAGCCAATCATGGAGAAAATGACGGGTATGATGAATCCATAATGATAGCCGACGCTGCTATCTGATGCATGAAAATGGTCCAATACTTTCCCGAAAATACTTGGTAATAGCACGGCACTCAAAAATCCGCCAGTATTTGCAAAACCAGAAACCACGCCGACTTCTTTCATATCAAAAGACTTACGGACAATGGCAAAGGTTAACGCACTGGCTCCATTTCCATACCCAATCAATAAGAACAACATCACTAGCATGAAATATGGTGGCTTTCCACTAAATAAAACAAAAGCAAGCCAGCTAACAAAAAGAAGAAGATGAACAATTAAATACGGACGCTTTATCGAGCCCCATCGACTTGCTATCCAACTTGTCAGCGGGGCCCCAACCATGGCCCCAATCAGACCTATCATAATAAGCTGACTTGCATGTGAGCGCGTCATATCATACACATGCATGCCGTATGGAACCGCCCATGAGCCGATGAATCCTACATATGTACCTACTGCCCCAAAGTGACAGAGAAACGTCGCCCACGCTTGTCGATCGGAAAAGATTCGACGTAGCAACACGAGTGTCTTTTCCCGCTTTTGTTTTTTCTTTACAGGTATGTCTTTAGAGTCTGATAATTTCTTCGCCATCTGCTTTGGCTTCTTCACAAGGATGAAATAAAGCAGGACTGACCAAACTATCAAGATCAAACCCACTGTAAAAAATGGAGGACGCCATCCTGCCGCCGAAATCCACACTGAAAACGGAACAGTCGCCAGCAGGAATCCCAAACTCCCGGTCATTCCTGCAAGGCCAAGAAGTCCAACAAATTCTTTCACTTTAAACCAAATGCTTAATATCAACACAAGGTTGACCCATATCGTGGCATCACCAATTCCCACGAGTAATCTTGCAAGAAAAAGAACCGACTCATTCGGTGCTACACTATAAATTAACGTGCCCAAACCATTCAGTAATGTCCCCAGTATGAGAAAAACATTGGGTCCAAAGCGGTCAGATAAGATTCCAATCGGAATTTGTAGACTTGCATATGCTAAAAACTGAACGCTTGTCAATAATCCAATCGTTGATGCTGTTACGCTGAAATCCTTCATCAACTGATCAGAGATCAATCCTGGTGCAGTTCTTTGACTCACAATCAATAAATAAGAGAATAACACTGTTGCAAAAACTACCCACCGGTACTTGCTCGTTTGTTTTTCCAAGGTCACAACTCCTATAACTTATATGATCTTGTTATTATACCCCTTTTTTAGATAAACGAAATTCTGTAATTCGGAATGTCTTTTTTATAGATCGAACTTGTTTTGCCTGAATGATGGTCAGACTCATGATATTTATGATATACAGCAGGTTAAGACCAGTCAACAACTGATACTTGAGCACAAGATTCGTTCGCGTGAACGGTGATTCCATTAATAAAGTGACCATCTGATAACGTTTGTAAAATAAAAAAGCTTTCCATCGTCAACAAAAGACGAGTGGAATAGCCTTAAACTTCAATGTCTATTTTAGATAATTGCCTTATTTTCTACATGTTCTAAGTTTTTCTGTTTACGCATTAAGAGGATATAGTAAAGAACATAATAGCCAAACATGATGAGTAAAAAGCCAGAGGTCCATGAATTTCCCGATGCGTAGCTCATCGTTTGATAACTGTTCGCACCTCCTCCATTCGCTCCTTCAAATGCTCCACTCTCATACATATTATAGAAACGGGATAGAAAGCGGACTAGGAAAATGGCCGTAACAAAACTCCCAATCCAAATATCCGGACGATAATACCAACTACCATTTCGTTGTTCAAAACTTGTCTTAAGAGCGCTATAATAGGCTAATAAAATTCCAATTCCGATTCCGACAACATCCGATATGAGACTAATAGGATGTTGTGTGCCTTGTCCAAGAAAGATCACGCCGATAAAGGACAACAAAATAGTCCGAAAGATTATTTTCCTCATGTGTAATTGCTGCCACCCAATATTTCTGCGGACGCGGCGATAAATAATGAATAGGATAAAAGCTACAAGAATCATCATTCCAAATAGATGCTGATACACTTATTTTCTCCCCTCTGAACATTCAACTTAAACCTTTACAATTCACCTGGAATTTTTTCCATTTATTTTCTAATCATATCATTCTTGAATTGCTTATCAACCGAAATCACTATATTATTCATTATAGAATCGTTCTTTTCTGAAAATTCTCCTTTTATATAAGAAAGGAGAATTTTCGTAAACAACATGCGTTTTTAACCTAAATGATTTCTCTCACTTATTGATATGCCAACCAAAAAGAAAAGTTGCATCTGATCGTTTTCACCATTCTTTCTCTACTTCAAAAAAACAAAATGATTAGGAGGATTCGATGATTATTTTACAAAAAATGACTTCAGCTGAATTTGAAAAATTTTTGGGAAGTTCAATCGAAAGTTACGCAAAAGAAAAAGTAGCTTCTGGCAACTGGAAAGAATCAGAGGCTCTTTCTGAAGCAGAAAGTGAATTTGCTACACTGTTGCCTCAAGGCTTAGAAACAGAAAATAATTACTTGTACACGGTAATGGACCAGGATCGAGCTGTTGGAATGATTTGGCTTGCCAGAAAGGATCAAGATGTAGGTTTTATTTATGAAATTACTATTTCCTCTGAGTATCAAGGTTTGGGCTTTGGAAAAGCAACGATGCTCGCGATTGAAGGAAAGGCTAAAGAACTGGGGATGAAACGGATCAAACTTCACGTATTTGGCCACAATCAAATAGCAAGAAAATTATACGAAAAACTCGACTATCAAACGACAAACGTTATGATGGCAAAAGAGTTATCTTAACAATCCATTGGATTGCTAAATTGAATAATTAAGAAGTGATTCTGCTTCCATTCATACTGCTTAAATGAGAATCCTACTAAAAAAGGCACTGTGGATTTCTGTTACAGGGGGACACTTTCCGCAGTCGCGCGCCAGAGCCCCCGCCTTTCTCTACCATCCATTATCTGTTTAGTACATATAGTGGATGATTATAGATGGTTAGAAGGGACTTTACAAGACTCGATTCAGCGACTAGACTTAGACTCTTGAAAATGTACGAACGATATTTCTTTGTCACGTTTAAAAGCAAGAGACTACTCTTTAGGCGAGTCAAGCGCTTGGTAATCTAACTGATACTTTCCGCCTTCAGCCACTTCTGAATGGTACAAAGCCTTAAGGGCAAAGTTTTTCTCAAGATCGTGCTCCACCATTAACTCTCTTAAGCGACTTTGCAGTTCTTCATTCTCTTTGATCAGCTGCTTCATTTGCGATTTAAAGTACTTCATGAGAACATTCCTTCCTTTCTGCATTCATATCTATCCACCCATTATAGCATTTCATCGTATTCCTAACCGTGTTAATCTCCATTGCGATAACATGGAAATGAGGGATGCGATTCTTTCAAGTTAATCGAGCACATTGCAAAATATCTTTTAGTAGAGCTTACAAGATATCTACTGTAATATCAGTTAAAGGGAAGACTTTTTTTCTGGGAGAAAAAGTCTTCCCTTTTCGATTATATAAGATCATTTGAGTCTTGGTTAAGCAGTATGCTACTTAACTATTAATCGTGCAAATTGTGTTTGAATAGAATACTTATCTTGTAAGAAAAAGCGTCTCGTTATGTGAAAATAGCTACCTAGTTTGAATATAGGGCATTTACAATTTTAAAGAAAAGTTCCCCTTATAAATCAATGTTCTGTTACTTTTACTTTTGAAATTTTATAAAAAACAGGAAATCTGCTCCCTTTCCGCTGACGAACGGACAAGCATCCTCGCTCGTGTCTTGCTGTGGGATCTTGTCAGCCCGTTTTTCAACTAGTGAGAGATTTCCTTACGATCAACAACACCGTTTAACAGAGTCTAAATCAAAAGGAGAAATATTAATCATGAAAATTGGCAAGCAATTATTTCTAACATTCTTTTTAGCTTTCCTTATTTTAGGCGGAATTTTGGCATTTTCTATATTTGAAAATATTCAAGCCGCACAAAAAACAGAGGCGTTCGAAAATGATCAAATCCAGCAAATCAGATTAACGGAAAGATTAAAGTTAGACGTTATTCAAGTTCAACAATTTCTTACTGATATTAGTGCGACTAGAGCACAAGGAGGGTTAGACGATGGTTTTAAGGAAGCCGATGGATTTGCAAGAGACTTCCAAAAAACGATCGATTTACTCAAGGATATACAATCCCCTCAACAAAGAGAGGAACTTGATTCACTTGTCACACCATTTCAGGATTACTATGTCTACAGGAAAACAAATGGCACAATCCTATATAGATGGTGGTCCAGAAAAGGGAAATGAATTTATGGGGAATTTTGATAAGACTGCGATAGAAATTAACGATCGAGTCGATGGTTTAGTTGCCCATACACTAAAGAAATCCAAAGCGGATACAGCTGAATTTAAAAAAGGAATGGAACACACTGCACTACTTACATTTATCTTTATGATCGTAGGTTTGATGATTACTGCCATTTTAAGTTATATTATTTCAAAACGAATCACAAAAAATCTTTCCCTTTTGAAACAACAAGCAGAATTCATGGCTCAAGGCAATTTGTCTAATTCAATTGATCTTCCCACGAAAGACGAAGTAGGGAAATTAGCTTTATCGTTTGAACAAATGAGACGACAACTGATCACTCTTGT
Organism: uncultured Caryophanales bacterium; assembly: GCA_963728315.1. GTDB lineage: Bacteria > Bacillota > Bacilli > Bacillales > CAVSKA01 > CAVSKA01. The sequence goes on from CAVSKA010000006.1 coordinate 420,943, forward strand.
CAATTCTATTCGAAAGCGTTCACACGATATTAATAATATCACTGACAATATTAATGCAAATGTGAATCAATCTAAAGAAGCTTCAAGTCAAGTAGCTCTTACTATGTCTGAAATAGCTATTGGAGTGGAACAACAGTCATTAAAGGTTGCAACCATTTTTGAAGCGGTTAAAGATATTAATGAAAAGGTAGAATCGGGGAATACGCTAGCGAAAAACACGATTCAAACGGCTTTTGAATCAACAACCGTTGCGATAAATGGAAAGTCTAAAATAGAAGATGGAATTGTTTCCTTTCAAAAATCTGTTCATGATTTAGAAACGACAACCGCTACTATACGAGTGTTAGGAAATCGAGCAAGTGAAATTGGAGAAATCATTCAATTAATCCGTAATATATCTGAACAAACCAATTTACTAGCTCTAAATGCTGCTATTGAAGCGGCACGAGCAGGTGAACAAGGCAAAGGGTTTGCCGTTGTTGCAGACGAAGTACGAAAACTTTCAGTCGAAACAGAAGGCGCTACGAGTAAAATTACTTCCCTTATACAAGATACTCAGCAAGATACAAAAAAATCAATCTCCCTTATGGAAACAAATTTGACTCAGTTTTCTAAACAAATTACTGTTTTTTCAGAAGGAGGAAAATCTCTAGAAGAAATCGTATCAAAAGTGAAAAATACAGAGTCTCAAGTACAGTCTTTGATGGGTGAATTAGAAATGATCCAAACAAATTCTAGTAAAGTTCAGCTAATGATTGAAGATATTACGGCGATTGTAGAGGAATCTTCTGCTTCTACAGAAGAAGTAGCAGCTTCTTCACAAGAACAAGCTGCTATGTCAGTCGATCTTTCGAACAGCATGAAACAACTACTACAAATTGCAAATGATCTCTCCAAGAACGTAGAAGTGTTTACAATCAAAAAATGATTCGGTAGTCCTTGTTTCTTCTTATAAGTCTCTAAATAAAAAAAGCATTCGGAAAATCGCTTGATTTTCCGAATGCTTTTTTCTTCTATCAAAATGAAGCACTGTATTTTGTAACGGTTTTTCATGAAGTTTAATGAACTTCTTTCCGTCATCGATTGCGTTTACTTTCATCTCGCCTGCGGAAAGGGTGAAATAATGAACAAAATATAGAGGGCTGCCAGTCATTCCAGCTCACTGGATTTCTGTACACCCCCTCAAATCCATTATTCATATAGATCTTTTTTTGAAAAGAGACATAATTGGTCAACGACTTTTAGAAATGGAGCCGATACGACTATGCTTACGAGTGATTTTCAACTTTACAATTCTGAATTCCCAACATAGCATTTGCTGGACAATAGCGAGTGGCACCCGTAATGATAGGAACGATTCCGATTATCCCCCACCAACTTTTGTAATACAGTCCAGCAAGGATTATAACAGAACCAATCCCAATTCTTATTACTTGTTCCGTTTTCCCAACATTACATTTCATCTAATCTCTCCTATCAAATATTTTAAAGGTGGCTAATATTGCGTTTTTTTACACCACAATTATTTTGTCCCTTCTTCATAAAAGAAATACAAAAAATATGATAGGAGAGGTATAGACGCAGACATCAGAATCTTTAAGAAACGAACGAATGTCTTCTTTGTCGCACGTTTTAAATTACAACCGCTTGTGCGGATGATGAAGTTGAGTGATTCACATTTTTTTATTTTTCATTCTTTAACGAACTTGTTCCTGTTCATATGCCACTTCTAATGGACCATTGACCGGTAAACAAATTTCGATCGCTGTTCCAATATTCAACTCACTCGAAATTCTCATTGTGCCACCATGATTTTCAACAATTTTAAAACTGACAGTTAAGCCTAATCCCGTACCATCTTCTTTTTTTGAAAAGAAAGGTTCTCCTAGTTTAGGAATTTGATCATCTTCAATTCCTACTCCTTCATCAATGATAAGAATACTCACCATCTCTTCGTTGACCATCTTCGTCTTGATCGTAATTTCCCCACCTTGAGACATCGCTTCCATAGCATTTTTCAAAAGATTGATAAATACTTGCTTCATCTGATTACGTTCACAATTAATGATAGGTAAATCAAGATCAAATTCTGTCCGAAATTGAATATTTTTAATGATCGCCTGGGTTTCAAGCAATAAAATGATATCTTGTAAGATTTGATTCATATCTCTTTGTTCATACTTTATTGCTTGCGGTTTTGCCAAAATAAGAAATTCACCCACGATTAGGTTAATGCGATCCAACTCCGTTAACATAATATCCACGTACCGTTTATCAATATTAGACTTAAAAAATTGGATAAATCCTTTTAGTGTTGTTAATGGATTTCGTATTTCATGCGCAACTCCTGCGGCTAATTGACCTACAACGGATAACTTATCGGACCTTCTTATCATTTCTTCCGATAATTTAGATTCAGTGATATCCTTTGCGATTTCATATATTCCAATCATTTGATCATCTGTAATGATAGGGATCATTTTTAAACTAACGATTCTTACGCTTCCATTTTTATGAATCATCGATACAGTGAATTCCTGATGTTTTCCTTCACTAACTTTTTTAAAATGTTCTCTGTGAATAGGTAAATCTTTTGAGAGAATGATCGAATCCCATTTTTTCATTTCGAACTCTTTAATGGTATAACCAATTAGTTCCTCTCCTGCTTGATTTAACTCTATTAGTTCTCCATCTAAACTAAATGTAAAGATTGCATCAGAATGGTGTACAAATAATGACTTAAAGCGTTGTTCGGTTTCTTCTAAACGTTTTTCTAATAGTTTTCGATTTTGTTCTTGGCTATGAACAAGTAAATCTTCTACTTTTTTACTATGATCAATATCAATGTCAATTCCATTTATCTTTATTAACTTTTCACTCGAATCTAAGATCGGTTTTATCCGTTTTTGAACCCACTTCCATTCTCCATTTGGCAGATGAATTTGAAACTCACATACTGCCTCTTTTCCAGCTTTAAGCTGCTGCTTTAATTTTTTTTCGATTTCCTTATCTTTCGGGTAAGCGGCATCTTTCCACAACTGTATATTTTCTTTAAACTCTTCAGATGAGTGGCCATATAACTCACGAACCTTTGGTGAAATATTCAACTTTTTAGATCTGAGATCATAGGAGTAAATAACAGCGTCTACATTATTAAACAGTTCATTTAATTCCTCGTCTTTTTGCTGCAGTTTCAAAGCGTAAAATTTTGATTTATCAATTTGTAATCCGATCCACCATGCAGGGATAATAAAAATCGCATTTAAGACCCATTCAATTAATGGGATATACCCTAAAGTAAGATAATCGTTTATTTTAAAACAAGCTCCAGAAATAATTACGAATAAAACGGCCACTATTCTTACTGTATACTTCATTTCTCAAATCACCTTACTCTTCAATGATATAAATCGCAATCCACTGTATGATATGATAACATTCACTTGAATTTTTTCTAATGTATAAATCAAATTTATAATTGATCAATTAATTTCAATGGAACGAACATTGATTTCGATTGGAGTGTAAGTCGGCGACTCCGGGGCAAAGCTAGATGTCAAAAACGAAAATCGAATGAATAATTAATATTCAAATGAAATGTTCGCATTTAAGATTGAAGAGTTAAATAACGAAATTGACTCATATGACTATAAGTATATTACCATATTCCTACTATAAAAGATGAAAGAGGTATAAACTTAGAACCCTGTCATGATGACGATAAATGACAAGGACAAATCATCACGAACAATCTTTGGACAAAATACCTTTTAATAAGCATGGGATATCCTTGAAAAAATTTTTTTGTGGTATGATAATTAAATTGTTTATCTACCATGTGAGACATTTACAGTCATCTAAGAAAAGAGGTATTTATGCACGACACAGAATTAACTAAACGACATTGGTTACTTATTTTAACACTTACTTTATTAACATTTGTTCTCGGGACAAGCGAATTTGTTATCGTCGGGATCTTAACCGATATTTCCTCGAGTCTCCATATCACAAATGCAAAAGCTGGTACACTCGTTTCTGCTTTTGCGATTACGTTTGCCATCGCTACACCACTCGTGATGTCAGCAACAAGTCACTTTCCAAAGCGAAAATGGATGTTGTTTTTGATTGGTATGTTCATCATCTTGAATGCTTTGTGCGTGATTTCGACGAGCTACATCATTCTTCTCGCACTACGGATGATGACGGCGATTGTAACGGGCGTTTTAATCTCACTAGCAATGATCGTTGCTAGTGAAACCATTCCGATTACAAAACGAGGACTTGCTATATCATTCGTTTTCGGTGGCTTTACTCTTGCAAACGTCATTGGCGTACCAATTGGTACTGTCATCGCTGAATGGTACGACTGGAATGCAACCTTTCTGTTTACGACTTTTCTTGGTGGGATTGCGTTTTTGGCTTCTTTCTTCGTTTTACCCGTTGAACTTAGTCAATATCGCAGTTCGATGCGTGATCAATTTTCTTTGTTGACACACCCACGCATCTTAATGGCTTTTTTCATTCCATCTCTTGGATTTGGTGCGACTTATGCCGTTTATACGTACCTTGTTCCGATTTTAAAAGGAATGGAAGCACCAAGTCGTTCAATCAGTTTAATCTTATTTGGCTACGGGTTTATTTCCATTTTCAGTAACATACTGGCTGGGAAAATCTCTAACCACAATGCGATCGGACGCCTTCGATTTGTTTTCATCGTCCAAGCAATTGTTTTGACCAGCTTATACTGGACAACAAATAATTTTATCTTTGGGCTCGCTAATATTGGCTTGATGTCATTAATGGCTATCCTATTAACAACTTCTACCCAGCTTTATTTGATTGACCTTGCCGGTATTTATCAACCAAAAGCGACAGGGCTTGCTGCTTCATTGATGCCAGTCGCAAGCAATGTAGGTATCGCATTTGGTTCAGCATTAGGTGGAATTGTTTACCATCAAGGAAACTTGATGAGTGTAACATGGGTTGGCGGATTGGTTGCGATCTTTGCAAGTTTGCTAACTTTCCTCAGTCATCGTTTAGATCAAAAACAGAAGAATGCAGCTATATGAGAGCAACTAAGAAATTCTTGGCATGCTTCTATTCGTATTACTAAAAGAATGCATAAAATTGAAAACATAAATTTATTCTCATAATGTGAATAATGGCGTCTCTCACAAGTACACTGAAGCTTTAGTGCACTTGTGAGAGACGCCATTATTTTTTTATTATCTCGGCCATCAGGTTGATTTTTCTACATTCGGCAAAACTACTGACATTTCGCAGACGAACGGTTGATTCTCGTCGTGAAAAACATCCAGGCCACTGAAACTGTTGCATTTTTTTGAATTCATATCGTATCTTTTGCTCTATTTTATCCTTTTTCTTTTCATCATGTGAGTATACGCTTGAGATTGACCGCAAACATCGCTGTGGTACCTTGTATTTCTATGCAAATAGACTAAGCAGACGATGTTGGATCCTACCGTCTCTCTGTTTCTCTTCCCTCTTCTTCGCTTCCATTTTATAGGGGGGATTGGCGATTCCTTTCCATTCAGTTGCCTGTAGAAAGGCTTATTGTCCGGTCCGTTCCTCCAAGTTAACATCCGATCACTTCTAGGAGTAAGAATTTGGACAGACGGATGGGAGCGATTGCGTGAAAAGGTTGTAAAAACAGTTTCTGCAGGGTGAGTTCATTCGAGCGGATGGGAGTAAAAGGCAGCGACTCCTGCGGGAACAGCACGAGCTGAAAGCCCCGCAGGAACGCAGTGACGAGGAGATTGAAGCCGTGCCCGCGGAACGCGTCTGCCTGGAAAGAACATCCACGGCTTATCCTCGAATGGATGTACCAAGAGAAGTTTTTCAGTGGAATCAGAAACCACATTACGGGGTCTCGACTCGCTCGTTTTTCCGTAGGAGCCTCATCGTTTTTGCTTCCTATCTCCAACATTCGCTACTATAACCATTCTCTTAAAAAGCATAATCACGCTATTTTATTTATTATTATATACATCCTGCCTAGAATGATAGCCATCCGCGATAATGGTGGCGTCTAAATTGAGTTTATCTACCCCAATTGGAGAAAGGAAAACGGAAGGCACTTCGATTTTTCCGTTGTTCACTTTCCTGGTAGCACTTAGTTTCTCACCTTTTGCCATCTTTACGGCAAGATCAGCCGCTTCCATCGTTAAGGCTTTGATAGGCTTATATACGGTCATGGTTTGAGTTCCTTTGACGATTCGCTGAACAGCTGCAAGTTCTGCGTCTTGACCCGCGACAGGGATTTTGCCTGCAAGTCCCTGCTCTTTAAGTGCTTTGATAATCCCTCCAGCAGTTGCATCATTTGCCGCGATGACAGCGTCTATCTGATTATGATTGGCTTTAAGTGCGTCTTGCATGTTCACTTGTGCATTGGCTGGAGTCCAATCTTTTGTCCATTGATCATAAACAACCTTAATATCTCCGTTGTCTATCAAAGGTTGAAGTACATTAAATACGCCTTTTTTGAATAGATGAGCATTATTGTCTGTATCAGCCCCTCCGATGTATACATATTTTCCTTTTGGGACTAATTTCGTGATCGCTTTCGCTTGTAATTCACCTACTTGTTCGTTGTCAAAAGAAACATATAAATCAGTATTAGCATTTTTAATCAATCGGTCGTATGCAATTACCTTAATACCAGCTGAATGAGCCTTGCTAACGATAGCAGCAGTTGCCTCAGCATTGTGAGGAACCACAACGAGGAGATCGACACCTTGACTGATCAACGTCTCTGCTTGCGAAATTTGGACTGCGTCGTCACCGTTCGCTGCCATAATCTCAACTTCTGCACCTAATCCTTCCACCGCCTGTTTGAACAGATCTCTGTCCCTAAGCCAACGTTCCTCTAGCAATGTATCCATAGAGAAGCCAATTTTAATCTTTTTCTCAAATTCGGATTTCTTTGTCCCGGCACTTTTGTGTTTTTGAAACATTCGTTGGAATCATTCTCTCCTGTATACGTTCACCACTCCCTTTACAAGCAGCTACACTACAGATCAGAGCGAACATGAGCAGAATCAGTCTAAATCGGATCAAAATCCGTTTCATTCTCTTTTCTCCTTTTTCTATAAGTTTCACTGATTACTCACTTTTTTGCTTAATAAGGTCTTTCGGTACTCTTTTGGCGAAATTCCACAGATTTTTTTGAAAACTTTGCTGAAATAATTAGGTTCATGATAGCCGACTTCATATGTAATTTCTTTTATGCTTTTCTCAGGATCACTCATTAATTTCTTCGCTTTTCCAATGCGGCATTCCGTCAAAAAATCGATATAATTGACGCCAAGCTTCTCCTTGAATATTTTGCTGATATAAATTGGACTTAAGCCAACAATCTTTCCTAACGCTTCTAGAGAGATATCCTCATGAGAGTGTTCCGTAATATATTGTTTAATCTGATGAATGGAATCTGCCGACAAACGTTCGTAATGGTAGCTGTAGGACTGTTTCATTTGGTCAAGCAAATGTCCTGTTTCTGTGCGTAACTGTCTACAATCTTGAGCTTGAAAGGAATAACGTGGCGTATCGATTTCCACGCCCATTTCATTCATCACTCTTGATGCGATCCAGAGCAGTTCTAGCACTCTTTGTTGTATTTGCATTAGATTGGCGTCTTCAATTTCATATCGTTGAATCAAGTTCATAATATTCAGATGAACTTGATCCCATTGACCGAGTCGAATTTGATCGAAAAACTGCTGTTCTCTTTTTTTAGCCATGTGCCCATCACCTGCTGTTGCCAGAACAGGCAAATCAGTATAAAAACGGTATTTAACAGGAATAGTCGTATCCATTGAAGCGATTAATGATTCCTGATAAGATTGCCTGATTTGATCCAAAGAACCACACACGTTTCCAATACCGACAAACCAGCCCTCTTCCAGTCGGGATTTTGCTAACGAAAGAATTTCTCCAGCGAGAAAAACGGCTTGAGAACGGAATGATCTAGACGGATCCCGGAAAACGATTATCGGAAGTTGACGTCCGTATAAAGCACCGACCCATCCGCTTCTTGTTTGTCTGATTTTCTCTCTTATGGCGGAATAGAACTTTTCCGATCCTGCTGGTAACAAAACAATCATCACAAACTTTTCATTTGCTGAGTGAACATCTAACATTTCAACTAGCATATCTAAATGGACTTCATGAACATGATCGAACAATAATTGCGTTACGACATCGGTTTCAACGAGGGTCAATGCTTTTTGAAGGGCTTCCTGTTGAAGTTTGCTGATGGCAAGCGACTCCTGCTCGACTTCGATCTGATTCAGGACTTTCCCAACGGTCGTAACGATATCGCTTGGCTTTACTTGGTTTAAGCAAATAATCTTTAACGCCCAGCTTTATTGAAAGGCGTGCGTAGTCAAATGTATCATAAGCAGTGACCATCACATATTTGATGTCTGGATAGGCAGTGCTGATTCGTTCTACCGCTTCAAGACCATTCATTCCTGGCATCTTAATATCCATTAAGATTAAGTTTGGCTTGAATTCTCCTGCCATTTGTACGGCCATGTTGCCATTTTTCGCCTGTTCAATAACGAGTTCTGGATAGGCCTTTTGTAGAATCGTTTGAAGACCTTCCCGCTCGATCTGTTCATCATCCACAATCAGGAGCTTAATCATCCTTCTCAGTTCTCCTTGTTTTCGGAATTTTCAGTATAATTTTCGTGCCGAGTCCCTTACCACTTTTTATATCTATCACATCTTCAAAACCGAAGAAAAGACGGAGTCGCTTGACCACGTTACTGAACCCAATTCCAGTCGAATGGCCTTCCGTTTGTATGATCTGGTCCATCAAAATCTGCTGAATTTTATGCTCTGTCATCCCAAGTCCATCATCTTCAATCTCAATCGTTACCATATCCATTCCGTCTATTATCCGGAACCAAATAACGCCGCCATCCTCTTTGGGTTCGATAGCATGAATTACCGCATTTTCGACGATCGGCTGCAACGTTAGGCCAGGAATCTGTACATCCATGCATGACTCGTCGATTTCCATATGAAATTGCAGACGCTCTGTGAATCTAGCTTTTTGGATTTCCATATACTTCTTTATAACAATCATTTCTTCACAAAGTGTTACAGACCTTCCTAATCTTTTTAAGTTATAACGCAATAAGTCCGCGACGCTCACGATCAAATCGCTCGTTTCTTCCGATCCATCCAGATAAGCTTTCTTGGAAAGTGTATTGAGTGTGTTAAACAAAAAATGCGGATTAATTTGGCTTTGCAATGTACTAAGTTGACTTTCTTTCAATAGAAGTTTGTTTTGCTGGAGCTCATGCTCGAGTTGCGCCTTCTGCTGAATTTCCGAAATCAGGTTGTTTATGTTGATTCGCATTCGATCAAACGTTTTTGCAAGGAAGGCAATTTCATCATTAGACTCTACCTCAATCTGCAAATCAAATCGACCCCTCGACAATTCATTGGCTGCTTGAATCAACTTCTGCACCGGTTTTGTAATACTTAACGAGAACCAATAAGTGATAAGTAGCAACAGGAATGTAATCAACAGCATCAGCCAAATGCCAAGTCTTTTTAATTCTTTTGATTTCTCGATTATGTCGCGATAGAAACGGTCATAAGTCTTCAGCTCTGTATCGATCAAAGTAAGCGTCATATCGGAAATATACTTAGAGATGTGAGTCGCTTCCGAAAACTCATTGACCGAAGACTCAGTTTCTCGTTCAGACTGGAACATAATGGAGCGGTCTGTGGTTTCTATCAAACTATCAATCAAGTTCATATAGTTAGTCAATGCGAAATCATTCTCTTCATTCCGAAGATTGAGAACTTCTTTTCTAGCAGTTTGAATTTTATCTTTGCTCAATTCAAACTGTTCTTTGTTTGAAGCAGTCGGATCATTCAAAAAAATGTTCAGATCTATGATCATCTGCTGGCTTGCTACCTTCACTTCATTTAAGTGTAAATACCGTTGGAGAATCTCGTTATATTGACTTTGTGTTTTCTCATTATAGTAAATAAGTGCGATCCAAATCGCTGCCATAATAAACAGAACAACGATGGTTAGCATCCATATTTTCTTCTGTATTTTATTCATTGCAAGTCCTTCGCTTTCAGGATCCGAGTATCTGTGAGGTAGCCCTTCATATCAAGAGGAACGCTCTCATCTCTCAACCATTTCATCATTTCACTCACACTAATTTCACCCATCGTCTCAGGAGATTGTTCAATCATCCCATCGAGCTTTCCTTGCTTAAGAAGGGATAATGATTCAGAGCCGTCGTCGAATGAATAGATATGATAAGGCTCAACCTGATAGCGTCTTCCGATCTCTTGAATCATGGTTCCCACGATATTCGCATTGACGGCTATAAAGGAATCCACGTTAGGCATCCGGTTCAGCATATCCTGAGTGGTAGCGATTACCTGCTCCCTTGATTCAGGCGTCTCCGCATAGATCGCCCGAACATTTGGGTAACCCTTCAGAACGTCTTGTATTCCTTTCAGGCGTTGCTTTTGAAAATATTCTTGGCGACTGTTACACATGAGGATTACATTTCCCGTCGATCCCATGTCGGACAGCAGCTGCCTTGCAATCATCGTTCCAGCCAAATACTGATCTGAACCGACATAAGTTCTTCTAAGGCTTTCTTCCATCGGCACATCGTTCGCTACTGTGATAATAGGGATTCCGTAAAATGCGGCTTTCACTTTGGTCAAATTTTTAAACTTGTCTGTATCTAGGCCCTGAACGATAATGCCGTCGACTTTTGATTGAATCGCGATTTCAATCTTTTTGAGAAAATCCTCTTGATCCTGACCATAACTCCCCCATACTTCGATGCTTACTCCTTCCTTCTTCGCTTGCTTAAGCGCACCTTCACCTACTTTATCCCAAAAGGGTGTATCCAACTCTTGGGTGATGAGAACAAGACGATATTGCCCCTTCTTTTGGACTGACTCATGAGGCAATTGCCAGTCAGATCGAAACACTTTTTCTGCAGATATAGCTGTAAAATAACAAAGGATGACACATACAGTGGAGAGAATAAATATGCCTGTTTTTCTCAAGAGAGTTTTCTCCTTTTTTCCCAATAATATACTATTATTTATCATACCACCTACCGACAATTGTTCAATACTTTCTACTACTCTTGCGCGTTGTTTGGCATGAAGCGACCAAAGGAAAGCAGCCGGTTAAATCATAAGGTACTATCAAATTCATTCTTAATCTTCCAGCTCAGACAAGCTCTCATTGCTGTCTTCATCTCTATAGCTGAAAGATTCGTATTTCATGAACGCGGCCTTTCGATAAGGCTTAAGTAGGGCATAGAAAAAACTATGAAATTTACATACAGCAAAGACCAATTTGCGTTTTCTTGGAATGAGTTAATTAGGAAGGGGATAGAAAGATAGGAGCAAAGCTTTTTCTGCAAGAAGACGTTTTGAGGAATATTTGAATAGAAGTCATTCATTATTAGAAGAACAGACAATTCCAATCTTCCATTTACAACTTAAAAACGATTAGCCCCAACAGATTAGGAACCGTAGTATTCAATCGACTCTATAAACTCATCGAGGGACTCCTTATGAGCCCCCCTCTATTTTTTCAAGAGAATAGGAAATCTAATTTCTTTTCTTCCGAGTCATAACGTCAAAAATTACCGCTCCCGCCAATACTCCCCCTCGGATCATATATTGATAGGAAATACCGACTCCCAGAAGGTTCATACCACTTGATAAGGAAGCCATTACAATCGCCCCGATAATCGCTCCCGTTACTTTACCAACTCCACCGGCAGAAGATACACCGCCAACGTATGCCGCTGCAATCGCATCAAGCTCAAACAATGTACCGGCCGTTGTTGTAGCCGACTGCAAACGTGAAGTAAATAGAATGCCAGAAAGCGCGGAGAGCATACCCATTGAACCAAATACGATGTACGTAATCTTATTAACGTTGATCCCGCTTAGATGGGCTGCTTCCGGATTGCTTCCCACAGCATAAATGTGTCTGCCTAGCACTGTCTTAGTTGTGAAGAAATAATAGACGATAACAACGAGCAGCATAATGACAACCGTCCAAGAAAACCCATTATAGCCTGCTAATATCCAAGTAATGTAAGCAATGATTGCTGAAACTAATATTATTTTCAGGGTAAAAATCTGTTTGGAAACAACTTCAAATTTATATTTGATCTTGTCTCTTCTTGTGGAGAATTCGCTATAAATGTACATTAAAATTCCTAATACTCCCACGATCAACGAAAGCAAATGTAAACCATTTACTTGGATAATAGAAGGGATAAATCCATTACCAATCGCATTAAAGTGATCATCTTTGATAATAATCGTCCCGGTTTTTTCTGTAACTTGCAAAAGTGCTCCTCTGAAGATAAGCATCCCTGCAAGAGTGGCAACAAAGGATGGGATGCCGATTTTTGCAATCAACAAACCATTTAACAGACCGACACCAATTCCCAGTACCAAAATAATTGGAATGGTCAAATAAATGGGTATTCCCATTTTTGTAAGAAGAATAGCAGTTATGGCCCCTAAGAAGCCTGCTGCAAATCCGACAGACAAGTCAATGTGACGAATGACAATAACAAGTGTCATCCCGACGGCTAATACAGCAATATAGCCTGTAGCATCCAAGAGATTACTAATATTCCGAGAAGACATAAACAGTCCATCCGTCATGATTGAGAATGTCAGCATAATGACAAATAGGGCAATATACATGCCATAATCACGAATGTTTACTTTGACTAATGACTTCACTTCTTTAAAAAAGTTCATAATTTTTTACCTCCTATTGCGTAGCAAGATGCATAATTTTTTCTTGATCGGCCTCTTCTACTGACAACTCGCCTTTAATTTCGCCTTCGGCCATAACATAGATGCGATCGCTCATTCCTAGCACTTCACCAAGTTCTGAAGAAATCATGATGATACTCAAGCCTTCGCGAATAAGCTTATTCATAATCGTATAAATTTCAAATTTAGCTCCCACATCAATACCACGTGTTGGTTCATCCAAAATCAGCAACTTCGGTCCAACGAACAACCATTTTCCTAAAGAAACTTTTTGTTGGTTTCCGCCACTTAATTTTCCGACGATTTGTTCCAAAGAAGGGGCTTTAATATACAAAGAATTTTTATATTCAGTCGCAATTTTAACTTCTTCGTTAACGTTGATCATTCCATTTGCGGAAATGCCTTTGAGATTGGCTGCCGAAACATTATTTTTAATATCTTGAATCAAAAATAGCCCATCACCCTTGCGATCTTCCGTCACATAAGCGATACCCGCCTTGATCGCTTCGCTTGGATGTTTGAGAATTTTGGAAATGCCATTTAATTCTAATTCACCTTGTACTTTATAGTTCTTCGCATTCCCAAAAATACTTAACGCCAGTTCCGTTCTGCCAGAGCCCATTAAGCCCGCTATCCCGACAATTTCACCCTTCTTAACGTGTAAATTGGCATTTTTCACGACATGTCGGCCTAACTCAGAATCGTAGGCGGACCAATTATGTAATTCAAGAACTTTATCGCCTAGCTTTTTGTCTGGTCTCTTCGGATAAATATCTTCGATTTCACGACCAACCATGTTCTTGATTATGGTGCTCTCGCAAATTTCCCCCTTAGAAGCATCTAGTGTACAGATCGTTCGTCCATCACGGAGAACAGTCGCTTTATCTGCAATGGAAATGACTTCTTTCAGTTTGTGAGAAATCATGATACAAGTAATTCCTTGATTTCTAAGCTCGCTCAATAACTCCAATAGGTTTTCGCTATCATCTTCATTAAGTGCCGCAGTAGGCTCATCTAGAATCAGTAGTTTAACGTCTTTGCTTAAGGTTTTTGCAATTTCGACAAGTTGCTGTTTTCCTACTCCCAATTCTTTCACTAATGTTTCTGGATTCACATTCAACTTCACCATTTGCAGCATTTTCTTGGACTGCACAATGGTTTGGTTCCAATCAACGAATGCACCACGTTTTATTTCATTACCTGCAAAAATATTTTCATATACGGTTAGATCAGGAAACAGTGCAAGCTCTTGATAAATAATGGAGATACCCGTCTTCACGCTGTCATTGATTTTGTTGAACTGCTGTACACTTCCTTCGAACACAATATCTCCCTGATATGTACCATAAGGATATACACCACTGAGAACTTTCATCAGCGTGGATTTCCCTGCCCCGTTTTCACCGATTAAACAGTGAATCTCACCTTTTTTTACTTTAAAATTCACATCTGTTAGTGCTTTGACTCCTGTAAACTCTTTAGAAATTTGATTCATCTCCAAAATATATTCACTCATCATTCCCCCCCCTTTTACTAAAACTCTGCATAATCACGAAATAGTGATAGACGTATCTATCACTATTTCGTGCAAATGAATGCTTATTTTAATCCTGTGAAGTCGCTCGCTTTGTAATAATCCGAATCAATTAGTTCTTTCTTAACGTTATCTTTGTTAACGACGATAACGTCAGTTTGTTTTGCTTTTACATCGACTTTTCCATTATTGTAAGAACCCGTTGTTTCAGGTTTTTTGTCGTCCAAAATGTCAATTGCCATACCCATAGCATCTTTAACAAGTGTACGAACGTCCTTGAATACGGTCATTGATTGTTTGCCGTCGAGGATGTATTGGATAGAGGCTTTCTCAGCATCTTGTCCTGTTACAACAAAGCTTGAAACTTCATTGTCTGATGCGAATACATCCGCGATTGAACGAGCAGTCCCGTCATTCGGTGCAAGGATTGCGACGTCACCTTTCATATCTGCCGCAGCAGCTGTCAAATGTGTTTGAGCTTTATTTTTTGCTTCATTTGCATCCCAGTTCGTTGTAACTTGACCGATAATCTTACTAAGCTGGTCGCGGGAAAGATCGGCTGTATCTTTTAGAGCAATGGCTTCGCTTGAGTTCGCAATTTTGAATGTGCCATCGGCAATTTTAGGTTGCAGCACTTTCCATGCACCTTGGAAGAACAAGAATGCATTGTTATCTGATGCAGCACCAGCATATAGATATAACGGCTCCCCTGAACCTTTCGCATGGTCAACAAGGTACTGTGCTTGTGCAGCACCAACTGCTAGACTATCGAATGTGACATAGTAATCGACAGCATCTGTATTTGTAATAAGACGGTCATAGGAAATAACTTTAATCCCTTCTTTTTTAGCCGCTTCTACAGCAGATGCGGCTGCATCTCCATCTTGAGGACAAATGATAAGTACTTTAATCCCTTTATTAATCAACGTTTGAACGTTTTCTTTTTCCTTAGCGGAAGAACCTTGGCTGAACAAAGTTTCAGTTGAATACTTCGTATCCGATAGCGCGTCTTTAAATCTTTTTTCATCCTGTACCCATCTTGGCTCATCCTTCGTAGGTAACACAATGCCGACGCTTACTTTGCTACTGCTGTTGTTACAACCCGCAAAAACAATTGAGAGCAACATGACAACGAGCATAAGAGAAATTACTTTCCATCTTTTTTTCATTTTTATCCCCCTTGAAATTTGTTTAATTATTCTTTCAATTTAATTATATTCTTGGAAGTTGCGAATGAAAGCGTTATCAATAGCACTCTTTTATCATCTTCTATACTTTTTTATTCTTCTTTAAAGCCCGTTTTTAATAAATGATCATGTGGATTTTTCTCCATTCGGCAAAACAAAAACCACATTGCAGGGTCTCGACTCGCTCGTTTTTGCTTCCTATCAACAGCAACCGCTAACAGAGCCTCAAAATAAAAAAGAGCCTGTCCTCTAGTACAAAATGTACTAGAGGACAGGCTCTTCACTCTTTATGTGCCGCAATACGTTTGGTAAGGATTGTTGGATGGTTCAGGCAGAGCAGCATAATCATCCTGTTCAGGAGAGTAAGCATAGGGATTGGAAAGAACATCCAGAAGTCTTTCCATCACGCTGTAGTCGTCTTTTTGAACAGCCGCATTCAAGGCTTCTTCTACGCGATGATTTCTTGGAATGATTGAAGGGTTGCTGTTTCGCATCCGTTCTTGTGAATCATCATTTGACTGTTCCTGCCTATCGAGTCTTGCTTTCCACCGTTCATTCCATTGACCGAACTCCGAAGTCCCAAATAGAACCGTATCTTCCGACTTGTCCAAAGTGAATGAACGAAAAGTATTTGTAAAGTCTGCATGATGCTTTTCCATCATTTTGAGAAGGTCTTCAATTAGAATCTTGTCCTCTTTCTCTTCATTAAAAATGCCCAATTTTGCTCTCATTCCCGCTAACCAATGATTGTGATACAACTCAGGAAACCCTGAAATCGCATCCTGGGCTAGTCGGAGTGCCTCTTCTTGATCTTCATGCAACAGCGGCAACAGAGTTTCAGCAAATCTTGCCAGATTCCACCCGCCAATACTTGGTTGATTGCCATAGGCATAGCGGCCTTGAACGTCAATGGAACTGAACACTGTTGCTGGGTCATAAGAATCCATAAAAGCACAAGGACCATAATCAATGGTTTCTCCACTAATGGTCATATTGTCTGTATTCATGACGCCGTGGATAAAACCAACTTGCTGCCATTTTGCAATTAGAGCCGCCTGTCGCTTGATCACACCTTGAAGCAGAGATAGATATGGATCATCTTCAGTTTTGGCGTCTGGATAATGACGGCTGATTGCATAATCAGCTAGATTCTTGAGTTCTTCTTTCGTTCCCCATCTAGCAGCGTATTGAAAGGTACCGACACGTAGATGACTAGAAGAAACACGGGTCAAAACTGCACCAGGTAATTCCGTTTCGCGAATGACTGGCTCACCAGTTGTGACTACCGCAAGACTTCGGGTGGTAGGAATACCCAGTGCATACATGGCTTCGCTGATGATATATTCGCGTAGCATTGGGCCGAGTGAAGCTCGACCATCACCACCGCGTGAGTAGGGTGTTCGTCCTGGGCCCTTAAGTTGAATATCAAATCTTCTTCCTTCTGGAGTTATCTGCTCGCCTAGCAAAATAGCCCGGCCGTCACCTAACCTATTAAAATGCCCAAATTGATGTCCCGCGTATGCTTGGGCAAGAGGAAAAGCACCTTCAGGAATTCGGTTACCTGCCCAAATCGCAGTTCCTTCTTCACTTTGCATTTCACTAGTATTCAAACCTAAGGATGCTGCCAACGGATTGTTGAAAATGACCAACTTCGGTAAACGTACAGGAGTTGGATTGAGGTTTGTAAAAAACGTTTTCGGCAGACGAGAATAGCTATTATCTAAGTTCCATCCTGTTTCTTTTAGCATATTATCCCCTTTTCTTTGTTCGTCTTATGTATCCTCTATTTCTTGTTACACAATAGGTCGTTCTTCTATGATCCGTATAGGTGTCTACTGATAAAATCCACATCCAGTAGCTTATTTCGAGGTCATCTTCCAATATATTTATTATACCCTTCACCACATAGATGAATCATGAATAATGATATCCTCCATCAAAAAAAGTACGTTTGGAAGGTGAAAATATATATCAACCTAACCCTATTGGCGATGGAACAATGAAACAGTTTCAACTTCTTTAGAATTTGTACAAAAGCCTGTATCTGAAAATCAACTACAGTCTAAATCCTATTATTGAATTTCGAGCATTATGGCAAGTTTTTCGAAAACGAGGAAATAATCATTATTGACTTCGTTTATAGATGCACTTGAATGAACTACGCTGTGGTTTTCACACATTGGTCATTGGTCCTTCAATTCGAGTCTACAAGATTCTATAGCGCTCTATTGTTTGTTACCTTTCATGTAGGTGGTTTATAATAAATTCTGGAAAACTACTACTTTAATGATCTTTTTTTAAGTACTAGTGAAAATAAAAATGAAAAAGAGGTGTTGAAATTAGTGAATATATGGAGTAAATACAGAAATTCTTCTTTCATATTAAAAATGACGATTGGATTCATACTTGGAATAGCCGTCGGGGTCATATTTGGACCTGAGGCAGAATTTTTAAAACCACTAGGTACATTATTAATCAAACTGCTTAATCTGATTGCAACTCCTGTCGTGTTCTTAACAGTTGTGCTTGCCGTCAATCAAATGAACCCAAAACAATTAGGTAGAACAGGCGGAAAGCTGATCCTTTATTACGGAGCAACCACAGCAGCGGCTGTTTTAATCGGACTTGGTCTTGCCCTTTGGATCAGTCCAGGAGAATCGCTGTCATTGCCAAATGTAGTAGTGGATAAACCTGAAAGTCCATCATTCTCAAATATTCTATTAAGTATTGTGCCAGATAATCTCGTCACTGCTTTTTCAGCAGGAAATTTAATGGCTATTTTGTTTCTAGCAATCATTATCGGTTTTACGATTTCCGGAATGAGATTTTCAATGGATGAAAAAATGCAGAAATACGGCAATTCTCTTCACTACCTCTTTGATGCAGCCAATGAACTTTTCTTCAGAATTCTTCAAGGAATCTTGCTTTATGCACCTATTGGTATTTTTGCGATCGGGGCAACCTCTTTTGGAACTCAAGGGTGGGATACATTTAAAGCATTATTTAAGTTTACGTCTGTTTTTTATATCGGAATTATTATCCTTTGGGTGGTCGTTTATAGCGGAATCCTTAAACTGTTTAAAATCTCCGTTAGAAACTTTTTCGCCAATACAAAAGAAGCCTATACTACTGCTTTCTTTACTTCTAGCAGTATCGCAACACTTCCTATCGCTATTGAAGGGGCTAAAAAAGCCGGAATTTCCGAGAAAATTGTTAATTTCAGTTTACCATTAGGAGCTGTCTTCAACTCGGATGGTGGAGCGCTGCGGATGGGCGCATCCATTGTTTTTGCGGCCAATGTATCAGGAACTCATTTTTCTCCATTCGATTTCTTAACCATTATTCTAGTTGGAACACTTCTCTCCATTGGCACAGCAGGTATTCCAGCTGCCGGACTTGTCACACTCGCTGCTGTATTAACGATGTTTAACCTTCCACTCGAAATTGTCGCCCTTATTGCAGGTGTGGATGCCATTATCGGTATGGCAGGGACAGCTTCAAATGTCATTGGGGATGTGGTTGGTGCGGCTGTTGTAGACCAATCAGAGAAGAACCAACATCGTAAAAATCAGACATTAAGTGAAGATAAATTAGGTTAAAGTCAACCATATTTTTTTTAAAAAAAGAGCTGTCCCAAAAGTCATTTATATGGACTTTTAAGGGCAGCCTTTCTTTTCATAGAAATAAATAATTCTGTTGATTTTCGTTACAGACGGGCTTTTCGCGGGCTTGCGCCGAGGCCACTGAAAATGTCCAATTTTTAT
>CAVSKA010000007.1:0-43816 GCA_963728315.1 uncultured Caryophanales bacterium
TCACTCAGAAAAAAGCAAAGCGTCTGCCTGGAACGGGAATCCTTTGCTTATCCTCGCATTGTGTTCATAGGCAACGTTTTTAGTGGCATTTATGGGATTCCAAAGGAGCTTGCGGGACCACTAAAAAACATCACGTCTAAAAATTTGTACGTCCTTTAGATTGAAAAAAGGCGTCATTTCATTAAAAATCGACCGGATTCTCACTTGCGATAAAAGAACGGTGGAAAGCAGCGACTCCTGCGGGAACAGCACGAGCTGAAAGCCCCACAGGAACGGTGGAACGCAGTGACGAGAAGATTGAAGCCGTGCCCGCGGAAAGCGTCTGCCTGGAACGGAAATCCTTTGCTTATCCTCACATTGTGTTGATAGGCACCGTAAAATTTATTCTTTCTTTTTAAAAAAGGGCCTGACCGCTTGTGGAATCTTCCACAAGCGGTCAGGCTCTAATCATTTATTGCTCTTGAGCTGGCACACTGATACCTGCCGGAACAGAGTGATGATGGCGACAACGAGGCTCGTATGCTTCTGAAGCACCGACAAGGATGATTGGATCATCGTAACATGCTGGTTCACCATTAATGAGACGTTGAGTGCGACTAGCCGGAGAACCGCATTCTGAACATACTGCTTGTAACTTCATTACTTGTTCAGCAACAGACATTAAAGTCGGCATTGGGCCAAATGGATTTCCTCGAAAATCTTGATCTAATCCTGCCACAATCACTCGAAAACCGTGGTCAGCTAACTGTTGGACAATTTGCACGATATCGTCATCAAAAAATTGAATTTCATCGATCGCAATTAAGTCAAATTCATCGTTAATATGCTCAAATATTTCTTCTGAGCTCTCAATTGGATAGGCGATTACAGAAGCTCCGTTATGAGAAACAACCGCTTCTTCACTGTAACGATCATCTAATTTCGGTTTAAACACCGCAATACGCTGCTTCGCAAATTGAGCTCTGCGGATTCGACGAATTAACTCTTCAGATTTTCCAGAAAACATGCTTCCACAGATGACTTCAAGCCAACCAGACTGTTTCATCACATACATTATGATTCCCCCTCATACATCTCATTCTTTATCAATCGTACGAGTCACCTTTTTCTTTTTTCACAAAGGCATGCTCGTCTAAATGGTTTATTAATGACCTTTTAGGTCTTGCGTTTAAAAAGTGCGACTAAGTATCAATTTAAAGATAATTTAATCGAAAATCAATTCTTGATTTTTCCCCATTCTTTTGCATAGGCTTTGATAAACGATCATGTTGATTTTTCTCCATTGAACAAAACAACTCACTTCCCGCACACGAACCGGTCAAGCTTCCACATGAAAAACCACGTGGCCACTGAAAAAGCCTCTTTGGAACGCCAATGTGAGTATAAGCCTTTGATTTATGTTCCAGGCAGACGCGTGCCTGCAGGGTCTCGACTCGCTCGTTATTGCTTTATATCAACAACATTCACTAACATAGCCTTTGTATAAAAAACCATTCTACAAGTAAAATACGGCTAGACCTTTGTTGGATAGCCTTTGTCGTTTTGTAGAATTTTTCTCTTTCATTTATCGATCGTTCCTTGAAAAAAATCGGGAAACAACAAGAATCAAGTGGAAAAATGGCTTATTTAAACATAAAAAACAGGCAAGAAGAATTCTTGCCTGTTTGTATGCGTAAATTACTTAATACCGTATTTTTTGTTGAAGCGATCAACACGCCCGTCAGCTGTAGCGAATTTTTGACGGCCTGTATAGAACGGATGGCATTCAGAACAAATCTCAATGCGAATCTCATCTTTAACAGAACCACTTTCAAATTCATTACCACAAGCACATTTCACCATTGCTTTTTTGTAATCAGGATGAATTGCTGTTTTCATGTTTTTCCTCTCCTTCCGCCCTGAATCATTTAGAAACAGAGTATACTCCATTATAGGAGTTCTTTCAACATGCATTCTCCATATTGAAGAAGCACGTTAAGAATATTATAGCAACCATCCCTATAAAAATCAAGATAATGAATTGTGTAAAATCAAAGATCTTTCAGACTCGTTCACTACTTTGCGGCGAAGAAATCTTAAAGATTTACATCGATTTTATCTTCTTGATCTCATTTTAATAATTGGTTGTTTTTGCTTCCTATCAACATCATGCGCATACATCGTTTATTTATTAAAGGCACTTTTTGCGGTGCCGCCCGCTTTCATTTCTTCGTCAATTAGAGTGAAAAAGTCAAGATTTGTTCTTGTTTTACGAAGCTTACGCAAAAATTTCTCAGCGAAGTCATGTGTATCTGACATTGCTTTGCGGATTGCCCACAGTTTCTCAAGATTTTCTTTTTGCATAAGAAGTTCTTCTTTACGCGTTCCAGAGCGACGAATATCAATTGCTGGAAAGATTCTTTTCTCAGCAAGTGCACGATCAAGATGTAATTCCATGTTGCCTGTCCCTTTAAACTCTTCATAAATAACATCATCCATACGTGAGCCCGTATCGACTAGAGCAGTGGCAAGAATTGTTAAACTTCCGCCTTCTTCAATGTTTCTCGCAGCTCCAAAGAAACGTTTAGGACGGTGAAAAGCGGCAGGATCGATTCCTCCTGAAAGTGTTCGTCCACTTGGAGGTATGACTAAGTTATATGCACGTGCTAAACGCGTAATGCTATCCATCAAGATGATTACATCACGTTTGTGTTCCACTAAACGCATCGCCCGGTCTAATACAAGCTCTGCTACTTTAATATGATTTTCTGGCACTTCATCAAATGTAGAACTCACGACTTCGGCATTCACAGAACGTTCGATGTCCGTTACTTCTTCCGGACGCTCATCGATTAGCAGCACAATCAGATCTGCTTCTGGATGATTTGATGTAATTGAATTGGCAATTTCCTTTAAAAGGAGTGTTTTCCCTGCTTTTGGAGGAGCAACGATTAATCCACGTTGTCCAAAACCAACAGGTGCTATTAAGTCCATAATACGTGTTGATAAATTGGATGGTGTATTTTCTAGTAAGATATGGCGATCAGGGTATAAGGGAGTTAAACCGGGAAAGTGAACACGTTCTTTAGCAGTTTCGGGGTTTTCACCATTGACCATCTCTACATGGAGTAGTCCGTAATAACGTTCATTTTCTTTTGGCGGGCGTACTTTTCCAGAAACTTTGTCACCATTTCGAAGATCAAACCGACGAATTTGGGAGGCTGAAATGTAAATATCTTCAGAACTTGGAGAATAGTTGATTGGGCGTAAGAAACCAAAGCCTTCCGACTGAATAATTTCTAATACACCTTCCATAAAGAAAAAGCCTTCTTGCTCAGCTCGAGATTTCAATATCGCGAAGATCAGTTCTTTTTTTGTTAATTTACTGTAGTACGAAACTTTATATTCCTTTGCCAGTTCGTACAATTCTTTTAGCTTCATATTTTCTAGGCTAGCAATTTTCAAATCTTCCATATTGGCACCACACTTTTCATATTTGACGTTTGTCAGTATTTTAAATCACCAAATAACCAGAGAGACAAACGAGATTAAAATTTTTTATTCAGAAGGCTTTGTTAACTGATCATGTTGATTTTTCAACATTCAGCAAAACAACTCGCTTTCCGCGGACGAACGGTAGACCTCCTCGTGAAAAACCACGAGGCCACTGATAAAGTCCTATTTGAACATCCAAGTGAGTATAGGCATGGATTTACGTTCTAGGCAGACGCTTTCCGCGGGCACGGCTTCAATCTCCTCCGTCAAAAGGAAGTGTTTTTAGACTGCGTTCCTGCGGGGCTTTCAGCTCGCGCTATTCCCGCAGGAGTCGCTGCCTTCCACTGCCATTGGAATAACGTTTTAAAAAGAACGATCCTATCTGAAAATGCTATTTTAACGATGTCCAAGGATGGTTGTTTAAAGATGAAGACAAAAATACGTGTCTTTTGAGTGCTCCTTTTTCATTTGCAGCTTTTCAATCTTTAAAATTTGGACTTTTTCAGCGGCCTAAAAAAACACACTGCGGGGTCTCGACTCGCTCATTTTTCCGCAGGATTCTCATTGTTTTTGCTTCCTATCAACATCATTCGCTTACATAGTCATTTAGAAAAAAACTTTCGGATAGGGAGGTTTCTATTAAAGAGAACCTGAAATCGGCAAACTTATCTTAACCGATCTGCAGGGAAGAAATCAATAGGTGGAAAAATAATGAAAGGATGATGATCAGGGAAAATCCGTTCTTGCTTCATCTTCCCTGCCACCATGTTTATCGACTTTTACATAAACGTAATTGAATGAGAAAGAGTACGGTCGGAAGTTAATTCCGCGTACTCGTCCCCATTTCTCTTATCGAATGACTAGGTTTGGTTTTTTATTCAAACTGTGTTGCCCTTCAATAAAACGAACTGTGCCAGATTTAGCACGCATAACAACGGAATGAGTTGATCCGTATGTACCCGTGAATTGAACACCTTTTAAAAGTTCTCCATCTGTTACACCTGTTGCAGCGAAGATCGCGTCATCTCCACGTACAAGATCTTCCATTAATAAAACCTTATTTACATCAAGACCCATCTTTAGGCAGCGTTCACTTTCAGCGTCGTTTTGAGGAACCAATCTTCCTTGAATTTCTCCGCCTAGGCATTTTAAAGCTACAGCAGCGATTACACCCTCAGGTGCTCCACCTGAACCAAATAATATATCTACACCTGTTGTACCAAAAGCCGTATTCATGGCTCCAGCAACATCGCCATCGTTGATTAATTTAATTCGAGCACCTGCCTGGCGAAGTTCTTCAATAATTCGCTCATGACGCGGGCGATTTAAAACAGTTGCAACAATGTCTTCAATGTCTTTATTCTTAGCTTTAGCAACTGCCTTTAGATTATCTAAAACAGACGCATTAATGTCTATTTTCCCCACACACTCAGGTCCAACGGCTATTTTATCCATGTACATGTCAGGTGCATGTAGAAGATTTCCATGATCAGCAATCGCTAATACAGCCAAAGCGTTCCATGATCCAGATGCAACGATGTTTGTTCCTTCTAACGGATCAACGGCAACGTCAACTCTTGGTCCATATCCTGTCCCGAGTTTTTCACCGATATAAAGCATAGGTGCTTCATCCATTTCGCCTTCTCCAATTACAACAGTCCCCTTCATCGGGATTGTATCAAAGACGTCTCTCATTGCTGAAGTTGCAGCATCATCGGCTTCCATTTTCTTTCCACGGCCCATCCAGCGAGCAGATGCTAAAGCAGCTGCTTCTGTTACACGAACTAATTCCATTGATAAACTTCTCTCCATCGAACAATTCCCCCTGAGTCACAAATATCTATATGTGATATATATTTTAAATTGTATAACATATTAACAGATATATTGTAACACATTAAAGCGATTGTTGATGAATTAATTACGAGCTTTTCATTTGTTCAAGTTCTTCTTTGGTTAATTTCTCTCTCCAAATGGTCGCACCCAATCCATTAAGTTTCTCTTCTAAATGACTATATCCTCTATCCACATGTTCTAATCCGGTTAATTCCGTTATCCCATCTGCCATTAAGCCGGCGACTACTAGTGCTGCACCTGCACGGAGATCGCTCGCTTTTACTTTTGCTCCCTGAAGAGGCGTATCTCCATGAATAATAGCGGTTCTGCCTTCTGTTTTAATATTCGCATTCATTCTACTGAGTTCATCAATATGCTTGAATCGAGCAGAATAAATCGTATCGGTTACCACAGAAGATCCTTGTGCTTTTGTTAATAACGAAGTGAATGGCTGCTGGAGATCAGTCGGGAAACCTGGATAAACCAACGTTTTCACATCAACATGTTTTAATTGTTCAGCCTTGCCGATAAAAATACTTTCATCATTCAGTTGAATGGGAACACCCATTTCGCGTAGTTTAGCTGTTAACGACTCAAGATGCCATGGGATAACATTATCAATTAAAACCCCTTCGCCAGCTGCTGCAGCTAAAATCATAAACGTGCCCGCTTCAATACGGTCAGGGATAATCGTATGAGTACATCCGTGTAACTCATCTACCCCTTCGATTCGAATCACATCAGTCCCTGCTCCTTTAATCTTTGCACCCATATTGGTTAAAAGAGTAGCAACATCAATAATTTCAGGTTCTTTAGCAGCATTTTCAATAATCGTTTTTCCTTTTGCTCGAACAGCAGCAAGCATGATGTTAATCGTTGCTCCTACGCTTACAACATCGAGATAAATACTCGCACCTTTCAGTTCTTTTGCACGAAGGTATATGGCTCCTTGCTCATTCGTCACTTCGGCACCTAATGCTTCAAAACCTTTTATATGCTGATCAATCGGACGAGGACCTAAATGGCACCCTCCGGGTAATCCAATCACTGCTTTATTGAAGCGTCCAAGCATTGCACCCATTAGGTAATAGGAAGCTCGTAACATTTTCACTTTTCCATTTGGCATTGGCATCGAAACCATTTTGGACGGATCGACTGTCATATGACCATCTTCAAAGACAACTTCTCCTCCGATCTCTTCTAAAAGTGATTGAAGTATTTCTACATCTGAAATATCTGGCAATCCTTCAATCGTGACTGGAGAGTCGGCCAAAATCGTTGCGGGTATTAGCGCAACTGCACTATTCTTAGCACCACTCACTTTAATGGTTCCTTTAAGAGGATATCCTCCTGCAATTTTAAGTTTTTCCATAGTTGGCTCCTTTCCACACGACGGCCGTATAAATCATCCAGAGAATGGAAAAACACCCATTCTCTCAGCCCTTCAATTTCCAATAGTGTGTGCAAAATTAGTATTTGCATGTATGTCAAAAATCGCTCATTTTCTTAAACAAAGGAAATAAAATTTCAACAAAAATGTATAAGGTTAGGAAATAATGGATAAGATTATTTTCTATCCCTCCATTCTCTTCCGCAGACCGTTCGTTCTGATAATGAACAAGCAAAGAAACAAGATATCCTAACCTTTAAACGATGATCCTTACTAGAGCAAATGTCAGTCTACTTCCGAACGCCAGCTGTTTCCGCATATAGAAAGTGATTGGCACAGTCGTTGCAACAGGAATTTGCGTACTTAGACTGTGACCATTTGAAATTCACAAGACTCAGAACACGTCGCTTCCATTTTTCTTATTTTGTTTTACGATTCTCCCAATCTTTCAAAAACCCTTCAATTCCTTTGTCTGTTAGTGGATGTTTAAAAAGCTGCTGCAAAACATTAAATGGAGTGGTTGAAATATGAGCTCCGCGTAAAGCGGCTTGAGTCACATGCTGCGGATGACGTATGGACGCTGCAATGATTTGTGTAGGAATTTCATGAATAGCAAATATATCTGCTATTGTCTCGACCAGTTCAAGGCCATCTTGGCCGATATCGTCCAAACGACCTAAGAACGGAGATACATAAGTCGCCCCTGCTCTAGCAGCCATCAAAGCTTGATTTGCGCTAAAAATAAGAGTGACATTTGTTTTGATCCCTTCTTCTGATAAAACTTTAACCGCTTTCAATCCATCCGGAGTCATTGGCACTTTCACTGTAATTTGTTTGGCTATCTTCGCTAACTCTCTGCCTTCTTTGATCATCCCATCCGCTTCTAAAGAGATAACCTCTGCACTTACAGAACCGTCTACCAATTGCGTAATTTCACGAAGACGATCATGAAAAGAAATATCTTCTTTTGCTACAAGTGAAGGATTTGTTGTCACGCCAGAAATAACGCCCCAAGAGTGTGCTTCTTTAATTTCATCCATGTTTGCTGTATCGATAAAGAATTTCATTATTTATTCTCTCCTATTCAAAGATCGTTATAGTTTATTTTAACAAATTTTGTCGATTAATAATGCTCAAAAAAAAGAAAAACGTATATTATTTTCAATATATTTTCATGTCATTTTGATGACAGAGAATAGGATTATTCATTTTTACATCGTCTCATTATCTTTAAAGGAAAGAAGTCATTTTCAATTAAATAAAGCCGCCTTAAAATTAAGGCGGCTTCTATTTTCGAATGAGAACCTTCAAGCAGGATCTGTAGAAACAGAAAGTTAAATCTTCAATTTAAGCTTTTTGCGAAGAACCGAATTCACGCATTTTTCCTGCAACAGTCGTTTTAATTGCTTCACGAGCTGGTCCAAGATATTTACGTGGATCATACTCATCTGGCAATTTAGCTAATGTTTCGCGAACGGCTTTAGCAGAAGCGATTTGGTTTTCAGTATTCACATTAATTTTCGCTGTTCCTAAAGAAACAGATCTTTGAATGTCTTTTGTCGGGATTCCAGTTCCACCATGTAAAACAAGTGGCACGTCTGATTGTTTCCCGATTTGTTCCATTTCAGCAAACCCTAGGTTCGGTTCGCCTTTGTAAGGTCCATGAACGGAACCAAGCGCTGGTGCCAGACAGTCAATACCCGTACGGTTAACAAGTTCTTCACACTCTTTAGGGTCAGCATAGATAACGCCATCTGCGATTACATCATCTTCTTGTCCGCCTACTGTTCCTAATTCAGCTTCAACAGAAACACCTTTTGAATGAGCATATTCAACTACCTTAGAAGTAATTTCAATATTTTCTTCAAAAGAATGGTGAGAAGCATCAATCATGACAGATGTAAATCCGGCATCAATCGCTTCTTTACATTTTTCAAAGCTAGAACCGTGATCTAAATGAATCGCAACAGGTACAGTTGTTTTGTAATCTTCCATAAGACCCTCAACCATTTTTACAACTGTTTTAAATCCACCCATGTAACGAGCAGCGCCTTCGGATACACCCAAAATAACGGGAGATTTCTCTTCTTCAGCAGCTTGCAGAATGGCTTGAGTAAATTCTAAGTTGTTCAAGTTAAATTGTCCAACTGCATATTGCTTTTCCTTAGCTGTAATCAGCATTTCTTTCATTGAAACTAATGGCATAGTGGTTCCTCCTTCTATCGTCCAATTATGAATAATTGAACCTCTCTCGCTCGATATAGATGTTTCTATAAGCGAGTGCAAATTAAATAAATAGTCTAATCATCTGTATAATATCAAATTCAAATTACTTTTACCAACATCACGCTGTCAAAGTAGAAAAAATCAATATTTAACTAATTCAGACGATTCATTCTATTTAAAGAGACGGACCTTTTTCCATTAGAATCTCCTTTACCACTTTCCTTATATCCGCAATATCAAATGGTTTAGCAAAATGATTAATGGCTCCTAAATCCATTGCTTCTTGAATCATATCCAATTCTCCATAAGCTGTCATAATCATCACGCGGATCGTTGGATCTTTCATCTTCATTCTTTTGAGGATTTCAATTCCATCCATGCCGGGAATTTTCATATCTAATAGTACTAGATCGGGTTGATGCTCTTCTGCAAGTGCCAGCGCTTGTGGTCCATTGGCAGCTTGCAAAGTTTGATACCCTTCCTTTTGCAACACTTCATTTAAGAGAATCCGAATACCAAATTGGTCATCAACGATTAGAACCTTTTCACTCAAAATAGATTCCTCTTTTCTTTATTATAAATATTTCCTAATTATTAATAATATGGTTGACTACTATTATTACTTCATTCTACAAATAAGTTTGATATCCTTCTTTTTCCCACTTTTGCTTCCTTTCTTCTCTTCTGTTTATAATAGGATGAAAAGGGGCAGTCATTTTTCCCAATAAATGCGTTAACCGAACTTTTACTGTAAAAAAAAAGCTTTTTTCATGAAGATATTTTTTTAAAAAGGACTTGTTAGAGGAGATTTAAGCCGTACCAGCGGAAATCATCTGCGCGGAACGGAAATCCACCGCTTATACTCGCATTGATGTTCCAGGAGGATTTTTTTTGAGTACCTTCAAAAACGACACTGCGGGATCCCGACTCGCTCGTTTTTCCACTAGTGAGAGTTTTTGCTTGCTACCAATTAGCAACATCCGCTAACATCGCCTTAAAAATAGGCCGATTTATTAAAATTCTCCCAATCTTTCATTTTAAAAAATAGCTTCTAACAAATTCGGATCATAATTTTTTTATCATAAGGGAGTGATCGTTCGTGTTAAAAATGTACACGACTCAGTTAAATGGACTTTTTCAAAAGATTGCTGAAAAAGAAGAACAATCGATTGAAGAAAGTGCTCGTCTACTCGCACAAGCTTTAGTGGGAGAGGGCAAGATTCATGTTAAATGCTTTGATGAAATGCAAGCCATTATTCATGAGATTGAAAGCGGACTAGAGCCACTTGCAGGTGCTCAGCCACTTGAAAATGTTGAAACTTTAACGGAAGCAGATCGCGTATTAATTGTAACTCGTTTTTGTGACGATCACCAAGCTCTTGAGTTGGCTCAGCAATTGAATCAAGCAGGCGTTCCCTTTGTAGGGATTTCGGGTGTCCGTAAAAATTCGGATGACTCGTTCCAATCATTAGCAGAAGTCCACATTCAGACACATGCGATAAGAGGGCTCATTCCGACTGAAACAGGCGAACGAACAGCTCTTCCTTCAAGCTTAGCAGGAATTTTTATTTATCAAGCACTAAAATTCACTGTACAAGAAATCATAGAAGATTACGAATAAAATCGTGTTAACGATTGTAGATTACACAAAAAAGGACTTTCCTAGTATTTTCAGGAAAGTCCTTTTTGATAGCTATGAAATAAATGGTACTGGTGATTTTCGTTTCAACTACGGTTTAAAAAGACGGCTTACTCCAACTTCACTGTAAAGAAGAAGGAAAAAATCGTACTATGGATTTAGGTTCAAGTCAGACTTTTTTAGTTGCCTTGGAGTTACCGTCAAGGAGTTCCGCAGTTCGCTCGCGCTATTCGAATGGATTTATTACTAGCAACAGAGCTTACTAAAAGACCTTTATTTATTGAGCGTTGCTTTAATAAATTGACGGAACAATGGTTGCGGACGAGTTGGTCGTGAAGTAAACTCCGGATGGAATTGACTCGCAACAAACCAAGGGTGGTCTTTAAGCTCGATGATTTCGACTAGTCGACCATCAGGGCTCGTCCCGGAAAATACAAATCCAGCTGCTTCCATTTGTTCACGGAAGATATTATTGAACTCGTAACGATGACGATGACGCTCATAAATCACTTCATCTTGGTAAGCTTCATGCGCTTTCGTCCCCTCTATCAACTTACATGGATAGAGACCAAGCCTTAACGTTCCACCTAAATCTTCAATGTCCTTTTGTTCTGGCAATAAATCAATGATTGGATAAGGCGTTTCGGGCATGATTTCAGCTGAGTGAGCTCCTTCTAAGCCCAATGCATGACGCGCAAATTCAACCGACGCTAGTTGCATCCCTAAACAAATTCCGAAGAATGGCACTTGGTTTGTTCTTGCAAATTGTGTAGCAAGAATTTTCCCTTCGATTCCGCGATCTCCGAATCCTCCAGGGACTAATATACCGTCTACGTCTGCTAGTATATCTTGAACATTTTCTGCTGTGATCGATTCAGAGTTAATCCATTTCACTTCGACGTCAGCATCAAATTCATACCCTGCATGACGTAGTGATTCAACTACTGAAATATAAGCATCTTGAAGTTCAACGTATTTTCCTACAAGAGCAATTTTTGTTTTCCCAGAAAGGTTTCTAACTTTATCTACTAAACCAATCCATTCTGTCATATCCGCTTCATGGCAAGCGAGTTTTAAATGATCACAGACGATTTGGTCCAGGTTTTGATTTTGCAACGCCAATGGAACAGCATATAGAGTATCTGCATCTCCTGCTTCAATGACCGCTTTTTCATCAATGTCGCAGAACAACGCAATTTTGCTCTTCATGTCTTGTGTAATCGGCATTTCTGTACGAACGACAATGACATTTGGTTGGATACCTAAACTACGGAGTTCTTTCACACTATGTTGAGTCGGTTTCGTTTTCATTTCTCCTGCTGCTTTAAGATAAGGGATGAGCGTACAATGAATGTACATCACATTATCACGACCAACGTCGTTTTTCATTTGACGGATCGCTTCTAAAAATGGAAGAGACTCGATATCGCCAACCGTACCACCGATTTCTGTGATCACAACATCTGCATTCGTTTCATTTCCAGCACGTAAAACACGCTCTTTGATCTCGTTTGTAATGTGAGGAATAACTTGGACCGTTCCTCCTAAGTAATCGCCACGACGCTCTTTTTTCAACACTGTCGAGTAGATTTTCCCAGTTGTTACACTACTCCATTTTGTTAAGTTAATATCGATAAAACGTTCATAATGACCTAAATCCAAATCCGTTTCAGCGCCATCATCCGTTACGAATACTTCTCCATGTTGATAAGGGCTCATTGTCCCTGGATCCAAATTAATATATGGATCAAATTTTTGCGTTGTTATTTTCAGCCCACGGTTTTTTAACAGTCTTCCTAATGAGGCTGCTGTAATTCCTTTACCCAGAGAGGAAACCACTCCACCTGTTACAAAAATATACTTAGTCACGCCTGATTCCTCCTCGAATTCGGTTTTGCTGCTTTTTTACATATCTATTGTTCAGATTCAGCTGAACCTTTTACCCTTATATATTGTGAATAGAGGGCTTTCTTTATGAAAAAACAAAAAACGCCCCTCTTACGTAAGGTAAGGGAGCGTAAATATTCACGATTGTCCTTTTTTAAGGAGCCCAAATATCATACTACAATCGGTGGGCGAATAAGTCAAGATGGAGATTAAAGCTTGTCTTCCTCTTCATCTTCTTCTTCGTCGTCTAAATCTTCTTCATCTAAATCGTCATCGTCATCTTCTTCATCAATTTCCAGATCGTCCTCTACAACGTCAACAACATCTAATACATCTGCAACGTCGTCATCATCATCGTCATCGTCGTCGTCATCGTCATCGACAAGGTCTTCTTCTTCTAGATCATCCAAATCTTCGAAATCCAGATCTTCTTCAATAATTTCGTCATCAAGATCCTTTTTCTTCGATTTTTTCTTTCTTACTTTTACTGTTGGAACTGTTTCTTCTTCAATCTGTTCAACTGGATACCAAGCGCGTAATCCCCAACGATTTTCACCTAATGTTAAAAAGCGTCCATCAAAATTCAAATCTGTGTAAAATTGAACAAGTTGGCTCTTTAATTTCTCGCCTTTCCATCCTGTTAATTTAGAGATGGTTTTCATCAAATCTTGAAAGGCAATTGGTTGTTTTTCTTCAGCTAATAATTCATAAGCCATTTCGATAAATGACATCTCTCGAATATCTTCTCTTGGCAAAGTTTGTAAATTCAACATCCGCACTTCCTTTCATGTATACACATTCTATCTACAAAGATATAGATCTATCTTGTTGTATCAAATAAAAGCCATAATATTCATTATAACCAAAATGATCTTTGTAATGCTAGATATATCTTTATTCGTCTGGATTTTTTTGAAAGGGGCCGGATTCCATATGGAATCCGGCCCCTTTCTCAATCGATAAAAGTCGAATACTTGTCGCATAGTAATTAGTCCTATCTTTAACGGAGAATTAGCAATAGAAAAAGCAACTAATTTGGCTTCAATAGCTTTTAGTTATTTATTGTCGACGAGGAGTCTTGTTTTCTTTTTATATTATCACCCATCCATTAGTGGCATCATTAAATCCCTTTGCACCGTTTATTACTTCATCAGAGGTATCCTTCTTTAGTTGCTTTATATTTCTGTTGGTTAGGGTATGCCATTTGTTTACAGAACCATTTTCCTCGTTTTACGCTACACTATCTTTCACAAGCAAAATTATCGTGATCTCTATCCATTTTATCTTGATAGGCTGGATGATCAGAAGCTACGCCGTTTGGATATTTCTTTCTTAGTTCAGTACAATTGGCAAAGACCTCTGATCCTCCACTTGAAGCTGCAACTGCAGTTGCTTCTTCTTCTGCCTTTGCTTTTGCCTCTGCTTCTGCCTTTGCTTTCGCCTCAGCTTCTGCCATTGCTTTGGCTTCTGCTTCTTTCTTTGCTTTCGCCTCTGCTTCTGCCTTTGCTTTCGCTTCTGCTTCTGCCTTTGCTTTTGCTTCTGCTTCTGCCTTTGCTTTGCTTCTGCTTCTGCCTTTTCCTTTGCTTCTGCACTTTGCCTTTGCTTCTGCCTTTGCCTTTGCTTCTGCCTTTGCTTTCGCGTCAGAACTCTTTTCCTCGTTCCTCTCCTCTGATTTTGAGGTTTTCGAAATTTCAGGTGAACAGGCAACTAAACTAAAAATTAAAAATAAAGCAAATAAACCTACTAAATATTTTTTCAATACAATAACCCCCATAATATTTTTCTATCCTTGTATAAAAATATCACATGTAATAACATCTTTACTTATTTCAGAAAATTTTAGGTAAAATATATACATTTTCAATTTACAACCTATTTTTTTATATATGTATGATTAAATATTTTTATATAGGTACATTTTAATCTAACGTTTCGTTTGCTGTATGAATCTCTATCAACGAAAAAGGTATTTGGAATTGAATATATCATTTAAGTGTGAGGTGATAATGAGCGTCTTCTGGATACTCCCTATCAAGAGATGCTATTAAGGATCTTGTGCTCTGTTAATAAAAAACAAAAGGCTTATCCCTTCTGTTTACCTAAAAGCTTTACTGATATCCTTTATTTGTTCAATATGCCTTTTTTGATGTAATGCTAGAAACTCAATTACTTAATCAAAATTTTTAGACACTGAGAGCATCTATTTTTGCAGATTTCGTTTCATTTTTGTGTTCCATGTGTATAAATATCCGATCTGTTTACTCACCTACTAGTCCATCACCATCTCGATCGTCCATATATTTATAGAGCCATGAATCGCGCGTAATGGGCATTTTAAAGCCCGCAGCTTTGGCTTCAGCGATCGTAACACTTCCATTATGATTGGTATCCACTTTACTAACATCTTCATTACTACTTACCGTTTCGTTTGCTGGTACATTGTCTATTTCCGGTGGCGTACTACTCGTACCTGTCGTCTCCCCTAAATTTTTGTTCACTTCATCTGGGTTTACATTGTCAAATTCATCTGTAATGGATCTGCCCTGAATTTTGTATGTGAATTTATAATGGTTAGGAATTTGCGTCTGAGTATTTGGATATTGAATAACTGCTACGAAATCTGTACAACCTCCTGCATCTCGAATCACTTTTTCCATATAAGCTTGATCGCCGTGCCGATTGAGAGTGCTGTCTTGAGGTGTGATGTTATATGCGTTAGATACTCCCCCAAGTGAGTCAGCAATCACATGCCCTTCATCTAATTCTTGACTCTCTGTACCGGGAACCTTTGCTTCATCAGAATAGTATCTCCCAGACGATAAAACATGCTCAGTATTCGGATTTTGGAGTATTATATTTTTTGCCTCAACACGAATGAGCTGTCCGTATTCATTTGTAAAAGCCCAATATTCCCTGTCGCCAAACCCGACATCAACTCTGGCATTCGGCTTTCTATAACCTGACATATCTCCGCCATCTACTACAATTAGTCTATATTTACTGTAGTCAAAGTCACCATTAACACTTGTTATCGTTGGTGTACTAGTGGCAGGAACACTTGGACTGACTAGGCTTTCACTAGTCGTGTTTTCCGCTTCATCCTCAGGAGTACTTTTTTTACTTTCAACGGTGGCTGCTTTTTCTTTGCTTACTTCTTGAGTTTTATTTTTTTGGATTTCTGTATTATTTTGTTGTGAACAACTAGTAAATACAGTAAGTAGTGCAAGGAGTAATAAAATAATCCCCCATGATTTTTGATACCATTTTTGTTGCATATTGCACCTCTTTATATAATTGAATTAGAATTATTTTACAAACACTATTAATCTAGGTTAATAAAAATCTCAGAAGAATTTTTGAACAATAGGAAAGAAGAAAATCTGTCCCCATAGTTAAATAAGAGTATATGACCATTCTTTAGCTATACTGCTTCTCCGTATTATAAGGTTACCATCATGCTAAAGATTTCTGGTAGACCATTTTTCAGTTTAAGTGAATGAATTCATTCTCAGAAATCCTCTTACCAAAATCCTACCAGCAGGTAACAAATTTTTGTTGCTTTTTTCCATAAAATTAACAATCGATTGTTGCGCAATACACGTCAACTATGATGTAGACTCTTTGATTTCTAACTTAATTAGAATCCCGAATTTCCTGAAATACAGAAAAATTCTTTTGATTTTAGACAGCCATTAAAATTCAAATGAGCCATTATTTTAACATCCACTTCGACACTACTACATAAATTTATGCGATGTTTTTCATTCAAATGTTCATTGCATTGTTCGTTTTACAGTTTATTCACAATAATTGTTTATATATCAATATTTTACCAATCGCTAATTGGTATGCTAATTTAAATGTTAAAACGGGTGCGATTTGACATTTTCTCCTCGTCCACCGAACCCATATGGATTGGTATGAATCTTTTTTCCTTCAAGTATGGGAACATCATGTTGAATACTTTTCATCGTAATTTTATTTCCCTTTGGTAACGTTATTCTTTCATTTTCATTAAAAATAAATCCAATTAGAATGGCCATTTAAATTCCCCCAGTACTAAATGCTAATATTTTAATATTAGTGTGAAAGTGTTCTGATCTTTGCCATTACCTCTTTAACATTATTATTACTTATTCTCTAGGTATCATAGGCAGCATGGGATAGCCATAGGGACAGGTTCACTGGCTCACCGGCAAAAGGTATTTGTCCTCTTAAACTTTGAAGGGTTAAAAGATACATAAAACTTCATTCCAGAATTTCCAGATCAATGATGAAGAAAAAAAGAGCAGGTTCTTTGCTTCTAAAGCAACTGAACCGCTCTTTTTCTTTGAGTATACTCGAATCAATTTCATAATAAGAAATCAACTCTTAAAAGACGAACATTTTATTCGGTTGAAGTGGCAGACGGCGACTCCTGCGGGATAAGCTTGAGCAGAAGACCCCGCAGGAACAAAGTGACGAGGAGGCTGAAGCCAAGCCCGCGGAAAGCGTCCGTCGAGAACAGAAACCGAATGTATTGCAAATAATTATTAGGAACGTTCGTATAAATGATCTGAAATAGGAATAATGAAATTGATTCACATATATAGAATAATAAAGAAACAAGGTTTATTTAATGAAAATCTTCCCTTGTTTCTGCATCGTGGTATTCCTCTAATTCTTCAAAACTCTTATTCTTCAATTCAATTAGGTATTCTTCGTCAGAAAGAATTCTTGTTGAGAATTTCTTTCCAGTTGCTTCGATGATTTCCGGTATTCTGTCCCTTACTAATTTGTTGTATGTAGGCATAGACATTCCTCCAGTTTAAGTTTGAATATAGGTAACAATTTATTATATATAATCCGTTTCCCTCTCAGCAACCATACTTCCATCCCTAAAAAACTCATTTCCACTATACTCCCGACTACTCTCCTCAAACCGCTCCCTAAAATACTGCCCAAGTTCAGGGTCTGTACAATACACATAACAACCCTTCTGCCCCCGGGTCATCAACGTCCGATACGTATTCCGTATAATCTCATCCGCTACCTTCTCAGCTTTCTCCGGATCTTCCTTCAGCATTTTCTTTATCCCCTTAAGGAAGAATCGGTCTTGGCTCTTTTAGTATGATCCGTGATGACCTGCCCGTTTTCATACCTCATGTCATCCCCGATGATCACACCAACATATTCAAACTCCAGACCTTGGCATGTATGGATACAGCCGGCTTCTTTGACTGAATCGGCATCGATTGCCCAGGTGGCTGAGTTATCCAGGTTCCAGCTCATTTTGAAGTCAAATTCTTCAAGAACAATGTCATGATAGTCCGTGTTGCTTTTTCCTTCTTTATCCCAGTTCCAGCAATAGCCTGCAACGATTCGGGATTTGTTGTTGGCATTTCTTCTCTCGATTTCGTTTCTCAGTTCATTCGGGTTATCAAACACACGGAAATCATACTGCCTACCGATATAGTTAGCGTTTGCCGTAGCTCTAATCTGCAGGACATCATCGAGCCATGCTAAATAACCGTCCGAGCCACTGCAGCGAAATTGGGATTCGAGGTTCATGATCGTGAGCGGCGCATTGTTTTCTTTGGCAAATCGTTCAATTTCTTTTATGCTGCCATGATCCTTTAACGTCACCCGCTGTCTTTCATCAATAAAGAAGATGGAACACTTCGAAGCTTCGATGATTTCCTTTGTTTGATTTTCACCGAGATGCTGAAACATCCCCGACTTTAAATTCAACCGGTGGGCTTCATCGACGATCAGTGCATCGAACTCATCTTTAGGAGCATCGAAATAGTTGCCGGATCCTTTAAACAAGTTATCGATATGCCCCTTTTTAAAATCTTTTTTCAATTTGGTAGAGTAAATATTTCGAGGTGCGGCATTTTTCGTGACGTACTGACAGACCATGTTTTGATTGGTTAAGTGGACTAATAAATTGATAGCGAGAACCGATTTCCCTGTACCTGGACCACCCTGCACGACTAGTACCTGCTTTGTATTCGTACGAAGGGCTTCCTTTGCCAAATGGATGGCTTCCTCATACACTACCTTCTGATCATCAATCATCACAAACTCATCGTTCCCCTTCAGCATCTGATTCAATGAATCCTGAAGAGACTTCGATGGCCGGATGCGACCATTCTCTATTTTATAAAGATTCTCCTTATTATCCCCAACTTGAATATAACGCTTAATGAAATCCCGCAGCTTCTTCGCCTGCCCCTTCACAAAAACTGGAGCCTGTTCTATATAATAATCATAGACTGGATCAGTTAGGGGATCCTGTTCACCTTGATTCAAATAATTATGTAAATACGCACAAGGATAAAGCTCCATCTCCTCATTCTGAGCATTCTCATTGTAATCCTTGATCAGTGATGCATACGACCAAGCCTGATAGGAAGGATGGGTCGTCTCCACCAGCCCCCGATTCATCGCTGTCTTCACAATCGCCTCTTTCCCCCTGATCACCTCAACCGATTCCCACTGCTTCAGCTCCACAATCACGATGGAATTCTTCTCCCCATCCTTGCCGGAAATCAGGAAATCCACCCGGCGCGACGTATGCGGAATCTTAAACTCTATCGCAACCCCAGCATCACCGGGAATCTCTTGATCACTTAGAACACGATACATATACTGCATCGAATTATCCCATGAACGTACCTCCCGCTCATTGATCTTCCCAATCTTGGACGTGTAATTGCTGCATATATTATTGACTAATTCATCATGAAAAACATCTTCAAGGAATTCTTGTTTAGTAGCTTCATATACGATCATAATTCGTCAGCCTTTCGTTTAACAGTATATTCCTATTATTTAATTAAATTTGGGATTTAGCAAGCTTCGCCAAAATTTTCACCTTTACGGAGAGCCATAGGGACAGGTTCACTGGCTCACCGGCAAAAGGTATTATCTTTTTAAACTTTGAAAGGTTAAAAGATGCATAAAACTTCATTCCAGAATTTCCATATCAATGATGAAGAAAAAAAGAGTTGGTTCTTTGCTTCTAAAGCAACTGATCCAACTCTTTTTTCTTTGATCTACTAATTGTGAATTTAGATAATGGTGAATAAGAAAAGCTCAAAGCGCCCGTTCGAAAGCATTTGGCGAATTTAAGGAGGGTTTTCCCCCCGCAAACATTTGACAAATGACCTCGAGCAGTTGGCGCTTGGAGACTAGATCCAAATAACTCGTTAAAAAAATTTATACTTTCTTATCATTTTAAAAACTAAATGTACCTCTTACCTTTCTTTCACCTTCCCCCTAACTTCCTCACTCTTCACCAACTCTTTCACTCGCTCATGAATACGCTCAATCTCATTCCCAGGACTCTTCCACCAATTTCTGCTCCAAATCCGCTCAATGGTCCAGCCTCTGCTCTCAAGAAATTTCTGACGGTATACATCACGTTCCTTCGCATTTTGGGAACTATGATACATGGCTCCATCGCATTCGACTCCCAGGATGTATCGGGATGAATCGTTCGGATGGACGATGGCCATGTCGATTCGGTAGCCGGACATACCGACTTGGGTAGTGACTTCATAGCCCAGATTGCGGAGTTGTTTATATACTTGTTCTTCGAATGGTGAGTCAAAGTGAAGATCTTGTGATTTAACGTGAGTATTTACGTTTTCGTTCACTTCATGGATGACGGCATCAATATTGTTCTAATTGGGAGTTCGCGACTGCTTTCGCATATTTCAGATACGATTTAAACAGTTTAGGTCCCATTTCAGCGGCGTTTGTCACATTGAGTTCTTCCGGCTCGATGCTGGAAATAACGATGATGCCTTCCTTTGCCCTGGTAATTGCAACATTTAATCTATTTTCTCCGCCTTTTTGATTCAATAATCCAAAGCGATTGTAGATCTTTCCTTCTTCGTTCCTCGCATAGCCGATTGAGAAGAGGATAATATCTCTTTCATCCCCCTGGACGTTTTCGATGTTCTTCACAAACACTCTTTCATCTAGGTCCTGTGACATGACTTGCTGATAGGCAGCATTGAATTCTTCATCTTCACCAGCCGTTTTGTCAATGATGTCCATGATCTTTGTTTGTTGCTTCGCATTAAAGGTGATGATCCCGACGGATTTACCTGGTTCATTAACCAAGAGATCCTTCAAAATCGCCACAACTTCTATCGCTTCCACTTCATTCGATTGGTTTATCCATCGGCCCTCTACCTTTTTCCACTGAATGGCTGGCGGATTCTTAAACGGAATGACATTCGGTGCAATTTGAACATGCCCGTTATAGAACGCATGGTTTGAGAAATTGATCAATTCTTCATATTTAGAACGGTAATGCCACTGAAGAATTTTTTCCGGAAATCTTCTTTTTGCCAAGTTCAATAAGCTGCCGGATTCATCTGTCTCGTATTCTACTTCTTCCTCATCATCGTTTTGGACGCTTCCTTGGAAAGTCGTCATTGGAGGCAGCTGCTTTTCATCCCCTGCTACAACGAGCTGTTTGGCACGATACACAGACGGAATGCCATTTTCGACTGTACACTGAGAGGCTTCATCGAATATGACTAAATCAAACAGTCCTTCTTCCAGTGGGAAAATGGATGACACAATCTCTGGAGAAGCCAACCATACCGGCAGAATATCCACAAGTCCATTCGCCGCAAATTGATTCACCAGCTTTCTAAGGGACCAGATCATCCGTTTCTTTCCTACTTGATGCTTTAATTCCTTGACCTTCCTTGAATGAGTCGATTGAGCAAAGTCCACATTTTTCGTAAGAGTATGAATGAGAAATTGGGTCGCGACTGCTCGTCTCTGTTCAATGAGTACTGAGAACGATTCTCTAATTCTGCCAAATTCATTGGTTGAAATCTTTTGTACATCCGGATACTTCTTCTCTGTTTCATCGATCCAATGGACATAGGCCGAGTTTCTAAACAAGTCCACCCAGAAATCAGATAAAGACATGTCAGAGTGGTTTTCTTTCTTCTGAAGTTTCATAATCACTTCCTGAACCTCTTTGTCGCATCTCATCCAATAGTTATCCATTTGTTGTAGTTCTTCAAAATCTCGATGGAAATACTCGACGATCTCATCTATTTCTTTTACTGGAATATCTCCCTCCGAAATTCTTGCTTTAAAGGCATCGATTTTTTCATCTTTCAAGTACTTACGGAGCTTTTCTACTTCATCCGACATGGCTTTCGTTTCAGCGCCTAACTTATGCATCGTAATCAGGGCTTGTTTAATTTTCAGCCATTCTGTCGAATTCGTTCCTTTAAATTTCTCCCCGTCCAACAGTTCTTCAATAATGGACTTGCCAGAAAAGGATGTCCACCACCAGAGACGCAATCCTTGAAGGGTCCGCTTGTTTTGATCATCCAGATCCGGATAAACTTTGTCTAATTTATTCTCGATCATCCAGGTGTAGGCAGGAGTGATTTTTTCATGATCGAGCGTTTCAAGATAACTAACAGAATTTTTCGCTTTCGCCATTACCCCATCTAATAGTTCAATGGCCTGGAGCTTTTCTCTCATATCCATGTTGGCGAAGCTTTTACGCTCCTTGAGTTGGTAGCCATCGTCCCCAAATCGTTCATACCATTCAGCATAGGTGTAGACTTTTTCTGAAAAATCATCTAACTTCTCTCTATCCAAGATTGGCCAGATTCCATTTAAATCAATTACTTGAGTCGTTTCTTCAACAGAGTTTGCCAAACCATACAAGTCGTATAAGCGGAAGCCAAAAGCCTGTCTTTCATATAAGGCTTTCGCGATTCCATTGAGAAGATCTTCCTGGCTCTGGAGCTTTGAAGAAGTAGACTTTAATGTACTGATCGCTTCTTCATAGGTAATTTCATTCTGCTCAAGCACAGATGATAACTTCGTATATAGTTTCTTTCGATCCTGTTTTTCATCATGAACTAAAGCTACATGATTACTTAAATCAAGACCGTCCAGTCGTTGATACACAACATCCAGGGCAGCACGTTTTTCACAGACGACCAGGATTTTCTTCTGTCTTTGAAGTGCATCAGTGATCAGATTCACGATGACTTGAGACTTACCTGTTCCAGGAGGTCCATGCACAACCAAGCCTTTTCTGTATCTGGCTTCTTTTAGAATCTCCTCTTGAGATCCATCCGCCTGCAGAAGATTTAAAATCGAAATACCGGCATCCCGCTCTTCGATTTCTTCTTTATCGTTCTCTCCGTCCTCTTCAATTTGATTTGCCTCAGGATTGATCAGTTCACCAGCAAGTGAGAGACCATGCCCCTCTTCCGATTTTTCAATCAGTAAATCATAGTCCTTTGCCAAAGAGGTACTGCCTTGAGGAAAGTGTCCGACAATGGCATTTTCAGTCAGGGATAGGTTGGCAACCGCAGGAATGTCTTCCGACTTATATTGAGTCAGCTTCGTGATTCCCTTTGGGGAAAACGAAATACTCAAATCGTATGTTTTAAGAAAACTCAACCAGCCCTCATAATCGAGAGTAGTAGCTAACTCAGACGCTTTTTCAAAAAAATCGTCCGTAAAGGTTAAGTTATTGTATTTCTTAAACGCCAAAAATAACGTCCGGTTAATCTGAGGCTCTCCCTCATCCAAACGAAGCAGCCACTTCTGGCTATTCACATTATTACGCTCAATCCTAACAGGATATAAGAATAATGGAGCTTGAAAGAACGTACCATCCTGCAGTGTCCCCGATAAAAAAGGAAAGCCCAAATAAAGATCATGTATCCCCTTTTCCTCTTCAATACTCTTCATATTTCTCGATAAATCCGTTAGCTTCTTAGAAAGCACCATTGAATCATCATTGTCCATGGAAGGCTTCAAAATCGTAAGTTCTGACTTAGATTGCTTCACAATTTTTTCTACTATTTTGGTACTGACATTTTCATCTTTCTCATCCAACTTATCGAGCTCCGTCAAATCGAAGCTCCATTTATTGTAGAGCTTCAACAGCCTTACAGAACGATTTCTCTTGTTTATATTATTCAATTTGTCTCGCATGTGTATTAATTGGTCTTTCATTTTATAACCTCTTTCTTATGCTGGTACTTCTAAATTGTGTTTTAGTTCGAAAAAAGAAGAGCTGTTTAGCTCTTAGATTGAAATCATCATTTCTTCGTTTGTTACATATCAGTAACATTCCTTCATAATTATAACAAATAGTGGGTAGTCTTTTATAGGTAGTTGTGAAAACAATAATTTCCCAAAAAATCGAATAGTATACTTTCTGTTCTGAGACTTTTCTCATCCCAGATTTCTCTAAATTCATCATTTACTAAGTATAAAGGTTTGTGTTCCTAATGTGTAATAATATGGTAAACTAAACACATAACAGAAAATCTCCTAATTATTCGAGGTGTCCCAATGCTAAAACAACTATTTTCCAAACTACTACCGTCCAAAGATGAATCCGAAGCTACCAAACCTGAAATCATCGTTCAAACCCAAAAGGTATTCCTATACGAAACAGATCCATCCAAACTAGAAAACATTATTCAGTCCCCAGCTCCTAAGGGTCCTCACCCAGGGTACGTGTATATCATCCAGGAACACATGAATGGTTCGTTCAAAATTGGAAGCTCTACTCATATGGACAAAAGCCTGGATGTCTTCAATGTGAAGTTGCCTTTTGACTATCACCTTGTCTATCTCATTAAATCGGGTGATTACCATCAAACAGAGAAAGCATTTCATAACTACTTTTCCTCCAAGATGCTTCAAGGAGAATGGTATAATCTCTCCAAGGAAGATGTTGCTTGGATTAAGGGCAATGCTTATACTCCTGACATTGCGAAAACGATTGGCACTCCACCTGTGGTGAACAATGATCTGCTCTTAACGCCTAAGCAATTAGAAGATGCCAAATCAATGATCAAGAGATTAGGAGCCTCCTATTCCCTTGCAGTGGAAGAATCTGCATTAACTGAAATGGATTTGAAGCGATTGTCGG
Organism: uncultured Caryophanales bacterium; assembly: GCA_963728315.1. GTDB lineage: Bacteria > Bacillota > Bacilli > Bacillales > CAVSKA01 > CAVSKA01. Next base: position 24,388 of record CAVSKA010000007.1, read on the forward strand.
TGTATTTCCGCTTTAAGAATCAAGGGGCTTTAAAGAATCTTGTCGAATCTGGTGTCCTTAAAAAGAAGGAACTCGTTAATCCCTGAGAATAAGAAAAAAGGTAAGAACAGATGTCTGTTCCTACCTTTTCTTTATTCATCCACTTTTCTCACTGGTCTTCTTCTCTTCTTTTCTCTCGATAAGGCATTGATCGAAGTATCGAGTGAATTCGGATTCCCCAGAATAAGATAGACATAAATATTCTTTCGTCCGCGTCATCCCGATGTAAAGAAGGGAGACTTCTCTTTCCACATCCTCCTCCAGTGCAAAGGGCATGTTATCCACATTGACAATGAAGACGGCTTGAAAGTCGAGTCCTTTGCTGCTGTCGATCGTACTGATTTTGACCCGATTGTCATCTTTTTCGAAGCTCCGTTTAGACTCACTGTTTTCCGTTAACCAGAAATAGTCAATGTGTTCTTTTTGAAGTTCACGCTTTAGAACATCAATATAGCTCGTGCTGAAAGATTTCTTGATTCGATAGAGAATAAGCATTTCTGAGAACGGCACATGCTTTTCTTTATTCAGTTTTTTAATTTGTCTCGCCACTGATACTTGCCTCTTGATGGAAATGCTCCGTCTTGATGATGGCAGGCTCAATCCCTTTCCTCCGTGTACTTTGAGGAGCGATGATTTCACCTTCAAACTCTCTCGTCACGACTTTATCCTTTAACGAGGAATGAGTTTTATAGAAGTCCCAGGCGAACTTCACCACTTGGGCTGTGTTCCGATAATTGATACTCAACACTTTCGACCTTCCTTGAAAACTGAGGCCCATATCCTGCAAATAACTTCTTTTCCGTTTGTAAATAGACTGGGCCCGATCTTCTACTAATAGAAGAGATTGGGTTTCTGGGTTAAGAAGACTAGAGACCAGTTCAAACCAATCAGATTCAAAATCCTGGCCTTCATCTATTAGTATGGCATCATATTTAGGGAGAATGGCTTCCCCCGTTTTAACCTTTTCGAGCACGGTAGGTAGTTCTTTTTCATTCATCTTGAGATCATTCTTCAGCCATGAATGAAAATTTCTTACCGATATATTATGCTTTCTCTCTTTTACATTTTTAGAACCGGTAAAGTCAAAATCAAAGAGATTGTCAGGTTCATTCATCATATGGTAAACAATTTGCTCAATGTTCCGGGCAAGGGAAATATTGTAGCAGAGAATCAAAATCTTCCAATCAGGCTGTTCTTTGGCGAGTAGTTTCGCTCTACTGGCAAGAATGAGCGTCTTCCCACTGCCGGCCACTCCCCGAATGAGCCGATTTTTATCCCCAATCTGTTTCGCTAGATTCTCTTGATGCAGATCCATCGCTTTAATGTCATGCAACGAAAGCAAGAGTTGATCCTGGTAAGGAACAGGTTCCTTGAACTCAGCACTGATCCGTACTTCAGGGAATAAGTGATACCGGATCGCATCCATTTCTTCCTTCGTAAGAGGATTTTGCAACCGGTACGGAATCGTAAACATATTCACGATCTTCTCGATTAAATTCTCCTCCGAGAAACTCTCCTTCTCGGGATCAATCTCATCCCTCGTCAGACAGAATGACGGTTCCACCACCGCATACAATCCATTTTCAATAAAATCCTTCTGATGCAAACGGGTAAACACAGCTCCGAATCCATACGGGAACTTCAACTGAAATTGATATCTCCCCTCCAACTGGACGAGATTCTTATCCTTCTTCAACACATCCGCAATATGAAACACATAATCCCTGGCCTGCTTCAGAGGATTCTTCGTCTTCCTCTGCTCCCCGGAAGACGTATGTAAAATCCATTCATCATGATTCAACTGAAACAACGTGTTCTTCGTATAATCCTTTACCTCTAACACAACTAAACCTAAATCCGGCCCAATAATAACAAAGTCCGGCCGTTTCCCATGAATTTCAGGTTCATAATACACAATATAATCATCTGGCAAATACGTCTTCAATGTACGAAACAACAACCGCTCCCCAGCCGTAGCCGATGATCGAATCGTTTCTGGTATAGTGTAAGCCATCCTAACACTCCAACTGTTTGTGATGGTTACATTATACTACAAAAATTGTGGTTTTTTTACATTTATTGGTGTGGTTGTATTCAAATAGAAAAACTCCCCACTGCACTACCCTAGACAAATGCCTAAGTTAGGTTGGAGAGTTTTTAAAGTTGCGTGAAGATTTGGGACGATTCCAAGCAATGATCCAAATTACATCGTAAAGCCTGATTTCCTAAAAATAAATAAGGATGTAATAAAATAATGGGAACAGATATTACAAGCATAATCGACATCCAGGCATCCACATGTTAAAAAAGTAAAAAAAGAAAGTCACCCAAATGCCCGTAATAATAATTCTCAATTTTATTCATAGAGAAAAAGATCTTCTTCTATTTATCTATTTTTTTTTAATAAATTACTATACGCGTTCTTCCAATGACAAGTTAACTTAATATATCTCGATATCGCCACTATCCTTCTTATAGTCTCTCTTATCCATTTGCTTTGCTATGTTTGTGCCTATATCCAAATCGTCTCATGCACCAGCAACACAAACTCCTACATTCCATGCAAGTATTGTTGCGTCCCAGGCTTTTAAGCGACTAATAGCATTCGAGTAAAGCGTTTTAGAGCTGCATCTTTTCCTTTTTTTATTATGGTTTTGTTAAAGGAAAAGGTTGATTAATCGTTAATGAATGTGGGGAATTGGTTTCCCCATATAATTTCTTACTGGATATTTATGTTAAAAAGAGATAAGATTGTGAAAGTGTTCACTTAAGCTAATGGGGGCTTATATACGGTATCAACAAAAAAAACATTCATGTGATACACCCTCTCTCTTTGTTTATATGTATTCATAGATAAGCGTTTAGGGACTTGACTCGGAGCCTCTGTGGGCACGATTTGTCTTGAAAGGCTGAAGCAGTTGTTTCATCAAGCAAACGAGCCTATCATCCCCACCCCTCCAAGTTAAGTCTTATCGTTGTTTACGTTGGAAACTATAGTTATTTAACGATCTATACTAAGTTAACAAAGATAATAAATAGGCTATTATTTATCTTTATTATCGTTCAATACGGTTGAAAATCATACTACATATAAGGGCAGGTTAGTATAATAAGATAGGGTTTAACTATAGTTTGTACTAACTAAATTTTTCTAAAAAATAGAAATAGAAAGGGATGGTGTAAAATGGATAATGAAAGTAAAATCATTATTTCTCCTTTGAAAAATGAGTTAATTGGGGATATCAATCAGACAAATGATTATTTTAAATTGTATGGTAGAGTTGTCCCCAGTTTACAATCAGGAAAATGGTCTTATAAAGAAGTTCTTTTTGATGAAACTAGAGAAATACGTTTTCCAGATGACAAACTTGTTTGGAGCCATTATATAAACCGTGAGGATAAATCTTTGTTTTTAGCTTATATGAATAATACTTGCATAGGACAAATTAGAATAATTAAGGATTGGAATCGCTTCTGTTATATTGAAAACATTGCTACTAAAAAAGAATATAGAGGAAACGGAATTGGAAAATTACTTTTAAACAAAGCTGAAGAGTGGGCAAAGCAAAGAAAACTTATAGGAATGTCCCTTGAAGCTCAAGATGATAATCTTGGAGCGTGCAGATTTTATGTGAAACAAGGTTTCATACTAGGCGGGGTTGACACATTAAAGCAGTCATATAATCCAAATATTGAAACCACTTTGTATTGGTATAAGTTATTCAAGTAACGTGTGCGTTGATCCAAGAAAGATTAACGCATTTTTTGTTGAACTTATTGTACTAACGGGACATTATGTTCAATAAGGTGAGACATTATATAATGTATTTTTAAAGGAACTAGCTCTAATAAGGAGGAAATACAATGGATACAACACAACAAAATAGCAATGCTTGGGATAAGAAGGTTGAGGAAGGTTCTAGATACACTCAGTCTGTGAGTAGTGAAGTTATTGAAAAAAGTAAGTCTGGTGATTGGGAAATCACTGTCACAACTGAAAAACCAGTTCCAAGAGATTGGTTTCCAAATTCCTTAGAGGGGTTGAAAATACTTTGCTTAGCATCAGGTGGTGGTCAACAAGCACCAGTTCTAGCTGCAGCAGGAGCAGATGTAACGGTTACTGATATATCTAAAAAGCAATTGGAACAAGATGAAAAGGTAGCTATACGTGATGGATTAACATTAAGAACTGTTCAAGGTGATATGTCAGATCTTAGCGACTTTGCTGATGAACATTTTGATATTGTCGTCAATCCTGTTTCTAACTTGTTTGTAAAAGATGTGCATCCTGTATGGAATGAGATTTCAAGAGTATTGAAAAACAAGGGCATTTTAATTGCTGGATTTACTAATCCTTTATTATGGATTTTTGACGACAATCAAGAGAGAAAAGGGATACTTGACGTTAAACACTCAATCCCTTCATCGACATTGGATTATTTACCTAAGAATGAAGTACAATATTACATCAATTCAAGTCAAACAATAGAGTATGCACACACTTTAGAAGACCAAATTCAAGGTCAGATAGATGCAGGATTTGTTATAACAGGTTTTTATGAAGATGATTTTGGTGGGACAAGGATATTGGACAAACATATAAAAACTTTTATTGCCACTAGAGCTATAAAGATAAAGGTTGATTAAGAAATATTTTGTTTCACTAACTGGGTGCTTTAGTAAAAAAAGACAGGAAAAAGTGAGCTTGGAGAAGCATTCCAAGCTCACTTTTCTATACCAAATAAACCATTAACTTTAACATAGCCTTTATGATAAAGAATTGGATAGCACCTACTCCTCATCCAACCACTATACCAATAACGGTATTAATAGCTACTCCTGTTACCTTGAAGCAAGTGGAAGGTACTGGCGCTTCCTGGCAATGTAAAAAGAAGCACAAGATCCGTCCCCGTGCGTTTGGCCCCTTACTCTTATTCTATACAATAGTTAAGAATGCTCTCTACATGAGATACAGTAGGATTAATAAAATGTATATCAAATTCGCTTTTTGTTAGTATTAAAGGTAATTCTGTACAGCCTAGAATTACCCCTTTGATACCTTTCTCACTTTTCATTCTTTTAATAATCTTGAGTAATCCTTCTCTAGTATCGTCTTTAAATATACCAATTTCGATTTCCGTCATCAATTTGTTATGAATATATTGTTGTTCATCTTTATCCGGTACAACAATTTCAATGTTTTTTTTATTAAAAACTTCTTGGTAAAATTTATTTTGCATTGTAAACAACGTCGCTATCAAACCTACTTTTTCTATTCCTAAGGACAAAGTTTTATTTCCTGCTTCCTCGATGATACTTATAAGAGGAATCGGAGATAGTTGTTTTACACGATCAAATACAATATGTGGTGTATTTGCAGAAATAAATGCAAAATCAGCACCAGCACGAAACAAAGCTTGTATAGCATTTGATAACCAATCTACAAGTTCATCCCATTTTGCTTCAGCTACCATGTCCATCAGCTTATTAATATCCAAGCTGTATATGATTATTTCAGGATAGCTTTTACTATCGATTTTCTCTCTGTATGTTTCAACAAGCATTCTATAATAATCCAGTGTAGATTCCGGTCCGAAACCACCAATCATTCCGATTTTTTTCAATTTGGTTTCCTCCCTAAATAAAGTTCTAATCTATTTTAATAAATATCGGATGCAGTCGGCTGTCTCTTACTTTAATTGTTCTTCTACAGATTTTGTAATATCGGAAATGATATTACCTGTGTGCCTTGTCTCTTTTTTTTCAATTAGCATTACCCAGCACTCCTCTTTAGCTACAGGCTTATGCCTAATCCCTTTTTTAACTACGTAATAGTCACCTTCATTTAAGGTAATTATATCATCTACCAAATGTAAATCGAAGCTACCTCTCATAACATAAAACATTTCATCTTCATTTTCATGGTCATGCCATACGATCTCACCTTTAAATTTTGCTATTTTTATGTAATCTTCGTTCACATCGGCTATTATTTTTGGAGACCAATATTCATTAACTGAATGAAACAAATCAATGATATTTCCATTATTTTTCATTAATATTCATCCTATCTTCTTTAAATTTTAAGATTTATAAAACCAACTTCATTACATACCGAACGACATTCGTCGTCCTATAACCACTAGGCGTTCTATGCAACACCTGATATCTATATACACCCAATGACTCCATCGCATTACAAACAGGCACAATTCGATTCCTTCATCTCATCTCTTTATGAATGTTGCCGCATCTCATATCCACAAACATGCTACCTCTACTCGCTTCTTCATTCAGAGTGGTGATAATGTACTTTCTTATTGAATCAGTTAGCCCCAAACCTTCAGAGGACCTTTTAGTAGATGACTGAACATTTGCCATGTTTTCATTCCGCTTCTTTGATTTATAATCAGTCGTAAACTGATTCACCCTACAGATTTCCTCCTCAAACTGATCTGAGTTATCCAGCATATATCCAATTTACCAGAAATACATATCTACTACTTCCATCACTTGCAAACACGGAGATATTATTCTGATAAGAATTTCTTATATCCTCGATCAGCTTGTACATATTCTTTAGATAGCAACATCAAGTAATTCCCCCTGGTCCATTTGAAAGTGTTCTTTATAGACAGGATTCCTCACAACGTCACCGATAAAATACTGATGAACCTTATAATCTTTGAACAACAGGAAAGAACTTCCCCTTAACATCCCCCATCTTGCCAGATAAAAAGCTAGCTGCAGGCATGCCTGATCAGCAAAAGCTTCATCTTCCAGGTGCTGGTGATGCTTAGCAAAAACGATAACAGTTTTCCCATGATTTAAATCGATCGTGCGCGTCTTGAGTTGTTTCATAATGATAGGTTGATATGCTTTCTGTGATCATTGACGATTTCCTTTAAATACGAACTTCCTATCATTCCCCATCACTTTCAAATGATCATTCCAAACATACAACTTTCAATGCTCTCCTTCAGTAGCGTTTCGCGTCATGGGATTAGGAGTCATGAATGTTCGTAACATTTTTGTACCAAAAAAGCCCCTTCTTTGCAAATCAAAGGGGTTTTAGTTGGGATCTGAGAGACCCAAAGGGCTTGCGACGAGAAGGCTCACGACTAACTGCGGAAAGCGTATACCTTAAATCGAAATCAACAAAACGATTTATGTCTTCATTTTTAAAGTGATTTTGAATAAGATCGTTCTTTTTAAACGTTTACTGAATTGGAGTGAGTGGCAGCGACTCCTGTGGGAGCAGCGCGAGCTGAAAGTCCCGCAGAGAGGGGATCACAGTCTAAGTACGCAACATCCTGTTTGTCGGGGTAGATTGAAGCCGTGCCCACGGAAAGCGAGTTGTTTTGCTGAATGTTGAAAAATCAACATAATCCAGTTAACAAAGCCATATTATAAAGGATTGGATAGTACCTATTCCAATCGCTATAACAATAATGGTATTAAAAACAGTTCCTGCTGCCTTGAAGCATGATGACGGTAATGTAAAAAGAAGCACGAGATCCATCACCGTCATTCCTCATCGGCAAAAAAAAGACGGTTGCATGTTTTTGCAAGAATATAACTCACTTCACCGAAGAGATACCTTTCACCTATGAAAAATGGGCATGTCTCATAAAAATGATGAGGCATACCCATTTTCCATATCATTATTTTCCTTCGTTTAAAATCCGTACAAATTCTTTTGCAAGACTGATTGTAGACTGTGGATTTTGCCCTGTTAAAAGCTTTCCGTCTACTTCAATATGATCTGCCCAATTCTCTTTCACAATAAATTCCGCACCTAACTCACGAAGTTTCGTTTCAAGAAGAAACGGCATGTATTGATCTAACGTTGTTTCCTTCTCTTCAGCATCTGTAAAAGCTGTAATGCGTTTTCCTTTTACAATCGGTTCACCATTTGTTCGTTTCCCTCCAACAAGGGCTGCAGGTCCATGGCATACCGTCGCCACTAATTTATTATCTTCAGTGAATTCTGTGAGCAAACGTTGCAAGTTCCGATCTTCTGGAAAATCAAACATAGTTCCATGCCCACCAGGTATGAAAATACCTGCAAACCCTTCTGAACTTATATCAGCTAATGATTGTGTATCTTCTAAAAGTTTTCCAGCTTCTTTATCTTTTTCCGTCACATCTTCTGTTAAGCTATTTGGGTCTACAGGTGATGTTCCTCCCTTTGGACTTGCGACTACCACTTCATAGCCCTTTTCTTTAAATTCTAAATATGCTTCGGAGAATTCCGTAAGCCAAATACCCGCAAGTTCACCATTTTCCATCGTATGCCCATTTGTTACAACCATTAAAATTTTTTGATTTGTCGTCATGATTCATTCATCCCTTTTTTATATTTTATTATTGTACTTCTAACAACCATATCTATTATTTATTTGAACGTATCAAGATACTTTTCTCATGTGAAAATGTACGAAAACTTGCTTGTCCGTGGTATGCTCCCATTCCACTCTCTCCTACACCACCAAATGGCAAGTAGTGTGATGTCATATGGTTGATAGTGTCGTTAATAGAACCGCCACCAAATGACACATTGCTTAAAATTCGATCTTGGATGGCCTCATCTTCTGAGAACAGGTAAAGTGCCAATGGTTTTGGACGCTTCACAATTTCATCGATCACTTCATCAAGTTCATCGTACACAATGACAGGAAGAATCGGTCCAAAGATTTCATCCTTCATGACATCATCTTCCCAAGAGATATTACTAAGAACAGTTGGCTCTATAAATAGACGAGAACGATCGTTTTTACCACCAAATACTAAGTCTCCGCTCGTTAAGAAGCTGTGTATACGATCAAAATTCTTTTCGCTCACGATGTGTGGAAAATCTGGATTTTCTGATACATTCTCGCCATACACATTGGTCACAACGTCTTTCAACTGCGCTAATAGTTCATCTTTGACATCTCGTTGTACTAAGAGATAATCAGGCGCTACGCAAGTTTGTCCAGCATTAGAGAATTTACCACGTACAATGCGTTTTGCAGCTTCTTCAATATTTGCATCTTTATGGACAATGGTAGGGCTTTTGCCTCCCAATTCGAGCGTCACAGGAGTTAAGTGTTTTGCAGCAGCTTCTGCTACAATTTTACCGACCATTGTACTTCCCGTGAAGAAGATATAATCGAAGTTTTCTTTTAATAAAGCTGTACTTGTTTCGATTTCCCCTTCCACAACAGCCAAATATTCTTCAGGAAAGTTTTCATTAATTATTTTCGCAAGAATACGTGATGTTTGAGGTGTTAATTCAGATGGCTTTAACACCACACAGTTTCCAGCAGCAACAGCGCCTACGAAAGGGGATAGAGCGAGCTGGAATGGATAGTTCCAAGGAGCAATTACAAGTGCTAGCCCATAAGGATCTTGATAAATATAGCTTTTCGCTCCTTCATGAGTAGAGGGCGTTTTCACTTCTCTTGGCGTTGCCCATTCCTTAAGGTTTTCAAGAGCAAAGTCGATTTCATGTACAACAAAGCCCACTTCTGCCCGTTTAGCTTCATTTTCTGGTTTATTGAGATCTGCTTTCACAGCTTGTATAATATCATTTTCATGTAGTTGAATAAGTTCTTTTAGCTTCTTTAGCATTTCGATACGAAATGTAAGATCTTTTGTTTTTCCAGTGCTAAAGAATGAGCGTTGTTTGTTTATAAGGTCTTGGTAGGTAATCATTAACGATTCTCCTTTAAATTGATATCTATATGAATGAAAGTGTTCTTAAACTATATTCCCCTATCACCTTCAGCAAAAACATAGGAATTTTTTCCAAATCCGACCCTTTACTTCTCGATCTATTGCCACACTCCTTACGATTTTCGTTGATCACAGTATCGCCTATCTCAATTGACAGGAGAAGGTGTGTTATTTAACGCTTACTCGATAACGAAAATTGAATGAATAACCGATATTCAAATGAAAAATTCGGATTTAAGATTGAGGAATTTAATGAGGAAATTGAATCGAATAAATAACAAAAAAGTAAGCTTTGAGAGAGATTCTCCTAAGCTTACTTTCATAGAACGATAGATGGTGTATGCTCAAAAATTAAGAAAGTTGAATATTCGTCCTTTCATCATTCTTCATTGATTCGATTGCATGCTTCACATTTGCAAAAGACTTAAACGATGAAAAATCAATGCCTGCTTGAACACTTCTTTGTGCCAACTCAGGACGTATACCTGTTACAATGACATCAATACCCAGCAAACGAAGAACATCATTAACCGTAAAGATATGGTTTGCCACTTCTGTATCAATAGTGATAATTCCAGAAAAGTCAATAATAAGAAATTCCAAATGGAGTTCAGCTATTTTAGGAATGACTTTTGTTAAAAGGTAATTCGTTCTGTCATAATCAAATGAGCCAATCAATGGTAGAACTGCAATTCCATCTTGAATGGGGACAACCGGCGTGGACAATTCGTTCATTTCTTCACGCATATCTTTTATTTGCTTTTCTGAGTGACGTTCATATGCATAAACGGTTTCATTAATACTGATATCTAACATATGATTCACTCTTTTCAAAATAAATCCGAGTTCCTCAGTCGTTAATTGATTTTCACAGCTAAGTTTCATAATGAAGTCTGCAAATACCATTCGTGTGTCAGGATAACGAGCAAAAATCCCTGAAATCCTGCCATTTGAAGTTGCTACACGTTCACCGTTTTCTTTACTCCACTCGGTTAAACTTTCGGGAACAGAACCCTCTGTGCAATTTACTGACTCTCCTAAAAAAGATAAAAATTTGGTATACATTATTTTCGCTTGATTTTGTTCTTCAATAGGAACCTCAAAATTAAACTTGCCAATGATTTCATCCACAATTTCAGAAGCCAAATGAGGAGCATTCTCTTTCAGATAATTACCCAAATTCACTAATGCAGTCAATGTCTGTCACTCCCTTATCTATGTATAAAATAAACCCTCACTATTTTCATAACCTACTAATATTATAGTAAGATAACAAACCCTTTAAATCGTTTCAACTAATCAAAATAAAGAAATGAATAAAAAAACAAAAAGATGATTATTTCATTATCTTCACTTGAAAAATTATACATATATGACTCAATTCTATCATTAGAAAATCAACTTTTAAAAGACGAACCTTTTATTCAAAAAGATAAGATAGCATAAATTTTTTCACCGAGTTATTTGGATCTAGTCTCCAAGCGCCAACTGCTTCCACTTTTCATTTTCGCAGCTGGATGGGCGCTTTGCGCTTTTCATGATGTCTAGTTCCAAGCGCTAGCCTCTCTCTTCATTTTTCACTTTCTCCGGTGGGTGGAAACAACCCTCTTCGAAAGTGAGCAAATGTCAGTCGAGGCAGACAGAGCACGCGATTTCCACTTTTCGTAGTTGTGAAGCGGAAGGCAGCGACTCCTGTGGGAACAGCGCGAGCTGAAAGCCCCACTTAGGAAGGATCACAGTCTAAGAGCGCAACATCCTGTTGCAACGACTGCGCTAAAACTTCCTGTTTGTCGGAGGAGATTGAAGCCGTGCCCACGGAACGCGTCTACCTGAAACGAAAATCCACAGCTTATACTCGCCTTGATGTTCCCACAGAACTTTTTCAGTGGCCTCACACGAAGTGACAAGTAGATTGAAGCCATCCCCCGGAAAGCGTCCGTCTGAAACGAAAATCGAATGATGAAATCATATTCAAACGAAATGTTCGCATTTAAGATTAAGGATTTAAATAAGGAAATTGATTCATGTATTATACCATATTAACTTACTTATTTTTCAAGTTCGATCATTTCTAATAAGAAGTGATTTTATGAATCCTGCTCCATCATTTACTCGAACAGTGCTAGTTAAACTTTATGTAATGGTGAATCGCCTTTGCAGTTTCGATCAAATAGCTGCTTTCGTGTGGAACGAATGTCTTTTTATTCAATGTCTTTTGAACTTGAATCTTGTCGCCATTTGAGTTTATTTCGAATCCATCTACCCTCAATTCTGCTATGTTACCTATACAGAAATCATAAAAGTATTCAAATTCAACTTTAACGATACCTGCCAATTCTTCTCTTTGGAGCTGGAATTCATCAAGAGAAGTTTTGCATGGATATAGAAAAACATTTGCGTATTCCTGATCGATAAAGTTTTCTTGAATGATGCAATCCTTCATGACACCTAAGTGAATCAATTCTGCAAAAGAGACTCCTATTCCCAGCTCTTCTTGGACTTCTCTAACCCCTTCCTCAATCGTTTCATGAGCTAAAAGATGCCCTGCAGCAGTAATATCCATCATGCTTGGGAAATCTTTTTTCGAATCACTACGAATTTGAAGATAGATGTAATCTCTTCCTGATTCTTTACTAATCAGCCAGCATTGGAAAGTTTCATGCCAAAGCCCCTTATTATGTACTTCTTTGCGCGTTGCTACTCCTATCTGATTCATATGTTGATCAAAAACGTTCAGTAATTCATTTTCCATAGAGAATCCCTTCCTTGTTCCAAAAAAATTATTCACCACGGCTGATGTACGATTATTTAGCTAAAGAATTCCCTAGATGATCAATATTACCTTCAACTTTCACTTCACATTGACCATTTTCGATTTCAATGATGGTTAAACTCGTGTCATGAATAAAAGGGGGAGACCAGAATTCCTCCAAACTTAATCTATTACAAAAAGCCAGTAACGATTTAATAAACACTGTATGGGTCACGACTAAAATGTTCCCAGCAGTATTTTCAGACTGGATTCTTAATAAAACTTTCTGCACTCTTTCTTGAAGCTGATCGAATGTCTCACCTGTGTTTGCTTTGAAGAGGTGTGGAGCATGCCAAAAAGCGTGATATTCTTCAGGATACATTTCTTTTAACACATCATGTTTTTGGCCTTCCCAATCGCCTAAATGGATTTCCCGCAAGTGATCTTCCGGATAGATCGGTTGAACTCTTTTGCTTTTAATCAACTCTGCCGTCATCATCGTTCTCGTGCTTGGGCTAGAATAAATCGTTTCAAACTCAATTTCCTCTAATCTTTCTCCAAGCAAGATTGCGTTTTGGACCCCTTTTTCTGTTAGTTTCGAGTCTTTCCACCCTTGTAATCGTTTCTCCTGATTCCAGACGGTTTCCCCATGCCTTGTTACATACAATCTCAGCACCATGATTCACCCCCTATTGTCTCTCTTGCATCATTCGATCTAAATTCTTCATAACAAAGTTTCAGTTTAAACGAGCTTCTTTTTGTTTTTATTTTTCATAATCAAGCCGACGATTATAGAAATCACTACGTACATCAACACCCATAGAAAAAAGGTCTTACTCAAAAAAGCGAATGTAAATGCACTGAAGAATACAAGTGTTACGAGTGGCATGACATACCACTTTTGAATGACTTTGAACGACATAATGGAAGCTAATATAACTAAAATAGGAAAAACACCTAAAACATAAAAAAGTACCATTTCCATAAACAACTCCTTTTTCTCAACCGTTCTGATTATCTCAATCGATAGGATCTAAAAAGAAAAAAACCGATTAACCCAAAAATCATAAGTAACAGCAACACAAAACTCCCTATTCCAATACTCGATTCATTTTGTTTAACTGAATGAATAAGCTGCCAACTAAGAAAGACGAAGGTGAAAGTCAATGTTGTTTTTAACACATTTAACATGAGTCGGGCATTTTTGTATTGTCTTTCCACATTTTCTTCCGTTAGAAAGATGTAATTATAAACGTGAGGATATTTTTCTAAAAACGTAAAACTGATCCACAATACAATAGCGATCCCCTCTAACACCCAGATGTTCCCCTTTCCTCCCCATCCATCTACCTCGCCAAGTCCATTAAAATGAGTCGGTATCCGATCGGGTAATGACAACCATGCCATAAAAAGATAAACAAAATTCCCCAAAAGCATTAAAATCGAAAGTACATCGGTGAATACTTCCAATCTCGTTTTTGGGATCGCTAATACAGGTCGATTATTGATCATGTCATTTCCACCTCCAAATGAACGAAAATCGTTTAACAGGATGAACTTAACTACATTATATTCTTTTTTGTTTGAGTCTTCTCCTTTATCGATTCAAAAAAGGAAAATCCACAAAAAGGTGACTCGTTTCACTCAGAATTTTTGTTCAGTTGCAACCACTCATCATTCAAAGGTGATAGAGGCAATCTTTCAATAGATAGCCTCTAAAACAGGGCAACTTCTTCTCTTACTCTTGAATTTCTGTAATGCTTTTTCCACCTAAAAAAGCATGTCCCATTTTCAGTTTTTCTACTGTTTGAAATCCATACTTTTGATATACTTTTTCTATTTTTTCATTGATCGGAAATACCCAAAGATTTTCTAATCCTTTTTTATCCACTTCAACTTGAATCGAATGAATGAGTTCTCCAATTAAACCTCTTCCTCTGTATTCATCTAAAGTAGCTACACTTTCCATACGGGCTTGGTTACCATCGATAAAAAGGCAGGCAGTCGCACATGCTACATCATCGTATCTAAGTAAATAATGTTCGAAACTCGGATGGTTAAATTCTTTGGCCAATGCTTTTTCCCTAACCTCTTTACCACCAAATTCTTTTATACTGCATTCAATATGGAGTGCTTCTGTATAATTTTGATCCGTTACGCTTTCAATTTTGATTTTCTCGTTATCTTCTTTTTTTCTCAATTTCTTGTCCCATAACTGAACAGGGCTCATTAATTCTTCAAAATCAAAATGATTGAATTTTAATTGATTAATAAGCGTTTGTTGAGCGTCTAAATGATATAGATAGAATCTGGGTATTATTTTTCTAGATTGGTAGTAGCGAACCACTTCATCAATGACTACTTGTGGATCATCACATGAGTGGTTTATGTGTGCATGATTGGCGTCATAATAAGCAGGCTGCGTTTCATCACAAAACAGCGTTCCCCAATCTGTATCCGTCCGATTCGTAAACGTTTCTAAATAAGCAAAATCCAATTTAATTATTTCTAGTAGACTAATCATAAAATCCTCCATCTCTAATGAATTGAAAATCTTCTAGCCATTGCCTAACTTCTATTCACCTAAAACTTCAACTCCATAATTCAGATGATCCTATGACTATTCTTCACTTTCGATAACGATTTATTGTATACAGTTGAAATGGTGTCAAGCACCACAAAGAGTCCCCCTCTCTTTTGCATATACTTGTACACCTTAAACTACCTATAAACCTGTTTTATTTTGAACAATCCATAACTGATCATAAAATTCATGATCGAAAAAAATAGGGCAACACTTAAGAAGGCTAGTACATAAGCATTGTATTTTAAAATCACTACAATGGTTAGCATCGAATTCACGTTTATAAGTCCTGCTATCATATTAATGAAAATGATTAAACCAAAAAGGACGATAAATCCATCGAATGCTCCCTTCATATCTGCTCTGCTCAACGCCATTCGAGAGGATATACTCAAAGATAGATACAAAAACAAATAAAAAAATGGATCGATGAAATTTTTGATTGTGAACAAATTTTTGAATAACGCTAAAATAGATCGATCGATGATTTGAATCACATCAAGAAAATTTATGTTTGTAGATGTTTGTGCACTTAAATACCCTTTATACAGTAAAAAAGTGTCGGGTAAAAGAAAATACATGGCGATCACTAAGGAGATGGTTCCTGTAATAATGGGGGCTGTCCCGATAAAGAAATTCCCTACTCTTTGATAAAGACTCCGAGGATTATATTCATGTGCGACAAAACCTAATATGCCATCTTCGCTTTTCCATTGAAGCAGCTTTATTTTTCTGACTTTATGGCCAAATAAAATACACATAATCGCATGACCGAGTTCATGAATCGGTGTCCCAATCCAAGCGGTGAACATGATTCCTTTGTATCCAAATCCACGAAACAAAAACGTATTTGACCATTTCTCAAGATACCCAAGAATGAAGCCAACAGCAATCAAACTTCCCAATAAGTAAATTATTTCGGTCATACTTAACAATACGATTCGTAAAAATGCTTCGATGATGATACTCCCTTTCTTTATATAACAACCTACAATGCTAACTTGAATGAGATTCACTTTTTGACTTTTAAAAAAAAGGTCCACTTCTCTCATTAAGAGGAGTGAACCTTTTCTCATTCTACCATGAATTCAGCTAACGATTATACATTTACAATTTGCCTTCATTTTTAGTCTTTAGTTATGTGAGCGGATGTTGATGATAGGACGTAAAAAAGAGCGAGTCGAGAACCCGCAATGTGGTTATTGAGACCATTGATAGCATCCTGGGGGAACATTAATGTCCGTATAAGCCCTGTATTTCCGTTCCAGGCAGACGCTTTCCGCGGGCACGGCTTCAATCTCCTCGTCACTGCGTTCCTGCGGGGCTTTCAGCTCGCGCTGTTCCCGCAGGAGTCGCTGCCTTCCACTACAATTTAATTACAGTTTAAAACGAGCATCCTATCCAACGTCGCTTTAAAGATGAAGACAAAAATCGTTTTGTTGATTTCGAGTCTGAATGTTTCTTTTTCATATGCATATTTTCAATCTTTGAAAGTTGGGCCATTTCAATCGCCTCTTGGTTTTTACGACGATTCTCGACTGTTCGTCTGCGAAAAGCGAGTTGTTACGCTGACTGTAGAATCATCAACAGGATTATTTTAAAAAGCCTATTCTTTAACAAATTCCTTCGTGCTTCTTACTGTATCAATCGGTCGAACGGATTTTTCGATTTGTTCACGTTTTGGCTCTAAGAATGGAGGCAAAGATAATTTTTCTCCCAAGGTTTCATAAGGCTCATCCCCCATAAATCCTGGCCCATCTGTTGCAAATTCAAATAAGATTTGTGGCGCAACTCTTGTGTATAGCGATTCAAAAAAGTGGCGATTCACATAGCCCGATGTTTGGAATCCAAAACGATCCATATGATCAATCCACTCTTCTAAGACAGATCGGTCTGCCACTCGGAAAGCAGCATGATGAACGGTACCAAATCCTTGTCGAGCTTGCGGAAGAACGGCATTATGCTCAACGACTACTTGAGCGCCATTTCCTCCTTCACCCACTTCAAATAAGTGAAAAGAACCTTCACTATCGATTTCTTTAAATAATAAAACTTTTTCCAACATTTCTTTAAAGTATCCAAAGTCAGCAATACGAACAAATATGGGACCTAATCCAGTTATCGCATGCTCTAAAGGGATGGGTCCATTCTGCCAAGGTGTACCAGGAGCAACACCTTCATCAAGTTCATCAGAGATCAACTGATAGTGCTGATCATCAAAATCAACAAATGAAACCGTCTTTTTGCCAAATTGTTCTTTTACCCCTGCATGTTTTACTTCTAATCGATCAAAACGTTTAACCCAATAGTCTAGGGCTGCATCACTTGGTACACGGAAAGATGTTTTTGAAATCTCGTTTGTCCCATGAACCCCTTTTTGAATACCTGGAAAGTCGAAAAACGTCATATCCGTGCCTGCACTACCTTTGTCATCTGCAAAAAATAAATGATACGTTTGGATGTCATCTTGGTTCACCGTTTTTTTGATTAAACGCATTCCTAAAACATAAGTAAAGAATTCATAGTTCTTTTCTGCACTACTTGTAATGGCCGTTACGTGATGGATTCCTTTTAATTGATTCATATTAACTGCCTCCAATGGATTATATACTCTTACTTTATGAAGAAAAATTTTTCGAAATTTATCTTTAAATTAAATATCTTGAATATGAGATAAATATATCGTTAATCATCTCTTTTGTCAATGAGGAAGGAGGATGTGGGATTCCTACCTTTTTGGTTGTGCCTGACACCTCGATTTGTAATGAAGCAGTTTTAGTAAATTCACAGGATTTATGCATTGGCTTATAGAAGAAAAAGAATACCAAGAAAAAAGGATGGTAAATGATGAGTGAAGAAAGTAAAGTCGTATTATTTATCGCATCAAGTCTAGATGGCTATATCGCTAAAGATGATGATTCTTTGGACTGGTTGTTTAAAGCCGAGGAAAAAGGCGAAGGAGACAATGGCTACTTACCATTTTACGATTCAATCGATACGATTTTAATGGGTAGGAAAACGTACGATCAAATATTGATACTAGAAAATGGTATTTTCCCATACATAGACAAGGACTGCTATGTCTTCTCAAGATCTGCCCAACAGGAAAACGACAATGTGAAATTTATCGATGAAGACCTTGCTCAATTTGTGGATCGGTTGAAAAAAAGTCACCATCAGATTTGGCTAGTTGGCGGAGGAGAACTTGTTCATACTTTCATGAAAGAAAAACTGATCGACGAACTCATTATCACGATTATCCCTATATTACTTGGAAGAGGAATCTCATTATTCAAGGAAAGTGATATGGAAATCAAGCTAAATCTAAAGTAAACGGAGATTTTCAATCAATTTGTTCAGCTTCATTATAAGGTTGAATGAATGTTCGAAAGCCTCTTCACTCTGTTTAAATGAATGAAGAGAGCTTTTGATCATCGGGTGGTGCCAGGCCACACTAATGTTGGTACGAGCGTCGAGGAGACTCACGGTACGCCCGTGGAAAACCTCCACCTTACAAAGAGTGGATTTTTTCATTATGACTGGTTCTGGGGGAACATGGCTACGTCTCTTCACTAGAAGGGTTTTACACCAACATTCAGACCCTTAACGAGCCGCGGAATCCTCTGGCAGCATAGTAGGATTCTGCTCCATTGTGGTACACAAAGACAGTGTCGTAGCGGCGATCACAAAAGATGGCTCCACCGAGTTTTCTAATATTTGGGGGTGTGTTCACCCAGCTCGAAGATTTCGTATCGAAATTTCCAAGTTTCTGCAGCTCCCGGTATTGTTCTTCCGTTAAAATTTCAATACCCATGTCAGCAGCCATCTCAATAGCGTTGTTTTTTGGTTTGTGTTCTTTCCTTGACTCCAGCGCTTCACGATCGTAACAAACACTTCTCCTGCCTTTAGGACTTTCCACTGAACAATCATAAAAAATGTATTCGTCCGCCTGTTCATCATGAACGATAACATCCGGTTCACCGCCAGTTCGTTCCATTTCATTAAGCGACCATAATTTTTTAGGATTCGTTTCTAGCTTTGCTTGTACTTTAGTCCACTCAAGTCCTTGATGACGATTCATGTTTTTCTCAAAACGGGCTTTCACTGTTCTGATTATTTCTTCATCTTGTTCTGGTGACAACTTCCTTGTTTCATTTTTCATACGAAAGCCTCCTTAATTTGAGTTGCTGGTCATGGCCGAATTTACCAGTAACAACAACTGATAATTTATGAAAAACTCTTTCTAGTAATTTCCCTTTGAGCTGTCTCTGTGTTTCTGCCTACGTATGTTGATTTTTCAAAATGTCCCATGACTGTAGATGTAATCTGCTTTC
>CAVSKA010000008.1:0-15493 GCA_963728315.1 uncultured Caryophanales bacterium
ACTTCTACAACATCATACTCTGAGAAATCCTTTTCCTTCCACGAATCATTTCTTAAACTAATCGAATCTATTGAATATCTATCAGGATAATTTCCAAGCCATTTCTCCAGGCTCTTACCCACATAGCTATTTTTACCTGTTATTAATATTTTTTTCATTTAGAAATGCTCTCCTTACTACTCGCAATTTCTTTCTTCTAGCTCCAGTCCCACCTTCAACAACCCCATCACTTTTCACAACACTAACGATGGTCCCAAAGAAACACTTAACATCCATCCAAAAACTAATCTTCTCAACATACTCCCCATCCAATTTAGCCTTAACCTCAATAGGAAGCTCATCTCTACCATTAATCTGTGCCCAACCAGTCAATCCAGGTGGCACATCATTAGCACCATACTTATCCCGTTCAGCAATCAAATCATACTGATTCCATAGTGCTGGTCTTGGCCCAATAATACTCATCTGTCCAACAAAGATATTCCAAATTTGAGGTAGCTCATCAAGTGAAGTCTTTCTCAAAAACTTACCCATTTTAGTAATATATTGTTCTGGGTTCTCTAATAAATGAGTTGGAGTGTCCTTCGGCGTATCTATTCTCATAGTACGGAATTTCAATATATTGAAATGTGTCTTATTGATACCAACACGCTTTTGCTTAAACAAAACCGGACCTCTTGAATCAATCTTAATAGCAATAATGAGAATTAAAAAAATCGGTGATAAAACAATAAGTCCAATTAAAGAAAGAATGATATCTATCAATCTTTTAATCTTCAAATACATACCTGTACACTCCTTAAAAATTTGTTTAGTAGATTAGGACTTAATTGGAATCCATCTATTCTCTTCCAACCAACTACTAACCCACTAAATCAATCTACTTCAGATACCCACGTCGTAATATCTATTCAATCTATCAAGCAAATACAAAATAGATATTCACTTCTCTAGCCATCTTAACCGTGTTTCTTCCTATTATATATACCATTTAACCAACCTCGTTAATTTCACCATTCTTTACTCCACTCACTACCCAACATTTTCATTACTAAAAACTCGCATCGCTGTCAAATATACTAGAAGTAAATTATTCCTTTTCGCTTTAAAACCTTTTCCTGGATGAGAAAAAAGAAGGAAGGACTTCCTCAAGTCCCTCCCCCATCACCTCATAATTACGACGTCTTCACACTTTGCAGCGTCCCAACATTCTTCCGGTTCGCAATTCCAACAATCGTACTTCACGACTTCTTCGACTTTCATTTCTTTCAATTTCTCCAACGTATAATGCAGCTCAGTTGAACTAACCGGTGTTGCTTTCCCGATATAAATCTTCGGAAAGACTTGTTTACTCTGAATTTCATCTTCATTCAACAACTCTTCAAACATTTTCTCACCAGGTCTTATCCCACTATACTGAATCGGCATTTCTTCTTCTGTATATCCGGATAGTCGGATTAAATTGCGCGCAAGATCGGAAATTTTGACTGGTTCTCCCATGTCAAGTACAAATACTTCTCCACCTCTTGCTAGTGATCCTGCTTGAATCACAAGTCTTGAAGCTTCTGGAATCGTCATGAAATAGCGCGTCATATCTTTATGCGTAACGGTGATTGGTCCACCTTCAGCAATTTGTTGTTTGAAGAGTGGGATGACGCTTCCTCTACTTCCAAGTACATTTCCAAAACGAACCGCAACAAAAGTTGTTTCACTTTTAAGCGCTAGATTTTGAATAATCATCTCAGCAAAACGTTTTGTTGCACCCATCACATTCGGAGGATTAACAGCTTTGTCTGTCGAGACGAGCACGAAGTTCTTAACACCATATGTATCAGCTGCTTCCGCTACATTCTTCGTTCCAAAGATGTTGTTTTTCACCGCTTCCATTGGATTATATTCCATCATTGGCACATGCTTATGAGCTGCTGCATGATAAACAACATCCGGTCGATAATCTTCCATCACACTAAAGATGCGTTCTCGATCTTGAACATCGGCAATAATCGGAACAATTTCGATCATGCCTTTATATTTTTTCTTCAATTCCATATCAATTAAGTAAATACTGTTTTCTCCATGTCCAAGCAGTAAAAGCTTGTCCGGTTGAAATTGACAAATTTGACGACAAATTTCCGAGCCAATCGATCCTCCAGCTCCCGTGACAAGAATCGTTTTGTCAGTCACATAGCCAGAGATCGTATCCATATCGAGTTCAACAGGTTCACGTCCTAATAGATCCTCTACTTGAACATCACGAATATGATTGACAGAAACCTTCCCTGAAGCTAAATCTTCAAGCATCGGAATGATTTTCGTTTTCGCTTTTGTCTTCGAACATTCTTCAAAAATCCGTTTGACTTCTGCTTGTTTTAATGAAGGAATCGCAATAATAATATGCTCAATCCTTTTATCCAAAACAATTTCCGCTATGTCTTTCGTTTCTCCTCAATACAGGCACCCCATATATTTGAAGACGTTGCTTCAACTTATCATCATCAACGAAAGCGACTGGATAAAACTCTGATTCATGGTTATTAAGAAGCTGTCTTGCCACCATCGATCCAGCAGAACCTGCTCCAACGATCATCGTTCTTTTCCCTTTTGTTACCGGCTTCATATAACGATCACGGTACACACGCCAAGAAAACCGCGATCCTCCGATCAACAGAATATGCAGCATCCATGTAATCCCGAGCACACGAACATATACATCCCCAATCATCATCATTTGAATAATCCCCGTTACAAAGATGGAGAGCGTGACTGCTTTTACAATCGCAACGAGTTCACCGACACTCGCATAAGACCACGCTTTATAATAAAGTTTATAAATAACAGCAAACACATGGTGGCTGATTAAAAGTGCAATGGAACTAATTAATAATGTTGGTAGTGTGTAAATGTGGAAATATGGATTTAATGTAAAGTAACCGATATAAATGGCACATAAAACGATGATCGAATCCAGTAAAACCATTAAGGAAACTCTTTTCTGATGCGTCAATGAAGTCCCTCCTTTCCGAATTCATTCATAAAAGTTTAGAGAAATGTATTTATTCTCTTATTTCACTTTTAAATCATTGATCAATTTTTCCATTGCATTCAATAGAGGGTCTCTCAGCTCTTGGTCCATTAAAGCAAACTCCAATGATGTCGTAATAAATCCTAATTTCTCTCCCACGTCATACCTTTTTCCTTCGAAGTCATAAGCAAATACTCTCTGAATTTGATTCAATTGTTGAATCGCATCCGTCAGCTGGATTTCTCCACCTGCACCTGCTTCTTGTTTCTCCAAGAAAGTGAAGATCTCAGGCGTTAAGATGTAACGGCCCATAATCGCAAGGTCCGAAGGAGCCGTTCCGATTGCTGGTTTTTCAACAAAACGATCGACTTTGTATCGTCTTCCTTCTTGTTCAATCGGATCAATAATCCCATATCGATTTGTTTCATCTTCTGGTACGTGCTGAACACCGATCACAGAAGCACCAATTTCCTCATATTCATCCATCAACTGGCGTAAACAAGGCGTTTCTGCCTGAACAATATCATCTCCAAGAAGAACCGCAAATGGCTCATCACCAATAAATTTCTTCGCACACAACACCGCATGTCCAAGTCCTTTTGGCTCTTTTTGTCGAATATAATGAATTTCCACACTCGAAGTGGCTTTCACTTTCTCTAGCAAGTCAAACTTTCCTTTTTGTCTTAAGTTCTCTTCCAGTTCAAACGCATGATCAAAGTGATCTTCAATCGCACGTTTCCCTTTACCGGTTACGATAATAATGTCTTCAATTCCTGATGCAATCGCTTCTTCAACGATGTATTGAATCGTCGGTTTATCAACAATTGGCAGCATTTCTTTCGGCATCGCTTTCGTCGCTGGAAGGAAACGCGTTCCGAGCCCTGCTGCTGGAATAATCGCTTTTCTGACTTTCTTCATTAAGCTGACCCTCTTTCTGTTACGTATACATCGATTGTTGTTATTCATAATAGGCCTTCATTTCCGATCTTCAGTAGATTACTAATCTTTAAACGATTTTTTAATGAGCAAAAATCTGCAAATGAAAAAGGAGCAATCAAATTTGCTTCTAAGACATCTATTTTGATTGAGCGACAATATTGTCTTCATCTTTAAAGCGAGGTTGGATAAAACCGTTCTTTTTACACCTTTACTGAATAGTAGTAGTGAAAGGCAGCGACTCCTGCGGGAACAGCACGAGCTGAAAGCCCCGCAGGAACGCAGTGACGAGGAGATTGAAGCCGTGCCCGCGGAAAGCGTCTGCCTGAAACGGAAATCCACGGCCTATACTCGCATTGACGTTCCAAGAGAACTTTTTCAGTGCCCTCAAGTCACGAGCAAGGAGGCTCGACGCTCGCCCGCGGAAAGCGTCCGCCTGTAGCGAAAATCACCAGTACCCTTCATTCCATATAAACGAGTACTTGAACGACAGGTGATCAAAGAGCCTTTCACAAAAATAAATACCTAATGGAATAACACGTGACAAGACACGTTATTTCATTAAGTATCTATCCACTTATTAAAAATTCGGGCATTTAACCCACCCTCACATCACACCACTGATGACAAGCATCTAAGGAGAGAACCTCTCCCACAGTGCAATCGAGTACCCCCATTGATACCGGTTAGGAAGCCTCACCAAATTGTATATTATCTATTGTCTAGGTGTTTAAAATCACTACAATTAGAGGTGAATAGACCGAATTTTCAATCTTTTGCTTACAATTTTAAATAGAGAAACGAGCTTCTCTATTTAAAATATCCCAAGAAATTTCTTCGTCTTTATTCGCTGCGGAATATCTTTTTGAACGTTCTTTCCGCTCACTAGTAACTCTGCATTCTCTTTAAAAAAGAAAAACCAATCTGCACCGTAGTTTTTCTCAACGTAATCAAAAGCTTCACGCATCTTAAAATTTCGGTTCGTTATGTTATGAGCATCTGAAGCGATAAAGTGAGTAAGGTTGGCTTCAATCAAGCTTTTGCTAAACTTCTGAACATTCTTGCCAAACGCTCCTACTAAACTAGCAGCCGTAATTTGAGTTAATGCACCATTTTTCACTAAGTGATAAAGCTTGTCTGGATTTTGAACAATCTCTTGATTGCGTTCCGGATGAACGATCACCGGAATAAATCCTCTTAACTGCATTTCGTAAAACAGCTTATCTGCAAATCTCGGAATCGATGAAGATGGAAACTCGATCATCACATAAGGTGATCCTTCTGCAAGCGGTAAAATGGATCCCTTTTCATACTCTTCCATCCATTCGCCAAACAAACGAACTTCTTGCGATGGTAGAATGGTCAACGGAATTCCTTCTGCTTTCAGTCTTGTATTCAACTCGGCTACTTTATCCAAAACTACGATCTTCTCATTCTCATACTGACCATTTTTATGATGTGGTGTGGCAATAATCTTATGTATACCTTCATCGACTGCTTCTTTTGCCATCTTCATACTATCTTCGATTGTTTTTGCCCCGTCATCAACGCCGGGCAAAATGTGACAATGGATGTCAATCATCCACAAAACTCCCCATTAATAAGTCTTTTTACCTATCATACCATTCACTGGAATATTGTAAACAGGGTGATTTTGTCGAATAAAGTCTAATTTGCACCATAATAGTAATAATATTGACCATTTTTAATTTTTCGTCGATTTATCACTGTTCCGAGTAGTTTCCCTTTGGACGAAACAAGAAGTTCTTTCGCTTTCTGTGCAGCTTCTACTTCTGTATTCCCACTGCTCACCACTAAAATCGATCCATCACATTTATTCGATAACACTTGAGCATCGGTTACTGCTAATACCGGTGGCGTATCAAAAATTACGAGGTCAAACAAATGCTTCATCTCTTCCATAAGTTCTTCCATTGAAGTAGAACCTAGAAGTTCAGCTGGATTCGGAGGAATCGGGCCACTTGTTAAGATCGAGAGATTGTCAGTCTCTGTCGAATGAACAGCACTTTCAAGCGTGGCCTGTTTTGTTAACACATTTGTTAACCCTTTCACGTTCGTTAAGTTAAATGTGTAATGTACAGTTGGTTTTCTCATATCACCATCTACGAGTAACACTCTTTTCCCTTGCTGAGCAAACACGACCGCTAAGTTTGCTGATGTCGTCGATTTCCCTTCTGCGGGACCAGATGAAGTGACCATAATCGATGTTAATTCTTGATCCACTGCAGAGAATAAAATGTTCGTGCGCAGCGTTCGATATTGCTCAGAAATCGGAGACCGTGCATTTTCAATTGTGATTAATTTTCTACTTGCAGGGGATGCGATGTTCTTAGTTTTCGGTGCCAAAGTTTTTCCCCCTCACTTTGTTCAATTGCTTCGTATTCTTAACCTTTTTCTTCTCACTATCCATCGTAGAAATCGATCCAAGAACAGGCAATTCTAATAACTTTTCAATATCTTGTTCCGTTTTCAATGTGTTGTCTAAGTATTCAAGCAAGAAAGAAATACCGACTCCGATCATTAGACCTACTACTAGGGCAATCGCCATGTTTAATAGTTTGTTCGGTTTAATAGGTGCTTGGTTTGCTTTTACATCGGCTTTCGCTAGAATACTAACGTTATCCACTTTCATAATATCGGAAATCTTGTTTTGAAAAGTCGTTGCTACAGAATTGGCAATATCTCTTGCGACATAAGGGTCAGCATCTTGCACCGTCACAGAAACAACTTGCGAATCCTTTTCACTTCCAACAGTAATCTTACTATTCAGCTGATCGACGCTCATTTTCAAGTCCAAATCGCGCTTAACTAGATCTAAAATCGCCGGACTCTTCATAATCACGTTATACGTATTAATTAATTGTAAATTCGTTTGAATTTCAGTGGAGTTGTAAATCGGTTGGTCCGTCTTCTCTTGGTTGACAAGTAATTGGGTAGAGGCAGAGTAAATCGGTGTAATCACAAAATAGCTAATTATCCCACTTATTAAGGTAGCTAAAACCGTAATACTGATAATGAGCCATATTCTTTTTCGCAAGGTTTCGTACAATTCCTTTAAACTAATCGTCTCTTCCATAGTGAGCCTCCTGACATTCTTCTCGGTTGTTCGTCAAATTTATAGTTCAAATTATAGCATACTTCTACATATATTTCCCTTTTTTTCCGTAAATTTTTAGATATATATTGTTTAATTTAGTAGATTTAGGGTATATGTCATAAAATCAGCAAGGATAATAACTTAAAAGGGTTAAAACAGAAAAAGAGTCTGCGACAGAATTAAAATGACCAACTTTAAATGCGAACATTTTATTTGACTATTCTTTCATCATTCGATTCTCGTTTTCGACGGACGCTTTCCGGGGGCTCGCGTCGAACTAACTTAAGCTAAAGCTTAAGTGGATTTCGCCGTCTTCGCAATTCCCCAGGAGTCGCCGTCTTACACTCCAATCGAAATCAATATTCGGTTTCATTGAAAAGATCATCATTTATGAAACTGATTCAACGAAGAAAACAATAAAATGAAAAAAACCGAATGATTGAGCGAAATTCAACTTAGAATTTTGCTCAATCATTCGGTTTTTTCTTTCCCTAAAATACTTTTGTCCCAGTCTCTTTTTTTATTATTGGCCTGTTAAATGATCATGTTGATTGTTTTACATTCAGCAAAACAACTCGATTTCCACGGACGAACGGTCGAGCCTCCTCGTGAAAAAACCACACTGCGGGGTCTCGACTCGCTCGTTTTTCCGCAGGAGTCACATCGTTTTGCTTTCTTTCAACCACATTCGCTAACATAGCCTTATTACATGAACTAAACGAAAGTACCATCAAGGTATTGCCTTAAAAGATCCTAGATATGCAGAACTATTTTTCGTGTGGATTTTTCATGATATTCAAAGAAACACTCCCCTCATCGATGAAGTTCCTTTTCGAAACTCCTGCGTGATTACGTGAAAAAGTTGTAAAAATAATTTCTAAGTGGTCCGGTGGACGGGAGTGGAAGGCAGCGACTCCTGCGGGAATAGCGCGAGCTGAAAGCCCCGCAGGAACGCAGTGACGAGGAGATTGAAGCCGTGCCCGCGGAACGCGTCTGCCTGAAACGGAAATCCACAGCTTATAAGAGAAAATCAACCAAACGATTTTTGTCTTTATTTTTAAAGCGATGTTTGATATGACCGTTCTTTTTAAACCGTTACAGGAAAGCAAGCGCTGGAACGAAAATCCACGTTTTATAAACGGGTATCTTGCCAAAAATTTTGTGAAACTGGATGAGCTGGATCATACGGTATAAACTCATATCCTTCTGATGATAAATAATCTAAGAATCTCTGAAAGTTTGTTCGCAGTCGCTTGCTGTTCATGCATCAAGATCACAATCGGCTTACTCGGATGCTGCTTTAGTGATTCCAATTGTGATTGAATATTCTTCAAAATTTTATCCGGTTGAGTGGGGCCATACTTCCAATCTTCCGTATCAATCGTCCAGTCCCACATTTTCAAATGATGGCTTGCGAGTTGGTCACGATAAGGTTGTGTCGCATACGGCTTACTTCCATAAGGAGCGCGCGTTAAGTTTGAATGAAGTCCTGTTATTCGTTGTAAAGTCGCTTGTGTCTGCTGCATTTCTTTTAAAAAAGAAAGAGGTGAAGCGTATGTGATTGTTTTACTATGCGTGACACTATGAAGGCCCAGATAGTTTCCTTGCTTCAGTGCAGCTTTTGCTTCCTTCGGGTAGGTGCGAATGTTCGGCTCAAGATAGAAGAAGGTCGCTTTTGCGTGGTAGGTTGATAACGTATGCAAGATCGAAGAAGAATAGCGAGATGGTCCATCGTCAAACGTCAGGTAGATTGTTTTTTGGGGCTGTGGTTTCTCGATAATTGGATGCGTCCATTTTTTGATTTCGTTCTGGTTTTTGCGTACAAAGTCTTGAGTTGATAAATGGGCGTAATGATTCGTTAACCGTACGGTTTTTTCGCGCGCCAAATAATCGACTTTAAATCCCCATTGTTCCGCTACCCATCTAATAGGAAGAAACACGTCGTTTTCAGTACGAATGAGTGGGATCGAGATGGCTTTTTGTTTGTTAACGGATGCTTCACTGCGATTTATGTTAATGGATATGGTTTTGTTGTTTTTTGAAAGTGTATACGTTTGCGTCGTTTTATTGTAGTAGATTGTCGCTCTTAGTTCTTTCGCAAACGAATGGATCGGAGCGTAGGCTTTCAACTCCGTAATGAAGCCGCCAAATGGAGCGATATGATCGTGGAGTCCTATCGCAATCGGAGTCGTGCTCGCTTTTGCATAAGACGGTGTGGTGAAGATAAACAAACTAATAAACAAGAACACAACGAATCCTAGCCAACTTTTTCTTTTCAAAACCTCGACCCCTTTTCTCTATCTCTGTCACTCTATTGTATTTCGGTGAGAGTAAAAAAGATCGGGTATTATGGGGGCTGATTCATACAAAAAAACGACGTATCTTTTCAAAGGATGCGTCGTTTTTCGATGGAAAGTCTGATTTTGTCAGGATTGGTTGGTTCGTTGGTGCCTGGTGACCGGGCTGGAGACAGGCACTAATTTATAGACTAACTTTAACTTTGAGGATATATGAGCAACTTTTCGAGATTTATGAGCGACTTTTCGGAATTTATGAGCGACTTTTTGAGATTTATGAGCGACTTTTCGGAATTTATGAGCATTTGAGGAAAAGTCCAGCTTATTGAATGGGTTGGTTTTGATGAAAATGAGGTAATTAAATGGGCTTACTCGCGTTAGAGAGTGGCTTACTCGCCTTAATACTTACTCGCCTATGTCCAAAATTCTCCTCATTCACCCGATTGATTACCTTTGTTTGGCGCTAACTTTCTACCTTTTTTTAGAACTCTGGATAATTTCATCTTTAGAATTCAGTTCTTAAAAGACGAATATTTTATTCGGTTGAAGTGGCAGACGGCGACTCCGTGCAGATGCGACAACGAGTGAAAGCGCATAACTGCCAGCTCGAAAAGGATCACAGTCTAAGAGCGCAACATCCTGTTGCAACGACTGCGCTAAAACTTCCTGTTTGTCGGAGTGAGGCTGGGCGCTTGCCCGCGGAAAGCGTCTGCCTGAAACGGCCATTCACGTGTTATAAGAGAAAAATGCGAATTAAAAAACGCTGACTCTGCAAGAAGCAGGGCCAGCGTTTTTTGACATTCCTCTTATAGTTCTTTTAGTGCTTCAAGAGCGCGGTAGATCATGACTGCTGATTCAGCGCGTGTTGTATCTGCTTTTGGATCAAATGTGTTGTTACTGCGACCATTGATAATGCCAAGTTTGTTCGCCACATACACATCATGTTTTGCAAAGCTTCCGATTTTCGCATCGTCTTTGAACGTAGCTGACAACTCAAGACCTTTTACAAGTGAACTGTCTTTATACGTTACAGCACGAACGATCATCGCTGCCATTTCTTCGCGTTTGATTTCTGCATCTGGATTGTATGATCCATCAGCCAAACCATTGACGATTCCCGCTTTGTTCGCCGCTTCAATGTAAGCGTACGCCCAAGCTTTGCTTTCATTTACATCTTTAAACGTCCCTTTGTAAGAATCAAGAGGTAAGTTTAGCGTTTTTGCTAAAAGAACAGCAAATTGTGCTCTTGTCAGCTTTTCGTTTGGTGCATACTTCGTATCCGAAATTCCGTTTGTGATCATACGAGAAGCCAATACTTCAATTTCATCTTTCGCCCAATGGTTTTGAACGTCAGCAAACGTTTTGTCGTTTTCAAAACAGCATAACGAGAGAAATGAGATGTCGTAAAGACGAAGTCGTCTCCGCTTATTTTTCCACCTACATAAACCCATTTTTTTGCATTGTCATCGAAGTAGAACGAAGCTACTTTGCGTTTGTCTTCGAATGTTTGTCCTTTGACAGAAAGCTTGATTGTGACAGGCTCAGAGAATTTCGTGTACTTCTCTTCTTTCCCATCTTTGCCAATCAAAATACTAAAATCGTAAACGGATGTTTTCAGTTTTTGTGTTTTCTCATCGACTGGCAGGGTACTTGACGCCACTTTATCGACTTGAATTTTCACTGTTTCTCCGTTTTGATCCGCTACTTGTTTGACAACGTTTGCAGGTAAAACGATTGAGGCTTGATCATTTGTTAAGACTAAGTTTTTCTTCGCATCGGATAATTTTCCGAATGCCGATTTGCTTAGTTCAGCTGTCACGCTTGAACCAATTGCTCCAGACGATTTCGGAAGATCCAATTTCACTTCAGTAGAAGTAGAGTGGCTGATTGCGTCTGTTGCTGCATTGTCATCCACTTTCACCGTACTACCATCCGTAGTCGGTGGTGTTGATGGTACAGTCGGTGGTGTTGACGGTACAGTCGGTGGAGCCGGTGGCGTTACTCCTCCAGTTGGAACCGGGCGCTAACTTTTTACAGTAAATCATTCGTTTCTGTAACATGTCCAGCTAAATCTTTCACTTTCAATGTGAATGTATTTTTCCTACTTTAAGAGGCAATTCAATATCTGGTAATATTTTGATCAAAAGCTCTCATTTCGAATGGCTCTTTAAATTCATGCGCGTATACTTCACTATCATTCAAGTAGACACGTGCTTCATCAAAGTTATCTTTCACATTCACAGAGATTTTCGGATTCGCACTTGAGCTATCCGAAGTATCGGGGAATGCTGATGTAATGTTGATCGAGGTGCTTTCGTATCAACTAAACTTTACGAGAAAAATCGATCGCGTTATTTGCTTTGTCGACAGCTTTAATGGATAGTTCTTTTACTCCGTCTTCTTCAAATGTAATCGTTTTGTTAAAGACATAGTGTTTACTAGATGCATCATAGCTCACTGGTGTGTCCAATCCGTTAATTTTCACAGACGTAATTTCAGATTGGTCTTCGATATAACCAGAAGCTTTAACTGAATGTGAGTATCGTTCACACTCAATGCTTCAGGTGATTCTAAATAAACGTGTGGAATCGTTGTATCGACAAGATCATTCACAACTTGTGAATTTTCGTTTCCTGCATAATCGACTGCAACAACTTTCACTTCTGATTGACTTACTTTTTTATCAAACTGGTACGATTTTTGTGAAGCTGGAAGTGGTTCTGAAAGAACGCTTTCGCCATCCACTTGAACATCCCAATATTGAATGCCACTTAAGTTATCCGATGACGTAACAGTTAATTTTTTGCTGTTTCAGGATCAAACAACCCTTAATTACTGGTTTTGTGTTATCGACTTTGACAGGGAAATGAACCGTTTGCCATTGTGCGCCTGGGAAATCGATTTTTGCTTTTAATTCAATCGAATAATCTCCATCTGCCACTGGTACTCCGTTCACTTTTCCATCCCAAGCACGTTCAGGATCAAGTGAGTATTCAGGGTCTGCACCGTTGTCATAGAAATTCTTCGTTAGTTTTGTTTCATTCCGAATGGTACGTAAAAATTTCCCGTCTTTATCAACAACGTTCACTTGGAATTCTGCAGCATTTCTTAAGAAAGAAAGAATTGGAAGTGCGTCATCGTTTACGCCATCTCCATTAGGTGAAATCGCAATTTTCTCCGGATCAACAGCTTCATCTAGCAAGCCTGCTCCAAGGAAGTTATAATCTCCATTTGCACTCGTTAATAGACCCGTCATTCCGTAATACGTATTTGCCTCATCCCATTGAGGGGGATCGATAATCGGTGCTTGATCCCATTTCCCGTTAAAGCCAGAGAAAGGAACAGTCAGTGTTGAATTGATTCCATTCGGATCAGCGTCCGTCAGATGAACAAACCCGTCCACGAAATAGCCGTTTGTGAACAATTCCATCGGATCGACACCATCTAATTTCACATTTGATAAGGTCTACTTTTACGTTAATCGATAGCTTCTCCACCAGCTGGCACCGTGATTGTTGACTGATCCGTTGTAACCACTCCTTCAAGTGCTTGCGGATCTTCCGTATTTGGATGAATAAAGCCTTCATCGTATGGATCCGTTTGTGCATTTGCTGTTACGTTGTAAGTCACTGGTGCATCAGAGTAGTTGTGTGCTTTAAGCGTAAATGTCGCTTTGTTTTCTTGAATTTCTTTTAATGCGACTTTCGCTTCACCCGTAGCCGAATTCGTTAAAACAACTGGTGTTTGAAGAGCGTTGTTCAGTTGCATTAACCCTGACCCTTGGCGGCGAGGTGAGACATATACACCTGGTGATGCTTCAACCGTTTTCGCTGTGTTCATGAGTAAGTTTTTCGCTAAAAGAACACGAGCTGCGCCCGTTAATTTAAAATCATTCACGACTCTTTCCAGGATCAATGCTGATCCACCAGATACGTGTGGTGCAGCCATCGATGTTCCACTCATAATGCCATATTGATTGTTATTGAAAGTAGACATGATTTGTCCGCCTGGTGCAGTAATTTCAGGTTTGAAATCTAAGTTTGGTGTTAGACCCCATGAAGAGAAGTCACTCATTTTACCTGCACTTGGGTTGGCAATCGTTTCTTTATCGCCTTTGAAATCGATTGTTACTTTCTTATCTGAATCTAATGAAGCAGCAAGGACATCCCCATCGTTTTTCAACATGAAGAGTTGTGGAATTTTTATCGCAGGATCAGATGCCATGTTCACAATTCCATCTTGATTGTTATAAATAATAACGCCGGCAGCACCCGCTGCTTGTGCGTTAAGAGCTTTATCAACGAAACCAAGCGTACCACGTCTAATGAGAGCGACTTTCCCTGTGAAATCTTTTCCTTCAAAGTCTTCTGGTGCACCAATTCCTGCCTTCACGACATCGTAATTCGTCTTCACTAAATCACTAGGTGATAAGCTGCCAGCAGATAAGAATGCTGCTTTTCCTCCTGCAGCTCCATCAATTGAATATTGAAGGGCATCCACTTGAATATTCGAGTTTTCATAAGAAGCGACTTGAAGAGCATCATAAGATAGACCTGGTGCACCACTTACACCGTAATCAGGATTTGAAGCCATTGGGTAATAATAACCGTTGGCAAAATAAGCCGAATTCCCAGCCGAGATGGACATCATTACACCATTGTCGACTGCACGCTTCACAGCTACTTGCTCTGGATCATTTTGATCGACATATCCTGCAGTTGAACCAAGACTCATGTTCACCACGTCGACTCCGAGTTTGATCGCGTCATCAATCGCTTTAATGTATACATCGCCGAATGTTGAAGGCATTAATGGATCATTACCAAATACTTTCAATGCAAGAAGCTGTGCTTCTGGAGCAATCCCTACTACTCCACCGTTATCCTCGTCGCCATTAGCTGCGACTGTACCTGATACGTGCATCCCATGCATGGAAGCATCCGGACCTTCATCAAGGATATTATCGTTATGATCCATGTAGTTATAGCCATAAGGAACTTTATTAGTGAAATATTTACCAGGTAACTTGTTTTCAGCGATTTTCGTTTCGACTGTTTCTTTTGTCAATTTCACATCATGGTCGCCTTTAAGGATCATATCTTGATGAGAAGAATCAATCCCTGTATCGATAATTCCTACAAGCATTTTTTCCCCTTTATACTTGTAGTTCTTCCATGCATCTTGTGCTTGAACAAGCTCTTTCGAGTACTTCATTTCCGGCTGAACTTTCGGACGTTCATATTCATGTGTAACGGTTACTTTTTTGACATCTGGAAGTTCTTCAAGCGTTTGAATTTCTCCCGCTTTCACTTCTGCACTAAATCCATTGACAACTGTCGTGAACTGATTTAAGTATTTGATGTCTTTCACTTTTGTATTAATTGAAGATTTTACTTGAGATTGTTCTGAAACTGCATCTGTCTCTAATTGTTTTTGCTTCGTTGGCGAAAGATCTTCATAACGAACACCTTGTTTTTGTGCAAAGTCTACTCCCGGTGCATCTTTCAATTCAACGATAACACGAACCTTTTGATTCGGATCAAGTGTCGGTTTTAACGTATTTTCAACCGTTTTAATATCTTTCGGTGCCGGTTTATGTAACACATTCGCCATCGAAATCGACGAACTACCAAATGTTAAAAATAAAGCCATTGCTGTGACAACACTTTTCTTTACACTACTCAACGCTTTCACTCCCCCAATAATATGTATCACTCTTTGACCCTTTTCAGGTCTCTCTTTGTCTATGTTTTAGCAACTAGCATGGCTTTCTCACGCTGTTGAATTCACTATGTATGCCCACTAATTCTAAAAGACTAGTACATCCCTCCTCTTTATCTGAAAAAATATAATATTCAGATAAGAGTAATTTATCATATTATAGGAATATATGTAAATACTAATTAGTACAATTAGTAAAATAAATATTTTAATCTGTTGAAATTTAAGGAATGGTGAAAGATTATTACTAAATTTGCTAATTAGCGGTTTTTATATGGAATAGATTTGTCATTTTAGAAGAATACGAGAATAGTGTAATTGGATTAGGTCATAAGGTCTGGTTTTGTGAAGAGAATGCTGTAGGGGGAGTTCTGTATTGAGCAAATTTGCTTGCGTGGA
>CAVSKA010000009.1:0-7432 GCA_963728315.1 uncultured Caryophanales bacterium
GTGGCTTTAAGTAGTATAGGCCATAAATGTTACTTAACAATAAAATAGATTTGTCTAAGCAATTCGCTCAAAATCCTTACTCAGAGATGCTTTTTTTAATTTCTTTGATTTAAAAAGGTACTTTATATCGGAAGAATTATCGTACGAAGTTGAATATGAAAATAGTTAATATACTCAAGAATCGCAAAGATGTAAATAAAACCTGAAAGATACAATCCTCCTACAGGTAATGATGGATACCATTTGACAACATCAAAAACGAACATAAAAGGTGGGACAATCATCAATCCAACATTCCATTTCTGAAATTTTTTTAATACCTTAACCATACGAATTGGCGTTACCGATGTATTTTCACTTTTTAATCGTCTCCATTTCGAATACCAATAGGTACTCCCTTGTACTAAAAGAAACTCCAAAAGGAAA
This sequence comes from uncultured Caryophanales bacterium, assembly GCA_963728315.1. GTDB lineage: Bacteria > Bacillota > Bacilli > Bacillales > CAVSKA01 > CAVSKA01. The sequence goes on from CAVSKA010000009.1 coordinate 427, forward strand.
AATGATACCCAAAAAGAAGTTAGTGAATATAATTGTAATTGGGGATTAGCCTTATTAAGCAAAAAACTGACAATTATAAAACCAACTATCGCTATTGACTCACCCGTATATAAATAAGAAAGTCGTTTCTCTAATTCCTTTCTCAATTGTCTATCACCTCTGATGATTCATATTTATTCCTGCCAGGAAGCTTTTTGATTTTATTCCATGCATCAATCGCCTCCTCACGACTTTTCCCCTGATTTTTTGAGTCAGCGAAGAAATCTCGAATAAATTGATTATATTCAAATTGAGGTGCAATGGTTTTCTTATAGCAGGGGTCTTTTTTCCGTTCTTCTTCCTCATACCAGGCATCTGTTACATCTCGATAGGTTTTTCCAATATTGTTTTTAAAATAGTTTTGAATATAGGTAGAAAAATGAAATTTGGGGATGACGGTCTTGAAAAACGCTCTTACATCTTGACTACAACGATGATTTTCCATAATGACTGTATCAAGACTTAATTCGGACTGAAGTTCTTCATTCTTGTTTACTCTTGATTTTCTCATTGGCTTTTTAATCTCACCTGTCCGATAGAAATGTTTCAATCCGATCGGAAATTTCTAGTTTTGAGCCAGATGCACTCATTCCATTTTCCCTACAAAAATTTTGTAATTCTTCCTTTAACCAATAGTAATCTTTGAAATCTTTAATACTTATTTCCTTTGTGAGATTAGGTCTCATAACCAAACACCTCCCTACCCTGTTTTTCAACATTCTATAAAAACTAATTTATCATATAAGTTCAAAACCTTCATAAATCAAGGTTTTGACTTGTTAAAATAGTGCGATATCTCATATTAATTTATGATAACAAGTTTCAAATTCATCTTTCATTTGAAATAAACTTTTACATGCTAGATCATTTTCGTGATAAATTTGATGACTTATTCATATCTTAATGCATCAATTGGGCTGAGTTTTGAAGCTTTGTTGGCCGGAAGAATGCCAAAAATAATGCCTATAAATGCTGAGAAACCAACACCTATGATCATGACAAGCGGACTAACGGTAGCGACAATCGGAGAAAATTTCGAAACAATCATGGTTCCAAATACCGCTAACCCAATACCAATTAATCCACCTAGTGATGTTAATGTCATTGATTCAATGAGGAACTGCAATAATATTCGACCTCTTGTTGCACCAATTGCTTTCCTTAGTCCTATCTCCCTTGTTCTTTCTGTTACAGAGACAAGCATAATATTCATGACACCAATTCCTCCAACTAATAGAGAGATACCCGCAATACTGCCTATAAATAGTGTCATCATCGTAATAACCGTATCTACTTCCTGTTCATACTCTGAAAAGTCATTGATGGAATACATCCCATTTTCAAGTTGTTTCTTTTCTGTTAATGTCGTAGCGGCTAGTCTTCCAGTTTCAGAAATTTTCTCTGGATCACTTGCCACAATGGCCAATCGTTCAATTTCCCTATTACCAAACATCATCGAAATGACTGTTCGTGGCATAAGCATTTCACCATTTTCACTATACCGATATTGCTCTGGTATGGGTGATTCATAGACGCCAACTAATTTATAGGGATTTCCATTTAAGTCGATGATTTCACCGATCACATCTTCTTTCCCTTTAAAAAAATTATCCCTTGCAACGGTATCAATCATGACAACCCGATTCATACCATCATTATCTCTAGTGTTTATCGGTCTTCCTTCAACGACCATAATGTTTCTTGCAGTGAAAAACTCAGGTCCAACTCCTGTAATCTCCATTTCACCTTCCTGATCGTTATAAACCATTGGACCCCAACCTTGATTAGTAGCAATCACAGCTTGCACACCCGGAACCTCTGAAAGTATTTTTACGTCTTCAGAAGTTAATTCGGGTTCCACCCAATACATTTCAGATTCAGCTTCCCCCTCAATTGGAATCGGTTCATACCAAAGATCAACCGCATTTTTATCTGTACTAAATAACTCATCTGTCATTTTTGTTTTCGCCCCTTGTCCAATGGCGACGATAATAATAACGGCAGCCACACCTATAATAACCCCTAGCATGGTTAAAACTGATCTGACCTTGTGTTTCCAAATGGAGGAAAGTGCAACATGAAAAGCTTCAACTATACTCATGGTCTTCTCCTCTGATCATCCGTTATCACACCATCTTTTAGCGTGATAACCCTATTTGTATAGGCAGCAATTTCTTCTTCATGTGTAACGATAATAACGGTTCGACCTTCTTTATGAAGTTGAACGAATAACTCCATGATTTGTTTGCTTGTCTTTGAATCAAGTGCACCTGTTGGTTCATCTGCTAAAATAATCGAAGGATTATTAACTAGTGCCCGTGCAATTACGACCCTCTGCTTTTGTCCTCCCGATAATTCATTTGGCAGATGCTTCATTCGGTCTCCTAGCCCAACTTTTAAAATCATTTGTTTTGCTCTTTCGATTCTTTCGCTTCTTGGTATACCTGCATAAACAAGTGGTGATTCAACATTTTTAAGGACATTTTGCCTTGGTAGTAAAAAGAATTGTTGAAAGACAAAACCGATATGTTCATTTCTTAACTTCGCTAACTCTTTTTCCTTTTGTTGACCTATTTGTTCTCCATTCAATTCAAATGTACCTGTTGAAGGATAATCTAAAAATCCAATAATATTCATTAAGGTTGATTTTCCTGATCCTGATGGTCCCATAATCGCAATAAATTCGCCATCTTCTATCGTTAAATTAATCCCCTGTAATACTGGAACTTCAAGCGAACCCTTCCCATATGCTTTTGTGATTTCACTCAATTTCATCAAAAGAGGCCACTTCCATTCCATCGTGCATTTCTTCACTTGGTACAATAACAACAAGCTCGTCTTTTTTGACACCCTCAATTACTTGGATAAATTCATCATTCATTGAACCAGACTTCACTTCACGTCTTTCTAGTTTACCCTCTACAAGTACATAACAGATAGCACTTCCACCCTCATCCAAAATAGCGCTATGTGGAACGATAGGCCATTTTTCAGTACCAGTCATTTTTACTTCCAGCGAAACATGGAAGCCTTGACGAAGCTCTGATGTATCATCTGTAATGCCAACCTTAAACGGGTACATAGTCACATTGCCACCGCCCATACCACCAGCAAATTCCCCACCTGCACCCTCTTCATTCGGAAATTGGGAAACGGATTCTACGACCCCATTCCAAGTGCGATCCTTAAATACTTTTGGACGGACTACAACTTCTTGTCCGACTTGAATCTTAACTGAATCAAATTCACTCATCGTACCAATGACTTTATACGGGTTATTGGAAATAATATGTATAATTGGGTCTTGAGCACCCGTTTCTATTTTAGCAACGTTTTTATTAACCTTTACAACAATGCCATCAATTTTACTAACAACCGTCATTTCCTTCTTACGAGTAGCTACTTCATTTATCCGCTCTTGAGCAGATGCCAACTCTGACTTTGTGCTCTCATATTGGAGTTCCTGTTGCACCTTTTCGCTTGTAAGCTGGTTTACATCTTCGAGCGTTGTAGCTCCTTCAGATTCAGCAGTATTTTCTTTATTGTTTACTTGCGCTGCTTGTTTCTTCTTTGCTTCTTCAATACGTTTTTTGATTTCTGCTATTTGATTTTGTTCTAGTTTGGCTCTCGTTTGAATTAGTTCTCTTTCACGTACGGCTCCATTATATTCAACATCTAGTTTTGAAGAATCATATAAAAATAGAGGTTCTCCAGCCTTCACGATTTGATTTTCTTCTACTTTATATTGACTAATCTCTCCTTTATCTGGCTCCATAAATACCTTTTGTTCACTTTCGGGAACGATTTCTCCCTGTAACAAGAATAGTCTCCGTTAATTCTTGTTCGATTGCTTTTTGAACGGTTAGGCTCATCTCTTGAATTTCAGAACTTACCATCTCTGCATTTTTATTCTTCAATAAAAATGTGATCGTAATTGCGATGGCTGCGATGACAACAACCGATGCAATCGGTATCCAAACTTTTTTTCTTTTCATATTAGTTCCCCTTTTCAACTCATTTCAATTTCTGAATACCTCCTCTTTAGAATCTAAATTTGATGGATTTTCCAATTATCAGACACTCATTAAAAACAAAAGGGAAGTCAGAAATTTCTATATTTTTCATCTTTGGTTATTATAGCTTAATATCTATGTAAAAGGGCACCATATTTTTACAAATTTCGAAAATAATTTACAATTTATCTACTAAACTAATGAAACCTTGAACTTATTACATATGAAATACAATTTTATATAATAATAAATGGAGTCTTGCTCATAAAAAAATCTCCTCAAATAATTTTGAAGAGATTTTCCCACGCTTATTCGTTCTATAGATTTTTTTCTTTAATCTCTTCTAAAACGCCATCCCATAATTTCATACGAGTTTCGATACATTTTCTGCCAATTTCATTAGCCCTATTTAATTTTTCTGGATCATTCTGGCATAACTCAAGAAGTAGTTGTTCTGCAAGTGGACCATGATGACCTTCATCTACCTCGATGTGTCGATTTAAATAGAAAACTAAGCGGTCACTTGAACCACCATTCTCCATCAATGAATGTACTAATGGTTTAAACATGTCTGGAATAAGACCTTCCCTGCCATAGAAAAAGGCAGCAGCTACTTCATATATTTCTCCATTCATAGCCAAATCCAGATTAAATGCAACAAAATCTCGAACACTACTTCTAATCAACGGATTTTCAGCAAGTGCAGTATGATAATCAAGGCCATTTTTTAAGCTATTTGCAAAAGTTTCGAATGGTTCAGTATCAGCACCACACTCATTCATGGCATCTAAATATAATGAAAAGTGACTACTATATCCACCCTTTCCATCAATATCCGATTCTTCCGCAACGACAATTTCATTGATAAGTCGAGAAAATAAAGGCTTTTCATTTGGGAACCAAGGAATTTCTACACAAGTTACAGATCTTTGTAATCGTTTTAGCAAACTCATAAAATCCCATACAGCAAAAACATGATGTTTCATAAATATTTTTAATCTTTCAGGTGTTGTAGTCTCTTTATAGATTGGATGAGACAACAGTTCAGTTCTTATAGAATGTAATTTTTCTAGATTGTTTGTTGACATTTTACTACCCCTTTTTAATATATTAATTTTACTCCAACTAAAAGTAGTTGAGTTACTGAATTCCCAAATTCCCCTTTTATGCAATACTTAAAACTTTACTATATAATTATATTTTAACAAGTATAAACATTTTTTTGAAATACAAAGAGGAGTTTGTTTTTAAAACAAACTCCTCTTTAGTTAATAATGCTACTATAAAACTTTTGATTGGTTTCGTAACGCCTTTGGAATATAAACACAATACGGTTCAGATTGCATATAATCACCAGTTACATTATAGGTCCGTGAACGAGAACCGCCGCACACTTTGTTAAATTCACAAACTCCGCATTTACCTTTATATTGATCAGGACTACGTAAATTTTTAAAGATTTCTGATTCACGATAAATCGTTGGTAGAGGAGTTTCCCTCACATTTCCTGCCTTTAATGGTAATAGTCCACTTGGAAACACATCTCCAATATGAGAAATAAAGACAAAACCGTTTCCATCATTCACTCCTTTTGGTGCTCTTCCCAAACCAGAGACTTGGCCAGTTTTCCCTTTATTTATAACATCTTCATAAAAGATATGTTCCGTGTCACTCACGCCAGTCCGCTCTCTCATTTTTTCTTGAATCACAACACGGCGATAATGTTGTCCTGCGGTTGTTTTAATATCGAAGGGTACACGTTTAGAAAGCTGGTATAACCAACGAAATACTTGTTCATGTTCCGCAGGTGAAATCATATCGGACTGTTTCCCTCTTCCAGTCGGTACAAGGAAAAAGACACTCCATAAGACAACACCTAGTTTTTCAATACGTTCAGCCATCTCCTCCAAGTACGGATAATTGTACCTAGAAATAACTGTATTAATTTGCAATGGCATATCTAATTCATGTAAATATTGAATCGCCTTCATCGTTAAATCAAATGAACCAGCTGTTCCTCGGAATTTATCGTGTACTTCTGCACAATGACCATCAAGGCTAAACGCCCATCTTGCCATTCCAATATCTTTTGCCTTTTTCATTGCTTCTTTTGTTACATTCGGTGTAGCTGAAGGGGTAATAGAGACTCTTATCCCTTTACGGATTGCATATTCCGCAATATCAAAAACATCAGGACGTTCCAATGGATCTCCACCTGTAAAAACGAGTAACGGATTATTCATTTCATAGATATCATCAATCAATTTTTTTCCTTCTTCTAGTGATAATTCAAGTGGATGTCGATGTTTTTGAGATTCAGCACGACAATGAAGACACTTCAATTGACAAGCACGTGTTAATTCCCATATCACAATAAATGGATTCTCATCATAATTTTGATTTAAAAAATTCATATTCAAAATTCCTTTCTATTTGTTGCTAAACTTTATTGTATTAATCATTATTATTCGTTTTATTTTAGACAGTTTTTGAGACGCTTTCATTGTGTAGAAATCAGAGATTCCAGCCTATAAGCGGTTTCAAACCCCTCTCTCGTCGCATCGGCAAGAGCCGTATGACCAGCTGCATCACCAATGACAAAAATATGATCGATCTCTTCTTTTAATGATTTTTCCAACGGATTATAAGCTTGGACTCCCATAGCGATGACAACATAATCTGATGTAACCGTAAATTTTTCCTTGGACTCATTAGCCTCTACAATCACTCCATTTGGCATAATCTTTGATACATAATGGTCGGTAATCACTTGTACACCAAGGTTTTTTAATTTTTTCATTAACTTATTTCTAGTCATTGGGCTTATTTTACTCCCTGTTTTCGTAAACATTTCAATCAGTGTCACATCATTGCCGGCCTCGACAAGTCTACGGGACGTACTATGACAGACCATCCCACTTCCGATAACAACAATCTTTTTGTTACTCAATGTT
>CAVSKA010000010.1:0-286536 GCA_963728315.1 uncultured Caryophanales bacterium
GGATTAGATCATTTACAATCTTTTCAGTAGTGGGTAAACCTAATGAATTAAGATAGTTACTCAAATTCTTTATTCCTTGAATTTTTCTCAATTAATCACCTCCCACCAAATCTTCTTAAGTTCGAAACTGTTCTTAAGAAAACTTAGTGATAGGTATTAAATTGATTAGTCATTTCTTCATATACCCTAATTATTATAAAAATATGCCTGTTAGAAAAAAGTAGTTAAATGAAGGTTGTAAAGCAAATAAATCAAACCGAATAGGTTTATAGAATAAACGGTGAATATAGATGAATTAAAATGTTACAGTCCTTTCCTAGACTGTCCGATAGCTGTCTGCGAGTTCATTCAAGGATATTCTTAGGACATCAAAAAGAAGCCGTCCATCACAGAATGACTAGCATTCCTGATAAACGACTTCTAAACCTGGGACTATTATATCGTTTTAATTAGAGGATTTCAACATTTCTTTTAATCAATTTTTCCTTTCATAAATAACACTTTCAAAGCCTCTATTTCCTACATATGTATGTTTTCCTTTAATAATATTAGAAATAGGTATACTACTTATTGTACTCAATAATAATGCCACCATCAAAAGCACCCATGTTTTAGCTACAATTTTGATAAAGCGATCTGACTTATTTTCTCTTAATCGTTTTCTTCTTTCCATCCTCGTTTCTGTTATTCTCTCCACATAACCATCTCCCTTTTAAATCTCATATGCTAAGAAAAATAAAAATATGAATAAAATTTTCTTTTCTTATTAGGCATTTAAGTCTTAATTGAGACCGGTTAAGTAATGGTGATAAATCACTTATCTAGCTTTTTGTTGAAAATATTTGTTGTATTTTTTTTATTGGTGTTAGTATGGCCAGGTTTATGGTAAATTCTCACAAGTTTCAGTTTGTTCCATCATTTCGGTTGCTTTCTTTTTCAATTGTATTAATGAAAGCGCATGTTATTCATCAGAAATATCATGTATGGTAACTAGTACCTCACTTTGTTGTTCATACATAAAACAAGCAGTAACTTTAATCCATTTAGGCTGTTTGTTGTCAACGAGAATACAAACATCAATTTCAGAAATCGTTTTTTTCTTACTAAATATGTTAAATAGTTCTTCTTTAACAAGATCCATATCCTCACCATTTAGATAGGAGAATATAGACTTACCGATAAGATCTTCTAATTTAATCCAAAATAAATCTGCGTTGCTTTGATTGCTATATGTAATGATTCCAGATTCATTAACTGCGATGATAGGGACTGGAAGTTGTTTACAATGTTGTTCAAATGGATGTGTAGCTCTCACTTTTCCCATTTTCATTATTCGTTCCTCCACTAGATAAAATGGCTATTTTCTTATCTTAACAATAGAATGTCATAGTGTTCATTTGCAATAGAGTTAATTTTAGAATTATTTGATTATTTTGAATCAAAAAATTATATGTATGATTTACTGATTGAAATACTATTATTGGAATGTATGATTAAAAGAATCAATTTCATAAATAATTATCTTTAAAATGGAATCGAACATTGATTTCGTTTGAAGGGTATGACGGTGACTCCAGAAGAATAGCGAAGACGGCGAAATTTACTAATGCTTTAGCTTAAGTTCGTTCGACGTTAGCCTCTAGAAAGCGTACGTCGAAAACGAAAATCAAATAAATAAAACATATTTATTTGAAATGTTTGCTTTTAAGAATAACGATTTAAAAATAAAAAAACGGTACGCGCATAGGCGTACCGTCATCATGCAAGAAGCTTAAATGGTTTATACGACATTTACCTGCTCTTTGACAAACACCTCATCTACATGAAAATGTATTGGCATTGAGATTCCAGAAGCCTGGGTCAGTTCGATGTACGTCCAAAGCCATCACCCCATTGGAGTTTTTTTGTTCCTTGCCTTAATTAGAATGTGCATCCTTGGAGAATTTTAAACTAGGTAATTTTACCCAATTAAAATAACTTTTGTTCTTCAGGTTAAATCACCATTTATTTCCCTTATACGATTAAAAAATGGAGACAAAATAGGAAAGACACAAAAATGATTGTGTTAAATTGTGATAACTTCAGGAGGGATTTGGAATGGGGAAAGGGAGTAAATCAAAGCGTTTTGCCAAACAAAGCAGAGATTCAATATCTAAGCATGGTGAACGATTCCCATATCACATGACATTTTCTGAAGCAGAAAGACAACGAATGAATGCTCATATTGAAGCAGCACAGGAATTTTCAGGCATTAATAGTGATACAAATCCTGATATGACGCTTGGAGGTTTTTAAAATGGGAAACAAAAGATACCAAGAAGCTCGAGGATTTGTAGAGAAAGCAGTGGAAAGCCAAAAGGATGAGGATATTGAAAAGGCAAAAAATAGTCTTTCCTCTGCTTTTGCTAATTCTCCATTGGCCGCTCAAAAACAGTTAAGCCAAATGCAGGATGACCTTAGTCAAATTAAAACTAAGTAGTATCGACTAATTTCGCAAGCGTTCCTAAGAAAAGAGCCCCCTAGTTGATTTTTGCTAGGGGGCACTTTCGTTACTTTAATTAAGTCCGTAAAATTTATGGTTTTGGACCTATTATCCACAAAATGAAATGTCGATAAAACACGGAATAAACGGCAATAATTGACTAATCATTCTTTATATTAATAGAAGGACTCTCGACTCTGAAATTGAATACATAAGGAAAAGAAGAGGATGGAGGGATCTCATGAAGGTCATGAACGTCTATTATACGAAGCAAGTTGCAGACAATTTAGGTATTAGTACGAGTACACTCCGTAAATGGAGCCTACTTCTTGAACACGAAGATGGTGGTAACTATCAATTCGAACGTAATGAAAAGAATGAACGAATGTTTTTTGACTATGACATTCTTGCTTTACGTCATCTAATGAAATTGACGCAGGAAGAGGGAATCACTTTACAAAACGCGGTAAAATCAGTTGGAAAAAGTGCAAGAAGCCGAAAAGATATTGTAAATGATGGACCAATTAAACTGAGACCAGAAAAAAATGACCATAATGATAAGTTAAACCGGCTACTGATGATCGTAGAAAATCAGGGTGAACAACTTGATAAACTTGAACGCTTCAATCGGGAATTATTAGGAAAATTAGACGACCAAAATAAAAATATTGGAGATTTTGTAACGAAAACAGATCAGCAAATCATGAAATTGATGAGTGATACGCTAGAAAGAAGTCAGCGGATTGCTAGTACATTGGAGAAAAAAGAGGAAAGGCAAAAAGGATTAATGGCAAAACTCTTTGGTCCTTATTAGTCCTTATTAGTACTTATTAGCATAATAAAATCTTCACACAAAAAACACGCTTAAATGTGTGTTTTTTTGTATGAGAAGATTTTGATATCACAGTCAATAATTTTTGAAACCTCTACTCTTCCAGAGAAAAAGTTGCCCCTCCACCCCTGTTTGCAATTCGATCAACAGTGAGTGAATTCACTAGATATGTAGCACCCTGTTGATCTCACCCAATCCCCTTAGTGACAAGCACATTCGGTAAAATAATTTTCTCCCATTATTCAGACTATATTCGAGTGAGTCTACACCATCTATTTAGGGTTTTAAACTTCATCCATTCATTATAGATGTATTGTCCAATGAACCGGAAGAGGCAATATTTCAACGATATATTTCGTACCATTAGTCAAAATGTCGTGCCTTCCTGCATATCTTTTTAAGTCTTTGGCTTTGTTAAATGATGATGTTGATATTTCTCTATTCAGCAAAATAACTCTCTTTTCGCGGACGAACGATCGATTCTTCTCGTCCATAGTATGGCACCAGCCCGGCACTGAGGGGTCTCGAATCCCCGTTATATGCCGGAATCTCTTCGGTTATGCGTCACATCAACACCATCCGCTAACATAGCTAAGTCTTTAAAAAGAATCAGCCTTAAGTCTTAATCAGATCTCGTTCTCAAGTTCATTTCCTCTTCATTCCAATCATTGTAAAATATAGTCATTAAAGGAGAAGTGGAAATGTAAAAGAATGATTTCTATTTTGGGGGGATTTTGAATAAAGTTAAAATTTTTTTCTCTAGATTAAAAAAGAACATTTTGCTGCAAAAACAAGCTATGTATCTGTAGAGAAGTATGGAACGATCAATTTTGCTATTAGACATTTTTTAATTAAAGGGGGATATTTGATGCATATATTTACGAAATGGACTTTTAACAATAAGGCAGCTATCATTTTTTTAGCTAGTCTCATACTTATCATGGGAGCTATAAGTTATAAATCACTTCCAATGGAATTTTTGCCGGCAGCTGATCAACCACAAGTAACTGTTATCGTTATGGGGCAGGGTACAGATTCTAAAACGATGGAAAATGAAGTGACGACACCAATTGAAAATGCCGTTGCAGGTGTTACGGGCAAGAGTAATATTTACTCGACAACAGGAGACGGTTTCTCAAAAATCGATATTCATTTTGATTCTGGTAAGAAAATGAAAGAAGCGAAACAAGAAGTTCAAGAATCAATTAACTCCATCACGTTTCCACAGAATGTAAGCAAACCCACCATTGTTCAACTAAACACTTCTATGATTCCAATCGCAGATGTAGCAGTAACCTTCGAGGAAGGATTAACACCTCAAAATCTTGATTTAGCAAAGAAAAAAATTATTCCATACTTTAAAGATATTAAAGGAGTTGCAAATGTTCAAACATTTGGCACAGTTAATTCTTTCGTATCTGTAAAAGTAGATAATGATAAATTGGCACAAAAGAAAGTGTCACTTGAAAACGTTATGAATGTGCTCCGTGGTCAAAATACCGCCGTCTCAGTTGGAGAAGAGACCATTAATAACAAAACGAGCAACATTAAAGTAATTGGAAAAATTGATAACGTAGATAAAATAAAAAATCTTCCTGTCTCTGAAGGTGTTACGTTAGGTGATATTTCTAGTGTGAATGTGAAAAAGCCTGAAAATACACTTACAAGAATAAACGGGGAAGATGGCTTATTATTCATTGTCACAAAAGACAGTAATTCAAATGCGGTAACGATTAGTAAAGAGGTAAGAGATGCAACGAAGAAAATAAACAAAAACTATAAAAACACGAAAGCGACAGTAATCATTGCAACGGCTGACATGGTTGAGCAGTCCGTTCATTCTATGATCAAAGAAGTACTTTTAGGGGCTTTGTTTGCCACCATTGTCATCATGCTTTTTTTAAGAAATATCCGTTCGACTTTTGTAACCATTATTTCCATTCCTTTATCATTGTGTTTAACCTTATTCTTACTTTCACGATCTGGTGTAACGCTGAACATTTTGACTTTAGGTGGTGTTGCAGTAGCTGTTGGACGTTTAGTAGATGATAGCATTGTTGTCATTGAAAATATTTTCAGGAAAATGCAAACAGAAAAGCTCTCAGCACAAATGATTATGGACGCTACAAAAGAAGTAGGAACCGCGATTACGGCTTCGACTTTAACGACTGTTGCCGTTTTCTTACCGATCGGTTTAGTAAGTGGTGGACTACAGGATTTCATGCTTCCATTTGCCTTAACCATTACGTATTCATTATTAGCGTCTTTATTAGTTGCTCTAACAGTTGTGCCGTTAATGAGTGCTGGGTTGTTAAAAAAGTCGAAGCTGCCAGCACATCGTACTCCTATTCGTTTTATTAAATTAGTGACTTGGTCATTAAATCATAAATGGATTGTATTAACTGTTTCTATTTTGTTATTTGTCGGCTCTATTGGGACCTATATCGCCATACCTAAAGGTGCAGTAGACAATTCAACAGCCGATTTTATCCAGGCTACGATCAATTATCCAAGTGATACCCCGATTGAAAAGGTAAAAGAAAAGTCGTTGGAATTGGAAAAATTCATTTCGAAACAAAATGGTGTAAAATACGTATTTACTCAACTTGGAAATACTGAAGACGCTGCCAAATATGGGAATGTAGATTCACCAACAAAAACGAGTTATACCATTGTTTTAAAAGACAAACATGCGACAGATACAATTGTGAAAAATATTAATGCGCAGAAAAGTAAATATCCAGAAGCTGAGTTGAGTGCAGGGGCAGCTTCCATGATGGGTGGATCTAGTACTCAAATTACCATCGATATCGTCGGTGATGATCTAAAAAAATTAGAAAAAACAGCAAGTGATATTAAAGGAAATATTAAAGAGATAAATGGTGTTAGAAAAGTAACGACCAATCAAGACGATAAAAAAACTGTGTATTCCTTAGAAGTTGATCCAACAAAAGGTAATGCTGAACAAATTTCTCAACAGTTGTTTGCGATGCTAAATCGTACGCCATTAGGAGCAGTAACGATCGATGAACAACCTACGAGTGTCTATCTTGACCCGGTTTTCAATCCAATTAATGCGGAAGACTTAAATAACATTCCGATCCTTACGAAAAAAGGGATGGTTCCTGTATCAGAAGTTGCAACATTCAATGAAGAAGAAAAACCAACGAATCAATTCCATAAAGATGGAAATGAGTATATTAGAGTGATGGCTGATGTCAATCCCGAAAAGCTTTCGGAAATTAATAAAAACATCAAGACAACAATCTTTGGTGATAAAAAGACAAAAGGTATGAAGCTTACAAATGATGTGAAAGTATATGTAGGGGGTGCGAGTTCACAGCAATCCCAGGATTTCACTGACTTGTTTACGATCATGATCGTATCGATCGGCTTGGTTTTCCTTATTATGGTTATTACATTTAAAACGTTTCGTGCACCGATCGCCATCTTATGTTCATTGCCATTGGCTGCTGTTGGGGCTATCTTAGGATTATTAATTAGTAGAATATCTGTTGATATTACAGCCTTATTAGGTGCGTTAATGCTTATCGGTATTGTTGTCACAAACGCGATTGTTTTATTAGACCGTGTAAAACAAAAAGAGAAGACGATGATATTGAGAGAGGCCATTATTGAGGCTGCAGCTACTCGAATGAGACCGATTGTGATGACGGCTGTTGCTACAATCTGTGCGATGCTACCCTTATTGTTAAAAAAAGCAGAAACAGGAAGCCTTGTTTCTCAGAGCTTAGCAGTTGTCGTGATTGGTGGCCTTGCTGTCTCAACGATGCTCACGCTAATTGTGATACCAGTAGTATACGAATTACTTCATTTTAAAAAATCAAAAAAAGAACGGTTGGCAAAGCAAAAGAATACTTCCATAAGCGCGTAAGTTCCAGAACCTGTTCCTTGTAAAGGGGGAGGGTTCTTTTTTTAAAAAAATTTACATTGCTATATAGGACAGTGAATTTCCGTTCGTATATAAGCTTCATAAATACTCGTTCCTGTGCTACGAAATGTTTATAGCTCAATGGGGACACATTAGTTGATTAGCCTTAACTAATGTTTACTCTATTGAGCTATTTTTAATAATAACCGTTCGACTTACTATGTTAATCTACATAATTAAAGTTTGAAATAAATCTTTTTTAAAAGGAAATACTATTTGTGGAGGTGATTTGAATGAGTAAAAAGAATGGAAACAATCGAGGTAAAATGGCTTCAAGCGTTAACTCGCAAGGAAAGGGTAAAGACACTGAATTCTCTACAGAAGTTGCAAGTAAGCTCGAAAGTAAAGCGAAAAAATCAAAACGAAACGATAATAACAAAAAATTAAACTCCTTTTTTTTTTTATATACTTAATCCTATACCTATTTCGTTTTATTAGAATGATTAAACTTGAAGGAAAATATTTAGCTAGAGATAATGGAAATAATTTTGTAAAAGTATACAAAATATTCAATGAAATAAAAAAAATAAAATAGACATCTTGATTGAGATTCGATAAAATAACGAGGGGAGCATGACAATGAAAACTTTTGCAGTTTTACTGTGCAATTATATGGGGAGTAAAAATAAATGGCAGGAAATAAAGATCTACATGAATTTTTGATAGACAAAGCATGGCTTCTAACTGAAGAATGGTATGAATCATTGGATAAAAGTGATCCTAACGGCGTTTATTCTTCTAAAGATCCCGAAGTGATTGAAAATATTAAAACAACAAAATTTTGAATTTCATAAGCATCTATGTAAGCTACTTGAAAAGGATAATAAAGAATCTTTCGATGGATTTGAAACATGGGTGTTACAAATCGCCCAAGACGGACAACATCTGCAGACTCCAACACACTTTGTTTTAAGAGAATTTCTAAGAACACAGGATCAATATTTGGATTATATAAATGAGTTTGCATTATTACATAAAGATAAGTACGATCAAGAGAAAATTAATTCTTGGAACCGACTGCTTATTAAAATAATTGGGAAAGTAATGACTTGGTTTGTTGAAGAAAACCATAAATATGCTCAATTTCAATTACGAAGCCAACAAGAAATGATTTATGAATTAAGTTCACCAGTTATTGCTCTTAAGAATAACGAAGCGTTGCTTCCTTTAGTAGGTGATATCGACACAACAAGAGCAAAATTAATCCTTGAGAAAACGCTAGAACAGTGCTCAAATAAAGGCGTTGAACGTCTCTATATAGATTTATCGGGCGTAGTACTTATCGATACAATGGTTGCCCATCAACTCTTCCAATTAATCGATGCGTTAAGTTTAATTGGAGTAAAAACGACATTATCAGGAATTCGTCCGGAAATTGCGGCGACAGCAGTACAATTAGGTATACCTTTTAATAAAATTACAATTAAGTCAAATTTATCTCAGGCTTTAGAATCAAGTCGTTAATAATATAATTAATTGAAGAAGATTAAATCATTTGATTTTCAGTTTTTTTCTATTCAAATAGTAAAATTGAAAATTAGCTTGAAAGAGGATGGGACAAAAGTATTTTAGGGAAAGAAAAAACCGAATGATTTAGCAAAATTCTAAGTGGAATTTCGCTAAATCATTCGGTTTTTTCACTTTATTATTTTCTTCGTTGATTCAATTTCAAAATGATGATCTTTTCAATGAAACTGAATATTGATTTCGATTGGAGTGTAAGACGGCGACTCCTGGGGAATAGCGAAGACGTCGAAATCCACTTAAGCTTTAGCTTAAGTTCGTTCGACGCAAGCCCCCGGAAAGCGTCCGTCGAAAACGAAAATCGAATGATTAATTAAAAGTTAAGTGAAATGTTCGCTTTTTAACTTGGGTATTTTAATTCTGTCCCAGCTTTTTTTTTTGCTCAAAATTAAAAGTTAGGAGCAAAAATCACATAAATCGCTCATAACGTGGGGAAGTTATTATAGAAAGTAAAAAGAAAGGGGCATACATTTTTGAATAATTTAACGGAACTTGAAGTGGAAAACTTAAGACATTTAATCGGTGGACATACGACTGTAGTAAATAAACTTGAAACGTATTTACAACATTGTACAGATCCCCAACTTAAACAAATGATGCAGCAAGATGCACAGTCCGCAAAAACAACAAAAGAGAATTTAATGAACTTTTTAGGATAGGAGAAGTGGAAAATGATGAATGAAAAAGACATGGTAAATGACTATCTATCAGGCATTAATGCGAGTTTGACCGGGTATGCAAATTATATATCCCAGTCAGACAATGAGCAATTAAGACAAACACTCATTCAGATTCGAAACCAGGATGAAGAAAGACAAAGAAATCTTTATCAATATGCTGTTCAAAAAGGGTATTATCAAAAAGCGGCTCCAGCTGATCCGAATGTCGTGACTCAGTTGAAAAATCAATTAAGTCAAGGGTAAGGTCAAAACGAAGAGGAACATGAAAAACGCAGGGATAAACAAATCTATCCTTGCGTTTTTCTTATTAAAGAAAGTAATAATAAACAATTTTATTCTACAAAGGGAAACCATCCAGGACTATTGATCATTTTGTTTCATAAAGGAGTGGGAACCACTCATTCATTTTGATCATTTTTTGAGAGTGTGCTCCTGATTTTGTCTATTTGCTTTTTTTTTCAGTCCAATGCGGTTCCATAACCAATTCACGGCCAACGGCGATTATTGGTACACTGGTGTCTCCCATCAACGACTTCATCAGGAGCGGGAAGAGAGCCAACTCCGATTACAGGTACAAGGGTACCAACTTTTTCTTGAATTTTTACTTTTCGAGAATCGTTTTGTCGGAAGTCTATTTATTTTGCTTGTCTTCATTGTTTGATGTTACTAGGGTGAACTGAGGAATAAAGTAGGGGATATTTCGTATTGGAGGAACCCGGCTAACGCTTAATAACTACATAATTAAGCATAAGAGTTTATAAAGGAAGACAAGAGGATATATAAAGTGTATTAAACAACTCTTACATAAAGGAGTCGACGATATGAGCAAAGTGCAGGTGCTAAAGGGATTTTATGAAAGAAGAAGAGGTGTCGATTTTCATTTTGAGCCAGGAGAAATTTATCAAATTGAGCATACTCTTGATGATGAAGTCGTCATTTTAATTGAGGATCCAGAAGATTTAATTGGAGGTCGTCTTCATCTTGGAAAAGAAGAGTTAGGAACGAATTTTGTGATTATTGACCCAAAAGAATAATAATTCGGTTCAAAATGGCGTTCACCAAAAAGGTGAGCGTTTTTAATTTAAGGTTACGTTAGCGGATGTTGTTGATGTGAATCAATCGATACCATCTTTCATAAACCAAGGGGAAGTTGCCAAAACAAACAAGGATATAAAAATTCACTTTTATGAAACAATCATGAAAGTAACGTATTTCATCAGAATAGGCTTATATCGTTACCAGTCAGCTCCCTCTTGCATATAAAAGAGTAAGCATTTATTTAATGGGGGCTGCCGTAATGAAAATCAGAAAGGCTGTTATTCCCGCTGCCGGACTCGGGACTCGTTTTTTGCCGGCAACCAAAGCTCAACCGAAGGAAATGCTGCCGATTGTTGATAAACCAACCATTCAGTATATTGTAGAAGAAGCGGTTGCTTCTGGTGTAGACGAAATTATTATCATTAGCGGCAGAGGAAAAAGATCGATAGAGGATCATTTTGATAAATCCTATGAGCTGGAAGAAACACTTTTAAGAAAAAATCAATTAGCTCTTTTAAAAGAGATTCAGAAAATTTCCAGTATGGTAAATATCTATTATGTGCGACAAAAAGAACCTAAAGGGCTGGGACATGCTATTCTTTGTGCAAGAAGCTTTATTGGAAATGAACCATTTGCCGTGTTGTTAGGAGATGACCTCGTTATGTCAGAAACACCTTGTCTGAAGCAAATCATCAATGTTTTCGATAAATACAACAGCTCAGTTATAGGCGTTCAAGAAGTGATGGAAAATGATGTGAGTAAGTATGGGATTATAAAGCCAAAGGCAATGATGATCGAACCAAACCTGTTTCAAATCGAATCGATGATCGAAAAACCCAAGAAAGAAGAAGCTCCTTCCAATTATGCTATTATGGGTCGATATATTTTAAACCCAGAGATCTTTGACATTTTGGCTACACTTCCTCTTGGTCAAGGAAGTGAATTGCAACTCACTGATGCCATAAATGAGCTTAATAAGCTACAACCCGTTTTAGCTTTTAACTTCGAAGGAAACCGATATGATATTGGTGATAAAGTCGGATTTATTAAAGCAACCATAGCCTTTGCCTTGAAGAGGAACGATATAAAAGATGAGATCGTTGCATACTTAAGGGAAGTTGTAGAAAAAGAAAACTATAAGATAAATAATCGGAAGATTGATTGATATGAAGATAACCGTTATAGGAACTGGATATGTGGGGTTGTCCACAGGAGTATGTTTAGCCGAAATAGGGCATCAGGTTATTTGTATTGATATAGATGAACAGAAAATTAATGGTCTACGAAGAGATATTTCTCCAATTTATGAACCGGGTCTAGAGAATTTGCTTGTTAAAAATGCTGCGGAAGGAAGATTGCATTTTACAACGTCTCATAAAGAAGGATTAAACGGTGCTGAAATCATAATCATTGCTGTCGGAACTCCAACAAAAAAAGATGGAGAAGCAGATCTATCCTTTCTTAAGCAAGCCGCTAAAGACATTTCTAGTCACATTAATCAGAATGCCACCATTGTCATTAAGAGTACTGTGCCTGTTGGTACAAACGAATCTATTAAAAAATTGATAGAAAAATATTGTAGCAAAGAGGTTTCTATTGATATCGTTTCTAATCCTGAATTTTTAAGACAGGGATCTGCTATTCTCGACTCGATGAAACCGGATCGCATAATCATCGGGTCAGAAAACAATGAGATTGCTGAAAAAGTTCGAGAGATGTATTGTCCGTTGAATGCCCCAATCATCCTAACAAGTATTCGAAGTGCTGAAATGATCAAGTATGCTTCCAATGCTTTTTTAGCTAGTAAAATTTGTTTTATCAATGAAATTGCGAATCTTTGCGAAGCTATAGGGGCAAATATTGAAGATGTAGCAAAAGGAATGGGAAAAGATAAAAGAATTGGAGAGTCTTTTTTGCAAGCCGGAATTGGATATGGCGGGTCTTGCTTTCCTAAAGATGTAAAAGCTTTGTATCATAGTGCCCTTCTTAATGGAATGGACTTCTCCTTGTTGAAAGAAATAATGGAAATCAATGATCAACAGCATGAATTGTTGGTACGAAAAGCATTACACCGAATTGGAAATTTAAAAGGAAAAAAAATCGCAATTCTCGGTCTTTCTTTTAAGCCTGAAACGGACGATATGAGAAAAGCGCCTTCAATCAAAATCATCGAGTCGTTAACCATGCATGGAGCAGAAGTGGCAGCTTATGATCCAGTCGCAATGGTTAACGCCAAAAAAATATTTGGGGATTCAATCAGTTTTGCTAGCTCAGCCTTCGATGCAGTAGTGGATGCTGACGCTTTATTTATCGTCACAGAATGGAAAGATTTTATACAATTAGATCTTGCAAATTTAATAAAAAAAATGAAGGTTCCGATTATTTTTGATGGTAGAAATTGTTTTGAAGAAAGTAGGATTAAAGAATGTTCAAAGGTTGAATATTATCCTGTAGGAAAGCCTGCAATTATTATCGGAAAGGTTTAAAACATCAACAAAAAACTCCTTTACCTCATTGGCAAAGGAGTTATTTTTGTTTTTGATGTAATGGCTGGTATACATTTTCGACAAATTTTCGCATTAGTTCAGGAAGAGTATCCTTGCGGCGTTTTATCAGCGTGCTGACGATCATCCTTCTTTCTTCCTTTGAAACATTCCATTCGTCAGGCATCAACGCAACAATTTCATCCAACAAGTGTGTGGGAATCGTCTGGATAAGTTCTAGTTGCTCAGCAAAATAATTCTTTTCTTTAATAAAGGAGGCCATTAATTGATGCGTTGCACTTTTCATAATCTCCTCTGGAAGTACTTCTAAATTTGGGTGTAGCCAATTATATGATCCAAAAATTTCAGCATGGTCAATGATATATAATTGATAGGAAGGTGGGATTTCTTCACGCAAGAGAATGTTCTTTCGGGTGCGGTCTCTATTACATAACCAGTAATCAAATAAGATGATCCCTGCGAGTGCCTGCTGATTTATAAGATTGGGAATATGGGGAATCTGATGACCATTTAAGCAATCGGGTATATACAACGAAGCAAAATGATAGTTGGTCATGCTCATTTGTGACAATTCAGGAATTTGGGAAGAGAATTCTTTTGGTATTTCTACGATTTGACCAAAAGGAATCGGAAGTCCGAGAAAACGTCCCAAGCAATAGGCGATCCATTCGTTTGGTAAGGTTTTCTCAAAACCTGGTTGAAAATATTTCACAACATAGTCTTTTCCGTCGTTAAAAGTCATGAGATGAGCATTCGATTTCCCTTCAAGAGTTTTGTGATAAGCAACGGGCTCGATCATGGAGAATTCAACTCACCATGGAAACCCTTTTTGAGGTCGTGAATTTCCAGTAATAAATGAACATAATCATCGGCCACTTTATGAATCGCAAAATGCTGTTGGGTGTGATCGATGGCCGCTTGAGACATACTTAAGTGGAGAGTGGGGTTATCGATTAGATCATAAAGTTGCTTTACTGCGTCTTGCACACTGTGTCCACGAAAGAGCAATCCGGTCTCACCAGAAACAACCAATTCAGTAATTGGCATAATTTTAGAAGCAACAACAGGGACACCACACCCCATCGATTCAATAAAGGTGTTTCCAAACGATTCTGATTTAGTAGTAGCTAATGTACATCCCCCTGATAGACGGATTTTCGCATAGACTTGTGGCATTTGATGATAAGGAATGACAGGAAACCATTTGATCATATCAGAGAGATTTTCTTCTTTCCATTTCGTTTCAAACTCTTCACGTTGTACACTTTGTGCACCACCAATAAGCCAAATTTCAATATCATCTCGCTCACTTTTAATCTTTTTTGCTACTTCTATCAACATTGGCCAGTTTTTCCGTTTGTCTAATCGTCCAATCCAACCGATTATCTTTTTATCTTTAGGCAAATTGGGAACATTGTTCATATCAATTTCATCGATTACTAGCGGACGAAAGAACGAAGTATCTACGCCATTATAAATGACGTTAATCGGAATGCGATCAGACAGTACCGAAACGATACGTTTTTGAAAATGTGAGGGAACAATGATTGTAACAGGCTGAATTCCTCTGAATTTTTTTAAGTGTGGTTGGAGTTTAATGAGCTCGGGCGTACGTGCTTCTACAATAACTGGCCCTTTATATTTCGCCTTTTTTATCCATTTAAAAGCAGCGCCTGTATCTACAACAATAATTGCATCATACGCGTTGTTTTTAATCAATTTAATAATTTCTTGCTCATCTTTTGTCAAATAAACGGGAGCTACATCCTCCATAATATGTAGCCCTCCATGGTCTGTCGTGTAAAGAAATTCTGTATCAATTCCATGCTTCTTAAAAAAGATGGAACGATTTCTCCAACCAGCGTTTACTCCACCAACAGTAAGTAAACGCCAAATGATTAGAACTTTCATATTGTTTTCTCCTCTTCAATATTATTTAACTAATCGATTGTTTTACTGTCAGGGTTATGATGGGAATCGTTTTCATTCAGTTTATGAACTTATCTGTTGGGAGGGGGGCGTCTGTTCGAATTAGTTTGTCTGTTTTGGTGAGGTTGTTTACTTCTGTGAGGATGTCTGCCATGGTGCAGATGATTTTCAATTTTATAAAAACTCTCTTTTTCAGCTAAATACTCATCAATTTTTTGTAAAACGACATCTGTATCAATACCTTTTGCGAGCATTGTTTTAATCCATTCTTCTTTAAATACTTTTTGTACTAAGCTTTCTAATTGAAAACCATATTTCCCTTCATCTACCGTTGTCAACAATTTACTGCTTAAAGAAATTAATTGATCTTTTTCTTGAGGAAGCTCTATTAATTTTTGATAAATTTGTCGAGCTTTCTCTTCCATAAGAATGTAATGTTGCCACTCCTCATACAACAGTGGTGCAAATGTTTGAACATAACTTAAAAACACTTCCTTATTTTTTTCACCTAGAGACGTCAATAATTTACGTGGGTATGGATAGACACGATCTCGCCAAACACACCTTGCTACGTCAATTACCTTCAATGTTCCATCCGGTTGTAAATAAATTTGACGTTTATGATGGTCAATTCGTTCAAAGCCTATTTCTTTAAAAGTAATAAGCATGTTAATTAATTTTGAAGAAATTTCGTCAGTTAGTGGTTGTGACTGAAGAAATTCACGCAAATCTACACCATTAATCATCTCCATTGCAATATAAAGTGGTCCACTCCCATAAATACGTGGAAATAGATCCGTATGTTGCCCAAGTGACAATGCATAGTATTCTCTTTCCCTATCATCAATATTCCCGTAGACTTTTACACAAAGTTCATCGGATAATTTAAAGACTGCACCTTGGCGTCCTTTGCCAATCATCATTAAAGGTGAGTTATTCACCACTTCCACGTCTGCATTGATCATGTTATGAACTTGTATTTTTGCCATCAGTTCATTGAGATTATGAATGTCCAATTAGATCCCTCTCTCTTTTTTTTCATCTAAGGATGGTTATTTAGAAATTATAGTTATTTCCCAGTGATCGTTCTTTGTGATTGATTAACTTTTTTGGTTGTCCATTCTTTTATAGGAAAATCACTATCCTCATTAAACTTCTTACTATATTAAATTCAAAAAATTCATAAATGTAACGGCTAGTATCTAAATAAAAAAAATGTATTTTTGACTTGAAACGATCATTTAGTGTTTATTTTTGTGAAAGACTGTTTTTTGGATAGATTGTTGTTCTTTAAAAAACGACTTCATTTCTATTTATAGTCGCTTCCTTCCCTTATCTTTGGGTATGTTGATCGGAAATCTCTTAGTAGTGGAAAAACGCGCCAAATCGAGACAACACAGATAGGTAAAAGCGGGAAGAATCAGTGGTTCGTTCCTGAAAAGGGAGTGGAACGTAGCGAAGGGACCTAGCGCAACAAAGTTTATTAAAGAATTTAATGGAAAAAAAACAAAAAAATCGTCTATCAAAATTGATAGACGACTTTTTTCACGATAAAAAGATGCAAAGTTCATTTTTAATTCTTTATAATGCGATTAAATTATAATAATCAGCGAAGATACCTTTTCGTTCATCGGCATCTTTCTCGTTAATACAGTGTTCTAATAATTCTACAGGGACTTTATTAGAATCACATAACACAACTGACAAAGATTGATCTAAAGGACTCTCATATACGGATACAAATAAAGAATTTTGAAACGATTTACTTTTCATTATATCTGCTCCTTTGTAAAAAATTGATAGGAAAACTCATTTCTTTCTATCATACTTACTTTCATTTATTAATTCTGTCGATTCTTGTTAATAGAAAAAAATTTTTCGGTTGTTGAAATTTCGATCAAAACATTCGATTATCTTACAACTTTCATATATTTTAATGAAGAATAGATAAACACGTATATTTTGGCCGTATCTGCTTTCATTTATGCTGGAACATCTTTTATTGAAATAATTAAAAAAACTATTAAAAAATGTTATATAATAAATCTGTTTGATTGTATCTGTATTATATCATATCTAAAAAATTGGCTATGTTAGCGGACATTGTTGATAGGAAGCAAAAACAATGAGATTCCTGCGGAAAAACGAGCGAGTCGAGACCCCGCAGTGTGGTTTTTGAGGCCACTGATAAAGTACTATTTGAACATCCAAGTGAGTATAGGCATGGATTTACGCTCTAGGCAGACGCTTTCCGCGGGCACGGCTTCAATTTACTCCGACAAACAGGAAGTTTTAGCGCAGTCGTTGCAACAGGATGTTGCGCTCGTAGACTGTGATCCTTTCTTTGCGGGGCTTTCAGCTCGCGCTATTCCCACAGGAGTCGCTGCCTTCCACTGCCATTGGAATAATGTTTTAAAAAGAACGATCAGATCTGAAAATGCTATTTGAACGATGTCCAAGGATGGTTATTTAAAGATGAAGACAAAAATACGTGTCTTTTGAGTGCTCCTTTTTCATTTGCAGCTTTTCAATCTTTAAAATTTGGACTTTTTCAGTGGCCTAGTGGTTTTTCACGAGGAGGCTCGATCGTTCGTCGCGGAAAGCGAGTTGTTTTGCTGAATGTTGAAAAATCAACATGATCATTTAACAAAGTCAAAAAATTAAAAAACTTGAATGAATAACTTGAAGAAGAAAACAAGAAGGATTTACGTGACCACTTAAAAAAGTCCAACCTTTAAACAATGACAGAAGAAAGAAGTAGTATTTTTAATGTTTGCCTGTAAGGAAAGAGGGAAGTTTATAGTATGAGATAAATAAAATTTGAAAGCAACGAATTAAAAGTAATATTTTACATTTTTATTGATCCATCCAATCATTGAGGATTTTAATAAGATCGTCTATTTAGTTAGTGTGAAAATGATTTTTTTATCTAAATGAGACAAAAGACTTTCAATCATGAAACAAAATATGTAAATCATCTTTATTAAACGCATTCGTGATAAATCTTGAAGAATAACAATTGAGATAAGTGAGAGCGAATGTGCTTATGCATATTCAGATCAAAGGAGAGCCAACATGAAAGATGAATTAAATTACATAGGCAAAAAAATCATTCAGAATAATGATCAGTTAGCAGGAAGCTTAATCGATTTACAGGATCATGATTATAGAGGGAAATTAGAAAAGACCGATGTCGAATACAATCAGCTGATCGAGTGGCGTTCAGAATTAATTAAATATCTAGGAACGTCGTTATTCGATCATTCAGAGTCCAATTTGCAGAAGATCGAAGAATGGGGAATGAAAATTGGCGATTTTTCCATACGCAATCATATTCCGTTAAGTGACACATTGAGAGCACTTACCTTTTATCGAACCGTTATCTGGGAAGTGTTTTCGGATGAATTGGAAAAGCAGCAATTTGCGGCTATTACCATGCTAGATGTCAGTAAAATCATTGATCCGCTATTAGATAAACTTAGTAATATATTTGGTAGTATGTATGAAGAAAATAGTAATAGATTAATGAAAATTGCTTACACAGCACTTGAAGAGCTTTCCGTTCCAGTAGTACCCATCGACAAAGGAATTGCTATTATTCCAATTATTGGTGAAATTGATACTCATCGTGCTCGATTAATTATGGAAGTCTCCCTTAATGAAAGTTATAAATTAAATGTAAACCATTTAATCATGGATGTGTCCGGTGTTTTAGTCATTGATACAATGGTTGCTGACCAAATAATAAAGATTATTCAAGCTTTGAAATTAACTGGAGTTAAGACGATTTTGACAGGGATCCGTCCAGAAATTGCACAAACAATTTCGAGACTAGGCATACGTTTTAATGAAATTAAAACATATGCTAGTTTGCGGCACGCATTGAATGACATTAAAAACTGAATCAAAAAAATGTCTAGTTGAAAATAATTAGACATTTTTTTTGCATTTTTATTAATGAAATAGTATGATATATGGTTATTTTTGGATTGATATTCTTATTTAATTTACGTTTCTTAGAAAAATATAAATAATTTGCGTCAAAAAGTGTTAAAATAAAGAGAGAAAGAAAAATATGCTACTAGAATTCATTTTGAAAATATAAGTAGCATTCAAAATGTCGGTTAAAGTGGAGCTAGTCATTCATATTCATTCGGATACAGAATGAATACATTTGAAGAATTAATGATAATAATATCTATTTTATATGGATAGATATTTTCTTATTTTAGGAATGTACAATTGAAAAGAAATTAAATCGCGCTCTTACTGTATGCGCATATAAATTTCATTTATAAAGGAGAAGGTTAAATGAAACATGACAAGAATAAATTTTCCGATGGTGAGCAAGTATTATTAAATGATAAGGTTGTCACAATTAAGAATTGGTCTTACGTTGCAAATATGAAGAGATACTCGTATATTCTTGAAGAAAACGTATCGACTTTTTACTTCGAAGAAGAATTAAAAAAATTAGGATAATCAACCACTAAGATTTGAAAAGGGCTGTCCCAAAAGTCATTTAAAGCGACTTTTAAGGGCAGCCCTTTTCATATTCCAAGTGGTTCTGTTAAAAATAAGCTGTTGATTTTCACTATAGGTGGACGCTATCCACTACAATCAATGAATAATTTGAAATAAGTTTATTCATAGCCAACAGCGCTTACTTGATCATTTTTATGAATAAAGTAATATTTGTTGTGCAATAGCGATCGATATTACGTGTGGAATTTTGTGTATTACTTCTTTGTAAATCCAAGAAGTACACCGCCTGCAATAATAAGAACACAGCCAATGATTACTTTGATGACTTGGTTTTTTGACGTTTTCTCATTTAAGAAGAAGAGCCCACCAAGTGTAGAGATGACAATTCCAGTTTGTGAAAGAGAAAAACTTGTTGCTACCCCGATCTTAGGAAGGGCAAGCAAGAGTCCCAAATTACCAGCACTCCATAGTAGACCCGTTAAAATGTTTCGTACAGCATATTTATTAAATGGTTTTTGTCGAATTGTTAATAGAATTCCACCAATGATCATCCCAATTGCTTGAGGAAGAATAGCAGACCATCCATTAATATTAAACCATCTAATTAATATTACATACCCTACATATCCAGCAGTAGAGAGTAATAAAATAAATAATCCTTTTTTGAAACTTTTCTTTTGATCTCCATTTTCCGCTTTTTGACCGAGGGAAGTGAAGATTGCTCCACCAATAATACAGGCTAAAGAAATAATTCCAATCAAAATAGCCGTTTTGGTTTCCCATTCCTTAAACACAATAACTCCAAAAAGAGTCGTACCAATCAACTGTAAACCTGTAGACATCGGAACAGTTTTAGATACTCCTAAATATTGAACAGCCCCAAATTGATTTTTTTGACCAACAGACCAAAAAAGTCCTGAAATGATTCCAACTGTCCAAATGAGGGCGGATAAATCAGGACGAACAAATAAATAAATGGCAATTGCAAAAAGTAATGCCCCAATCGTTGTACCTAAAGTTTGGCTATCATCGTCTCCCCCAAGCTTGTTACTTACAAATACAAGACTGCCCCAAGCCACAGCAGGTATTAATGCTAATAAAATTCCCGACATACTATCAATCCTTTCTAGCGTTCACATCATTCTATTAGGAATCTACCCTGTATTACATAAACAGAAACAGCCATAGATAAAAAATGTATTATATATAGGATGATTATAAATGGTTGAATTTATACGAATGTAATTCAAAAATCAATCTTTGATCCTAGTGTTGACAGGATAGTTAAAAAAACATATACTTTGAAAGTATTTAATTGATAATGATTTTCATTATCGAAACCATTCATAATTGATAATAAAAATATTGTTCATATAAAGGAGATCAACCATGCAGCGTATTTTCACTCTAACACTAATAATAGTGTTAGTAGGAGGAATCCTATTTCCATTCAAAAGTCTTGCTGCAGACGCTAAAGAAGACTTAAGCAAGGCTAACACTCAAATTGATGAAATCGTTCTACTGTTGAAACAAGGTGACACAACTGGTGCTATGAATGTTTACAAAAAATATACTTCAAATTGGATTAGCATTGAAGATGGGATAAAAAAGGACTCTGAACCAGCTTATCATGATATTGAAGATCAAATGGGGCAAGTTCAATTCGCTTTTGCTCAAGATCCTGTTAATAAGGTAGCGGTTCAAAAAGCTCTTCAACAATTAAAACAAACTAATTTGAAGTTTATCCATGGAGAATTTTCGACACCATCTGAATCAATTAGAAACCAGCCCACACATCAAGGCGATGTGGCTAAACTTGTTTTATTATTAAATCAGTCATTATCTAAGATTAACCAAAACGATGTGCAAGGGGCAAAATCTGATATTGAAGCGTTTCGGAAATCATGGTTGGACGTTGAGGGGGTTGTCCTTACTCAATCATCATCAGTCTACAAAAACGCTGAGAGTGACATGGTTACTTCTTATTCTATGCTATCTTCAAATCCTCCCGATTTAATAGGAGCTAAAAAAACCATTATCGGAATGCGAAATTATTTATCTCCACTTGTTTCAAAAACAAACTATAGCATGATCGATGTCATTACTATTCTTTTACGGGAAGGCTTAGAAGCGTTACTTGTTGTAATTGCATTAATGGGTTTTCTGAAAAAGTCGGGACATGAAGATAAGAATAAATGGATATGGTTTGGCGTAGGAACGGGGATAG
Source organism: uncultured Caryophanales bacterium (assembly GCA_963728315.1). Classification (GTDB taxonomy): domain Bacteria; phylum Bacillota; class Bacilli; order Bacillales; family CAVSKA01; genus CAVSKA01. The sequence continues at coordinate 21,654 of CAVSKA010000010.1, forward strand.
GTGTGAGTATTATTCTTGGAATTGTTGTAAATAGGCTGTTTACATCGGGAACTTTTGGGAACAATAATTTTTTAATCGCAGGATGGACCGGTGTCTTTGCAGCTGTCATGCTGTTATATATGAGCTATTGGCTCCATAGTAAATCCAACATATCCGAATGGAATCGATACATTCGTACGCAAAGTAAGAAAGCAATTGACACTGGTAGTTTGCTTTCACTAGCTATTCTCGCTTTCTTAGCTGTATTTAGGGAAGGAACAGAAACCGTTCTCTTCTTCATAGGAATGGCTTCTTCGATTAATTTAAGTACATTAATTGGTGGAATCGCTATTGGGCTAGGGATTTTAATCATCACTGCCTATTTAATTTTAAAGGTAGGGTTAAAAATTCCTTTGCGGCCATTTTTCATAATTTCAAGTATTTTAATGTTTTACTTGTGCTTTAAATTTACTGGTATGGGTATTCATGGACTGCAACTTGCTGGATTTATACCAGCAACACAAGTACCAATTCCGACGATTACCTTTTTTGCGATTTATGCTACATGGCAAAGTTTCATACCGCAAATGTTTTTGCTAGTTGCTGCACTATCTTTAGTCATATGGGACAAAAAAAAACAAAACTATACAATAAAGAATGAAACATTTGGAGGGAATAATAGTGAAAAATAAAAAATTCACGTGGCTTATTCTAATGGCCGCATCAATCGCTTTAGGAGCATGTGGATCAAAAGATAATGCTTCCAATAATGAAGAGAAGCAGGTTGAAGTTGAAACTCCACAGTCATCCATTTCAGTTGGATCAAAAAAGATGAAAATGGAAGTCGTAGACTTGAAAAAACATCTTGAATCAAATAATGCAGAAAAAGTAAAAGCAAGTGCTGAAAACTTAGAAGAAATCTGGCAAGAGTTTGAAGACGGTGTAAAAGCGAAAGACTCTACACTTTATGAGAAAGTCGAAACACCTCTTCACATCATTGAAGCAGGGGCTAAAGTGAAACCTTTAGATGTAAAAACATTAAGTAAAGCAGCTGTAGAATTAGACGATGTACTAACGAATGTAGAAAAATTAAAGTAAACACACAAAAACCTTCCATCCAGTTATAACTGGATGGAAGGTTTTTGTGTGTAAAAGAGAGCAACTATTCAAAATGAAATCGATAAAGTTCTTTTGTAAAGTGTCATCACCAACCTTGCGATGATAAGGTGAATTTAAGAATAAATGAAGAGAGAGATAGACAGGTATATTCAAAGAGACTACAGACATTAAATTAAGATAAGATAGAGCTTTTTCGAGTACGATTCATGAATCATTGTACCATTTATCCAAAAAGCAAATTCATAAGGAAAAAACGATCCCATATCAGACGATCTTTCCATCTGTCCCAGGGGAAATTCTATTCGAAAAATCTGTATTTATCCTTACAATCCAAGGTGTTATTTCCTTGTATTTCTATAATGAAATATCTTTAATTTTTTAAATCAGTCATTGATTTCATGGTGTTCATTTCGTTTTACATTCATTTGATTGAGGACAGAATGGGTCAATCTACTTATCCAAAAAAACCTGTGAGAATTTTACTAGATAAAGAGAAAAGATTTTATTAAACATATCATATTTTATTATCTTTTTTGCAATGTGCAATGATAAGTTTGTAATATTGAAAGAAGGGTAAAAATTGATATATAAGGAGGTGTGAGGGATCTTGCATTCATTAGATGAAGAATTGTTACAATTAATACAGTTGAAAAATCCACTAGGATTAGAGAAGCTTTATGATAAATATGCATCATTAACTTATAACATTGCTTACAAAGTAACTATGTCAAAAGAATCAGCTGAAATCGTGATAAACAAGCTTTTTAATGAGATTTGGAAATCAAGTGGAGAAAACCTCTCTATCTCTGAACACCTTTCAAGTTCGATGATTCAAGAAACAAAAAAAATTGCAATGGTATATGGAGAAAAAATAGGATAGTTAATTTTTTGATTTTAACAAACTTTTTATTACATAGATTTTTTATTTATTTCAAATTAATCACAATGAATTATTTTCACTACAGAAGTGGTAAAGTAGTATTAGAATAAAAGTAAATTCATTATTTATCCCTCTATTAAAAAAGCACCCTCAGGTTAATGGAGGATGCAGATAACGTATATCGTTTAGAAGCTCGATAACCAGCGGCTTATATCTCAGTAGTTGAACAAAACCAATGAAGATGATCAAGGGATTGATCATAATACATAATAAGCCCCATTTGGTAAATGATAAATCATGGAATTGCTATTTTCATTTATATTGTCGTTGCAACTTTAATTTGTAGGAAGCTCATCGTCAGGATTATTTCCAATCGATGAGTCTATTTTAGATGAAGCAACTGCTTAGTCCTTTTTTTTAGAAGTTAGTTGAGGAGTAGAATTATCCCCTTCATTTTCTTCGGTTTTTTTAGGCTCATTATATCCTTTCTCAGTTACATAATTCTCATATTGCCAAATTCCTATTTCAGATTTTTTTGCTTTTTTTTCTATTTGTTTAAATTCGTCTAAATACTTTGTATTTGGGGGATACACTGCAACACGCGCATATCCTTCTTCAACCAACATCTTATTAAACATTTCATCGTCTAAATATATATAAGCGAGCAGACGTCCAAATTGATCACGCTGATCAATACCTGGTTCAATTTGAATATCTTTACCTGTTAACCGTTTTTTTGTGAATGCACTTGCTTCTGGACCATATGGCTGTACACCTAAATCAGGATGTTTCGTTTCAGGTGTATCGACCAAGATAAGGCGAATGGTTTCTTCACGTCCATTCATTAGTACTTTGATGGTATCTCCATCGATAATTCGAACAACATGAGCTGAAAGTCTTTTAAGCGAACTTGTTTTTTCAATTTCTTTTGCCAGTAATGGTTTGTTATGAAAGGGCTGGGCTGTATTTCTTTCTTTGGTAAAGTCATTTTCCTGTGTTACTTTTTCTGCTTTATTAAAATGGTCATTTTTAATTGAAGAAACTGTATGTGAAGGAAGGGAAGGTTTAACTGAAACAGTAATCATCATTACAATGACTAGTCCAGCCAACACTACAAGCGTTGGCCATGTTCCAGGTTTCTCCCCATTATCATTCTTGCGAATTTGATAATATCCATATACGCCAATGATCGTACCAATTAAAGTAAGGGGATAAGTAACACTAAGTATGACAAAAAACAAACTAATTATAATAAATAAGATTTTTTTCATTTGTAAACCTCTCTTTAAATCATTCCGTTCTATAAAAATATTAATGATCACTCAGTTATTAGATCTGTAATGTAAAAGGTTTTTTATGCACTTTTTTAGGAAATTAATACTCGATTTAGAGGATATCCGATACATTTTATGGGTGAACTGAAATCATTTCAATAAATAGTTTCCGTTTAACTATACTATAAGTTTCTAATTTCTTTAATTAATTAATAATAATGAATATTAAATAAACAAACGAACAAATAAATGGTTTTTATTTGAAATTAACGTTTTTTTCGTGTAATATGATTTAATATTCAGAATAGGATAGTCGGGTAATAGGAAGGGAGCATATTATGTCGTACGTAATTACTAGCCCATGTGTTGGTGAAAAAGCAGCTGAATGTGTTGATGTTTGCCCTGTGGATTGTATATCTGAAGGAGAAGATCAATTCCTAATTGACCCGGACATTTGTATCGATTGTGGTGCTTGTCAATCAGTGTGTCCTGTAGAAGCCGTTTTTCACGAAGATGAACTTCTACCTGCGGATTTAATTTATTTTGAAAAAGCCAAAAAGTTTTTTGATAGAAATGAAAATGGAAAAAGCTGATCTCTCTGAACAGAGAGTCAGCTTTATTAATGACCATTCCAAATGATCTCACCAGATTGATGATTCCTATTAATCTCCACGTGAAAATGATGTTTTTCATAAAAATGAACTAATCGATCTACATGGTCCCAATCACGTTTGGCAATGTCTCCTTTTATTGAAGCAACGTTCTCACTTCTTGCAATATCCTTTAAATGGTTCATGCAAATAGAGCCATAACCTCTGTCAGCGGGACCCTTTATGTCACCTATAAAGATTGATCCTTGATCTGTATATTGAGCTTGAATAGAAAAATCCCAATTTCCTCTAAATGGTTTATCACAATCATGGAGCATGATCTTACACTGATACTCATCTTTTTGAGTGTATACGATTACCCATTGATCCTCTTTGTTTTGATCAATCCCTAAAATATCCCAATGTTTTGCTATTTCCTTCATATTTTCTTGCATTCTGAATACTTGATACTCCAATAGTTCTAGCTCTTCTTTAATTTTTTCGGGCGGTTTCTGTTCTTCCCGAAAAGCAGTATACATTACAGTCGTCACTCCTTTTCCATTCAGTTGACTCCGCGATTAGATTTTCAAACGATTACTATTTTACTAGAAGTGAAGTTTTTTTTCAAACAAATGAATGAGGAACAATCTTCGAAGTGCACGAAATGGTTGAGGAATTCTTGCTATTAAGAGATTCATTCGCTATCTTAAAGGTAGAATGATTTTTGAAAAGAGGAAATAAAAATGAAAGCACTAGTATTTGATCATTTTGGTGGAGCGGAAGTTCTTTCTTTAAGAGAAGTGAAAGAGCCGGCACGTTCTAAAACAGAAGTTATTGTTCGAATGAAAGCAATTGGTTTGAATTTTGCAGATGTATATCGAAGAAAAGGGAATTACCATTTAAAAGGAAATTCTCCTTTTATTTTAGGCTATGAAGGCGCAGGGATTATTGAATATGTAGGAGAAGAGGTTCTACATGTAAAAGTGGGTGATCGAGTAGGATTTGCAGATGTTCCCCATGCAAATGCTGAACTCGTTTCAGTACCTTCAGACAAACTTATCCCCCTTCCTGCCGAGATTTCTTTTGAAACTGCTGCATCTGCATTGCTACAAGGGTTAACCGCCCATTATTTAACCCAGGACAGTTACCAAATTAAAGAAGGAGAGAATGTTCTCATACATGCTGTCGCAGGAGGAGTAGGTCAATTACTTTCACAAATAGTGAAAATGAAGGGGGGGCATGTCATTGGCTTGACCTCATCGAGCGAAAAAGCACTTATTGCACATAAAGCTGGTGCTGATCACGTTTTTTTATATGAATCAGATTGGGTAAATTCAATTAAACAGGTTACAAGTCAAAATGGCGTTGATGTCGTTTATGAATCAATTGGACAAACTTTATTACAAAGTTTTGAAGCTGCCAGAACTGGTGGAACAGTCGTTTTCTTTGGGATGGCAGGCGGTGATCCAATGAAAATTGACCCTCGAATGTTAATGGATACTTCAAAAACATTAACTGGTGGAGATCTTTGGAATGTATTAACCTCCCATGAGGAACGTAAAAAAAGGTCGGCAGAATTATTTGAATGGATCATTTCCAAAAAAATTCAACTTGAAGAACCCACTCTTTTTTCATTAGAAAACGGTGCGGATGCTCATAGACTAATTGAAAGCCGTAAAAGTACCGGGAAAATATTGTTGATACCTTAAATTTTCAAGAGCTACCTCATATAGGTAGCTTTTTTCTTTTCTATGATCTTGTTAATAATTTGCGGCATAATATAGGCTATAAAGAAAGACATTTTTAGAAAAAAAGAGTTGGAACGAGTTGTTTGGCTGATGTATAGTGAAGAAAAAGGAGATGGTTTTGTCTCAATGGAACAGTTAAGATATGAAATAGGAAACGAGCAGGATAAAGAAGAAATCTATGAACTGGCTGGGATTAACAGGGAAGAAGCAACTGGATTTATATCTGAAAATGGAAGAGAAAAAATGATTGAAGAATATGAGCATTCCTTCAAAATGAACCCTAATGCTGCGTTTTTATGCGGAAAAATTGAGAATGAATTAATTGGTTGGGTCATGGTAGATAACAGTAAGGACTGGTTAACTGGAGATCTGATAGGATGGATAAATGATGTGTATGTTAAACCTGAATATAGAGGTAAAGGGCATGCACGAAATATTATGATGGAGGCATTGCAATATTTAGAAGAGATTGGATTCCCTGATGTCCGCTTAAATGTGTATGTTCATAACGAACCAGCAATTCGTCTATATGAAAGCCTTGGATTTAAAGATCTCTGTAAATTCATGAAGCGAACTTTATAAAACTTCTCAGGTTCTTTTCATTTGTATTCAAAAAAATGGTTTGTAAATGGTTTACAGTACCTTTAAGATTTAAAAAAACCAAAATAGAAGAGGAAGTAAAAAAATCTCTGAATTTAAATACATGAAGAGGGGAATTACTATTGAATTCACATTTGGACAAAGATAAAGACATAACTGGTCATCAAATTCATACTGATTTTTCTAAAGATATGACATATGGGAATTACTTGGAATTAAATTCTCTCTTATCGATTCAGCATCGCTTGTCAGATCATCATGATGAAATGCTGTTTATTATCATTCACCAAACAAGTGAGTTGTGGATGAAGTTAGTATTACATGAATTAACAGAAGCAAGAACGTTTATTCTAGCAGATAATCTAGAACCTGCTTTTAAAATGCTTGCACGTGTATCGAGAATTCAACAGCAATTAATTCAATCATGGGATGTATTATCAACACTTACTCCATCAGAATATATGGAATTTAGAGGAGAAGCTCGGCCACTCATCAGGGTTTCAATCTTTTCAAAATAGAAAAATAGAATTCTTATTTGGGCATAAGAAGAAAGATGTCTTGAAAGTATACGATCATGATTCATTATTAGCTGATCAAATGAAGGAAGCGATTGAACAGCCTAGTATATATGATGCATCCATTCAAGCATTGTCTAAACGAGGATTCAAAATTGATGTTGAGTGTTTAGAAAGGGACTGGAGCGATGATTATGAGCCAAATGAAAGTGTTGAAAAGGCATGGTTATCTGTTTATAAAGATGTAAAAAAATACTGGGATTTATATGAATTGGCAGAAAAACTAACCGATATTGAAAGTCGCCAACAACAATGGAGACATCAACATATGATGACAGTAGAGCGGATTATTGGCCACAAAATGGGGACAGGTGGTTCGGCTGGAGTCTCCTATTTAAAGCGAGTAACAGAACATCGTTTTTTTCCTGAACTATGGACCCTTAGAACCAAACTTTAATGAATGGCAGAAAGAGATAGCACTAAATGAATAAAGCAAGAAGCTTGATGCTCTTATGTCAATGAGCATCAAGCTTTTTATGATCAAAATATTATTCTGATTTTTGGAGAATTTTGTTTGATAATTTTGATAAGCCTTCGGTCGTTAAACTTACTTCTTTGATCGACTCTACAATGGCATTCAAATCTTCCGTATTACGAGTAAACATCTCCATGTAATTTTCCATTTCCATTTGAACGGTTGTTATCCCACTTTGAACTGTAAGAATTCGATCTTTCGATTGACCAGTAGAATGAGTCATATCTTTCATCTTAGCTAAGAGTTCGTTAATTTTAATGTTACTTTCTTCCACTAAGCGATTAATCTCTGAACTTAATTCTTTTGAGTCTTCAGCCAGTTTACGAACTTCGCTTGCTACTACTGCAAAACCTCTACCTTCATTACCCGCACGTGCAGCTTCTATCGATGCATTAAGAGCGAGAAGGTTTGTTTGATCAGAAATTTTTTCGATTCCATTAGACATAGCTGTTATTTGCTCTGACAACGACTTTAGTGAATCCATCCCAGTTAAAGCGGTACTAATTTCATCCGACATCCCACTAAACGCTTTAATCATTTCATCAGTCTGACTACGATTGTTTATCGTTAAATTTAATAAATTCTGACTACTTTTCTTTGTCATCGATGTTTCGTCACGTACACTTTCAGCTTTGTTTGATGTTTCATTTAAAGCAGAGTCTGTTTGTTGGATAGAAGAAGCCAATTCCTGACTTAAACCAATAATTTCTGATTGTAGAGTATTGTTCTGATGCAACAACCTTTCGGCAGCTTCATTTTTCTCTTGTAAATAATATTTTGAAACCAACTGAGTATCGAGGTTCATCGCATGACTTAATGCCAAAATAATATTCGTTAACTTCTCGGGTTGAGAGTGGTACTGCTTTATTAAAATCGGAACGAGTAATGACTGCATCGCTGAATAAGTAGAGATAAACCATTCTAAAGGAAGATTTACATTACTATGTGTTTGACCAATTCTTTTTCTCATCTCAAAAAAAGATGTATCCATTTTTCCAGAAAAAATACTTTCAAAATAATCGTGAAAAACTTTCTTTAAGCGCTCTCTTGACGATGATTGATTCGCAATTTGAGTGACAGTAGAGTGTAAATATAAATGAGATAATACATTCTCTAAGAGTTCATCTGAAATTTGATCGAATGTAGGTTTTAATTCTACTAAAGTAGCAAGGTGCTTTTCTTGGTAATTCATAAAACTAAAAATTTCATCCAATTGTGGTGAAACCAAACTAATTGCAGGTGACACATTATCTTCCATATGTATTTGGGAGATCATTTCATTTTTATTCTTTTTTGTAAATAATGCCATTAAGTCTTCCTCCATTAAGCGAAATTCCACCAGAACAGGATTCAATCCCCATTCATTGATGGATAGTGTATAAAACTATTTTACTTTTCTATAAGAAAAATTTGTAAAATGAATTTTATTGTTAAACAAGTTTTAAATCTTTCATTTTGGCTCTTTTCATAAACTTTGTTTCTCTTTGTCCTTTCGTAAAAAATCCGCTCACTTTTCGTGGACGAACTACCAACCCTCCTCGCTCGTGCCTCACTGCGGGGTCTCGATTCCTCCGTTTTTCCACAGGAGTCGCGCAGATTTTTGTTCATAAATCAGTGATTAAGATGAACAAGTTGCTGTAAAGAGGAAATGAAGTCCATTTAGAAAAACAACCATCTATGCGAAAGGAGCCTAAATTTTATCTTTCTAGCCAATTTAACATATGCGAAAAAAGAACGAGGTACAAGAACCTAGTATGCTTATTTCTCCTATAACCATTAAATTTTTCAGAATATTAGATTTCTCTATTATTATCGGAAGAATTTGCAATTGTTGAATGTTTTTTTAAAAAAGAGGCTGGGATAAAGGTATTTTATGGATAGAAAAAACCGAATGATTGAGCAAAATTCTAAGTGGAATTTTGCTGAATCTTTCGGTTTTTTCACATTATTGTTTTCATCGTTGAATTATTTTCATAAATGATTATCTTTTCAATGAAAACGAAAATCGAATGATAACATATAAGCCAAGTGAAACATTCGCATTTAAATTCGGGCATTTTAATTCTGTCCCAACCTTAGGAATAGTTATAATAATTCGGAAGCGACAGATGCAGAGATATGATCAAATTCTTTTTGCTTTTTGTATTGGATCGTCCAAATAACAAAGTAAACAATGGACGCAATTGACACCCAAATCCAAAGGTTATTAATGGTCGGGAGACTCCATACGCCTGTTAATGTGAGAAGAGCTGGAATCGTAAGAGTAATCCACGATTGAATGAAAGCAACTCGTCCAATAAACCGTTCAATTTTCCATCCAAGTCCCATAGAAAGAAAGAATAAAAACCATAGGAATGACCACATAATCCACGTAAGTGAATTTACGTAATCCTGCGAGTGAACAAAGTATACGAGTGCATAAACAACGCCAACAATTGCTACCCACAGGGAATACCAACCTAATCCATTGCCGTTTATATTTGTTAATAATACAATGCCTAAATACAAATAAGTTAGACCAAAAAAGAAGATAGGAGCATTATTATATAAAGACCAAGTACTTTGATCAGAGGTGACAATTAAATAAAAAGGTGTAACAACTTGAAGTGTTCCAATCAATAAGTTGAAAATCGCGATGCTTTTTCCATCTGCTCTTCCCATTAAGAATAGACTGTTAAGAAAGAGAGTGGCACCGGCTAACAATAATCCAACAGATCCCATATTAAGTGTCGAGACTATTTAATATAAAGTCTCGACCAGAGCCTCCTTTAAAATAAAAAGGGGTCAGACCCCTTATAGAATAAAACTAACAATGATCGCAGAAAGGATACTGACAAGAGTTGCTCCGTAAAGAAGTTTCAAACCAAATCGAGAAACAGTATTCCCTTGTTTTTCATTTAATCCTTTAACTGCACCTGCAATAATTCCAATTGAAGAAAAGTTTGCAAAGGAAACAAGGAAAACAGATATTATACCTAGTGACCGTGTGCTGAATTCTCCTGCAATTTTAGAAAGGTCAAGCATCGCAACAAATTCATTTGTAACTAATTTAGTTGCCATAATTCCTCCGGCTTTTACCGCTTCGTTCATAGGAATACCCATAATGAAAGCAATAGGGGAGAAAATATATCCTAATATTTGTTGGAAAGAAATACCGAAAATAATATCAAAGACATTATTAATAGCAGCAATTAAAGCAACAAATCCAATTAACATAGCACCAACGATTATCGCAACTTTAAATCCATCTAAAATATATTCGCCAAGCATTTCAAAAAAAGTTTGTTTTTCATCTTCTTGAATCACTAAAATATCTTCTTCATCTGTGACTTCATAAGGATTGACGATAGAGGAGATGATAAAACCACCAAAAAGGTTAAGAACAAGTGCCGTAACCACATATTTGGGTTCAAGCATCGTTAGATATGCGCCGACAATGGACATTGAAACGGTTGACATGGCGGATGCACATAGAGTATATAGACGTTGTTTGGATAGTTGGCCAAGTTGTTTCTTTACCGTAATAAAGACCTCAGATTGTCCAACCATAAGAGAAGCGACAGCATTGTAAGATTCAAGCTTACCCATGCCATTTACTTTGCTTAAGAACAAAACCGATACCTTTCATAATCAAAGGTAAAATTCTTAGGTATTGAAAAATTCCGATAAGAACGGAAATGAATACGATAGGAAGCAATACGTTTAAGAAGAATGGCATTTGACCTTCATTGGCAATTCCACCAAAGACAAACCCTACCCCTTCATTTGCGTATTCGAGTAACTTACCAAAAACATTCGCAACTGCCTTTGACTACAATCAAACCAAATTTAGTATTTAACAATAAAGCAGCTAGTGCAATTTGAATGACAATCATAATGATAATAGGTTTCATTTTGATCTTTTTTCGATCGCTACTAACAAGTAGTGCTAGTAAGAACACAATGATTAAGCCGACTATGGATATTAAATAATGCATTTAAACTCACCTCTTTGAAGTATTGGAGCACCATGTGCAAGAAGAATGTAAGAAATGGCAGACCTACTGATACCGCTTTCAATTAAATATACAAAGAAAGGAGGAGTCTATTAGTTTGTAGGATGTCTGACCTCTGACAAGTAGACTATACTCGTTTTATAAAAAGAAATCAAGCAAGAATTTTATATATTTGCAGCTGGTAAATACATCAAAAATAGGAGCGGAAATAGGAAGGGAAAGAATAGGAAGAAACATTCATTTTCTTAATGGAATCTGATTTTGTTCTGAAAATCAATACTTATAGAATTCCAAAAACTTAACCAATTTATCCTTTTCATTTGTCAGCCAAATCACTGTGGCCTTAAATTTAGTGGAAGGGAGCGACTCCTGGGGAACAGCGCGAGCTCAAAAAGCCCCGCAGAGAAAAGGATCACAGTCTAAAAGCGCAACTTCCTGTTGCAACGACTGCGCTAAAACTTCTTGTTTGTCGGGGTAGATTGAGCCCGTGGCCGCGGAAAGGACCTGCTTGGAACGGAAATCCATGACTTATACACACATTGATGTTCAAAGAGGACTTTCTCAGTGGCATCCGATAATTGACTAATACGTATTAATAGGATAAAAAAATAAGAGGCTGGGACTAAATGGAGAGGTCTTCATCTTGTTCAAGATCAAAAAAGTCAAAGTGTAGGGCAGGAGCGACTCCTGGGCGATCAGCACGAAACGAAAATCCATTCGCTTAGACCAAGTTCTAAGCGAATTAGTTGAGTTCGTGCCGCCAGGAAAGCGTCGCCTGCCACACTTTCGACAAAATGAAAAAGGGCCAGGACAAAATATATATTTGTCCCAGCCTCTTACTAAACTAATCCTACTTTTTCAGTGGCCACAATTCATTTTCGATGGTTGTCGAGTAAATCACCTGGATAAACTCATTATTTATGAGCACTTGTTTTTCTTTTGTTGTATATTTTGCGTGCGATTGGATATAAAATTGGTCCAAATCGAATCAGTAATCGAAACAACTTTTTCATTCTTTCAACCCCTATACTAAAAGTCATATACCTTTTTCATTCCCTTAGTAAGCACCAGATGAAACATTTTAAGTAAATAGATGATATTGTAATATAATAGAAAGAAAAGGAGGAATATTCTGTGAGTACATATCCGAATTCCAGTCTTACAATGGAAATTATTCAAAAATTAGTTTCAATTCCAAGCCCGTCAGGTAACACAGAAAAAGTAATACGATTTGTGGAAGATTATTTAAGTGAGTTAAATGTGTTAATGAATCGAAATCGAAAAGGGGGATTGATCATCACTTTAAAGGGTGAAGATGATGATCATCATCGAACCTTAACAGCCCATGTAGATACTCTAGGTGCGATGGTAAAAGAAATTAAGAGTGATGGACGTTTGAAATTAACCATGGTAGGTGGATTTAATTGGAATTCAGTGGAAGGAGAATATTGTGAAATCGAGACTTCAGATGGTACAGATGTATACAGGAACAATTCTTATGCATCAGACATCTGTGCATGTTTATCGGAATGCTGGCGAAGAAAAGAGAAATGAAATCAATATCGAAGTTCGAATAGACGAACGAGTAACAAATGATCAACAAGTTCGCGATCTTGGAATTGGAGAAGGGGATTTTGTTTCGTTTGATCCTCGGGTCCAATTAACGAAAAGCGGGTTTATTAAGTCACGCCATCTTGATGATAAAGCTAGTGTTGGGATACTTTTGAGCTTAATTCACCATATTGTGAAAGAAAAAATAAAGCTCCCTACATACCACGCATTTCCTAATCTCAAATAATGAAGAAATAGGTTATGGAGGAAACTCCAATATTACCCCTGAAACTGTTGAGTATTTAGCAGTAGACATGGGCGCGATGGGAGATGGACAAACGACAGACGAATATACGGTTTCGATTTGTGCCAAAGACGCATCTGGACCTTATCATTTAGGATTAAGGAAACATCTTGTTCATCTAGCGAAAGAGAATAAGATAGGTTATAAAGTAGATATTTATCCACATTATGCTTCAGATGCTTCGGCAGCATTAGCTGCAGGTTTTGACGTGATTCATGGATTAATTGGTCCAGGTATAGAAGCATCACATGCTTTTGAACGAACACATAAAACATCGATCGAAAACACGGAAAGACTCCTTTACCATTATTTATTGTCTAATTTAATTGCACATTAATTAATTGGTGGTTGTCTTTAAAGCCCGTAAATAAAAAAGCATCCGAAAAATCCCTGGATTTTTCGGATGCTTTTTTAGCTTCTATAAGAAGTAACATTCTTTATGTTGATTTTCATGAGGTAAAATCTTTTTTGTGAGAGCAATCACACCTGTGGGAGAGTGAGACAGATGATTCCTAAACGAGTGAAACCTTCAAAAGTGACTGAGAAAGAGATGTACGGCTAAAAAATGGAGATAAAAATGAACAAATCAATAGCACTGACAGTTCGTTAGTATTCCATTTTTCTAAGAAACCTCATTTTTATGTAAATTGTATTCATGACCTTTTTAATTATCAGAAGATCGATGAACGTTCGCTTGAAGCGTTAAAGTAACATTACCAGAAAGTGCTCGTGATATCATACAGTTTTTCTCAGCTTTTTGAACGAGCAGATGTACTTTATTTATTTGATCATCTGAAAGATTTTCGTCAAGGTGTACATACGGTCTATGAATGATTTCTTTATATGTAAATACACCGTTAGTCACTTCGACGATTCCCTCTGAATGTAATTCGAGTTTTTCAGGGTGGATTTGACTACGCTCTAACATTGCTGCAAGAGTAATGATATAGCAAGTGGCTGCAGCTCCAAGCAGCATTTCATCTGGGTTTGTTCCAATACCTGGACCATTCATTTCTGGAGGAATCGATATTTTAGTCTGTAGTCGATCTGCTTTAATGGTTCCAATTTGATTTCTACCACCAGGCCAATTTGCTGTTAAATGAAAATGATGTAAGGTCAAGATAATCAAACTCCTTTAAATATGATCAGTCTATTATATATGGAATTGCAAGAAAACGTTATATAATAGACTGATCATATTGTATTACCAATTTAAGGGCAGAAGATAAATCCAGTTGAATATACAACTAAAGATGATAAAATAGTGGAATGCACTTACATATTTCAATTTAACAATGATGTATGAGAGGATAAATAGAGATGAAAACACAAAATCTACTAGCAAATATAAAAATTAAAAAAATAATTGGAAACCTACCGGAAGAGGTTGATTCCATTGAAGTTGACTCTAGAAAAATAAAGAAGAATCATGTTTTTATTTGCACAAAAGGATATACAGCAGATGGTCATGATTTTGCTAATATTGCTGTTGAAAATGGTGCAACTTTAGTTATTGCTGAAAAAGAACTTGATATTGATACAGAAAAAGCGGCTCTAGTGATTGTAAGTGACTCTTGGAAAGCTTCTTCAAGATTAGTTCATGCATTTTACGATTATCCATCTAAAAAGCTTAAAATGATCGGTGTCACAGGAACCAATGGGAAAACTTCAGTCTCGAATCTCGTTCATTCTATTTTAAGGCTTACAGGGAGAAAAGCTGGATTGTCTGGAACGATTGGATTTGATCTTGACGGTGTCAAGTTCCCAAGTCCAAACACTACAAGTGATAGCATCACGACAGCCCGTTTTCTAAACCAAGCTGTCGATCAAGGGATTGAATATATGGTCATGGAGGTATCTTCTCATGGGTTGTCTTTAGGAAGGCTATGGGGTGTAGAATTTGATACCGCTATTTTCACAAATCTAAGTCACGATCATTTGGATTATCATGGAACAATGGAAGACTATGGATACGCTAAAGGGCTTCTTTTTTCACAAATGGGTCAAGATTACACTGAACAGAAGTTTGTCGTGTTAAATCGCGATGATGAATGGTTTGACCGCTATAGCCAAATGACGGGGTACGAAGTAATTTCTTACGGAGTAGAAAATCCATCTGATTTTTATGCTTCAAATACTCAATACTTTGATGATGGAATGGAGTTTGATATGAAAACTCCCGAGGGTGAATTTCATGTTACATCTCATTTGCTTGGAACTTTCAATGTGTATAATTTGTTAGCTGCTGCTGCTTCATTATATGTAGAAGGCTTTGATGTATCTGAGATCGTGGAAAATATAAAGAAACTTAAGCCAGTAAACGGTAGAATGGAAAGAGTCGAGGAAACTGGTCTTGTTTCAGTTTATATTGATTATGCTCACACGCCAGATGCGATCGAAAAAGCCATTCAGGCAGTTATTCCATTCAAAAAAAATCGAATCATTTTCTTAGTTGGTACAGGCGGAAATCGAGATAAATCAAAAAGACCTGCAATGGCAGAAATGGCTTCGATTGCTGATTATGTTGTCCTAACAACGGATGACCCAAGGTTTGAAAGCGATGAAAGTATTTTAGGAGATTTAGCTAAGGGAATGAAACATGATCAATATGCGCTGATTGGTGATCGATCCGAGGCGGTTCGTCACGCAGTGGATGTCGCTGAACCAGGTGATATCATTATTTTGGCTGGGAAAGGTCATGAAGATTATCAAATAGTTGGAAATGAGAAACTTCCACATAGTGACAAAGAAATTGCGAAAGAGATATGTAAAAGGAGATTTTTTTGAACGTCCTCTTTAATCAGAAGAAGGAGCAAAGAGATTATACGATCAAATTTTCTTGCCAGTGAATGAAATCGAAAAAGACACTCAAAAACCCTCTCATGCTGCTTCTTACAGTATGGAGGTTTTTTTTAGGAATGATGTCGTATTTGTGCATGTTCTCCTTCTCTATAGACCGAAAATACGTCTTACATTCTAAAAATGATGGAGGACAGTGATCCAAGTAATTTCTTTTAACGTTATCATTGTATGAGTATAAAGAAATCGTTCCATATACATAGACGAAATAGATAATATTTGGTATTTTAAAAGAATGGTACTTTGATTGAATTGCTCATTTTGATCATTTGATAATGATTCGATACTTAGCCCTTATAAAATAAGTAGGTGAAATAACGTGAAATTAACATTGTATTTAGATGATACTGAAACAGAGAAAATCTTTTCCTACTTGAGATGGATCTTTCTTGTTGTAGCTACTTTATTATTCAATGTTCCATATTTTTATCTACGGTTAAATTTAACCAGACATTCTTTCAATGCCTTATTGTTCATTGGTATTACCTATATGCTTATTTCTCATATTGCATTGAGCAATAGCGACAAAAGTAGTCCGAAAGTTCAATTTATTTCCAAATTAGGAACGATATTTGATTTCATGGCTTTAGTATGGCTAATGATCTTATCTGGGGGAGTAAGTAGCATTCTCTTTCCTGTGAATTTTTTGATAGTCATGCATGCGACCGTATTTTGGCGTACAAAAGGCGCAGTCGTTTCCACTTTTTTAATTACTGTTGCCTGTATACTAATGACTTATTTTCTTGAAGAAAAGCTTAATTTCGATGTGGTCTTTCACTTATTTCTAAATTTATTCTTTTTGGGTATTATTGGACTAATCGGATCTATAATGGTAATACGTGAAAGAAGTCATTTTATCGCAAAAGAAAAAGCAAAATCATTGCTTAATATCGATTATCTAACTGAGTTGTTTAATCATAGATGTTTTCAAGAAGACTTTCATAAACAAATACAGAATGAAAAGCCCTTCTTTCTTATTCTAGGGGATATTGATTATTTTAAGAAGATTAATGATGTTTATGGCCATATGATCGGTGACGAAGTGTTGGTTTTTATTGGGAATATTTTTAAAGAAGTTACTAAAAATTATGGTGGCAATGCTTATCGATATGGCGGGGAGGAATTTTCTTTTATTCTGCCAGGTAATAAACGTAATCAACTATTAGATTTTATGAATGAGGTAAATTTAGAGCTTTCAAAGAAAAAATTTTTAGATGAGAAATTTCAAGTGACTGTTAGCTTTGGGGTTTGTCAAAGTGGAGAAAACGCTTCGGCAGAAGGTTTAATGGAAGAAGTGGATAAACGACTTTATAAAGCAAAGAGGAATGGTAAAAATCAAACCATTATTTGGGATGAAGAAATCATATTAAATCCATATAATCAAGAAAATAAGTCTATCGTTTTTTCTTGATTAAGAATTCGTTTGTCTTAAATATTTCCTCTTATAAAAGCAAAGCATTCAGAAAATCCGAAGACTTTCTGAATGCTTTTTCCTTCTTTAAATAGGACTATGTTTGAATCAGCTGGAATGCCCGTATAGTCCTTGGTTTTCTGTTCCAGGCAGACGCCTTCCGAAAATGATCCGAGCCTTCTTGTCACAAGCTCTTGTGGGCCGCTCACTTTATTTCTGCTGGTTCTTGTGCTCAAGCTAATCCCGAAGGAGCGAATAAAGTGTTAGTCCTTTAAGAGCTGATTTCTACTTAAGAAATTGATTCGTTTGTGTGGATTTTCCAAGAGATTTTTAGAAGAATTCCGTCATTGATTTAGTTCATTGTCGACACTCCTACGGAAAAACGAAATAAATCCTACTTATAAAAGCAACGATCAGATGATTGCTGAAGATCGATGTTCGTCCTAGGAAAAGAAAATAAACGTACAAATCAATAGATACGCGTCCACTCATTCTTATGTTTTTTTATGAAACTGTCTTTATTAATAGAGTAAAAATCAATTCCTTGAGTATTTTTGGAGATAATCATAATGTTTTAATTGATCGTCCTTGTGGCTAAGGCACTTCGTATATTTTGCTAATCAAATTTGAGTTGCGGAACTTTTCTTTTTATATCATTAACGAAAGAGAGTTGCCTTCAAACGTTTCAGGGACTATCATAAGGAATGGATATATAGGCGAGTTTATAATCAAAAGTACTCATTAGACACACGTTAGAGGACATTCTCATCTATAAAGGTTGACAATATATATGTATAGAAAGGATTTAACAGTATGACAAAATCATTTAAAGAAGAGGTTCTTTCAAGAAGAACATTTGCGATAATTTCCCATCCGGATGCAGGGAAAACTACTTTAACAGAAAAATTGCTTCTTTTTGGAGGGGCTATTCGAGATGCAGGAACAGTAAAAGGGAAGAAAACAGGTAAATTTGCTACATCGGACTGGATGGAAATTGAGAAGCAAAGAGGAATATCGGTTACATCTTCTGTTATGCAATTCGATTACGATGGTTTTAGAGTAAATATATTAGATACACCTGGACATCAAGACTTTAGTGAAGATACTTATCGAACACTCATGGCAGTTGACAGTGCAGTCATGATTATTGATTCAGCAAAAGGGATAGAAGCACAAACATTGAAGTTATTTCAGGTTTGTCGAATGAGAGGCATCCCTATTTTTACATTTATTAATAAGATGGATCGTCAAGGGCGTCCACCTTTAGAATTATTATCTGAACTTGAGGAAGTTTTAGGAATTCAATCGTATCCGATGAACTGGCCGATTGGTATGGGGAAAGAATTCTTGGGTATTTATGATCGACAAGAAAAAAGAATAGAACAGTTCCGTGTAGAAGAAGAAGACCGGTTTATCCCCCTAAATGCAGATGGTGAAATTGAAGGAAACCATCCAATTAAAGATTCAGATCTATATGATCAAGCACTTGAAGAAATCATGCTTTTAAATGAAGCGGGAAATGAGTTCAGTCGCGAATTAATCGAAAGTGGTAAACTTTCACCTGTATTTTTTGGCAGTGCATTAAGTACCTTTGGTGTACAAACATTTTTAGAATCGTATTTACAATTTGCACCTCCACCTATGCCGCGTAACTCAGATGAAGGCGTGATTGATCCATTAAGTAATGAGTTTTCTGGATTTGTTTTTAAAATACAAGCCAATATGAATCCAGCTCATCGTGACAGGATCGCATTTGTTCGTGTTTGTTCAGGGAAATTCGAACGAGGGATGAGCGTGACGCTTCCTCGAACAGGAAAGTCACTTAAGTTATCTCAATCCACACAATTTTTGGCGGATGATCGAAGCACAGTAAACGAAGCGATGTCTGGTGATATTATTGGTTTGTATGATTCAGGAATTTATCAAATCGGAGACACCGTAGTGGAAGGTAAAAAGACATTCCAATTTGAAAAACTTCCACAATTTACACCAGAACTTTTTATGCGAGTTCAAGCGAAAAATGTAATGAAGCAAAAACATTTTCATAAAGGTATTAATCAGCTTGTACAAGAGGGTGCGATTCAACTTTATAAATCTCTTCGTACAGAAGATTATATTCTTGGAGCTGTGGGACAGTTGCAATTTGAGGTGTTTGAACATCGCATGTTAAATGAATATAACGCCGAAGTCTTGATGGAGTCATTAGGGAACAAAATGGCTCGTTGGATTGAGAATGAAGACATCATTAAAGAAAGTATGTCTAGTCCAAGAAGTTTACTTGTGAGAGATCGTCAAGACCAGCTTGTCTTCTTATTTGAGAATGATTTTGCGATGAGATGGTTTCAAGATAAGAACCCGGACGTTAAGTTGTACAGCTTACTGGGGGAATAGTAAAGTGGTTTTATATCCTTAACTATGGTGTTTTATTCCAAAAAAAGATAAAATAAAATAAACTAAACTAATTGTTGGTGGTGCTTGCTTGACTAATAAATGTGTACATTGTGGCATTTCTGTCTCTTTAAAAGAACAAGGTTTTTTGCACGTTCATTCTCTAAAAATAGAGGAGAAAATATGGGCAAAAGGAACAATCATTTCTCAGAATAACGATTCATTTGTATGGGAATTTTCCAATATGGATGACCTTAAACAATTGTTAAAAGAATTGTTAACTAAGGACAATGTAGAAGTTGGTTTAGGTTCACGGCAATTTAATGCTTCATGGATGGTGCCGGAAGCATTGTTATACATGATTGATAACAAAGAGTATATTGACTTTATCCAACATGGAGAAATGATCAGCTATCTTCAACCAATTGTTGATTTGAGATCTATGGATATCATGGGGTATGAATCTTTGTTACGTTCCGCTTCGACGGACTTAAATATTTCACCAGGACATTTATTTGAAGTTGCCCAAAAATCAGGTTTCCATTCTCGTCTTGATCAAAGGGCAAGAGAAGCTGCGATTGTAGCCAGGAAAAATGGAATTAACGAAGGAATAAAAAGCTTTATTAACTTCTTACCATCAACCATTTACAACCCTGAATTTTGTCTGCAGCATACTTTTAAAATTGTTGAGAAATACAATATCCGCCCTGAAGATCTTGTGTTTGAAGTAGTCGAAACAGAAAAAATTCAGGATGTAAATCATTTAAAGAAAATTTTTGATCGTTATAAACAAGAAGGAATTCGTGTAGCACTGGACGATGTAGGCTCGGGCTATTCTACAATTGAAATGCTTGAACTACTCCGTCCTGATTATGTGAAGATCGATCGATCCTATATCTCGTTCTGTGACGAAGACCTTAAAAAACAAGAATTCCTTCAATTAGCAGTTGATCACGCTAAACGTTTCGATATTCAGTTACTTGCAGAAGGAATTGAAAGAAAAGAAGAATGGCAGTTCTGCGAAGCAGCTGGATTCGATTTTGGACAAGGCTACTTATTTGGAAAGCCAGCACCACATGCACAAACCTTAATTCACACGATAAAATGACAAAAATCCTGACTTCATCTCATGATGGGTCAGGATTTTTTTAGATGGCTTTGTTAAATGATCCTATTGAAGTTTCTACATTCAGCAAAGCCACTCAATTTCAGCGTACGAACGGTCGAGCCTCCACGTGAAAACCACGAGGGCACTGAAAAACTCCTCTTAGAACATCCATGTGAGTATAAGCATGTAATTTCAGTTCCAGGCAGGCGCGTTCCGCGGGCACGGCTTCAATCTACTTCCGACAAACAGGAAGTTTTAGCGCGGTCGTTGCAACAGGATGTTGCGCTCTTAGACTGTAATCCTTTCTCAGCGGGGCTTTCAGCTCGTGCTGTTCCCGCAGGAGTCGCTGCCTTTCACTACCAATTAGTATCGATATAAAAAGAACGGTCTGATCCAACTATAAATGTCAGTATAAAGATGTATTTTTTTGCTCACCTAAGCATATACACTTTTACTCATTATATCGCTTTTTATACAAGTGAATGAATAATAATAACTTGAAGCATAACCTCTACAAGCATGACTCTACAGCCAAAAAGTCAGCATGAACGAGGACTGGATAGCCAAATAAAACGATCATGACCATCTTTCCATGTAAAGGGCTAATATACAGAAAAAATCAAAATGCACATAGTTAATCAAGCGTTTCTGCACATACTTAAACGATTATTTATACTCAACTTCACTTTAAAGATCAAGATAAAATCGTTTCGTTGATTTCGAATTGAGGCGGATGCTTTGTGATTTTCTTTTGATGAAAATTAAAAGGTTGACTTTCTCCAAAAATATGATAAATTATATATAATACTTTAACACTTAAAAGCGTTTAAGTAATATAGTTTTTAATCGAAAACAGAAGAAGTAGATCTGCAAAGGCAGCAAGTAGAGACTGGGTGGTAGCTGGAAACCTAGGCCGAAGCATGATTGAATTACACTGTTTTGCTATCGATTTATTTTAAGTGGGTGTGTAGACACCAAAATGGGTGGTACCGCGGAGAGCCTCTTCGTCCCAATGGGATAGAGGCTTTTTATCTTGAAATTAGGAGGAACCCGGTATGTTTCGTATTCAATCAAAACTAGCACCTAGGCTTTTTGAAGCTATTATTCTGATATTTATATTAATTAGTGTAATAAGTTATAGCATTATCAAATTGGAATCTGTTCCGCATATTCCTCTAATCGCATTTATTCTTATTTTGTTAGGTTACGGCAAGTTAAAGAAGGTTTCATTCAATGATATGCAAGAGGGAATGGCAGAATCTGCGAAAAGCGGGATGAGTGCTATTTTGTTATTTTTCTTTATTGGAATCTTAATTAGTAGCTGGATGATTAGTGGAACCATTCCTTCCATCATGTCACTTGGATTTCAATTCGTCGGTTCGCATTATTTTTATGCTATTGCATTTATATTAACAGCGATAGTTGGAGTAACGATAGGAAGTTCTCTGACCACGATTGCAACAGTAGGAGTAGCCTTTATTGGAATGGCTACAGTTTTAGACGTATCTTTAGCCGTCACAGGGGGAGCAATTGTTTCAGGTGCTTTTTTTGGAGATAAAATGTCCCCATTATCAGATACAACAAATCTTGCTTCAAGCATGGTTAAAGTTGACCTTTTTGATCATATTAAAAATATGGCTTGGACAACGGTCCCTGCTTTAATTATTTCCTTTATCGCCTTCGCTGTCTTGTCTCCAAATGAAGTTACAGGCAGCTTGACAAAATTAGGCGTTTTCCAAAATGGGTTATCGGAAACGAAACTTGTGAGAGGAGATGCTTGGATTCCTTTTATCGTTTTATTAGCATTAGCGATAAAAAAAATACCTGCACTTGCTACTTTAGCGATTAGTTCACTTTCAGCGATTTTACTTGCTTTTCTTCACCATACTATTAAACTAACCGAACTACCGGGTTTATTGTTTGGGGGATATCACTCTGATACAGGGGTCAAAGTTGTAGATTCACTCTTATCAAGAGGTGGTATGGAAAGTATGATGTTTACAGTTTCGCTTGTGCTCATTTCATTAAGTCTTGGTGGTTTATTGTTTACACTCGGAATCATTCCTTTACTTTTATCGGTAGGTGAAAGAGCACTGAGTAAGCCAAGCGGAGTCATTTTATCTGCTGCAATATCCGCTATTGGTATTAATATTTTAATTGGTGAACAATACTTATCCATCTTGTTAACAGGTGAAGCATTCCAGCCTGCATTTCAAAAAAATGGACTGGAGAATAAAAACTTATCAAGAACGTTGGAAGATGCTGGAACAGTAGTTAATCCACTAGTACCATGGAGTGTATCTGGCGTATTTATTTCTAATGTAATTGGTATTAGTACATTGGATTACCTCCCGTTTGCATTTTTTTGCATCCTTTCTCCAATACTAACGATTATTTTTGGATTTACAGGATGGACCATAACGAAGACAAATGACAAATCAAATGTTGAAAATAGGATGTACGGCAACCAATGAAAAGTATAAATAAAAGCAGAAATCCATAATTGGGTTTCTGCTTTTATTTATTTGTAGTTGAATCAATTTCATCATTAGAAATCAGCTCTTAAAAGACGAATATTTTATTTGGATGAAGGACTGCGGATCCAATGGGATTATATTGAGCAGAAGACCCTAACGACCTCGTGTAAAATGTAAATATCACACTACATTTAAAGTGTTTTAATTCTGGAACGCTCTGGACAATCGATAGGAGAGGCTGTGCGGATTTATATACACAAAACTACTAAATGTGGCGATCTCAACAGCATCGACAGACTTAGGGAAAGAATTGAGTTGTTATACAAAAGTAGAGGCGGATATAAATAGGAACGTCTATTTTTGCGAACCGTATTTAATTGGGCTACTTTGTAGGAATGAAAATGGGACTGGATGAATCCGTAAACTTTTCTCGAAGAAATAAATTTTGAACCTGTCTCCGCAGAAGAATTCACTAAAGAACGAACATTTACCCGTAATCAACCATAAAAATGCCCTTGGTTTTATTACAGCATACGTGGAGATTGTGGAACAGCTGTAGCACTTAATTGGACAAACCATCAAATGAAAAATTTTCATTTTTTTAGAAATCGCTTCTTTTTTACCAGAAAATTTTGTATATTTAATGGAAAGGGGATTACAAAATGGAAAATACATATTTTATTACCGGTTTTCCAGGTTTTTTATCTGGACAAATTATTCGTGAGCTCTTAAAGAAACAGATGAACAGAATGTATTTACTCGTTTTGCCTTCTATGAAAGATCAAGCTGAAAAAGAAAGAGAAAAGCTATTGGATGAATTCAATTTTTCAGTCGATAAACTAATTTTAATTAAAGGGGATATTACTCAGCAAGATTTGGGCATGTCTAAAGAAGATCAATTTATCCTTTCTAAGGTGGTTACACACATATGGCATTTAGCCGCCATCTATGACTTAGCCGTTCCTGAAGAACCAGCCTATCAGGTGAATGTAATTGGCACACAAAATGTTAATTTCTTCGTTAAGTCAGTCGAAAATCTTAAAAGATACATCTATTTCAGTACGGCCTATGTAGCGGGTGAACGAGAAGGAGAATTATTAGAAACCGAGTTAATAAAACCGATGAAGTTTAGAAATTATTATGAAGAAACGAAATTTAAAGCAGAAGTACTCGTAGAAAACATGAAGACTCAATATCCAGTTACTATTATTCGACCTGGTATCGTAAAAGGAAATTCTAAAACGGGTGAGACAATCAAATTTGATGGTCCTTATTTTATCTTAAATATGATTGATCATCTGAAATGGTTGCCGATTTTACCTTTTATCGGGAAAGGAGATAAAAGAGTAAACCTGGTACCTGTTGATTTCCTCGTTCCTGCTGTTATATATTTGGGCCTTTCAAGCAAAGGGATTGGAAAAACCTATCATATTACAGACCCTTCTCCATATACGGTAAGAGAAGTCTATGAAGCCATGATGTCACAGTTCCTGGGCAAATTTCCAAAAGGGAAAATACCCTTTTCTTTGGCAACCTTCGCTCTCTCGATTCCCGCTGTTCGTCGTTACTTACATGTGGAAAAGGAAGCACTCGATTATTTTCAATGGAATGCCCATTTTTCATGTAAACAAACCGAAGAAGATTTAGATGGTAGCGGAATTGTGTGTCCGGATTTTTTAGAAGGGATACCTTCTATGATTGAATTTTATAATAACCATAAAGAAGATGGAAATTACCAGCTTATGATTCGTTAATAGTCTTACACGATCAAAAATGGGATTATTTACGTCCAAATTGTGACTCGTTATTCAGAAAGTTTGGAAATTCAATCAATCTTCTTGCATACTTAAATAAAGTTCCCATATACTTAAGATGTTAACTTAATACTTTTGACGCAAGTCGAAGGGGAGTAGCTGTAGGATCTTAATCCTAAAACATAGTCGTCAATACGTGGGTATTTTTCCACCGGCTTTGTTTGGCATATAAAATTGCTTAGCGAGACCTTTGCCTATTGGCAGAGGTCTCGCTATTTTTGTACCCATTGTAGGGAGAAACAGAGATGGTCCACCCTCTGCCAGTAGATTAAACAAATTGGAGTGATCAAGAATGGAACTGTCAATTTTATTGGAATATGGATGGGTATTACTCGTACTAATCGGATTAGAAGGAATACTAGCAGCAGATAATGCAGTCGTTATGGCTGTTATGGTGAAACATTTACCAGCTGAAAAACAAAAAAAAGCATTATTTTATGGATTAATAGGTGCCTTTGTTTTTCGATTTGGTGCTTTGTTTTTAATCTCATTCCTGGTTAATGTATGGCAAGTTCAAGCAATTGGAGCCATTTACCTTTTCTTCATAGCCTTTAATCATTTATACAAAAAAATTCGCAAGAAGGATGATAACGAACAAGAGAAAAAGAGGAAAAATTCTTCTTTTTGGTTTACTGTTTTAAAAGTTGAGCTGGCCGATATTGCTTTTGCAATAGACTCCATGCTTGCAGCTGTAGCACTTGCTGTTACTCTTACTCCTACAGGATGGATTAAAATTGGAGGGATAGATGGAGGTCAGTTCATGGTCATGTTCCTAGGGGGAATCATTGGATTAGTCATTATGAGATTTGCAGCTACGTGGTTTGTAAAACTCCTTCATAAATATCCAGCATTGGAGACAACTGCTTTTTTAATAGTAGGATGGGTTGGTATGAAATTAGCTGTGTTCACGTTAGCACACAAAAAGATTGCCATCATTGATCATCACTTTCCAGAGTCAACAATCTGGAAGTTGATTTTTTGGATTGTCTTACTATTTCTAGCTTTTGGAGGGTATTTGTTTTCAAAAAAGCAAGCTGCAAGAACAACTTAGTGCTAGAAAATAAGTTTTTAAAAAAGTTGCTCTTTTGAGTAGCTTTTTCTTTTTCCATTTGAAGAGCTAATAAATTTTTAAACATAAGTTTTTCAGTGCCCTCATAAAAAGCAGAGCAAATTTCGAATCTATTTAACGAAAGAAGGATCAAAAACTACATTCATTTTTGTCCTCCACTCACTATGGCTGTGCAGAGATATTTCCATGACAGACATGGTATAATGAGGGGTAGAATGGAGTGATAAACGTGCTGGGAGTCCTTCTTTTCTTTTTGGCCAAAAAAGATAAAAATAAGCAGCTCGAGCAATTAGCAATTGAGATACAATCAGGAAACGAAGAATTGCTCAACAACGTTCTTCATTCTTATAAGCCTTTTATTAAAAAGACTGTGTCTTCCGTATGCAAGCGGTATATTTCTGAAAGTGATGATGAATTTAGCATCGGACTAATGGCTTTTCACGATGCCATAATGAAATTTGAATATAGTAAAGGATCTTCATTATTAAGTTTTTCTGAAGTCATTATTAAACGAAGAGTGATTGATTTTATACGTCAGAACAGCCGTCATCAATCGATCTCGTTCGATCATGTTATGGAAACAGATTCTGAAGAAAATCGATTAAATATAGAAGAACAAAGTTCATTTCGATCATTTCATTATTGAAGAAGACAAGAGAGCCCTCAAGGAAGAAATTTTACAATTTAAAGTGCGAATAGCTGAATTTAATCTTAAATTTGACGACTTAGTCAAGCAATCCCCTAAACACGAAGACGCTAGAATAAATGCTTTCACCGTGGCAAAGATAATAGCCGAAGATCCCATCATGTGTCACTACATGTTGGAAAAGAAACGGATTCCAATGAAAGAATTAGAAGGGAAAGTAGATGTCAGCCGAAAAACGCTTGAAAGAAACCGAAAATATATTATGGTTCTCGTTATCATAATGAAAGAAGATTTCAACTATTTGAAGGACTACTTAAAAGGGCGGTTAACATAATGGAAAAAGGAATGGTCATGAACATTGAGAAACATTATCTTGTCATCCTGACTCCTGCTGGTGAGTTTTTAAAAGCTGAAAAAAATAAAAGGAAATATGAACTCGGAGAAGAAATCATCTTTTCGCCAATTGAGATGAAAAAGAATGGTTTTCTCCCTTTTCAAAACCCTTTTAGGGTGGTCGCTTCAGCAGCGATCGTCTTAATCATTTTATTTGCACTTTTAATTCCAAGTACGAATTCAAGCAAAGCGTATGCTTATGTGTCGGTTGATATCAACCCCAGTGTAGAGATGACTCTTGATAAAAAAGGTGAGGTATTGAAGGTGATTTCATATAATGATGAAGGCAAAAAAGTGTTAAGTAAACTTAAAGAATGGAAGAAGAAATCTGTGATCAATGTAACTGAACAAGTTGTTCAGATTAGTAAATCATTAGGCTATATGAAGGATCATCACAATGTATTAATTGCCACAACGTATACAAAAAACACCCCAAAAGAAACTCGTCAAGAAATTGAAAAATCCTTTCATACTTACATTCAAAAAGCAACTCAAAATAAAGAATTTAAATATGAATTTATCGAGTCAAAGGAGAGTATTCATAGTCAGGCTGCAGAAAAAGGTCTCTCTATCGGGAAATACATGAAGCAAAAGGATCAAAATCTTGGGACAAAACAAACTGATCGAAAAAAGATGGATGATTCTAAGTCGAACGAATCTAAATCCAAAGAAAATTCCGTTTCTAATAGTAAAAATGAAGGTGAAAATCAAAATACTCCGAAAGAAAATAAACTGGATGATTCTCCAAAACCAGAAACGAATAAAAATAATCAAAAAGAGGTCACAATTCCAAAAAACAAATCTTCTGTAGATAATAAGAAGGTTCCAACTAAACAACAGGCAAAAGATCCCGAAGTTATTCCAAAACGAAAAGGAAAAAATGATGAAAAAGAAAAAGCACATTATCCATCCATGAATCAATCAAATTCCAAACAAAAGGAAATTGACGAGCCGAGTATTAAAAAACCAAAAGTTGATAAACCTGATCATACAAAACCTGAAACGGGAAACTTTAAGATCGATACGCCTAAATTGACTACTCCAAAGGTCAAAACCCCCCATTTAAAAAATTCAGAAACTCAGCACATTGAACCTATAGAAAAAGAGCAATTAAAGAACAAAAGTTCCTAAATAAAAAAGCATTCGGAAATTCTACGGATTTTCCGAATGCTTTTTTAGATTAATAAGAATCGGCTGACTAAGCCTGATAAAAAGAAAAAAGGCTGCTAGTGCGTTCGTTTTCACTGATTTTACTAAACAGACCTTTTGCATTCATTTTGCAGGATAACCAATTTAAATCGTTAACTATGGAAAGCAGCAAAAGGAAAGATCAATTCATTTTTAAAAATCGAAAAAAATGATATAATCTTTTCATTTTTGTGATCACGCTTTTTATGAAACGTTCTCTGTGGAACTTTCAATCATGCCTAGATGTGGTGTACCATCAGAAGGTTCATAGTAGACGATTAAATAACTCTCACCATTCGTTATCTTTCCAGTAGATTTAAAGGTATGAATGGAGAATGGTAATTTTTCAACGACCGTATGCTTATATAAATCTTTTTCAGATAGAGAAAAACCAGAATCTTTATTCACTAACTTCGATGGATTAGAGAGTATTGTATCGTAAACAGAAGAACGTTCTTTTTTATCCAATGGATTATTCCACCATGCTTTTCTAGGTTTATACCGTTGATTACGTAGGTAATCATATTTCATGATTCCTTCAATGACTTCCAAATCAGAGAGACTCATCGTAGATAAAAATTCGTTTAATCGTTTATAAAGGTCTTCAAGTTGGTGACCAATTCTTGACCAGCCTTTTGACTCCCAATATGAACCGAACTGTTGGAAGAAATCAAAAGGGGTAGAGAATACATTCGTAATTAAGTATTCTATTGTTGCATCCATTCTGTGATCATTCCAGTATTTTTCCAATACGTCTTCAACTTGTTTGATTTTAACCATATCAGCAAATGATAAAACATCATTCTTTAATATTTCGTACGGAGCTGATTCCATATACTCGTAACCATGTTCTGCAGATCGTATACGAAGTCCAGTACCACGAAGCATTTTTAAGAAACCTAGCTGAAGTTCCTCTGGCCTCATAGCAAAAACATCATTAAATGTTTTCGTAAATGTTGTGTAGTCTTCTAATGGCAAACCAGCAATTAAATCAAGATGTTGATCAATCTTTCCACCTTCTTTGACCATCGTTACGGTTCTGGTTAATTTTTGGAAATTTTGTTTTCTCATCACAAGCTCGTTCGTTTCATCATTTGTGGATTGCACACCAATTTCAAAACGGAATAAGCCTTTTGGTGCATTTATGTTCAAAAACTCGATCACTTCAGGTCTCATGATATCTGCTGTAATTTCGAATTGAAAAACTGTGCCTGGGAGATGTTCATCTATTAAAAATTGAAACATTTCTAAAGCATAGCTACGACTAATATTAAAAGTTCGATCGACAAATTTAATTATTTTTGCACCATTTTTCATTAAGTACCGTATATCTTCTTTTATCTTCTCTCTGTCAAAATAACGGACACCAACTTCAATAGATGAGAGGCAAAACTGACATTGAAATGGACAACCTCGACTTGTTTCAATATAGGTTATTCGCTTACCCAAATCCTTTGCGTCATCATGAAAACGATAAGGAGTGGGTATTTCTTTAAGATCAAGTTTATTACGTTGAGGGTTAATAACAGGTTTATCATCTCTTAAGAAGCCAATTCCAAACACTTCATGTTCTTCTACTTTTCCATGTAGATAATCCAATAATTGTTTGAAAGTTTGTTCTCCTTCACCGATCACAATATAATCGACATCTGGGATCTGTTTAAGCCAATCCAAAATATCATAACTAACTTCTGGACCACCTAAAACGATGACGCATTCTGGTAATACTTTTTTCATCATCTTCACAACTTTAATCGTTTCTTCGATGTTCCATATATAACAACTAAATCCCAGTATATCAGGGTGACGATTAAATAGATCTGTGACGATATTCATGACGGGGTCTTTAATTGTATACTCGACGATACTCGCATCGTATTCTGGTGCAGCGTATGATTTTAAGTAGCGCAGTGCAAGATTCGTATGAATAAATTTAGCATTTAAAGTACTTAGTACAACATTCATATTTCGGTGTAGCTCCTTTTTTCGAAGACTTTTCTGATTGATCTTACCTTTCTATTGTAGCGAAGAGAAGAGAAAACCTCAATATTCGCTTCTCTTCAAAAAATATCCAAAAAAAGAAGGTTATTTAAAATTTAATGAGAATAATATAATAAAAAAGAAAAGCAGTAAATAATTTACTACTTTTCAAAAATGATCATTGTTTATTGGGTAGGATAAGAATCAATAAACTTTAGATATTTAGTTTTTGCTTTTATAATCATATTTTTCGTACGATTGGTTTTCATTTCGATAATAGGCTGTGTAATAGAGGCTACTAAAGGGTTTGCTAATAACAAAGTTAATCCGAATGCGATTGCAATGATCAGTATGAGCGAACTAGTCGGATTAATGTTATCCGGAAGCGAACTAGCTCGAAAAGTGCGTATAATAAAACCATGCAACAAATATACATATAAAGTATTCGGTCCCCAAGAAGTAAAGAAATAACTCTTTCTAGGCACGAGTGCAAAAAAGGTCATGACCATTAATATATTCACAACGTAAAGCCCCATTCGAATCATGACCGCATTAAATGTTGACAGATCCATTTCGTCATATGATTTTGATCCTAATAGCCAACTATCGTCTATTTCATTAGGAAAGTAAAGCATACATCCAAACATGATGAGAAATAATCCAATTCCCCAAAAACGAGCTTTTGTTCTTTTTATTGCAACAAAGTGTTCTTTCTTTAAGTAATATCCCAGTAAAAACATCGGGAAAAATACGAAGGTTCGTATTATGCTCAATATAGAAGCAGCATCATTAAAGAAACCAACTAATATCCCGAAAACGATTGCTACGGCCATTCCAGGGATAGGACCAAGATTCCATTTTTTAATGAACAGGTACAATAATATGTTCCAACAAAAAAGACTAATGAGGAACCATAACGACCAATGTGGACTTAATGGATCAAGCGTAAATGTAGAATGATCATTAATGTAGTAATAAAAAAATGAATATATGATTTGGAACAAAATATAAGGTAAAATTAATTTTTTTGCTAATTTTGCTACATATCCAGGCTTTTGGATCCCTTTTGCAAAAAAACCGGAAATGAGAATGAACGCTGGCATATGAAAAGTGTAAATTGTTTTATAAAGTGAGAGAATATAGGGATCTTTACTAATAAAAGATTGAATAATATGTCCAAAAACAACAAGAAAAATCAAGATGAATTTAGCATTGTCAAAGTATGAGTCTCTTTTTTTCATTGTTATCACCGTCATTTTTTTAATTTGTACCGCAATCCTCTTTTTCCCGATTTTCAATCTAATAAACCATTTTTCAACTAATACCTGTTATTCGAATTCATTAATAGAAAGATTTTATTATACTAAAACAAGCTTACTACTGATGTATGATTGCTGTGGGGAGGAAAGACAATTGGAAATAAGTAAAGAAATCGGAAAGAAAAATCGTTTTTATATGATAAAAGAAGATTGGTATTTTACTAAAATGAAAAATTTCTTCCAAAAAATTTCATGTTTTATTGTAAAATCAGTTAAAATGGATTCGAAAGATTCTAACCTTTCTTCATTTCCGATTGCGAATGGAAGTGTATCAATACATAAAAATGTTACACCTCCACCTTCTGATAAGTCCCCTAAACACAGAAAATATATCATTGATCATGAAGAAATACTGAATGATTTTATTGAAAATACCCCGGTAGGAATTGGAGTATTGGATGATAACTTCAATATCGTATTTGTCAATAGAGCAGTTGAGAAAATTTTTGCACGATCTGTTTCTTATTTTAAAGGGCGTAACATAAAAGAAATGAGACTTGGCTCCTTTTTTGAAGCAGATTTAATTTTTCCTGATCAAAAAGACGAAGAGTTTATTTTTGTTGTGCCTTTATTTCAAGAAGAAGAGGTTGGTACGATGTATGCCGAGTTTTCTTTTGGAGGATCTGCAGAAGAAAATAAACATTTATTTGTTATAAAAAATGTCACTGAATTTTATGAAATAGCAGCTCAACTGAGA
Organism: uncultured Caryophanales bacterium; assembly: GCA_963728315.1. Classification (GTDB taxonomy): domain Bacteria; phylum Bacillota; class Bacilli; order Bacillales; family CAVSKA01; genus CAVSKA01. The sequence goes on from CAVSKA010000010.1 coordinate 54,093, forward strand.
AAATCAGATACGTTAACGATTGTTGGCCAGCTTGCTGCAGGAATTGCACATGAAATTCGAAACCCTATGACTGCATTAAAAGGTTTCATCCAATTATTAGAAAGTAGTGTGGAAGAAAAACATACATTGTATTTTTCCGTTATTCAATCTGAACTTGAGCGAATAGAGACAATTATTACAGACTTTTTAGTCTTAGCTAAACCACAGTCAGTCATTTATCAATTAGTTGATTTGAGAGAAGTTATTGATCATACGATCGAATTATTGTCCGCACAGGCATTAATGTACAATATTCAGTTTGAAAAAGATTTCGGAGATTCTATTAAGAAGATTAAAGGAGATCCAAATCAGTTAAAACAAGTCATCATTAATTTAATAAAAAATGCGATTGAAGTGATGCCAAAAGGTGGTAAAGTGAAACTACGTTTAACAAATAGAATGGAGGGACTTGAATTTTCTGTAAGAGATCATGGTTGTGGAATACCGGCTGACAAATTATTGAACCTGGGCAAACCATTCTACACTACAAAAGAAAAAGGAACAGGGCTCGGATTAATGGTCAGTTATAAAATAATTAAAGAACATAAAGGAAAGATAACTGTCGAAAGTGAACTAAATAAAGGCACAACATTTACTGTGTATTTGCCTTATTAGTAAGGCTATGCTAACGGATGTTGTTGATAGGAAGCGAGTTGTTTTGCTGAATGTTGAAAAATCAACATGATCAAATAACAAAGCCATTAGAAAGGAAGAACTAAATTGACCGTAGGGTATCTTCAATCACCATTAGGATATATACAAATCAATGTAACGGATCATAAGGTGACAAAAATTCAATACATAGAGGAAGATCAAATGGATGATGTACCTGAAACACTCCTTTGGTTAGAAAAAGAAAATAGCGTCTTGAAACAATGCCTTCAAGAACTTCATGAATATTTTGAAGGAAAAAGAGACCATTTTACGATTGAATTTGAATTTAAGGGTACGTCTTTTCAAAATAGGGTGTGGAATGCTTTGATGACAATACCGTATGGAGAAACATGCAGCTATGGAGATATCGCTAACAAAATAGGAAATCCGAAAGCAGTTCGGGCTGTAGGACAGGCAAATAGAGTTAACCCTTTACCAATTATCGTACCATGCCATCGTGTTATTGGTAAAAACCGTTCGATGACCGGGTATGCAGGAAGTCAAATTGAAAAGAAGGAATTTCTCCTTCAAATAGAAGGTTTTCAATTCTGAATTCATTCATTTATGTTTTAAGAATAAATTGATTTGTAAGCATTTACTATGAGTTTTGTGTTTCAATAGATGAACTAGATGTTCGGCCAATAATAAAGTAAGATAAACAATCTTTTAGTGAGCTATAAAAGACAAGTTACGTAAAGGATTTTCATTATCAAGAAAAGAAAATCCAAATAGAATCAAAGTACTGCTACTTTAACAAAATTATGCAATTTACCTTTATAAATCCAAATTCATCCTTAAATAATAGGTGAATTTGGATTTTTATTATAAGTATCTATTGTAATGAGTTGATATTCTGTATGTTAGTTCTAGAATAGATTGAAGAATTGCTAAATGCTTAAAATTCTTACTCTAATTCAATTTCTTGTTTCTGGTCTACAACAACGTTCTCCATGTAGTTTTTACCCCATTCATACATCGAGTCAAGTATCGGCATAAGACTTTTTCCTTGAACTGTCAATGAATACTCTACTTTTGGAGGCACAATAGGATAGACTTCTCGATGAACAATTAGATCTTCTTCGAGCTCGCGAAGCTGGTTCACAAGCATTCTTTGTGTGATGCCTGGAATTAGAGATTTAAGTTCTCCAAATCGCTTTGTTCCCTCTTTTCCCAAATGCCATAAAATAAGCATTTTCCATTTACCCCCAATAACAGAAAGTGTTAATTCTTTCTCACAGTTAAATGTTTTTTCCTGTAATCTTGTCATTCAAATCGCCTCCAACGTGTATGATAACCCATAGTATACTTTTTATCACTATGTAAGAAAAAAGTGCGTACTTACAATTAAATATTATACGCGTTATAATTTTGATAGTACAGAGGAAAGAAAATATAGGTATAGAAAATTAAGTGAGCCAGAATACTATTAATTAGAAATAAAAAAATATTACATCTAGGAGTGAAAGATAAATGGAATTACAATTAGCATTAGATTTAGTAAACATCCAAGAAGGAATTGAATTGGTGAAACAAATTGAGGAATATATTGATATCGTAGAAATCGGTACACCTGTTGTCATTAACGAAGGGCTTAGCGCCGTGAAAGAAATGAAAGAGGCTTTTCCTTCTTTGAAAGTCTTAGCTGATCTAAAGATTATGGATGCAGCGGGTTATGAAGTGATGAAGGCATCTGAAGCGGGCGCTGATATCGTTACCATTCTTGGTGTAGCTGAAGATATGTCGATCAAAGGGGCTGTTGAAGAAGCGAAGAAACAAGGAAAAAAAATTCTTGTTGATATGATTGCTGTTAAAGATCTTGAAAAGCGCGCTATAGAAGTGGATGCCTTTGGAGTTGACTACATTTGTGTTCACACTGGATACGACCTTCAAGCCATTGGGGAAAACTCTTTTGAAGACCTCAAAACCATAAAACGTGTTGTTAAAAAGGCAAAGGTTGCCGTAGCAGGTGGTATTAAATTAGAAACCCTACCAGAAGTCATTAAAATACAACCAGATCTTGTCATTGTTGGCGGAGGTATTACAGGACAAGATAATATTAAAGATACTGCTGCTAAAATGCAAAAATTGGTTAAACAAGGATAATACCTTTGATGCAAACTACTCATTATTTATCTAAAATTATAAAAGAGCTAAGTCATTCGGTAGAATTAATTGCTGACGAAGATGCAGAAAAGCTTGTGAATGGAATTCTTGAATCAAAGAAAGTCTTTGTAGCGGGAGCAGGAAGATCAGGACTTATGGGGAAATCCTTTGCAATGCGTATGATGCACATGGGGATAGATGCATATGTGATAGGGGAAACCGTCACGCCAACCTTTGAAAAGGGTGACATTTTGATCATTGGATCAGGTTCAGGAGAAACTAAGAGTTTAGTGTCTATGGCTGAAAAAGCAAAAAAAATCGGCGGAAATGTTGCTCTTACAACAATTTCCCCTGAATCAACGATCGGTAGGTTAGTAGATTTCACAATTAAATTGCCTGGATCACCAAAAGACCATTCATTAAGTGAAGAGCAAACCATACAGCCAATGGGCTCACTTTTTGAGCAAACACTCCTACTTTTTTTCGATGCCGTTATATTAAGGCTCATGGATAAAAAAGGATTAGATACGAAAAAGATGTATGGTAAACATGCCAATTTAGAATGAAAAAAGAAAAAGCTGGAGACATTCTTTAAAGTCTTTAACTAAGAAAAGAGGCTTGGACAGAATTAGAATGCTCAAGTTAAAAAGCGAACATTTTACTTGACTTTTATTTAACATTCGATTTTCGTTTTCGACGGACGCTTTCTTGGGCTTTCATCAAAAGAACTTAAGCTAAAGTTTAATGGGTTTCGACGTCTTCCCTATTCCCAGGAGTCGCCTTCTTACAGTCCAATCAAAATCAATAATCAGTTTCATTTAAAAGATCATCAGTTTGAAAATGATTTCAACGAAGAAAACAATAAAGTGAAAAAATCAATGATTTAGCGATTCCATTAGAATTTTGCTAGATCGTTTGGCTTTTTTTTTATAAAATACTTTTGTCCCAGCCTCTTTTTACTTGTAAAAGTAGGAAAATAAAAGGTTTTTTCACTCGAGTTATTTGGAGCTAGTCTAAAAGCACTAACTGTTTCGCCACAGGATATATGTGGCAAAGCAGTTGAAAACATGATGCCAATTATAAAGTGATCCTTTAGTTTTCGCAGGACTCAAAAGCATCGCTTCCACATTCGTGATGTAAGTTCCAGCACTTAGATTCCATGTGATAAAATCTCTCCGACTTGCGGTGGCTGAAGAATGCCCTCCTCGTCGTTCGGATTTTTTATTGAAATCAAAACTAGTGGCCATTCACCATTCGTAATGTCGCAGCTAAACGGACGGTTAGTGATTTTCTTATGGGAGGTAATTTAATAAGACGAGTGCTTTCATAAAGTATAAAAGAGGAGATTTAATAGAGGGTTAGAGCGTTTCTGAGATTAATTGATTCAATTAGATTAAGCCATATAACAACACAATGAATCAAAAATATCTATCAAATTCTTATTGTATTTTCAACATCATTTTGACGGTGAAAAGAATATCGGCTATAATTGTTTGAAATTGAGATATTAAAATTAAAAGGACTTGATACGAATGAAAGAGTTAGGTGATGTTCAAGACAGTGTTTCACATTATGAAGAAGATGTATCACAATCTTTAAAGCTTTTCATTGTTTTATCAAGAGCATATAAAGCCATGAATGAAGAAGTTCATAAAATAATTCAAAAAAAGGGATTGAATCCAACTGAATTTGCTGTTTTAGAACTCCTTTACCACAAAGGGGAGCAGCCGATGCAAAAAATAGGTGATAAAATTTTGATTGCAAGTGGAAGTATTACTTATGTTGTCGATAAGCTAGAGAAAAAACAATTTATTGAACGAATTGCATGTCCTACCGATCGTCGAATCACGTTTGCAAAAATTACAAAAAAAGGGAAAATTTTTATATCAAGTATTTTTCCTGATCATGCAAAAAACATTCATTCTCTTCTTTCTGGATTAAACCCTAAAGAGAAAGATGAAGCAATCACTTTATTGAAAAAAATGGGTTTATCAATTAAAGACCTGTCCTTTTAATAAAGAGATCATAAAAAAAGGAGCGGTTCTCTGATTCTATATAGGAGAATGCTTCTTTTTTATGGCCGTGTTAATTGATCATGGTGATTTTTCTACTTTCAGCAAGACATCTAGTTGTCCGTGGACGAATGGTCGCGTCTCCTTGTTAAAATCACGTGGGCACTGAAAAATTCCTCTTGGAACATCTATGCGCATATAAACGTTGGATTTTCGTTCCAGGCAGACGCGTTGCACCTTTCATTTTGTTTCAGCTGAACGGCCGCTTTGTTTTTTTCTGATTAACTTTATGAATTAGAAAAAGGAATCCCAGTCGATATGTTGAATAGTTAATAAAGAGAGGAGAGATAAACGTAATGACATTTAAAGAATATGAATATAAGAGAATCGATATCGATCAAGTAGAACAACAATTTCGGGAGGAGCTTAAGGTTTTTAAGGAAGCTTCTTCTGTAGATGAACAAAGCACAGCCATGAAGAAAATCAATGCGATACGTAATCAAATCAGTACGATGTTTAATTTAGTAGAAATTCGTCATTCTATTGATACAAACGATGATTTCTACAAAAAAGAAAAAGATTATGTAGATGAAATAGCTCCTAGAGAACAAGGATTAGTTTCCGAATACTATGATGCTTTAATCCACTCACCGTATCGAAATGAATTGGAAGAGAAGTGGGGTACTCAGCTTTTTGCATTAGCTGAAGCTCAAATTAAAACATTTTCTCCGGAAATTATACCATTGCTACAAAAGGAGAATAAGCTGTCTTCTGAGTATTCAAAGTTGATCGCGTCAGCAAAAATTATGTTCGACGGTGAAGAGAAAACACTTGCTCAAATGATCCCTTATATGGAAGATAAAGATCGAAAAGTCAGAAAATCTGCAAATGATACGAGAACGGTGTTTTTTGAAGAAAATGAAAAAGATTTAGATCGGATTTATGACGAATTAGTTCAGATTAGAACGGAAATTGCACAAAAATTAGGCTATAAGAATTTTATCGAATTAGGCTATTACCGTATGGCACGTACAGATTACAATGCGGATATGGTTGCTAATTATCGCAAGCAAATAAAAGAACTTATTGTTCCTTTAGCAACTGAACTGAGACATCGTCAAGCACAGCGGATAGGTGTGCAAAATATGAAATTTTATGATGAAGGATTTGAGTTTTTATCAGGAAATGCTAAACCACAAGGAGATGCAAACTGGATTGTGGAAAATGGCAAGAAGATGTATGATGAACTATCCAATGAAACATCTGAGTTTTTCAACTTCATGCTTGACAATGATTTAATGGATTTGGTTGCGAAAAAAGGAAAACAAAGTGGTGGTTACTGTACATATATTGACGAATACAAAGCGCCATATATCTTTTCTAATTTCAATGGTACATCAGGCGATATCGATGTTTTAACTCATGAAGCGGGTCACGCTTTTCAAGTATATTCGAGTAGAGGATATACGATACCTGAATACAACTGGCCAACATATGAAGCTTGTGAAATTCACTCGATGAGTATGGAATTCTTTACTTGGCCATGGATGGACTTGTTTTTTAAAGATGAGGTAGATAAGTACAAATTTTCTCATTTAAGTGGGGCAATTCTATTTCTTCCTTATGGAGTAGCAGTAGACGAGTTTCAACATTTTGTATACGGAAACCCTACTGCGTCACCTGAAGAACGGAAAGCAAAGTGGAGAGAACTAGAGAAAACCTATTTGCCGCATCGTGATTATGATGATAACGAGTACTTGGAGAAAGGTGGATTTTGGCAAAGACAAGGTCACATTTATAACTCTCCATTTTATTATATTGATTACACATTAGCTCAAGTTTGTGCTTTTCAATTCTGGAAAAAAGCTCAAGAAGATCAAAAGAGTGCATGGGAAGACTATATTCATCTATGCAAACAAGGAGGAAGTAAGTCATTTACAGCGTTAGTAAAAGAAGCAAACTTAATCTCTCCTTTTGAAGATGGATGTGTAAAGTCAGTCATTGGACCAATTAAAGAATGGCTAAATAGTGTAGATGATCAATCTTTATAAGTAGAATAAAATTAGTAGTTTTATAACGTAATAAAGAAAAGAACTTGGCTTATTCGTGCATTCGTGCATAACTTAAGGCTGTTTTTGAATGAAATATTGTATTTCATAGACGTCATTTTCGATTTATTGCAACATGATGATCATAAATAGCTGTGTAGTGAATTACTTACTCTCAATAGTGAAAATAGAATCCAATTGAGAACCAACTCGGAAGCATGAAAGAATATGCTGGGTAGGTTCGTATTCTTTGTCGAAGCGGATGTAGCAAAGTTCCTATTAGCATCAAAGATTATGAAAAGAGTCAAAAAAGCATTCGTAAACTCAATCGAGTTCCGAATGCTTTTTATCTATTATTCAACGATATTTATGTGAGAATGATCGCTCTGTAAACGGCAAAATAACTGTTCAAAAGGGACTGGCTGCCAGTCAACCAGTTGACACTGACTGAATGTCTGTTCAGCTTTTTTAATCGATCATGAAGAACTGATCTGAACTTTTTCTTGTAAAGTGGATTTAACGATAATTTTGTCATTTTCAAGAATCGCTGCCACATTTTTTACATGAGGTTGATCAAGGATAAAGTCAGCTAAATTATCCTCAATGTATTCTTGTATTGTTCTTCTAAGAGGACGTGCACCGAAAGAAGGGTGATACCCAATGGTTGCTAGTTTTTCTTTTACCTCTTGTGATACTTCTAATTTAATCTCTTGTTCCAAAAGCGCTTCGTTTAAATCCATCAGTAATAGATCAACGATTTTAATTAGTTCTTTCGTTTCTAATGACTGAAATTCAATTATGTTATCAAATCGATTTAAAAATTCTGGTTTAAAGAATGAACCAAGTGATTGAAGCAATGTACTCTCAGATAAAGCATCATTTTCTCCGAAACCCATGATTTTCTTTTTTTCTTGAACACCAGCGTTGCTTGTCATGATGATTACAGTATCTTTAAATGATACTGAACGACCTTGGCTATCGGTTAAGCGTCCATCTTCAAGTACTTGTAAAAACATATGCTGTACGTCAGGATGTGCTTTTTCAATTTCGTCTAGTAAAACAATGCTGTAAGGCTGTCTTCTGATTTTTTCAGTCAGCTGACCTGCTTCATCATGGCCAATGTAACCAGGAGGAGAGCCAATGATTTTAGAGACACTATGTTTCTCCATATATTCACTCATATCTAATCGTATCATTTTATTCTCAGAGCCAAACAACTCAGTGGCCAGCGCTTTACTTAATTCAGTTTTTCCAACCCCGGTTGGTCCTACAAATAAGAATGAACCGATGGGTCTGTTTTTAGTTTTAAGACCTGCACGGCTTCTTCTAACTGCTCTGACGACTTTTTTGACAGCTTGCTTTTGTCCAATTACTTTTTGTGATAATTGGCTTTCAAGTTCTTTCATTTTTTTCTGTTCATCTGATTCTAATTTCCCGACAGGAATGCCTGTTTTCTTTTCAATAAGTTCTTGAATATGAGCTTTTGTAACGACGATATTAAAATCAATCGAGGAATCATTTTTAAGTTGTTTCTCATAATTCAGTTCTTCATCTCTAAGCTCTGCGGCCCGCTCATAGTTTTCTTTCTTTAAGGCATGTTCTTTTTCAAACATAATTTCACTAAGTTTTTGTTTAATCGTTTCTTTTGGTAATACGTCAATGGAAAGATTCAGTTTTGAACCTACTTCATCTAGCAAATCAATTGCTTTATCTGGTAGAAAACGATCTTGAATATAACGAGAAGACAAATAGACAGCTGCCTTAATAGCTTCATCTCCATACGTAACTTGATGAAAATCTTCATAGCGTTCTTTTAATCCTGTTAGAATTTCAACGGTTTTTTCTAAAGATGGCTCATTAACTTGAACAGGTTGTAATCGACGTTCTAAAGCTGCATCCTTTTCGATCGTTCGGTATTCTTTTAACGTTGTTGCGCCGATCACTTGCAGTTCTCCACGTGCAAGAGCGGGTTTTAGGATATTGGCTGCATCCATTGAGCCTTCCGCAGATCCTGCTCCTACTAATAAGTGTATTTCATCAATAAACAAGATAACTTGAGGGTTTTGTTGTAGCTCTGATATGAGTTGCTTTATTCGTTCTTCGAATTGACCACGAATTCCCGTGTTTGCCACAAGTGAGGCCACGTCTAGTAGGTACACCTCTTTTGACAATAACTTATGTGGTACATGCCCCGCTGCTATCCTTAACGCCAATCCTTCGGCAATCGCTGTTTTACCAACACCAGGTTCACCAATGAGAACAGGATTATTTTTATTTCTTCGATTTAAAACTTCGATTACTCGATCAATTTCATTTTCACGTCCAATAACAGGATCTAGAATTCCTGATTTTGCCATTTTAGTCATATTTCTTCCGAATTGAGATAAAAATTCGAGGTTCTTTTGATTTTCTTTGTGTATAACTTGTTCATTTTTTTCGGGCTGATTTTGGAACCATCCGGAAAAAGGAAAGTCGCCAGTTCGATTCTGATTTGCTGGTGTTAGAGATTCTAATTTATGATTTTCTCTTTGGAAACAAGCCTCACAAACATGCATATCAGCTTGCATTCCATTTATTTTAAAGTGTAATTGGATCGTTGCTTTTTCATTACCACAATGTTGACAGTTCATTGTTCATTCCTCCTAAAGGAAAAATTGTAGGATAAGATAATAAGGTCAATGATGATACTTTGACTATCTTTGACCTTATTATATCTTGACCTATTTTGACTTTCAAATCATTTGCTCATGAAATTGTTTTTTTATGAAAAAAAAGACACCTCAAGGATGTCTTTTAATAAAACGATCATATTTTTGTTATTAAAATTGTATAGTTGAAGCCATTTGTAGGAATGGTTTCAATCGATTGTCGTCAATTTTTGTAAACATCGTCAGTTTCACAAAGTGATCCTTCTGTTTGAAAAGATAGGTTTGAACAAGATCATTATCTTTTTCCGCTTTTAAGATAACCGTTTTTTCCCATTGTTGTGGTGCTTCTTCATCAGAAATCGTATCGACCTGGTTATTTAACGCTTTTAGTTGTTGCTCAGCAGAGTGTTTTAAATCATCAAGATTCGTTGAAGAAGAAGGATAAACTTCTATTCTCATAAAATTGTGTCCATCTTCTTTATCAAATACAATATCTTTCCCTGGCTCTTCACCTGTAAAGCTGTAAGAGGGGAGGACATACATTGAATAACCTTGAGGGCTTTTTTCCGAAAGTGTGGCCACTTCGGTAACACTTTTTCCATCCGACTCATAAGTCATTTCTTTTTCTGAGGTACGTGGTTCTGCAGATGAATTTGATGATGAATCACCCTTAGCAGTGTTGTCATTATTGGAATCCGTTGTACTATCTTTTGATTCAGTAGTCTTCCCTTCAGTACCATCCTTGGAACTAGTAGACGTTTGTTCATTTTTTTTATCGTTTTGGTTGATTGTGGGTGCATTGACTTCGTCTTTATTTGCGCCTGTTCCACAAGCAACTAAACCAGTTGATAACATAAGTGTGAATCCTGTAAGTACGATTAATTTTTTCAATGTAATTCCTCCTTGTATTAACATAGACGATTAAGTGAATAAAAAGTTTCAAGATTAACAGAATTTTGTCAGATTGTGTTTAATGATTTTTTCCATTTTTCGCGATTGAAATCACTCCTGTCGCATGCATGAGCGAGTTTATCAATTGATACAGATAAGTATTCTAGATCCAACTCCTGTAATGAAGAAAAATCGACTCCCTCTATAATATACTCATGAAAATTCCAAACTAAATTTTGTATCTCCTTATCATTACTTTCGACAATTAACTTCAATGCTTTAAATATTTCTAGAATAACAGAGATATCCTTTTTTCCATAATGCCTTAATTGATAAAAACTTTTATATAAGTAATCTTGGAAAGAAGGTTGTTCATAATACAAACGTAGATTTTGGTATTCATCGGTAAAGAAAGAATCAGGTAAAGGACGTTTACTTAATTCTGCTAAAATAACGCCAATTTCTTCAATACAATTTCTCGCTGTATTTGGATCGTTTATAGCTGGAGAAATGGCTCTAAGTGCGACCTCAGTCAGTTTGCGGATTCCAAATTCAATGTCTTCTATGGGTTCTTTATCAATACCGATTGTTACACTCAATGCATAAATTGTTTTTTCCAGTTTCCTATGATCGCCCCAAATATAAAAAAGAGGATTTCCTTTCAATATGTACTCTCCTGAAGATTTTAAAAATTGAACCATGCAGTTGTCATCTGAAGCTTGTCTAATAAGTGCTTGAATGTTCACTTGCTGAATATAGCCAGTTTTATGGGAAACAATGATTAGTGGTTTCTCTTTTTTGATCTTTAACCACTGATTTTCCACATTCAGTCGATTCGATTCAAATTCTTGTAATAAAAAACTCGTTTCAATTTTTTTATTAGTCTGAGCAGTAATATTATGAACAAGACGACTTACTTTCACCCAATTTGAAACGTGGTGTATAAAAAAGACAAAAACAAAAAGATTTATTATGATAGCAACCGATCCAAAGAAAGGTGTGATAAATACATCTTGAGCGGGACTTGATTTAATTAAAATCAATAACGTTAAGGTATAGACAACACCACTTACGAAAGAGGCAAGAACTCTTTGAGTAGGTGGATCATTAATAAAATTTTGTAATGTCCTTGGGGAGTACTGGGATAAAAATGTAGTCAAAACAACCATGATGGTTGAAAAAGTAATCGTGGTCATCGTCATGATTGAAGCTGATATCGTACTTAATGCTTGGATAGAAAGATCGAAATTAGCAAATAATATAGACGGAAAAATCCATCCATCTTGATTTGACACCCAGCGATCAAAATTATTGGATAATATACCTAATAATATCGCAAAAATAGAATAAATGGTGGGTAAAAACCAATAGGCTTTTACAATTTTGGTAATTGCAAGTTTATTTGTCATGATGTTCTCCTAAATAATTGAATCAGTTTCATCATTAGACATCAGCTCTTAAAAGACGAATATCCTATATGGTGGAAGTAGCAGAGGGCAACTCCTGCGGGGTTAGCTTGAGCTGAAGACCCCTCAGAGAAAGGATCACAGTCTAAGAACGCAACATCCTGTTGCAACGACTGCGCTAAAACTTCCTGTTTGTCGGAGTAGGCTGAAGCCAAGCTCGCGGAAAGCGTCAGTCGAGACTAGTGGCCGAATGTCATGCAAAGATTTCTTAGAAATGTTCGTAAATATTAGCTGAAAATAGGAATGATGAAATGAACGCAATTGGTAAAATAAAAAGTTTAAGTCATTTTCAAGTGAAAAAGCAAGCAGAATTCTGCTTGCTTTACTGATGAATAGAATCTTTAATTACTCGATAATTCTTATGATTTACTACCGTTTTTTCTTCCAACTCAAGTTCTTCGAAATTTTCCATATAAGTTAGATTTACAATCACTGAATTCTCATTTAATTTTTCCACTACGCCTTGCAATCCATCCCTGAATTCAATGACGTTACCCACTTCTGCTTTTTTCATTTAAAGTTCCCCCTGTTTATATCTTTTGAACTTTCTAATAATTAAGCAAATCATTATTAATAGTTTGCCTCATTCCATTAGAAAGGTAAAGGTTTTTCTTTCGTTTATTCCCCATATTTTCTTAATATAATCCTATTTGTATTTTTAGATGGATCGATTATAATGCACAAGGGGAGGCGATCATATGAGTGAGGAAACAATTATTCAATTTATAGAGAAACTTCGAGAAGGTGAGCTCGACGAATGGCTTGTCCTGAAAGAAGATTTTTTAGAGGTGAGAAAAGTAATTGTAGCTCAAGAAGACTTTAAACATTTTAGAGGTATCGCTAAGCATGGCGGGCAAGTGATCTATCAATATACATTCGAAGCTAGGAGTTAGTAATCAGCGCTATTGGATAGAATGAAAGTCAATTTAATACTTCTCGAGTTCGTTATACAGAGTTAAAGTCAGATTATAAATCGTCTCTCCGTTAATAAATGATGGAGGAGAGACGATTTTTTAATTTAAACGACAATGGACTCTAAATTGAACGATGATCAAGATTGAATTTTATTTTTTCAAGGGCTATTTTCTTCCATTTTTTCACAGCTGAATGGGATACGCCAAATTCTTTTGCTAGATCATCAGTCGTTTTTCCTTTAATAAAAGTTTGTTTTACCCATAAAGTTTGTTTTTCACTTAACCCATTGCAATAGAGTAACAGCATTTCTTCTTCAAAAAGACCCGAATAACTTTGGTCCTCCACGTAGTCTATTACACTTCCGCTATCAAGATAAACGTTATCATCCCATTTTCTGTTTATAGTTAAATGAGTGAGCATTTTGCCCCTCACAGTTGAATAAACAAAGGATGAAAATTGGCCTTTTTCTGAATTGTAACGATTGACTGCTTCCCAAATTCCGATTAATCCTAACTGGTAATATTCATCATGATTCTGATAAAGGTTTAATTTTTTTATTAGATGAAAAATCATTGGTTCAAATTGCTCGAATGCCTCTTCAAATGAATTCATAAAATATGACTTCCTTTATAGCAGTACTGCGCTGGATTCCCGGGTGCATTCAGCATAATGGCCTTAATAAAAAGAGTCGAATGACTGTTTTTCATAAAGGAATACGAAAAATGAATTTTGCATTCAAATAAAGAGATAAAAATGAATTTTCTCCTTAGTGTAAAATTGAAATTTTCATCTTTTTTGTCTTAAAAATAAGAATATTCAAAAAATTGTAGATAGTTGTTAAATTACCGTTTATACTATTAATGGGAATTAATTGAAAAAGGGGGAATGAGCTTGATCCATTCATACAAAATTGGTACAACAACGATGGCGATTAAATCTGAATATTCTACTACACATTCATCTGTTATTTATGATCTAAATGGAAGAGTTGAGTCAAAAAAAGAAGTGAAGGAATTGTTAGAAGAAGCATGTATCCAGAGAGGTTCTACATACGATGGAAGAATTAAGGCAGCTAAGGCTCTTTTATCTTTTAAAAATAAGACCCCTTTGATGATTTGTCCGATTGAGTGTATTTATGCATTCCCGACAATTTCTCCTGAAAAATATCAGTGCACATGGATTTTTCTCAGACATGTGAAGGAATATTATAGCAAAGGATCGAAATTATTTGTTGAATTTAAAAACGATGAGGTTGTAGAAGTCTCTTCCTCGTTACATATTCTGACAAAGCAAAAGCAGAACACTTTAGAGTTAATGTTTCACTTTTCCGAGCCACTCTTTTCAGGTTTTCAAAACAAAAAAGGGTTGAAACATCAAAACTAATACACATAAATGTGACAACTTTTTACATTATTTTTCTTTTTTTATATCCAAGATGTGTAAAAAATAGTAAAATAGTTATAATACTTTGAAAGAGGTGAAGATATGAGCTGTATAACAACTAATTTGTTAAACCATCAAATAGAAGAAAAACGGATAGAAATGATTCTAACCGGACTTTCGAATGGACTAACAGACGAAAAGACTCTATTATTAAGCCGACAATTAGATGAGCTCATTAATCTCGATCAAATGAAAAAAAAGACGGACGAATTTATGAGAATGCCCGACAGTAGATTACGACTTGGATAAAAAATAGAAAATGATAATCAGTCTATGCTCATTGAAATGATGATGAGTATAGACTGTTTTTTTGAAAAATAAGTAAATATTAATTTTTTAACTGAGTTATTTGGATCTAGTCTCCTCGTAAAAAAGCACGAGGGAACTGAAAAAGTTCTCTTCAACCGTCAATACGCGTATAAGATGTTAATAATCGTTCCGGGCAGACGCTTTCCGCGGGCACGGCTTCAATCTCCTCCGACAAACAGGAAGTTTTAGCGCAGTCGAGGCTGAGCACGCGATTTCCACCTTTTGTTGTGTCTAGATCCAATCGCTAGCCTCTCCTTTCATTTATGACTTTCTCCGGTGGGTGAAAAGCGCCCTCCTCGAAAGTAAGCAAATGACAGTCGAGGCTGTGCACGCGATTTTCACCTTTTGTTGTGTCTAGATCCAATCGCTAGCCTCTCCTTTCATTTATGACTTTCTCCGGTGGGTGAAAAGCGCCCTCCTCGAAAGTAAGCAAATGACAGTCGAGGCTGTGCACGCGATTTTCACCTTTCGTTGTGTCTAGATCCAATCGCTAGCCTCTCCTTTCATTTATGACTTTCTCCGGTGGGTGAAAAGCGCCCTCCTCGAAAGTAAGCAAATGGCAGTCGAGGCTGAGCACGCGATTTTCACCTTTCGTTGTGTCTAATTCCAGCTCCGTTTAGTCTTATCTGAACGGCCGCTTTGCGTTTTTTTTAGTTATACGTTTTTTTACTTAGAACTAGGGTAATATTTGATTAACATAAGGAGGATATTTCATGTTTAAAGATAAGGTAGTCGTGATTACAGGTGCAGCGAATGGTATTGGGAGAGGGATTGCGTATTCATTTGCCGAGAAAAAAGCAATCGTTCACCTAGTGGACATAGACAAAAAAGAAGGAGAAAATTTAGAAAGAGAATTGAAAGCGAATGACACGAAAGTTTTTTTTCATCATGTAAATGTCGGGAAATTAAACGAAGTAACGAGAATGATGGAAGAAGTATTTAAGAAGGAGGGGAAGATCGATATTTTAGTAAATAACGCAGGTCTTTCTGCATTCAAGTCTTTATGGGAAGTGACGGAGGAGGATTGGTCAGAACTCCTTCAAACCAATTTAAGTAGTGTGTTTTATTGTTCTCGTGAAGCAGCAAAATATATGAAAGATAATGGTGGAAGCATTATTAACATGGCATCGACAAGAGCCTCTATGTCAGAGCCAAATACTGAGGCATACTCTGCAACGAAAGGCGGAATTGCTGCAATTACCCATGCTTTAGCCATGACATTGAGCAAGTATCACATAAGAGTCAATTCGATAAGTCCTGGTTGGATTGAAACCAATGATTATTCTAATCTAAGAGAAATTGACCATGCGCAACATCCTGCAAATCGTGTGGGTAAACCGAGTGATATCGCTAAAAGTTGCCTATACTTGGCAGATCCTACAAATGATTTTGTCACGGGAATAGATCTAGTCGTAGATGGAGGCATGACGAGAAAGATGATATATGAACATTGAACAAAAAAAGCGAATTCCTTAATGGGATTCGCTTTTTTTACTCAAATTTTCTGTATGTTAGATAGACTTATTTTTTCTTCAGGTGGTTTTTTGCGTAGCTTTTTAACGCAGAAATAATGATTTTTTCGGTAGGTGGATCTTCTTCTGCGAAGAATCCGTATAAGAAGTGAGAACCTATTTGTTTCTTCCAAACGATTACTCCAACGAGTGTGACAGTGAAACTCTCAAGTGTAAATCGAATTTCTAAAGAACAGTCGTTTCCTGGAAAAGGAAAATCTTCAGTAGAACGAATCTTTAATCCACGTTGACTAATATCATAAATATCCGTATTTCCATTGCTGGATTCTTTAATTGCATCTTCTTTTCGGTATGATATTTTCACAAATGCAGGAATCGGTTCGCCTAGACTAAAACGAAACGATTCGTTTCTTTTAAAATACATTTGACTCACCTTTTCCTCAAATAGTTACTTTTATTCTACTAATAAAAACAATAAATGACAATTTGAAAATATGCAATAAAATATCTTCCAATTATTGTGAATTATTTGATATATTAGATATATATACAAATTGTATGGAGGGATAGATATGAATAATAAGCTATTAGAGGTAAAGAACGAAATGAATAAAGTGATGGTAGGAAAAGAAGAGGAGATAAATTTATTACTCATCTCCTTTATCCAAGGAGGACATGTTCTATTGGAAAGTGTACCTGGTACTGGTAAAACTTTGTTGGCTAAAACTTTTGCGAAGACAGTCGATTGTCAATTTCGACGTATTCAATTCACCCCTGATGTTCTACCAAATGATATTACCGGCATTCAATATTTTAATCCAAAAACACAAGAATTCGAGAAACGACCTGGTCCAATCATGACAAATGTTTTGTTGGCGGATGAGATCAATCGAGCAACACCAAGAACTCAGTCCAGTCTTCTAGAAGTTATGGAAGAACACCAAGTAACGATAGAGGGTGAAACAGTCGCTATAGAACTTCCATTTATCGTTATCGCCACTCAAAATCCAGTTGAATCTCAGCAAGGAACATTTCCACTTCCAGCTGCTCAATTAGACCGTTTTTTTATGAAAATCCCATTTAGTTACCCCACAATTGAAGAAGAGAGAGAAGTCGTGAGGCGCTTTCAGGATGCTAAACCGCTTGATACCGTAAATGTTGTATTGACGCGAGAGGATTTAGCTGTATTCACTAAGGAGACAAGGAAAGTTAGAGCGAACGAAGATGTTGAGACTTATCTTCTTGAGCTTGTTAAAGAAACAAGGCAACATCCCTTTATCGAACTTGGTGTCAGTCCAAGAGCAACACTTGCACTTTTTCGCGCAGCACAAGGTAGAGCTTATTTAGAAGGAAGAGCCTTCATGGTTCCAGAGGATGTAAGAAATATGGCGCCATTTGTATTAAACCATCGCGTTTCGCTTTCAGCAGAAGCTTCGCTCACTCATAGTATAGAAACTGTTATGCAAGAAATCATTCTTTCGACTGCTCTTCCTGTAGAGTCAGGGGTTTAAAATGAAATGGAAAACAAACATTGAGGAAGATCGATATTTATCAATGGCGCAATTTACGTGTTTTGGCTTAGCGTTATGTTCCATCCTCGCAAAAAGCTTTGTTTTTGGAACGATTTTGCTAATTGCCTATATGATGTTGAAAGTGAATCAATATTATTTAATAAGGGCTGGTAACAAAATCACTCTGATTGATAAAAAGATTCGACATCGACATCGATTGGGAGAAGAAGGAACATGGTCATTCTTATTTAAAAATGAAGGAATGTCGATCACTCGTGGACGACTGATTGTGGAATTTGATGATGTCGTTCATCCAATTGGATTTTCCTATCAAGCTAATTTTCGCTTAATCGAATTTGCTGTCCCTTTTGTATTAAAAAAAGGGGAGACGCTTCAAATGGATTTTCCTATAAAAGCAAATCGTAGAGGGTTAGCAAAAGTCAAAACATTGAAAATCATGATTCCTGGATGTTTTGGAAGCGGTCAAAAAGAGATGACATACATAAAAAATGTCTTGTCAGAAGTATTAGTATATCCATCTATGGATATGGTCTTTAAGCAAGTGGATAAAAATCAATTATCACCAGGGTTTTCCTATTTGCATAACTCATTGTATGAAGATAATTTGCTTCCAATAGGTACAAGAGATTATCAATCAACAGATGGTATGCAAAAAATTAATTGGAAAGCAAGTGCAAGGATGCAATCACTTCAATCGAAAGTGTTTTCTCCTGCTGCAAATCGATCATGGTCATTGGTATTAAATGTGAACGATCGATATGCGATAAACGGGAAGCTGGAAGAATTAATAAAGTCATCTTGCTACTTAATTGAAGAAGCATTTCGTGTAGGAATCCCATTTTCTCTAGCGATTAATGTTCGTTCATTTGGGAAAGCGCCCTTTTATTTTTTACCAGAAGGGGAAGGGAAGAAACAAAGGCAAATGGCCCTTGAAATGCTGTCTATCTTATCAATCAATGATATAACCATCTCTGCTTCGATCATGGTTCGCTATTTAACATTACATCGAATGATCGCACCGACTGTTATTATTCTTGGTCAATTAGATGAGTTGAATCGTCCTATTGAGCTTCTTGCTCGTCAAGGATTTGGAGTTCAGGTTATCGAACAGTTAAGTGGAAAGGAAGTGCTTGTCCGTTGGAAGAATCAACAGCTATCACAAGCATAAATTATACGCGCATCCCATCCCTAATACTTTCTTATATCACTTATTGCGGAGATATCGTATTCATTGGTATGCTAGTAACTTTTTTTGGTATGGGATCTTTTCATCTACCATTAGCCATCCCATTTTGGCTGGCTAGTTTTCTTTGTGGTATTCTTTGTGGTTATTGTTATTTTAAATTCCCTACCTTATATTCGGTTTCTTTGTTGCCAATTTATATTCTAGTATTTTTGATTATGGCTTTATTTTTCAGCTTACCTTGGTGGATCACTATTTTGATGTTGGGAATTTCCCAATGGAGATTCAAGGAGAGGTTTGGAGAGGAGAAAAATGAATTAGAGTGGAATCTTGGGCTCCTTGTCTTATTCGTTTTACTTACTTTTTGTTTATTTAACATCCATCATTTTTTTAGTGATCCCTTAGGAAAGTACTCAATCTTCTTTGTGGATTCAACATGGACATTCAGTGGATTGGTGCTTTATTTATTCATTTATTTATCGATACCCTTAACAGATATGATCACACATTTTTCCTCAGAGAAGAATCAGAAGAAAAAGTTATTACTTATTCTTCTAACGATCATTACTCCGTTTGTGAGTTTCACCTTAATCTTTGAGATTAGTAAAGGAATTCATCTTCTTTTTACATTCCTTGTTACAGGCATAGTTTATTTATTTAGTTGGTTTGTCAATCCTATTTATCATTTTTTACAGAGTGTGCTTGCCCATGTTTTTAATCAGGATAGTGGTACAGAAAAACTCAAAAATGAGAATAATATTTCACTAGATCCATCAAAAGGAGTTAGAAAGGCACATTTGATCGATTTTAATCTGAGTGTAATCATTTATGTTCTCATCTTTATTTGTTTAATCATCACTCTTTATATCCTTTTTAGAAAAAAGCCAATTGTCATAACAAAACAACAGAAAGGAAACATCCATACTACTCGTGAAAAAATAAACATCCATGAACCTGATACAACAAATCGAATTCTCTATAGTGCAGCTGAAAACAGAGTGCGTTTAGCGGTTCAATCAATTGAAAATGATTTTGGATCAACTCCCTATGCAAGAAGAACTTCTGAAACTTTTAGTGAATGGATGACTCGACTTTCATTTCAAAATAAAATTGACGTTAAACTATATGAACAAATTCGATATGGGAAAGTAGAACCGGTGGAATCACTAGTGATAAAATTTGAAAAAGACTGCATAGAATTAATGACAGTCTTAAAGAATGATGAAAAGAGAGCATAGATGCTCTTTTTTTTTATGGCTGTTTCTCTATAGATTGATATTATTCATAGAAGGATACCGTTTGATGTGTATAGGAGATTTATTTACCTTCCTTCACATATACGCTTACAGGAAAACAAGTCCTATCTTGCCCCCAAAAAGGGTCGTTAGCAAGAAGGATAGGAAGGGCTAACTCAGAAAGAGAGCAAAATTTAGTAAAATGACCAATAGCGGCAAAGTTCACGATAAGAGCCGCATTCATCCAAAAAAATAATTATTTATTCTTCGCTAAATTTCATATAAAAGGTGTGATCGGAAATGTTATTTGAATTTGAAAATGTGTCCTATAAAAATATTTTAAAGATAGCTCGTTTGAACATCCGAAAACAAAATGTTACTTGTATAATAGGTGAAAGTGGTGCGGGAAAATCGACACTATTAAAATTATTAAACAAAATGATAATCCCTGATCAGGGGAGAATTTTGTATCAAGGGAAACTGTTATTAGGAGAAGATGCCGTTAACCATCGTCGAAAGGTGGTTACGCTTTCCCAAAGTCCACTGATTTTCCCGGGACGATTCTTGAAAACCTACAAAAAGGTCTCTTATTTTCTCATCGTGAATTAGCTACTAATGAACAATTGAATGAAGCACTAAATACCATTCAATTAAATAAAGAATTAACGGCAGACGCAATGCAACTATCTGGTGGAGAAAAACAGAGAATAGCACTTGCTAGAATCCTATTAATGAGAGCAGATGTTTATCTGCTTGATGAACCAACTTCTGCACTTGATGAAGCGACAGGGAAAATCGTCATGAAACATTTTCTTGAAAAAGCTAAGCAACAGGATGCTTCAGTGATCATGATTACTCATTCAAAAGAGGTTGCACACACATTTGGAGAAGAGATTATCACACTTAATAAATGGACAAATAAAAATGGGGGTAATTTATCATGAAAGGCGGTATTGTAGATATCGAATTATGGAGACTCGTTGCCGCTTACGTTTTTGTAGTTTTGCTCATTGTGATCGTGAAAATCAGGAAAATTTCACGAGAAAAACAGATAATTTTAGCTTCCATTAGAATGACATTACAGTTAGTCCTAGCAGGATTTGTGCTCACTGCTATCTTTAAGCATCCTAATCCTTTCGTTACGATTCTTTTTATTATTGGAATGGAAATATTCGCAGTAACAAATATTTTTAAACAAATTGATGTTCACATGAGAAAAGAAGCTAAAATAAGGATTGCTGCTGCTATGGTAGGTGGATCAATTCTTACACTTATCTACTTCAATTTAGTTGTTATTCATTTTAAACCGTGGTATGACCCACGGTATTTCATCTCAATTGCAGGTATGATTGTAGGAAATTCAATGACAGCTTTGACTCTCGCATTAAAAAATTTCTTAGATGGACTTCGAAACCAAAAGGACATTGTGGAAGGATCTTTACTTTTAGGGGCAACTCCTAAAGACGCAGTTAAACCATTTATGGACCGTGCGTTCGACTCAGCAATTCTTCCAACATTAAATAATATGCTAGGAATGGGTATTGTTTTTTTACCGGGTTTGATGTCTGGCCAAATACTATCAGGTATTAGACCATTAGTAGCCATTGAATACCAAATCGCTATATTATTAGGGATACTAGGGAGTGCGGCTCTAACAGTTTTGATCTTTATTATAGGTGGCTATCAATCTTTCTTTACAAAAGATGCGCAAATATTTCCAATAGAAGATAAAAAATTTAGTAAAAGAGTATGAACAAAGTTTTTTAAGGGAACATAACAAGGTAAGAGGATAGATTAATGATCCCTAGAACATAAGTTCTGCAGGAGGGTTAGATGTATAGCATGTTTAGTAGAAGTATTTTTAATTGTATTCTATTGTTTATAATTAGCTTTTATAGCTATCGTGCATTTATTGATGTAGAGAAATCATCAAATAAAATTGCAAATGAAATGATGCCCATGAACGCAGCTTCTGATCAGATTATGAAAGATTTATTAAACCAAGAACCTGGAATAAGAGGATATCAACTTTCGAAAGATAATATTTTTTTAGAATCCTATTATAGTGGTAAGAAATCGATGGATAAAAATCTGGAAATACTGAGAACTTATTCATATCAATACACTGAAATAAGGATGTTGATTGATCGTGAAATCGTGCCACAAATCAATGCTATTCAAGCTTATGATTCCAAGCAAATACTTAATAGACAAGTAAATATTCCTGGCAATAGTTTAACTCAATTCGCTGAAGGTAAAGAACGAATGGATGAATATCGGAATTTGCAAACCGATTTAAATAATAAAATTAACCGAATTACTGAAGAAACATTACAAAAATCTAAGAAATCAACAGATAAAGTAAAGGAATTGATATGGATCACTGGGTTGGTGGTATTGTTTGTAGGGGTTGGCTTGTTGTCTTCTGTACGATTACAATTCAAATTTCAAAAAGTATCGTCATTAGCTAACACCGATGGATTAACGAATATTGGAAATAGAAGAGCTTTTGATACAGTATTTATATAACTAATGGAATTTGCATAAGGGGCAAAAAAGTCAACTTGGGTTAATTTTAATCGATATCGATCATTTCAAAAATTACAATGATTACTATGGTCATGTATTTGGAGATACATTTTTAAAGATGGTTGCAGAAGAATTTTGAAAAATACATTGAATGATGACGTTTATTTTCTGGCACGATATGGTGGAGAGGAGTTTGCTGTCATACTACCTTACTGTTCTAAAGAAGAAATAAGTACAGTGGGTCAAAACTTAAGGAGATCTATCGAAGAAAAGCAAATGCCTCATTCTGAATCTGCACTTCATGTCGTTACAGTGAGTATCGGCGGTGCCATGATCTAACCGATTGAGGGAAAAATGCCTAAAGAGATTATTCAAAAGGCTGACGAAGCTCTTTATTATTGCAAGCTGAATGGTCGAAATGATTTCAAACTGTTTGAAGGAACTTCTTTGGTTGTTTCTTCCACTTAAAAGAATAGTGCAATCCATTTGTCATGGGCTTGTGCTCGTGATATTCTTATAGGTGCAAATAACCTGTGTTATACCAAAATGTTTTCTGTTCTACTTCAATTTGATTCTTATTTTTCGTTGAATGGAACATGGGAACAAACTATTATGCATATTAAAAGGAGAAGATAATCTTGGCACAAAAATCATTTGACGTAATCTCGGATACAGGAATTCATGCACGTCCAGCAACATTACTTGTTCAAACGGCAAGCAAATTTGACTCTGAAATTCATTTATCTTACAAAGAGAAAAAAGTTAACCTTAAATCAATTATGGGCGTCATGTCGTTAGGTGTAGGTAAAGGTGCAAATATTACAATTAGCGCTGAAGGTAGCGATGAAGACGAAGCTTTGCAAAGTTTAGAAGAAACGCTTAAAAAAGAAGGTTTGGCTGAATAATGTCCACTGTCTTAAAAGGAATCGCTGCATCAAGCGGAATTGCATTTGCAAAAGCCTACCGACTTATCGAACCTGATCTTTCCTTTTCAAAAATCGATATTGTGGATACAGATGCTGAAGTTCAGCGTTTTCATCATGCTATTGAGCTTTCAAAAACGGAACTTGAAGCGATTAGAGTGAAAGCACATGAGGAACTTGGTGCTGACAAGGCTGCTATTTTTGAAGCCCATTTACTCGTATTGAGTGATCCTGAATTAATCCATCCAATTGAAGAAAAAATCACAAATGATAAATTAAATGCAGAATTTGCTCTTAAAGAAGTTTCAGATATGTTTATTGCACTTTTTGAACAAATGGAAAATGAGTATATGAAAGAACGTGCAGCAGATATTCGCGACGTATCTAAACGTGTGTTATCCCATTTACTAGGGGTTCATATCGCTAATCCTAGTATGATTTCAGAGGAAGTAATTGTTGTTGCTGAAGACTTGACTCCTTCGGATACAGCTCAACTAAATAAAGACTTTGTTAAAGGATTTACAACGAATATTGGTGGGAGAACTTCTCACTCAGCTATCATGGCTCGCTCTCTTGAAATTCCGGCAGTTGTTGGAACAAAAGAAGCAACTGAAGTTATTCAAAATGGTGATCTTGTCATTGTAGACGGTTTAAATGGAGAAATTCATGTAAATCCTCCTATGGAAGTGATCGAACATTATAGAGCAAAACAAGCAGAATTTGCTGCCCAAAAATCAGAGTGGGCGAAACTTATTAATGAGAAAAGTATCACGGCTGATGGCCATCAAGTTGAATTAGCTGCTAATATCGGTACTCCGCAGGACCTTGAAGGAGTGCGTGAAAATGGTGGCGAGGGAATTGGGTTATATCGTACCGAGTTTCTTTATATGGGCCGCGAGGAACTTCCTACTGAAGAAGAACAATTTGAGGCTTATAAAGCTGTTCTAGAAGGGATGGAAGGAAAGCCAGTTGTGGTAAGAACATTAGATATTGGCGGAGACAAAGAACTACCATATCTAAATTTACCGAAAGAGATGAATCCTTTCTTAGGGTATAGAGCCATTCGTCTGTGTCTTGATCAACAAGATTTATTCAAGACTCAACTTAGAGCTCTTTTAAGAGCGAGTATATACGGTAATTTGAAAATTATGTTCCCTATGATTTCAACTCTAACCGAATTTAGACAAGCGAAAGAAATATTAAATGATGTGAAAATAGAATTAAATAACGATGGTATTGAAACAAACAAGAATATCGAAGTCGGGATAATGGTTGAAATCCCTTCTACTGCAGTGATGGCGCAACAATTTGCAAAAGAAGTGGATTTTTTCAGTATTGGTACGAATGATTTGATTCAATATACAATGGCAGCTGATCGTATGAATGAGCGTGTTTCATACCTATATCAACCATATAACCCTGCGATTCTTCGTTTGGTACAAATGGTCATTGAAGCAGCACATGCTGAAGGTAAGTGGGCAGGTATGTGTGGGGAAATGGCTGGTGACGAAATAGCAGTCCCATTATTGGTTGGACTAGGATTAGATGAATTTTCGATGAGCGCAACGAGTATTCTAAAAACCCGCTCACAATTAGCTACATTAAATAGAAGTGAAATGCAGGAAATGGCTCAAAAAGCTTTATTATTAACGACAAATGAAGAAGTTATGAGCCTTGTAAAGAAAGTAACGAAAATGTCATAGAAAAGTAATGGACGATGTGGAATAAAGAAAAATTTAATGGGTATTCTTATAGTATGTAACAAAGTTTACTTGTCAAACTTTTCATTCTTATTTCCCCCCCTTTTGATTCCGAGATACCACACGTATCTCGGTATTTTTTTGTTTAGGCAAGGGAATACGAAATATTTACTCTTATGAACCTATTTCGTAAATGATTATCTTTCAATGGAACCGGTCATTGATTTCGATTGGAGTGTAAGATGTTGATATCCACTTAAGCACTAGCTTTACGTTCATTCAACGAAAGCCCTAGAAAGCGTCCATCGAAAACGAAATTCGAATGATTAAATCATAGTCAAAAGATCGGTTCGCATTTAATAAGGAGGATTTAAATCATGCAATTGATCCATATATTCATAATAATGGAAAAAATGAAGAGGTACAAATCGTGAAGGGTATTTGTAGTTGTATCAAATTGAATTAAATTTGATTCATGATAAAATAAATGAGTGAAATTTTGAATGATTAAGTTTAGCATGACTCCAATAGGGGAAAGATACTACAAGTATAAGAATGGTATTCATCACTCTTATCCCCCCTTTCTTTGGAGTCTGTGTAAACAGACTCATTTTTTTTTGTACATTATGAAAATATAGGAGTGACAAATATGACATCGAATTGGAAAGTTGGCTTTATTGGAACGGGCGTAATGGGAAAAAGCATGGCTGAACATATTCAAAATGCTGGTTACAAGCTTTTTTTATTCAATCGTACGAAAGAAAAAGCAATTGAATTAATAAAGAATGGGGCAACCTGGTGCGAATCACCAAAAAAAATGGCGGAGCAAGTAGACATCATTTTTTCGATCGTTGGTTATCCTTCAGACGTCGAAGAAATTTATTTAGGCGAGGAAGGAATAATTTCAAATGGAAAAAAAGGTCAAATATTTATTGATATGACAACGTCTAATCCAAGCATTGCAAAAAAAATACATATAAAAGCGAAAGAAAAAGGAATTGATACGTTGGATGCCCCGGTTTCAGGTGGAGATATTGGTGCGAAGAATGGTTCACTAGCGATTATGGTTGGTGGCGAGCAACAAATTTTTGAAAAAATGCTTCCTTTATTTGATGTGATGGGTAAAAATATTGTTTATCAAGGATCTGCAGGTGCTGGTCAACATACAAAAATGAGTAATCAAATTGCTATCGCATCAAAGATGATTGGTGTGTGTGAAGCACTGTATTATGCAAGATCTGCTGGACTTGATTTAGATCTTGTACTAAAAAGTATTTCGACTGGTGCAGCAGGAAGCTGGTCATTAACAAACTTAGGACCACGAATACTTAAGGATGATTATGAGCCTGGTTTTTACATTAAACACTTTATCAAGGATATGAGAATAGCAATTGAAGAATCAGAAATATTGGGAATAAACCTCCCGGGTTTGCAGTTGGCAAAATCGCTATATGATGAATTAGCAGAAAAAGGATACGAAAACAAAGGTACTCAAGCTTTGTATCAATATTGGAATAAACAATAAAAGAGCTGGGACAAAAGTATTTTAGTCTAAATAAAATCCGAAATAAAACAGCGGAATTCTAAGTGAAATTTTCGTATTCGTTCGGATTTTTTCACTTTATTATTTTCTTCCTTGTATCAAACTCATAAATGATTCTCATTTCAATGGAACCGAATATAGTTGTCGATTGGAGTGTAAGACGGCGAAATCCAATTAAACTTTAGCTTGATTTCGTTCGACGCATTCTCGGAAAGCCCGTCGAAAATGAGAATCGAATGATGTAAGGTTCGCATTTAAGCTGGAGTTTTTTTTCATATAATTGACTCTTAAAGATGATTCGACTATAAACTTGGGCATTTTAGTTCTACCCACCTTCATTTTAACCATGCATTAAATAAATCGTGATTTATGTATTCACTTTATATGGCTGCTGCCTTATTCTATCGATAATATTTAAAAATAAAGCTCTGTTAAATGATCATGTTGATTTTTCTCCATTCAGCAAAACAACTCGCTTTCCGCGGAAGAACGGTCGAGCCACTTCGAGAAAAACCACGAGGCCACTGAAAAACTTGGATTTTTTAAAATTTGTATCGGTTTTTTGATCTTTTTTATCCTTTTTCTTTTCATCATGTGAGTATTCGCTTGAGATTGAAAGCAAACATTGCTGTGACACCGTGTATTTTCATGACAAATAGACCAAGCACACGATGCTGAATCCTATTTGTGTCTTTGTTTGGATCGCTCTTCTTCGCTTCCATTTTATAGAGTGATTTGACGATTCCTTTCCATACAGTTGTCTATTGAAAGGCTTCTTGTTCGGTCTGTTCCTCCAAGTCAAAATCCGATACATCAGATCGCTTCTAGGAGTAAGTATTTAAACATACGTATGGGGAGGGATTGCGTAATAAAGTCGTAAAAAAAGTTTCTACGTGGTGAGCTTCTACGAGTGGATGGGAGCGGAAGGCAGCGACTCCTGCGGGAACAGCGCGAGCTGAAAGCCCCGCAGGAACGCAGTGACGAGGAGATCGAAGCCGTGCCCGCGGAAAGCGTCTGCCTGGAACGAAAATCAACAGCTAATACTCGCTTAGATGTCCCAAGAGGACTTTTTCAGTGGCCACAAAAACCACACTGCGGGGTCTCGATTCACTCGTTATTCCGCAGGAGTCTCATCGTTTTTACTTCCTATCAACATCCGCTTACACAGCCAAAAACAAAGAAGAGAATTTAACAAACAACTAAATTTTTAATCCAGATTGTATGATTACTTACAATTGATGAGTCGAAAGGAATTTTGCTAGACGATCTAAGCCTTCTTTTAGTTCATCCAATGAACACGCATATGAAAGTCTGAAATACCTATTTCCTAATGGAGAAAATGCGCTACCTGGTACAACTGCTACCTGTTGTTCTTCTACTAATGATAAAGCAAAATTGAAGGAATCATCATTCCAGAATGATGGGATTTTCACAAAGAAATAAAACGCACCATCTGGTAGAGTCGACTCAAGTTTCAATAATTGCAAACGACTGTATACATAATCTCTTCTAATTTTATATTCATTTTTCATTGGGATTGCATCATTTATTCCATAGGTTAGAGCCGCAATCGCTGCCTTTTGAGAAATAGAAGAGGCACAGGAAACATTGTATTGATGAACTTTCAGCATTTGGCTAATCAGGTGACTAGGACCCATTAAAAATCCGATTCGCCAGCCAGTCATTGCATGAGACTTAGATAAACCATTAATTACAACCGTCTGATCTCTTAAAAATTCTGCAATCGAAACGTGTTCATTCTTATAGGAAAGTTCACTATAGATTTCATCTGCCATTACAATGATACTTTTACCCTTAATTAACTTTGCAATGTCTAGTAATTCTTCTTTACTTAATGTGGCTCCAGTTGGATTCGATGGATAATTTAATAAGAGGATTTTTGTTTTTTCTGTTATGCATTTTTTTAAAACTTGTGCAAGTGGCTTAAAGTCAGTATCTCTCGTATCGGCATAGACAACCTTTGCTCCTGCTAATTTCACAAGGGGTTCATAACCTGGATAATTAGGAGCTGGGATAATTACTTCATCTCCAGCATCGAGTAAAGTTCGAAAAGCAACATCTAAAGCTTGGCTCGCACCATTTGTAACGATGATTTCGTTTTCAGGATCATAATTTAATCGATATTTTTTTTTCATAAACGAATGAACCGATTGCCTTAATTCTATAAATCCAGCATTATGGGTATAAGTCGTTTCATTTTTCAAAATGGCCTCTGCGGCAGCTTGTTTTATATGTTCAGGTGTAGGGAAATCAGGCTGTCCAAGTGTTAATGAAATTGTATTTTGATGATTTTTAACCATATTTGAAAATTTACGAATACCGGATATTTCGATTTCTTTTACTCTTGAATTCACGAAATTTTCCATGTCGCACCATCCTTTTTTTCATTAAACTATTGTACCATTGTAGTGAGAGTGATTGAGAAAATAGATTCAAAAAAATTTATTGTTTACGAATGAGACATCTCTAGGTTAGGAGTAAAAAAGATGATACGTACTTGCGTCCTCCATAAAAATGGAGAACTTCACTATGATGTGCCTCTTAGAGAGGTAAGATCGAAAGAAGTAGAATGGTTTTGGGTGGATTTTTCAGGACCACCTCAGAAGGAACAACGATTATTAAGTCGCTTCTTCATGTTTCATCCACTTGCCATCGAAGATTGCCTTGATGAATATACACAAAGGCCAAAAATGGATTACTATAGCTCCTATTGGTTTTTCGTTTGTCATGCAATGAATCAAAAAACATTGGAGCCAACTGAGTTAGATATTTTTATAAATGAAAATTTTATCGTTACGTATCATCAAGAGTCTATCCCGGAATTAAGCGTGATTTGGAAAAAATTGCAGCATGATACTCATTTAAAGAATGGACCCTATTCAATTTTTCATGCTATTGTCGATAAATTAGTAGACGATTACTTTCCACCCGTTTATCAAGTGGAAGACAGATTAAATCGAATAGAAGATGAAGTAGCGGATGAAACAATTAACGATTTAATGGACAAATTGTTTGATATTCGTCACGATATGTCAAAAATGAGAAGAACATTGATTCCGATGAGAGACCTTTTGTATCGTATTCTTAATTCCGGAAAACTTAGTTTTTTAAAAGATCAGCAATTATACTTTAATGATGTATATGATCATTTAATTAAACTTGTCGATATGGTAGAGTCTTATCGAGAATTTTCATCGGATGTAAGAGATAATTATTTATCTGTTAATTCTGATAAGATGAACAACATAATGATGACTTTAACAGTTATTACAACAATCTTTATGCCATTAACTTTTATTGTAGGCCTTTATGGCATGAACTTTCATTATATGCCTGAGTTAAATTTTAAATATGGCTATTTTATCGTTCTAGGGATAATGGGAATGATCGCGCTGATCATGTTTGGGCTATTTGTAAAAGTAGGATGGCTAAGAAAAGGTTCCAGAAAGAAGAAGAAGGGCAGACGTCTTATTCGTCTCAAATAGTGGTGAACATTCATTAAAAAAATGGTAAAGAGATGAATCAATTTCATCATTAGAAATCAGCTATTAAATGATGAAATTGATTTAGATTGATGAAAAAAGGGGAGCGTTGGAATGATAAAAGATAGTGGGATTTTACTAGAAAGCGGAACAAACGAGATGGAAATGGTGGAATTTGATGTTGCGGGTCAAAAGTTCGGAATCAACGTTATTAAAGTTAGGGAAATTATTGTTCCTGTTCCAGTCACTCAAATTCCCCATGCACATGAACATGTAGAAGGGATCATTCAGCTGCGTGGAGAAGTACTTCCAGTCGTTAATATGGCTGCAGTGCTCGGTTTAGGTCCTTCCATTGAAAAACATTATGATAAATTTATTGTCGCTGAATTTAATCAACAAAAAGTGGTTTTTCATGTTCATAATGTGAGTCAAATTCATCGCATTTCCTGGAGTGAAATTGAAAAACCATCTGAAGTCTATCAAGGTGGACATACACAAGTTATTGGCGTCATTAAACGAAAAGATGAAATGGTATTATTATTAGATTTTGAAAGAGTTATGGTTGATATTAATCCAGAGTCAGGAATTCAGATGGAGGATGTAAAAAAACTAGGGAAACGCGAACGATCGAATAAGCGTTTAGTGGTAGCGGAAGACTCACCGTTGCTTCGAAAACTTCTACATGATACCTTGTTAGAAGCTGGATATGATCAAGTTGATTTCTTTGAGAATGGGAAAGATGCCTTAGAATATTTAGAAAATACAGTGACAAAAGGGGATGCAATTCAAAATCATGTCAATTTACTGATAACGGATATTGAGATGCCTCAAATGGACGGTCATCATTTGGTGAAAAGAATTAAAGACAACTCGGCATTGATGGAACTACCCATTATTATCTTTTCATCATTAATTACGGATGATTTAAGACATAAGGGTGAAATGGTAGGTGCCAGTTATCAAGTGAGTAAGCCGGAGATTGCAGAACTAATATTAAAAATCGATCAATTTGTTCTTTAAGTTCAATAAATCATTAGGAAGCAAACGGCACTTGAAAACTAGATTAAAATTTCGATAAAAATTTCATCCTTACTAA
The DNA here is from genome assembly GCA_963728315.1 of uncultured Caryophanales bacterium. GTDB lineage: Bacteria > Bacillota > Bacilli > Bacillales > CAVSKA01 > CAVSKA01. Next base: position 85,337 of record CAVSKA010000010.1, read on the forward strand.
TTGATAAAGAAAAAGGCGAGAATTCGTTCGATTTTGAACGAATTCTCGCCTTTTTTCTATCTGAAGAACGAACATTTTTTTGTTATCAGAACTCATAACTTATAACAATCCATTTGAATTAGACGAAAAAGCGCTACGCATAATTGCTCTAAAACTTTAAGGTAATAGAGTGAAATTTGTTAAAAAAAACGCTCGCCTAATTTCTTGAACACCGGTTTTTGATATTTTTGAGATGAATGATCGCTTGATTTCGATTTATTTTCTTTCATTCCGGTATATTGTTCTAAAATTCCTTTTGCTTCTCTTAAATTCATTCTATATTTAGGATTGCGAATAGTATCGTCTAATTTTCCTAAATGGGGTAATTGTAGAAAATCTTCTTTGGTAGGAGGTAAATGAAAAGTATACTCACCGCATTGAATTAGTACATCTGAACGTTGTTGGCTATTTCGCGGATTTGGAGAATAATGAAGACCTATTTTTTTTGCATTACCTTGAATAATCATTTTGCATAAAGTTGCTTTTTTTAATTCATAAAGAAATTTAGGATTAAGAGCAGTCTTGGCATGCCGATTCACAATAAATAAAGCGCTGCATAGAGAATGGATTGATAGTTGGGTTTGGTGATGTGTTTTTGCTTGTGACAATGAATCGTCTCCTCTTCTGCACATAATTAATATACCAATAGTATACATTTTTTTCACTACTTTGAAAAGGAAAGGATTCAGAATTGTGAAGAAAATCAACTTCAGTATTGACAATCTTTTTTTGTGCATTTATAGTTTATAGCGTTAACAGTTTAAGGGGTGAACTAATGGAAAATCAAACACATTTATTAATAAAAAGGTACTCAGACGTATACTTATTTGCTACTAAAAGAATCGATAACTTAATAAAAGAGCGTTTGCTCGAAGATTTGTCTTTAGAGCAATTTTCAGTTTTAAGACATATTTACTTAAATAAAAGTATTCGATCTTCAGAGTTGGCAGAACTATGTTGTGTAAACAAAAGTGCTATTTCGTTAAAAGTGGATAAACTATTCAACAAAAATTTGATCATCAAGAATCGTGATTCAATCGATCGGAGAAACGTAGATCTTTCCTTATCAGATCAAGGAATGACCATCTATCATCAAGTTGTGAATGAAATAGAGCAGTTTGTTGAACCTTTATTAGATGAGCTAACATCTGAAGAATTAAATTCGTTTTTGAATGTTTATGAAAAAATTAGTCAAATCATCCAAAGAAAAGAAACAGAAGAGGCGGATAAATGAAAACATTGATTAAGTATAAATGGATTGTCTTGTTTCTTTGGGTGATAGCCACGATCGTATTAATGTGGAAATCTCCTAATATGGAGAATTTAGTTCGTGAAAAAGGACAGATAAATGTTCCAGATGGATATCCATCTTCTCAAGCCGCTGAAATATTAAAAAAGCATCAAACGAAAGATAATGAAAATATCAGTATCCTAACTGTTTTTCATAGTGATCATGAGTTAAATAGTTCCGAAAAAAGTTCGATTAAAAAGACGCTTTCCCGTCTGAAATCAAAGAAAAATGAATTAGGGATTACCAATCTTACGACCCATTTTGAAGATAACTCTTTAAAATCTCAGTTAGTTTCTAAAGATGAATCTACGATTATTGCCCTTTTAACCATTGATCCCCACGATCATGAAATCGCTGAAATAAGAGATAGTTTAGAAAAAGAATTAAAAACAAATCATGTGGAAGCTTACATGACTGGAAATGAATTAATAAATGAAGATGTGGTGATTAGTTCTCAAAAAGGTTTGAAAAAAACTGAATTAATTACACTCGCATTTATATTGATCGTTTTAGTACTTGTTTTCCGCTCCATAGTGGCTCCTATTATCCCACTAGTTACTGTTGGTTTTACTTATTTAGTAAGTCAAACGATTGTTGGCTTCCTTGTTGATTCCTGGAATTTCCCACTGTCAAATTTCACACAAATTTTCTTAGTTGCGATCCTCTTCGGAATTGGGACGGATTATTGTATTCTCTTACTTAGCCGTTTCAAAGAAGAATTAGCACAAGGACAAGAAGTTGTCCCGGCTATTCTGCGTACCTACAAAACAGCGGGAAAAACAGTCTTGTTTAGTGGGTTAGCGGTATTGATTGGATTTGCTTCAATCGGTTTTGCTTCTTTTAAACTATATCAGTCTGCAGCAGCAGTAGCTGTGGGGGTAGCGATCCTCATAATCGCGTTGATGACGATCGTTCCGTTTTTTATGGCTACATTAAAGACAAGACTATTCTGGCCAATTAGAGGAGAAATAGCGCACTCTGAGAGCAAACTATGGAGTTCTGCTGGTAGGCTTTCTTTATTTAGACCCCTTCTTACTTTGCTTATTGTTGCGATTGTGACCATTCCTTTTCTTCTCACTCATAAAGGAACTCTTTCATTTAATTCTTTAAATGAGATTGGAAATGATTATGAATCTGTTAAGGCATTTAACATCGTAGCTGATGAGTTTGGACCAGGAGAAACTTTACCGGTTAAACTCGTCATTGAAAATGATGATTCAATGGTAACAAAAGAATATCTTACTTTAACAGAAATGATTTCTACTGATCTTGAATCTCTTGATGGGGTAGAAAAAGTTCGCAGTGCTACTCGGCCGGTGGGGAATGTATTAGAGGATATTTATATAAAAAAACAAGTAGGTCAAGTTAGTACGGGCATTACAAAAGGAAACGAAGGAATTAGTACGATTAAAGGTGGACTTGAACAGGCATCAGAATCATTAAAAGATTCAAAACCAGATCTTGAAAAAGCAACAAAAGGTATTTCAACATTAAATGAAGGAACGAAGAAATTAGAATCAGGGGCAACTGAACTTCAGTCGTCACTTGTCAAGCTTAAATATGGCATTGATCAAAGTTCAGATGGTGCAAGTTCTATCGAAAATGGAGTGAGGGAAGCCAGAGCGAAAGCAAAAGAATTAAAAAAAGGAGTGGACCAACTTCAATCTGGATATATACAACTAGCTTCTTCACTTAGCCATTTAAATACCCAATATTCACAAATTCAGCAAGGCGTTCATTTAGCTCAACAATCACTTACTAGTTTGACCGATTCTTTCGATAAAGTAGAAGCTAGTTATCCTAGTATTTCAGAAAATCAGGATTATAACAGGATAAAAGAGGTTGTCAATCAAACAGATGATGGACTATTAAGTGCGACAAATGGACTTGAACAACTTAATGGGGGATTATCAAAGACTCACTCTGGAATGGATAAAGCCAATCAAAATCTCGATGAGGTATCGAATGGATTAACGACTTTTTCAAATGGTTTAAGCCAAGTAATTACCGGATTAACTAGGCTTGAAAGTGGATTGAATCAAGTAAGTAATGGCCAAGGTCAAGTAGTGGATCAGATGCCTACTTTTATTAAAGGATTAAATACGGTAACAAATGGGCAAGAAAATTTGGCAAAAGGGTTTGGGGATGTAGGAAGCCAAATGGGCTCATTATCTGCCGGATTGGATGAAAGTTCAAAAGGATTAGGGAAAATCGGTTCTGGTTTAACTGATGCGGAGGACTTTCTCGGAAAATTATCTGATGATGCAAAAATAAATCGTTCAGGTATTAATATTCCCGATCAATTACTTTCAAGTGAATCTTTCAAACAGGTAGTACCTGTATACTTTTCACCTGATGGAAAAGTAATGACAATGGATATTGTGTTGAAAGAGAATCCCTATTCTAATAAGGCGATATCCACAATCGATTCCATTAACAAACAGGTTGAGCAAACTTTAAAAGGCACGAAATTAGAAAATGCGCACATAGGTCTTGGTGGAATAACAAGTGTGAATCATGATTTAAAGCTAGTGTCTGATGCTGATTATTCAAGAACAGTCACATTTATGCTAATAGGGATTGGTTTGATATTAATGATTCTGCTTCGATCAATCGTAATGCCGATCTATATTTTAGGTTCATTGTTATTAACTTACTATACAGCCATTTCCATTACAGAATTTATTTTTATGAGAATACTTGACTATCCTGGTGTCTCTTGGACCGTACCCTTTTTTGGTTTCGTTATCCTGATGGCACTTGGAGTAGATTATTCGATCTTTTTAATGGATCGCTTTAATGAACTAAAAGGACATAAGGTTGAGCAAGCCATGTTACTTGCAATGAAAAATATGGGATCAGTGATTATGTCAGCAGTTGTAATACTAGCAGGTACATTCGCAGCAATGCTTCCTTCGGGCGTATTATCACTCTTGCAAATCGCTACATTAGTATTATCCGGGCTATTGTTATATGCGTTTGTAATTTTGCCACTCTTCATACCAGTCATGGCAAAAATGTTCGGTGAAGGAAATTGGTGGCCATTTAAAAGAGGAGAATAATAGGAATTTTGAAAAAGACTTGGTTAAACCAAGTTTTTTTTACTATAATAAGAAGAAGATGGGAAAAAATAATTTTGCATTACTTACCAACACATGATCGACATAAAATAGATAGCAACCACGATAGGGGAATATATTATGGTGCAAAGCAAAGAACGATCTATACACACAATTTCATTCAAAGAACCATTTAGTATTGATTTGAAAGATGAAACAAATGGTCTATGGATCATCGTTCTTACTAATGAGGGAAAAGAAATCGTTTACTCGTATTCAAGCATCGAAATGACAAAAGAAGAACGTGAGAAATTAAAAAATGTATGGTTGGATATGTGGTCAAAAACAACACCCCAAGCCTATCATGTACAAATAGAATATAAGAATGGGTTTTTAGAAGATTGGAAATACACGGTTCGGGTTCTTACTGAGCGATCGGATGAAAAAACAGTAATTGTTACGAGGAGAATTGTGAAATCACATGAAGAATTAAAACATCAATTATTGTTCAGTTCTTTATATGAAAATCATGCAGATGCCATCCTATCACTTGATGATAACGGATATATTTCTAAATTTAATTTATCTTTTGCTACTTTGTTTGGGTATTCTCAAGAAGCTGATGAGAATCTTAATTGGAAAGCATTTTTTAGGGAAACTGAGCACTCTAAAATTAATCATTTATTTCTTAAAGCTTTTGAAGGGGAGAAACTGGTTATTTCATCAACCAAAGTCATTCATAAAGATGGCCATGAACTTTTTGTTGAAATACAATCTCTCCCAATTATATTGCAAAATAAAATGATCGGTGTTCACTTATTTGTTCGAGACGTGAAAGAAGACCCTGAAACGGAGCAAGCAATTCAATACTTTACTTTTCATGATTCATTAACAGGATTATTTAACCGAAAAGCGCTGTTAGTCCATCTGAATGAAGAAAAAGAGCGTTGCATGATAAAGGAGAGTGAATTCTCCATTCTATATATCGATTTAGATCGATTTAAACAGATTAATAGCACACTCGGACATCAAACCGGTGATCATTTACTCCAACTAATTGGTGAACGATTAAATCGTTTAACAGGAAAAAGTGGAGAAGTATATCGGCATGGTGGCGATGAATTTGTTTTCCTCTTGAAAAAATCAACACGTAAGAAAACAGAATGGATCGCTAATCAAATTATTCACTTATTTGAACAGCCATTTATGATTGAAGATCAAGAATTATTTTTGACACCTTCTATTGGGATTAGTCAATTTCCGATGGATGGGAAAAATCCTGAGCAATTAATCAAAAATGCTGATGAAGCATTGTTTCAAGTGAAGGAAAAAGGCCGATCTCATTATCGATTTTACCGATCAGATATGAAACAAGCGTTTCCTAATTATATTCTAATGGAGAGTCATTTAAGAAAAGCGATTGAAAAAGATGAATTAAGTGTACACTACCAACCACAGATGAACTTAGAAACTGGGAAAGTAGAAAGTTTTGAAGCTTTATTAAGATGGGAAAATCGAACGTTCGGAAGTGTTTCACCTGCGGAATTTATCCCTCTTGCGGAAGATAGTGGACTCATTATTACCATTGGTGAATGGGTGATCCAACAAGCTTGTAAGCAAGCGAAAATTTGGCGTGAAAAAGGGGATGGAAAATGGAGGATTGCTGTAAATATATCTCCATTACAGTTTCAAGATACTCGCTTAATTGATATTATTATTCGAGAACTTAATCAAAATGATCTACCTGCTGAAGCACTAGAAATAGAAATAACAGAAGGCGCTATGAAAGATAAGAGACTAGCCCTATCAACACTTGTACGGTTAAAAGAAATAGGAGTTAAAATTTCAGTGGACGATTTTGGCACAGGGTATTCTTCTTTAAACTATTTAAAACATTTTCCAATTGATATATTAAAGATCGATCAATCTTTTGTTCGAGATATTATGCTTGGTCAAAAAGATGCAGCCATTACAAAAACAATCATACATCTTGCGCATCATCTAGGAATGGAAGTTGTAGCAGAAGGTGTTGAACTTCAGGAACAAGTGCAGTTTTTACTAGAAGCTAAATGTCAAAAGGCTCAAGGTTTCTTGTTTGGAAGACCTTCTAGTCCTTCAGATACTGAAAAACGATTTGCTGCCTCTTTTTAAAAGTTGTTGAAAGAAAGTGTACTTCCTTTTTATTCAGTTGTTGATTTGTTACTATGAAATTTTGATTCTTATTAATCGTTCAACGGAATCTCATTATATGGTTGGAAATTGAGCGTGATTTTACTATGTATCTGGTCAGGGACATTTCTATTCATCCAAATGAAAGACATCAAATGATCTTGTATGAATGAAGTGAATGAATAGGATTTTTGTAATTTTTCCTTTATAATAAATGAGGTTCTTCCAATTATATTGGCAAAAGGAGTTTCTACATGAAAAAAACTGACCAAATGGAACTGATGTTTTTTCCTTCAGAGTCTGGATTAATAAAAGTTTATATATACGGCTTTAAACCATTCGGTGCTTATGGGCAGGTCTTTGCTGAATTAAATGATGTAACAGTAACGGCAAAGGGATATTATCGAAAGAAAACAATTATCCGTACCCTAATGATGCTTCATCATCACTTAGTTAACAAGGAAAATTAATCGTGCAAAGAATGACGAACGCATAGAGAAATAACGAATTCAGTTCCCCATTTCTTAACAAGAATGGGGTTTTTCTTGTTGATAAATAGATTAAGTTCCTCTAATAGCAGTTTATGTGAAATCGTTTCAATGAATATGGTTGTATAGTTATGATTTCAAATAATAAGGTAAATTTAGCGAAAGAATGTTCCATTTTTAATGTTTATCTTGGAACATTTATGCGTGTATAAGTCATGGATTTCCGTTCCAGGCAGACGCTTTCTCGCCATTGGGCAAGCATTTTCACATTTATTTTTCAGAAACAAACAGGAAGTTTTAGCGGTGTCGTTGCAACAGGATGTTGCGCGCTTAGACTGTGTCCTTTCTCATCGAGGCTTACAAATCATGCTGTTCCCGCAGGCATCGCTGCCTTCCACTACCATTTAGTAACGAATAAGAAGAACGGTCTAATTCAACTTTGCTTTAAAGAGGAAGACAAAAATTCGTGTCATAGAAGCGAATCGGAGAGCTCCTTTTTATTTGCTGATTATAAAATTTAAAAAGCTGGACTTTTTCAGTTTCATCGTGCTTTTTCACGAGGAAGCTCGACCGATCGTCCCCGGCAAGCGAGTTGTGTTGCGACTGCAGAAAAGTCAACATGAATCAATTAACAAAGCCTTTTTAAGAAAAGAACGAAAAAAAGGTAACAGAAATCTAAATTTTCTGTTACCTTTTGTCCTTCCGTGCTACAATATGAGTGAATAATCATTCATAAATGAGGTGGGAAAATTGAAGAATAAAGTTGTCATTATTACTGGTGGATCAAATGGTATGGGTAAATTTATGGCAAAGCGATTTTTAGAAGAAGGAGCAAAAGTGGTTATTACTGGAAGAAATGAAGAAAAGTTACAAGCTGCGTCAGATGAAATTGGACATGGTAACGGAGAGTTATTGACTTTCCAAATGGATGTTCGAGAACCAGATCATGTAGCAAAAATGGTTCAAGCAACCTTGGAAAGGTTTTCAAAGATCGACTGTCTTGTGAATAATGCTGCTGGAAATTTCATTTGTAAGGCAGAGAATTTATCGATCAATGGATGGAAATCAGTAGTTGATATCGTGTTAAACGGAACTTTTTATTGTTCGAAAGCTGTAGGGGATTATTGGATAAAAGAAAAGAAACAAGGAAGTATCGTAAATATGGTTGCAACCTATGCTTGGAACGCTGGAGCTGGAGTTGCTCATTCGGCTGCAGCAAAAGCCGGTGTACTCTCACTAACAAGAACGCTTGCAGTAGAGTGGGGATATGCATATGGGATTAGAGTCAATGCAATAGCTCCAGGACCAATCGAAAGAACAGGAGGGGCTGATAAGCTATGGGAATCAGAAGAAGCAGCTAAGCGTACACTAGCAAGCATTCCATTAGGCAGATTAGGTAAACCAGAGGAAATTGCTGAGCTAGCCTCATTTTTACTCTCCGATAAAGCTTCTTATATAAATGGCGAATGTGTAACGATGGATGGAGGACAATGGTTAAATAAATTTCCGTTTTAACTTTTTTTGATTCAGTTAATCATATCGATTCGATTGGTGAATATGATATAATTTTCTGAAAATCGAGAAAAGAATAGGATGATCAAAATGGATCCGATCGAAATTATTTCTAATTTAGATAAGGTTGTTCCATATTTTCAACCGGTATATAGTGCGGAAAGCCTTGAAATTGAAGGTTTTGAAATGTTAGGTAGATATGTTACTTCCAACGAAGTGATAAGTTTAGGTCCATTTTTTCTTGATAAAGACATTCCAGATGAATATAAGAAAAAAGTCGACTATATTTTATTAGATAAGGCATTGACCCAATTAGTCCAACATGATTCTAAAATCATTCTTTTTATACACCATCATATGCCGAATTTATTGGAAGATCGTGGAGAACAGTTTCTCGAAACACTTGAAAAATTTCGCGGACTTGGATTGGTAAACAATCAAATTGTGCTCGATTTTTCTACTGATACGATACCTTCATATTCTAAATCGTTCGAACTTATTATTAAATATTTTAAGGCATTGGATATAAAGATTGCCATTAATCAGATGGAAAAGAGCAGTCATCAGCTTGAACGATTTTCAAGAATTTCCCCAGATATGATTAAAATTAAAGCAAGAAGCAATGGGAATTCCCAGTCACCCGAGTATGATCGAGATAAATTATATGCGATTTCATTTTTAGCGCGTAAGATGGGTGTTTCCTTATTGTTTGAACAAATTGAGGATGAAGAACAACTAAGGATTGCGTGGCAAAATGGCGGTCGGTATTATCAGGGGTACTACTTGCAAAAGCCCGCATTGGTTATTCCAGAAAAAGACACATTTGCAAGAGTTTTTCAAACAGAAATTTGAGCGATTTATCCAAATAGAGAAAAAGCATATAAGTCGAATTCAAAAACTGCATACAGATTTTCAAGAAAAACTTTTTTCCCAATTAATAAAAAATAAAAAAGTCATCCATCAAAATCATGATTTATTAATGCTACTCGCTCCGCAATTTCAAACTGAATGCTTCCGTCTATATATTTGTAATGAAAAAGGTTTTCAAATTTCAAGCAATATCGTTCAAGAACAAGGGAAATGGCAAATTAAAGAGGAGTATAAAGGGAAAAATTGGAGCTGGAGGCCCTATTTCTTAGAAAATATTATGAAAATGCGTCATGAAAAAAGAGGTTTGTTGTCTGATCAATATGGCGATATTGAAACGGGTCAATCTATTCGTACGTTTTCTTATCGACTTGATGATCAAAGATTTTTATTTATGGACCTTTCCTATGAATATTTATATGATCAAGCTGATTGGCTTTGAAAGCCTTCAGCTTTTTATTTTGTTTACGGCTATGTTTGAGCATAATCAAACAAATCTGAGCCAAACTAGAGAGAAAAGGAGAGGATTGAATAGAATGAATCAGTACTTCACCATACTACTATCAATCGTTGTTATAATTGGGATCATTGCTTTCATTTTGACTTCAAAGATCGCCAAGAATCAAAAAAACCAAATTGGAGAACTGGATGAGTCTCCTGCAAAACCAGTTCAAGAACGTCCATATGTATTGAATCCCGTTGTTTTAACTTATGTGTTAGCATCCGTTGTCATAGCGTTTGTGATTATTTCACTCATATTTAAATATAAAGTATAAAAAGAATCTCTTTTCTTAAACTTTGTTGTTATAAGTCACTTCATTAAATTCCACTCGCTATCAGGGTCGGTTCTCGAGTCTCTTCCTCACAATAGCCGAGGGGACTGAAAAGTATTCATGGTCCATCGGTGCGTGTGTAAGACATGGATTTCCGTTTCAGGCAGACGCGTTCCGAGGACACGGCTTCATTCTCCTCGTCACTGCGGTGTCTCGGCTGGCTTGTATTTCTACAGAACGAAATTTTAATTTTATAATAAGCGATATAAGATGAGCTTATTGTTTTCATTAGGAAATGAAGTCCTTTTATGAAAAACATCAATCTATGCGAAAACAGAAAAAAAATAGATAAAACAAGTTTTATCTAAACTATGAAGGGTATTCTTGGAATATAGAATCAATGAATGGAGGAAGTATGATGGGAAGAATACCCTTAATTATGATAAGCGTACTCATTGTAGTCATCGGTGGGTTTGTCTATTCTCCTGTCAAAGCGATCGATAAAGAGTATAAAACTCTTTCTATAGAAAAAGCGCGTGAAACTCAATTATCATTATCAGGAAAACCTAGAACGATGAGTGAAATTAAGACGATGATGTCTCCGTTCTTTACAGACAAATTCACTGGGGAATTTATTCAGGAAAATGTACATACCACAAATGAAGGAAGCCTTACATACGGATCGGATGCTGCCAATTTATATGTACCTGATGTTAACCTAAGTGAGAGTGAAACCGTAAGAGTTGATCAACACAAATGGATGGTTGTACATGTTGCCGAACACAATGAAGGACCATTTTCATTGCCTGCTCATTCAATTGTGTTATCAATAAAACAGGATAAAGATGGGGAAAAAATTGACTCCATTCAATATGATATTCCAGAAGAAGTTACCGATATTATGGACGAGCGTTAAGGAAATATCAATATAAATTCCCGACTGTCATTAAAGAAAAAGAGAGATTTGAAAAAACTGATTAATATAACAGCTCTATATCGGTGGTCTTCTTAGCTGAGATGTGCTATAGTTTTTTTGTTTTCTTCTTTCAAAAAGAAGGAATATATTATCCGAATGATCTAAACTTAACTGGATCATAAATAGGAAAGGAGAGAAGTCATGTCACAACTTCTCGGTATTATTCAACGATTAAAATCTTTACAAGAAATGGACGAAAGTGGAGAAGTTCCACAAAGATATTTTGAAATGAATGGAAAAAAACTTTGTCAAGTACGTTACTTTAAAGCAAATGATACATTTGAGCTAGAGGAATATACAAAAGACAATAAAGTAAATAAATATCCTTTCGACAATATCGATATGACTGCAATTGAAATTTTCGATTTATTACAAGAAGAAAAACAAGCATCAGAAGAACAATAATTAAGAAACATAAAATTTAAAAAATGGGATCATTAAAGTGAACACATCCCTGTTAATGCACGGAAAAAGAAGCAATCCATCACATAGTGGTGAAGGATTGCTTCTTTTTTTCTCACTAAAGTTAATGGGGATTTTTCCTTTTCTGTTATAATAGAAATGAAATCAGAGTTCAGGGAGGTTGTGCACCGTGTGGATTGAGATCTTATTAGTTGTTCTCATTTTTATTGCGTTGCTGGCTGTCGCAGAAATAACATCAATAAAAAAAGAATTAAGTGCTATCCGTGTCTGGCTTGAAGCTTCTAGCCAGCGAGACCATAAAAAAACACCTTAGGAGAATTCCTATAAAGATATATGGTTATGATACACGTTTAAAGAATGACTTTATTTTAATAAGGGGTTTAAACTATGCTTTCATATGAAACAAAACAATTACTTGATAAAACGATTGGAGATATCATTATTCCTGCTGAAAAAGTTGCACACGTACAGGTAGGTAATAGTTTAGAACATGCATTACTTGTGTTAACCAAGTGTGGATATTCTGCTATACCTGTTCTAGATTCACAATTTCGGTTTCATGGATTAATTAGTTCTGCTCTAATTACAGAGAAAATTCTTGGATTAGAAAGAATTGAATTTGAAAAATTAGAAGTGCTGAAAGTAGAAGAAGTTATGACAACTAAGGTGCCGACCGTTAAAACAAATACAACTTTTTTAAAGGTTTTAGAGTTGTTAGTTGATCATCCATTTTTAATAACTACAGATAATGAAGGATTTTTTGAAGGGATCCTTACAAGAAGAGCGATAATGAAGCCTCTAAGTGGACATATTCATAAATTGCTCCATACGACTGTTTAGCCTCCATTTGGGGGCATCTTTTTATGAGAAGACGATTATTAAGAGGTGTATCTTGAGGGAGGCTGAGTTGTTTGAGAGAAAATTTATCTTTACATAAAAAGAATAGAGTCACAAAGCGAACCTTTGTATTAATATCCGTAATGCTAGCAATGTTTATGGGAGCTATAGAAGGAACGATTGTATCTACAGCAATGCCTTCAATTGTTTCAGAGTTAGGTGGTTTTTCCTTATATAGTTGGGTATTTTCATCATTTTTACTAATGAGTACAGTGACCGTTCTAATATACGGTAAACTTTCAGATTTATTTGGACGTAGACCCATTATCACCATCGGCATCATTCTTTTTTTAATTGGATCAATTTTATGTGGTTTTTCCCAATCAATGGAACAATTAATTATCTTTAGACTGATTCAAGGACTGGGAGCTGGAGCAGTGTTTCCACTAGCAACCACGATTGTAGGGGATATTTATTCAAAAGAAGAGAGAGCAAAGGTTCAAGGTTATTTGTCCAGTGTATGGGGGATTTCAGCGATAACTGGACCCGCTTTAGGTGGCCTCCTAGTACAATTTGTAAGCTGGCGTTTTGTTTTTTGGATCAATATTCCATTGGGAATTTTGTCTTTAGTTGGCCTTTGGGCATTTTTACATGAACATATTGAAAAAAGGAAGCCATCGATTGATTATTTAGGTGCTTTACTATTAACGGGGTCAATCTCTGCACTTATGATCCTATTGGTTGAAGGCGGAGTACACTTCCATTGGGATTCAATCACTGCGATTTCTCTTATCCTGATCAGCGGATTATTGTTTAGTTTATTTGTATTACAAGAAAAAAGAGCAAAAGAACCGTTAATGCCATTTGATATCTGGGGGATCCGCTCTATTTTAATAGCGAACATGGTATCTTTAACAACTGGAGTCATGTTAATCGGATTATCGAGTTACTTACCAACTTTTGTTCAAGGAGTCATGGAACGATCAGCTACTGTTGCAGGCTTCACCTTAACGGCTATGTCAATTGGATGGCCAATAGCTTCCGCGTTTTCTGGCAGGCTACTTTTAAAAATCGGTTATTTTAAAACATGCCTCATTGGTGGCATCTCACTAGTAGTCGGGAGTTTGTTTTTTGTTACAATGGCTCCAAGTGGGTCACCATTGTGGCCGACGACTGGTTCATTTTTTGTCGGGGTAGGGATGGGGTTAACATCGACAGCATTTATTGTATCGATACAAAGTACGGTCGAATGGCAAAAGAGAGGTATTGCAACTGCATCTAATTTATTTATGAGAAATCTAGGGAATACGATTGGAGCTGCTCTCTTAGGTGGGATTCTAAACAATCAGATTCAAACCTACATTACAGAAAAGGGAACAAAAGCCACTGAGAAATTATCACTTGATTCAGTGACGATCTTACTCAATCAAGAGAAAAGGAACGAACTAAGCGAAGCGGTTAAAAATATATTGCAAAATGGATTAACTTCTTCATTGCATAGTGTCTATTATGTAGTTCTATTATTTGCAATGGCTAGTGTTTTGTTTATTGTTTTTTTACCGAAGGATGAGTAGGAAATACATGAGGGGGTAGAACATGCATTTTACTGAGTTACAGCTGATTTCCGTTCTTGCACAAGAAATGAATATGCGTAAGGCATCTGAAAGATTATTCGTCTCTCAGCCAGCCCTCTCGCAGCGATTACAAAGTATTGAAAAGGAATGGAATACAAAGTTGTTTATACGTTCCCAAAAAGGATTAACTTTAACGCCTGCAGGGGAATTGGTAGTTGCATATGCAGAAGAGACGATGAAAAGAGAAGAACAAATAAAAGAAGAAATTCAGTCATTAGCATCTCAAGTTCACGGCACGCTCAAAATTGCTTGTGCATCGATTGTCGGACAAAATTGGCTTCCTAAAGTATTAAAACGATATGTAGAAAAATACCCTCAAGCAAAAATTTCATTAATGACAGGATGGAGTAGTGAGATTGTAAAAGCATTGTATGAAGGGGAAGTACATGTAGGGATTGTTCGTGGATCTACGGATTGGAAAGGAAGAAAGATTCACTTGTTTAAGGATCCTTTATTTTTAGTAGATCGAGAAATAAAGAATATGAATGAAGCCCTACAGTCAGAACGGCCTTTTATTCAATTTAAGAGTGATTCAACTTATTTTCAAGAAATTCAGGATTGGTGGCACCGTCACTTTCAGACATACCCAAAGCGGACAATTATTGTTGACCAAATAGAAACGTGTAAACAAATGACGTTCAATGGGATAGGGTATGCCATTTTACCCTCGATTACTTTACAAGGTAATGAGAAAAATATTTTTAAAATTCCTTTAGTTGATGAAAAACAAGATGGAATTCAAAGGGACACTTGGCTCGTTGGCTATGAATCGGCATTTGAGCTAAATCAAGTCCAGGCGTTTAATGAAACAGTGGCAGAATATTTAGCAGAAAATCATCCGAATCAAGACGAACTTCCTAATCTTTGAAGTTCTCTTATCTATATTTCTCTCTTGTGATTATTGCGTTAATTTGCTAAAGTATCTTTAATGTTTTAAAGGAGGAAGATCAATGAAAATGATGGACGCAAACGAAATAATTTCATTTATTCAAACAAGTAAAAAAAGTACACCTGTAAAAGTATACATAAAAGGGAATTTAAAAGAAGTTGATTTTGGACAATGCCAATCGTTCTTATTTGAAGGTGCGGGTATTATTTTTGGTGAATGGGCAGTAATTCAAACAATTCTCGAGGACAATAAAGAAAACATTCATGACTTTGTCATCGAAAACGATCGAAGAAATTCAGCCATTCCACTATTTGATTTAAAAGGTGTAAATGCAAGAATTGAACCAGGTGCCATTATTCGAGATCAAGTTCAAATTGGCGATAATGCCATTATTATGATGGGGGCAACAATCAATATTGGTTCAGTGATAGGTGAAGGAACAATGATCGATATGAATGCTGTTTTAGGCGGACGAGCGACAGTGGGGAAAAACTGTCACATTGGTGCAGGAGCAGTCTTAGCAGGCGTTATTGAACCACCATCTGCCTCACCTGTCATTGTGGAAGACGATGTCCTTATTGGAGCGAATGCGGTTGTTCTTGAAGGAGTTAAAATAGGAAAAGGATCGGTAGTAGCTGCAGGGGCCATTGTTGTAAATGATGTACCTCCTAATACAGTTGTCGCTGGAACTCCAGCGAAATTCATTAAAGAAATTGATGAGAAGACGAAATCGAAAACTGAAATTATGCAGGCACTTCGTCAACTTTAATACATCCTTTTAAATGATGAATAAAAAAGGAGGGATAAGGTTGGCGGACAATCTGAAATCTTACATTGAGATTCGAAGAGATTTGCATCAAATACCAGAGATTGGTTTTCGGGAATATAAAACACAACGTTATCTTCTTTCTTTTTTAAAAAAATTACCACAAGATCGATTGGAAATTGAAACCTGGAAGACAGGAATACTCGTTCGAGTTCTTGGCAGAGATGGTCAAAGAACGATTGGCTACCGTGCAGATATGGATGGATTACCGATAACGGAACAAACAGATCTTCCTTTTTCTTCCGCTCATGTCGGCCAAATGCACGCTTGTGGCCATGATTTTCATATGAGCATTGCAGTTGGTGTCCTTGAGCACTTTGTTCATCATCCTATAGCTGATCATCTGTTATTTATTTTTCAGCCTGCTGAGGAAGGTCCAGGTGGGGCTAAACCTTTGTTGGATAGTGATATAATGAAAAAGTGGATGCCGGATCGAATAATGGCCCTTACATATCGCACCTGAGTATCCAGTGGGTACGATTGCAACTAAAAAAGGTTTGTTATTTGCGAATACTTCTGAATTGTTTGTGGAGTTTACCGGTAAGGGAGGGCATGCTGCTTACCCTCATCAAGCGAATGATATGGTTGTTGCAGCCGCTCACTTTATTACGCAAATTCAAACGATTGTTTCAAGAAATATTGATCCGTTGGATAGTGCGGTTGTAACGATCGGGAAATTAACGAGTGGTACCGTTCAAAATATCATTGCTGAAACTGCTGTGTTAGAAGGTACGATCCGAACATTATCGGTTGAGTCAATGACACTTGTTCGAAAAAGAATTGAGCAATTCATTAAAGGTTTTGAAATAAGTTTTAATTGTCAAATAAAACTGAACTATGGTTCCTCCTATTTACAAGTGTCAAATGATGAAGTAGAAACTGAATGCTTTCTATCTTTTTTAGAAGATAATAAAAATATAGAGACTATTATATGTAAAGAAGCTATGACTGGGGAAGACTTCGGCTATATGCTGGAAAAAATTCCGGGTTTTATGTTTTGGTTAGGAGTCGACTCTGAATTCGGTTTACATCATGCTAATTTACAACCGAAAGAAGAGGCCATTCCATTTGCCATCAAAGTGATAACAGATTTTCTTCTTTATAGACAAGGGTCTGTCTAATACATCCCTAAATAAAAACAGGTGGAGAAAAACGAGACGTATACTGAGGCAACTGAAAAAATCTATTCATCATTTCTTAGCGAGTATTTGAATGATCTATCGTTCAAGTACTCTTTTTTAATGATGGCTTTGTTTAATGATCATGCTGATTTTTCAACATTCAGCAAAACAACTCGCTTTCCGAGGACGAACGGTCGAGCCTCCTCGTGAAAAACCAAGAGGGCACTGATAAAAGTTCAACTTATAATGATTGAGAATCGCAAATGACAAAAGAGCACTTAGATTCGCTTCTAAGACACGTATTTTAAATTGGGTGATATAAAAAATCACTTTTTTGCTAATCTACACGTTTTCAGCGGTATTTATGAGAATCCGAGTAGGCGCTAAGATCGCCGGCGGAAAGCGGCCACATGAAACGGAAATCATCAGAGCCATTTTTAATATGAAAAAAGGAGCTGCCCTTACAAGTCAATATAAATGACTTTTGGGACAACCCTTTCCGTAAAAAAATATGAGTAAGAGAAAGATAGAAAAGAATATTTGTAAAGACTAGTTTTTCATGATGTTTACTTGATGAGGAAATGGAATATCAATATGATGTTCATCCAATGAGTACTTAATTTCCTTAAGCATTTGACGTTGAACACCCCATTGCTCCATATTCTTGGTTTTAGCAATAACTCGAAGAACAACATCAGATGAACCAAGGGTTTGAACCCCTATTACATTTGGCCCCTCTAGAATATTGTCATTTTGAGATGCAATTTCATCACACGTTTTTTGAATGACGGCCATAGCATGGTCGATGTCATCATCATAAGAAACACTAATATCAACTAACGCTCGCATATTTCCACGGGAATGGTTACTAACCCCGATGATTTCACGATTTGGAACGTAGTGGAGAGTGCCATCAAACCCACGAATATGTGTCGTTCGCAGTCCTACTTCTTCTACGATTCCTTCATATGTACTTGCCGTAACATAATCACCAATATCCATTTGTTTTTCCAATAAAATAAAAAACCCTGTGACCACATCGCTTACTAATCCCTGTGCACCAAAACCAACGGCTAAACCGATGATCCCAGCGCCTGCTAGAATCGCTGTTACTTGGATTCCAAAAATCTGTAATAGTGAAACAACAAAAATGAAAATGATTACATAGCCTACTATATTTTTGGTTAAGCTTAATAGAGTTTGCACTCTTCCGGCAGATACATTCTTTTTTCCCTCATAAGTTTTGAATATCCGTTCTATTACTTTATTCGCTAGAGCCTTAAGAATGATAAATAGAAGATAAAGTAAGACTACTTTTATTGTACCTATCCCCAATAAGACAAGTAAATGTCCCCAATCATATTGAGGTAATTTTTGGCCAAACAAAGTTAACCCAATCATTAATTTCATCAAATTTTCCTTTCTCTAGAGATCCGTCATTGCAACGATTTCGCATCTAGTCTGTGGTTTGTTTTAAAAAGTCATTATATTTTATTCCCTCAATTGAACATGATAAACTGAAATAGTCATAATAATCAAGAATGGTTAAAAAGCGGATGATAGGGATAAAATAACAAATAATGTTAACGCTTAAGGGTAATCAATTTTTAAAAGATAGTAAATATTATTTTTTCACTCTGATATTTGGAGATTGTCTCCATGCAACATATGCTTGTCGCAGCTGGACAATTGTTTTGAATTTTCTGGGCAGTCGAGGTTGACCACGCGATTTCCACTTTTCATGATTGTCTAGTTCCAGCGCCTTGTGTCCATGTGATAAAATCTGCCCGGCTGACGGTGATCAAAAAGCGCTCACCTGGCCGTTCGGATTTTTCACAGGACTCAGAACTTCGTCGCTTCCACTTTTCGTGATGTCTAGTTCCAATCGCTAACCTCTCCTTTCATTTTTGACTTTCTCCGGTGGGTGAAAACAACCCTCCTCGGAAGTAAGCAAATGGCAGTCGAGGTTGACCACGCGATTTCCACTTTTCGTGATGTCTAGTTCCAGCGCCTTGAGTCCATGTAATAAAATCTGCCCGGCTGGCGGTGATCAAAAAGCGCTCACCTAGCCGTTCGGATTTTTCACAGGACTCAGAACTTCGTCGCTTCCACTTTTCGTGATGTCGCAGCTGAACGGGTACTTTGCGTTTTCTTAATTAAATTAATTATCGTTAAGAGTTGACCTTGTTGCTTATAGCATATATAATATGAAATGTTGAACAGATATTAATTGAGAATTTTTCAATGTATTTCTCAATTGTATATTAATTATATTTGGAGGGATTCACTTATGGCAGAACGCATGGTAGGAAAACAAGCTCCTAGATTTGAAATGGATGCTGTTTTATCCAATAAACAATTTGGTAAAGTAAGTCTTGAAGAGAATATGAAAAATGACAAATGGACAGTATTATTCTTTTATCCAATGGATTTCACATTCGTTTGTCCGACAGAAATTATTGCAATGTCATCTCGTTATGATGAATTTGAAGATTTAGACGCTGAAGTAATTGGAGTGTCTACTGATACCATTCACACTCATTTAGCATGGATGAACACAGAAGTAAAAGACAATGGTATTGGACAATTAAATTATCCTTTAGCTGCTGACACAAACCATTCAGTTGCAAAAGATTATGGTGTTTTAATTGAAGAAGAAGGAGTAGCTCTTCGTGGTATTTTCATTATTAATCCAGAAGGCGAACTTCAATACCAAGCTGTCTTCCATAACAACATTGGTCGTGATGTTGATGAAACACTTCGTGTTCTTCAAGCATTACAAACTGGTGGTCTTTGCCCGGCAAACTGGAAA
Source organism: uncultured Caryophanales bacterium (assembly GCA_963728315.1). Taxonomy (GTDB): domain Bacteria; phylum Bacillota; class Bacilli; order Bacillales; family CAVSKA01; genus CAVSKA01. Next base: position 105,053 of record CAVSKA010000010.1, read on the forward strand.
CCTGGACAAGCAACTTTAAAAGGTTAATATAAAACGAAAGGCCTAACTTTTGTTAGGTCTTTTTTCTACTATATATTTAAATCAAATTGGAGGGATATTGATGAAGTTAAGAGCACAAATGCCAGAAATAACTGGCGCAACCAATTGGTTAAATGGTCAATTTACGAAAGAGGAACTTGTTGGAGAAAAACCGACTTTAATTCATTTCTGGTCCGTTAGCTGTCATCTATGTAAAGAGGCAATGCCTCAAGTAAATGAATTTCGTGATCGATATAAAGATCGCTTAAATGTAATGGCTGTTCACATGCCCCGTTCTGAAGATGACTTGGATCTTGATCGAATCAAATCTGTAGCAGAAGAACATCATATTTCCCAGCCGATCTTTGTTGATAGTGAACATAAATTAACCGATGCATTTGAAAACGAATATGTTCCTGCATATTATGTATTTGATAAAGAGGGGCAGCTTCGTCATTTTCAAGCAGGTGGTAGTGGCATGAAAATGCTTGAAAAACGTGTCAATCGTGTATTGGACGAAAGTGCAAAAGCAGCGCAATAAATTATTTCATATTAAAATAAAGAAGAAAAAAACATGTCACTGTTAAAGATGACATGTTTTTTTCTTGGTTAACAGCAAGTTTGAATTTAGATAAGTTGGTTCGTGAAATCGTCTTTATTCTAACCAAAAGAATCGTCACAAAATTTACATGTTCAATACTTCACAAACTTTTATTTAGATTTATAATATAGGTAGAACCTATTTGTATTTAAAGATCTATATCAAGAGGAGGTTATACTATGGAGTTTGATAGTGTCTTATTAAGCAGAATGTTAACGGGAGTTACGTTAGCATTTCATATTATATTTGCAACAATCGGTGTTGGTGTCCCCGTTATGATTTCGATTGCTGAATTTATTGGGATAAGAAAAAAAGATCCACACTATATTTTATTAGCCAGAAGATGGGCTAGAGGATTTACCATTACAGTAGCAGTTGGAGTTGTGACAGGAACCTGTATAGGGTTGCAACTTTCAATGCTTTGGCCATCCTTTATGAGAGTCGCGGGGCAAGTCATTAGTCTCCCGTTATTTTTAGAAACATTTGCCTTCTTTTTTGAAGCAATATTTTTAGGAATTTATTTATACACTTGGGACCGCTTTAAAAAGCGTTATACTCATTGGTTATTGACAATCCCAGTTATGCTTGGTTCAACGGCATCCGCTTTATTTATTACAATGGTTAATGCATTTATGAACACGCCGCAGGGATTTACCTTAAAAAATGGTAAAGCCATTAACATTGATCCAATTGCAGCGATGTTGAACCCTGCAACCCCTTCTAAAGTTTTTCATGTTGTTGCATCTGCTTATTTAACATGTGCAGCCGTTTTAGCTGCAATTACTGCTTTTGCTATCTTAAGAGGGAAAACATCCGTTTATTATAAAAAAGCTCTTAAATTAACAATGATCTCAACCTTAGCTTTTTCTTTATTAACTGCCTTTGCAGGTGATTTATCCGCAAAATTTTTGGCAGAGTATCAGCCTGAAAAACTAGCAGCTGCTGAATGGCATTTTGACACTGAAAAACATGCGGATTTGATTGTATTTGGTAAAATCAATGAGAACAATGAAGTAACCAGTGCGATTCGCATTCCTGGATTTCTTAGTTTTTTAGCTGGGGATTCATTTAATACGGAGGTAAAAGGTCTTAATGAGATTCCGAAGGATGAAAGACCACCGTTAGTTGTTCATTATATGTTTGATTTGATGGTATCTATAGGTATGTTTATTATTTTTATTAGCATCGTGTTTGTTATGATGATGAAGAAAAAAAGATGGAACGAATGGAACAAACCATTACTTTGGGGAATCGTTGCTGTAGGTCCATTAGCGATGCTCGCGATTGAATTAGGTTGGATTTATGCAGAACTTGGTCGCCAACCATGGATATTAAGAGGATATATGAAAGTCGCAGAAGCTGCGACAAGAGGTGAAGGGGTAGGACTCTCCTTTATATTATTTACGCTTTTATACCTTGTTCTCGGGATATTCTCTACCGTAGTTCTCATTAAAATGTTTAAAAATAAACCAGCTGAAGCTGAATTAGAACAACGTTTTCCTTCGAAAAAGGAAATGAATAATAAGATTTAATTAGTTTGGAAAGGAGGATTCTTTTATGAGTTTAGAAATTATCGGAATTAGCGTATTGTGGATATTTTTGTACGGATATTTAATTATTGCTTCGATTGACTTTGGGGCTGGATTCTTTGCTTTCTATGGGAAAATGACGAATAAAGACAATGTTATTAATCCTTTAATCAGTCGTTACTTATCACCAGTTTGGGAAGTAACAAATGTATTTTTTGTCTTTTTCTTTGTAGGATTAGTCGGATTTTTCCCTGATACAGCTTATTATTTTGGTACAGCATTGCTAATACCAGGTACGATTGGCTTGATTTTGCTCGCAATAAGAGGCTCTTTTTATGCATTTGGAAATTATGGCTCTAAAAATAATACTTTTTTCTTATTTCTGTACGGGGCGACTGGTTTGTTAATTCCAGCAGCATTTTCGACCGCATTAACGATATCAGAAGGCGGGTTTTTAAAAGAATCTGGAAAAAAGGTAACTTTTTTAACACACGAACTATTTTCAAGTCCATATTCATGGAGTGTCGTTTTTCTCTCCATTGTTTCTGTCTTATTTATTAGTGCATCTTTCCTCACTTTCTATGCTGATCGTGCTGACGATATTGAGGCTAGAAACCTATTAAGGAAGTTCGCCTTATTTTGGAGTCCTCCTACCATTATAGCGAGTCTTTTTGTGTTCATATCACTTAAAAGACATAATCCTGCTCATTTTCATCATGCGATTGGGTTATGGTGGATGTTTGGCCTTAGTTTGTTATTCTTTATCCTTGCCTCCTTTCTAATCTACAAAAAGAAACAATTCGGAACAGCATTTATACTTGTGATGCTCCAATTCTTTTTTGCCTTTTTTGGTTATGGAGCATCTCATTTACCATACGTTTTGTATCCTTACATTACAATTCAACAAGGAGTTACCAATACAACGACTGGAACAGCGCTTGTTGTTGCCTTTATAGCAGGCTTATTTCTACTTATTCCTTCACTCATTCTCTTGCTTCGGTTGTTTTTATTTGATGCAGATTACGTGAAGGGAAAGAAGTAATGTTTTCATCTTCTAGTGTGTGCTAAAATGAACTCATAGAGATAGATTACACTTGTAATTCAAAGATGATCGTCCGTTTAAACTTGCCGTAAAGTGGAGGAATTTGAAGTGAAAAAAGAGTTTGTTGTTATTGGCTTAGGTCGATTTGGAGGTAGTATTTGTAAATCTCTTGCTGAACAAGGAATGGAAGTCATGGCGATTGACAAAGATGAAGACCGCGTTAATGAGTTTTCATCGATTGCCTCTCACGCAGTCGTTGCTGATACAACGGATGAATCAGTTCTTAAAAGTTTAGGAATTGGGAACTTTGATCATGTAGTGGTTGCGATTGGAGATGATATTCAATCAAGCATTCTTACTACGTTAATGCTAAAAGAAGCTGGAGTAACGAATGTAACGGTAAAAGCGCAAAATGATTATCACGAAAAAGTGTTAAGAAAAATTGGAGCAGATAACGTTGTTCATCCAGAAAGGGATATGGGACAAAGAATCGCTAACAACATTGTTTCAAATAATGTACTCGATTATTTAGAACTATCTGATGAACATTCAATTGTTGAAATTGTGACGAATGAGAAACTAGCTGGAAACTCGATTATTGATCTAGATATTCGAGCGAAGTACGGAATTAACATTGTCGCTATTAAACGAAAAAATGATATCATTGTTTCACCACAAGCAGATGATCTAGTAGAGTTGGGCGATATTTTGATCGTAATCGGTGCGGATACAGATATCGACCGATTTGAAAAAAAAGTACTCCCAAGCACATAAAAAAAAGTTCCCGCATATGCGGGAACTTTTTTTGATAGGTGCTAATAAAATATTGCCAAAGAATAATGAATATTGCCTTTAACCTTCATTCATATACGATCGTCTTATACTTCCATAATGATTGGAAGGATCATTGGACGGCGTTTTGTTTTTTCGTAAAGGAATGGAGACAGAGTATCTGTAATTTCATTTTTAATTTCAGACCACTGAGAAGTTTTTCGAATCAACGTTTTGTGTAAATGCTTAGTAATCAATGTCTGAGCTTCATTAATCATTTCACCGGATTCTCTCATATAGACAAATCCTCGTGAAATTAAATCAGGGCCAGATTCAATTTTGAAGGTTTGCATGTTGATGCTTACAACAACGATCACTAATCCTTCTTCAGAAAGAATTCTGCGATCACGTAAAACGATGTTTCCGATGTCTCCAATACCGCTTCCATCAATATAAACTGAACCAGAAGGGATCTTACCAGCCACACTTGCTTCATCTGAGCTTAAGGCTAATACTTCACCATTATCCATAATAAAACAATTCTCTTCTGGTACTCCACAATCGATCGCATGTTGGCTGTGGATTTTTTGCATTCTAAATTCACCATGAATCGGCATAAAGAATTTTGGTTTGATCAAACGCAACATTAGTTTTTGTTCCTGTTGACCGCCATGTCCAGAAGTATGAATATCATTAAGTGGTCCATGGATCACATCTGCGCCTGCTTTAGATAACATATTAATGGTACGGTTTACACTTGTTGTATTGCCAGGGATAGGCGATGAAGAAAATACGACGGTATCACCTGGCTGTACATGGATTTGACGATGTGTTCCGTTGGCAATTCTAGATAGAGCTGCCATAGGCTCACCCTGACTTCCTGTACATAGAATCGTAACTAAATGAGCAGGCATACGATTGATTTGGTGAGACTCGATAAATGTCTCTTTTGGACAATTAATATAGCCGAGTTCTCGTCCAATATTAATAGCCGATTCCATACTTCTACCAAATACTGCTACTTTCCTTCCATTCTCAACAGCTGCTTCAATCACTTGTTGAAGTCTATGAATATTTGAAGCAAAAGTCGCAAAGATGAGACGTCCGTCAACTTTAAGGAAAATTTCTTGAATACTTTCAGCAACACGCCGTTCGGACATTGTAAAATCTGGAACCTCAGCATTCGTACTATCCGACAATAGACACAGAACACCTTCTTTTCCAATTTCAGCCATCTTTGTTAAGTTAGCAGGTTCACCAACCGGTGTGAAATCGAATTTAAAATCGCCTGTATGTACAATATTGCCAGGCGGAGTTTTAACAACCACCCCAAATGCATCGGGAATACTATGTGTTGTACGGAAGAAACCGACAGAGGTTTTTCGGAACTTGACAACTTCATCTTCTGTAATAACATGAAGTTTAGTTTGACGAAGTAATCCATGTTCTTCGAGTTTATTCTTTAATAGACCTAGAGCAAGTTTACCTCCATAAACAGGAACATTGACTTGACGGAGTAAATATGGAATTCCTCCGATATGATCTTCATGTCCATGTGTAATAAATAAACCTTTAATTTTGTCTACATTCTTTACTAAATAAGTGTAATCAGGGATAACATAATCGATGCCAAGTAACTCGTCATCTGGAAATTTAATGCCTGCATCAATTAAAATAATCTCATCTTGAAACTGTACGCCGTAAGTGTTTTTTCCGATTTCGCCTAATCCACCTAGCGCGAAAACTGCTGTTTGGTCATTTTTCACAAATTTCATTATCTTATAAGCTCTCTACTGTAAAATATTCTTGTTGCTTTTCGTAGTCTAAGTAAGACCCTTGTAGTAATTGAATAAATTCAATATTGTATTCGCGGCTTTTCAATGCAAGGCGTACATCTTTTTCGGAATCCGCTTCTAAATAAATGGCTTTCGTATTTTCTCGTACAGGTACTTCTTGTCCTTTTTCTTGGAAATATACTTTATAAATCATGCATTTCGCTCCTATCATTTCTTATTGTCTATAGTCATTATATAAAAAGTATAAAACTTTTTCATGTATTTTCCTAATTTCTTTCGTTATAAGGGCATAAAAACCCTTTCATAACAAAAGAATAAGCCCTCCTACAAAGAGAAGAGCTTGAAGGGAGTTAGGCAATTGTTTTTCTTCTGAGCATGTCTTTCCACTGTTTTAAGAGCTTTTTACGAAGCTTCTTTAACATTGTGGATCACTCCTTACTTCCATTTTAATCTCTTTATGCTTTAAAGTAAAGGGACCAACCCCTTTTCTTATTGGTTTATTGGTCCTTATTATATGGAGCTTTGTGAATTAAATTCATAATCATAGGTGGGAAATGATGAGAAACATTCGTTGACATTTTATCATTGAATCGATACGGTAGTTTAGAAATATCTGAACGCATACGAAAGAAGGTCTTATTTTTGAATAAAATGATTTTTTTTGACATAGATGGAACGCTACTTGATCATGAAAAAAATCTTCCATTATCTACAAAAAAAGCAATCAAAATTCTTCAGGAAAAAGGAATACCAGTCGCAATTGCTACGGGTAGAGCTCCTTTTATGTTTAAAGAGTTACTAGCAGAATTAAAAATTGATTCATTCGTCAGTTTCAATGGGCAGTATGTAGTATTTGAAGGGAAAACAATCTATAAGAATCCTTTAGCTAAAGAAGAATTGACTAAATTGGTGGAGGATGCCAGTTCGAATGAACATCCTGTCGTGTTTCTTAATGAAACAACAATGAAAGCAAACGTAGGCAGCCATCCGCATATCAGTGAAAGTATGGCAAGTTTAAAATTATCACACCCTGAAGTTGATCATACGTTTATGGACTTACACGATCTTTATCAGTCACTCCTTTTTTGTCAAGAAGAGGAAGAATTCTATTATCGAAAAAAATATCCTGGCTTTACCTTTATTCGTTGGCACCCATATTCAATGGATATCTTGCCTCGAGGTGGATCGAAAGCAGAAGGGATTAAAAAAATGATTGAAAAAATTGATATTAATATAGAGGACGTATATGCCTTTGGAGATGGACTTAATGACATTGAAATGCTTGAAACGGTTGGAACAGGTATCGCAATGGGGAATGCTGTAAATGAGGCAAAAGACGTGGCTAAGATGATTACTACTTCTGTAGAGAATGATGGAATCTACAAAGCACTAGTAAAATTAGGCTTAATAGAAGAAAAAAACAGGATGGATTAAAAGTCGTAAAAGAAGAAAAGCAAGGAGAAAATCCAGAGATTTTCTCATTGCTTTTCTTCTTTTACCTCATTTTAACAATTTTTCATTCATGGTGCCAATCGCTCTCTTTTTTTCTGAATGTCTGGAAAGACCATGTGTCTTTTATCTTTCAATTGCGATAGCGCCTTCAGGTACTGCATCTGGGTTACTTGGATTGATATGATCATAGAACATGATCCCATTTAAATGATCTATTTCATGTTGGAAAACAATGGAAGGTAAGCCTCTTAATCGAATTTTAATATTCGTACCATCAAGATCGGTTCCAGTAACGGTGATACGAGCATAGCGGACAACTAGGCCATCGACTGATCGATCAACAGAAAGACAACCTTCTCCAGCAGTAAGAAAAGATTTTTCGAGTGAATGACTGACTATTTTAGGATTGAATAACGCATATTCGTATGAAACCCCTTTATCATCTTCCAATTTAATGGCAATCATTCGTTTAGGGACATTGATTTGAGGAGCAGCGAGTCCTACTCCGGCTCTCAAATTATTTTGTACTGCTATTTCAGGGTCCTGGCTGTTTATTAAAAATTCACGCATATCTTGTAGTGTTTTTTTCTCTTCGTCGCTAGGTGGCATAATAATTTCTTTAGCGACTTCTCTTAGCGTTGGATGTCCTTCTCTAATAATATCATCCATTGTAATCATTTCTAATCCCTCCACAAACGTTGTTAATGAGTATAGTCTATCAAAACCCTTGATTTCTGTGAACTATTCCCACTCAAAATAACCAGCTGAAGGTTGAAAAAGTTTTGAAACACATTTATAGTAGTGAAGGATATTATTAGGAGGATTTAAAAATGAAAAAAATACATATAGCAGCAAGCGTTCTCTCAGCAAGTATTCTTTTATCTGCCTGTTCTTCACCGGAAGATGATTTGAATAAAACTTTAGCAAATACAGTTGAAAAAGAAAAAGGTTTTCTTAAAGAACAAAAGTCCCTTTCATCTTTAGAGAAAAAAGAAGATGAGTTGTATAAAAAAATTATGGCTCTCGATTTAAAAAAATACGATGAGATCAAAAACCTTTCTGAAGATGCACTTACAAATGCTGAAGAAAGAAAGAAAGTTGTAAAAGAAGAAGCCTCTTTAATGAAAGATTCGAAATCTGAGTTCTCAAACTTAGATCAATCTAAAACGTTAGATGCTATAAAAGATAAGACAGAGAAAAAAGAAGCAGAATCGTTATTTAATTTAATGAAGAAACGATACCAAACATTTGATCAATTAAACAAAGAATATGTAAGAGCAATTTCAGAAGATCAAAAACTTTATCATTTATTAGAAGATAAAAAATTAACAAAGGACGATTTTCAAAAACAAATCGATCAAATTAATGAATCGTATAGCAAAGTGAAAAATACTAATGATGAATACAATAAAATAACAACACAGGTTAATGAACGCAAAAGCGCATTCTTTAAAGCAGTGGATAAAAAAAATTCTAAAAAGTAGCGAAAGCTACTTTTTTTTGTTCTGTCTCAGTAACAGTATTCAAATCACAAACGTTTTTAGTACAGTTAAATTCATTCATTGATACAGTGAACTTTTATACATTTTATAATTAATGGAAAGATCGCAAATTATACGTGTGCTTAAATATGCTTTCTAATTGACTATCGTTAAAATGATGGTGTAAAATAATGTCGAAGATAATAAATTGTATTAATCAATTTAGACAACTGATTAATACAGATTGATATACATGACTAATGTGTTTTCTTTTCATCATTTGTGGAAACATATAAAGTGTGTGTTTTTGCTTGTTCAGCATAATGGATACTAAGTATCGTGCAAGTAATCGTTCCGTAAAATAGAAAGGATGAGGTGACTTCGATGGCTTCTAAAACAAAAAGCAATCAATTCGATGCAGTAAAAACACTTGAAACAATCGAACAGCAGTTTGAAATGTTCCAAATCTTAAACGAAGAAGGCGAAATCGTGAATGAAGCAGCAATGCCTTCATTAAGCGATGAGCAATTACAGGAATTAATGGAAAGAATGGTATACACGCGTATACTGGACCAACGTTCTATTTCATTAAACCGACAAGGTCGTTTAGGGTTTTATGCACCAACTGCAGGGCAGGAAGCTTCTCAATTAGCGTCACATTATGCTCTTGAGAAAGAGGACTGGATTCTTCCTGGTTACCGGGATGTTCCACAAATCGTATGGCACGGCCTTCCTTTGTATCAAGCTTTTTTATTCTCAAGAGGCCATTATAAAGGAAATCAAGCTCCTGAAGATGTAAATGTTTTGTCTCCACAAATTATTATTGGAGCACAGTATGTTCAAACAGCTGGTGTTGCACTTGGGCTGAAAAAAAGAGGAAAGAAATCAGTTGCTGTTACATATACAGGTGACGGTGGATCTTCTCAAGGTGATTTCTACGAAGGAATTAACTTTGCTGGTGCATTTAAAGCTCCTGCAATCTTTATTGTTCAAAATAATCAATTTGCTATTTCAACGCCACGTGAGAAACAAACTTCTGCCACAACGATTGCTCAAAAAGCTGTCGCAGCAGGTATTCCAGGGATTCTTGTGGATGGAATGGATGCTTTAGCGGTTTATGTAGCGACTTCAGATGCACGAAAACGTGCGATTGCAGGAGAGGGTCCTACATTAATAGAAACACTTTGTTACCGCTATGGGCCACATACAATGGCTGGTGATGATCCTACTCGATACCGCACAACCGATCTGGATAGTGAGTGGGAGAAGAAAGATCCACTTGTTCGTTTTCGTAAGTTTTTAGAAGGCAAAAACCTATGGAATGAAGAAAAAGAAAATGCAGTGATTGACCGCGCTAAAGAAGAAATCAAAGAGGCGATTAAATTGGCAGATGATACGCCAAAGCAAAAAGTGACCGACTTGATTTCAATTATGTATAAAGAACTTCCTTACAATTTGAATGAACAAATGGAACAATATAAAGCAAAGGAGTCGAAGTAAGTCATGGCGCAAATGACAATGATTCAAGCAATCACGGATGCGTTAAAAACTGAGCTTGCTAACAACGAAAACGTTCTTGTTTTCGGAGAAGATGTTGGGCATAACGGTGGAGTTTTCCGTGCAACAGAAGGATTACAAAAAGAATTCGGTGAGGATCGAGTATTTGATACTCCACTAGCTGAATCAGGTATTGGTGGACTTGCAATCGGACTTGCTCTTGAAGGCTTCCGTCCTGTTCCAGAAATTCAGTTCTTTGGCTTCGTTTATGAAGTAATGGACTCTGTTTCTGGTCAAATGGCTCGTATGCGTTACCGTTCAGGTGGACGTTTTACTTCTCCAATTACGATCAGATCTCCATTTGGTGGAGGGGTCCATACACCTGAAATGCATGCAGATAGTCTTGAAGGGCTTATGGCACAACAACCTGGTCTAAAAGTTGTTATCCCTTCAAGTCCATATGATGCAAAAGGATTATTGATATCTGCGATTCGTGACGATGATCCAGTTATTTTCCTGGAACATATGAAATTATATCGTTCTTTCCGTCAAGAAGTGCCTGAAGAAGAATATACAATTCCTCTTGGAAAAGCTGAAGTGAAACGTGAAGGTACTGATCTTTCGATTATTACTTATGGTGCAATGGTTCAAGAATCCATTAAAGCTGCTGAAGAACTTGAAAAAGAAGGACATTCAGTTGAAGTTGTTGACTTACGAACAATTAGTCCATTAGATATCGATACAATTATTGCATCAGTTGAAAAGACAAATCGTGCAATTGTTGTCCAAGAAGCTCAAAAACAAGCGGGCATTGCTGCAAGTGTTGTAGCTGAAATTAATGACCGTGCTATTTTAAGTCTTGAAGCTCCAGTGCTACGTGTTACTGCACCAGATACTGTGTTCGCTTTTTCACAAGCAGAAACAGTTTGGTTACCCAACTACAAAGATGTCATTGAAACAGCTAAAAAAGTTCTAAATTTTTAATAACATTAGTGGTGGAAACTAACCGTTCAGAAAAGTGCACATCGTACTTAATGTTAGATCAATGAAAATGAGTAGGAAGAAAGAAGACGACGTTAGCTCTTCTTTTCAACCTACTATTTGAATTTTCACTGATTAAAAAATTCATTCAAGCTTGATAATAAATCAACGATAGATATAGGAGGCTGAGAACATTGTCATTCGAATTTAAATTACCGGATATCGGTGAAGGAATTCACGAAGGTGAAATTGTCAAGTGGTTTGTAAAAGCTGGAGACAAAATCGAAGAGGACGACGTATTGTGCGAAGTTCAAAATGATAAAGCGGTAGTTGAAATTCCTTCTCCTGTGGCTGGTACAGTTCAGGAAGTATTAGTTGAAGAGGGTACGGTTTCAGTTGTAGGCGATATTTTAATCAAAATCGACGCGCCAGGTTATGAAAACTTACAATTTAAAGGTAATCATGAGGATGAGTCTTCAACAAAGGAAACAGCTTCCAAAACTGAGTCACAAGTACAAGCGACAGGTGAAGCTGGCCAAAAAGTTGAGAAAAAAGAAGCTCCAGTTAATGATACGAATGAAGAACCAAAAGCTACGGGTGCTGCCGGTCAGCCTGAAGAAGATCATGACGAATCATTACGAGTGATTGCAATGCCTTCTGTGCGCAAATACGCACGTGAAAAAGGAATAAAAATTAGTAAAGTAACAGGATCAGGAAAAAATGGACGAGTACTAAAAGAGGATATCGATACCTTTACTGAGGGTGGAGAACCAATCTCCTCAAGTTGAAAAATCGGAATCACAAGAAACGGCAAGTGTAGAAACAAAAGTTGAAGGAACTCCTGTAACACCTGAAGGAGAATACCCTGAAACGCGTGAGAAAATGAGTGGAATGAGAAAAGCGATTGCCAAAGCTATGGTTAATTCAAAACACACAGCTCCTCACGTTACGTTAATGGATGAAATTGATGTCACCGATTTAGTAAGTCATCGTAAGAAATTCAAAGAAATTGCTGCACAAAAAGATATTAAGCTTACTTTTTTACCATATGTAGTAAAAGCATTAGTTAGTGCTCTACGAGAATATCCAGTTCTTAACACTTCATTAGACGATGCAGCTGGTGAAATCGTTCAAAAACATTATTACAATATCGGGATTGCGGCTGATACAGACCGTGGATTATTAGTTCCTGTTGTGAAAAATGCTGATCGTAAATCTGTATTTTCTATTTCTGCAGAAATTAATGAACTTGGTGCTAAAGCGAAAAATGGTAAACTTTCTGGTGATGAAATGAAAGGTGCTTCTTGTACAATCTCGAATATTGGTTCTGCAGGAGGGCAATGGTTTACTCCTGTTATCAATCATCCAGAGGTTGCAATTCTCGGTATTGGTCGAATTGCAGAAAAAGCGATAGTGAAAAATGGTGAAATTATAGCAGCACCTGTGTTAGCATTGTCATTGAGCTTTGATCACAGAATGATTGATGGTGCGACTGCTCAAAATGCTCTTAATCACATCAAACGATTATTAAATAATCCAGAATTATTATTAATGGAGGCGTAAATACAATGGTAGTAGGAGATTTCCCTATTGAAACAGGTACAATCGTCATCGGATCAGGTCCAGGAGGATATGTAGCTGCAATTCGTGCAGCACAACTTGGACAAAAAGTAACAATCGTAGAAAAAGAAGATATTGGCGGTGTATGTTTGAATGTTGGTTGTATACCATCTAAAGCAATCATTGCAGCCGGTCATCGATTTGAAGAAGCGCAACATTCAGAAGACATGGGGATAACAGCTGAAAATGTTAAAGTTGATTTCTCCAAAGTACAAGAATGGAAAAGCAGTGTTGTGAACAAATTAACAGGTGGAGTTTCAAGCTTGTTAAAAGGAAACAAAGTAGAAATCGTAAAAGGAGAAGCGTATTTTGTTGATGATCATACTTTGCGCGTAATGAGTGAAAACTCAGCACAAACGTACACATTTGATAATGCGATCATCGCAACAGGTTCTCGTCCGATTGAATTACCGACTTTCAAATACACTGACCGTGTAATCAATTCTACAGGAGCATTAGCACTTAAGGATGTTCCTAAGAAATTGGTTGTCATCGGTGGTGGTTACATTGGGATAGAAATAGGGACTGCATACGCAAACTTCGGTACAGAAGTAACTGTTCTTGAAGGTTTAGATGATATCCTTATGGGCTTTGAAAAACAAATGAGCTCTCTTGTTAAACGTAATTTGAAGAAAAAAGGTGTTACGATTGTGACAAAAGCAATGGCAAAAGGCGTCGAAGAAACGAATGACGGCGTTGTCATAACTTATGAAGCAAATGGAGAAGAGCAAAAAATTGAGGCTGACTACGTACTCGTAACTGTCGGAAGACGCCCTAATACAGATGAATTAGGTCTTGAACAAGTAGGGATTGAAATGACTGATCGCGGCGTTGTGAAAATTGATAAACAATGTCGTACAAATAAATCAAATATCTATGCAATTGGGGATATTGTTGAAGGACCTGGATTAGCTCACAAAGCTTCATACGAAGCAAAAATTGCTGCAGAAGCAATTGCTGGAGAAGCTTCTGAAATCGATTATATGGGTATTCCAATGGTTGTTTTCTCTGAACCTGAACTTGCATCTGTTGGATTTACTGAAGCTCAAGCGAAAGAAGAAGGTTTCGAAGTAATTGGTTCTAAATTCCCATTTGGAGCAAATGGGCGTTCATTAGCACTTAACAACTCAGATGGATTCTTAAAACTGGTAACTCGAAAAGAAGATGGACTGGTAGTTGGTGCTCAAATTGCGGGTCCAAGTGCATCTGATATGATTGCGGAATTAGGACTAGCGATTGAAGCGGGTATGACTGCTGAAGATATCGCGATGACAATTCATGCACATCCATCACTTAGTGAAATTACAATGGAAGCAGCTGAAGTTGCTTTAGGGAATCCTATTCATATTATGAAATAACCAATAATTAAAATTGAATAAAAAACCCTTCGAAGATTCTTCGAAGGGTTTTTTATTGTGCATCATTCATTTTTTTTTGCTGTCAAAATTTTATTTTAATTAATTTTAATAGAGAATTCAGACCATGTTGCTTTAGTAATGCAAAGTAGTTAAGAATAAAAAATGTTTTTAAGATGAATACAATTCGAATAGGTATATTTGTCCATTAATTGGAATAAACTATCTTAAACGTTTTTTTGAGGATGAATAAATTGTCAACTTATGTCCTAATTTTACTACATTTAATAATATGGAATGGATATAAACTTGCAGATTGGCTTTCAAAAAAGGATAAATATCGTTATCGATTTTTATTGCTGATTGTATTTTTTTATCTGGCATACATCATCGCCAAAAAACTTGGCAAGAGACATGCATTTATATGGACATTATCAACGTTTTGTCTAGCCGCCTTTATAAATTATCTAATACCAATGATCCATTTTTTGAATTTAATACCAATCTTGCCTTCTATTATGATAAACTTGGGTTATCGTAACTAGAAAGGTGTGTCGAAATGAATCGTTTTTTAGCAACTAGTGCATTATTACTTCTGCTGACTGGATGTTCACAAAGCGTAGAAGGAAGTCCTTCTGATCAAAATGGGAAATCGACTAAAATTGCAAAAGCTGACGTAAGAGCTACAACCGATTCAGACAAGAAAAAGGTTTCAGAAAATAAATCTGAAAACCCTTTGGAAATAGTGAAAAAAGCAACTTATCGTGTTGACCCGACTAATTTTTATATCAAACCTATATCAGATGCAGATCCAAAAGTTGTATTACTAACTTTCGATGATGCTCCAGATAAATATGCACTCGAAATGGCTAAAAAATTGAAGAGCTTAAATGCCAAAGCGATCTTTTTTGTCAATGGTCATTTTCTAAATACTCCTGAAGAGAAAGCCGTTTTAAAGGAAATCTACGACATGGGTTTTGCGATAGGCAATCATACATATGATCACGCAAATTTGCCTGACTTAAGTGAAGATGAGCAAAGAGCTGAATTAATGAGAGTAAACGAGATAGTGAAAGAAGTTACGGGAGAAAAGCCAGTATTTTTCCGTGCACCATTTGGGGCAAATACAGACTTTAGTAAAAAATTAGTAGCTAGTGAAAAAATGGTTATAATGAATTGGTCATTTGGTTATGATTGGGACAAGGAATATGAATCAAAAGATGCCATTACCAAAATAATGTTGAATAATCCTTATTTGGCTAATGGTGCAAATTTGCTTATGCATGACCGTGCATGGACGAATGATGCTCTCATTGATATTGTTACAGGATTAAAAAATCAAGGTTATGGGTTCGTCGACCCTGATTTAATTGAAAAGCCGATTTAGTATAAAAAGTAGCCGATCTTTTTCATAAAGATCGGTTTTTTTTTAGAAAAAAAAATTTCTCAACTAGTGATTAGGATGCAGTTAAAAGGCTAAAAATATTTTTCTTTTTTTTGAAATATGAATGAAAGTAAATAATAGAGGATTAATGTGACATACTATTGACATTAAATAAGTTCAATGTGTTATAATTTATATATAATTATGAAAGCGCTAACAAAATAGGAGGGATGAAGATGGGAACAATTATTTGCCAATCATGTTTAAGTATTATGGATACTTTTGAAGGGAAAAAGGTATCTGTCCTTTATTCAAATTGTGGATGTAAAAAAAATAAAGAATCTAAAATTCTTCTATCTAGTAAAAAATAAAGTAAGAGTTCGTATGTCCTTTGATCACTTTGAAAAGGTCATTATAAAATACACTTCATATAATCAATACCATCCTATCTCGATTTTTCGTGATTGAACGACCCCGAAAAAGTTAGATTCGTTACTCTAACTTTTGAGGGAAACGTTCAAATAGGATGGTTTTTCGCGAGGAGGTTCGACCATTCACCCGCGGGAACGAATTGTTTTTCCTGAATGTCGAAAAAATGAACATCATTCTTTAACAATGACTTATCTATACAAAAAAGCCGCTATACTATAGGCGGCTTTTTTGTATGATTATCTAAAAGCTTTTTTTTCCTTGATCACTTTTAAAAAGTTTAATTGGTCATCTTCAGGACCTTGAACGGGTAGACCAGCTTCAACATTCGTATGAATATAGTTCAAGTTTTCTTCGCTTATGATTTCACCCGGAATAAAGATAGGAATTCCGGGTGGATAAACCATCACAAACTCAGCAATAATGCGCCCAACTGATTCTTCAATTGGCACAATTTCCGTATCCGCATAAAAGGCGTCTCGCGGTGTTAAAGCAAGTACAGGGATATCAGGAAGTAATACTTTTGCGTGGATCTTTTGAGCCATATCTGCAAATTCTATTGCCATCTCATTAAGGGCTTTCACAAGTAAATCGCCTTCTATATTTGTATCTCCAGGTGTGATGATACATAACAAGTTATATAAATCTGATAGTTCCACTTCAATGTTATAAGTCTTTCTTAACCATTTTTCGGCGTCGTATCCGGAAATACCTAAGTCTTTGATTGAAATAATTAGTTTGGTTGGATCGAAATCATAGGTAGCTTTCGTACCCATAATTTCTTCACCAACACAATACAGATGATCGATGTTGTTAATTCGTTCACGGATTGAGTTTGCTAAATTGATGGCCTCATCGATTAAATCATGACCTTCTAGCACTAATCTTTTTCGTGCTACATCCAAAGAGGCAAGAAGGATATAAGATGTCGAAGTCGTAGTCATCATACTTAGGATACTTTGAATACGCGATGGTGATACTAGATTTCCTCTTACATTTAAGACTGAACTCTGAGTTAATGAACCTCCTAGCTTATGCACGCTTGTTGCAGCCATGTCAGCACCTGCTTGCATAGCTGATAAAGGTAGGCCATCATGGAAGTGAATATGAACACCATGTGCTTCATCGACAAGTACCGGTATCTGATAAGAATGTGCTAGTTCAACAATTTTCTTTAGGTCAGCCGATACTCCAAAGTAAGTGGGATTAATAACCAACACGGCTTTTGCATCTGGATGAGCTTCTAAAGCACGTTCTACAGCATCCGTAGTAATACCATGAGAGATCCCTAATTCCGTGTCAATATCAGGATGGATAAAAACAGGAACGGCTCCAGAAAAGACAACGGCACTCATAACCGATTTATGCACATTTCTTGGGACGATAATTTTGTCTCCAGGTCCACACACTGACATGACCATTGTCATAATGGCACCACTCGTTCCTTGCACTGAAAAGAAAGTATGATCGGCCCCAAAAGCTTCGGCAGCCAAATCTTGTGCTTCTTTAATCATGCCTTTCGGCGAATGAAGATCATCTAGTGGAGCAATATTAATTAAATCGATAGATAAAGCATTATCACCGATAAAAGCTCTGAATTCAGGGTCCATACCGGTCCCTTTTTTGTGGCCAGGAATATGAAACTGAACAGGATTTTTACTAGCGTGCTTAACTAAGCCCGTAAATAAGGGCGTTTCATTTTGTGACAAAATTCCTTACACCTCTTTATTTGTTGTTTGGATAGAAGAAGTTTATATCTTCAAGTTATCTTCATGCAATCAATATTAAAAGTACGACATAAAACAAATGAATTATAGCATTTCTCTCAACAAATGAAAAGGATGAATCCGGTGTATTAATGAGAGGAAGTATATCTGAAATTGGAGAGCTACACGATTCTTAAAAATCATTTATAAAAATGAATTTATTATATGATACAATTTTTGTTAAAAAGGGGTGGATTAATTGAATTGGCATAATCGAGTAACAGAGCTCTTAAAGATAGAATATCCGATTATTCAAGGGGGACTTGCCTATTTAGCCTATTCTGACTTAGCAGCTGCTGTTTCAAATGCAGGAGGATTGGGACAGATTACTGCCATGTCACTTTCAACACCAGAAGATTTACGCACAGAAATCCAACGTGTAAAGCAGCTGACGACTAAGCCATTCGGCGTTAATTTTGCAATTGGAGATCACGGTCGCTCGTTTTCCGAATATGTAGATATCGTCATTCAAGAAAAAGTTCCTGTCGTTAGTATGACAGGGGGTAATCCTAAGCCCATTTTTGAACAATTAAAAGGCGTAGATTTAATAAAAATGGTTCTTGTGGCTTCTACTAGACAAGCGATTAAAGCTGAGGAGCTTGGAGCAGATTTAGTAATGGTAGTGGGTCAAGAAGGCGGAGGTCATTTAGGAAGAGAAGAAGTTGGAACAATGGTGCTCACTCCTCAAGTTGTTGATTCGGTATCGATTCCGGTAATAGCTTCAGGTGGTATTGCAGATGGCAGGGGTTTGATGGCAGCTTTATCATTGGGGGCAGAAGGGATTGAGATGGGGACACGATTCATTGCTACGAAAGAATGTATTCATGCTTCGTCTCAATATAAAGAAGCGATACTAAAGTTAAAAGAAACCGATACATTGATTATCAAAAAAAGCTTAGGTGCCCCTGCTAGAGTGATTAAAAATAATTGGGCTGAAAAGATTATTGAGATCGAAAAAATGGAGAATTGGGTATAATGGTTTGAAAGATTTCATTAGTGGTGAAGCAAACAAAAAATTCATTTATGAAGGATTAGAAGATGGATTCGGTTGGGCTGGACAAGTAATCGGATTAATTAACGATGTACCAACTGTAAACACATTAATAACAAGAATCATTCAACAAGCACGTGATATAAGAGTGAAATGGATTTCGAATTAATTTGCTGATGCTTTCTTTTTTTAGTAAGATGATATGAATGATTGAATTTCTATGATAGGAAGTGTAGAAGATGGAATACCCTTATCCTTTTTCAATAGACTGGAAAACGGAAGAAGTCATCGATGTGATTTCTTTTTTTCAAGCGATCGAAGAAGCATATGCAAATGGAATTGACAAAGACACTTTAATGAAGAGATATAGACGATTCAAAGAAATTGTTCCTGGTAAAGCGGATGAAAAAAATATTTGCGATGAATTTGAAGAGAATAGTGGATTTTCAGCTTATCATGTTATAAAACAAGCGAAAAACTCAGAAGTAGAAGGTAAAATAAAATTAAAAAAAGGCCAAAAATAAGTTCAAAAAAGAAGCTGGGACAAAAGTATTTTAGGTAAAGAAAAATCCGAATGATATAGCGAAATTCTAAGTGGAATTTTCGTATTCATTCGGATTTTTCACTTTATTTTTTTCTTCGTTTAAATCAATTCCATCATTAGAAATCAGTTCTTAAAAGTCAAACATTTTATTCGATTGAAGTGGCAGACGGCGACTCCTGGGGAATAGCGAAGACGGCGAAATCCACTTAAGCTTTAGCTTAAGTTCGTTGGCGCGAGCCCGAAAGCGTCCGTCGAAAACGAGAATCGAATGATGAAAGAATAGTCACCTGTAAGGTTGGCATTTCAGAGTGAGGATATAAAGCATGAAATGGACTCAGTTAAGAAATGATTCGACTTTAAACTTGGGCATTTTAGTTCTGTCCAGCCTTTTTAAATTACTGGACATAATTTATCTTTTGAACGCATTTATTTAGCGTTTATAAGAGTTTGTAAAGGGGTATTAAATAACTAAATACCTCCTTGATTTTCTCGAACAATTCTTCACTGTTCAGTTGAATTGCTTCTTCTTGAGCTATTCTACATGAACAGACAATCTCTCCCTTTTTCACCGTTTGTAGTCGTTGGAAAAGGTGTAATAATTCTTTTTTTGAGAGGTGATTGGATGCTTCTTCTTTCATATGGTCACCGGACCAGTAATAATTGGGTGGTACAATAGATTGGATATCGTCAATCCTATCTTCGAACGTTTTACCGTATTTCATCTTTATTTTTAGCCTCATAAATTATATTAAATGATATGAACAGATGGGATTCCCATAGCCCTATTTGAAAATGGGGGTATTGCTTATAACCCTTTTTATTCGTAGAAAAGGCGACCCATGAGTCATTTGGAGGATTAATTTTTCTTCTAGCATGTTTTGCTACATGAGGATAAATTTCTAGTTGTAGCTCATGTGACAAAGTGGTAGAAAATAGCTCTCCATATTGTTTAAGTTTAGGTCTTAATTGCTGAATAAGTGCTTCCATTCTATTTTCAAGTCCTTTAATTTGAAAAAGATGAAAATCTTCTCTCGTCAAACTATTGAATGTCATATAAAATCCCTCCAGTATTCGAACCTATCTTAACATAATGGGAGTTGATAAGTGGATATGGATCAAAAAAAAGAGTGTATTTGCCGAACATTCCCGGTTGCTTTTAAGCATCCTTAATCATATACTATAATACAAAATCAGAAAATTCTGAAATCGAAAGGGGAGAACCACTGATGAAACAATTAATTTCTCAACCACGGAAAAAAGATTTAAGAACCGAACGGCTTGCTGTCCTACAATTAGAATTAGATTATGAATTAGCAGTCTTGTTTGAAGCGCTTGAGAATAAAGATCAAAAGCAAATTGATTCAAGTAAAGAAAAATTAGAAGTTATTCGAGAGGAAATGATCTTCCTTAAAACATCCATAAATCGATGATTAACTCTGAAAGGATCCCTAAAAAAATGCATACATTTACTTTTAAAACATAAAACGGACATTGCTCATATAAGCAAAGGTCCGTTTTTTGTTTTATATTTTTACAGTCTTTATTTCAAATAGAAATAGACCGTATTAGAGGTTACTTTCTTGAATCCCGCGATGTGATGAAGTAAGCTTATTAACATTCAACTAACCCTTATAATGGAGGAGTTTTCATGACCGATTGGTTTAAAATAGACAAAGAAGCTACTCAATGGATTAAAGAAGCGGGAGAACGAATTCGATCCGCATTAAAGAAAGAAGTGACCATTCACACAAAATCAAACCGAAATGATCTTGTGACGAATGTTGACAAAGAAACGGAAGAGTTTTTAATTAAAAAAATTAAGAGTATTTATCCCGATCACCGTGTTCTAGGTGAAGAGGGATATGGAGATGAAATGGATGAGCTTAATGGAATTGTATGGATGGTGGATCCTATAGATGGAACGACGAACTTTGTTCATCAAGAACGAAATTTCGCCATTTCTATTGGGGTTTACGAAAATGGAATTGGTTTTCTAGGCTATGTTTATGATGTGATTCATGATGAACTTTATCATGCTCTAAAAGGGCAAGGTGCATATATGAATAACGAAAAATTGGCTATTCTAACACCTGTCAACATAGAGAATGCCATACTTGGTTTGAACGCTACATGGATTACTCATAATTTACGAATTGACCCGGCTAAATTATCTCCACTCGTTACAAAAGTAAGAGGGACAAGATCATATGGAAGTGCAGCGCTTGAAATTGCATACATTGCTGCAAGTAGATTAGATGCATATATTACAATGAGACTTTCACCTTGGGATTATGCAGGTGCTAAGGTACTAATTGACGAAGTAGGAGGTATTGCCACTACTATAACGGGAGAACCACTGAATCTACTTACACAACAAACGGTATTTGTAGCAAAACCAGGACTACACGAAGAAATTCTTTCGCAGTATTTAATCGAACATGAATAAAAAACTCAAGTGCAGAAAAATGCTAGATAAAGATCTGATTTTTTTTCAAAAAGTAGTTGATAAGAGTGAACTATTTCAAAAATGGGAATCAAAAGAGGAAGATCTTACTTCGTACTTTCATCGATACCAATCACAATCAGGTGAATGGAGGATATGGTCAAAAGGAGATGATGATATTGGAATAACGTATCACGTAGAAAAAGCATCTTCTAATGGAAAACCTTGGCTTGGGACTTTATTAATTACACCTGAATTAAGAAAAAGAGGTTTTGCACACCAAATCATTCAAGACATCAAAAATGAACTGAAGTCGAAAGGAAACAAAATTCTCTACACTGCTGCCCCATATGATGAAGAAGAATGGATTCAGTTTCTTGGATTTATTGGATTTGATCAATTTAAAGTAGAAATGCATTTAGGTATTGAAAGGCTTATTTTTCTACAACCATTGTGAATATTTCCGGAATAAATTTGTAAAAAAAGGTGTAAATACCTACATAATAATCAAATAAAAAGGGCAAGATTCAAAATAAGTTTAGAAATTATCTTTATTTCTAATTTTAATGAATGTTGTCCTTTTTATATTTAGATATTTGTATTTGAATCCATTTCATAATCAGAAATCAGCTCATGAAAGACGTACATTTTATTCGGTAGAAGTGGCAGAAGACGACTCCTGCGGCAACAGCGTGAACGGAAACACCGCAGACACGCAGTGTCGAGGAGATTGAAACCGCGTCGACGGAACGCGTCTGCCTGGAACGGAAATCAACGGCTGATACTCTCATTGACGTTTCTAAAGAACTTTTTCAGTGCCCTCAACAGAATGACGAGGAGATTTAAGGCATGCCCGCGGAAAGCGTTCGTCGAGAACGGATACCGCATGTCATGCAAAGGTTTATTTGGTACGTTCGAATAAAAGATCTGAAATAGGAATGATGAAATTCATTCATTTATTTTTAAAAAAACAAATTAAATTCCGTTTTTTTATAATTTCCCTGCTTCGCGCATTTTTTTCTTTGTTTTAAAACCATATCCCATTACTAATATAACCAATAGGATAGAAATAATAGCACCAAAAACACTTCTAGCACCGATTGCAACGCCGATTCCCATTATACAAATTGTGGTAGCGAGTGCGTAAAGGACAAATATCCATTTTATATTTTTCAAATTAATAACCTCCATTAGTGAGTCTCTTCTTCTTTATTGTACAGAATAAATTACAGATTTTCTACTAGCTGTGTTATAATGATATGGTTGCCTGTCACAGGAATGTATTTTGAAACACCCCCTTTTTTAAAAAGGAATATATATAGCAGGAGTGAAGCAGTTTGAAATTAAGAGAAGATATTCGTAATATAGCAATTATTGCCCATGTTGACCACGGGAAAACAACATTAGTGGATCAATTGTTAAAACAATCAGGAATTTTCCGTTCAAATGAACATGTTGAAGAAAGAGCCATGGATTCCAACGATCTTGAACGTGAACGTGGAATTACAATTTTAGCGAAAAATACGGCCATTCAATATAAAGAGAAAAGAATTAACATTCTTGATACACCGGGACATGCCGATTTCGGTGGAGAAGTAGAACGTATTATGAAAATGGTTGATGGTGTATTACTTGTTGTTGATGCATACGAAGGTTGTATGCCACAAACTCGTTTCGTATTGAAAAAAGCACTAGAGCAAAATCTTGTGCCAATCGTTGTCGTAAACAAAATTGACCGTGATTTTGCACGTCCTGTAGAAGTTATTGATGAAGTTTTAGAATTATTCATCGAGCTAGATGCTAATGATGCACAATTGGAATTCCCAGTTGTTTATGCTTCAGCAATCAATGGGACAGCAAGTTTAGATCCAGATCCAACTAAACAAGACGAAACAATGGAAGTAATCTTTGAATCAATCGTAGAGAATATTCCAGCTCCAATTGATAACAGAGAAGATCCATTACAATTCCAAGTAGCTCTTCTTGACTACAGTGATTATGTAGGTCGTATCGGAATTGGGCGTGTATTCCGTGGGACAATGACACTTGGTCAACAAGTTTCATTAATGAAACTTGATGGAACTGTTAAGAACTTCCGAGTAACTAAAATGGATGGATTTTTAGGATTAAAGCGCGTAGAAATCCAAACAGCATATGCTGGGGACCTAATCGCTGTCTCCGGTATGGAAGATATTAATGTTGGGGAAACAGTTTGTCCAACTGATCATCAAGAACCACTTCCAATTCTTGGGATTGATGAGCCGACTCTTCAAATGACTTTCGTAGTAAACAACAGTCCATTTGCGGGCCGAGAAGGAAAATATGTTACTTCACGTAAAATTGAAGAACGTTTAATGGCTCAATTACAAACGGATGTAAGTCTTCGTGTAGAACCAACAGCATCTCCGGATGCATGGGTAGTTTCTGGTCGCGGAGAACTTCATTTATCTATTTTAATTGAAAATATGCGACGTGAAGGTTTTGAACTTCAAGTATCAAAACCTGAAGTTATTGTTCGTAATATTGATGGAGTCCGCTCTGAACCAGTTGAGCGAGTTCAAATCGACATTCCAGAAGAATATGTTGGTGGCGTAATTGAGTCGCTTGGTATCCGTAAAGGCGAAATGCTTGATATGGTTAATAACGGGAATGGCCAAGTGCGTTTAATTTTCTTGGTACCTGCTCGTGGATTAATTGGATATTCTACAGAATTCTTAACTCTAACAAGAGGTTATGGAATTATTAATCATTCATTTGATAGCTACCAACCGATGCAAAAAGGTCGAGTGGGTGGACGTCGTCTAGGAGTTCTTGTTTCGATGGAAACAGGCAAAACAACGACTTATGGTATTATGGGTGTTGAAGACCGAGGCGTTATTTTTGTTAATTCTGGAACGGATATTTATGAAGGAATGATCGTAGGGGAACATAACAGAGAAAACGACTTGACTGTAAACCTTGCTAGAATGAAACAACAAACAAATGTACGTTCTGCTAATAAAGATCAAACAAACACGATGAAAAAACCGAGAACGATGTCTCTTGAAGAATCATTAGAATACCTAAACGATGATGAGTACTTAGAAGTAACTCCTCAATCTTTACGTTTACGTAAAAAAATTCTTGATAAAAATGAACGCGAACGTGCAGCTAAAAGAGTTAAAGTTGCTGAATCTAACTAATTTTTAAGGGGAGTATGTATGGATATTTCTCAACGTCTATCATTCTTTGCCGCCTTATATCAGGTAGAAACTCATCCTAAATTAGGAATGTGGCTGCTCTATTTAACCATCATTGCCTTGTCTGTTTTAGTTTATAAACTAGGCTTTGCTCAAAAATTACCTTTATTAAAATCAGTTGCGATTTACTTGTTTTTAATTTTGGGGTGTACCATATCTAACCTTCTTAGGAATTTTCCTTCCTGTAGCTGAGGGCCTTGTAGTTGCTGCTCTCATCTTGATTATTTATAAGATTCGATTGCGTCAGCATAAGGCTAGTGAAAATAAAGTTTAACAAAATAGGGGCTACCCAAAAGTCGTTTACATCGACTTTTAAGGGTAGCCCCTATTCGTATTTAAAGCATGAAAGGAACTTTTCGATGCGCAAATCCAATTGATCGTTTTCCTAGGTGGACTGTGAGCCTCCTCGTCACAAGCGACGAGGACAATGAAAAACTTGCGTTAAAATTTTTTTCGAGATTAAGATTGAAAAATAGGGAATTTCGTTGGATATTGAACGGAACCTCCCCTTTTCCTTATCTATTTTGATTTTCTATGCTTTAACTCTCTTTTTTTCGATTTTCATTAAAAAATTATTTTGGCAATACTCTATTGTAATAAGTCAAGTAACCGTGAGCAAAAAATAAATTAATGAACAGTGCGTTTCTTACCTCTGAATGAATAAGATGCACTTATTAAGGAAATTGAATAGATGAAATGTCCGAATATCCACCAAGAAATTGAGTATGGATCGTCGACTTCAGGAACCGTCTTTAAAGAAAGGAATGTTAATGGAATAAATAGTAGTGAAGTGGAAGTCCAAACAATAAAAGCAACTTTCCAATTTTTTAACTGAAATCGGAAATCACGGGTTGTCATCCAAATATAAATGACTCCAATGATGCAAGAGATGACCAAATGAAAAGTAAATTCAATCCATTCTGGCCAATTTCTCTGACCAATAATTGGTACGAAATCAACATTTAATAATAAAGTATAGACTTTTGAACCTGTTGTGATTTGAACGCCTTTCAAAAAGAAGCCTAAAATAAATCCAGAGATGACTCCAATCGATAATCCTCTGGATAATATCACCATTCACTTGAAGGCTGTGAATTCCGAGTAATTCGAAATTGACCAGTGGCTACTCTTTTTTCTGTACGATCCGTAATACGGCCATGACACTCTGGGCACATATAGGTGTGAATAGGACGATTCCTCAACTTTTTTGCTTGTACAGCATGATCGTCAATATCTTCTATTTTATCGCATAATATACATTTAACTCGCATTTTAATCACCTCATTATTTCATTTCTTTTTAATTATTATACCATGTCGTGAGGACAAGGTAGAGTGGTTTGCAAATTGTTCGTGGTTCCATTATTCTAGATAATATCTTTATTAGGAGGATTCTCATGTCTAATCGAGTAGAAAGTACGTTATTACCAGAACTATATGACGTTCTCCAAAAGGAGCATTATGTTCACATAGCCACTATTGATCATGAATATGGTGGACCAAATGTTAATGCCATTTCGTGGGTATATGCTAAAAATGATCAAACGATATTGTTCGCTGTTGACCAAAGATCAAGAATTCTTGCAAATATTAAAGCTGAAAATCAAATTGTGATTACGTTAATTGCAAATAGCTCCACATACTCAATTGGTGGCAAAGCAAAAATTGTGATGGATAGGCTAAACGAAGTGCCTTTAAAACTCGCGCTAATAGAATTGGTTATCGAAAATGTAAGAGATGTGATGTTTTATGGATCTAAAATAATTACGCAGCCGGTTTATGATAAGACTTATGACAAAAAAGCTGCAGAACGATTGGATTCACAAGTAATAGAAGCCATGAAAAAAGCCTGAATGACAGGCAATTTTCATGGCTTTGTTTTGAGAAACCGGAAAGATAAATATTCATTGATGAATTTGATCTTTTTGTTCGTTTTGTAGTTGATTATTACCTTTTTGATTCAATTCATTTGTGTTTTTCCCGGGTTCTTGCTGGTCATGAGGATCAATTAAATCTTTCGGGATTTCAGGCATGACTCTTCCGGCGATATCAGCTAATTCATTCATTATACCTCGAATGGGCTTTCCATTTTTTATATCAGCTTTTACTTCTCGAATACGTTCATACAAATCAGGATCTGCGATTACGACTGCACTCTTTCCATCCGGATCTTTTTTTAATACTTCAGCAACAGTATATTTTATTGATCCGACTTCTGAACGGTCCAGGTGGTCTTTTAAATCAATCGCTACAAAGGCATATGGTCCGATAACAACCGACTGGGCTTTTAATACATTTGGATTTTGTTTTGCCAAATTGACTAGATGTTGTGCAGAGTCTTCGTCGGGAGTATTTTTTGTTTTGGTACTCATTTGCTGAGGACCATTCATTTCCGAAGGTGCTTGGGGGGTAGATGCTTTATTTTGAGCACATCCACTAATCAACATGATGGATAATAGATATATTAATGGCTTGATCATCAGATAACCTCCATTTTTGTTCTAATCTTAGTTTTTTCTTTAAAGATAAAACTATTCAAAATTAAGACAAAAAAGGTTCCTCCATGGAGGAACCTTAATAAAGGTGATGATAAAATGTCAATTTTTGTAGTGAGATTTCTAGATATATTCATCGTTTTAAGTCATTATTCATGGTGAGTAAATCAAGTCGTGAAAAAAGACAAGATAAATTTTTTATTCATTTCAGTAAAAAGGACTGAGAACTATAAAATTTCAAACATTTCATTACTATTTTTTCACATTCCCTTAATAAACGTACTATTCAATACGAAATGCACGAATTTGTTTTAGAGGATGATTTTGATTCGAACCATCTTTAAAATAAATATGAACAGGTCCGTCTTCTCTTAAAGGTTTTCCTACCTTAGAGAACGCCATAATAATTTCATTTGCTTTTTCAATCGGGAGAGTTACATCTCCACCCTCGGTCTCAATAACTAACGACTGAGCATCCTCGAAAGGCTCGGCATTTTTTAAGAAGGGAGTAAGGGGGATACCGAATGTACCGTTCAAAATTTTTTCCTTTTCAAATTTACGCTCACTCTTTAGTGTTGGCGGGTGAATAGCACCTTCTTGAATTTCTCTATCCCAATGTTTTGAGGATGCTTTTATGTATTCTTCGTTTTCATCAACATCTACATTTGAATCAGAAAAATAAGTATCCATATCCACTCGCCGGTCATCAAAAATCCATACTCCGACATCGAGCATAATTGGGAATCTTACTTTTCCTTTAAAAGGAATGGTCGTTTCCATTGATAGTCCTCCTTGATGTTCTTATAATTATGTTAATAGCAATTATACCTTTCATTTAGTATAGCTTGGAGTAATTAAAAAGTCACATATTCAAGCTTTCAGGTATTATTCAATCTGTTCATCTCCTTTTTCCTTGCATTTTAGCGCCTTTAACGATAGAATTTTTAGATAGGAATGTCTATACGCTCGGAAACGGGGGGAATCACGTTGGCGTCTGAAATGATGGTTAATCATCGAGACAAAGCTTACGAATTACTTAGAACAGACGCAGATAAAATTCTGCAGCTCATAAAAGTACAAATGGACAATCTAACGATGCCGCAATGCCCTTTATACGAAGAAGTATTGGATACGCAAATGTTCGGTTTGTCCCGTGAAATACATTTTGCCGTTCGACTGGGGCTTGTAGATGAGAAGGACGGAAAGCAGTTGCTTGATTCACTTGAGAGAAAAGTATCTGCTCTACACGATGCATCTACAAAAAAATAATTTCTTTGAAAACTCAAACAGTTCTATATAATTGTTTGGGTTTTTTTGTAAATAATAAACATTCTTTCCTATACATAAACCATACTCAACTAAGAAAAACAATACTCGCTAGCAAAGGATATGACTGCTTATGTTCAAAAAAATTCTAAAATCATATGATTATTCCTTAATTATTACATACGTTTTGCTATGTTTATTTGGTTTGATCATGATCTACAGTGCAAGTATGATAACAGCCGTACAAAGATACGGGGTAGATAGTGATTTCTTTTATAAAAAACAACTGGTCCATATAGTCATAGCCTTTCTTTTATTTTCTTGCACAGCTTTGTTTCCGTATAAAGCTTTTTTGAATAATAAGTTTTTGTTTATAATGATTGTTGGTATGTTGATGAGTTTAATTGCCATTTTTTTTATCGGACACGTGTCCAATAATGCGCAGAGCTGGATTAAGATCGGAACGTCTTCAATTCAGCCATCAGAATTTGCTAAATTAGCAGTCATTGTTTATATGGCAGCCGTTTATTCTAAAAAGCAAAAGTATATGGAAGACTTTAATCAAGGAGTTGCACCTCCACTTCTGTTGCTGCTTATTATCTGTTTCATTGTCGGTATTCAACCTGACTTTGGTACAGCTGGGATTATCTTTTTAATTGGTTTTTCCATCGTGATTAGTTCAGGGGTAACGAAGAAAAACTTGATAAAACTATTTACTATTTTTGCTTTAGTGATACTCGTATTATCACCAGTTATCTTTCTCGGGAAAAATGAGATTTTTTCAAAAGAGCGTATGAGTCGTATTACTGGATTTTTACATCCATTCCAAAGTGCAGAGGATAGTGGATACCACTTGATCAATTCTTACATTGCTATTGGAGCTGGAGGGTTAACTGGAGAAGGCTTAGGTCAAAGCGTTCAAAAGTTAGGTTACTTACCTGAACCTCACACTGATTTTATAATGGCAATCATATCTGAAGAGCTTGGAGTATTTGGGGTTGCTTTTGTCATAGGCGGACTTGGTTACCTTGTGTTAAAAGGACTTTACATTGGTGTAAAATGTAAAGATCCGTTCGGCTCTTTATTAGCAATTGGGATTTCCAGTATGATTGGAATACAGGCATTTATTAATCTGGGAGGAGTAACTGGTTTAATTCCGATTACTGGTGTGCCGCTTCCATTTATAAGCTATGGAGGCTCTTCATTGCTACTTCTTTCTTTGTCTCTCGGAATTCTTACGAACGTGTCGATGTTTATAAAATTTGAAGAAAAGTTTAAATCGAAGAACGAGGATACCGTTCCGTCGACAACAACGAAACGTTCCTTACATCGCGTTCGTATTTAGAAAAAAGAGGTTCAATCGTTCGATTGAACCTCTTTTGAATAGTAAGAACATTGCGTTATCTAACATTTGTATTTTTTGCCTATGTGCATTTCCAGGTATGCATGAAGATTCTTTTCTTTTGTCCTAGTAGAAAATAGAATCTGAATGCATCTTGTTAATGATAGATCTATTTCAAAAGCTGATTGTAAAGGAGAGAGTCGAATGAATAGAATTCAAAAAGTATTAGTAGCAAATAGAGGAGAAATTGCGATCCGTGTATTTCGAGCATGTACAGAATTACATATACGAACTGTTGCCATTTATTCAAAAGAAGATTCTGGATCTTATCATCGTTACAAAGCGGATGAAGCATATTTAGTAGGAGAAGGAAAAAAACCGATAGATGCCTATTTAGATATCGAGGGAATAATAGACATTGCGAAAACGGCTAATGTAGATGCTATTCATCCGGGTTATGGATTTTTGTCAGAAAATCTAGAGTTAGCAAACAGATGTAATGAAGAAGGAATTATCTTCATTGGACCACATGCAAAACATCTTGATATGTTTGGAGATAAAGTTAAAGCGAGGAAGCAAGCTGAACTTGCAGGAATTCCAGTCATTCCAGGTAGCAATGGGCCAATTTCTAGCGTAGAAGAAATTGAATCATTTGGTCATTCAAATGGTTTTCCTTTGATGATTAAGGCTTCACTTGGCGGTGGAGGACGTGGAATGCGAATAGTCCATAAACTAGACGAAGTAAAAGAAGCATATGATCGAGCGAAATCAGAGGCAAAAGCCGCATTTGGAAATGATGAAGTTTATGTGGAGAAATTCGTCGATAAGCCTAAACATATAGAAGTACAAATTTTAGGCGATGAAGAAGGTAATATCATTCATTTATATGAAAGAGATTGCTCGATACAAAGAAGACACCAAAAAGTAGTCGAAGTGGCACCTTGTGTATCCATTACAGAAGAATTAAGGACTAAAATTTGCGGTGCAGCAGTGAAGTTAATGAGAAACATCAAGTATGTTAATGCTGGTACCGTAGAGTTTCTTGTCTCGGGAGATCATTTCTATTTTATTGAAGTAAATCCTAGAGTACAAGTCGAACATACGATTACTGAGATGATTACAGGTATTGATATTGTCCAAAGTCAAATTATGATTGCTCAAGGATATTCTTTACATAGTAGTAAAATGGGTATTCCTATGCAAGATAAGATCCAGATGAATGGCTTTGCGATTCAATCAAGGGTAACCACTGAAGACCCTCTTAATCAATTTATGCCTGATACAGGAAAAATTATGGCTTACCGTACTGGTGGAGGTTTTGGCGTTCGCTTGGATGCAGGAAATGGATATCAAGGGGCAGTGATTACCCCTCATTACGATTCCTTACTTGTAAAGTTGTCCACATGGGCACTTACCTTTGATCAAGCAGCATCAAAAATGAGTAGAAATTTACAGGAGTTTCGAATCCGTGGGATTAAGACGAATATTCCATTTCTTGAGAACGTGATTAAACACAAAAATTTTGTGACAGGAGAATACAATACTTCTTTTATTGACACGACACCAGAATTATTTTTATTCTCAAAACGGAAAGACCGTGGGACGAAAATGCTCTCCTATATTGGAAATGTCACCATTAACGGGTTTCCAGGTATAGAAAAAATGAAGAAACCAAATTTTGATCAACCAAGAATTCCTTCGATCGATAAGAATCTTCTTGTAAAAGGGTCAAAACAAATATTAGATGAACAAGGGCCAGAAGGGGTTCTAGGTTGGATTAAAGGGAAGAAAGAAGTCCTTTTAACGGATACGACTTTTCGTGACGCTCACCAATCATTACTAGCTACCCGCGTAAGAAGTGACGATTTATTCCGGATAGCTGAACCGACAGGCCATCTGCTTCCTGAGTTATTTTCATTGGAGATGTGGGGAGGAGCAACATTTGATGTTGCTTACCGTTTCTTAAAGGAAGATCCATGGGAACGCCTACTTGGCCTAAGAGAACGAATTCCGACAACAATGTTTCAAATGTTATTAAGAGGCTCGAATGCAGTAGGTTATAAGAATTATCCCGATAATGTCATTCGATCTTTTGTTGAAAAATCCGCACAAGCGGGGATTGATGTATTTAGAATCTTTGATAGCTTAAATTGGATTCAAGGGATGGAAGTAGCAATAGATGCAGTTAGAAACTCAGGAAAATTAGCTGAAGCTGCAATTTGTTACACAGGTGATATAAATGATGAATCACGCGCTAAATATAACGTCGAGTATTATATCACAATGGCAAAAGAACTTGAGGCAAAAGGTGCCCACATTTTAGCGATAAAGGACATGGCAGGTCTATTAAAGCCAAATGCTGCATATCGCCTTATTTCTGAATTAAAATCGGCAATCGAAATCCCGATTCATCTTCATACACACGATACAAGTGGCAATGGAATCTATATGTATTCAAAAGCAATTGAGGCGGGTGTAGACATCGTAGATACTGCCTTAAGCTCGATGTCTGGCTTAACTTCACAACCAAGCGCAAACTCGCTCATGTATGCTTTAGATGGAGACAATCGACAACCTGATCTGAATATCAACTCTCTTGAGTTATTATCACATTACTGGGAAGATGTACGTCAATATTATCAACCATTTGAGAGCGGGATGATCTCTCCTCATACTGAGGTCTATAAACATGAGATGCCAGGAGGACAGTATAGCAACTTAAAACAACAAGCAAGAGCAGTTGGACTTGGTGAACAGTGGGATGAAGTAAAAGATATGTATACACGTGTGAATCAAATGTTTGGTGATATCGTCAAAGTTACACCTTCTTCCAAAGTCGTAGGTGATATGGCGTTATTTATGGTTCAAAATGAGTTAGATGAAGAAAAAGTTATCAAAAATGGCCATAAGTTAGACTTTCCGGATTCTGTCGTTGAAATGATGAAAGGTGAGTTAGGAAAGCCAGTTGGCGGTTGGCCAAAAGAATTACAAAAAGTCATTCTAAAAGATAGAGAACCAATTGCTGGTAGACCGGCGGATGAAATGAAAGATATAGATTTTGATGCACTTCAAAAACAATTATTTAATGAGCTAGGTCGAGAAGTTACTGGATTTGATGTTCTAGGTTATGCTCTTTATCCAAAAGTATTTGCTGAATATAATACAACAATTCAACAATTCGGAAAGATTTCGGTCTTAGATACTCCAACATTTTTGTATGGCATGGTGTTAGGTGAAGAAATTGAAATCGTAATTGAAAAAGGAAAGACGTTAATTGTTAAACTAGTAAGTATTGGCGAAGCTCAGCTAGACGGTACTCGCGTCCTCTATTTTGAATTAAATGGGCAGTCGAGAGAAATTGTGATTAGAGACGAAAGTATTAAATCGGAAGTAACTGTTCGAGCGAAAAGCGATATAAAAAATGAAACTCATATTGGTGCTACGATGCCCGGTACTGTTATTACTGTGCTTTTGGGAAAAGGAGAGGAAGTAAAGAAAGGACAACATATTCTGATTACAGAAGCAATGAAAATGGAAACGACTGTACAGGCTCCTTTCGATGGAATTATTAAAGAAATCTATGTTCAAAACGGTGAGTCGATTGCTACAGGTGATTTGTTAATTGAATTAGAAAGAAAAAAATAAATGAATGAATGGTGATGTTTGAATTGCCATTAAATTAGAAAAGCATTCAGTGAAATCTACGGATTTACTGAATGCTTTTTACTATTATTCGATCGAGGAAGGGAGACGCACACCTGCGAAAGCGAAGAAGAATGAAAGCTTCAAAAAAAGCAATCCAGTAAAATCAGTTCGCTTTCACTGACTTTACTGGACTGCCTCTATTTTGTTGAAACGATTGTTAAATTTATCTGTTTATCGATTTCTTATTCATGGTATTTTGTTCTCGAAGCGAGTAATACAAAATAAGACAAAAGTCCAAAAAGCATTGCAATAAAGAGCACGTGAGCTAGAGCGACATATAAGTTTAATCGAGTGACAATAATTAATATGCCCGCAGTAGCTTGCAAACAAACTAAGATGAAAGCTATAATCCAACCCCAATATAAAACTTTTTGCTTTCGATAGTTTCTAATTGCCATAATCATAATGGATAAAATCCAGATGAAAATCAAACCTGCTGCAAATCGATGCCCCATTTGTACCCATTCATAGAAATTTGTTGGCAACTTCGGCTGGGAATTTAAACATAATGGAAAGTCCCTGCATACCAATGAGGACTTAGTGTGTCTGACTAAAGCTCCTGAATAGACCACTAAATAACTATAAATGGTAACTCCGTATATATGAAATCTCATTTTAGAGGAGATTACTAACCGAGAAGCATCAAATTTTTGATCCACTTCAAAGATCAGCAAAGTTAGTAAGAGCACAGAGGCAAATGAGATTAAAGATATACCAAAATGAGCAGCAAGAACAAAACTTGATTGTGCTTTTAATACTGCAGCTGCTCCGATCAATGCTTGTAACATTAAAAAAGCAAAAGACATAATAGCTAGAAGTTTAGTTTCTCGTTTATGTCCAATTGCTTTCCACGACCATATCACTAAGATTAAGACGAGTATTGCAGCCCCTCCTGACACAAGTCGATGGGATAGCTCAATCATTGTAGCAAGTGTCAAAGGGTTTGGAAGAATATTACCATGACACAAAGGCCAAGATCGTCCGCAGCCCATTCCAGAATTTGTTTTTGTAACTAGTGCTCCACCTATTAATACAAGCAACATCCAGAAGCTTGTGAGTACGGCAAACCACTTGAGTGCTTTCTGACGATTCATTCTTTTCACCTTCTTTATTATCAATCCAATTATTTATGGGCAAAGTAGTAAATAGATCTAAACTTATCTAAATGTTTCATGATACCTTTAAAAGCATACAAAAACATCGAAAAAAAGACAACAGATAAAATGTGACGGTTCAATGTGTCTTTTGAAAAGGCTTGCAACTTTACCTAGAGTCTGCTAGAAATAGGGTATGTTAACAATTTTTTTTGCAGTATATTATAGGAAAGAGTCGAATGATTCAAAGCGTTCTACGAGAATGCGTTGACGGACACAAATTATTCATAAATAGCTATTCGTCGTAAACCCACATTGCAGTAGACTATGGTTTAATATTATATTGATAGCCTTGTTTAATGGGCTTTTAGGAGACCTTATACATTTGGAGGTTTGTTGACAAACCATTCTGAATTTTGATTCGGATATAGAAAAGAATGTAATATTCCTATATAGTATAAGTATAGTTAAAGCAGTGGTTTTAAAAAGAGGAGGGTAATCATGTCGAATAGCCGAGCAATTTCATCGGTAGACGAAAAAAGTGTTCCAGATACGACATTAATGAAAGATTTTCTTGCGATAATAAAAATAGGTATAGTCAATTCTAATTTAATTACTACTTTTACTGGAATGTGGCTTGCCTTTTATTTTACAAATACACATTTTCTAGATTCATTAGGTACAATGTTTCTGACTCTATTTGGTTCTTCAT
Source organism: uncultured Caryophanales bacterium (assembly GCA_963728315.1). Classification (GTDB taxonomy): domain Bacteria; phylum Bacillota; class Bacilli; order Bacillales; family CAVSKA01; genus CAVSKA01. Next base: position 140,605 of record CAVSKA010000010.1, read on the forward strand.
TAATTATTGCAGGGTCTTGTAGTATCAACAATTTTATTGACCGCGATATCGATCCTTTAATGGAGCGTACAAAAGATCGTCCGACCGTCACCGGCAAAGTAAGCGGTGCGAAGGTTTTAACACTAGGGCTAGGGTTACTTATAATAGGCACAGTGTTTCTATTTATGACGACTGTAACAGCAGGAATCATTGGCTTAATAGGTACGTTTAGCTATGTTGTACTTTATACAATGTGGTCAAAACGATTATATGTTAGCAATACGATTGTAGGTAGCATCTCTGGGGCAGTACCACCGCTTATTGGGTGGGCAGCAATTGATCCAAACCTTAGCCTAATGGCATGGATGCTTTTTGCAATTATGTTTATATGGCAACCACCTCACTTCTATGCGTTAGCCATGAAGAGAGTTGAAGAATATCGGGCAGCGGGTATTCCTATGCTTCCCGTAGTAAAAGGATTTCAAGTTACAAAACGACATATGGTTATTTGGGTAGCTTTTTTGTTACCGTTACCTTTTCTTATGCAGTCCTTAGGATTAGGTTTTATCATCTTAGCTAGTATATTAAACATCGGTTGGTTAGTAATTGGACTTTATGGATACAAAATGAAAGACGATATTAAGTGGGCAAGAATTATGTTTGTTTACTCACTTAATTATTTAACAATCTTATTTGTCTCTATGGTGATTTTCACCGTTATTTAATCTTAGGAATTCTTTCTGTATCAAGAAATCCACATACACATTTCATTCATCCATGTATGAAGAAAGAAAATAAAACACGAAAGAGGGGTTTGATTAAGCTATGAAAGCAAGGCTACCGAAATGGCGTCTTTTTACAGTTTTTGCACTTTTGACGCTCTTATTATCCGGCTGTGGAAAACCATACTTATCCGCGCTTGCTCCTGCTGGTGAGGTTGCTCAATCGCAATATGATCTTATGATTTTGAGCACAGTGATCATGATTGTGGTTATTATAGCAGTCATCGCCATTTATTTAATTGCTATCTTCCGTTTCCGTCGTAAAAAAGGCGACGAAAACAAAATTCCGAAGCAAGTAGAGGGCAATCATGTCCTTGAAATTATTTGGACAGTGGTTCCAATTCTTTTGCTTCTTATTCTAGCAGTACCAACTGTTACTTCGGTATTTAAGTTGGCTGATACATCTGTTGCAGATAAGAAGAATAAAGATGGCGGACATGATGCATTAGTTATCAATGTACGTGCAAATCTTTATTGGTGGGAATTTGAATACCCTGATCAAAAAGTAATCACTTCTCAAGACTTGGTCGTTCCTACTGATCAAAAAGTTTATTTTAAAATTCATTCTTCTGACGTAAAACATTCATTTTGGATTCCTTCTGCTGGAGGGAAAATGGATACAAACGTAGATGGCATTAATGAATTTTGGCTTGAGTTCGATGGCGATAAGTCTAAGAAAGCTGGAGGCGTGTTTTACGGAAAATGCGCAGAGTTGTGTGGTCCATCTCATGCTTTAATGGACTTTAAAGTAAAAGCTCTTCCAGAAAATGAATTTAATCAATGGATGGATGACATGAAGAACGCGAAAGAAGACATGCCTACTACAGCTTCTGCTCAGCAAGGACAAGAAATATTTAAGCAAAACTGTATTAGCTGTCATGCTGTTTCACCAAAGGACCCACGTCCTGAACAAGCGCGTGTTGCTCCAAACCTAGCTACTTTTGGAGAAAGAGAAAAATTAGCTGGCGTGTTAGATCATAATAAAGAAAACATTAAAAAATGGGTGCATAACCCACAAGAATTCAAACCTGGCAATAAGATGCCATCATTTAGTAAACTTGATGATCAACAACTGGATGCTTTGGCAGATTACTTAATGGGTCTGAAAGTTCAAGACTAACAAGACATAAAAAAGAGGAGGGTACATCGTGAGTAGCTATGCTCAAAAGAGAGGCTTCGGAGCTACGTTGTGGGAGTTTCTTACAACTGTAGATCATAAGAAAATTGCAATCCTGTATTTCATCACAGGAGGATTCTTTTTCTTAGTAGGTGGAGTCGAAGCTTTAATGATTCGAATTCAGCTTGCTGTTCCAGATAATGACTTTGTAAGTGCTGGCTTATATAACCAAGTATTAACCATGCATGGAACAACGATGATATTCTTGGCCGCAATGCCTTTAATTTTTGCATTTATGAATGCAATTGTACCGCTTCAAATTGGAGCGCGGGATGTAGCATTTCCATTTGTTAATGCATTAAGTTTTTGGTTATTTTTCTTCGGAGGAGTATTCCTTAACTTATCTTGGTTTTTAGGTGGAGCGCCAGATGCTGGTTGGACTTCATATGCTTCGCTATCAATGGCTTCAAAAGGGCATGGAATCGATTTCTATGCATTAGGTTTACAGATTTCCGGAGCAGGGACATTAATGGGGGGAATAAACTTTCTCGTGACCATTATTAATATGCGTGCCCCTGGAATGACTTATATGAGAATGCCTTTATTCACATGGACTGTTTTTGTAACATCTGCACTAATATTATTTGCATTCCCTGCATTAACTGTAGGACTATTTTTAATGATTTTTGATCGGATGTTTGGATCTCAATTCTTTACTGTAGCTGCGGGAGGAAATACAATTATTTGGGAGCATCTATTCTGGATATTTGGTCACCCGGAAGTATACATATTGATTCTTCCAGCGTTCGGTATCTTCTCTGAGATTTTCCCGACATTCGCTCGTAAACGTTTGTTCGGTTACTCATCGATGGTGTTCGCTACTGTCCTGATTGGGTTTTTAGGTTTCATGGTATGGGCGCATCATATGTTTACTGTTGGTCTTGGCCCAATTGCAAATGCGATCTTTGCTGTTGCAACAATGGCCATTGCAGTACCTACAGGAATTAAAATATTCAACTGGCTCTTAACCATTTGGGGTGGAAGTATTAAATTTACGACCCCTATGCTTTATGCAGTCGGTTTCATCCCAACTTTCGTTGCAGGTGGTGTAACGGGTATTATGCTTGCAGTAGCAACTGCAGATTATCAGTACCATGATACCTACTTTGTTGTAGCTCATTTCCATTACGTAATAGTTGGTGGAGTTGTTCTTGCTTTATTAGCAGGTACACACTTCTATTGGCCAAAAATGTTTGGAACAATGCTAAACGAACTTTTAGGAAAAATTACTTTTTGGTTCTTCTTTATCGGCTTCCATTTAACTTTTTTCATTCAGCATTTCTTAGGCTTGATGGGGATGCCGCGTCGCGTTTGGAAATTCTTACCTGGTCAAGGGTTTGAAACGGCGAACATGATCAGCTCAATTGGTGCTGGCTTAATGGGAATTGCTGTTCTAGTTCTTGTTTACAATATTATTGTTACAAGTGTTAAAAATGTTCGTGTTGGAAATGATCCATGGGAAGATGGCCGTACTCTCGAGTGGTCGATCTCATCTCCACCACCATTTTATAACTTTAAGCAACTTCCTTTAGTACGTGGATTAGATACTTATTGGTTAGAAAAAATGGAAGGCCGTACGGAGATTACTCCTGCTGAGCCACTTGGCGATATTCATATGCCGAATAATTCCATTAATCCTATCATTATTGCTTTTGGACTATTCGTAGCAGCATTTGGTGCCATGTATCATATGGATGATAAAGGATGGGCTTTACCTGTATTAATCATTGGAATGCTGATTACTTTTGGCGGAATGTTCATACGCTCAATTAAAGATGATCATGGTTTTCATATCCATAAAGAAGATTTAATGAATGAAGAGAAGGAGGTTAAGGAATAATGCATGTAGAAGAAAAGTTTACGGCAAAAACCTGGCCTGCTTCTCCAGAAAGAGCAACTGAAGAAGGAAAACATAAATTTTTAGGCTTTTGGTTTTTCCTTGGTGGAGAGACGGTGTTATTCGCTTCTCTTTTTGCCACATATCTTGCTCTTAAAGACCATGTACCAAGCTCTAGTCATGCTCTTGCAAAAGACTTATTTGAATTACCGCTTACATTTTTAGCGACTATGTTGTTACTTATTAGTTCATTAACAAGTGTTTACGCAATGTATCACATGAAAAACTATAACTTTAAGCGTATGCAAGCGTGGTTGCTTATTACCGTTTTTTTAGGATTAGGATTTTTAGGGCTTGAAGTTTTTGAATTTCATAAATATGTAACTGAATATCATCATACTTTTACAAGTAGTGCATTTGGTTCTGCATTCTATACTTTAGTTGGTTTCCACGGAGGTCACGTTGCGTTTGGACTTCTCTGGATTACATCACTAATGGTTCGAAATGCAAAACGAGGACTTACTTTATATAATGCACCTAAGTTCTATATTGCCAGTCTTTACTGGCATTTCATCGACGTTGTGTGGGTATTCATCTTCACGATCGTATATTTAATGGGAATGGTGGGATAAATTGATGGAAATTCAACAATCGAACTCCGCGAACGTCCATGTAGATTATGAATATCGTCGCAAAAAAAATGCAGAAGAAATGAGAATGCAAGTCACTTCATTTGCACTAATGATTTTCTTCACTCTTATTTCTTTTGTAGCAGTGGCAGGAGAATTTTCTAAATGGTTTGTTATTCCAATCATTTTTCTTCTTGCAATTGTGCAAGTCATATTTCAATTGTATTATTTTATGCATATGAGCCATAAAGGACACGGAGCAGTTAAAATATTCCTGTTTTCAGGATGTACAGTTGCTTTCGTGACAATCCTTACTTTCATTAATATTGTCTGGTTATAAGAACTCATATGAGTAAATGAACTCTTCTTATTGAAAAGCAGCCTCGTTGTATAGGTAATGCTTAAAATAAGAAGAGTTTTTTTATCCTATTACGATTTTTTCTAATTGTAATAAGTCATAAACTTGTCATGAGCACACGTTGATGTTCAATGCTAAGACACGTATAATTAGGACGTAACCTGTAGCTTAAGAATCAGTGAGGTGAAGTTTATGCACTTGGGTATATTTGGATTCAGGGCCTTATGGAGTCCGTATTTTCTACTTGTATTGGTCCTTTTTACGGTTAGTTATTTATATATCGTATCGAAACGAAGAGGGAGTTTCGAAGACAGTCAACCGATTACTAGAAGTGAGGGCTTTTTATTTATTTTTGTTATGTTTTTAATTTACGCAATTAAAGGTTCTCCGATCGATTTATTGGGCCATATTATGTTTTACGTACATATGATCCAAATGGCTGTCTTATATTTAGTCGTTCCGCCACTTTTAATTATTGCAGTACCTAACTGGGTATGGAAAAGAATCATTGCTATTCATTGGATAGGAAGAATTTTTTATCTATTTACTAAACCAATTTTGGCACTCGTGCTTTTTAATGTTGTTTTCTCATTTTATCATGTTCCGATCGTGTTTGATGCAGTGAAAGAAAATGCCTTTTCACACGGTGGATATACGATCCTCTTGTTTATTCTTTCAATGTTTATGTGGTGGCCATTAATGAATAGAATTGAAGACCAATATCAATTGAATGGTTTAAAAAAGGTGGGTTATCTATTTGCTAATGGGATGTTGCTTACGCCTGCTTGCGGTCTCATTATTTTTGCTGATCATCCAATTTACCTAACCTATAGTGATCCAAGCCATTGGATGCAAGCGATGAGTTTATGTGTTCCATCAGGAACCCTGCAAAGTTTAAGTGGATTAACAGGGCCGGAGTTGTTTTCTCATATGCCTGTTGATGAAGATCAACAACTAGGTGGAGTGATCATGAAGATCATGCAAGAAATTGTGTTTGGTGTAATCTTGGCAAGGATTTTTGTTGAATGGTTCCGAAAAGAACAAAAGGACAATGATGAGATTACCGCTAAAGCATTGAAAAAACATCAAATGAGCTCGATCAAATCTTAAATAGAATTTATTAAGTTTAATAAAGCGAGGATAAAAAATGAGTTTACCAATATTACCAACAATTAGTACTTCATGTATTGTCATCAGTGCTATATTAGTCGCATTTGGCTGGGGACAAATTAAAAAAAGAAAGATTGAAACGCATAAAAAATTTATGTTTTCTGCAGCTATTTTTGCGCTCATTTTCTTTATTATTTATACCAGTAGAACAATTTTTATCGGAAACACTTCATTTGGTGGACCGGATTCTATAAAGATTTATTATACAATCTTCCTAGTTTTTCACATTTCTTTAGCAACGATAGGTGCCATATTTGGAATTGTAACACTTTGGACAGGGTGGAAAGAGAACTTTAAACGTCACAGGAAACTTGGCCCAATAACGAGTATTATCTGGTTTTCAAGCGCATTTACAGGAGCAATCGTCTACTGTCTACTGTATGTTTTTTACAGAGGCGGGGAAACAACTTCAGTCATAAAAGCTGTACTTGGATTTTAAAATAAACCCCTCTAATGGAAGAATGATCCATCCGTTAGAGGGGTTTATTATATCTTGAACTTACCTTTAATAATTCCTGCTTCTTTCGCTGAATTAAATAAAATTAATAGAAGTGGACCAATTATGAACCCTAGAATTCCGAATAACTTTAAACCCAAATACATTGCAATAAGAGTTGCTAATGGAGATAGGCCAATGTGACGCCCCATTACTTTTGGTTCTACCGTTCTTCTAATAATTAATAAAACAATGGCTAAAACAGCTAACTTTATTCCTAAGGTCACGTCACCAGTAGCTAAGTGAAACAATGACCATGGTGCCAAAATAACGATTGATCCGATAATGGGAATAAAATCAATAACCCATAGAATAAAAGCCATTACAATTGCAACTTTTGGAGAGATAATGAACAGACCAATTAAAGATATGAAAAAAATTAATACACTGACAAGAAATTGGGCTTTCAAAAAGCCGAAAACAACATAAGACATTCTAGACGCCATGAAATTCGCTTTGCTGGCTGTCCCTTCTGACATATGTGAATAAATCATTTCTCTTACTTTTGGTAAATCAATCATAAACAAAAATAAAGAAATTAGAAAAACTAAAAAACTAATTAAAAATGTCGGAATGTTTGCTAACAATAAACTTATTTTTTTAATATCCACGTATTGTAATAGACTGTCTTTAACTGAAACAAGCGCATTTTGAACTTCATTTCCCACTTCATTTACAATGGCTGTAGGTAAGTTTCGGGAAGCATGGAGCCACTGTTCCTGATATTGGAGGGAGAGGTTAGACAATTCGTTAATAAATTGAGGTGTATCTTCAACAAGGCTAATGGCTTCTGTTATAACTTTAGTCGTTATAAAAAAACCTAAAAGGCCAATAATTAAGAGAAATAAAAGAAAAACAAAAATAACGGCCCATTTTCTAGAACTATGAAATCTTTTTTGAAAAAATATGACTGAGGGTTCTAAAAATAATGAGACAATGATCGCCGAAATTAATGGAATCGAAATGGGTAGAATAAAAATGATAAACAGAACAATAATGATGAGAATGGATGTCCATAGTAAAATTTTTTTATTGATAAGTTTTGACAAAAATGATATTCACTCCATCCTAATAAATTTCAGAATAAAATATGGAAAAAAAACACAGAGTATAAACTCTGTGCAAGAAGATCTTAAAGGGCAAATGCTTCTACTTCTGCTTTTACATCAGCCAATATCTTTTGGCATTGCTTTACAAGATGATCAGGATAGAATTCATCATCACCGTACTCTACGCCATGTGGATAATAATGTTTGCCAAGCATTGGTGTCATTAATTGAATGATCGCATCATGAGCGCCAACATCTCCTGTAGGCGTATAACCGAAGACTCTTAAGTAGTATGTACCTTCTTTAATTTCAAATTTGTGATCATACGTTACGCGTTCGTAATCCCACTGTCCTTCACGTACTAACCCGTGAGCATGCATAATTTCATCCAAACGGTTTAAATCTGATTTAAAAACTTCAATACCAGTGCCTTCAAACTTCATGTCATTACCTCCTAAATACTAGCAGTAATCAAAGGTTTATCATTAATGATTGTCTGCAAAATTCTTCTTTTTAATAATAGTCGAAAAAGCGTCTGCTTGCAATGTTTCATCCCATTTTAAACTTGCTTTGTTTAAATGATTTATTTCAATTTGGTGTCTGTTGAGAATGAACAATCGTACATACTTTCAATATTGCAGGAAAGAATAAAAAAGCAAAAAAGTTTAAACATTGAAAGGAAGTGTCTATGTTGAAAAAAGTAAGAGATTTAATGACAGATGCTGTTGAAACTTGCCATCCGAATGATCCAATTAAGCAAATCGCGGATCAAATGAAGCAATGGAATGTAGGTTCTGTTCCCGTTGTTGAAGGAGATAAATTATTAGGAATGATAACAGACCGAGATATCGTTCTACGGTGTATAGCAGAAGATAAACCTACTTCTTCATCTGTGCAAGAAATCATGAGTAAAAATATTGTTTCATGTAAGCCTGATGCCACGGTAAGAGAAGCTGCTGAAATGATGTCAAATGAGCAAGTAAGAAGGTTGCCGATTGTTGAAAATAATGCCTTAATCGGGATGTTGTCCTTAGGAGATTTAGCTATTGATGAATGGAGCGATGAAAAAGCTGGTCAGTCGTTAGCACATATATCTGAAAATAACCAATCGAGTGCACAGCAGCACTAGACCACATACATTTGCCTAGTCTAATTCTGTAGACTAGGCATTTTTTGTGTGTGAATAAAGGGTGAGCTTTTATTTAAAGACTCAATTCGTAAACTTTATTGCTAGTTGTTGTTTCGTTAAAATTGGCTCGCTTTCCGTTGACGAACCACCGAATCTCCTCGATTTTGCCTAGTGGACACTGAAAAAGTCTCTTGGAAAATCTATGCGCGTAAAAGCGATGGATTTCCGTTCTAGGCAGGCGCGTTCCGTGGGCACGGCTTCAATCTCCGTGATGTCTAGTTTCAATCGCTAGCCTCTCTCTTCATTTTTTACTTTCTCCGGTGGGTGAAAAGCGCCCTCCTAATGCACACAGGATGTGCGTAGGGCAGTCGTTGCAACAGGATGTTGCGTACTTAGGCTTTGGAGGTCATTTGTCAAATGATGTCTAGTTACAGGCTCCATTTTCCTTGGTCATTTTCCACTTACTCCGGTGGGTGAGAAACGCCCTCCTCGCAAGTGGGCAAATGCCTGCGGAAAGGATTCGTCGCCTTTCACATTTCATTGTTCCGGTGAGTGAAAACAACCCTAGTCCAACAAACAGGAAGTTTTAGCGCAGTCGTTGCAACAGGAAGTTGCGTACTTAGACTGTGATCCTTACTAGAGCAAATGCTTGTCGCAGCTGAACTAGCGTTTTGCACTTTCTATGCAGTCGAGTCTGAAAGGGCGCTTTGCACTTATCTTATTGAACATTTAACAAAGCGTATCGGTTTATGAAATTCTAATCAATGATATAATAAAATAAAATACTTATACAGATACGTATTAAATAGAGGGGAGGGTGAATTCTGAAAATTGTTTTTCGTGTTTTGGTCATCTTAGTTTTCATTTTCTTGGCAAATATGTATTTAGGCGACTCTACGATGGAAAATGAAGTCTTAAAAGAACCAAATAAAATTCAGCATCCGCGTCCAGATTCAGGTAATCAAATTGAACAAAAAAGGCCTTCTGAATCCGGAAAGAAACCTTCAACTGGTTTAGCCTCTTTTATTAATGGTGACGCCAATCAAGTATTAAACAAATTTGGAGATCCATCTCGAATCGATCCATCTGCATATGGATATGATTGGTGGATTTATAATGAAAGTAGTAGTTATGTTCAGTTTGGTGTTTCTAATAATCGAGTCGTTACCGTTTTTGCGACTGATGATAAAGCCAATATTAGTCCTTTTAAAATTGGACAACCGATAGAAGATTTCTATAAACAGTCCAGTGTGGAAAATGAGGTTGTTGTGAAGCAAAACGATAGTACTTATAAATTCGAGTTACCAGAAGATGAATTATATGTTAAGCCCTTACTTACCCTAGGTGATATATATGCTCAACTTTACTTTGATAAGTTTACTGGTAAGCTATTCAGTGTTCGGTTTATGAACAAACATACTCTTTTGACTATGCGCCCTTATGAAATGGTTTACAAAGGGGAATTACCTAAGCAGCCGGAATTAACAGACGAACAATGGCAAGCAGTTGAACGCGGAGAAGAAGAGCAAATTTACGATCTTACAAATACTATCCGTAATCATTTTAATCTAAACAAATTAGAGTGGGATGAAAAAACGGCAGCGGTTGCGTTTGCACATAGTCAAGAAATGTTTGAAAAAGAATATTTCTCCCATGATTCACCAATAAAAGGTGACTTAGCTGACCGATTAAAAGACGGAAAAGTGGAGTATAATCGTGCGGGAGAAAATATTGCAGCAGATTATGTAGATGCAATTGCAGCAATCGAAGGATGGTTGAATTCTAAAGACCATCGAGAAGCATTGTTAGAAAAAAAATTTACACATATAGGAGTCGGAGTGTACAAAAAGCAGTATACTCAAAATTTTATTGATCTAAAAAGATAGTCACTCTTAAACACATGAAGATTGGCAAATCATTTAATTCAATAATTAAGAGGCTGGGACAAATGTGTTTAGCTAAAGAAAAATCCGAACGATAAAGCGAAATTCTCAGTGGGATTTCGTATTCGTTCGGATTTTTTCCCTTTATTGTTTTCTTCGTTAAATCAATTTCATAAATGATCATTCTTTCAATGGAACCGAATATTGATAGCGATTGGAGTGTAAGACAGCGACTCATGGGAAAGTGTCGATCGAAACCGAAAATGGAATGATTAAATAATAGTCAGATATTGGTTCGCATTTAAGATTGAAAATTTAAATTTGAGTACTTTAGTTCTGTCCCAGACTCTCCTTATACAAAAAGGCTAATTTTGTGTGAATTTTTGATGCGGTTAAGAACTTCATTCAGAAATCAATAAAGTTATTTTCACCACTCCCACGAAATAACGAGATAGACGATATTCCACAGATCACAAACACTTTTTTTAGGTGGGGGTTGATTTACGCGAAGAAACAGTAGATAAGCAAATAAAATGAAAGGGCCGCCAGGCAGCAAATTCGTTTTCTGTAACTTTCTGACGGTTTCTCTTAAAGTTTGCTATTTCGGTGGTGTTTTTACAATGAAAAACGAGCCAGTACATTGAGCAGCTCTGGTACCATCGTCCCGGAGTACAAAACCTTCCAACACTAACATTGATTTACCTTGGTGAACAACTCTTGCACGAGCGGTATAACGGCCTAATTTCCCTGGTGCTAAATAATGGATTGATAAGTTTGTTGTTACAGCACCGTAGCCCTCTGGAGCTATAATATTTGCTAACGTTCCCATCGCGGAATCAAGAATGGTGGCAGTTATTCCTCCATGCACAATATTCATCGAGTTGTAGACAACATCGTTAATTGGAATAGATACTTCAAATTCATCTTCTGTATATTCTTTCTTCATATCTAAAATTCCGCCTATATAAGAACCGTGAAAACCTTGTTTCTTTGATTGAACTCCTCGTAAAAGCTGATGGATAACCTGTAGTTCTTCTACGCTGGCATCTTCCATACAATCGTTTAATAATATCTTTAATTCTTCTTTCATCTTTCTCCCTCACTTGCTGTCCATAATTAAAGTATGACCTTATTTTATCATGAAGTAAGTTTTAAGAAAAATTTCATTTACTATTCTTCACGATTTGAGCCATCCAATCATATAGTAAAAAGCAAAAGTGTCGATAGACCCTTATCTTCATATAGAAACGAATGATTGATTCTGGTGAGGTGAATTGAAGTGGAAAATAAAAATGATGATGCTGTACAATCATTCAAAATGTTTATACAGAAACATCCTGAGTGCATAAAAGATGTTCGACGAGGTGTAATGAGTTGGCAAGAGTGCTTTGAAGACTGGTATTTGCTTGGAGAAGATCATGAGAAATGGAAACCATATCGCCGTGATCTCGCAAAAACGGAAATCAACGAAAAAGCAGAGGAGGAAGGAATATCGACTAAATGGGTCAATCAATTTACCGAATCTGTAAAGAAAATGAATGCAAATGATATTCAAAAACATCTCTCAAGCGCAACTCAAGCAGTTTCTGCACTCCAGGGCTTATTATCTCAGTTTCAAACAAGTGGAGAGACCACGGAAGTAAAAGGTAAGCCATTTTCGTTTCCTACCTTTAGAAATCGAAGGGATTAAGCAAAAATGAGAGCAGACTTAATGGCGTACATTCGCAGTGATAAACTTTTACATGAATATGTGAGAGAGGATCCAAGATGGTATCGGAAATTAAGCAGAAATCCCGAATTAATTGATGAATGTAAAAGACTAGAAATTCATTATCATCAGCGAGCCATTCCACAAAAAGTGGCAAAATGGAATCAAAATGTTCAGATGGCTTCTATGATGCTTGAAATGTTCAAACAAATGCGACAGTCCTAGTAAGAGTAAGTTCTGATTAAAATTTAAAGAATGGACATGATAATAGTAAGAGGTGAAAACAATGAAAAAAAGAATCATTCATCTGTTACTTGCAGTTATCATGGCACTAACATTGTTTTGCGTGAATTTTAATGAAATTTCAGCTAACCCGATGATCACAAAGAATTCTTATAAGATACAACATATTGTAGATCAACAGAAATTACTCGTAGAATGTGTTGTTCCTTCCGTTACTTTTACTGGTCGTCAATCATTACCGAGAGCTCATATTGATGTCATAATCGATAACAAGAAAGTTGCGACTTTTCATCAATCTGCATTTGTTATTAATGACTTGGAGAAAGGAGTACACCAAGTCATAATCATTATAGCGAGAGAAAATGATAATCAGAAAATGAAAAAATCTTTTTCAATTTTGATTCAATAGTTGAACTTGCAAAGGTGTTCTCCATAATGAAAAGTGGTATGATTGTATTATGGAGGTGAAGTAAGTGTTAGCTACGATTGAAAGCGTTACGATTATCGATCAAGCAGAAGACTTGGGTAGAATGATTTTACAGTCTGAGGTCGCCGATGCTTACCGACAAGCTTTAAGAAATATGCAGACAAACATTGAAACGCAAGAAAAGATAAAGCGTTTTTCTCATATGAAAGAACTTTTTGAAGAAGTGCAACGGTTTGGGAAGTATCATCCGGATTATAAAAGAGCAAACATTGAAATTCGAACTTTAAAAAGGGATATGGACATGGATCTCAATGTTGCAACCTTTAGACAAACTGAAAATGATTTACAACAAGTACTGGATGATGTAAGTGCCATTATTGGCTCTGCGGTTTCGGTCAATATTAAAGTACCTTCAGGAAATTCATTCTTTGAAAGTGCTAGTAGCTGTAGTACTGGTGGAGGATGTGGAACAGGTGGAGGATGTAGTTGTTCTGCCTAGCCACCATAAATCAATTTTAAAAGGGGCTGCCCAAAAAGTCATTGAAATGGACTTTTTCGGGCAGCCTTTTTCAAATGTTGCTTTTGATTTTCGTTCCGGAAGTATGCTTTCCATGAGCGGTCCAAGCATTCTTGTCGCAAGCTCTGAGTCCACTGAAAAAATCCTGTTGCACATCAATGCCAAATCATCCGTTGATTTCCGTTCCAGGCAGGCGCTTTCCGCGGGCACAGCTTAAATCTACTCCGACAAACAGGAAGTTTTAGCGCAGTCGTTGCAACAGGATGTTGCGCTCTTAGACTGTGATCCTTTCTCAGCGGGGCTTTCAGCTCGTGCTGTTCGCAGCCTTCCACTTCCATTCAGTAACGGTTAAAAAGACCGTTCTGATCCAACTTTGCTTAAAGAGGAAGACGAAACCTGTTTAATTGATTTCGTTTCGAGGCGTATGCTTTCCATGGGCGGTCCAAGCATTCTTGTCGCAATCTCCTGTGTGGATCTCATAGATGCCGCCAAAACCATGTTGATTTGCAAAAAAAGTTCTTATGTAGGGGTACAAAAATGTTCTCTTGTGTAAACACATCGTTTAGAAACGAATCTGAAGGCACTTTTTTCATTTGCTGATTTTCAATCTTTGTAAGCTTGGCTTTTTCATTGGCCTAGCAAGCTCATGAGGGTTCTCAATTGGACATACTTATCCAACTGGAGTTATCGCCTTTCACGACCATTATTTAATGGGATGAATCAACGATAATAGACAGCATCGGTTTAAAAATAAAGAAAAAAATCGTCCGATATTGTGATATGAAAGTGAAAACACCAACATGTAAATAGGATGGATTTACTATTTGAAGAAATAATTCAGTTGTTTATCTCCAAAACTTCTCAGTAGCTGGCTGCAATCGAACACAATCGTCACACAAATTTCCACAACAAAACATTTTTTGTTGTGGAACGTAGAAACGATGACGATATACATAAGTTGTCTTATCCATTCTCACAAAAGTGGTCATGCTTTGAAGTCTTTTTCCGCGCATTGCTTTTGCAGATCGTTCACGAATCAATTTTTCTACTTCTATTTTTTCAAGAGAGGTATCTAAGTATAGAAAAGGGATGCCCGTTACTTTTTTACCTCGAACATTCAAGATACCTGGTTGCAGCGCTAAATTTTCAAGAAAAGTATTCCAAATATCATTTACATCCATGATCATGACCTCATTTCTCTTGGAATGTTGCGTATTTTCTACAACCTGTGCTAGACTAATGGAAAATAACCGATTAGGGGTTTCTTTATGATGTCAAAGGAACGGCAAGCACTTATTATATGGCTTTATGGATTAAAGCATGCTAAAGGTCTAAGACGCTTTGGAAACGTTCATTATGTGTCTAAGAAAATGAAATATGCGGTGGTATATTTAGGAATGGATGAAATTGACCAAGCTGTAGAGAAATTATCCAAACTGTCTTATGTGAAAAAAGTAGAGCCTTCGTATAAACCGTTTATTAAAGTAGAATACGAAAACTCTAGACCTGATAAAGCAAAAGAGTATGATTATAAGATGGGTATTTAATTCTCATGGGTAGCCATGAGAATTTTTTTGTCCAATGGTAGGAAAGGGTAGCTTTTATTAACCATTTTTTTTGGATCTCGTCATTTAGAGCTAACTGCTTCTGCACATAGTAATTGCTTGGCGAAACCGTTGAAACAGGAAGTTGCGAGCTTAGACTGTACAGTTAGAAACAAGTTCTTTATTGTTTATGACATCGGGGGTATCAGATGATTTAATCTAAGGATTGCCGTTAAATATTGATAGTATAGGTCTTTTTCAGCAAAATCTATTGAAGGTTTTACGTCTAAATGGATCACTTTCTTATTCAATTGCTTAGCCGTCTCTTCAATGATTTCAAATCGCTTACTCGGATAATCAGAAGGATTGGCAATCCCTTCTAAACAAATATATAAAGGTTGAAAATTTCCCGGGTTACTTGGAGAAAAGACTAAAAGTGCAGAAGTGCCTGAATTCTCTCCTTTAATTGAATGAAGAGAGAGTATATGTTGAACACGTTCAGGGCGAGAAGCAGCTAAATCTCTCCATTCGTATAAATCTGAATAACCTTCGCCTAACTGAATAAATCTTTGAATCATAAGATATCCATCCTTCCAAAAAATCTCTAAACTTTAAATAATTATTCTTACTTTAGCATTGAAAATGAAATTAAGAAACATGAGAGAAGGGAATCGTGAAAGAAGAATCAATATTTGCTCCTCACTATTAAGCTCTGGGCCAGTGTTAAAACATTGAGGAAATGCAAGGATAGCACATAAAAAAGAAGTATGTTAGGATATTAATGAAATCTGATAGACAGTGGTGAAGCCGAATGAGAGTAATTTCTGGAACATGTAAAGGAAGACCGTTGAAAGCGGTTCCAGGTATGGATACCCGACCGACAACAGATAAAGTAAAAGAGTCCCTATTTAATATGATTGGCCCATATTTTTCTGGTGGGACTGGTCTAGATCTTTTTGCAGGAAGTGGCGGCTTAGGAATTGAAGCATTAAGTCGTGGAATGGATAAAGTCATTTTTGTTGATCGAGATCTTAAAGCGTCTCACACAATTAAAGAAAACTTAAAACAATGTCAGTTTGAAAATCAAAGTGAAGTTTTTCGAAATGAGGCTGAACGTGCACTAAAAGCAATCGTGAAGCGCGAGATAAAATTCAATGGAATATTTCTTGATCCTCCGTACAAAAAACAACGTTTAGAACTAATTCTTCAAACGATTGATAAGAATAAACTTCTTCATCAAGATGGATTTATCGTCTGTGAACACGATAGTAAGTTAATCTTGCCTGAACGAATAGGTGTTCTTTATCAAACAAGACATGAACAATACGGAATGATTGGCATCTCCATATTTAAATGTGATTGATTTTGAGAGGGGTAGTAAGAAGTATGTCAAGTATTGCAGTATGTCCAGGATCGTTTGATCCTATTACGAACGGTCATATGGACATTATTAAAAGAGCAGCAAACGTGTTTGATGAAGTATACATCGTTGTATTAAATAACTCTAGTAAGCAACCATTGTTTACTGTAGAAGAAAGAATGGAACTTATTCAAGTAGCTACCAAAGATATTCCTCAAGTAAAGGTTGATAAATTTCAGGGTTTATTAGTTGATTATGCAAAAAATGTTAAGGCAAAAGCTATTATCAGAGGTCTTCGTGCCGTTTCTGACTTTGAATATGAAATGCAAATCACATCCATGAATCGATTGTTAAATGAAGAAATTGAAACTTTTTTCATTATGACAAATAACCAGTACTCATTTTTGAGTTCAAGTATAGTAAAGGAAGTAGCTAAATATAGCGCAGATATAAGTGAACTTGTCCCGAAGGCTGTCGAAAACGCATTAATTGAAAAATATCAGCAAATTTAAAACGGGCTAAAGCCCGTTTTTCTTATTTAAAAAATATTTATTCAATGATCGTGTTAATTTTTCTACATTCAGCAAAACAACTCGCTTTCCGAGGACGAACGGTCGAGTCTCCACGTGAAAAATCACGAGGTCACTGAAAAAATTTAACTTAAAAAGATTGAAAGTCTGTAAATGAAAAAGGAGCACTCAGATTTGCTTCTAAAACACGTATTTTAAACTGGGAGACATTTTCCCAAAAAATAAAAGCCCCTTTTTTTGCAAATCAACACAATTTTAGTAGGATCTGTGAGACCCTAAAGGAGAATGGACGAGTAGTCTCACGGACTACCCGCGGAATGCGTCTGCCTGGAACGGAAAGCCACGGCTTTTACGTACATGGATATTCCAAGAGAATTTTTTCAGTGGCATCAAAAACCTCACTACGGGGTCTCGTTGTTTTTGCTTCCTATCAAAATCATCCGCTATCATAGCCGTTTAAAAAGCTAAACATTTATTCCTTCTCTTGGATGAGACGTAAACCTTGAAAAATCACAAATAAAATCAGCACAAATAATGTAAATAGCGGACCGATTTTGGAAAAAAGGAAGATAGAATTAAGCGATTTTGTAGAATGAGTCCAAGTGGTTACGACGATAGGATTAATGGCTTGGTAAGGTTTCCAAAATAGAAGAACTAATGCTCCAGAGAAAAAGCCGTGTGCAATTCTTGAATAAAAGAACGGTTTAAAAGAAAGATCGGTTTTAGCGATTAAACTTGCCACTTGAGATTGAATGCTAAGTCCACTAAACCCTAATAAAAAGGCAACTAGTCCAACTTTAATCAAGAGTGAGGTAGAAAAGCTTCCAATTTGTTGACTACCCATTGTTAATTCTAGAATTCCTGAAAGAAAAGGATAGCAGAGTTCTTTGCTCCATCCGAGTGCCGTAAATCCAATCACTAAGAAATGAGATAAGAATTGAAATATATGAAGATGAATAAGTACAGTTTGTAAAACGGAAAACAAGATGATAAATCCCCCTATCATCATGAGAGTTTGAATAGAAGATTGAATAGATCCCCCAACTAAATTTGCAAACGTATCTTGATTAAGTTTCTTTGTTTTTTCCATTTCAAACAGTGCTTTTTGTAGTGAAAAAGAATTTGTACGCGGAAGGAACAGGTTTTTTTCTTCCTTTCTACCATAAAAAGTCATGGCTAGTCCAACAAAAATATTGCCCAGGTAATGAGAGAGAGCAAGGAGGAGGCCTAATTTTGGTTGATGAAAGAATCCAACAGAAACAGCACTTGTAATAAAAATAGGGCTAGCTGCATGAGAAAATGACAACAATCTTTGAGCTTCAATCCGATTCAACTGATGATTTTCTCTTAAATTGGCAACAAGTCTAGGACCTGCAGGAAATCCGGATACTGATCCCATTACCCACACCAATCCGCCTATTCCAGAAACGCGAAATAATTTCATAATGACCGGTTCAATCAGTTTACCAAAAAAGTGGACGACGCCTGTTTTAACCATTGTTTCTGAAATAATTAAAAAGGGAAGTAAGGAAGGAAACACAATTTCCCACCAAAGATCAACCCCCTTTGAAGCGGAAGTAAAAATATCCTGTGGAAACATGATCATACTAATTGCCACACAAATAAGGGATAAAAGTATCCATATCGAATTCCATTTGCTCATTTTTTCCATCCTTCCGTACATACTGCTTTTAAAATGTTGCTTCTTGAAATACAATTAAGAAATAATGAATTATTAAAAATATACGCTTTAATAAATGGAATAGACCAATTACGAATCGGATAAAAAGTGTGGTGATATTCGAATGACGAAGCCGAAAATAGGATTAGCACTCGGTTCGGGAGGGGCAAGGGGATTTGCTCATTTAGGAGTCTTGAAGGCGTTTCAAGATCATCAAATACCGATTGATCTGATTGCTGGAAGCAGCATGGGCGCATTAGTAGGATGCCTTTATGGTGTAGGTCATCAAATGGAACAGCTTTATAAAATCTCCACTTCTTTTAGAAGGAAATATTACCTTGATTTCACAGTTCCGAAAATGGGTTTTATTTCTGGTCACCGGATTAAAGAATTTATTCGTTTATTTACACATAATAAAAATCTAGAAGACTTATCCATTCCTGTTTCAGTGGTTGCAACAGATTTAACTCATGGAGAAAAAGTGATTTTCACATCTGGATCGATCGCAGATGCTGTCCGAGCAAGCATATCTATCCCAGGGATTTTTGTTCCTGAGAAAAGAGATGGTAAAATATTAGTTGACGGTGGTGTAATTGACCGTGTGCCCGTCTCTGTTGTAAAAGATATGGGAGCGGACATTATCATTGGGGTAGATGTTTCTCATGCAAAGAAAAATGTGGAGATCTTAACGATTTATGATGTAATCATGCAAAGTATCGACCTTCTCCAGCAAGAGATTGTAGCAAATCGAGTGATCGAATCTGATTTTATGATGAGACCTGAAGTCGAAATGTATAGCACAAAAGCATTTACAAACATTGAAGAGATCATTACTGCGGGAGAGAAAGCGGCTAATGAAATGATTCCTGCTATATTACAGTCTATAGAAGACTGGAAGGAGAGAAGTAAGAGTGTCTAAAAATGGAAAGAGAATGTTAATCATTCTCATAATGGTCGTCTTCATGGCTTTAGCATTTTATCGGTTACCTTTTTACATTCAAAAACCGGGTAGTGCTTTGAAATTAGATCCTATTGTCCATGTTTCAGGTGGGTATCAAGAACCCGGCGAATTTATGCTAACTACTGTACGGATGGGGCAAGCGAATATTTACGATTATCTCCTTGCAAAAGTGAAAAAATTCGAAGATTTAGTTCCAGTAAAAGAGATTAGAAGTCCAAAAGAAACAGATGAAGAATATGATGTTCGCCAGTTGTATCTTATGGACGATTCAAAGAATAACGCAATTGAATTGGCCTATAAAAAAGCGAATAAAGAAGTTAATTATCAATATAACGGTATTTATGTCCTTTCCACCTATAAAGGTATGCCTGCTTATAACCTCCTTAAACCAGGTGACCGGATTGTAAAAATTGATAACCATTCGTTTTCCTCGTCAAAAGAATTTATTTCCTATATTCAATCAAAAAAGGCGGGGGATAAAGTAACGATCGATTATAAACGTTCCAATAAGTTAAAACATACAGAAATTACTTTAAAACCCTTCAAAGAAGGCAATATGGCAGTTGGATTAGGAATAGGGCTCGTTGATGATAAAACGATTAAAACGAATCCTACTGTCAAATTAGATACTGATCAAATTGGTGGTCCTTCGGCAGGGTTTATGTTTTCACTTGAAATTTATGACCAATTATTGAAGGGGGATCTTCCGAAAGGGCATTTAATTGCAGGTACCGGAACGATTTCGCCTTCTGGTGAAGTTGGAAGAATTGGTGGTATTCAATATAAGGTTGTCGCTGCTGATCGAGAAGGAGCAGATATATTCTTTGCTCCAGATGATACAATCCCGAAAGAAGCTCTAAAAAAAGATCCAACACTAAAAACAAATTACGAAGAAGCCGTGAGAGCGGGGAAAGAAATTCATACTAAAATGAAAATTATTCCTATTCATAACTTTAGTGATGCGATTGATTATTTAAACAAATTAAAACAAAAAGGATAAATACGCATAATTATAAGAGTCGATCTATGAAGAGGCTGTCCCACAAGTCATTAAAATGGACTTTTTGGGAAGCCTCTTATTTATATTAAAGGCTATGTTTGCGGATGTTGTTGATAGGAAGTAAAACAATGAGACTCCTGCGGAAAAACGAGCGAGTCGAGATCCCGCAGTGTGGTTGAGGCAACTGAAAAAGTCCAATTTTTATAGATTGAAAATCTGCAAATGAAAAACGAGCCCTCAGATTCGCTTCTAAGACACGAATTTTATACTGGGCGACATTTTTTTCTTCATCTTTAAAGTGAAATTGGATAAGACCGTTCTTTTTACACCGTTACTGAATGGTAGTGGAAGGCAGCGACTCCTGCGGGAAAAGCACGAGCTGAAAGCCCCGCAGAGAAAGGATCACAGTCTAAGAGCGCAACATCCTGTTGCAACGACTGCGCTAAAACTTCCTGTTTGTCGGAGTAGATTGAAGTCGTGCCCGCGGAAAGCGTCTGCCTGGAACGGAAAACCACGGCTTATAAGAGAAAAATGTGAGTATGGGAACGATTTCGTTCCCATACTCACGTTGACGTTCCAATAGAACTTTTTCAGTGGCCTCGTGTGGTTTTTGAGGAGGCTCGACCGTTCGTCCGCGGAAAGCGAGTTGTTTTGCTGAATGTTGAAAAATCAGCATAATCATTTAACAAATCTATATAAAAATGGCTGTTGAATTATTTAAGTAAATATGGAGAAGATGAATACTCTTTTTGCAATAAATCAGATGAGAATGGTTCATGTAAACCGACTGAATATGCCGTGGATGCAGAAATATCGAGAGTGGCATCTACATTATTCAATTCAGCGGCTTTCGTAAGTAAAGGAAGAGTTAACGACTTTTTGTAGCCGTTTAAATACATTCTTCCTGCATCGCTCATTCCAAGAAGTCGTATATACCTGACTTTCCTACTAGCTTGGATCATATTCCTTTTTGTAGCTTTCGTTAAGATGTGAACGCACATCCGTTGAATTCTCGTCCAAGTGTATCTCTTCGTCTTTACTTTTAACATAAACTCTGAGAATGAAGTGGATTGGAGAGCCGCTTTTTTTAATCGATTTTCAATACCTTCTTCCACTTCATAATAGGTTGCTAACACCTCATTCGATTCTAACAGCAGCTGGAATTTAAGAATTGGCCAATAATTTTCCCATTGATGAAGTGTATCGTATTTTTTTTTGTAGCGTTCGATCAAATCATAGGTGAAGGAGGGCATTACCGATTGGGTGTTTAATGGAGTATTGCTATTTAACAAGGCTTTTCGAATACTTGTAGCACTAGCGATCGTTTCACTTGAAAATTCTGTGTCATGGTAACCTGCAATTTCTCTTTTAATCGTCCACTCTTCCATTGGGGAGGCAAGCTGTCTATTTGCCTCAATATAGTGGTAACCTAATATATTATTAGGAGAAGATAGATTGACACAATCTTGGTCAGGTTGTAGACTGTGAAATGCTTTTGAGAGTGCCTGAGGATAACTTAACCCGGTTTTCATACCCGATTTAACTGCGGACTGATAGTCTTCCTGGTTTGATTGAAGGAAAGTATAGGTGTTTGAAAAACGTGAGACTTCACCATCTTCACTTCCAAAACAAAAAGCGTTGCAACCCATTGCAGATAAAATTTCGATTGAGCCTTTAGCAAAAATTTCTGCTTTTTGTGTAGAAAAAGCATAAGGGAGTTCAACCACAAGGTCCACGCCAGAATGGATTGCCATTTTGGCTCTTTCCCATTTTGGTAGTAAAGCAGGTTCGCCTCTTTGTAGAAAAGATCCACTCATGACAGCAACGACAATATCCGCATGGGTATTTTCTCTCGATTTTTGTAAATGATATAAATGACCGTTATGAAAAGGATTGTATTCAACGACAATTCCGGTTGCTCTCATTATATTCTCACTCTTTTCTTCTTATTATAGTGAACAAGTATGCGAAATCGCAGGTGGATCGGTAAATTTCAAGTTTGAAATGATAGAAAGAACCTAATCTATAGAGGTCGGCATAATAAGCCATAACGTACATTTGAATCTCTTCTATATACACGTTATAATGAGTAAGTGATATTTGTAAAGAGTGTTAAGAAAAAATATTGACATAAGGTAGTCTGAAAGCTATAATTACCTTTGTTGTCCTGAGGTGATTGATATGAAGTGGTCTTTGCAGCAACTTCAAAAATATCGTACAAAAGGACTTGAAATTCAAGAGGATGCGGATGTAAGTTCAATTCTAGAACGTGATCCTGAAATTCTGAATGTCAGTCCCATTCACGTAACTGGAAGAGCAGATATCGGTACTGATTCGGTTACTTTTCATCTACATGTGTCTGGTCATTTGATCTTACCATGTGCCCGTACTCTTAAAGAAGTAAAATTCCCCATCGATATTCAAACGATCGAAACCTTTGTGGCAAACGATGTGTTGGATCCTGATGAAGAGTCGGAAGATGAGATTCACCAAATCGAAGGTGATCGGGTAGATTTGCTCCCTGTTATTGAAGAATTAGTGCTGTTAGAAAAACCGATGCAAGTTTTCAGTGAAGAAGGTCTTGAAGAAGAACTTCCTTCTGGTAAGCATTGGGAAATGCTAACTGAAGAACAAGCGCGTCAACAAGTAGAGCTTGAAGAGAAGAAACCAGATCCTCGGTTAGCTGATCTTGCTAAATTTTTTGATCAAGACAAATCATGAATAGATAAGAAGTTTTAAATTAGAGCTTCCTGTTCATTATTACTTTAAGGAGGTGGGAATCATGGCTGTACCTTTTAGAAGAACATCTAAAACTGTCAAAAGAAAACGTCGTACTCATTTCAAATTGCAAGTGCCTGGTATGGTAGAATGCCCAAATTGTGGTGAAATGAAATTATCACACCGCATCTGTAAAGCATGTGGAACGTACAAAGGTAAAGACGTAATCAACAAAGAAACTGTTTAATACAAAGCTGTTTCTAAGAAAAAGCACAGAGAATTCTTTCTCTGTGCTTTTTTGTGTGAAAAATTTCTTTCATGTTCATTCTTTTGTTGTAAGCTTAGGATATCAAAAGAAAAAAATAATAATCAACCCTTAGTAATTGAATCAGTTTCATCATTAGAAATCAGCTCTTAAAAGACGAACATCCTGTTTGGTTGAAGTAGCAGACGGCGACTACTGCGGGATTAGCTTGAGCAGAAGACCCTTCAGAGAAAGGATCACAGTCTAAGAACGCAACATCCTGTTGCAACGACTGCGCTAAAACATCCTGTTTGTCGGAGGAGGTTGAAGCCAAGCCCGCGGAAAGCGTCCGTCGAGAACAGAGACCGAATGTCATGCAAAGATTTCTTAGAAATGTTCGTAACTATTAGCTGAAATAGGAATGATGAAATGAACGCAATTCGTTTAAAAACCGAATAAATAAACGGTCTTTGGAAGTCTTTTTTGAAAAAGGCGATAATCGAAACTACGATTCTTCAATAAGGTGCATTTTCCCTGATTTATACTGCTAATGTGATTCATATTTATCCGATTTCATCCTATTGTATCCAAAACTTGTGTGATCTATTTCATCGCTATATGCTTATTCATAATAGGAGTGTGATTAAATTGAGTAGTTCTTTAACCTTTTTACCCCAAGGAATATTAATTTGGAAAATTGAAAGGGAAACAAAACGCAATGCCGTGAATTTTGACGTCATGGAACAATTGGAAAAAGCAATAGAGTTGGCAGTTGTGAATGATAAGGTGAAAGCTTTTTGTAGTAACAGGTTCAGGAAGTAAAGCTTTTTGCTCGGGTGGAGATCTAAGTGAGTTTCATTCTTTAGTAACGGAAGAAGAAGCCTATCCTATGCTTTCTAAAATGAATAAAATCCTTTTTAAGCTTGCCACTCTTCCTAAGCCGACTGTAGCGTTTATTAATGGGACAGCCATTGGAGGCGGATGCGAGATCGCGATAGCGTGTGACTTCCGTTTCGCAGTACCTGATGCTTCTCTAGGGTTTATTCAAGGCAGCCTTGCCATTACTACTGGATGGGGAGGAGGCACTCTATTACTCGAAAGAGTACCGCTTCCAATTGGTTTATCTATTCTTTCGTCTGGGCGAATCAGTAAAACAGTAGAATGGGAGAAAATGGGTCTAATCGATTATATTGGAGATTACGAAGAATTTCTTAATGTTCCACTAATTAAAGAGATGACGAATAAAGAAGGTAGTGTGTTATCTGCGTATAAAACTTTAGCAGTGAATCGACTTAAATTAATGAACATTCAAGATAGAATGGAATTAGAAACAAAAGAATGCGCAAGATTGTGGGGGAAACCTGCACATCATCAGGCAGTAGCTCGATTTATGAACAAGAAAATATAACAGCCGCTCTTCTATCTATTCTAGCAACGGCATACATTGTTAGAAAGAAGGGGGAGACACATATGAGAGTAACGAGACAAGACGCCTGGACAGAGGAAGAAGATTCGTTATTAACTGAAATTGTTCTAGATTCGATTCGAAGTGGAAAGACGCAGTTGTCTGCTTTTCAAGATGCTGCTGAGAAGTTGAGTCGAACGGCTTCTGCATGCGGTTTTAGATGGAATGCAAGAATTCGTAAAGAAAAAAGAGAAGAAATGCAACAAGCGCGTTTAGTAAAGACACGAGATACGAATCCATCCATACCTTTCAGGGCACAGACATTTTCTACGGCTTTGCATCAATCAAACGATATAACGGGACTCCTAAGTGGAATTAGCTCAGCTGTTGTTTCAATAAAAAAAACGTTCGAAGAAAATGAGTTATTAAAAAAAGAAAGAGCAGATGAGCAAAGAAGAGCGGAAGAACTTGAAAAGCAAAATCGTATATTGTTAGACGAAATTGCGATGCTTGAACAGGACTATAAAAGTATGTTGCAAATTTTTGAAAAAGCTCGTAATTTAACAAATCGTCAAGATAAACCTGTTGAAGAATTAAGAGAAGAGAATCTTGACGATCAACATTGAAATATCTATTTCAAAATAATAAAAAGCTTTTCTCAAATTGAGAAAAGCTTTTTATTATTTTGGGATGAAAAAAGAACAGTAAAACGGCTTAGAGATTAAACTTATTCGGTATCCAAAGGTTTTAATTCTACACCGGTTGGATACCATACTAAAGGATTTTCTCCTAAATCACGAGCCATATCATATTCGACAGAAATAAAATTTAATTTATTCCAAAAATCTTTTGATTTCATTCTTGGATTTGTTTTAATCGGCAGTCCGAATTCTTTCGCAAATTCAACAAGTTTCTTCCCATATCCTTTTTTCTGGTAATCTGGTAATACCTCAAGTTTCCACAACTCTAAATAATTTTGAGGAGGGGTGAAATATACATCAAATCGGGCATCACGTTGATAAAGACTCATACGGGCAACAAGCTTTTCACCGAAATATATCCCGTAAAACGGAGATTCACTATCGTCTTCTATTATGTTTGATTGCAAGTCTTCTAACATCGAAAGTTCTTGAATACCATACTCTTTAAATTTCTTGAATTCTTCTAGTGTTTTGTAATTCACTCTCAGTTTTTCAACTTTTTCTTGCATCTAATTACCTCCTGAGGATCTATAAACGAAAAAGAAAATGGATGAATATTTTACACATCAACAATTATTTCATATAATCATTATATAACAAAATGATTTAAAATTCTGCATTCAATAACGTAAGCGTTTACATTTGTTGAAAATAATCATTTTGGGAAAAGAAGGAAAATATTATTAGATAAGGGGTTTTCAGATGCGAAAGATATTAGTCGCCAATCGAGGAGAAATAGCTTCAAGAATTTTTCGTACATGCAAGCGTCTAGGAATGGAAACAGTCGCAATATTTTCAGATGCTGATAAAGATATGCCTTATGTTAGAGAGGCTGATTTCTCACACCGTATTGGAGAACCGCCTGTAAGTAAATCTTACTTGAATATTGAAGCAATTATAGAGGTTGCTAAAACTGAAAAGGTCGATGCGATCCACCCAGGTTACGGGTTGTTGTCTGAAAATGCGATTTTTGCTAATCGGGTGAGAGAAGAAGGATTTATATTTATTGGCCCTAAAGCTGAAACCATCGAAAAAATGGGAGATAAAATTACATCAAGACTTACAATGATTGAAGCAGGTGTCCCCGTTGTTCCGGGCTCTGAAAATGGATTGGTCAATCTGGAAAATGCACAATCGTTAGCAAAAGAAATAGGCTATCCTGTTATGTTGAAAGCTAGCGGAGGCGGCGGTGGAATTGGTATGGTGCTTTGTGAGAATGAGCAAGCGCTCAATCAGCACTATGAATCTACAAAAAATAGGGCCAAAGCCTACTTCGGTTCTGATAAAGTCTTTTTAGAAAAATTTATTGAAGACGCTAGACATATCGAAGTGCAAATATTTGCTGATGAACAAGGACACGTTCTTCATTTGTTCGAAAGGAACTGTTCCGTGCAAAGAAGAAATCAAAAAGTGATCGAAGAAGCTCCTTCACCAGCATTATCTGATGAAACTAGAAAGAAAATGTTAGAGGCAGCCGTTCAAGCAGCGCGTGCTGTTGAATACATAAACGCAGGTACAGTTGAGTTTGTTGTTGATAAGGATGAAAAATTTTATTTTTTAGAAATGAATACAAGATTACAAGTCGAACATCCAGTAACCGAAAGCATTACGGGTCTCGACTTAGTTGAATGGCAAATCAAAGTAGCTCAAGGTGAAGAACTTCCGGTTATTGACCAGTCAAGTCTTCACTCAAATGGACATGCTATAGAGTTTCGAATCTATGCAGAGGATCCAAAAACGTTTTTCCCTTCCCCGGGTAAATTGGAATCGATAGAGTGGGATCTTCACTCCGTTCGAATTGACGCTGGATATGAAGAAGGTTCGACGGTTACACCCTTTTATGATCCAATGATTGCAAAAGTTATTGTCTCGGCTGAAAATCGGGATGCTTGTTTACAAAAAGCGAAAGAATTTTTTAGAACAGCACGAATTACTGGGATAAAATCAAATATTCCTTTGTTTCAAAGTATTTTAGAAGAACCATTATTTCAAGAGGGAACGTATACAACGGCGTGGTTAACAAAACAAATTTCAGTGAAAAATTAGGAGGAAATGAATATGAAAGAATTAACAGCATCGATGGCAGGAACTGTATTAAATGTACTAGTAAGCACAGGAGAGGAAGTAGCAGCAGGACAAACAGTTGTGATGCTTGAGTCGATGAAAATGGAAATTCCGGTTGAAACAGAGATGGTTGGTAAAGTTAGCGAAATAAAAGTAAATGTTGGTGATTTTGTTAACGAAGGCGATTCACTTATTACTTTTGAATAAAGATTAGATTAATTGAAAGGAGAGATCGATTTGGCAGAGAATCTTACAAAAAATGATCGAATAAACGAGAAAAGAGCTCAAATTGAAAAGGGAGGTTTAGAAAAATATCATGAAAAATTAAGTGAACAAAACAAGTTATTTGTTCGCCGTCGCTTAGAACTGCTTTTCGACCAAGGTGAATATGAAGAAGACGGCATTTTTGCAAATGCTGAAGCGGGAGATTTGCCATCCGATGGAGTTGTGACCGCAATTGGTAAGATAAATGGAGAAACAGTGTGTGTAATGGCTAACGATTCTACTGTGAAAGCTGGATCGTGGGGGGCTAGAACAGTCGAAAAGATTATTCGTATTCAAGAAACTGCTTTGAAAATGAAAACACCCATTCTCTATTTAGTCGATTCTGCTGGCGCTAGAATTACAGATCAACTAGACATGTTTCCGAATCGTAGAGGAGCCGGGAAAATTTTTCATAATCAAGTTAAACTTTCAGGGATGGTTCCGCAAATATGCTTACTATTCGGACCATCTGCAGCAGGTGGTGCTTACATCCCGGCATTTTGTGATATTGTCGTAATGGTAGAAGGCAACGCTTCTATGTATTTAGGTTCTCCTAGAATGGCTGAAAAAGTAATTGGTGAAAAAGTGACACTTGAAGAAATGGGTGGAGCTAGAATGCACTGTTCAGTTAGTGGATGTGGAGACATTCTCGTTTCTTCAGAGGAAGAGGCGATACAAGAGGCACGTCGTTATCTAACGTACTTCCCTGCAAATTACAAGCTTATTTCAAAGCGTGTTGATGGCCGGAATCCGGTTGAAGGAAGACAATTGGAAGAAATTATTCCAGTGAATCAAAATGCCCCATTTGATATGTATGAAGCATTGAATCAACTCATTGATGCAGATAGTTTTTTTGAAATCAAAAAACTTTTCGCGGCAGAACTAATTACGGGTCTAGCTAGAATGGATGGACGAGTAGTTGGGATTATTGCAAATCAGCCAAAAGTAAAAGGTGGAGTACTATTTGGTGATTCAGCCGATAAAGGAGCGAAATTCATTCAACTTTGTGATGCATTTAACATCCCCGTCCTCTTCTTTTCAGATGTACCTGGCTTCATGATTGGAACGAAAGTAGAACGGGCTGGAATTATTCGTCACGGGGCAAAACTAATTGCGGCTATGAGTTCTGCGACCGTTCCAAAATTCTCGATCATTGTTCGTAAAGCATATGGTGCTGGACTCTACGCCATGGCAGGTCCTGCTTTTGAACCGGATGTGTGTATTGCGCTACCGACTGCTCAAATAGCCGTTATGGGACCTGAAGCAGCGGTGAATGCGGTTTATTCAAATAAAATTCAAGCGATTGAAGACCCGAAAGAACGACTAGCTTTCGTACAAGAAAAACATAAAGAGTATCAAGAGAGTATTGATATTTACAAATTAGCTTCTGAACTAATTATTGATGACATCATCGCACCGAGTGATTTACGAAAAACATTGATCAATCGTTTAGACTTATATGAAACAAAAGATGTTATCTTTAGTGAACGTAAACATCCAGTTTATCCCGTTTAATTTTTACTCGTTCGATTGAGAGGCCCAGTCTTAAATGACAGGGTCTTTTATTTTTATTTATCATTATATAAAAGAATTTGTTGAACATTCGCTATTAATTATTCCCTCAATCATCATTATTCTTTAAAATAAGAAGATCAGGTCTTTCGCCTTTTATAGATAAAGAAAGAAGGAGGGGAAATTATGAAAATCGGGATTCTAGGTGCAGGCTCAATTGGATTGCTGTTAGCGGGATATTTAGCCCGATTACACGACGTACATTTATATGTTCGTCAAATGAATCAATATGAACATATTCGCGATGAAGGAATCATTGTTCGCAGGGGAACTTCGATTTTGAGTCAGCAAGTCAAGGTTTCAAATGTGGAAGAATTAAATAGTGACTTTGATTTACTTATCATTGCTGTGAAACAATTTCATCTTTCTTCCGTTTTCAATTTGTTAAACAATTTAGATAAGAAGATTCCCGTTCTGTTTTTACAAAATGGGATGGGACATTTACAAAAACTTGATCAACTCAAACAAGAATGTATTTTAGTCGGTACAGTTGACCACGGAGCATTTAAAGTGTCAGATAATCAGGTCGATCATAGAGGTGTTGGTTCGATCCGGATTGCACAATGGAAGGGAATCGTCTCGAGTGAATGGAAAGAGCGCTTAGGCAGCGAAGTGGATTTCTTTATTGATTGGGTCAAAGATGCAGAAAATATGTTACTTGACAAGTTAATGGTCAATGTACTCATCAATCCATTAACCGCAATAAGAAGAGTCACGAATGGCGAGCTAATCACAAACACATATCTACACCAACTGATGGAGAAATTATACAATGAGTTCGTATCGGTTTTTCCTAGCATGAGAAATAGAAAACCGTTTAAAGAGATCGAACGAGTTTGTATGAATACGGCTACGAATCGTTCTTCCATGCTTGTTGATCTAGAAGAAAAAAGAAAAACGGAAGTAGATGCAATACTAGGTTACCTTTTAGAAAGAGCTTCAAGAAAAAAAATTTCACTTCCGCTCACTGAAGCTTGCTACCTATTCGTTAAAAGTTTAGAAGAAACATCAAGCAATATTTTTTGATATGAGTTATAGGAATGATATACTGACCTCACACAGAAAAAGATGATGGAAAGGAAGTACCGATCCATGGAGTTGGAAACACACAGATTGCCGTATAGTGATAGTTTAGCGGCACAATACATGAAAAATGAAAATAAAGCACTTGAGGAATTTCATTATTCAATTAAGAATCAAACTGTTTATCATGACAGAGTAAATGATTTGGTTAACAGAAATTTTGACAGAGAATCTTTAGTCATGATCATACAAAAATACATGAAAAATCTCCCTTCAAGTGAACAGACGAATCAATCTCTTAAGAAGTTAGCCAATTCAAATTCAGTTGTTGTGATCGGTGGACAACAAGCTGGTATTCTATCTGGTCCGTTATATACGATACATAAAATTATCAGTATATTAGTATTAGCAAAAGAACAAGAAGAAAAGCTCGGAATTCCAGTTGTACCAGTTTTTTGGGTAGCCGGGGAAGATCATGATTTTGATGAAATAAATCATATTTATTCACTTAAAAACACTTCATTAGAAAAACAGAGTTATCCTGTAAAAGAATTCGAAAAAAAGATGGCATCTCATCTTTTTTATGACAAAGCAGTCATGTCAAAATTTACTGATAAAGTGCTCAGTGAGCTAGGTGAAACGAATTTCACGAACGAACTTCGAATAAAATGGTCGGAAGCTATTCAGAATACGGATACATTCACCAATTTTTTCAGTTATTTTGTAATGGATCTTTTTAAAGAGTTTGGTCTTTTAGTAATCGACTCTGCTTATCCACCCCTAAGACAATTAGAAGTTCCTTTTTTTGAAAAGTTGATTGAAGAATCATCTGCAGTCACAAATAAAGTTTTACAACAACAGATGATCCTCAAGGAGAAAGGGTACAACCGTACGATTGAAATACAGGAGTCCGCAGCAAATCTTTTTCTGGAAATTAACGGGGAAAGAACACTTTTAGATCATAATGAAGCTGGATATATTGGGAGACAAACCTCTAATGTTTATACGGCTGAAGAACTCAACATGTTGTTGCACGACGAGCCTGGTTTATTTAGTAATAATGTTGTAACAAGACCGCTCATGCAAGAAAATTTATTCCCAACTTTAGCTTTCATAGGAGGTCCTGGGGAAATTGCTTACTGGGCAGAGTTGAAAGGGGCATTTGAACATTTAAAAATGAAAATGCCACCAATTGTTTCGCGTTTAAATATTACCTATTTAGAGAGAGAAATTGAATCTGATCTGTTAGATCAAAATCTAAACTTACACTCTGTTCTCCAAAATGGAGTTGAAAATGAAAAAAATAGATTTATCAATTCCGTTCATGATCATGAGTTAGATCAATCATTACTCAAAGTAAAAGAATCTATTGAAAGTGGATATCTGCCTGTCCTTGACCGGGTTGGAATGATTGATAGGGGTTTAATCGAATTAGCAACTAAGAACAAAAATATACAGTTGGATCAAATTGACTTTATGAGAAACCGAATTCGTTTAAGTTTAGAAAGAAAACATCGTGAAATTTTAAATAAATATGATCGAATTGAAAGTTCACTCCATCCTGATCATGCTTTTCAGGAAAGGATGTGGAATGTTAGTTATTTCATAAATCGCTACGGATTGAATTTCATTAAAGATCTCATGGATTTAAATTTCACGTTTGATGGTACTCACAAAATTGTAAAACTATAGACATTATGAAGAGAAGCCTGCTATTCAGTTGCAGGCTTCTCTTTTTGTTATTTTGTAAGACTGCTTAAATGCATCATTTAAAAGAACATCATTTTTATTATTGGAAAAAGTGTTAAATCATTCAATTATCAGAGGGTTATTTGAAAAAAGAAGGCTTAAATACCTAGATAAATGAATGGAAAAAGCAAATGATTGAATTGTTCGAAAAATTTTCAAAAATTGTGGTGGAGGAAAGTGGGGGATTGTGGTAGAGTGAAAATATAAAGTGGGGGTAGTGGACATGTTCAAAGGCGAATATCATCATAATATTGATCCTAAAGGCCGTTTGATCGTCCCTGCAAAATTCCGGGATTTACTTGGTGATGCCTTCGTTATTACAAGAGGTTTAGATCAATGTTTGTTCGGCTACCCTTTACACGAATGGAATGAAATTGAAAATAAATTAAGAGCGTTACCATTAACAAAAAAAGACGCAAGGGCATTTACTCGATTTTTCTTTTCTGGAGCAGTTGATTGTGAATTAGATAAGCAAGGCAGAATAAATATTTCAAGCTCATTAATCGATTATGCCCAGATCGAAAAAGAATGTGTCATTTTAGGTGTTAGCAATCGAATTGAAATCTGGAGCAAAACCAAGTGGGAAGAATATTTCTTGGAATCAGAGGATTCATTTGCAGAAATTGCAGAAAATATGATTGGATTTGATATTTAATCATAGATAGGATGGGAAAAATGTTTGAACACACCACCGTATTATTAAAAGAAACTGTAGATGGATTAAATATTCGCCCAAATGGTGTGTATGTAGATTGTACACTCGGTGGTGCTGGTCATAGTGAATACTTACTATCTCAGTTATCAGAAGATGGAATGTTGTACGCTTTTGACCAAGATGAAACGGCTCTCAAACATGCGAAAGAAAAGCTTTCGTCCTATGGATCACGTGTTCAGTTCATCCAATCGAATTTTAAATTTATTAAAGAAGAATTATCTATGCTAGGAATTGAAAAGGTAGATGGGATTCTTTACGATCTTGGTGTTTCTTCACCACAATTGGACACCCCTGAAAGAGGGTTCAGTTATCATCATGATGCGCCACTTGATATGCGGATGGATATGGATAGTCCAATAACCGCTTTCAATATCGTCAATGAATGGTCTTTTGAAGATTTAGTCCGCATTTTCTTTCGCTATGGAGAAGAAAAATTTTCCAAACAAATTGCTAGGAAAATAGAAGCGGCAAGATCAATAAAGCCGATAGAAACCACTTTTGAATTAGTTGAATTAATAAAAGATGGGATACCTGCACCTGCAAGAAGAAAAGGTGGACACCCAGCTAAAAGAGTTTTTCAAGCAATCCGCATTGCGGTAAATGATGAGCTTTCTGTTTTTGAAGATTCATTATCAGACGCGATTGACCTACTCGCACCAAAAGGAAGAATTAGTGTCATTACCTTTCACTCACTAGAAGATCGAATATGCAAAAGCATATTTAAAGAAGCCTCAACAGGACCTGAACTACCAAGAGGATTACCAGTTATTCCAGAAGAATATAAAGCAACGCTTTCGCTCATAACGAGAAAGCCAATTCTTCCGTCTGAAGAAGAACTTGAATTAAACAATCGTGCAAGATCAGCTAAATTAAGAATCGCAGAAAAAAATTAAAAAAATAAAAAAATATGTGGAGGGGATAAGAATGAGTAATTTAGCAAGGCAAGTAATGCCACAAGAAACACATGAAAAAAAGCAGTCTATACATATCCACAAAGAAAAAAGAAGAGCTTTTATAACTCCAGGAGAAAAAGTACTCTCTCTCGTCTTTGTACTTTTCGTTTGCTTTATGGCTGTTAAAATTATTAGTGTTCAAGCTTCCATTTATGATGTGAATAAAGATATCCAAACCACGCAACAATCAGTAAAAGAACAAGATAAAGCAAATAAAGATTTAAAAATGCAAATTAGCGAATTGAGTCGTTATGAAAGAGTCTGGGAAAAAGCAAAAGGACTCGGCTTAAAATTAGACGACAAAAACGTTAAGGTTGTTGAAGAGTAATGAATGTGAAACGCAAAAATATGAATAAAGGAGCAGCGATATTATTTACAATATTCGCCCTGCTCTTTTTTCTGTTAATTATTCGTTTTGTGACGATTCAGACAACAGGTGAGGCCGGAGGAAAAGTATTAGCTGAGAAAGCTGCTCAAAAGTATTTGAAAACGGGTGTTTTAGAAGCACACCGTGGATCAATCCTGGATCAAAATGGGGAAGTGATCGCAGAAGACACAGCTTCATATACACTTGTAGCAGTATTGGATCCTTCTGCAACCGCAAATCCGAAACATCCCAATCATGTAATAGACAAAGAGAAAACAGCTGGCATACTAGCAAAATATCTTGATATGAGCGAAGCGGATATTCTATCCAGACTTTCAAAAAAAAATGCCTACCAAGTTGAATTTGGCGGTGCAGGAAGAGATATCTCTCATGTGATTAAAAAGAAAATAGAGGCAGAAAAATTACCTGGCCTGATTTTCACGCAAGATACGAAACGATTTTATCCTAATGGTACATTCGCTTCACATCTAGTTGGTTTTGCTCAAAAAGAAGAAGACAAAGAAGGCATAAGTCAAACTGTAGGTAAAATGGGTATTGAAGAAAGTTACAATGATCTTTTAAAAGGAAAAAATGGAAGTATACAATATAAAAGCGATTTATGGGGATATTTGTTACCTAATTCAAACGAGATGATCAAAGAACCCAAAGATGGAAAAGATATTTATCTCACACTCGATAAAAAAATCCAGACTTTTATGGAAGATTCACTCAGCAGAGTGGAAGCGAAATATCATCCAAAGAAAATGTGGGCCTTGGTCATGGATCCGAAAACAGGGAAAATTTTGGCAATGGGCCAAAGACCAACGTTTAGTCCATCATCAAGAGAAGGATTGAGTGCTAATTGGCACAATATAAACGTTGAATCCTCTTATGAACCAGGTTCTACATTTAAATCCTTTTCATTAGCATCAGCAGTGCAAGAAGGAGTATTTAATCCGAACGCTACTTATCAGTCAGGAGAATTTCATGTAGATGGGAACCCTGCTCCAATTAAAGATTGGAACTATGGTCAAGGTTGGGGAAGAATCACTTACCTAGAAGGGCTGCAACGATCCTCTAATGTCGCTTTCGCTAATTTACTCGGAATTATTGGACCTGAAACCTATCGAAAATACTTAGATAAATTCGGATTTGGTCAATCGACTAATAGTGGATTACCTAACGAAGCGACTGGGAAAATTCTTTATCGCTATCCAATTGAGAAAATAACGACTATTTTTGGACAAGGAACAACGGTTACTCCTTTACAGATCGTCCAAGCGGAGTCGGCAATTGCTAATGATGGAAAAATGATGAAACCCTATGTAGTGGATAAAATTGTTGATCCTAATACGGATAAAGTTGTTAAAAAAACAGAACCGGAAGTAGTTGGACAACCTATTTCTGCTGACACGGCTAAGCAAGTAAGAGATTATTTAAGAACAACGGTTACTTCAGAAGTTGGAACAGGAATTCATTTTGCGATAGACGGTTACGAGGTTGCAGGGAAATCAGGTACAGCTCAGATGCCTGGGCCAGATGGGCGCTATCTTACAGGAAGAGAAAACTACATCTTCTCCTTTTTAGGAATGGCTCCAAAAGACGATCCTCAATTAATTGTTTACGTAGCGGTTCAACAGCCGGAGCTCCCTGACACGGAAATTGGTTCTGATCCAGTTGCTCAAGTTTTTAACCCTGTTATGAAAAACAGTTTACAGTACTTAAATATCAAACCAACAAAAATACAAAAAGCAAAAGAAATAAAAGTTCAGGACTGGGTCAGCGAGTCTGTAGTGGATGCATCTGCTCAACTTAAAAAAGATGGAATTCAACCCGTTATTCTGGGTACAGGCAGTTACATCACAGGACAATTACCGAAAAAGGGTACACCGCTCATTCAAGGCGAGAAAGTTCTGTTTATGACAGATGGACCGACTAAGCTTCCATCACTAACTGGATGGTCACTTAGAGACATATTGTTACTGTCTAATTTAACAAAAATGAAAGTGAATGTTGACGGGAATGGCTATGTTTACCATCAAAGTATTCCAGCTGGTTCTGCTTTTAAAGAAGAAGACTCGCTTATAGTAAAGTTAGAATCGCCTCAAACAACATTTGAAAAAAAGAAGAAAAATGACGAAGAAAAAAAATCAAATCCATAATAGAACCTGGTCTCTTAAATGGGGCCAGTTCTTTTTTTATGAGATAAAGGGGACGGGTGTTTTTCGTTGAAGGCGGACGCGTTCCGCGGGCATGGCTTCAATCTCCTCCGACAAACAGGAAGTTTTAGCGCAGTCTTTGCAACAGGATGTTGCGCTCTTAGACTGTGATCCTTTCACTGTGGGGTTTTCAGCTCGTACTGTTCCCGCCGGAGCCGCTGATTTCCACCTCTCTTTTATTACAGGTGAGATTTCGGTCGTTTTTTAATGAAATCTCGCCTTTTTTTCATTCTGAAGTATGAACAAGTTTTTAAAATGTAATTTTTTCAGTGGGTTCTTGGTATTTGTCTTTTTCAAAGTAATCACAAAGCAAAGTTGGTCATTTTTATTAAACTTCTATTTTGACTTGTCCTGCATATAATTCGTTGAGCTTATTGAAAGGAGGTTCAACGATTGAAACGTATTCCAATGAGGACTGTCAGAAGAAGAACCGTTTATTTATTGTTTATTTTTACGATTCTTTTCGTTGCAATGATCATTCGATTAGGATATGTACAATTTTTTAATACGGACGAATTAACAAAGAAAGCGAAGGATTCCTGGAGTCGAAACATTCCTTTTGAACCGAAGAGAGGAAGAATTCTAGATCGTCACGGAAAAGTACTGGCAGGAAATCAAACTGCACCAACTGTCTACGTTGTTCCGAGACAAATAAAAAATCCGAAAGACGTAGCTGAAAAATTAGCTCCAATTTTAAATATAACAGTTGATAAGGCGATGACTCATTTAACAAAGGCTGCTATGAGTGAAAGGATTAATCCTGAAGGAAGAAAAATTACGCCGGTCCAAGCAGAAAAAATAAAAGCCTTGAACCTTAAAGGTGTATATTTAGCAGAAGATTCGATTCGAGACTATCCCTATGGCACTGAACTTGCTCATGTTCTAGGATTTGCTGGTATTGATAATCAGGGACTAATGGGCATTGAACAATATTATGATGAAGAATTAAAAGGGAAGAAAGGTGCCCTCCAATATTATTCTGATGCAAAAGGCCAAAGAATGCCTGCTTTACCTGATGATTATCAAAAACCAACAGATGGGAAGGATGTAAAACTGACGATTGATTCAAAATCCAAACAATCGTCGAAAGAGAATTAGACATAGCAACTGAGACCTATCATCCTGATTCAATTATCGCCATAGCGATGAATCCTAAAAACGGTGAGATTTTAGCCATGTCATCAAGACCTACTTTCTCTCCATCTGATTATCAAAAGACTGACCCTGATGTGTATAATCGCAATTTACCGATATGGAGTACCTATGAGCCAGGCTCGACATTTAAAATTATTACGCTAGCTGCTGCTTTAGAAGAGAAAAAAGTGGATCTACTTCATGACCACTTTTTTGATAGTGGGAGTGTGAATGTAGCAGGGTCTACTCTGCATTGCTGGAAGCCAGGTGGACATAAGGAAGAAACGTTTCTAGAAGTGGTACAAAATTCATGTAATCCTGGTTTTATCGAGCTCGGAAATCGATTAGGAAAAGAAAAGTTATTTTCATATATTGATTCGTTTGGGTTTGGAAAGAAAACAGGGATAGACTTAAATGGTGAAGGAACAGGGATTATGTTTAAACCAGAGCAGATTGGACCCGTTGAACAAGCAACGACTGCTTTCGGCCAAGGTGTAGCCGTCACGCCGATTCAGCAAGTTAGTGCGGTAGCAGCTGCAGTGAATGGTGGTGTTCTCTACCAACCTCATATTGCCAAAGAAATCATTGATCCTCTCACAAAAAAAGCAACTCCAATACAGAAATCTTACAAAAAATCGAGAGTTATTAGTGAAAAAACTTCGAAGGAGGTTAGAAGTGCTTTAGAATCGGTAGTAGCACAAGGAACAGGAAAAGGAGCTTTCGTTGATTCTTATCGAGTAGGTGGGAAAACGGGTACGGCACAAAAGGCTCAAAACGGGAGATACTTAGAAAATAATTACATCGTCTCATTTATGGGATTTGCACCTAGTGACGATCCACAGATTGTCGTTTATGTAGCGGTGGATAACCCGAAAGGAACGGTGCAATTTGGAGGGGTCGTTGCAGCGCCAATCGTAGGGAATATTTTAAGAGATAGCGTTCAAGTGTTGAATATTCCTCCCCGTAAAAATCAAATCGAAAAAAAGACGACCTATCTCGATCCAGTTTTAGTGAAAGTACCAGATGTAGTTGGGATGCAGTCAGACGAGTTGCGAAACCAACTTTATGACTTGAAAGTGGAATCTGTTGGGCATGGGAAGTATATAATGAATCAAACACCTGTTGCAGGTGCAAAAGTAAAAGCGGGATCCACTGTCAGATTATTTTGGGGGAATCTAAAAAAACCATAGAGTAAGATTTTCATTGTATACCCAATTAGAATCAATTACTAATTATTTGTAATATTAGTCAAATTCGATGAATTTACTTAGAAAAAATCCAGTAATAAAGAAAAAATATCTTCTGTAAGAAAATATAACCATCGGTGTGATAATATGGTGTTAAAATAGCGACGGAAGTTTACGAGAGTGAATAGCCAACTTTCCCATTTTTCGATACAATGGGAAGGGTTGCATTCGTACATCATGGAGAGGGTTGAAAGCATGAAACTGCACCCGTTATTAAATGAATTACCTCATTACCGCATTTTAGGAGCAGGTAATCCCGATATTATTAACATTGAAAACCATCATCGCAAAGTGGGTTATGGCGATTTGTTTGTCTGCATTCAAGGTGAACAAATGGACAGTCACTTACTGGTAGAGGATGCAATCAATAGTGGAGCAGTAGCCATTGTTGCCGAGCGTCCAGTTCAATCTTCGGTTCCTGTGGTAGTTGTTCCTGATGCGAGAAAAGCCATGGTCCTATTAACGACCACTCTTTACCGCAATCCAACAGAGAAACTTACCTTAATTGGAGTAACCGGAACGAATGGGAAAACAACAACTACTCATTTAATTGATGATATATTTCGATATCATGGTGAGAAAACGGGATTGATTGGAACTCTTTATATGAAAATCGGAAGTTCAAAGCGGGCTACACCTAATACAACACCTGATCCTGTCATTCTGCAAAGAGCTTTTCGTGAAATGGTGAAAGAACGTGTAAACGTGGCGATTATGGAAGTCTCTTCACATGCTCTAACACAAGGAAGGGTGGATGCTTGCGATTTTGATATTGCCGTATTTACCAATTTGTCTCAAGACCATTTGGACTTCCACGGATCGATGGATAAATATTTAAAAGCAAAAAGTATTCTTTTCCATTCCTTAGGATCAGGTCGTCGTTCTGAAGGGAAATTTGCTGTATTAAATATTGATGATTCATCTTTTTCATTTCTGAAAGACACACTTCAAGTCCCGTTTTATTCTTACGGTATAAGTCCCAATGCTGATGTTCGTGCAACAGAAATCCATTTAGGTCCAAGAATGACCAGTTTTACAATTGAAACAAAAGAGATGAGTCGAAGAATTGAAATTCCGCTTGTCGGTATGTTCAATGTGTATAATGCTTTAGCAGCCATTGCTACTTGTTACATGGCAAGCGTACCCATGTCGACAATTATTGAAGCTCTTGAGATGGCTAAGGCCATTCCTGGCCGATTTGAACTCATTCAAGAAGATCAAGATTTTACAGTCATTGTCGATTATGCCCATACGCCTGATAGTTTAGAAAATGTATTGAAAACCATAAAACCCCTTCCCCATAAAAAATTGTTTATTATTATCGGTTGCGGAGGGGACAGGGACCGCAGCAAGCGTCCTCAAATGGCGCAAATTGCCTGTGAATATGGTTCAAATGTTATTTTCACATCCGATAATCCACGTTCAGAAGATCCGTTAATGATTATTAAGGATATGGAAAAAGGAGTAAAGGACCAGACATATCAAGTCATTGTTAGCCGGAGGAAGGCAATTGAACATGCGATTAATCAGGCTCAACAAGGTGATATCGTATTAATTGCTGGAAAAGGGCACGAAACCTATCAAATTATTAACTCAAAAAAAATCGATTTTGATGATCGAATTATTGCAAGATCTGCTCTTCAAAAACTATCAAATCGAATCAGTGAATAATTTCTCATCAGGTAGATAAAAGACAAAGATGAAAAAAATGGAGAAATCGTTCAAAAAAGACAAAAATATGTAGCTACAGGAGTCGTAAAAAATGAAGATTTACATGAAGTTGCCTAAATTAAAAAGTATATCTATGTGTTTACAATCGGAGAGATGGTTGCGTTCTTCACAAACCATTCTCCTTCCGTGTGTAAGGAGGGAATTATAATGGATTTGAGCGTAATCATTGCCATCTTAATGGCGTTTGCAATCAGTGCGTTACTTGCACCAGTGTTTATTCCATTTTTGAAACGTCTTAAGTTTGGACAAAGTATAAGAGAAGAAGGACCTCAATCGCATCAAAAGAAATCAGGGACCCCTACTATGGGTGGGATTGTATTTCTAGTAGCGATCCTAATTACCGTTCTAGTCGTTAATTCGATGTACGAAGAGGTAGGAGTTAAAACGTATTTATTACTTTTAGTCACATTTGGATTTGGGTTATTAGGATTTTTAGATGATTTTATTAAAGTAGTCATGAAACGTAACTTAGGTTTAACATCACTGCAGAAATTAATTGGTCAAATCGTAATTTCCGTTATTTTTTATTTCATTTTTAAGCAGAGTGATTTTCCGACTACAGTGAACATTCCTTTAACGGATGTATCGATTGATTTAGGATTCTTTTATGTCTTTTTTATTATTTTCTGGCTAGTTGGATTTTCAAATGCAGTCAATATTACAGATGGGCTGGATGGTTTGGTATCGGGTACTGCTGCAATCGCTTTTGGTGCTTTTGCTATCCTCGCATGGAGTATGTCGCAACATGAAGTGGCGATCTTTGCTTTAGCTGTTATGGGTGCACTGATCGGGTTCCTCTTGTATAATGCTTATCCTGCAAAAGTATTCATGGGAGATACGGGCTCTTTAGCTTTAGGTGGAGCTATAGCTACGGTAGCTATCTTAATCAAATTAGAAATTCTTCTGATATTAATTGGAGCCGTTTTTGTTTTGGAAACAATTTCGGTTATTTTACAAGTAGGATCTTTCAAATTGACAGGTAAGAGAATTTTTAAAATGAGTCCAGTCCATCACCATTTTGAATTATCAGGTTGGTCAGAGTGGAGAATTGTGACAACGTTTTGGTCTGTTGCAATTGTGTGTGCAGTATTAGGAATCTATATCGAGGTGTGGATGTAAAAATGAAAAATATCAAAGAATTTCTCCATAAAAAAATTTTAGTAGTTGGATTAGCAAAAA
This sequence comes from uncultured Caryophanales bacterium, assembly GCA_963728315.1. Classification (GTDB taxonomy): domain Bacteria; phylum Bacillota; class Bacilli; order Bacillales; family CAVSKA01; genus CAVSKA01. The sequence goes on from CAVSKA010000010.1 coordinate 182,350, forward strand.
GCGGAGAGTCTGCTGCTTTACTACTACATAAAACAGGCGCATTTGTAACGGTCAATGATAAAAGTCCTCTCGAGCAAAACCAAGCAGCTCAGGGATTACTTGAGCAAGGCATTAAGGTCATATGCGGTGGACATCCAATAGACTTATTGGATGAAGGGTTTGAAATGATCGTGAAAAATCCCGGTATTCCTTATTCTAATCCACTCATAAAAGGTGCAATTGAGAAAGGAATACCAGTCATTACTGAAGTTGAGTTAGCTGGTTTGGTTTCAGAAGCACCTTTCATCGGGATTACTGGGACAAATGGAAAGACGACCACAACCACTTTAATTTATGAAATGTTAGAAAAAGGAAAAAAATCTCCTCTCATTGCTGGTAATATTGGAATTGTAGCTTCAGAAGTAGCACAAAAAGCAACAAAATCAGACAATATTGTCATTGAGCTATCCTCATTTCAGCTAATGGGTATTGAAAAATTCAAACCTGAAATTGCGATCATAACAAATATTTACGAAGCTCACTTGGATTACCATGGAAGTAGAGAAGAATACGCAACTGCCAAAGCAGCTATTAGTAAAAATCAAGATGAAAATGATTTTTTGATCATTAATTATGATCAACCTGAATTAGTCGAAAGAATGAAAAAAAGTCGTGCGAAAATCATTCCGTTTTCAACTTCAAGAGTAGTTGAAGGTGGTGCATATGTTAAGAATGGGATTGTTTACTTTAAAGAAGAAGCCATTATGAATAAGGAAGAACTTGTTCTTCCTGGTGACCATAATCTTGAAAATATTCTTAGTGCAATCGCTGCAGCAAAATTAAAAGGCGTTTCAAATGAAGCGATCGTTCAAGTACTAACTACTTTTTCTGGTGTTAAGCATCGAACTCAATTTGTTAAAGAATTGGCTGGGCGACTCTTTTACAATGATTCTAAAGCAACCAACACATTGGCGACTAAAAGTGCTCTTAATGCTTTTAATCAGTCAACAATTTTGTTAGCTGGCGGTTTAGATAGAGGGAACGGATTTGATGATTTAATAGAGTCAATGATTCATGTAAAAACGTTAGTGACATTTGGACAAACAGCTCCAAAATTAATTGATATGGCATCAAGAGCAGGGGTAAAAGAAATTATTCACGTGAAAAATGTGGAAGAAGCAGTTCCGCAGGCTTATGAAGCCTCTGAAGCTGGTGATATTATCCTACTATCCCCATCTTGTGCTAGTTGGGATCAATACAAAACATTTGAAGAGCGTGGAGATATATTTATCGATGAAGTGAATAAACTGATAGTAGAGTAAGAATCGCAACCAAGTATAGAAGCAGACTAGAAGAAAATTTTTTAATGAGACAAGCAAGAATGTCAAATGGAGTAAAGAACTCCTTTGATGTTTTAGTTGTTTAGATCATTTGAATCGATTCTAATCGTTTGCTTCTTTTTTCTATCACGCTCTAAAAATGGTGTAGAGGGTGAATAAAATGACGAGTAAAAGATCTTCTCCTGATTTCATCCTGATGGGAATAGTCATAGCGATCTTAATGATTGGCCTCTGGACTGTTTACAGTGCTAGTAACGTCTCGGCAGAGTACAAGTTCCAAGACTCATTTTATTTTGTCAAAAGACAAAGTTTGTTTGCAGTTGTAGGGCTAGCGGCTATGCTTTTTTTAATGAGAATCGACTATTGGGTTTGGAGGGAGAAAGCAAAATTCATCTGGATCATAAGTTTGCTTCTTCTTATTCTTGTTCTTATCCCTGGCATTGGTATGGAAAGAAATGGTTCGAGAAGTTGGATCGGAATCGGTGTATTTTCGATTCAGCCTTCAGAATTTATGAAGTTAGCAATGGTCGCTTTTTTATCTCAAAAAATTTCGGAAAATCACCGTCAGTTCTCTTCTTTTAAGAAAGGATTATTGCCCGTTTTATTCTTCATTTTATTTGCATTCGGAATGATTATGTTGCAGCCTGATCTAGGTACTGGAGCGGTTTTACTTGGTTCATCTCTAACCTTGCTTTTTGTTGGGGGTACTTCTATTCGTTATTTCGTGATGATGTTTTTCCTCGGTATTGTTGGTTTTACTGGACTTATTTTGTCTGCACCATATCGGTTAAAGCGTATTCTTTCCTTTATGGACCCTTGGAGTGACCCACTTGTGACTGGTTTTCAAATGATTCAATCTCTCTATGCAATCGGTCCAGGAGGATTGTTAGGGATGGGTATTGGAGCAAGTAAACAAAAACATTTTTATTTACCTGAGCCACAAACTGATTTTATTTACTCTATTTTTTCAGAAGAACTCGGATTTATTGGAGCAGCTTTTTTACTTGTTTTGTTTTTTGCCTTGTTAATTAGAGGGATTCAGACTGCCATTCATGCTCCAGATTTATTTGGAACATTGTTAGCTACTGGAATAATCTCAACCATTACCATTCAGGTCGTTATAAATATTAGTGTCGTGATTGGTCTTATGCCTGTAACCGGAATTACATTGCCTTTTATGAGCTATGGAGGATCTTCACTGACCATATTATTATCGTCGGTTGGAATCTTGCTGAATATTAGTCGTTGGCGTACTCGTGAGTAACCAGAAATAACGGTTATTCACGGGTTTTTTATATAAATTTAACAATAATAATTTGTAGAGCTTTTAATGACATCAGTCTGTGTTTAGACTATAGTTAGATAGGGAAAATAAAAATTTGTGCAATTTTAAAGAAGAAGATAAAACGATCAGTTGATTTAGGGTAGGGAGTGTTTTTTTATGGAAAAAATCACAAAGGAATTAATGGAAAAACAAGTTGGATATGTTAACGAGTTAGAACCATTGAGTTTACACACAACGATGAAAATTGGTGGACCTGCAGACTTATTCGTGGAACCTTCATCTATAAATAAGTTAAAAGAAACAATGGATATAATATTGAAAAATGAAATTCCTTGGAGAGCAATTGGAAGAGGTTCTAACCTCCTTGTCTCCGATAGTGGTATTGAAGGAGTTGTAATCAAGCTTGGAAAAGGCATGGACTATTTAGAGATTGAAGACAATACAGTCAAAGTTGGCGGAGGATACTCATTAGTCGTTCTAGCTGTTCAAATAGCTAAAAAGGGTTTAAAAGGTTTTGAATTTGCAGGAGGAATACCTGGATCAGTTGGCGGTGCAGTTTATATGAATGCGGGTGCTCATGGATCAGACATCTCAAAAATTTTGGTTAAAGCTCATGTTTTATTCCCTGATGGTAAGATGGAGTGGTTGACGAAAGAAGAGATGGGCTTTTCTTACAGAACTTCTATTCTTCAAAAAATTAGACCTGGAATTGTAGTAGAAGCTGTTTTTCAGTTAAATGAGGGTGTATCAAGTGAAATTAAGCAACAAATGAAGGAATACAAGGAATATCGTAGAAATACTCAGCCATGGGATTTTCCTTGTGCAGGGAGCATCTTTAGAAATCCACTTCCAGAACATGCTGGAAATTTAGTTGAAAAAGCTGGGCTCAAGGGACATCAAATTGGCGGAGCAAAAATTTCAGAAATGCATGGTAACTTTATTGTAAATGCCGGGAATGCCACTTGTGCAGACGTTTTAGCACTTATCGAACATGTGCAGAATACGATTTTTGATCTTCACCAAATTAAAATGCACACTGAAGTTGAAATGATTGGTCGCAACGTTCAATAGCTTGTTTACGATATTGATTCATCCTATTGATATCGAGTAGGGGGAAGTTATGGAAAAGGGAAAAATTGTCTCTATTGAAGAACGCATACCAAAATTAAAACAACAAAGAAAACAGAAAACGAATCGAAGAGTTATTTTTTTACTTGCTTTCTTTTTTCTTACTATTTTAGTTGTAGTTTATCTTCGTTCTCCATATAGCCACATTCAAGACATCAAAGTGAATGGAAGTTCGATCACTGATAAAGAAAGCATTATAAAAGCGAGTAAATTAAAATTGAACATGAATATATGGAGCTTTCAACCTAAAGAGATCGAGAAGTCGATCAAAAATATTGAAGAAATAAAATCAGTGAAAGTGAGTAGACAATTTCCTACTCATGTCATTATATCTGTAAAGGAATATGATCGTGTCGCTTATTTAATGAAAGATCGTACTTTTCACCCTGTTTTAGAGAATGGATCAATCGTTCAAGAGACTTCCTTAACAACAGCACCTACAAGCAGTCCCATACTCATCCATTTTGAGGAAGGAAAGACTTTAAAAACACTACTGAATGAATTAGATAAGTTGCCAAAAAATATTGTTCACTCCATTTCAGAAATCCAATCTGCTCCAAAAAAAACGGACCAGGAGCATATCATCTTATATATGAATGATGGATTTGAAGTGAGTGCAACATTGCCAACTTTTTCTGAAAAAATGAAACATTATCCAGCGATTATTAGTCAATTAAATCCCAGTACTAAAGGGATTATTGATCTAGAAGTGGGATCCTTTTTTCAGTCATATCAACATGAAAATGAAAATGAGGAGAGCTCGTCTACAGCTGAATAACTTAGAATCATTCAAATCTCATATTTAAAGAAATCGAGTTCATTAGGATTCCGTCAACTTGTTTTATTTTAAATATGTTTGTAACCTTATTTTAATATGAAGAAGTCAGTAAATATAGCTTTTCTAGTTAACAAACTTAGTGTATGCTTGTACTTAGTTGTCAATATTCCTTTAACAAAAACAATTTCCGCTAAAGCGGTCATATAATAGGTAATGGAATACGTATCATTTATGAGCTTAAATAAAAATAACTTCTGAAAAGATTGCTAGTTAAAAAGGGAATTTTCTCGAAATGACGAATAATATTATGAAGATAATTAAACGAATGTCCTGAAACGGTGCAAATCAGGCCGATTGAAATGGCAAAAGGAGGTGCCGAAGAATGAACAACAGCGATATCTATGTAAGTCTTGACATCGGTACATCCACGGTTAAAGTAATCATTGCTGAAATGGCTCATGATGCTTTAAACATAATTGGTGTAGGAAACGTTCCTTCTGAGGGTATAAAAAAAGGGTCAGTAGTTGACATTGACAGCACAGTTCAATCAATTAAAAAGGCTGTTGAACAGGCTGAAAGAATGATAGGATTATCTATTTCTCAAGTGATTGTAGGAATAGCTGGGAATCACGTCATGTTACAGCCTTCACACGGTGTTGTCGCTGTTTCAAGTGAAAACCGTGAAATTGGAGACGAAGATATCTTACGTGTAATGGATGCTTCACAAGTTGTTTCCATTCCGCCTGAACGAGAGATTATTAATGTTATACCAAAACAATTTATTGTCGATGGGTTAGACGAAATTAATGATCCTCGTGGTATGATAGGTGTCCGTCTTGAAATGGAAGGTACGATTGTAACAGGTTCAAAGACGATTTTACATAATGCATTAAGATGTGTTGAAAAGTCTGGTCTTGAAATCACCGATATTGTCTTGCAACCTCTTGCTACAGGTTCAATTGCTTTGTCAAAAGACGAACAAGAACTAGGTACAGCCTTAATTGACATTGGTGGTGGATCGACTTCACTTTCTGTGTTTGAACAAGGTTATTTGAAAATGACTACCGTCTTGCCTATTGGTGGAGAGCATATTACGAAAGATTTATCCATTGGTCTTCGTACTTCAACAGAAGATGCTGAACGAATCAAAATTAAGCACGGCCATGGCTATTACGATCATGCATCTGAAGACGAGGTCTTTAGTGTACCTATTATTGGAAGTGATCAACACCAACAGTTCAATCAATTAGAAGTTGCAGATATCATTGAAGCACGTCTTGAGGAAATTTTTGAATTAGTTCAACAAGAACTTAAAAGAGTTGGTGTACAAGACCTGCCTGGCGGATATGTATTAACAGGCGGCGTTGCGAATTTGCAAGGTGTTTTAGAATTAGCTCAACTTGTTTTTCAGAATCGAGTTCGTGTCGCATTACCAGATTACATTGGGGTTCGAGATCCGCAATACACAACAGCTGTTGGATTGATTAAATACGCATATAAAAATGCGAAGATTCAAGGTAGAAGCGTAGGATCACAAATGGAGCCTATTCAAGCTCCTGAAAAAAAGACACAAAAATCTTCATCTTCTAAACCAAAATCATCTGAAAAAGAAACCGATGAGAACATCGGATCGAAAGTAAAAAAATTCTTTGGATACTTTTTTGAATAAATAAACAGATAGAATTATTTACCAGATAGGGAGGGCTTTCCATGTTGGAGTTTGATACAAATTTAGATCAACTTGCTACAATAAAAGTAATAGGAGTTGGCGGTGGTGGAAACAACGCAGTCAATCGCATGATTGAGCACGGTGTACAAGGCGTTGAATTCATTGCTGTAAATACAGATGCTCAAGCATTGAATCTTTCAAAAGCAGAAATAAAAATGCAAATTGGTGCGAAATTAACTCGAGGTCTTGGAGCAGGCGCAAATCCTGAGGTTGGGAAAAAAGCTGCTGAAGAAAGCAAAGAACAAATTGAAGAAGTACTTAAGGGTGCAGATATGGTATTCGTCACTGCGGGAATGGGTGGAGGAACTGGTACAGGTGCTGCACCTGTTATAGCTCAAATTGCCAAAGATCTTGGCACATTAACCGTGGGAGTAGTTACTCGTCCTTTTACCTTTGAAGGTCGAAAACGCGCGAATCAAGCTGCTGGCGGAATCAGCTCAATGAAAGAAGCGGTCGATACATTGATCGTGATTCCAAACGATCGACTTCTTGAAATCGTTGATAAAAGCACTCCGATGCTAGAAGCGTTTAGAGAAGCTGATAACGTTTTAAGACAAGGTGTACAAGGGATTTCTGATTTGATCGCTGTACCAGGGCTAATCAATCTGGACTTTGCTGATGTTAAAACAATTATGTCGAATAAGGGATCTGCATTGATGGGTATTGGTGTTGCGACTGGTGAAAATCGTGCTGCTGAAGCTGCCAAAAAAGCCATTTCAAGTCCTTTGTTAGAAACATCCATTGATGGAGCTCAGGGAGTTCTGATGAATATTACGGGTGGATCTAACTTAAGTTTGTATGAAGTTCAAGAAGCAGCTGATATTGTCGCATCAGCTTCTGATGAAGAAGTGAATATGATATTTGGATCTGTCATTAATGACAATTTAAAAGATGAGATTATTGTAACAGTAATTGCTACTGGATTTAATGAAGGGAATTCTCAGGTAAAGCCTGCACGTCCTTCATTCGGTCAACAAAAACCATCTTATTCTCAACAACCGATTAATCCAGTTAAAAGAGAACAAAAACGCGAAGAAGTTCCTGCTCAAGAGCAATCGAGAGTCAACCCTTCAGCAGAGGATGCTTTAGACATCCCAACATTTTTAAGAAATCGAAATCGCCGCCGATAATTATTTACGGTGCAGTCCTAGAGGCAATTGCCTCTAGGACTTTTTTTTGTGGATAAATAAGAAAGCTGTCATAAGTGAATACAAATTTATAGTCTCTAAGTATGCCCATTTAGCCAGTTATAAATCATAATATGAAAAATTAAGAATAAGAAATGGTCTAACACATCAACATTAATTTAATGCAAAAAATGACAATAATTTAATTCAGTAGAAGTGCATTTTTCTTAATAGTTAGCTAGTTTCACTCGGTATAAAACATTATAGAACAAACGTTCTGTAAAATCAACATTCTTGAAATTGAATAATAACCACTTAATTTCTTAAAATTCTGCTGTATTTCTTATAATTTGCTTTCATCGTTTGACACCTTTCTTAGCAAAGTGGTTTTATACTTAATGAAACAAATGGGGGGAGGCCTTGATTTGTATTTAGATGCAATATGGGTCTTAAATGTATCGATTGACTCACTCATATTAGGGTTTTCATCCATCATGTTAAAAAGAGGAATCCGTTTTATAAGGTGTGTAAGCGGTGGCTTTGTAGGTTCACTCACTCTATTTTTAGATTTTTTACCAATTGAAAAGGCATGGCTTCTCATTACGTTAAAGATAAGTTTTTCATTATTAATGATCTTGATAACATTCGGCTTTACCAGAATTAAATTATTTTTAGAAAATTTATTCGCACTTTATTTTTCCACTTTTCTTTTCGGTGGTGGTTTGATGGGAATTCACTTTCTTTTCCAACAATCCTTAGTAACGAATCATGACTCAGCTTTTGAAGCGATACAGTCCTATGGTGATCCGGTGGGATGGGGTTTTGTAGCAATTGGAATACCGACTCTGTATTTTTTTTCTAAAAATCGACTGGCAAATATTCAAAACTCTATTATTGAAGTCAAATCATTTATCGAAGTTGAAATTTCTATTTTAGGAATATCGCTAAAGACAATTGGCTTAATTGATAGTGGAAATCGCGTAACTGAACCTATTTCTGGTTATCCAGTGTTCTTTATTTCTAAATCATTGTGGCAAAGTCAATTACCTCATAAAGTAATTAGTTCTTTAATGGAAAAGGATGAATTTTTAGAAGATCTTCCGATAGATTGGAGAAGCAGGATGAGATCGATTCCCCTTCAGTCAATCGGTCAGCAAAATCAAATTAGGACAGCTTTTCGTATGGATCAACTAACTTTTAAAAGCAATGGTCATCAATATCGGTTAACAAAAGCTTATTTAGTCTTTGAACATGCTGATTTGTCACCAAATAAGCATTTCGACGCAATCATTCATCCTTCTATATTGTCTCAAAGCCAGCTTTTACATGTTTCATAATGGCTATTTTCGCATAGATTGTTGTTTTTTCATAAAAGGTCTTCATATCCTCTTTAAAGTAGCTGCCTCATTTAAATCACTGTTTGCTGAGCGTAAATCTGCGAGACTCCTGTGGAATAACGAGCCAATCGAGACCCCGCAATGAGGCACGAGCGAGGAGGCTTGGTGATACGTTCACGGAAAGCAAGGCGATTTTAGCGAAACAACAAATAGCAACAAATTTTACGAAATGGGCTTTCATAATTTATAAAATTTTGTAAAGGGAGTGCTCTTATGAATAGAATTTTTCTTAAGCTTATGAGCCGAGTGTACAAGCTACTGCATAAATGGGGCATAAAATCGAATGAAGTTCATTACATAGGCGGAAGTGAAGCATTGCCCCCACCACTATCCAAGGAGGAAGAAAGCTTAATTATGATTGAATTAATGAATGGCAGCCAATCTGCAAGAGCTACGCTGATTGAAAGGAATTTAAGACTAGTCGTATATATTGCTAGAAAATTTGAAAACACGGGTATTAATATTGAAGATCTCATAAGTATCGGAACAATTGGCTTGATCAAGGCTGTTAATACGTTTAACCCAGAAAAAAAAATTAAGCTTGCTACCTACGCTTCAAGATGTATTGAAAATGAAATACTCATGTATCTGCGTCGGAATAATAAAACGAGGTCGGAAGTGTCATTTGACGAGCCTTTAAACATTGATTGGGATGGAAATGAACTGCTCTTGTCTGATGTGATGGGAACTGAAGATGACATCATTACAAAAGAAATCGAATCAGGGGTTGAAAAAACATTGTTACATGATGCGATAAGTAAGTTGAATCCGCGTGAACAACAAATTATGGAATTGCGATTCGGCTTAAATGGCATTGAGGAAAAAACACAAAAAGATGTTGCAGATCTCCTTGGGATCTCACAATCCTATATATCAAGGTTAGAGAAAAGAATTATAAAGCGACTTCAAAAAGAGTTTAACAAAATGGTTTGATTTTTTTCTGAAGGAGAATGTGCATATTTTTTCCTGTCTAGGAAATACTGATTTTGAACATCAGTTCCCGGCAGGAGGGGAAAATATGGCACGTAATAAAGTAGAAATATGCGGTGTCGATACTGCGCAATTGCCTGTTTTAAAGAATGATGAGATGAGAATCTTATTTAAGAAAATGCAGTCGGGAGACATAACAGCGAGAGAATCGCTTGTTAATGGAAATTTACGTTTAGTATTAAGTGTTATTCAGAGGTTTCATAACCGGGGAGAATTTGTAGATGATTTGTTTCAAGTAGGTTGCATTGGGTTAATGAAGTCGATTGACAACTTTGATTTATCTCAAAATGTTCGCTTTTCAACTTATGCAGTACCAATGATTATCGGTGAAATTCGGCGTTATTTAAGAGACAACAATCCGATTCGTGTCTCGCGTTCGCTCAGAGATATTGCCTATAAAGCGTTACAGGCAAGAGAACAATTAGTTGCCATGACTTCAAGAGAGCCAACTGCTCAAGAGATTGCAGAAAAGTTAGATGTATCAAAAGAAGAAGTGGTCTTTGCATTAGATGCGATTCAAGATCCCGTTTCATTATTTGAACCCATCTATAATGATGGAGGTGATCCGATCTTTGTCATGGATCAATTAAGCGATGAAAAGCACGGAGACATGCATTGGGCGGATGAAATCGCACTTAAAGAAGGATTAAAAAGGTTAAATGAACGTGAAAAATCAATCATTAACAAACGCTTTTTTCAAGGTAAGACCCAAATGGAAGTAGCAGATGAAATTGGAATTTCTCAAGCTCAAGTTTCAAGGTTGGAAAAAGGTGCCATTAAACAAATGAATAAATTAATTGATTAAAAATGAAGGGTTTATTTTTGTGAACGATATCACAAAAATAAGCCTTTTTTATTTTGATATTCTTAATGAAAGTTAAAAAGAAATGTGAAATGTCTGAATGAATTTATCCTGGCATAAAATGAAAGAGGAGGCGATTTACATGACGAGAATATCAGAATTTCAAATTAAAGATGTGGTTAATGTAATTGACGGGAAAAAATTAGGGAATATAGGTGATATCGAAATTAATTTACAAAGTGGTCAATTAGACTCCATGTTAATAGCACGGTCTGGAAAAATGCTTGGTTTTTTTGGTAAAGAAGAAGAAGTTCGTATAAAATGGAGTCAGATAGTAAAGATCGGGACAGATGTCATTCTCGTTCGCTACCCAGAACAATCAAGTGGAGCAGAAAAAAATGAAGAGGCTTGAAAGTGATAAGCCTCTTTCTTTCTTACGTGTCCCCTTAGATCTAAAAAGGAGAGATTTGATATGGCATTCGAGCCTTTAATTCGAGCAAATAAAGAATATTTTTCAATTGATAAATGGACGACAAAAAACTCGAATTTGGTAGCCGGCTTTACAACTAAATTAAACGGATTCAGCAGTCCACCGTACGATCAGTTTAATATGGGTTTTCATGTAGGGGATCATGAAGAACATGTACAAAAAAATCGAAACCATCTGGCTCAACTTCTTTCAGTAACCATAGATAAGTTCGTTTCTTCTGAGCAAACACATGGGAATGAGATCGTTTATGTTCAAGAAAAGCATGCAGGATTAGGTTCGCTTGATTACCAATCATCAATCGCTGACACGGACGGCTTATATACGAATAACAATGAACTTTTGCTTACGCTTTGTTATGCCGATTGTACGCCATTGTTTTTTTATGCAGAAAAAAGTCATATGATCGGAATTGTTCATGCAGGTTGGAAAGGAACGGTCTTAGAAATTGCTTCGAAAATGGTGAAAGAGTGGCAAAGTCGTGGTATCTCGCTCGATGAAATTGAAGTCGTAATTGGTCCTTCAATTTGTGGGCATTGTTATATTGTTGATGATCGAGTTATAAATGAAGTGCAAAAATTAGTAGAGAAACCTCACAAAAAGCCATATAATCAAATTAAAGAAGGACAATATAAGTTAGACTTAAAAGAGTTAAATCGTCAAATCTTGATAAATTGTGGTATACATCCAACAAAAATCGATGTAAGCTCATTTTGTACACATTGTGATGAAGAACTTTTTTTCTCACATCGAAGAGATGGTGGTACGACAGGAAGAATGATGAGTTTTATTGGTTGGAAGGAGTCATAGCAAAATGGAAGTAAGAGAAAATTTAAACGAAATTAAAAACAAAATAGAGATGGCCTGTAAGCGTGTAGGACGAGATGTGAACACTGTAAAAATAATTGCTGTGACCAAATATGTTAGTATAGAAAGAACAAAAGAGGCTTTTGAATCAGGCATTACAGATTTAGGTGAAAATCGTGATGATGGCTTGCTCAATAAGTGGTCAGAATTAGGAGATAAACCAATCTGGCATTACATCGGTTCTCTACAAACAAGAAAAGTGAAATCGATTATTAATAAAGTTTCATACATACATTCTTTGGATAGACTTTCATTAGCGGAAGAAATTAATAAGAGAGCAACTCACCCGGTAAATTGCTTCGTACAAGTAAATGTATCAGAAGAAGAGACAAAACACGGCATAAAGCAATTTGAGCTATTGGATTTTATAAAGAAGCTAAAGCACTACCAAAATATTCGAGTAGTTGGTCTGATGACGATGGCCCCATTTGATGCAAATGAATCATTTGTGAGAGATTGTTTTTCTACTTTAAAGAAAAAACAAGAAGAAGTGAAACAACTTCAATTCGCTTATGCACCGTGTGAAGAACTTTCGATGGGCATGTCAAACGATTTTGAGATTGCGATTGAAGAAGGTGCTACTTTTGTTAGAATTGGCACTGCTTTAGTAGGATAAATATAATGGGAGGTGTAAATAATGGGAATGAAATCAAAGTTCAAAAATTATTTTTTTGCTGATGAAGAGGAGCAATACGATGAAGAAGTAAGTGACCATTACGATGAAGAATTGCCTTCAACAAAGGGAAATCAAACAAGAAGTAAACAAAATATTGTCAGTTTACAAAGTGTTCAACAATCGTCAAAAATGCTGTTAGTAGAGCCTAGAGTCTACGCGGAAGCCCAAGATATCGCGGATCAATTAAAAAATCGCAGATCGGTTGTTGTCAATCTACAAAGAATTCAGCATGATCAAGCAAAACGTATAGTCGATTTTTTAAGTGGTACCGTATATGCTATTGGTGGTGATATTCAAAAAGTAGGTTCTAACATTTTTTTGTGTACACCGGATAATGTTGAAGTATCAGGAAACATTTCTGAAATTTTGGATGAAGATGACTATCAAGATACGAGGTGGTAATTTAACGAATGTCTATTTTACTAAATATTATTATTAATCTTCTTCAAATTTATTCGTGGGCGCTCATTATTTATTTATTTATGTCATGGGTACCAAACGCACGAGAATCAGCGATTGGAAGGTTTCTTGCTACAATTTGCGAGCCATATTTAGAACCATTTCGCAAAATTATTCCTCCGCTAGGTATGATTGATTTCTCCCCAATCGTAGCGATCATCGTACTAAATCTTGCAGAAAAAGGAATTTATCAGTTGTTTTTCTGGGGAGTGTAAGATTCTCGATCATACTATACATGACCTACAATGAAAGGGTGAGCTTTTAAAGCTTTCCCTTTCTTGCGTTTGCAAAATTTCAAGTTTTGATTTTGAATGAAATACTATGAAAGGAAGTTTTTTTATGAGCTCGATCTATCAGCACTTTAGGCCGGAAGAAAAAGAATTTGTCGATCAAGTCATTGAATGGAAGCGTCTAGTTGAGGAACAATATTCACCAAAATTAACCGACTTTCTTGACCCGAGACAGCAGCACATAGTTGAAAGTTTGATTGGAATAAATCGTGATGTTCAAATTGATTTTTTCGGTGGTTACAAAGAGGCGGAGAGAAAGCGTTGTTTGTTCTATCCTGCATACTGGGAATTAACGGAAGTGGATTTTAAATTGAAAACGTACGAAATAAAATACCCCAGTAAATTCGTCAATCTTGAGCACAAGCACATCCTCGGTAGTTTAATGTCATTAGGTCTTGTGCGAGAAAAGTTTGGAGATATTCTTGTTCAGAATGATCAAATTCAGGTTGTTTTGCAAGATGAATTATCATCCTTTGTTGAGTTGAATCTTAAACAAGCTGGAAAAGCATCAATTGAGCTAGTAGAAGTTGATTTGAATAAGATTCAAATTGTTGAAGAACAATGGGTTGAAAAGTCAACGACCATTAGTTCATTAAGATTAGATGTTGTTCTTGCGGCGATGACTAATCTTTCGAGACAAAAAACACAAGCCCTTATTCAATCTGGAAAAGTAAAAGTGAATTGGAGAATGGTTGAAGATGCTTCCTTTGAATGCAAGGAGGGAGATGTTTTGTCTGCTAGAGGGTTTGGAAGAGGGAAAATAGTCACAATTGAAGGGAAAACAAAGAAAGATAAGCTGAGAATTGTGATGGGTATTTTGAAATAAATCGAGAAAGTTGTAGAATTATCTCCACAAGACTACTAAACATCAGTATAATGAATGAAAATGGAAGCAATGGACGAACTCCTTTATTTAAGTTGGATGAATAAAGAATCATCCTTAACCTCTTAATTGCAGGAAAGCTTTCCCTTTTGAAGTTAGATAGAGAATCAAAATAAAAAATAATCAATACATACCAAATCTTAGGAAAAAAGTGGAGGTGGCAAAATGCCTTTAACACCATTGGATATACATAATAAAGAGTTTGCTCGCGGATTTCGCGGTTATGACGAAGATGAAGTAAATGAATTTCTTGATCAAATTATTAAAGATTACGAACTGCTAATTCGAGAAAATAAAGATCTGCAAGAAAAATTAAATGGAACAAACGAGCGCTTAGGTCATTTTACGAATATTGAAGAAACACTTCACAAATCGATTGTTGTGGCCCAAGAAGCTGCCGAAGAAGTTAGACGCAATTCACAAAAAGAAGCAAAGCTAATAGTGAAAGAAGCCGAAAAGAATGCAGATCGTATTGTCAATGAATCACTTTCAAAAGCTCGCAAAATCGCTTTAGAGATTGAAGATTTGAAAAAGCAGTCCAAAGTTTTTAAAACAAGATTTAAAATGTTAATTGAGGCTCAATTAGACTTGCTTCAAAGTGGGGATTGGGATCATTTAATGCAGTATGAACTTGATTCTACAGAATTGAAATCGTTAGAAGCTGAAGAAGAAGATTCTCTTACTTGACGATTGTTTCAAACCTTTTTATAATGATTGAATATACTTATGTAAATCGATGATAGGAAAAGTAGATGATGACTACCTTGACTTAGCGATTTGGGGATGGTGAAAGCCCAAACGAAGGATCATGATTGAAAATCGACCTAGAGTTTTCCTCTGAAAAGAAAAAGTAAGAGGAAACGGCTCATTTCCGTTATAAAATGTCCAGAGTGAGTGTTGATTCTTTCAACATTAAACAGGGTGGTACCGCGGGAATTCAAGTCTTCTCGTCCCTTTTTTAGGGACGGAAGGCTTTTTGTTTTGCACGAATACGAACAAATTAAAAACGGGGGTTTAAAGATGGAATACAAAGATACGTTGCTAATGCCGAAAACAGAGTTTCCGATGCGTGGAAATCTTCCAAAAAGAGAACCTGAAATGCAAGCAAAATGGAATGAAATGAACATTTATAAAAAAGTACAAGAACATACGGCTGGCCGTCCGCTATTTGTGTTACACGATGGTCCTCCATATGCAAATGGTGATCTTCATATGGGTCATGCATTAAATAAAGTACTAAAAGACTTCATTGTCCGCTATAAATCAATGAGTGGCTTCTCAGCTCCATACGTTCCTGGATGGGATACACATGGATTACCGATTGAACAAGCATTAACGAATAAAGGTGTGAAACGAAAAACGATGTCAATCGTTGAGTTTCGTAAGCTATGTGCTGAATATGCACTTGAGCAAGTGGACTCTCAACGTGAACAATTTAAACGTCTAGGAGTTAGAGGGGATTGGGAAAATCCGTATATTACTCTCAAGCCTGAATACGAAGCACAACAAATTAAAGTATTCGGTGAAATGGCGAAAAAAGGATATATTTATAAAGGATTAAAACCCGTCTATTGGTCACCTTCTAGTGAATCTGCTCTTGCAGAAGCAGAAATTGAATATCAAGATAAAAAATCTGCATCCATTTACGTTGCTTTTGATGTTACAGATGGACGTGGCGTTTTAGACGAAGGAACTAAAATGATTATCTGGACAACAACACCTTGGACAATTCCTTCTAATCTTGGGATCTCCGTTCATCCAAGATTAGATTATGCAGTTGTGCTTGTAAATGGAGTGAAGTATGTTGTTGCTTCTGCTTTATTAGAAGAAGTATCAGAAAAACTTGAATGGGTAAATACACAAGTCGTTAAAACAGTAAAAGGTGCAGATTTGGAATATATTATTGCTAAGCACCCGTTATATGAACGTGAGTCACTTGTCATGCTTGGTGAACATGTAACAACTGACACAGGTACCGGTTGTGTTCATACAGCCCCAGGGCACGGAGAAGACGATTTCTTTGTTGGTCAAAAGTATAACCTGCCTGTTCTTTGTCCTGTTGATGAAAAAGGAGTCATGACTAACGAAGCTCCTGGATTTGAAGGTCTGTTCTACGATAATATCAATAAATTAGTAACAGAAAAATTAGAAGAAGCAAAAGCACTCATGAAATTAGAATTTATTAAACATTCTTATCCACATGATTGGAGAACAAAAAAGCCGGTTATTTATCGTGCAACTGCACAATGGTTCGCCTCAATTGAAGCATTCCGTAAAGAGCTTCTCCAAGCTGTTCAAGATACGAAATGGGTGCCAGCTTGGGGAGAAACCAGACTCTTTAATATGGTTCGTGACCGTGGTGATTGGTGCATTTCACGACAACGTGCGTGGGGAGTGCCGATTCCAGTATTTTACGCTGAGAACGGAGACCCGATTATTACGGATGAAACAATTGAACACGTTTCACAATTATTCCATGAACATGGGTCAAATGTTTGGTTAGAAAGAGAAGCGAAAGATCTACTACCAGAAGGATTTACACATGAAGGAAGTCCAAATGGAATTTTCACAAAAGAAACCGATATTATGGACGTATGGTTCGATTCTGGTTCTTCACATCAATCAGTTCTAGAATCACGGGAAGATTTGCAAAGACCTGCTGATTTATATCTTGAAGGTTCTGATCAGTATCGAGGTTGGTTTAACTCATCCTTAACGACTGGTGTAGCAGTAACCGGTAAAGCGCCGTATAAAGGTGTACTGAGTCATGGATTCGTTTTAGATGGTGAAGGACGTAAAATGAGTAAATCATTAGGGAATATTGTCGCCCCAGCTAAAGTAATGAATCAATTAGGCGGGGATATCCTTAGATTGTGGGTAGCTTCTGTTGATTATCAATCGGATGTACGCGTGTCAGATCCGATTCTTAAGCAAGTTGCTGAAGTGTATCGCAAAATTCGTAATACATTCCGTTTCTTACTAGGAAACTTAGCCGATTTTGACCCAACAACTAACACAGTTAAATACGAAGATTTAAGAGAAGTTGACCAATATTTGCTTGTGAGACTGAATGAAGTCATTAAACAAGTTCATAAAGGATATGAATCATACGACTTTGCGACGATTTTTAATGCAGTGAATAATTACTGTACATTAGATCTCAGCTCGTTTTATTTAGACTTTGCAAAAGATATCTTGTACATTGAGTCAGCAGATAATGCTGAGCGTCGTGCAATGCAAACCGTCTTATATGAGGTACTTCTTACGTTGACTAAACTAACAGCACCAATTCTTCCTCATACAGCAGATGAAGTCTGGGCATTTATTCCGAATGAAAAAGCGGAAAGTGTTCAATTAACAGATATGCCGGTTTATCAGGAATTGACTAATTCAGCTGTTTTAAAAGAAAAGTGGGAAGAATTTTTAAGACTTCGTAATGACGTTTTAAAGGCACTTGAATTGGCCCGAAACGAGAAAGTTATTGGAAAGTCGCTTGCTGCAAAAGTTACATTGTACGTAACCAAAGAACAAAATGAGTGGCTTCAATCTATTAATGAAAAATTAGAGCAATTGTTTATCGTTTCTAAATTAGAAATTAATGATCTTTCAGAGGCTCCGGAGCAGGCATTGAAGTTTGAACATGCTTCCATTGTTGTTGAGAAAGCGAACGGAGAAACATGTGAACGGTGCTGGGTTGTTTCAGAAGATATTGGAGAAGACGTAGAACATCCAACTCTTTGCTCAAGATGTGCAGAAGTTGTAAAATCGAAATAATAAAAAGAGATTGTCTGAATGATCCCTAACTAAGAAAAGCATCTTGAAAATCTCCGGATTTTCAAGATGCTTTTCTGCTTCAAATGATAAGAAGCCCTATTTCTTTTTGGATATTTTAGGAACATGTTTTCTTCATCGTTGATGTTCAGGTTAAAACACTTGCGTGAAAGTGTTCTAATAAGAAGCCCTCATTGTTTTTGAGGAAGATCGACGCTTGATTGTGGAAAGAGCAGGAAATGAACCAATACAGAAAAGCCTGTCAGTCTGTTCGTGTTGACATACTTACTGAACATCCCGCTTTTTCATATGAAAATGATTTGTATGAGGCGAAAAAAAGTACATGATCCTACTAATAATCTTGAATATACGTAAGGGTAGTGGTCTTTAGGCATGGTTTGTGCTAAAATTCAGTAGGTATTTAATCTAGATAAAGAGGCGGAGGGTGCCTTATTTGTATTATTTAATTGCTATTTTTGTCATTTTCTTAGATCAACTAACGAAATGGTCAATTGTTAAAAATATGGAGTACGGTGATAGTTTTCCGATTATCCCCCGTATATTTTACATTACCTCACATCGTAATCAAGGTGCTGCATGGGGAATTCTCCAAGGGCAAATGTGGTTTTTTTATGCGATAACAGTCGTCGTGATCATTGGAATTGTGTACTACATTCAAAAATTCGGGAAGCAACAAAGACTCTTTGGTATTAGTCTAGCGTTTTTACTAGGAGGAGCAATTGGAAATTTTATCGACCGAGTGGTTAGACACGAAGTCGTAGATTTTCTAGATACGTATATTTTAGGTTATGATTTTCCGATTTTTAATATCGCAGATGCTTCTTTGACTTTCGGTGTTATTTTGTTGATTATTCACATGTTAAAAGACGAGTTTTCTAAAAAGGAGATAAAAGATGGAAAGCATTAATTTTACGGTTACTGAAAGAAATAAGTCTGATCGAATTGATAAATTTTTAAGTGAAGAACAATCTGATTGGTCTCGATCTCAAGTACAGCACTGGATAAAAAAAGGTTTAGTCACTTCAAATGGAGTTCCTGTTAAACCAAACTATAAATGTGCAATTGCAGATCAAATTGAAGTTACAATTCCTGACCCTGCTGAACTTGACGTAGAAGCAGAGGAAATGAATTTAGATATTTATTATGAAGATGAAGATGTTCTAGTTGTGAACAAACCACGCGGTATGGTTGTTCATCCAGCTCCTGGTCATACGACTGGTACGCTTGTAAATGGTCTAATGGCTCATTGTAAGGATTTATCAGGAATCAATGGTGTCATGCGTCCCGGCATTGTTCATCGAATTGATAAAGATACATCAGGCCTTCTTATGGTAGCTAAAAATGACAAAGCTCACTCACATTTAGTAAACCAGCTCGTCGCAAAAAGTGTTACCCGTAAATATTCCGCAATTGTACACGGTGAGATTCCTCATGAAGTAGGAACAATTGATGCGCCAATCGGTCGAGATACGAAAGATCGTCAAAGGATGACGGTTGTCGACAATGGAAAGAATGCCGTTACTCATTTTAGTGTAATTGAGCGGTTGACCGATTTTTCACTTATAGAATGTGTACTCGAAACAGGAAGAACCCATCAAATTAGAGTTCATATGAAATATATTGGCTATCCTCTCGTTGGCGATCCGAAATATGGTCCAAGAAAAACAATGTCTATCGACGGACAGGCCCTTCATGCAGGGGTACTGGGCTTTATTCATCCACGTACAGAAGAATATCTCGAATTCACTTGTCCGCCTCCAGCCGTTTTTAACGATGTACTTGAGCATATCAAAAACGGTCGTTGACACGATCTTCAAAACAGGTTAGGATTAAACTAATGAAATAACAACACCCTTTAAAACAGTCCAGAGAGTCTGAGAAGGAAAATGTTGCTGACCAATCGTTTCCATTTGAGAAACATTGAGTTATGCTGTTCACAAACATTCAACCCCTCTCGTCTCTGGACGTGAGGGGTTTTTTCTTAAAAATATAACCGAGGTGACGTTAAATGCAAAAAGCCATCGTACTAGACGAAGCAGCGATCCGTCGATCTTTAACGAGAATTGCACATGAAATTATTGAAAAAAATAGAGGAATAGAAAATTGTGTTCTTGTAGGTATTAAAACAAGAGGAATTTATTTAGCAAATCGATTAAATGAACAAATTAAAGCAATAGAAGGTAAAAATCTTCCAGTCGGTGAACTGGATATTACGCTTTATCGAGATGACCTAAGTGTCAAAACCGACGATCAAGAGCCAGAGGTAAAAGGATCAGATATCCCTACAGAAATTTCAAACAAAAAAGTCGTTTTAGTCGACGATGTATTATTTACAGGTAGAACCGTCCGAGCAGCAATGGATGCATTAATGGACATTGGACGACCTGCACAAATTCAACTGGCAGTATTAGTGGACCGTGGACATCGTGAACTCCCAATCCGAGCAGATTATGTGGGCAAAAACATTCCCACTGCTGGATCCGAAAAAATTGTTGTAGAACTCCAAGAATTAGATGGAACAGAGCAAGTAAGTATCTTTGAAAAAACGATCTAACTGAATTTCATAACCGTCCGAAACCTTTTAACCAAGTCCAGAGAGACTTACAAGGGTCTAAGATTGAAAGGAAACAATCGCAGAAGATTTTTATGCGTATTGTTGCTTTCAATCACCCTCTGTCTCTTTGGCAGAGGGTTTTTTTATTAAGCTATGTTAGAGGATCGTGTTTTACTGAATGTGGAAAAAGCAACATGATCATTTAACAAAGCCTTTTATTAAAAAACACGTTTCTTATTCTTCATCATTGAAATGAGGGTACATTCATGAAACATTTGCTGACAATGAGTGATTTGAGTAAAAGTGATATTAGCAACATTCTTAGAAAAGCAAAGCAATTTGACTTAAAAAATTCTATGATGAATTTTAAAAAATATTACATTGCAAATTTGTTTTTTGAATCGAGTACTCGAACAAAAGTAAGCTTTGAAATGGCAGAAAGAAGATTAGGGATGCAAATTATTTCATTTGATGTTGGAGCTTCTAGTGTAAATAAAGGGGAAAGTCTTTACGACACTGTTAAAACTTTAGAGTCCATTGGGATTGATGCAGTCGTAATTCGCCATCCTGAAGATCGATACTTTGAATCGTGGCTCGACGACGTCAATATTTCCGTTATAAACGGTGGAGATGGCTGTGGCAATCACCCTTCGCAATGCTTACTCGACTTATTCACGATTCAAGAAGAGTTCGGTGACTTTACTGGTCTAAAAGTAGTCATTGCAGGAGACTTAAGGCACAGTCGCGTGGCTCGGTCAAACGCAGAAGCGCTGACGAAATTACACGCTGAGGTTTATTTTTCTGGACCGAAAGAATGGATGGAAGAAAATGATTTATATGAATACCGTCACATTGACATGGATGAAGCTGTAAAGATTGCCGATGTCATGATGCTCCTTCGTATTCAGCATGAACGTCATGACCAATCAGTTACATTGAGCGGGTCAGATTATTTAGCTAAATATGGTCTTACGATTGAACGGGAAAAGAAAATGAAAACGAAAAGTATTATTATGCACCCTGCACCAGTAAATCGCAACGTAGAAATGGCTGATGAACTTGTAGAGTGCGATCGTTCTCGAATCTTTAAACAAATGAAAAACGGTGTGCCCGTCAGAATGGCGATTTTAGATTATGTACTAAACAAAAAGGAGGAATAATGATGAATATCGTGATAAAAAATGGACAGTTATTTCAACAAAATGGTGAAATGATTTCATGTGATGTGAAAATTGAAAATGGGATGATTTCAGATATTTCCTCTTCGATTCAAGAAGAATCTTTTCCAACGTGGGATGCGGCCGGACTTCTTCTTGCACCTGGATTTGTAGACTTACATGTCCATCTTCGTGAACCGGGCGGAGAGAAGAAAGAAACGATCGAAACAGGAACCAAAGCTGCTGCACGAGGTGGTTTTACAACTATTGCTGCTATGCCAAATACAAGACCGGTACCAGATGATCAAGCTACGATGACGTTGCTTCAAGAGAAAATAAAAGGGACAGCAAGTGTTCGTGTACTCCCATATGCCTCCATCACTACAAGACAACTTGGAAATGATTTAACGGAAATGGATCTACTGTTAGAAGCGGGTGCCTTTGCCTTTACCGATGATGGAGTAGGTATTCAAAATGCTGATATGATGCTCAGTGCCATGCAACGTGCTCAAGCATTAGGGGCAACAATCGTTGCGCATTGTGAGGAGAATACATTAATTCATGGCGGAGTTATGCACGAAGGGAAAATTTCAAAAAAATTAAATTTACCAGGGATACCATCGGTGTGTGAATCAGTTCAAATTGCTAGAGATGTTCTTCTGTCAGAAGTAACTGGTTGTCACTATCATGTCTGTCATATTAGTACGAAAGAATCGGTTCGTGTCGTACGAGATGCGAAAAGAGCAGGTATTAACGTAACAGCGGAAGTAACTCCCCATCACTTACTCTTAACAGAAGAGGACATTCGTGAAGACGATGCTCAGTATAAAATGAATCCGCCATTAAGAAGTAAAGAAGATCGTGATGCTCTTATTGAAGGGTTAATTGATGGAACAATTGACTTTATTGCAACCGATCATGCCCCCCATACAGAGGAAGAAAAAGCAGAAGGTATGAAATTAGCACCATTTGGTATTGTCGGCTTGGAAACAGCATTCCCTCTTCTATATACACATTTTGTTCAAAAAGAAATTTTTACGCTTCAACAGCTTATTTCTTGGATGACATACGCACCAAGTAAAGCATTTAAATTACCTTATGGTCAATTGGGTGTAGGATCGATCGCAGATATTGTTGTATTAGACTTGAATAGAGAAGAGATCATTGACGCTTCTCTTTTTTCTTCTAAAGGAAAAAATACACCATTTAATGGCTGGAAAGTTGTTGGGTGGCCAGTTGCCACATTTTCTGAAGGAAAACTAGTGTTTGAAGGGAGAGATCATGCATGAAAAGACAACTTATACTAGAAGACGGATCTGTTTTAGTAGGTGAAGGATTTGGTTATGAAGGAGAAACGACTGGTGAGGTCGTCTTCAATACGAGTATGACGGGCTATCAAGAAATTTTAAGTGATCCATCATATGCAGGACAAATTGTTACTTTGACTTATCCGCTCATTGGGAACTACGGAATAAATCGCGATGACTTTGAGTCTATTCATCCTGCAATTAAAGGGCTAATTGTGAGGGAAGCTGCTGATTTTCCTTCAAATTGGAGAAATGAGATGAGCATTAGTGATTATTTCCTCGAGAAGAAAATTACTGGTCTTACAGGAATTGACACGAGAAAACTGACACGTATTATTCGCGAACACGGTGCATTAAAAGGGAGAATCTGTTCACTTGATCATTCCCCTCAAGATGTAATGAAACAGCTAAGAAATTCAACGATGCCAATCGATCAAGTAAAACAGGTGTCTACAAAATCAGCTTATCCAAGCCCAGGGAGAGGGAAAAAAGTTGTACTGGTCGATTTTGGAATGAAACACGGAATCTTGCGGGAATTAAACAATCGAGATTGTGATGTTACTGTCGTTCCTTATAACACAACAGCGAAAGATATTTTATCATTGAAGCCAGACGGAGTGATGCTTTCAAATGGACCAGGAGATCCAAAAGATGTACCGGAAGCCATTGATATGTTAGGTGATATTATCGGATCCATACCGTTATTCGGAATTTGTTTAGGTCATCAGTTATTTGCACTTGCTTGTGGTGCTGATACTTTTAAGCTGAAGTTCGGTCATAGAGGAGGAAATCATCCCGTTAGAGATTTGAGAACGGGGAAAGTCGCGATTACCTCACAAAATCATGGTTATAGTGTGGATCCAGATTCTCTTGAAGGAACAGGTTTGGAAGTCACTCATCTCGCTCTAAACGACGGGACAGTAGAAGGGTTAAGGCATAAAGATTCTGCAGCGTTCACTGTCCAGTATCATCCTGAATCTTCTCCAGGTCCAGAAGATGCCAATCCGCTTTTTGACGAATTTATGGAACTGATGGAGCTAGCAGATTTAAAATTAAGGGGGACTCACCATGCGTAAAAGAACGGATATTGAAACCATTATGGTCATTGGATCAGGACCCATCATTATCGGACAAGCAGCCGAATTTGACTATGCAGGAACACAGGCCTGTCTTGCTTTAAAAGAAGAAGGATACAAAGTGATATTAGTCAATTCCAATCCTGCTACGATAATGACGGATTTAAATATAGCTGATCGTGTGTACATTGAGCCTCTGACGCTAGACTTTGTTAGTCGAATTATCCGCAAAGAACGTCCTGATGCACTGTTGCCGACGCTTGGTGGGCAAACAGGATTAAACATGGCTGTTGAATTATCAAATGCAGGAATCCTGGATGAATACAAAGTTGAAATTTTAGGAACAAGTCTGGAAGCGATTGAAAATGCGGAAGATCGAGATAAATTTAGACAGTTAATGAACAAATTAGGAGAACCTGTTCCTGAAAGCGAAATTGTTCATACCGTTGAAGAAGCTTTAACTTTTACAGAAAGAATAGGATACCCAGTCATCGTCCGACCAGCCTATACACTTGGTGGAACAGGTGGTGGAATCTGTGAAGATGAAAAAGAATTGATCGAAATTATAGCAAATGGATTAAAAATTAGTCCTGTCCATCAATGTTTACTCGAAAAAAGCATTGCCGGATTTAAAGAAATCGAGTATGAAGTGATGAGAGATAGCCGCGATAACGCAATCGTTGTATGTAATATGGAAAATGTAGACCCAGTTGGGATTCATACGGGCGATTCCATTGTCGTTGCGCCTAGTCAAACGTTAAGTGACCGAGAATACCAAATGCTCCGTAATACTTCACTTAAAATCATCAGAGCTTTAGGGATTGAAGGCGGATGCAATGTTCAGTTAGCTCTTGATCCAGATAGTTATCAATACTATATTATTGAAGTAAATCCAAGGGTTAGTCGATCCTCTGCACTTGCTTCAAAAGCAACAGGCTATCCAATCGCAAAATTAGCTGCAAAAATCGCAGTTGGTCAAACACTTGATGAAATGATGAATCCAGTAACCGGAAAAACTTATGCATGTTTTGAACCTGCACTTGACTATATTGTGACGAAAATTCCGAGATGGCCATTTGATAAATTTGAGTCCGCAAAACGAAACTTAGGAACTCAAATGAAAGCAACAGGAGAAGTGATGGCCATAGGAAGGAGCTTTGAAGAATCACTTTTAAAGGCGATCCGTTCATTGGAATCGGATAACTTACATTTTGAGCTTCTTAATGGAGACGAGTTCTCGGATGAGTGGATTGAAAAACGCATTCGTAAAGCAGGAGACGAGCGTCTCTTTTATATAGCAGAAGCATTAAAGAGGAATGTATCGATCGAAATGATCCATGAATGGAGTAAGATTGATCTTTTCTTCTTGCAAAAACTTGAGAAGATCGTCAGGTTTGAAGATGAATTGAAAGCTCATCCTTTTGATGTCGATATCGCTTATCAAGCGAAAAGAATGGGCTTTTCAGATCATATCATTTGTGAAAAATGGGGAGTAACGGAACAAGAAGTATACGAATGGAGAAAAGACCAAGGCATTGTACCGGTATATAAAATGGTCGATACTTGTGCAGCTGAGTTCGAATCGAGTACTCCTTACTTCTACGGAACCTATGAAGAAGAAAATGAATCAAAAAGATCTGATCGAAAAAGAATTATCGTATTAGGATCAGGTCCAATTCGAATCGGACAAGGTGTAGAGTTTGATTATGCGACTGTTCATTCAGTATGGGGAATTCAAGAAGCGGGTTATGAAGCGATTGTCATAAATAGTAATCCTGAGACAGTTTCTACTGACTTTAGTATTTCGGATAAACTCTATTTTGAGCCTTTGACGATTGAAGATGTTATGCATATCATCGATCTTGAAGAACCTGAAGGTGTGATTGTTCAATTTGGTGGACAAACAGCAATCAACTTAGCTTCTAAACTAGCAGAGCGCGGTGTGAGAATACTTGGTACAACTCTTGATGACATTGATCGGGCAGAAAGTCGAGATCGATTTGAATCGACACTAAATGAACTGAAAATACCACAACCTCTTGGCAAAACTGCTACTTCTATTGAAGAAGCTGTCAGTATAGCAGAGGAAATTGGTTTTCCAGTATTGGTACGTCCATCCTATGTCCTAGGTGGAAGAGCGATGGAAATAGTGTATGAAAAAGAAGAACTCTATCAATACATGAAAAATGCCGTAAAAGTAAACCCCTCTCATCCCGTATTAATCGATCGCTATATGACAGGAGTTGAAATGGAAGTGGATGCCATTTCAGATGGGCAAGACGTCGTTATTCCTGGAATGATGGAACATATTGAAAGAGCGGGTGTCCATTCAGGAGATTCCATCGCCGTATATCCACCTCAACACTTAAGTCAGAAGCATAAAGATCAACTTATCGACTATACAATTCGGCTAGCTAGAGGTTTTAACATTATCGGTTTGATGAATATTCAATATGTCATTGCAGACGATGAGATCTATGTCATCGAAGTGAATCCAAGATCAAGTCGAACGGTCCCGTTTTTGAGTAAAATTACGGATACTCCAATGGCAAATCTTGCAACAAAAGCGATTTTAGGTACTTCATTACGCAGTCAAGGGTATGAAACTGGTCTAGTTAACGAAAAAACAGGCGTGTACGTGAAAGTACCCGTTTTCAGTTTTGAAAAGTTAAGAAGAGTGGATATTACGTTAGGACCTGAAATGAAGTCAACAGGGGAAGTCATGGGATATGATAAAACGCTGGATAAAGCTGTTTACAAAGGCTTAATTGCGTCAGGAATGAAAATAAAAGAGTATGGGAAAATCCTTTTCACTGTAGCTGATAAAGATAAAGAAGAGGCGTCTGAGATTGCAAAACGTTTTAATCAAATTGGTTATCAAGTTCTCGCAACAAGTGGAACAGCAAGATACTTTATCGATCAAAATATTCCCGTAGATGTAGTTGATAAAATTGGATACACTGGACCGACTTTGCTTGACTTCATCCGCGCTGGAGAAGCCAATATTATCGTGAATACGCTAACGAAAGGAAAACAACCAGCCCGAGATGGATTCCGTATTCGAAGAGAAGCGGTAGAGAATGGTATACCATGTTTAACATCGCTTGATACGGCATCAGCTCTTCTTAGTGTGATTGAATCCATGACGATGTCCGTAAATCGAATGGAGAGTGCAGAGGAGGTTGTGCATACTTGATCACCCAAGAAAAAATGACCATTGTGGAGAAAAAACATCTAGCCGATAAAATTTTTGAGTTTACCTTAACAGGTGAATTGATAACGAGTTTAAAAGCTGGCCAGTTTATTCATATTCGAGTCCATAATGGGATCGAACCTTTATTAAGAAGACCTATTAGTATCGCAAAAATTGATCGAGAAAAAAAACAATGTGCAATTGTGTTTCGTGCTGAAGGAAAGGGAACTACCTTGCTCGCACAGAAAGAGGCAGGAGATTTACTTGATGTATTAGGTCCGATGGGTAATGGTTTCCCTATTCCGAACAATCGGATTAACGATCACTTCCTTTTAATCGGAGGAGGAATTGGGGTTCCCCCTCTATTTGAAACAGGTAAACAATTAGTAAATAACGGGATAAAGGTCACCTTTATTCTAGGATTTCAAAGTGAAAAAGATGCTTTTTTTCTCGAGGAATGTAGCGAATTAGGCGATGTATTTTGTGCAACCGTTGACGGATCATCTAGGAATAAAAGGGTTTGTTACGGATGCTCTCCCACTCGTGACAACAAAAGTCTCAGAATTTTATGCTTGTGGACCTGTGCCGATGTTAAAAGCACTTGAAACGACTTTACAGGACATCCCGGGTTCGTTATCACTAGAACAAAGAATGGGTTGTGGAATCGGAGCCTGCTTTGCTTGCGTATGTCATAAATCAGACGATCCAACGGGTTCGAGCTATGTGAAAGTCTGCAGCGACGGTCCAGTCTTTAAGAAAGGAGAGGTCGTTTTATGAGCCGTATGTGTACAAGTCTACCTGGGCTAGAATTAAGAAATCCAATTATGCCTGCTTCTGGATGTTTTGGCTTTGGAAAAGAATATAGCCAATTTTATGATCTTAGTAAATTAGGGAGCATCATGATCAAAGCAACAACTGAAGAGGCGCGATTTGGAAATCCAACACCGCGCGTGGCAGAAACACCGGGTGGAATGCTAAATGCAATCGGCTTACAAAATCCTGGATTAGATCATGTCATGAAACATGAACTCCCATGGCTAGAAAAGTATGATGTCCCGATTATCGCGAATGTAGCGGGTTCTCAAATGGACGATTATGTAGAAGTAGCCAAAATGATATCTAAAGCACCAAATGTTCACGCTTTGGAACTAAATATCTCTTGTCCAAATGTGAAATCAGGAGGGATTGCCTTCGGAACGGATCCTCAGAGCGCAAAAGAGTTAACTAAGCGGGTCAAAGAAGTCTCAGAAGTTCCTGTATATGTAAAACTTTCTCCAAATGTCACTTCAATTGTTGAGATTGCCAAAGCGGTGGAAGATGGAGGAGCGGACGGACTTACGATGATTAATACGTTACTTGGGATGAGAATTGATCCAAGTAACATTTCTTCCTATTTTAGCGAATAAAAGCGGAGGATTGTCAGGGCCATCAATCAAACCTGTTGCCATTCGAATGGTCTACGAAGTAAGCCAACAAGTAAACATTCCTATAATCGGAATGGGAGGCATTCAAAACGTCGATGATGTCGTGGAATTCTTATTAGCAGGTGCAAGCGCTGTAGCGATCGGAACGGCAAATTTCGTTCATCCGTTTGATTTGTTCTGAATTGATTGATCAACTTGACGAATGGCTAATTGAAAGAGGAGTGGACAGTGTGAATGATTTGGTAGGAAGGAGTTGGAAGGTGAATGTTTAGTCGTCCAATCGTCGCACTCGATTTTGCAAATTGGCAAGAGGCAGAAAAATTCTTAGAGCGTTTTCAAGAACCTCTCTTTGTAAAAGTAGGCATGGAACTTTATTTGCAAAATGGACCGTCACTCATTCAATCGCTTAAATTAAAAGGTCATTCCATTTTTTTAGATTTAAAGTTACATGACATACCGAATACCGTTTATCAAACGATGAAAGGGCTGTCTCGTCTCGAAATCGATATGATTAATGTTCATGCAGCTGGCGGTTCAAAAATGATGGCAAGAGCGTTAGAAGGGCTTACTGATGGAGCTGGGTCAAAACAACGTCCGAAACTCCTTGCAGTTACCCAATTAACGTCTACCTCTGAAGCGGATATGCAAGAGAATCAACTGATCGGAGTATCTTTGATGGAATCTGTCTTACATTATGCTTCCAGAGCAGCTCAATCGGGGCTAGATGGTGTTGTTTGCTCTCCCCTTGAGGCAGGATTAGTAAAAGAAAAATGCGGTCCTGATTTTTTAACGATCACCCCTGGCATTCGTCAAAGTCAACTAATGGGAGATGATCAAGAAAGGGTGACCACTCCAAAAAGAGCAAAAGAGATTGGTTCAAGTGGGATAGTCGTTGGTCGACCTATTACGAAAGCTGAAAATCCTATAGAGGTATATCATCAAATTATGAGTGATTGGAAAGGGAGTTGGAAATGAAAAAAGAACTCGTTTTAGACTTATTAAAGATTGGTGCAGTAGCCTTGCAACCTGAAAATCCATTTACGTGGTCTTCAGGAATTCAGTCTCCTATTTATTGCGATAACCGCTTAACTCTCTCTTATCCCGACATTCGTCAAAAAATTGCCAAAGGGCTGGCAGAGATCATCCAAAAGGAATTTGCTGAAGTGTCGATAATTGCTGGAACGGCAACAGCTGGAATTCCGCATGCTGCCTGGGTTAGTGATGTGTTAAATTTACCGATGTGTTATGTTCGATCAAGAGCAAAAGAACATGGTAAAGGAAAGCAAATTGAAGGAAAAGCAGAGAGAGGAATGAAAGTAGTTGTTGTTGAAGATCTCATTTCTACGGGAGGCAGTTCTATTCAAGCTGTAAGAGCCCTACAAGAAAACGGATGTGAAGTATTGGGTGTGGTTGCAATCTTTACATATGGATTGCCTGTCGCTGAAGAAAAATTCGATGAGTTAAACATTCCTTATTTCGCATTAACGGACTATCGTACGCTACTTGATGAAGCATTAAAAATTGGTGAAATTAAAGAAAAAGATGTAGAGAACTTAAAAAAATGGCGGGAAAATCCAACAGAATGGACAAAATGAAAAGAGCGTGCCATTACGGCTCGCTCTTTTACATATTCGGTCGATTTTTCATTTTAATGACTTGGTCAGCATTCGGTGTAACAAAAACTGTTTTTTGATGATCGTAGGTGACAAAACCTGGTTTAGCTCCACTCGGTTTTTTCACATGTCTAATTTTTGTGAAATCTACAGGAACTGAGCTTGAATCGCGTGCTTTACTAAAAAATGAAGCTAAAATGGCTGCTTCGTTTATCGTTTGTTCATTTGGAGAAGAATGACGGATAACCACATGAGAACCTGGAATATCTTTAGTGTGTAACCAAACATCATCTTTTGCTGCTGTTTTATTGGTAAGGAAGTCATTTTGCTTGTTATTTTTACCGACCAAGATTTGTGTACCATCTGTTGCATAATACATCTCTAACTCAAGTTTTTTGATTTTCTTTTTCTTGTTTTTATCTTTTAAGCGAGATCGTAAATATTTACCTTCAACAAGCTCTTCTCTAATTTCTTCAATGTCGCGAATAGAGGCTGTTTCCAGTTGTTGAAGTAAAGATTCAAAATACAATATCTCTGTCTTTGTGAGTTCGAGCTGTTCGGCGATGGCAATTTTAGCGGTTTTAGACTTTTGATATTTCGTGAAATATCGTTGAGCATTTTCAGATGGCGTTTTTTGCTTATCTAAAGGAATGATCATTACGCCTTGATTCTCATCGTAATAGTTGATCAATTCAGCACGTTCAAATCCTTTTTTTAATGAGTGTAAATTAGCAGTTAATAGTTCACCGAATAGTTGATATTTGGCAGAGTCTTCAGCATCATGAAGAGATTGTTGAAGTTTAATCAATTTTAAATCGTTTTTCTCTTTTTCATTTTTGATAAGACGTTCTAAATCATTCGCTTGTTGTTTCACTCGATCTCGTGTCGCTTTACCAAAATAGAAACGATCTAATAATTCTCCCAGTGTTTCAAAAATTTTACTTGTTCCGTTTAAATGATCAAGAGGAAACAAGTAAAAGGAGAGTTTCTCTCCTTCAATCATTGCAGGTTTTATTTGGTGGTCGTTTAGTTTTGTGATCATTGCTAAGAAAGAAGTAGGCAGTGTCTCTCGATTTGCCAGCCCGCTTTGATGGACAATTTCTTTTGAAATCAAAGGAGAAAAACCTAGAAATGATTGAGTTAGCTGCTTATCTAATTTTCCTGAGTTAAAATCAATTTTATGCAAGATGACATCTCTGGTAGATTCAAATGGATTCACTTTATCCTGAGAAGGTGGAAAGACATAAGGAGCACCAGGCAAGAGTGTTCGATAGCTATTTAATGCCATAGGAACGTGTTTTATACAGTCCAATATTGTTCGCTTTTCTTTTTGGATTAAAATGATGTTACTGTGTCTCCCCATTATTTCAATAATCAGTTGTTTGATGCTAATATCCCCAATTTCATCTCGACCAATGACATCAAATACAATCATTCGATCAAGGCCATGCTGTTCAATCTTTTCGATTACTGAACCTTCTAAATGCTTTCTAAGCAGCATACAAAACATAGGTGGAGTACTCGGATTTTCAAAATCTTCGTGTGTTAAATGTGCTCGGGCATAACTTGGATGAGCAGATAGAAGTACTTTGTGATTCTTTCCTTGTGCTCTAACGATCATCACAAGTTCATTTTTTGAAGGCTGATGAATTTTACTAATTCTACCTCCTTCAATTGTTTTTCTAAGCTCAAATACCATTTCTCTCGTGAATAATCCGTCAAATGACATATTTTTTCTCCTTTCACTTTTAGATGTCGGGAGTTTCTAATAAAATAGAACCTAACCTCTTAAAAAAGTGGATATTAAATAGATGTTTTCATTGGTGATGATTTCATGATTGAGAATCAAAAGGTCTGTTCAATCATTCTTGAGCTGATGATCAGCCTGATTCATCTAAAATACTTTGCAATCATTTTTACTTAAAAGGAAGAATTTAAGAAGATAAATTCAGGATAATCGATCTAGTTTCAATTGTATTATCATATCATGAAATGGTTGTAAGCTGTTATGAAAGGGATAGGTTGCATAATTGTTTTTTCCATTTCCCAAAAAAGAGAGGGGGATAAACAGCATGTTAACGACCAATTTATGCTATAATTTATTTCATCATATGCATTTATATCCTTCTACTTTAAAGTAGACTTGTAAGAATGGGGTCGTTTCATGGTAAAGAGTATGACCGGTTTTGGAAGATGTAACAATCAGTCGGCTGAGCATACAGTTACGGTCGAGATGAAAACGGTAAACCATCGATTTAAAGAAATAAATATTCGCATGCCAAGACAAATGCTTACCGTCGAAGATAAAATTAGAAAACTCCTTCTCCCATTAATTAATAGAGGAAAGGTTGATCTTTTTATCCAATTGGATGGAAATTCAGCAAAGAAAAAGTCAGTGAAAGCGGATTTTGATTTAATGGATCAATTTTATCTACTTGCTACTAAAATACAAAAGAAATACAACATAGCTGAAAACATCTCGTTGACCCATTTTTTTAATCAAGAAGAATTAATCTTCATTGAAGATCAGTCAATAGATGAACAAAGCATTGAACAAGAAATATTAAAATGCGTCAAAGAAGCTGCTAAAGAACTTTGTAAGATGCGTGAAGTTGAAGGTGAATTATTAAGGTTAGATTTATTAAAGGGCATAACCGAAATGAAAAAATCGATTCATGCGATTCAAATTCATGCCCCAAAAAGATTAGAAGTCTATCGTGATCGCTTAGTAAAAAAAGTGGCTGATATCATGAGAGACGAAGTTGATGAATCGCGAATATTAGCCGAAGTAACTTTATATGCAGACAAGTCTGATA
The DNA here is from genome assembly GCA_963728315.1 of uncultured Caryophanales bacterium. Classification (GTDB taxonomy): domain Bacteria; phylum Bacillota; class Bacilli; order Bacillales; family CAVSKA01; genus CAVSKA01. The sequence continues at coordinate 215,499 of CAVSKA010000010.1, forward strand.
TCCATGAAGAATCGATTCGTCTTGAAAGTCATATTCAACAATTTGTATCTGCATTAGACCAAAAAGAAGCGATTGGTCGTAAGCTTGATTTCATCATACAAGAGATGAATCGAGAAGTGAATACAATAGGATCTAAATCTAACGATTCATTTCTTCAGACAATTGTTGTAGAATTAAAAACATGTTTGGAAAAAATGAAAGAGCAAGTTCAAAACATTGAATAAAGAAAATGTAGAGCCAACTTAAAAAGAATGGCTAGAAAGATTGGAGGTAACTCATGTCCATCAAGCTTATCAATATTGGATTTGGTAATATTGTTTCAGCAAATCGAATTATTTCGATCGTCAGTCCAGAATCTGCTCCGATTAAACGGCTCGTTCAAGATGCTCGAGATCGTGGATTTTTAATCGATGCAACCTATGGAAGAAGGACAAGAGCGGTCATTATAACCGATAGTGAACATGTGATTCTCTCGGCTGTTCAACCAGAAACCGTGGCTCATCGTTTAACAGATAAGGAAGATAGTGAGGAAGGGTAGGCATCGCAATGATAGAAAAAGGATTATTAATTGTTCTCTCTGGTCCTTCGGGCGTCGGCAAAGGAACTGTGCGAAAATCAGTTTTTTCAAATCCAGACACATCATTTGAGTATTCTATTTCAATGACAACGCGTAACCCGCGTGCAGGTGAAGTGGACGGGCATGATTATTTCTTCAAATCCAGACATGAATTTGAAGAGCTAATTAAACAAGATAAGCTTCTAGAACATGCTGAATATGTTGGGAATTATTACGGTACTCCTGTGGATTATGTGCGTCAAACGTTGGATGCGGGCAAAGATGTGTTCTTGGAAATTGAAGTTCAAGGTGCGATTCAAGTAAGAGAGAAATTCCCTGAAGGATTATTCATTTTCCTAATGCCTCCTAGTCTTACTGAATTAGAAAGTAGGATTGTAGGACGAGGGACGGAGACTGAAGATCTCATCCGCAGTCGAATGGAATTTGCACGCAAAGAAATCGAAATGATGAATTTATACGATTACGTTGTAGAGAACGATGAAGTCGAAAAAGCTCGTGAACGAATTGAGTGCATCGTGGTCGCTGAACATTGCCGCCGAGAACGATTGCAACCTCGATACAAAAAAATGCTGGAGGTTGAATAATATGTTATATCCATCGATTGATTCACTTTTACTGAAAATTGACTCTAAATATTCGCTTGTGAGTGTCGCAGCGAACCGTGCTCGTGCTATGCAAGAAAAGAAACAAACGGGTCTATTAGACAATTTTGTTTCACACAAATTTGTCGGAAAAGCTCTTGAAGAAATTCATGCTGGTAAACTGACGATGAAAAAACAAAATAAAGATGAAGTCTACGAGGACGAATCTTAATTCCTGAACGCCGTGAATTACCTTTTAATGAATAACTTTTTAATAACAACCTATAATCTTAGGTTGTTATTTTCATTTTTGTACCTGTTATAATGGGAATAATAGATAAAAAATATGGGGGATTTAATAATGATAAATCGACACATATTGCTTTGTGTAACCGGAGGAATTGCCGTTTACAAAGCAGCAGCACTGACAAGTAAATTAACGCAATCTGGTGCAAATGTAAAAGTAATGATGACAGAATCGGCGAGACAATTTGTTTCACCCCTTACATTTCAAGCCTTATCTAAAAACGATGTGTATTATGATACATTTGATGAAAAAGACTCTTCTGTCATTGCCCATATTGATTTGGCTGATTGGGCAGATCTTGTAATCGTTGCACCTGCCACAGCGAATGTCATCGGGAAACTTGCGAACGGAATATCGGATGACATGATCACAACGACATTACTTGCGACAACTTCAGAAGTTTGGATTGCGCCTGCTATGAACGTTCATATGTACGAAAACGCAGCAGTGAAACGAAATATCCGCATATTAAATGACGATGGCTATCGATTCATTGAACCTGATGAAGGCTACCTTGCGTGTGGCTATGTTGGCAAAGGTCGATTAGAAGAACCGGAGAAAATTGTTAAACTAGTAAGGACTCACTTTAACAACACGCCTAAATTATTAAAAGGGAAAAAACTGCTGCTTTCTGCAGGGCCAACCAATGAAGCGATTGATCCAGTGCGTTATTTAACAAATCATTCCACAGGGAAAATGGGTTATGCAATCGCTGAAGTTGCCGTGGAAATGGGAGCGGAAGTGACATTAATATCTGGGCCGGTTCATCTGGAAAAACCCGAAGGTGTTAAAGTAATTCCTGTTATTACTGCGCAAGAAATGTATGAAGAGATCATAAAGCGAATGGATCAATCCGATATTATCATTAAAAGCGCGGCAGTCGCTGATTACACCCCTAAGCATTATTCTTCGAAAAAAATGAAAAAGTCTGACTCCGATATGAATATTGAATTAGTAAGAACGAAAGATATCCTTTTTACCATTGGAGAAAGGAAGACGAATCAATTTGTGGTGGGATTTGCTGCAGAAACAAACGATGTAGATCAATATGCTCAAAGTAAATTAAAAAAGAAAAATGCCAATATGATCGTTGCGAATAACGTAACTGAAAAAGGTGCAGGATTTGGTAGTGAAACGAATATTGTTACATTGTATAAAGAAGATGGGTCTCATAAAGAATTCCCTCTTTTATCAAAAAGAGAAGTAGCAACAGAGTTATTAAGTGAAATTAAAGGCATGATTGGTTCATGAATTATGCGATTGCAAGTGTCATTGTTGACGTACCAGTTGCCCAAACGGATCGTGCCTTTGATTATGCGATTCCATTATCCTTACAAGGTACAATAGAGCAAGGAATGAGAGTGATTGTTCCATTTGGACCAAGGAAAATTCAAGGATTTGTAACGGAATTGAAAAATGAAAGTGAATCGACCAAGTTAAAGGAAATTATTGAACCAATGGATTTAGAACCACCGCTAACAGTGGAGTTGTTACAGCTTGCTGATTGGCTGAAAAAAAGAACAATGTGCTATAAAATTTCAGCACTGCAGTCGATGCTTCCTGCTGCTATGAAGGCTAAATATGAGAAGAAAGTACATTTGCTTGCAGGTGCTATTGTTGAAAAATTACCGGATAGGATTCAAGTTTTTTTTGCTGAAACGGATACGCAGTCTTGGGAAAGTGCATCAGAATTAGGATTATTATCAGACTTGAATAAATTAGCCAAAAAAGGATTAGTAGAAATTCAATACTTGGTAAAAAGCAAGGCGCAGAAAAAAACGACTAAAGTATTTCGATTGGTTCTGTCTAATAAGGAAGTTGTTGATTGGTTAACTTCTCTTCCTTCTACAGCAAAGAAACAAGGTGAAGTTGGCCAATATTTTTTAGAAAAAAAAGTGCAAAAAGTTGATTGGCTAACGCTTAAAAATGATCTTCATGTTTCTTTGACAACAATGAGAACTTTAATAAATAAGAACATCATCGAAGAGTTAGACGTCGAAGTTTATCGTGATCCATTTGAAAAATCAACTTTTAAAAAGAGCCAACCTTTAGATTTAACAATTGAACAAACAGAGGCAAAAGAACGGATTCAAGAGTCAATTGATCGTAATGAACATAAAACCTTTTTGCTTCACGGGGTCACAGGAAGCGGGAAAACGGAAATCTATCTTCAATCAATCGATGAGGTATTACAAAAGGGGAAAGAGGCTGTTGTTCTTGTTCCAGAAATCGCACTGACTCCACAAATGGTTGATCGTTTTAAAGGACGTTTTGGTGACCGAGTAGCTGTTATGCATAGTGGACTTTCCATCGGTGAAAAATATGATGAATGGAGAAAGATTCATCGCAAAGAAGTGAAGGTTGTTGTAGGAGCAAGATCAGCCATTTTTGCACCGTTTGAAAATATAGGGATGATCATTATAGATGAGGAACACGAAAATAGTTATAAACAAGAAGAGAATCCCCGTTATCACGCAAGAGATGTAGCAATTGAGAGGGGGAAATATCACCATTGTCCAGTCGTCTTAGGAAGTGCCACCCCTTCACTAGAATCATTTGCACGAGCAAGTAAAGAAGTATACAAGCTCTTAACATTACCAACTAGAGTAAACCAAAGATCCTTACCTTCTGTCTCCGTCGTTGATATGAGAGAAGAGTTAAAAAAAGGGAATCGCTCTATGTTTTCAATCGAATTATTTGACAAAATCAAAGATCGTTTGGCAAAAGAAGAGCAAATTGTCCTATTTTTAAATCGAAGAGGACACTCGTCTTTTGTCATGTGTCGGGATTGTGGTTTTGTTGTTCAATGTCCCAATTGTGATATTTCGTTAACTTATCATCGTAAAAACCAAAAAATGAAATGTCATTATTGTGGATTTGATGAAACGACTCCAACAATCTGTCCGGAATGTGAAAGTGAGCATATTCGTTTTTTTGGCACCGGTACTCAAAAAGTAGAAGAAGAACTTGCAAAGTTGATTCCTGAAGCTCGGGTCGTTCGGATGGATGTAGATACTACGACGAAAAAAGGTTCTCATGAAAGGTTGCTTAAACAGTTTGAAGAAAAGAAAGCAGATATCTTACTAGGCACTCAAATGATCGCAAAGGGTTTAGATTTTCCATCGATCACTTTAGTTGGGGTACTATCTGCAGATACCATGTTACATTTGCCTGATTTCCGAGCTTCTGAAAAAACGTTTCAACTTCTTACTCAAGTAAGTGGACGGGCTGGTCGTCATCACTTAAGTGGTGAAGTGGTGATACAAACTTATTCAAAGGAACACTATAGTATTCAGTTAGCCTCCTTACAAGATTATGACTTGTTCTATCAAGAAGAAATGAAAATTCGTCATCAAAGCGGGTATCCACCTTTTTATTTTCTAGCTATGCTCACGATTAGCGATGAAGATTTAATGAAAACAATAAGAGAATCAGAAAAAATTGCAAGGCATTTAAAAGCCAACTTATCCGAAGAAGCAGTCATTTTAGGTCCTACGGCTTCTCCTTTATCTAAGATCAACAATAGATATCGTTATCAATGTCTGATAAAATACAAGCGAGAAGCTTCATTGAGTGATGTGTTAAGTTCGATTCACCATCATTATCAATCAAAATCAAAAGAAGGACTTACTGTTGCGATCGATATGGAGCCATATATGATGATGTAAAAAAGAGTAGTAAGAGGAGGCATTCAATTGCCGGTATTAACAATTGTGAATCACCCAGATGAAAGGCTTGAACAAGTGTGTACTCCTGTAAAAAAATTTGATCGTACACTTGCTGAATTAATAAAAAACATGAGGGAAACAATGGTCGCTGCTGATGGAGTAGGACTAGCTGCCCCTCAAGTTGGTGTTACTGAACGAGTGGCTATCGTGGATGTAGGCGATGAAAACGGGTTGATTGAGCTGATTAATCCTAAGCTAATAGCCTCCAAAGGAAAACAAACTGGAGTGGAAGGATGCTTAAGTTTCCCTGGTCTTTATGGAGACGTAACTAGACATGATTACGTGAAAGTACGTGCTCAAGACAGAAGAGGAAAATGGCATATAATTGAAGCAGATGATTTTTTGGCAAGAGCCATTCAACATGAAATGGATCATTTAGATGGGATTTTATTTACATCAAAAGTGATTCAATATATTAAAGAAGAAGATTTAGAAGTGGAGGAGGCAGAATGACAAAAATAATCTTTATGGGTACACCTGATTTTTCCGTACCTGTATTAAGGCGATTAATAAGTGACAAGTATGAAATTATAGCTGTTGTCACACAACCCGATCGACCGGTTGGGAGAAAAAGAGTTTTGACTCCCCCACCTGTAAAAAAAGAAGCACTAGTTCATGGATTAACGGTCTATCAACCTGAAAAACTCCGCGGTTCAGAAGAGCTGCAGCAATTGATTGATTTAAAACCTGACATGATTATTACAGCTGCCTATGGTCAAATCTTACCTAATTCGTTATTAGAAGCTCCGAAATATGGTTGCCTCAATGTTCATGCATCATTATTACCTGAACTAAGAGGCGGAGCTCCCATTCACTATGCTTTACTTCAAGGAAAGAAGGAAACCGGAATCACCATTATGTATATGGCTGAGAAATTAGATGCTGGAGACATCATCTCTCAACAATCGATTGAAATCGAAGAAAGAGATCATGTAGGAAGTTTGCATGAAAAGCTGAGTGAAGTCGGATCAGCTCTGATTTCCAAAACGATACCTGCACTGATTGCTGGTGAAATTCATGCGACTGCTCAAAATCATGAACAAGCTACTTTTGCTTCTAATATAAAAAGAGAACAAGAGAAAATGGATTGGACTCGTTCAGGCGAGGAACTTTATAATCACATTCGTGGTTTACATCCATGGCCAGTAGCTTACACCATTTATGAAGAAAAACCTTACAAAGTATGGTGGGGAGAAAAAGTAGTAACATCGAAAACCGAATCGCCAGGAACCATCCTTTCTATAGAAACAGATGGAGTTGTTGTTGCCACATCTAACCAGGTCGCTATTAAATTAACGGATATCCAACCTTCAGGAAAAAAAAGAATGTTAGCAAAGGATTATTTAAGAGGTACTCATTCTTTTAAAGTAGGAAATAGATTTGAGGTAAATGATGAAGAATAAGAAGAGTGTTCGTGAAGTAGCACTAGATATATTAGAAGCAGTAGAGAAGAATCAAGCTTATAGTAACCTGTTATTGAATCAATCGATTGAAAAGGAAAATCTACCTAAACAAGACATCGGCTTGCTAACAGAATTGACATACGGCACCATTCAGAGGCAGCTTACATTAGATTATTATTTAACTCCATTTATAAAGAAAAAGACGGATCGTTGGGTCAACAATTTGTTAAGGTTATCGGTTTATCAAATGATTTATCTTGATAAGATTCCTGATCGCGCCATTATTCATGAAGCAGTCGAAATCGCTAAAAAAAGAGGGCACAAAGGAATTTCAGGCCTTGTCAACGGTGTATTAAGATCGATGCAAAGATCAGGCGTTCCCTCCTTGGAAGAAATTAAAGATCCAATTGAACAACTTGCAGTAAAATACAGCCATCCTCAATGGCTAGTGCAACGCTGGGTAGATCAATTTGGCAAGGAAAAAACAGAAGATATGTGCAGAGAAAACCTGCGTCCAAGTGTTCAAACAGCTCGAGTAAATACGACGTTAACAAATCGAAAAGCAGTGATCAATGACTTGACTGAAGAAGGCTTTGAGGTTGTGGAAAGTGAAATTGTGCCTGTCGCGATTCGATCTAAAAGAGGCAATCTTGCTCATTCAAAGAGTTATAAGCAAGGACATTTGACCATTCAAGATGAAAGTTCTATGCTAGTAGCTTATGCTCTTGATCCAAAGGCTGGTGACTTGGTACTAGATGCGTGTGCTGCCCCGGGTGGTAAAACGACACATATAAGTGAAAGAATGGACAACAAAGGCGAAATCAAAGCGTTAGACATCCACAAGCATAAAATTAAATTAATTGACCAACATGCTTCTAGACTCCAATTGACGAATGTACAAGCAATTTTAAAAGATAGTCGTAAAGCAAAAGAAGAATTTGATGTAGAGAGCTTTGATCGAATTCTAATTGATGCTCCATGCTCGGGTTTAGGTGTATTAAAAGGAAAACCTGATATTAAATATGCAAAAAAAGAAAGTGACTTAGATGGTTTACAGACGATTCAACTAAATATTTTAAATGAAGTTTCGAGTCTTTTAAAACCAGGTGGTATACTTACTTATAGTACCTGCACAATTGATCAAAAGGAAAATCAAGATGTAATCAAACAATTTCTGCAGACACATTCAGATTTTGAACCACATACACTTTCCTCATTGCCTGACTCATTTTCTCAAGCCAAAGTTGATTTTCAATTACAAGTTTTCCCACAAGACTTTGGGGGAGACGGATTTTATATAGCCGTATTAAGAAAGAAGGAATTATAAATGACAACTACTTTAGTTAAGACAAAAAAGAACGAAATTCAGCCGGAAAAATTGTCCATCTACTCACTGGAACTTCATGAATTAAAAGAATGGCTGACGAGTAACGGTGAAAAAGCGTTTCGTGCTGAACAAATTTATGATTGGTTATATTCAAAAAGAGTGACTGCTTTTGAAGATATGAGCAATTTATCACAATCACTTCGCGATAAATTAGAGGCAGAATTTTTAATTACCTCATTAAAAACTGCCGTTCAACAAACTTCTAAAGATGGTACAGTTAAATTTTTATTTGAATTATTTGACGGAAAATCCATTGAAACAGTACTGATGAGAAATGAATATGGGAATTCTGTTTGTGTAACAACTCAAGTTGGTTGCCAAATAGGTTGTTCGTTTTGTGCTTCTACACTCGGGGGATTAAAAAGAAACCTTGAAGCCGGTGAAATTGTAGCTCAAGTTGTTAAAGCTCAGTCAGTTTTAGACGAGACTGGGGAACGTGTTAGTAATGTTGTCATAATGGGAATTGGAGAGCCATTTGATAACTATGATCATATGTTATCATTCCTAAAAATTATTAATCATGATAAAGGTTTGAAAATCGGTGCAAGACATATCACTGTATCTACAAGTGGAATTATTCCGAAAATTTATCAGTTCGCTGATGAAGAATTGCAAATTAATTTTGCCATATCGTTACATGCCGCAAATTCTGATTTACGTACACAGTTGATGCCAATTAATAAAGCTTATAAATTGCCTGATTTAATGGAAGCTGTTCGCTACTACGTCAACAAAACGGGAAGAAGAATAAGCTTCGAATACGGTTTGTTTGGCGGGGTAAATGATCAAGTTGAGCATGCTCAAGAACTTGCTAATTTAGTTAAAGATATCAAATGCCATATCAATTTAATTCCAGTTAACTATGTACCTGAAAGAGACTATGTCCGTACACCTAAAAAACAAATTTTCTTATTCGAGAAAACGTTAAAAGATTTAGGAATAAACGTAACGATCCGACGTGAACATGGCCACGATATTGATGCAGCTTGTGGGCAGCTTCGCGCGAAGGAGCGTAAAGAAGAAACGAGGTAACGATATTGAAATCTGTGTATAAGACTGATATTGGGATGACTAGAACTCATAATGAAGACAATGGAGGAATCTTTCCTCATCATTCAGGTGCGATTCTCGCTTTGATCGCAGATGGCATGGGTGGACATTTGGCAGGAGAAGTGGCAAGTGAAATAGCATTGAAAACTTTCCATGACCGGTGGAAAGATGCTCCACGGTTTTCTGTGCCAACGGATGCTGAAGAATGGCTTACGGAATCCATCAAAAAAGCAAACCTTCAAGTTTTAGAGCATGCAAGGACTCATTCATATTGTGAAGGAATGGGAACGACATTAGTAGCGGCTCTATGCACAGAACGCTTCGCCACTGTTGCCAATATTGGTGACAGTCGAGGCTACATATTGAACGAAATGGGACTAACCCAAGTGACGAACGATCATACACTTGTAAACGAACTAGTAAAAAGCGGTCAAATTACACTCGAAGATGCTGAGAATCATCCTCGCAAAAATGTTATTTTAAAGGCACTGGGTACTCATCCTTCGATTGAGCCAGATCTTCATACTATTAACCTTTGAAGAGAATGACCTCATCTTTCTTTGTTCAGATGGATTGTCTGACAAAATTCCAAAAGAAGTGATTCAGTCATTTTTAACTTCAGAGGAATCATTAGAAAAAAAAGCAGAATCAATGATTGAAACGGCTAATGATAATGGTGGAGAAGACAATATTACAATCGCGATCATCCAATACGACCTTGAGCATGGAAGTAGGTGATCAAATGATGATAGGGAAACGAATTAGTGGTCGATATAAAATTATCGCCATCATTGGCGGCGGCGGGATGGCAAATGTCTATTTAGCAAAAGATATGATTCTAGAGCGTGAAGTCGCTGTAAAAGTTTTGAGACCTGAATTTGCTAATGAAGATGAATTTATTCGACGTTTTCAAAGAGAAGCTCAGTCCACCACAAGTCTTGTTCATCCACATATCGTGAGTATATTTGATGTTGGTGAAGATGAAAATCTGCATTATATTGTCATGGAATATGTTGATGGGATGACGTTAAAACAATATATTTTGCAACATTCACCTACTTCTATCGAAAAAAGTTTAGAAATTATGAAACAACTAACCTCTGCGATCGCTCATGCTCATCATAATCATATTGTTCACCGAGATATTAAACCTCAGAATGTTTTATTAGATCATGATGGAAATGCAAAAATAACAGACTTTGGTATTGCTATGGCATTAAGTTCAACTTCCATTACTCAAACGAATTCAGTGTTAGGTACTGTGCATTATTTATCTCCTGAACAAGCAAGAGGTGGAATGGCTACAAAAAAATCTGATATTTATTCATTGGGTATCCTAATGTTTGAACTTTTAACGGGACGTCTTCCATTTTCAGGGGAATCGCCTGTGTCGATTGCAATTAAACATTTGCAAACAGATACACCTTCACCAAGAAGATGGAACGAAGCTATTCCGCAAAGTGTTGAAAATATCATACTCAAAGCTACTTCTAAAGATCCGTTTAAGCGTTATTCCAGTGCTGAAGAAATGGAAGAAGATCTTGATACAGCATTAGACCCAAATCGAATCTCTGAGCCTAAATTTTTTGTTCCATATGATGATGATGCGACGAGAGCAATACCTGCAGTCCTTTCAAATTTCCATCTTGATAAAATAAATGAAACGAATAGCATGACCAAAATTGTTCATCCAAATGAACAGCAGAATAATCAAAAGATGAATAGTGAAAAATCAGTAGACAAACCGAGTACAAAGAAAAAGAAAAAATGGCCATGGGTCTTAACCATTTTTCTTTTATTATCACTCATAATCGCTGGCTTTGCAGTATGGGCTGCTCCAACCATCTTTGGACCTAAACAAGTGGCGGTTCCGAATGTCTCCGGCCTTACTTTGGATGATGCGATCTCCAAGATTTTTTCGAGTGGCTTTAAAATGGGAGATACAATTGAAACTTCCAATGAAACCATTGAAGAAGGGAAAGTCATAAAATCAAATCCCAAAAAAGGTAGTGTAGTAAAAGAAGGAAGTACAATTGATTTATTCGTAAGTAAAGGGAAAGAAACGCTTACTCTAGATGACTTTCGTGGAAGACAGTTTGAAGATGTGAAAGAAATGCTAAAGAATAAAAATTATAAAAATATTTCCAATGAAGTTGAATATAGTGATGAACCTGAAGGAACGATTCTAGAACAAGATCCAAGTCCGAATGAAGAAATCATCCCTTCTGAAACGGTATTAAGTTTTGTTGTAAGCAAAGGACCAGAATCAGTCGAATTAAAAGATCTATCTGGTTATAACGGAAAGGGACTGGATGATTACGAAGAAACGACAGGATTGAACATAGACACCTCAGCCTCTGACTATTCAGACAGTATTGCAGAAGGACTTGTCATTTCTCAAGATCCTAAACCAGGCACCGCTCTTCAAAAAGGAGATCAAGTAAAGGTCGTTCTTTCAAAAGGGAAAAAGGAGATTCCGACTAAAACCGTAGTCAAAGAAATCACGATTCCTTATGAACCTGAAGATTTAGGTAAGCCTCAACAGGTCCAAATTTATTTAGATGATTCGACGCATACAATGACTGAACCGGTGGAATCTTTTGACATAAATAAAGAAACAATCAAAAAGCTTGTATTTGAAATTAAAGAAGGTCAAAAAGCTGGCTATAAAGTAATCAGAGATCAAAAAGTCATTATGGATGAAGTTATACCTTATCCAAGCAATGATCCATCTCAATAATACCAGGAGGTTCGCATGGCTGAAGGGAAAATCATTAAAGCATTAAGTGGGTTTTATTATGTCAAAGATGGGACAAGGGTCATAGAATGTCGAGGGCGCGGAGTGTTTCGCAACCAAAACATTGTACCATTAGTTGGAGATCTAGTCGTCTATCAATCAGAAGGGGATAGAGAGGGGTATATTATGGATATATTACCCCGAGATAATGAGCTTGTCCGACCGCCAATTGCAAATGTAGACCAAGCTATTCTCGTTTTTTCAGTTGTTGAACCTGAATTTAATATTGGATTATTAGACCGATTTCTTGTTTTAATTGAAGACAAACAAATAAAGCCGTTAATTTGTTTGACAAAGTTAGATCTCCTACCTGACAAAAAGAAAAAAGGGATAGTAGAGTATGCGGCATATTATCGAGCCATTGGCTATGATGTCCTATTAACTTCTTCTAAAACAGAGGAAGGGTTAGCAGATCTTCTTCCTTTTATTGATGACAAAATTTCTGTATTTGCAGGTCAATCAGGGGTAGGAAAATCGACCCTATTAAATGCCATGAACCCTGACTTAACATTAAAAACTGATAAAATATCTACTCACCTGGGAAGAGGAAAGCACACAACAAGACATGTAGAACTCATTGAGATATCAAATGGACTTGTAGCTGATACTCCAGGTTTTAGTTCGCTTGAATTTACCGAAATCGAAGCTGAAAATTTATCCTACTGTTTTCCTGAAATGAAAGAAGAAAGCGCAAATTGTAAATTTAGAGGGTGTCTACATTTAAATGAGCCAAAATGTGCAGTCAAGCTTGCAGTAGAAAAAAATCAGATTGAACCATTTCGATATAAGCACTATTTATCCTTTTTGCAAGAAATTCGAGATAGAAAGCCGAGGTATTAATCATGATCAAAATAGCGCCTTCTATATTGGCAGCCAATTTTGCAAGGCTTGAAGAAGAAATTCGAGAAGTTGAAGAAGCAGGAGCTGACTACTTGCATGTTGATATTATGGACGGCCATTTTGTTCCTAATATTTCAATGGGGCCATTTGTTGTTGAAGCGATTCGACCTGTTACTAAGCTCCCTTTAGATGTTCACTTAATGATTGAAAATCCTGATCAATATATCGAATCGTTTGTTAAAGCAGGGGCAGATCTTTTATCCGTTCATTGTGAGTCAACAAAACATATTCATCGTACAATCCAATATATTAAGTCTTTTGGAATAAAAGCTGGTGTCGTTATTAATCCAGGCACAAGTGTAGAAGCAATAAGAACCATTCTCTGTGAGGTTGATCTTGTTTTGATTATGACGGTGAATCCCGGCTTTGGTGGGCAAAGTTTTATCAAAGAAACGCTATCAAAAGTCAAAGAAATAAAAACTTGGAAAGATGCACACAACTCCAAACTTATTATCGAAGTCGATGGGGGAGTAAATGAAGAAACGGCTTTTTTATGCGCAGAAGCAGGGGCGGATTTGTTGGTGGCCGGTTCCGCTATTTATTCCAAACAGGATCGACACAAAGCGTTAAAGGATATCCGTCAAGCTGGAAACAACGCCATTTCTTAAGTGGTTTTTATTAGAATGGCCATTAAACATGCTTGGATTATTACCTACCTTGTCAGAGCTTATTTGACAAGGTATTTCTATATTAATTTGCTTTATGAATAGAAGGGGAATTTATTATATGAAAACCGTAAGCATTTTAGCCGGAGGGCCAGTAGATTTATTACCAGATTCACTATTTGAGGATAAAACTAGAAAATGGGTGGGTGTTGACCGCGGAGCATTCACTTTAATCGAAAAAGGAATTGTACCAATCGCTGCTTTTGGAGACTTTGATTCTGTATCAAATACAGAAAGACAAAAATTATTGAATCAGATTGAGGTGATCGATCCTGTTCATTCTGAAAAAGATGACACTGATTTAGGTATCGCAATCGAATGGGTGATGTCATTTCACCCGGAAGCAGTCTTTCTTTATGGTGCATCAGGAGGAAGAATAGACCATTTTTTTGGTGCGATTCAGCTTCTTTATTTATCTTTTCTTGAAAATCCTTCCGTTCAGTTTCTTCTTATTGATAAGCAAAATCAGATTCAACTATTTGGGCCAGGAACTTATCATTTACCACTTAATAAGATCTATAAATACGTATCTTTTATTCCATTTGCTGCACCGGTGATCGACTTAACGTTACGCGGTTTCTTTTACCCATTAACAAAAAAAACAATTGAGCTCGGTTCAACACTTTGTATAAGTAATGAAATCATAGCCAAGTCCGGTACTTTTTCTTTTCATACAGGCATATTAATAGTGATAAGAAGCAACGACTAATAAATGATTGCTTCTTTAATAAAAAATCTTTTAAGTCGAGCATAGTGAACCTTTACGAAGTGATTTTGTGTTTTACTGATCCGCTCATCGAATGGATTTGGGAATTGTATGAAGGGTTTTAATGGGCTATAGGATTTATGCTTGGAATGAAAAGGAGGGGCATAGGTGAAATTTTACACAATTAAGTTACCGAGGTTTTTAGGTGGGATTGTAAAAGCAATGCTTGGGACATTTAGAAAAAAAGAATAATCATTTTAATTTACCTTAATAATCTTATGTAAACAAGTAAAATTGAACTTATTTCATTCGTTCTTTTAAATCTTAGATGAAGCAAATAAAAGAGGCATCCATCTGCATGGATGCCTTTTTACTGAGCGTTATTATACGCGTTCAACTTTACCGGATTTAAGTGCTCTTGCAGAAACCCAAACTCGTTTAGGTTTTCCGTCCACGAGAATGCGGACCTTTTGAAGGTTCGCGCCCCAAGTACGCTTGCTAGCGTTCATTGCGTGTGAGCGAGAGTTACCGGCACGAGATTTACGTCCAGTTATTACACATTGCTTAGGCATAGTATTCCCTCCTACCTCATGAAGCTGAAATTCTATTTCAACTTTTGCATAGTCATCTAAAGATACTTTAATAATTTACCACACCTCCATTCTTAATGCAATAGGACAAGACTATGCTTTCAAGAAAAATTACTTGACATTCATTCTTGTTCTTGGAATGATAGGTAAGACTTTGACTTTGTCTTTTAAATTGAGGTCAATTATAGTAGAATGTCTTTAGTCCATCTCTTAATTAATAGGCCGTTCGTTGCGCTTATTTTAGGAACAATGAAGACAAATACCTTTTAATGATTTGAAATCACTGATGAAAGTTCTTTTTATGAAAGACTATGTAAGCGGAGGTTGTTGATAGGAAGCAAAAACAATGAGACTCCTGCGGAAAAACGAGGTGGCCACTGATAAAGTCCTATTTGAACATCCAAGTGAGTATAGGCATGGATTTACGTTCTAGGCAGACGCTTTCCGCGGGCACGGCTTCAATTTACTCCGACAAACAGGAAGTTTTAGCGCAGTCGTTGCAACAGGATGTTGCGCTCTTAGACTGTGATCCTTTCTCTGCGGGGCTTTCAGCTCGCGCTATTCCCGCAGGAGTCGCTGCCTTCCACTACCATTGGAATAACGTTTTAAAAAGAACGATCCTATCTGAAAATGCTATTTTACCGATGTCCAAGGATGGTTGTTTAAAGATGAAGACAAAAATACGTGTCTTTTGAGTGCTCCTTTTTCATTTGCAGCTTTTCAACCTTTAAAATTTGGACTTTTTCAGTGGCCTAAAAACGAGCGAGTCGAGACCCCGCAGTGTGGTTTTTCACGAGGAGACTCGACCGTTCGTTCGCTGAAAGCGAGTTGTTTTGCTGAATATTGAAAAATCAACATGATCATTTAACAAAGCCTTATCAAACAACGTATGTGAAATGTAGGAATTGAGCATTAGGAATATTCATGTTTATAAAGTAGAGCAATTAAATTCACGAGTCTCTGTAAAGGAGGAACAAGGAATGTCCATTGAATTAACAAATCAATATGGGAAGATTGATGTATCAAACGAAGTAGTTGCTATGATCGCCGGAGGTGCAGCTGTCGATTGTTATGGTATAGTAGGCATGGCTTCAAAGCATCAGATAAAAGATGGAATAACAGAGATATTAAGACGTGAGAACTTTACTAAAGGTGTGTTAGTTAGACAAGACAATGATCAAATACATATCGATATGTATATTATTGTTAGTTATGGCACAAAAGTTTCAGAAGTAGCACATCAGGTTCAATCCAAAGTTCGTTATATATTAGATAAAACAATGGGACTATCTGTTGATTCGGTAAATATTTACGTGCAAGGGGTTCGCGTAGTGAATCCGTAGTGAGGAGGAAGATTCGTGTCTATTACATCATTGGACGGTAAAAAGTTTGCCGAAATGATTATTCAAGGTTCTAACCATTTAGCTGCAAATGCAAATTTGGTAGATGCTCTAAATGTATTCCCTGTACCGGATGGAGATACAGGTACAAACATGAACTTGTCAATGACTTCTGGAGCAAAAGAAGTTAAGAATAACGTTGATCACCATATCGGTAAAGTTTCAACTGCTTTATCGAAAGGTCTACTTATGGGAGCGAGAGGGAATTCAGGAGTCATTCTTTCCCAATTATTCCGAGGATTTAGTAAATCGATTGAGCAAAAAGAAACTCTTTCAAGCTTAGATTTTGCATTAGCTTTGGATAAAGGTGTTGAGACAGCTTATAAAGCGGTGATGAAACCAGTCGAAGGAACGATCTTAACCGTCGCGAAAGATTCTGCAAAAAGAGGCGTTCAATCTGCACAATCAAACAGCGATCTTATTAAAGTGTTAGAAGACGTGCTAAACGAAGCACAAGCTTCATTAAAAAGAACACCTGATTTACTTCCTGTTTTGAAAGAAGTGGGAGTGGTAGATAGTGGTGGTCAAGGACTCGTTTTTGTTTATGAAGGTTTCCTTGCAGAATTAAAAGGTGAAGAACTACCAAGTGGATCACACTTGCTACCTTCAATGGAAGATTTAGTGAGTGCAGAACACCATAAAACTGTTCAAGGATTTATGAATACTGAAGATATTGAATTTGGATATTGTACAGAATTCATGGTTAAATTTGAAGAGGACAAGACAAAAACTCATCCTTTTAACGAAGATGAGTTTCGTAACAGCCTTAGTCGATTCGGTGATTCTTTATTGGTTATATCAGACGACGAATTGGCAAAAGTTCATATTCACTCTGAAAAGCCTGGAGATGTCTTAACATATGGTCAAACATATGGTAGTTTGATTAACTTAAAAATTGAAAACATGAGACAACAACATTCAAACCTTGTTGGTGAGACTCATCACGTCATTTCTAAAGCTCATACAAAGGAAAAAAGTGAATATGGAGTCGTAACAGTTTCAATGGGTGAAGGAATTGCTAATTTGTTTAAAAGCATTGGAGCGAACGTGGTCATCGAAGGCGGACAAACGATGAATCCAAGTACGGAAGATCTCCTGAAGGCGATTAAAGAAGCACATGCTGAAAAAGTTTTTGTACTTCCAAATAATAAAAATATTATTATGGCAGCCCAACAAGCTGCGGAAGTGGCAGAAGTTGAAGTGGTGGTCATCGCTTCTAAAACCGTTCCTCAAGGATTATCCGCTGTACTGGCATTTAATGCGCAACATTCGCTTGAAACAAATCAACATGCAATGGAAGATGCACTTAGTCACGTAAAATCAGGTCAGGTTACATTTGCTGTCCGTGATACGAGTATTGATGGATTAGAAATTGCTGAAAATGATTTTATGGGGATATCAGAAGGTAAAATTGTGGTTACAAACCAGAATCAATTTGTTGCAGCACAGGAATTACTAACGAGTATGCTCGATGAAGATAGTGAAATTTTAACGATTCTTTACGGTAATGATGCGAAACGTGAAGAGGTTGATTCACTAAAGACATTTGTTGAAAAGAACTTTGCAGATGTGGAAATTGAGATTCATGAAGGAAAGCAACCTTTATATTCCTACATCTTTTCAATTGAATAATGGAACGTCTATAATAGAAGGGGGGATACCCCCTTCTATTTACTTTTGAACGAAGGTTTCTATTAGATCCCATGTTTTCAAAAGGAGTCTTATAAACCGTTCATTTGTGATAAATATCGTAGAGAGAGGACAGTATTAAATGAAATTTAAAAGTGTATTTGATATTATTGGTCCTGTAATGATTGGTCCATCTAGCTCCCATACAGCCGGAGCTGCAAGAATAGGAAGAGTGGCTAGAGGATTATTTGGGAGAGAGCCTAAATGGGCAAACATTCATTTCTATGGTTCTTTCGCTAAAACGTATAAAGGTCATGGGACAGACATCGCAATTGTAGGTGGGTTGTTAGATTATGATACTTTTGATGAAAGAATCATTCAATCTATAGAATTAGCCAAATCAAAAGGTATGGTCATCCGATTTTTTGAAGAAGATGCGATTACTGATCATCCAAATACAGCCAGAATTAAAATTGGAGACGATCAATCTGAATTAGAAATAGTGGGGATTTCGATTGGTGGAGGAGCTATTGAGATGATTGAATTAAATGGTTTTGAACTCAAGCTTTCCGGACATCATCCTGCTATTCTAGTTGTCCATGACGATCGGCATGGAGCAATAGCGACGGTATCCACACTATTAGCTAAAAATAATATTAATATTGGACATATGGATGTATCGAGAAAAGACAAGGGGCAAATGGCACTTATGACGATTGAGACAGATGAGAAAATTTCTGATCTTGTTGTAGAAGAATTGCGTAAATTACCTCACATTTTACAAGTAACAAAAGTTGCTGAGTAAATAGACGTCCGTCATTTTGTTAGCGCTTACTTAAAAAAGGAGGAAAGAATATGTTGTTTAGAAATGTAGCAGAGTTAGTAGAATTGGCAGAGAGTAAAAATGTAAAAATAGCTGAAATTATGATAGAACAGGAAATAGAAGTAACAGGTCGTACAAGAGAAGAAATCATTGCACAAATGGATCGTAACCTTCGCGTTATGGAAGAAGCAGTTGAAAAAGGGTTAAAAGGAGTTAAATCTCACTCTGGACTAACGGGCGGAGACGCAGTTTTATTGCAAAAGTATATCGAAAAAGGAAATTTTCTTTCTGGAGAGTTCCTGCTAGACGCTGTAAGCAAAGCAGTGGCAACAAATGAAGTAAATGCTGCAATGGGTACCATTTGTGCGACCCCAACTGCTGGATCTGCAGGCGTTGTTCCGGGAACTTTATTTGCAGTTAAAGAAAAACTGAATCCTTCTAGAGAAGATATGATCTCTATTTCTTTTTACATCCGGAGCATTTGGCTATGTTGTAGCAAATAACGCTTCCATTTCTGGAGCGGAAGGCGGCTGTCAAGCGGAAGTCGGAAGTGCTTCTGGTATGGCAGCTGCTGCGATTACGGAATTAGCAGGTGGAACGCCCTCACAATGTGCTGAAGCTATGGCTATTACGTTAAAAAATATGCTCGGACTCGTATGTGACCCCGTTGCAGGATTAGTCGAAGTACCATGTGTGAAAAGAAACGCAATGGGTGCTGCAAACGCGATGGTGGCTGCAGATATGGCATTAGCTGGTATCACAAGTAGAATTCCTTGTGATGAAGTAATCGATGCAATGTACAAAATAGGTAAATCCATGCCATCAGCATTAAGAGAAACGGCTCAAGGTGGCTTAGCGGCAACGCCAACAGGAAGAGAACTAGAGGCAAAGATCTTTGGTATTCCGCTTAATCGTCGTGGATAACCAAATTCATTTCCCTGTAACAACGATTAAAGGGATTGGAAGAGAAGCAGCGAATAGTTTAACCGAAATGGGTATCGTTTCAATCGCTGATCTTCTTGAGTATTTTCCTTATCGTTATGAAGATTTTCGGCTCAAAGATTTAGAGGAAACACCGCACGATGAACGGGTAACAGTAGAAGGAAAAGTCTACAGTGAACCACTTATTACTTCTTTTGGGAAGAAAAAAACAAGATTAACGGTGCGCGTATTAGTGGGCCGTAACTTAATTCAAGCTGTTTTTTTTAATCAACCATTTTTGAAAAAACAAATCGAACTTCACGATACAGTTACAATTACAGGGAAATGGGACCGTCATCGGCAAATGATTACAGCTCAACTGCTTCAAAAAGGACCTCGAACCGGAGACGGGACTCTTGAGCCTGTCTATTCATTAAAAGGAACGCTGCGCATGAAAACATTTAGGAAGTGGATGAAAGCAGCATTCATCCAATATGGTGAAGCAATCACAGAAACTCTACCTGAAGAGCTTTTGGAAAAATATAAAATCCCAATGAAAAAAAACGCTTTATATATTATTCATTTTCCTAGCGAA
Source organism: uncultured Caryophanales bacterium (assembly GCA_963728315.1). Lineage (GTDB taxonomy): Bacteria > Bacillota > Bacilli > Bacillales > CAVSKA01 > CAVSKA01. The sequence goes on from CAVSKA010000010.1 coordinate 235,558, forward strand.
GAAAAGGATCTTAAACACGCCAGAAGAAGATTTATTTACGAAGAACTCTTACAGTTTCAATTAAAAATGCAAGCGTTAAGGAAATTTGAAAGAGAACATTCAGCCGGCAATGCTCAAAAATATGATTTATCTAAAGTAAAGCAGTTTATTGATTCCTTACCGTTTGAACTAACGCCTGCTCAAAAAAGAGTCGTTAATGAAATTGCAAAAGATCTCAAACATCCTTTTCGAATGAACAGACTCTTGCAAGGTGACGTAGGATCTGGAAAAACAGTCGTTGCAGCGATATGTCTCTATTCAAGTATTACTGCTGGTTACCAAGGTGCTTTAATGGTTCCTACTGAAATTTTAGCTGAACAACATGCTGAATCGTTAAGTACTCTTCTAGAACCGCTAGGTGTAAACATCGCTTTATTAACAGGATCGATAAAAGGGAAAAAGCGGAAGTTGCTTCTCGAACAGTTAGTAAACGGTGAGATCGATTTATTGATCGGGACGCACGCTTTAATTCAAGATGAGGTTGATTTTAAAAAATTAGGTCTTGTCATTACAGATGAACAGCATCGTTTTGGTGTGAATCAACGGAAAGTATTGAGGGAAAAAGGAGTAAATCCTGATGTATTATTTATGACAGCTACCCCGATACCGCGTACGCTTGCCATTACCGTTTTTGGCGAAATGGACGTCTCGACCATCGATCAAATGCCAGCAGGTCGTAAGGAAATTAAGACTTCTTGGGTCAAACATGAAATGCTTGACGAAGTCCTGGAATTAATTAAGAAAGAACTAAGGCAGGGGCGGCAATCTTATGTCATCTGTCCTTTGATTGAGGAATCGGATAAAATAGATGTGCAAAATGCGATTGATGTTTATGGGCAATTAAGTGAATATTTTGGAATTGAATTCAAAATAGGATTGATGCATGGACGCTTATCTTCAGCTGAAAAAGAAGAAGTGATGAAGTCATTTACAGAAAATGAAATACAATTACTCGTTTCTACCACTGTAGTAGAAGTAGGAGTAAATGTACCTAATGCTACGATGATGCTGATTTACGATGCTGAACGTTTTGGCCTTTCTCAATTACATCAATTGAGAGGGCGTGTAGGGCGTGGGGAACAGCAATCTTACTGTATTCTTCTCGCAAATCCAAAAACGGATATCGGCAAAGAACGGATGCAGGCAATGACGGAAACAACCGATGGATTTGTGTTGAGTGAAAAGGACCTTGAGCTGAGAGGTCCAGGAGACTTTTTTGGTCGAAAACAAAGTGGATTACCTGAATTTAAAGTTGCGGATCTTGTCCACGATTACCGTGCTTTAGAAGTAGCTCGAAATGATGCGAAGGTATTTATCGAATCTGAGGCTTTTTGGAAAGAAGATCGTTTTCTAAAGCTTCGAGAGAATTTACAACAGTCGGGTGCGATGTCCGGAGAAAAACTAGATTAAAAGAATGCAAAGAGCGTCCTTGCATTCTTTTTTTTATATCTATATACTACTATTAGCACCTAGTACTAAGAAAAGTGGAAATCGCGTGTTCAACCTCGACTGCCATTTGCTTACTTTCGAGGAGGGTTGTTTTCACCCACCGGAGAAAAGTCAAAAATGAAAGGAGAGGTTAGCGATTGGAACTAGACATCAAGAAAAGTGGAAATCGCGTGTTCAACCTCGACTGCATAGAAAGTGCAAAACGCTAGTTCAGCTGCGACAAGCATTTGTCAAATGGTGAGGAGGGTTGTTTTCACTCACCGCAAACATTTGTCAAATGACCTCGAGCAGCTAGCGTTTGGAACTAGACTGCCATTTGCTCTAGTAAGGAAGACAGTCTAAGTACGCAACATCCTGTTGTAACGACTGCCCTACGCACATCCTGTGTGCATTAGGAGGGTTGTTTCCTCAATCCCTTAGGCATAAAAGGGTCGTTCTTAATCAACTACCAAAGGAATGTTTAAGAGCTTTATTAGACATCCTTTTGCATGAATAAGGCTACCTGTCTAAGTATGAAACATCCTGTTGCATTCCTCTCATTTTTATTAAAGGCTATGTTAGCGAATGTTGTTGATATAAAGTAAAAACGACGGGACTCCTGTGGGAAAACGAACGAGTCGAGACCATACAGTGTGGTTTTTGAGTCCAATGAAAAAGGAGCACTCAAATTTGCTTCTAAGACACGCATTTTAGAATAGGCAACATTTTTATCTTCATCTTTAAGGAAAATTGGATAAGAACGTTCTTTTTACATTGTTACTGAATGGAAGTGGAAGGCAGCGACTCCTGCGGGAAAAGCGCGAGCTGAAAGCCCCGCAGGAACGCAGTGACGAGGAGATTGAAGCCGTGCCCGCGGAACGCGTCTGCCTGGAACGGAAATTCACGCCTTTTACACGCATCGGAATGCCAGGAGGGGTTTTTCTTTGGACAAGTGATTTTTCACGAGGAGACTCGAACGTTCGTCCGCGGAAAGCGTGTTTTTTTGCTAAATGTAGAAAAATCAACACGATCATTTAACAAAGCCTTATTAAAAGTAGTTACTCATACAATAGGTCATTGACTCGAATTTAATTATGTATCATCTATTAAGGGACGGAGTGAAGAAGTGCGTACTCCCAAAAAAATTAGACAAATAAAATTAAATGAAGTGATCGTGGATAATCCGTTTATCACCGATGAAGAATTAGCAGAATTCTTTGAGGTCAGTGTACAGACCATTCGATTAGATCGAATGGAACTTTCTATACCTGAACTTAGAGAGCGAATTAAGCATGTAGCGAAAAGTCAATTTACAGAAGATTTGAAAGCATTACCAATTGAAGAAGTAATTGGTGAGATCATCGATATAAATCTAGATCAAAGTGCCATATCTATTCTTGATATAAAAAAGGAACACGTATTTAAAAGAAATAATATTGCAAGAGGTCATCATGTTTTTGCACAGGCCAATTCATTAGCGGTTGCCTTGATTAATGATGACTTGGCGCTTACTAAGAAAGCGACCATTCAATTTACGCGTTCAGTCATGCATGGAGAAAGAGTCGTCGCTAAAGCACAAGTACAATCGATCGAAAACGAGAAAACGATCATCACAGTATCAAGTTATGTGGAACAGGATTTAGTCTTTTTAGGGGAATTTGAGATGTATCGGATGACATCAAACAAAGGAATGATAAATAATGAAAATAGCCATTGATGCGATGGGTGGAGATCATGCTCCATTAGAAATTGTCCGCGGGACGGTTATTGCGGCTAAAGAATTTCCTCAAATATCTTTTATCCTTTATGGAGACGAAGGAGCAATAAATAAACACTTAGATCACCATGAAAACATTAAAATTGTGCATGCAAATGAAGTGATTGAGGGGACGGATGAGCCTGTTCGTGCAGTACGGAGGAAGAAAAACTCCTCCCTGGTTCTTGCTGCTCAAGCAACAGCGAATAAAGAAACAGATGCATGTATATCTGCAGGAAATACAGGCGCCTTAATGGCTGCTGGGTTATTTATTGTTGGTAGAATTGAAGGAATTGAGCGTCCAGCATTAGCCCCAACATTACCGACACTTGATAAACAAGGGTTTGTCATGTTGGACTTAGGAGCAAATTCAGATGCTAAGCCTGAACACCTCGTGCAATATGCATTAATGGGCTCTATTTATGCAGAGAAAGTAAGAGGGGTATCAAATCCAAGAGTCGGTCTCTTAAATATTGGAACAGAAGAGAAAAAAGGAAACGAATTAACAAAAAAAGCGCATGAAATGTTAAAAGAAGCATCCATTAATTTTATTGGAAACGTTGAATCAAGAGATCTATTACAAAATGTAGCTGATGTTGTGGTGACAGACGGTTTTACAGGTAACATGGTTTTAAAGACGATTGAAGGAACAGCGAGTGCAGTTTTTTCAATGATGAAAACGACGTTGACTTCTTCCTTAAAAACAAAGCTTGCTGCAGGACTGATAAAATCAGATTTAAAAGAATTAAAAGGAATGATGGATTATACTGAATATGGTGGAGCTGCATTGTTCGGTTTGAAATCTCCAGTCATAAAAGCGCATGGATCATCAAATGCAAACGCCATCTATAATGCGATTAAACAAGCGATAAGTATGGTAGAAAACCAAGTGGCTGAAACCATCCAGTCTGCACTAAATCAGGAATAAAGAGTGCTTTATCATCGATTGTTGTTTTCCAACCGAGACCACGCAATGGCGAGGAGATTGAAGCCATGCCCGCGGAACGAGTCTGCTTGGAACGGAAATCCACGACTCATAAGAGAGAAATAAGCGTATTGATATTCCGAGAGGACTTTTTCAGTGCTCTCGAGGCACGTGCGATGAGGCTTGGTGCTTCCTCAGCGGAAAGTGAGCCGATTATAGCGAAATAACAAATAACAACAAATTTTACGAAAAACGCCATAAATAATGAATATCTATATTAAAGGAGCGAGTTTAAAATGGGTAAAATTGCTTTTATCTTTCCTGGACAAGGTTCTCAAGTAGTTGGCATGGGAAAAGAAATGGCCGATCAAAACGAGGCAGCAAAACGAGTATTTGAATTAGCTGATGATCGATTGAATACCAAGCTTAGTGATCTTGTGTTTGAAGGTCCTATTGAAGAACTGACACTTACAACAAATGCTCAACCAGCATTATTAACAACAAGTACGGCATTATTCATGGCGCTTAGAGAACACGGGATTACGCCAGATTATACGGCTGGTCATAGCCTTGGAGAGTACTCTGCCCTCGTCGCATCAAATGCGATTTCGTTTGAAGATGCTGTATTTGCAGTACGTAAAAGAGGAGAGTACATGGAAGAAGCAGTGCCAGCAGGAAAAGGTACGATGGCCGCCATTTTAGGGATGGATAGAGATGCATTGCAAGAAGTAACGGAAGAGATCACCAAGCAGGGTCATTCTGTTCAATTAGCAAACTTAAATTGCCCCGGTCAAATAGTGATATCAGGAACAAAAGAAGGCGTTGATCAAGCGTGCTCTCTTGCAAAAGAAAAAGGAGCAAAAAGAGCACTTCCGCTTCAAGTAAGTGGACCTTTTCATTCAATATTAATGAAACCGGCAGCTGAAAAATTCACAACTATACTTGATGAAATAATGATAAATCAAGCACAGGTCCCTGTTATTTCAAATGTATTAGCTACTGCTATTATGGATGCAGAAACAATCAAAGCGAAGTTAATTGAACAACTTTATTCTCCAGTTTTATGGGAAGATACGGTTCGTGAATTGATCAGACTTGGTGTTGATACCTTTGTGGAAATTGGGCCTGGAAAAGTATTATCTGGACTAGTAAAGAAAGTGGATCGAAATGTTCAAACCATTGCCATCCAAGACCTAGCAAGCCTTAAAGAGGCAGTTGAGAAGTTAAAGGAGGTTCAATTATGAAACTAGCTGGAAAAGTTGCACTCGTTACAGGAGGATCACGAGGGATTGGGAAGCAAATTGCATTAGAACTTGCAGCACAAGGAGCGAAGGTTGTAGTTAATTATGCAGGAAGTGAACAAAAAGCAAAGGAAGTCGTTGAATCCATTCGCACAGCTGGTCAAGAAGCGATTGCGATCCAAGCAGATATTGCTGATCCAGATGCTGTGAAATCATTAATTGATGAAACGGTTCAAACATTTGGCGCCATTGATATTTTGGTAAATAATGCCGGAATTACAAGAGATAACCTTCTTATTCGGATGAAAAATGATGAGTGGGACGACGTCTTGAACACGAACTTAAAAGGTGTTTTCCTTTGCATTAAAGCAGCGGCGAGACCAATGATGAAACAAAGATCTGGAAAAATTATTAATATTGCCTCGATCGTAGGGGTAAGCGGAAATGCTGGACAAGCGAATTACGTAGCAGCTAAAGCAGGTGTCATTGGTCTCACAAAGACTGCGGCCAAAGAACTTGCTTCAAGAAATATACATGTGAATGCCGTTGCTCCAGGGTTCATTTCAACAGATATGACCGACGAATTATCCGATGAAGTGAAGACAGAAATGCTAAAACAAATCCCATTGGCAAGGTTCGGAGCACCAAGTGATGTAGCGAAAATGGTCGCATTTTTAGCTTCAGAAGATTCTGCCTATATGACTGGACAGACGTTACATATTGATGGTGGCATGGTCATGTGATAAATTGTTTGTGGATAATGATTTCATTCAGTGAAGAAATCTACTATAATGACTTGAGGGGAGGTGAATCGACATGGCAAATGTATTAGAACGCGTTACAAAAATCATCGTGGATCGTCTAGGAGTAGACGAATCTCAAATCAAACCTGAAGCATCTTTTAAGGAAGATCTAGGGGCTGATTCATTAGATGTAGTTGAATTGGTAATGGAACTTGAGGATGAGTTTGATATGGAAATATCTGACGATGACGCTGAGAAAATTGTCACAGTTGGCGATACTGTGAATTACATACAAAGCAAGCAATAATTAATCGCTAGAAGTCAGAAGATACTTCGAATCAAACGAAGTTATCTTCTGTTCATAAAAAGAAACTTGGCTTTTAAATAGCCAAGTTTCTTTTTATGAACGGTTATCTTTTAATCGATTGCTTTGTGATCGATAGACTAAAGTGATTTTGCGCTTTTTTACCCTTTCAGATACACTTTAGAGGAATCATATGACTAATAAATAAGGTGAGGCTCAATGAGAAAAAAAGATAAAGATAAAGATAAACGACAATTCCTTCAAATAGAAGAATCATTCAAACTGTTGCAAGAAGAGCTTGACATTCAATTTAAATCGACAAAAATGTTGAAGCAAGCATTTACCCACTCATCTTATGTAAATGAACATAGAAAAAAACCGTATGAAGACAACGAACGTCTTGAATTCTTAGGAGACGCAGTACTTGAATTGACCGTTTCGCAATTTTTGTTTAATAAATATCCAATGATGAGTGAAGGGGATTTAACGAAGCTGCGTGCGGCGATCGTTTGTGAACCATCCCTTGTCCGTTTTGCTTTAGAATTGAATTTCGGACAATATATTCTGCTAGGTAAAGGAGAAGAAATTACCGGTGGAAGAGCTCGTCCTGCCTTACTCGCAGACGTATTTGAGGCGTTTATTGGAGCCCTGTACTTAGATAATGGACTCGATGTCGTCGTTCGTTTTTTAGATAAAGTGGTTTATCCAAAGATCCAAGAGGGAGCATTTTCTCATGTTATGGATTATAAAAGTCAGTTGCAAGAACTCGTACAAAGAGATTCATCAGGAGTAATTGAATATACGATTTTACATGAAATAGGGCCTGCACATAGTCGAGAGTTCGTTTCAAAAGTTGCTTTAAGTGGTGAAGCGTTGGGAACGGGAACAGGCAGATCAAAGAAAGAAGCTGAGCAGCACGCTGCTCAAATGGGCTTAGCTAAACTACAAAGTAAGTAATGAATGTTCAGATTAGGAGGGAATCTAGTGTTCCTCAAGCGTTTAGATGTAATTGGTTTTAAATCTTTTGCTGAACGAGTAGCAATCGAATTTGTTCCTGGTGTAACAGCAGTGGTTGGTCCAAATGGAAGTGGAAAAAGCAACATTACCGATAGTATTCGCTGGGTTCTAGGAGAACAGTCTGCTAAATCTCTTCGTGGTACAAAGATGGAAGACATTATTTTTTCCGGTAGTGATTCTCGAAAAGCTCTTAATTTTGCAGAAGTTTCATTGACATTAGACAATCTAGATCAGTTTCTTCCCCTTGACTATAACGAAATCAGTGTAACAAGAAGAGTATTTCGTTCTGGTGAAAGTGAGTTTTTTATCAATAAACAATCATGCCGACTGAAAGATATCGTAGACCTTTTTATGGATTCTGGTTTAGGGAAAGAAGCTTTTTCAATCATAGGGCAAGGGAAGATAGAGCAAATCCTTAACAGTAAGTCAGAAGAACGAAGAGTGATTTTTGAAGAAGCAGCTGGTGTATTAAAATATAAAACAAGACGAAAAAAAGCTGAAAGCAAGTTAGAAGAAACGCAAGAGAACTTAAATCGTGTCCAAGATATTTTGTTTGAACTAGAGGGGCAAGTAGAACCGCTTAAAATCCAAGCTTCGATTGCAAGAGATTATTTAGAACAAAAACAAGAACTTGAACAGTTCGAAGTTGCATTAACAGCCTATGAAATTACAACTCTTCATAGGGAATGGGATAAGCTGAAAATGGAATGGGAGCAGCATCAAAGAGACGAGGAAAAATTGTCCTCTAATCTTATGAAAAAAGAAGCAAATGAACAAAAAGTTGGTGATCGAATTCGTGCACTTGATGAATCGATTTCAGAATTACAAGATGTATTACTAAGTGTGAGTGAAGACTTAGAAAAGGTTGAGGGCAGGAAAGAAGTGTTAAAGGAACGAAAAAAAAATGCGACACAAAACAAAGAACAGCTACTCCACGCGATTGAAGAATCAACAAAAGAACTGGAAAAATTGAAGGCTGAGAAAGAGGAAACTGTAGCTTATCATAAATTGATTAAAAACGAACTTGATAAGCTTAAAAGTCTATTAAAAGAAAAACAGCAAGCTTTATCTCTTTTTTCTGAAAATATAGAAGAGCAAATTGAGTCCCTTAAAAGTGACTATATTGATAAGTTAAATCAAGTAGCCTCAGCAAAAAATGAAATTCAATATATTCTTCAACAGAATCAGCAACATTCAGTGAGAACTTCCCGTTTAAAAGGTGAAAACCAAAAATTCATTGAAGAACGAAATGAGTTAATCGAAAGAAAACGACGACTTGTGAATGAACAAACGCTTATTGAAACTGATTTAGAAGAAGTTCGAAACGAGTATCAATCCATAAAATCACAAATAGAAAAAACGAAATTAGATCTTCAAGGGCAGGAGTCAAAGCTTAATCAAGCGCGCCAATTTGTGAATCAAGCTCGATCAAGAAAAGAATTGTTAGAAGAAATGGAAGAAGATTACAGTGGCTTTTTTCAAGGTGTAAAAGAAATACTGAAAGCAAGAAAAAGTTTAAGAGGGGTTAAAGGGGCAGTTGCAGAACTGATACGTGTCCCAAAAAAATATGAAGTTGCCATTGAGACGGCACTCGCTGGCTCAATGCAGCATGTCGTCGTGGAGTCAGAACGAGATGCGCGTGAAGCGATCCAATATTTAAAAGGTAGACAATTTGGTCGAGCAACTTTTTTACCTCTTTCCATCATGAAAGGAAAGTATTTTTCTTCTTCACAAAGAAGTTTGATTCAAGAACATGAAGCTTTTGTTAATGTTGCTTCAGATCTTGTTGAAGCTGAATCGACTTACGAAGTCATTGTTCAAAATCTTCTCGGTCAATTAATTGTTGCTAAAGACTTAAAAGGTGCAAACGAATTGGCTAAGATTCTCCAATTTCGAAACCGAATCGTTACACTTGATGGTGATATTGTAAACCCTGGGGGCTCAATGACTGGCGGGGCATCTGCTAAAAAAACAAATTCCCTTCTTTCAAGAAAAGGAGAACTTGAAACACTAAAATTTAAGCTAGAAGAAATGAAAACGAAAACGAAACAATTATCATGTAACTTTGAAGATCGTAAACGAGAACTTTTTGTCATGGAATCAAAAGAAGAGGTTCTCCGTGAATCGGGAGAACGTACAAAGAACAAATCACATGAAATTCAAGCAAGTTTACGCGAAATCGAGCGAGTCGAGAAAAATTTAAATGACCGCTTATCGCTTTACGATATTGAAAAAACAGATTATGACCAGGAATCTGAAAAACTAAAAATGCGCGAACAACATTTAACAAAAGTGATCGATGAGAATCAAGTTTTGTTAGATGAGTTAGATATTCATATTGCAACGCTCACAGCCAAAAAGTCCGACAATCAATCTTCGAAGGATCAATTAATTGAAGAGGTGGGAGAACTAAAGGCTTCACTAGCAGCGAAAAATCAAGAGTGGGTTGCATCTGAGAAGCATCTCTCACGTACGAACGAAACGTTGATTGAGAATAACAAGAAAAACGAACGGGTAAGAGAAGATTATAAATGGCTAACTGAAGAAATGAATGGTCATCATAATGGTGAAGAAGAACTAAGCGAACTAGCAGCACAAAAATCTATGCAAAAAAATCGCACATCAGAATTAATCGCCCTGAGAAGAAAAGAAAGAAATGAGTTACAGCAAGTTTTAGAAACTGAGCAGGCAGTGATTAAAGAGTTAAAGCGGCAGCATCGCAGTTTTGTTCAACTATTAAAAGATGAAGAAGTGAGACTCAATCGTTTAGATGTTGATCTTGAAAACCGCTTAATTCACTTACAAGATGAATATTCACTTTCCTTTGAAGCTGCACGGGAAGGCTATCCGTTAACGGGTGATCCGAACGAAGTGAAGAGGAAAGTTAAACTAATTAAACTTTCGATCGATGAATTAGGCACCGTCAATATAGGAGCCATTGACGAATATGAACGCGTATTTGAACGGTATGAATTTCTGCGGATTCAAAAGGATGATTTACAAGATGCAAAGAATACGCTAACCCAAGTAATTGAGGAAATGGATGATGAAATGCAACGCAGATTTCATGAAACATTCACTGCCATTCAAACTCATTTTGAAGGCGTTTTTCAGTCATTGTTTGGCGGCGGCCATGCTTCATTAAAGCTTTCCGACCCGACGAATTTATTGACAACTGGGGTTGAGATTGTAGCTCAGCCACCAGGAAAGAAATTGCAAAATCTCGCTCTCCTCTCTGGTGGAGAAAGAGCCCTAACAGCCATCGCTTTATTATTTTCTATCTTAAAAGTACGACCTGTTCCATTTTGTGTCTTAGACGAGGTGGAGGCCGCGTTGGATGAAGCAAATGTTTCCCGGTTCAGTCAGTATTTAAAACAATTTAGTCGTGATACACAATTTATCGTAATTACGCATCGCCAAGGAACGATGGAAGGTGCCGATGTGTTGTATGGGGTTACTATGCAGGAATCCGGTGTTTCAAAACTTGTCTCTGTTAAACTATCTGACAAAGATTTAATGGTCTCTAAATGATGAATGAATCTTATTTAGATTGTTTTCGCATCGATTATTGCTTTTCTTAAGGCGATGTTAGCGAATGTGGATCATTCGCCCCAAGCGAGCAAATTTTCACGAAATGGCAAACAACAGCCAAAATTACGCTACGAACTCTTATTTGTGAACGAGAAAGGATGAAGACATTGAGTTTTTTTAAAAAATTAAAAGACAAATTCTCACAAACGAACGATCCTGGTTCTGATAAATTTAAAGAAGGATTGTCAAAAACGAGAGGGAATTTTTCTTCAAAAATAAATGATCTTGTGGCACGCTATCGGAAAGTAGATGAAGAATTTTTTGAAGAACTAGAAGAAATTTTAATTGGAGCGGATGTTGGTTTTGAGACGGTAATGGAACTAGTCGAAGAATTAAAATTGGAAGTGAAAAGGAAAAACATTCGAGATTCAAGTGAAGTTCAAAGTGTCATTTCAGAGAAGCTGGTGGACATCTATCAATCTGGTGATGATCAATTAAGTGCTCTTTCTTTGCAAAAAGATGGTCTCACAGTCATCTTATTTGTTGGTGTAAACGGTGTTGGCAAGACCACGACGATCGGGAAGTTGGCACATCGGTTTCATGAAGAAGGAAAGAAAGTTCTCCTGGCAGCAGGAGACACATTTAGAGCGGGAGCAATTGAGCAGTTAGAAGTTTGGGGTGAGAGAGCGGGAGTAGATGTCATCAAGCAAAGTGAGGGGTCTGATCCCGCTGCGGTCATGTTTGATGCTCTACAAGCAGCTAAATCACGCCAAGCAGATATATTACTATGTGACACCGCTGGTCGCTTGCAGAACAAAGTGAATTTGATGAAAGAATTAGAAAAAGTGAAAAAAGTAATTGAACGCGAAGTTCCTGGAGCCCCTCATGAAGTATTATTAGTCCTAGATGCTACGACAGGGCAAAATGCCATGATCCAAGCGAAGATGTTTAAAGAAGTGACGGATGTAACTGGAATTGTTTTATCAAAACTTGATGGAACTGCAAAAGGTGGAATCGTATTGGCGATTAGAAATGAACTTGACATCCCAGTGAAGTTTGTCGGACTAGGTGAAAAAATGGATGATCTTCAAGAATTTGATGCTGAGAAATACGTGTACGGATTATTCTCAGATATGGTAGATCAGGCAGAGGAATAAAATGTAGTAAGGGTCTCCCTTGACATTCCTTTTCCATCAAGTTATTCTTCTGTTGTAAAGCTTTTTCACTTAACAAAGGGGTGAAGGACAATATGTTAGTTGAAAAAACAACTCGAATGAACTATTTGTACGATTTTTATCATATGTTATTGACCCCTAAACAAAGAAGTTATATGGCTTTATACTATCTGGATGATTACTCTTTAGGTGAAATTGGTGAAGAATATGAAATAAGCCGTCAAGCGGTTTATGACAATATTAAGCGTACCGAAGCAATGCTGGAAGAATACGAGAATAAATTAGCATTGTTAAAGAAATTTCAAGAGCGAGAGCTTATTCAAGCAGCATTGAAAGAAGATGTATTGCAGATTAGCGATGAAAACATTCGTCAACGCATATTAGAGAAAATAGAAAACCTCGAGAAATTGGAACAGGAGGCTTAAAACATGGCATTTGAAGGATTAGCAGAGAGACTCCAAGGAACGATTCAAAAGATTCGTGGTAAAGGGAAAGTAAATGAGGCGGACGTTAAAGAGATGATGCGTGAGGTGCGCCTGGCGCTTCTGGAGGCAGATGTTAACTTCAAGGTTGTAAAATCATTTGTTAAAAAAGTAAGTGAGCGTGCAGTCGGCCAAGAAGTGATGAAGAGCTTAACTCCTGGGCAGCAAATTATTAAAGTCGTAAAAGAAGAATTAACGATTTTAATGGGAACAGAACAAAGTCAAATCGCTGTATCTAAACGTCCTCCGACTGTCATTATGATGGTTGGTCTTCAAGGTGCAGGGAAAACAACGACTTCTGGAAAGCTTGCGAACCTTTTAAGAAAAAAATACAATCGTAATCCCTTGTTAACCGCTGCGGATATCTATCGGCCGGCAGCAATTAAACAGCTGGAAACGCTTGGGAAACAACTGAGTTTACCTGTCTTTTCTTTGGGTGATCAAGTCAGTCCCGTTGAGATCGCGAAACAAGCCATTGAAAAAGCCAAAGAAGATCATCAAGATTATGTCATCATTGATACTGCCGGACGTCTCCATGTGGATGAATCATTAATGGACGAATTAAAGCAAATTAAAGAGGTAACACAACCGGATGAAATTCTATTGGTTGTAGACTCTATGACCGGTCAAGACGCTGTAAATGTCGCTACAAGCTTTAATGAACAGTTAGGTATTACAGGCGTTGTCTTAACGAAATTGGATGGAGATACACGCGGCGGAGCAGCTCTATCCATCCGATCTGTAACGGAAAAACCAATTAAATTTGTTGGGATGGGTGAAAAATTAGACGCACTTGAAGTATTCCATCCTGATCGAATGGCTTCAAGAATATTAGGCATGGGAGATGTTTTTTCTCTCATTGAGAAAGCGCAAGCAAATGTTGATGAGGAAAAAGCGAAGGAACTTGAGCAGAAAATGCGCACGATGTCCTTTACTTTTGACGATTTTCTTGACCAATTGAGTCAAGTAAAACAAATGGGACCGCTTGATGAATTGATTAAAATGCTCCCTGGAGCAAACAAAATTAAAGGTCTTAATAACGTTCAAGTTGACGAAAAACAACTCGTACACGTTGAAGCGATTATTAAATCAATGACTTCAAAAGAAAAAACTCAACCAGAGATTATGACGTCTAGTCGCAAGAAGAGAATTGCTAAAGGATCGGGCACGAGTATTCAAGAAGTGAATCGATTACTGAAACAATTTGAAGAGATGAAAAAGATGATGAAACAGATGTCTGGCATGCAACAAAAAGGGAAAAAACGTGGAATGAAATTACCTTTCATGTAGGTCTTGACGAAATGTAAACTTTCATGGTAAAGTGTGTTAAGAAAAAACACTTTACAAACAAAACTATTGTTTGATAGTATATGTACTTGTGTAAAACTATTCGGAGGTGCTTTAATAATGGCAGTAAAAATTCGTCTTAAACGTATGGGAGCAAAGAAATCCCCATTCTATCGTATCGTAGTAGCAGATTCACGCGCACCGCGTGATGGTCGTCAAATCGAAACAGTTGGAACTTTCAATCCTGTATCTCAACCAGCTCAACTTGTAATTAACGAAGAGTTAGCATTGAAATGGTTAAGTACGGGAGCAAAACCATCTGACACCGTTCGTAACTTATTCTCTCAACAAGGAATTATGGAAAAATTCCATAATTCAAAACAAAGTAAGTAATGAAAGACAATATGGAGGAATTGATATTAGCCGTTGTCAATCCACTTGTTGATCATCAAGATAAGGTATCTGTTCTCAAAGTTGAGGATGAACGCCACATCACCTATGTTCTAAAGGTTGATCCTGAAGATATGGGTAAAGTGATTGGGAAGCAAGGTAGAGTTGCAAAAGCTATTCGAACGGTTGTGTATGCAGCCGCAAGTTCTGCCCATATGAAAAAGATTTTACTTGAAATAAAAGAATAGAAGCTGACTCTAAAGATTTGAACACTCGGAAGTTAGGCCCAAACAGTGGAGAGAATGATTGATGTTTTTTACAATTAATAATCTCTCTCTGAGTAGGCCGTAACAACTGAATCTCTTTCTTTAGTGCCAGCTTCTTTTTTTATGTGGTTTGTTTTCTAATGATGGGTGTGGAAGGAGTAATCTAGTGCAAATTATTCAAAGGGTTAGGATCGTTCAAGTATTGACCGAACAGAGTAAAGCCATCCTAGTGGAGAAGTATATGATTAGAAAGCAGATTCTTCAAAAAGAATGTGATCAATTGCGATTTGAATTGAAAAAACTCGAAAAGCTTAAAAAGCATCCTTCTCGCACTCTTCACCAACATTTTGAAAAAGAAATCGATCACCGAACTGAAAAAATAAAAGTCATTGAATTTCAATTAGATCAAATTAATATCCTTCCAATCGGAAGTGAGTTAAAAGAAAAAGAGTTAGAAACCCTCGTTGAAGTCAAAGTCGGGGACAAATGGGAAGATAAACAAACAAAAACGATTGTCATTCAAGATGGAGTCGTTTTAGAAATTAGGTAGAGGTGACATACATGGAAAAATGGTTTAATGTCGGTAAAATTGTTAATACTCATGGGATACGCGGGGAAGTGAAAGTTCTTTCGATGACTGATTTTGCGGAAGAGCGTTTTCGTAAAGGAACTGTTCTCCATCTGTTTATGGATGGTGACGGAATAAAACCCCTTACTGTATCAGGACACCGTGTTCATAAAAATTTTGATTTGCTGACTTTTGAAGGCTTTCATTCAATCAATGATGTTGAGGGCTGGAAAGGTAGTTTACTAAAAGTTTCAGAAGACCAATTGTTAGAACTGGAAGAAAATGAATATTATTTTCACGAAATTATTGGCTGCACCATCTTTACTTTGGAGGATGAAGAAGAGATCGGCGTGGTGAAAGAAGTGATTTCAACTGGAGCAAATGATGTATGGGTAGTAAAAGGATCTGGAGGAAAAGATCAGATGATACCTTATATTGATGATGTTGTTAAAGAAATTGATATTGAGACTAAGAAAATCTGGATCGATCCAATCGAAGGATTACTTTCATGATGAAAATCGATTTTTTGACTCTCTTCCCAGAAATGATTACTGGAGTTCTTAATAGCTCGATGATGAAGAAAGCGACTGAAAAAGGGGCGGTAAATTTTAGTATAGTCAATTTCCGTGATTTTGCAGACAATAAGCACCAAACAGTGGACGACTATCCGTACGGTGGAGGCGCTGGGATGGTCTTAAAACCTCAACCTATCTTCGATGCTGTCAAGCATGTTACAGAAGGCTCACAGCGTGCTAGAGTGATCCTGCTTTGTCCACAAGGTGAAACTTTCACACAGAGAAAAGCGGAAGAACTTGCAAAAGAAGAGCACCTTGTCTTTATTTCTGGGCATTACGAAGGATATGATGAACGTATCCGCGAATACCTCGTGACCGATGAAATCTCCATTGGAGACTATATCTTAACAGGGGGAGAGTTAGGGGCGATGGTTGTCGCAGATAGCGTAGTACGATTATTACCCGATGTTCTTGGAAATATAGATTCTCCCATTCAAGATTCATTTTCGACTGGATTGCTTGAACATCCTCATTACACAAGACCAAGCGATTTCAGAGGCTACACGGTTCCGGAAATACTCTTGTCTGGACATCACAAAAAGATCGAAACTTGGAGAGAACGAGAGTCATTGAAACGGACTTATACCCGTAGACCCGATTTGTTAGAAAACTATCCATTAACCGATTCTCAAAAACAATGGTTACGAACATTGGAAAATGAAAAAAGCTAGGTTGCATACTTAATGGAGATATGATAAGATATCTGATGGGACTTAAAGCTTGTCTTTTAGTTTCATAAGTAAGATGTTCCGCTGCAAAACTATTTGTATGAGCGTCTGGTGGAAGGAGTTGACATCGATGCAAAATTTGATTAATGAAATCACAAAAGAACAACTTCGCAGCGATCTACCTTCATTCCGTCCTGGTGATACTGTTCGTGTACACGTTAACATCGTTGAGGGAACTCGCGAGCGTGTTCAAGTATACGAAGGCGTAGTGATTAAACGTCGTGGTGGTGGAATTAGCGAAACGTTTACTGTTCGTAAAATTTCTTATAGCGTAGGCGTGGAACGTACATTCCCTGTACACACACCTAAAATCGCTCAAATCGAAGTATTGCGCCGCGGTAGAGTACGTCGTGCGAAACTTTATTACTTGCGTAACCTTCGTGGTAAAGCTGCTCGTATTAGAGAAATTCGATAATTTTACAACAATAATAGGATTCATTCCGAAAAGGAGCTTGGTGACAAGCTCCTTTTTGAAATGGAACGTATTTTCTTACATTATGAAGAGAAGGTGTATCTTATGGCAAAACAGAAAAATGAACTGTTTGAATGGATAAAGGCTTTGATTATTGCGGTTGCCATTGCAGCGCTAATACGAATTGTTCTCTTTGCTCCAATCGTTGTTGACGGCCTATCAATGACCCCTACTCTGAATGATGGAGACCGAATGATCGTCAATAAATTAAGCTATAAACTGGGTGATCCTAAGCGATTTGACATTGTGGTTTTTCATGCTCCTGAGCATAAAGACTATATTAAACGTGTCATTGGTTTACCTGGTGACACGATAGAATATAAAAATGATGTTTTATATGTGAATGGTAATGTACAAAAAGAGCCTTATTTAGATGAGTTTAAAAAGCAATTAACAGATGGACAGCCTTTAACACTCGATTTTAAATTAAAGCAGTATACAGGCAAAGAGAAAGTTCCTGCGGGCGAAATTTTTGTGATGGGTGATAACCGCCGATATAGCAAAGATAGCCGGATGATCGGTACTGTTCCGATTGGAAAAGTCATTGGGAATACAAATCTTTTGTATTGGCCGATTGCAGATTTTAAAGTAATAAAATAAGGAAAGAATGAAAAGAAGGGAGACGATCACGATGACCATTCAGTGGTTCCCGGGACACATGGCAAAGGCCAGAAGACAAGTAACAGAAAAATTAAAAATGGTTGATGTTATTTACGAGTTATTGGATGCCAGGCTTCCACTATCTTCGCGAAATCCGATGATCGACGAACTCATTCAACATAAGCCTAGAGTTGTTTTATTAAACAAAGCTGATTTGGCAGATCCTGTCATTACAAAACAATGGGTTAAATACTTTGCAGATCATGGTGTCAAAGCCTTACCTGTTAATTCACAAGAAGGAAACGGGCTTGGAGAAATTGTTAAAGCATCGAAAGAGATCTTGAGCGAAAAAATTGAAAGATTGATTTCAAAGGGTGTCCGTCCTCGAGCAATCAGAGCCATGATTGTAGGGATACCGAACGTAGGGAAATCAACGCTTATCAATCGTCTTTCGAAAAGGAATCTTGCCAAAACAGGGAATATGCCAGGCGTTACAAAAGCGCAGCAATGGATTAAAGTTGGAAAAGAACTTGAGCTGCTAGACACACCTGGAATTCTATGGCCAAAGTTTGAAGACCAGCAAGTTGGATACAAACTTGCCTTAACGGGAGCTATTAAAGATACAATTTTAAACTTACAAGACATTGCCATTTGGGGAATGAAGTTTCTGGAAGAGTATTATCCTGATCGATTTAAAGAAATGTATAAATTTGATCAAGTTCCTGATGATATCGTTGAAGTGTATGATCATATTGGTCATTTAAGAGGCTGTGTACAAAGTGGCGGTTATATTGATTACGACAAAACTGCTGAAATAATCGTTCGCGATATAAGAAGCCTGCGTGCAGGCAAACTGACATTTGACAGACCAGACGAACTAAACAGACCTGATGAGCAGGTACCTCTTAATTAAAGAGGCGCTCACAGGTCTTTATTTTTACAAAAAAGAGCCGATATTAAAATGAACGGCAAGGAGCGTATGAAATGAAAGCCTGGTCGATTAAAGCCATTACAGAAAAGCTCACTTCGATAACGGACGAACGAGATCCTCTCCTCATTGAATGGATGAATGATGAGCGAAAAGGAGTCCAATCTGCAATTAGAAAATGGTATAAACAAAAAGAAAAAAATACGAAGTTATTCTTAAAATTTAACGAGATGAAAAAGTATGAAACTGAACTTTATGACTCTGGAATCACGTATATCGCAGGCATTGACGAAGTTGGACGCGGACCTCTTGCGGGACCCGTTTTGACAGCTGCTGTCATTTTACCAAAAGATTTTGTTCTCATTGGATTAGATGATTCAAAAAAACTTACTCACGAAAAAAGAGAAAAATTTTATGAAATTATTAAATCAGAAGCCATCTCGATTGCAATAGGAGAATGCTCTGCTCATGAAATCGATGAAATTAATATCTATGAAGCAACTAAAATTGCGATGATAAAGTCAATTGAATCCTTACATATCAAACCTGAACACTTATTAATAGACGCGATGAAGCTGCCATCCCTCATCCCGCAAACGGCGATCATAAAAGGTGACTCAAAAAGCGTGTCGATTGCAGCGGCCTCTGTTATTGCTAAGGTAGAAAGAGATCGAATGATGAATGAATATGATGTCTCTCTACCCGGGTTATTCATTTTCCAAGCACAAAGGATACGGAACTGCCCAGCATATTGAAGCACTAGATCTTCATGGCATTAGTCCCATTCATCGAAAGAGCTTTGCTCCTATAAAAAACATGATAAATCCTGAATATGATGGGAGGGAGAAAGATGGAACTAAATGGTATTCAGAAAATGATTCAAAGTTCTAGCACAGAGAAATCGATTCAATTTCGATCTGGACAGGTGTTGACAGGCACGATTAAGAAGCTGTATCCCAATCAACTAGCAGAAGTTCAGTCTGGTAATCGGACATTTTTTGCGAAACTTGAAGTACCATTACAAGCGGGAGAAAAATATTGGTTTCAGGTGATGTCGACCGAAGAGGGGATCTCTCTTAAAGTATTAACAGAATCTACAAACAAAGACCAACCGATCCAATCCTTAGTTGCGAAGCTTCTAGACAAACTTTCTCTCCCTGTCACCACATCAACTCAACAACTTGCAACGAAGCTTGTAACGGAACAATGGCCATTAACCAAAGAGATGATCGTTCAATCCTCTGAGTGGATATCGAAAATAGAGCAGCCAGAAGAAGGTTTAAGCACGATTAAATGGATGATGAACAAGAGTATCCCTTTCAACGAAAACGTCTTTCTATCCCTTCTTGAAACGGGTAAGAAGGAGTCGATTCAAACCCTCCTTACCAATGTGATAACAAGTTTGCAAAACGAACCGAATAAAGAAAATATTCAGCCTCTATTAAAAGTGCTTAATCAATTGCAATTCCCTTTAGAACAAGAGCAGCTTCACTCAGTTATTGGATCATCTGGCATGAAATGGTTAAATGAATCACTCCCTTTTCCTGAGCGATTTGCAGCTCTTACGATTTTAAAATCTTTAGGCGTTGTATCACAAAATGGATCAATGACTCCAAATTTTAATCAAATGAAAAGTGGTGGAATTTCTTTATCCAATCTTACTGAAGATCAGATGAAAACACTTCAACAAGTACTGATGACACAAGGGAAATCACAATCGATAGCTCCAATACTTGAACCATTGCAAACAATATGGTCAGATCTTACAAAAGGTGAGAATTCCAGCAAGTTGTCTCCTAAAGAAGAAAATCTTGCTCATTTATTAGGTGCAAAATCGCCAAACGTGGCAAACTTGTCAAAAGATGAAGTACTTCAAACAACCTTTATAGCAATATTGAAAAAACAATTTTCGGACATAGGAAATGGAAACGCGAAAGAAAGATTGAACCTGTTAACGACTCCTATGAATCAAACAGATGAATCAAGAAAAACAGTAGATCTAGTTGCGGCTTTCAAAAACTTAAAGGTCGCTTCACAAGAAGGAACATTGCCCAAACCAATCACTGATCTATTACAGCAATTGCTCACGAAAGCAGATGAACAAATCGAACAATCGATAAACGCACCTAAGATTCATCAATTACTAAAAGAAATGATTTCTATATCAGGAACAAGTTATGAAGCACGTCTTGCAAGTGGGAAAAATGATTCATTTCAAGACCAGCTTAAACCGCTGTTAGTCCAATTAATAGCAGATCATCCTTCTTCAGATACAAAAGATGCAGCTGAGAAATTAATCAATAGGATGAATGGACACCAATTGTTATCAGGGGAAAATGGTCCACTCCAAACGATTTTATATCAAATTCCGCTTCCGTGGATGGGAAATTCGACAGGCACGATTCAATGGACAGGTAAGAGAAAAGAAAACGGACAATTAGATCCAGAATATTGTCGTATTCTCTTCCATTTGGACCTGTCGAGCTTAAAGGAGATCACGATGGATATGCAAGTGCAAAATCGGATTGTAACGATTACGATCTACCATCCCGAAAAAGAGTTAAGTGCCTTTTCAAAATCATATGAAGAAGCGCTTAAAAAAGGATTGAATCAATTAGACTATCGCCTTTCGGCCGTTCATTTTTACCACCCAAGTGATTCTTCTCCAAACATCAGCAAGCAAACAAAAGAAATGAACCAAACACTTTATTCAGGATTGGATATGAAAATATGAGTAATCAATCAAAGCGAAAAGAAGCGGTTGCTTTATCTTATCGACCTGACGATCGAGAAGCTCCAATCATTTTAGCTAAGGGAAAAGGGAAGATAGCTGAAAATATTCTTGCTAAAGCAGAAGAAAACGGCGTCCTCATACAAGAAGATTCGACTCTAGTTGAATTACTGGGACAATTGGATATTAACGAGGCGATCCCAGAAGAATTATACGCGGCCGTTGCTGAAGTATTTGCTTTTGTCTATCGAGTCGACAAAGATTATAACAAATAGAATAATCCAAAAAAATAAACAAGGTATATTCAATGAGCCTTGTTTTGTCAGATCATTTTAGGTTGATCATAATCTGTGGTATGATTACGTTTGTGTAACTTGGTGACAATTGTTTTAGTCTAGTATGAAATCATTGGTTTCGAAAAATATTTTTTTGAACCAGATCTGAATTTTTTGTTTATTACGAATATTAGAGCGTACTCGACTATTTTAGTCGTTATAGTAGACAGAACAAATCTCATTTTATACAATGAAAACGCAGACAATATTTAGTCAAGAGTTTGATAGGAGGATGGAATATGAATATCCATGAGTATCAAGGGAAAGAAATCCTCAGAAAATACGGGGTTGCCGTTCCGAATGGCAGAGTCGCTTTTACTGTAGAAGAAGCTGTGGAAGCTGCTAAAGAACTAAATAGCAGTGTATTTGTCGTAAAAGCTCAAATCCATGCTGGTGGGCGTGGAAAAGCTGGTGGTGTAAAAATCGCTAAAAATTTAGACGAGGTTCGTACATATGCGAATGAAATCCTTGGTAAAACATTAGTCACTCACCAAACTGGCCCAGAAGGCAAAGAAGTGAAGCGCTTATTGATCGAAGAAGGATGCGACATTAAAAAAGAATATTATGTCGGTGCTGTTCTAGACCGTGCCACTTCTAGTGTTGTTTTCATGGCATCTGAAGAAGGCGGTACTGAAATTGAAGAAGTTGCAGAAGCTACTCCTGAAAAAATCTTTAAAGAAGTGATTGATCCAGTTGTTGGAATGACAGCTTTTCAAGCACGCCGTTTAGCATTTAACATTAACATTCCAAAAGAATTAGTAGGACAAACAGTGAAATTCATGCTTGGTCTTTATAAAGCATTTGTTGAAAAAGATTGTTCTATTGCTGAAATCAATCCACTTGTTACAACAGGTGATGGCAAAGTCATGGCGCTTGATGCCAAGCTTAACTTTGACGATAATGCTCTTTTCCGTCAAAAAGATATCGTTGCATACCGTGATTTAGAAGAAGAAGATGCAAAAGAGATCGAAGCTTCTAAATATGATCTAAGTTATATTTCTTTAGATGGAAACATTGGTTGCATGGTTAATGGTGCGGGTCTTGCAATGGCAACAATGGACATTGTTAAACATTACAGTGGAGATCCAGCTAACTTCCTTGATGTTGGTGGCGGAGCGACAGCAGAAAAAGTAACGGAAGCATTTAAAATAATCCTTTCTGATGAAAAGGTTAAAGGGATTTTCGTCAATATTTTTGGCGGAATCATGAAATGTGACATCATTGCTACTGGTGTTGTTGAAGCTGCAAAACAAGTGGAATTAAAAGTGCCATTAGTTGTTCGTTTAGAAGGAACAAACGTTGATCTTGGGAAAAGCATCCTAAGTGAATCAGGATTAGATATCGTTGCTGCAGAATCAATGGCAGATGGCGCAAAAAAAATCGTTGAACTAGTAGGCTAAGAAAGGCAGGAGAACGTCATGAGCGTATTTATTAATAAAGATACAAAAGTGATCGTGCAAGGAATAACCGGTTCTACCGCGCTATTCCATACGAAACAAATGCTTGAATATGGTACGAAAATCGTTGGTGGTGTGACACCTGGTAAAGGTGGAACGGAAGTAGAGGGAGTTCCGGTATTTAATACCGTTACGGAAGCAGTCAATGCAACTGGGGCTAACGCTTCTGTTATCTACGTTCCAGCTCCTTTTGCAGCAGATGCAATTTTAGAAGCTGTAGATGCTGAATTAGATCTTGCTATTTGTATCACTGAGCATATCCCCGTTCTTGATATGGTTAAAGTGAAGCGTTATATGGATGGTAAGAAAACACGTCTTGTTGGACCTAACTGCCCAGGTGTAATCACTCCTGATGAATGTAAAATTGGTATTATGCCAGGATACATTCATACAAAAGGTCATGTAGGGGTTGTTTCACGTTCAGGAACTTTGACATATGAAGCGGTTCATCAATTAACACAAGCTGGTATTGGACAATCGACTGCTGTTGGTATTGGTGGGGATCCGGTAAACGGAACTGACTTTATCGATGTTTTGAAAGCATTTAATGAAGATCCTGATACTTATGCTGTGATTATGATTGGTGAAATTGGTGGAACAGCTGAAGAAGAAGCAGCTGAATGGGTAAAAGCAAATATGTCAAAACCGGTTGTAGGATTTATCGGTGGCCGTACAGCTCCTCCTGGAAAACGTATGGGACATGCTGGTGCGATCATTTCAGGTGGTAAAGGAACAGCAGATGAAAAAATTCGCGTTATGAATGAATGCGGAATTATGGTTGCTGAAACGCCATCAGTAATGGGAGAAACTTTAATTAAAGCACTAAATGAAGCGGGCATTTTAGATAAATGCAAAACTTCAAAATCACTAATTTAAATTACCGAGTCCCTCTTTATTAGAGGGGCTTTTCATCTATAATTGCAGGTAAAAGGAGGATATTGATCTTTGAAAGAACATTTAATTCATCTTCATCGTTGCAAAGGGATGACATGGAAACGAATGGATTTACTATTAAAAAATGATCCCAAATTGACGAATCTCTTCTATTATAAGGCACTTGATTTTTCACACCTCTTATCTCTCCCGATAGACCAGTCCAACAAGCTGTTTGAAGATCTCCACACCCTCTCTTTCTCCACCCTTATGAAATCTTATCAAGATTCACACATTCAAATCACGATCTCCTCTGAAGCATCTTATCCCTATCGACTAAAACAAATTTATGATCCCCCTTTTCTCCTTTATTCAAAAGGAAATCATGATCTAATGACTTCTGCCAAAATGCTTTCCGTAGTAGGAGCACGTAACGGAGACTCATATGGCTTAAACGCGATTAAAACGATATTACCAGCGCTCATTGAGAGAGGTTTTGTCATAGTCAGTGGATTAGCTAAAGGAATTGATCAATGGGCACATGAATGTGCAATACGATCAAACGGATCAACCATCGGGATTGTTGGTGGTGGGCTAGATCACTATTATCCTACTGAAACAAGAGGTCTTAAAGCTTACATGGAAAAACGCCAGTTGGTTCTTTCTGAATTCCCTCCGAATGTTAGACCAGAAAAATGGCATTTTCCAATGAGAAATCGACTAATTAGCGGTATTTCAAGCGGTACTCTTATCGTACAAGCAAATGAAAGAAGCGGATCTTTAATAACAGCAGATGCAGCATTAGAAGAAGGAAGGGATGTTTTTTCAATACCAGGTCCTATTGATTCAAAGTTGTCAAAAGGGACAAATCAATTAATTAAGCAAGGAGCGGTATTAGTTCAAGATGCAGAGGATATAATCAAAATAATCTCGATTTATTAAGACTGCAAAACTCCTTCTTTATTACCGAGTGGCTAAAGTGTGCAGGATTCTCTTTTATCAAGGCTATCTTTGCTTAGAGTAAGCCTTTATTAAAGGACTTTATTTCTCATTTATAACGGCTGGCTTATCGTAAAACACTGTGTAATGAGCGTAAATCTATGAGACTCTTGTGAAAAACGAGCCTGCCGAGACCCCGCACAGAGGCAACAGCGAGTAATCGGATAGTGAGTAGATTTAAGTGAAATGACAATGAGCAGCACACATTACAATAAGAACTTTTACCAAAGAGCCAGCTATACTTCGAAAGAAAATATATTCGATCCCTTTTGACTTTTACTTTACGTTCTATTTTTTCAATTCGTATGACTAAAGACTCATGTTTTACTTATAAAAGTTAGAATTTTCTTCTTTTTTTATCAAAATGGTTGCAATTATTTCAAAACTGTTATACATTTTCCATCATAGTTGGAGTGTAAAGATTTTATGTGTGAAGGAGAAAAAAAGTGACATGCAGTGATGAGATTTGACAAAAGACATTGTTCACTTTAATATCAAACCTTGACTGTGAATACTTTCCCTCTAAGGAGGAAACTTGATGTCAGATTATTTAGTAATTGTTGAATCACCAGCGAAAGCAAAAACGATTGAGAAATATTTAGGGAAAAAATATAAAGTTCGTGCTTCTCTTGGACATATTAGAGATTTACCCCGCAGTCAAATGGGAGTAGATGTTGAGCATGACTATGAACCGAAATATATTACAATACGCGGAAAAGGACCTGTGTTAAAAGATTTAAAAACTGCCGCAAAAAAAGCGAAGAAAATTTTTCTCGCAGCTGACCCGGATCGTGAAGGGGAAGCAATTGCGTGGCATCTAGCACACAGCCTTGGTCTAGATTCATCAACCGATTGTCGGGTAGTATTTAATGAAATAACAAAAGATGCGATTAAAGAATCATTTAAAAACCCTCGTCCAGTTAACATGGACTTGGTTGATGCACAGCAAGCAAGAAGAATTTTAGACCGTTTAGTAGGATACAATATTAGCCCGCTATTATGGAAAAAAGTGAAAAAAGGGCTAAGTGCCGGTCGTGTACAAACAGTAGCTGTTCGATTAATCGTTGATCGTGAAAATGAAATAAAGCAATTTAAACCAGAAGAGTATTGGACGATTGATGGACAATTTATTAAAGGGAAAGATCAATTTCTTGCTTCATTTTATGGAAGTAAAGGAAAAAAAGTCGATCTTCACAACGAAGATGAAGTGAAAGAAATTCTTTCCAAAATAAAAGGAAAAGAATTTGTGGTCACCAAAGTTACAAAAAAAGAGCGAAAAAGAAATCCTGCAGCTTCCTTTATTACCTCTTCATTACAACAAGAGGCGGCAAGAAAACTGAATTTCCGTGCAAGAAAAACAATGATGCTTGCTCAACAGTTGTACGAAGGAATTGATTTAGGCAAAGAAGGAACCGTTGGCTTAATCACTTATATGAGAACGGATTCAACGCGTATCTCAGAAGTAGCAAAAAAAGAAGCTGCCGATTTCATTGAACAACAGTATGGGAAAGAATTCTTAACCTCTTCTCAAAAACAAGGTAAGCAGCAGTCGAAGGCTCAAGACGCTCACGAAGCGATTCGTCCTACAAGTACCTTAAGAGAACCAGCACTGATTAAACAATACTTAAGTCGTGATCAACTCCGTCTCTATAAATTGATATGGGAACGCTTCCTTGCAAGTCAGATGGCTCCAGCAGTGATGGACACGATGAGTGTAGATCTTACAAATGAAGAAGTGATATTTAGAGCGAACGGTTCTAAAGTGAAGTTTCCTGGTTTTATGAAAGTCTATGTTGAAGGTACCGACGATCAAAAAGAAGAAAAAGACAACTGGCTTCCTGAATTAGCGGAAGGGGATAAAGTGCAGTCGAATGATATCGACCCTAAACAACACTTTACACAACCTCCTCCAAGATATACCGAGGCAAGATTGGTACGAACATTAGAAGAGTTAGGCATAGGACGCCCTTCAACTTATGCTCCAACTCTCGATACAATTCAAAGAAGAGGGTATGCTGCTTTAGACAATAAGCGTTTTGTGCCAACAGAACTTGGAGAAATTGTATTAGAACTTGTAATGGAGTTTTTCCAAGATGTAATAAATGTGGAGTTTACGGCTAAGATGGAAAGCAGTCTTGATGAAATTGAAGAAGGTAAAATTCAATGGGTCCGTGTTATCGATGATTTTTACCAGGATTTTGAGAAACATTTAAAAAAAGCAGAACTGGAAATGGAATCTGTTGAAATAAAAGATGAATATGCTGGAGAAGATTGCGAGAAGTGTGGCAACCCAATGGTGATCAAAATGGGCCGTTACGGTAAATTTATGGCATGTAGTAATTTTCCTGAATGTCGTAACACGAAAGCAATTGTTAAAGAGATAGGTGTTTCTTGCCCGAAATGTAAAACAGGAAATATTATCGAAAGAAAAAGTAAAAAGAAACGAATTTTCTATGGATGTGATCGTTATCCAGAATGTGATTTTATTTCATGGGATAAGCCAATTGATCGTCCTTGTCCAAAATGTGAAAATACATTGGTCGAGAAGAAACTTAAAAAAGGCGTACAAATTCAATGTACGACTTGTTCATACAAAGAAGAATCACAGAGTTGATACATGGCTATGATGAAAGTGGGCTTAGGCTCACTTTTTCTTATGAAACGAATGATGTAAATGAGGGAAAAACATGCCGTTTTAATCCTTTTAATCAAGAAATTAGGCTCTTTTTGCTGAATAAATTGAAAATCGTTTAAATTGTACTAGATTTGTGATAAATTCTGAATGCTTTCGTCTTTTGTTGGATGGACGTCTAGTGTACAATGCTAAGATAAGCTTAATGATAAACGATTTCGTTTATCCAAATGAGGAGGACGTACGGTTGAATAAAATAGTAAATGTTGTTGGTGCTGGGTTAGCAGGTAGTGAAGCTGCCTGGCAACTTGCTAAGAGAGGGATTCAAGTTCATCTATACGAAATGAGACCGGTAAAACAAACACCTGCTCATCATACAGATAAATTTGCTGAATTAGTTTGTAGTAATTCTCTTCGATCTAATACACTTGCGAACGCAGTAGGTGTATTAAAAGAAGAAATGAGAATATTAGACTCTGTGATTATCCAATCTGCAGACGATTGTGCGGTGCCAGCAGGTGGAGCATTAGCAGTTGACCGACATGAATTTGCCCAACTGGTAACAGAACGAGTGAAAAATCATGAAAATGTGACTGTATTTAATGAAGAAATAACAAAATTGCCTGAAGGAATTACCATTATCGCAACTGGGCCATTAACAAGTCCTGCTTTAGCAGAAGATTTGAAAAAAATGACTGGTGAAGAGTATTTATACTTTTATGATGCAGCTGCTCCAATAATTGAAAAAGACAGTATTGATATGAACAAAGTTTATCTGAAATCAAGATATGATAAAGGTGAAGCGGCCTATTTAAATTGTCCGATGACAGAAGAAGAATTTGATCGCTTCCATGATGCGTTAATTAGTGCAGAAACGGTTCCTTTAAAAGAATTTGAAAAAGAAATTTTCTTCGAAGGGTGTATGCCGATTGAAGTGATGGCTAGCCGCGGCAAGAAAACAATGCTCTTCGGTCCTATGAAACCGGTGGGATTAGAAGACCCTAAGACTGGAAAACGTCCGTTTGCAGTTGTTCAATTACGTCAAGATGACGCAGCAGGGACCTTGTACAATCTTGTTGGATTTCAGACACATCTTAAATGGGGTCCGCAAAAAGAAGTTCTACAGCTGATCCCAGGTCTCGAAAATGTAGAGATTGTTCGCTATGGTGTTATGCACCGTAATACATTTATTAATTCCCCTAACGTATTAGAAGCAACTTATCAATTTAAAGAGAGAAAAGATCTGTTTTTTGCTGGTCAGATGACTGGAGTAGAAGGATATGTTGAATCTGCTGCGAGTGGATTAGTTGCTGGAATGAATGCTGCCCGCCTTGCTATGGAGGAAGAGCCGATTGTCTTTCCACAAGAAACAGCCATTGGAAGTATGGCGCATTATATTACAAAAACCAATGCCAAGAATTTTCAACCTATGAATGCAAACTTCGGTCTTTTTCCTGATTTACCAGAACGGATTAAGAAAAAACAAGAGCGCAATGAAAAGCATGCTGAACGAGCATTAGAAACAATTCAGAACTTTGTGAAAAAAATGTAAATTCATTGCGTGGGGTATTAAATTATGATAAGATTTAAAAGCCTTGAGGGGTGAATAGAGTGCAACAACAAAGCGAATTGCTATCACTTTTCATTCAATATTTGCAGGTGGAAAAAAATTATTCTGAATACACGATAAAATACTATCAAGATGACATAAAAGACTTTTTCCTATTTATGGACGGAGAAGGCGTCAAATCTTTAATAGAAGTAGAATATTTGCATGCACGCTTATATTTAACTAATTTACATCAAAAAGAATATAAAAGATCCTCTGTATCAAGAAAAATTTCAAGTTTAAGAAGTTTTTACCGGTTTTTAAACAAAGAAAAAAGAGTGAATGACAACCCCTTTTCTTACGTTTCACAGCCCAAAAAAGAAACGCGGCTTCCTCAATTTTTTTATGAAGAAGAAATAGAACAACTTTTAAAGGCTTGTGGAGGAGAATCAGCTGCAGATCAACGGAACAAAGCCCTTTTTGAACTGTTGTATGCCACGGGAATTCGAGTGAGTGAATGTGCATCAATTCAGTTAAAAGACATCGACTTTTCGCTCTCAACCATTTTGGTGAAAGGGAAAGGCAGAAAAGAACGTTATGTTCCTTTTGGTAGTTTTGCGCACTCAGCAATTGAGTCTTATGTCAAAAATGGCAGAGTAGAGTTAATGAAAAAACACAATGAACCGATCACTCATCTGTTTTTAAATTTAAAGGGAGCTTCTTTGACACCGAGAGGGATTCGGTACATTTTGACTGAACTCATAAAAAAAGCTTCAATGACCAGTAAAATTCATCCCCATATGCTTAGACATACCTTTGCAACCCATCTAATGAATAATGGTGCAGATATGAGGTCAGTTCAAGAATTATTAGGGCACACACATTTGTCGTCGACTCAAATCTACACCCATGTGACAAAAGATCATTTGAGACAAACTTATTTAAAGCATCATCCAAGGGCTTAAAGAATCAAATGTAGAGGAGGCGTTTTACAGTGGGAGATTTTCATGCCACCACCATCTTTGCTGTGCAACATAAGGGAAATGCTGCAATTGCTGGAGACGGTCAAGTTACATTTGGAAATGCAGTTGTTATGAAACACACAGCTCGAAAAGTAAGAAAACTTTTCAACGGAAAAGTAGTTGCAGGGTTTGCGGGCTCAGTTGCAGATGCATTTACATTATTTGAAAAGTTCGAAGGGCGATTGCAAGAGTATAATGGGAATTTGCAGCGTGCCGCCGTTGAGTTGGCTAAAGAATGGCGAAGTGATCGTGTCCTTAGAAAACTAGAAGCGATGCTCATTGTCATGGACAAAGATAATTTGCTGCTAATTTCTGGAACAGGTGAAGTAATCGAACCTGATGATGGTATATTAGCAATCGGTTCTGGTGGCAACTATGCGTTGTCTGCTGGCCGTGCATTAAAGAAATATTCAGGTGATCAGTTTACTGCGAAAGAAATTGCTAGAGCTTCACTAGAAGTGGCTTCAGAGATTTGTGTCTATACAAATGGAAATATTATAGTCGAAGAGCTTTAAAAAAGGAGAGTGTCTTCTTGAACCAAGCGATGAGTTTAACCCCAAGACAAATTGTTGACCGATTAAATCAATATATTATTGGCCAAAATGACGCCAAAAAAGCAGTAGCTGTTGCATTGCGTAATCGTTACCGTAGAGGCCTTTTGCCTGATAAATTACGAGATGAAGTCATTCCAAAAAATATTTTAATGATTGGACCAACTGGAGTTGGAAAAACAGAAATTGCGAGAAGAATGGCTAAGCTAGTTGGTGCACCTTTTATAAAAGTAGAAGCGACTAAATTCACTGAAGTTGGCTACGTAGGTCGAGACGTTGAATCTATGATTCGTGATTTAATGGAGACATCTATTCGATTAGTGAAAGAAGACAAAATGAATGCTGTGAAAGAACCAGCAGAAGAAGCTGCGAACAAAAGAATTATCGATCTATTTGTTCCTTCAAGCAAAAAATCATCACAAATGAAAAATCCGCTTGAAATGTTTTTTGGAAACAATGATCAACATGATCATCAAGAAGAAAAAAATGATGATTATTCAACGAATGAAAAGAGAAAAATCATTGAAGATAAGCTTAACAAAGGCGAATTAGAAAATGAAACGATTTCGATCGAAGTTGAGGAACAACCTCCTTCAATGTTCGATATGCTACAAGGATCCGGTATGGAACAGATGGGAATGAACATGCAGGATGCCTTTTCTAATTTCATGCCAAAGAAAAAGAAGAAACGTAAAGTAAAAGTAAGTGAAGCAAGAAAGCTCTTGACTAGCGAAGAAGCTCAGAAACTCATCGATATGGATGACGTCACTCAAGAAGCTATTTATAGAGCAGAACAAACGGGTATTATCTTTATTGATGAAATCGATAAAGTAGCAAGTAAAGGATCACAATCTTCTTCTGCTGATGTTTCTAGAGAAGGTGTACAAAGAGACATCTTACCAATAGTAGAAGGATCTACGGTGGTGACCAAATATGGTAGTGTGAAAACGGATCATATTCTTTTCATGGCTGCTGGCGCTTTCCATATTTCTAAACCTTCCGATTTGATTCCTGAATTACAAGGAAGATTTCCAATTAGAGTAGAACTTCAAAAATTAACAGTCGAAGATTTTGTTCGTATTCTTGTTGAGCCTGATAATGCATTGATTAAACAGTATACGGCTCTTTTAGAGACTGAGAATATTAAGATTGATTTTACAGAAGAGGCTATTCGTAGACTTGCAGAAATAGCATTTCAAGTAAATCAAGAAACAGACAATATAGGAGCGCGACGACTCCATACCATTTTAGAAAAACTACTGGAAGACTTATCTTTTGAAGCGCCAGATATCATGATGGAGTCAATTAGTATAACGCCTCAATATGTTGATGAAAAGTTAGGTGCAATTTCAT
Organism: uncultured Caryophanales bacterium; assembly: GCA_963728315.1. Lineage (GTDB taxonomy): Bacteria > Bacillota > Bacilli > Bacillales > CAVSKA01 > CAVSKA01. Next base: position 267,515 of record CAVSKA010000010.1, read on the forward strand.
CTAATAAAGACTTAAGTCAGTTCATCCTTTAAGTTTAGGTAACGAATTTATTGGATAAAATACAAAGTAATTCACAATTTTTAAACAATTGAATATTTCTTAACATGGGTTTAACTATAGGAGGACAAAACATGAATTTATTAGCAAAAACAAGAAAAATTAATACATTATTACAAAAGTCAGCAGGAAAACAAGTCAATTTCAAGGAAATGGCTGCAAAGTTAAGTGAAGTGATCGATGCGAATATTTTTGTCGTTAGTAGACGAGGGAAATTACTAGGATTTGAAATTAATCAGCAAGTTGAAAATGATCGTATGATACAAATGCTTGAAGATCGTCAATTTCCTGAAGAATACACGCAAAATCTATTTAATGTGAAAGAAACAAGTTCGAATCTGGATATTGATAATGAACATACTGCTTTCCCTGTTGAAAATCGTGAACTGTTTCAATCAGGTTTAACAACAGTTGTTCCTATTATTGGTGGAGGAGAACGATTAGGAACATTAATTCTGGCACGATTAGAAGCTAGATTTGAAGATGATGATCTTATTCTTGGTGAGTACGGTGCTACAGTAGTTGGAATGGAAATTCTTCGTGAAAAAGCGGAAGAAATTGAAGTAGAAGCTAGAACCAAAGCAGTCGTACAAATGGCGATTAGTTCTTTATCTTATAGTGAACTGGAAGCAATTGAACACATTTTTGAAGAACTAGACGGTAAAGAAGGACTTTTAGTTGCTTCAAAAATTGCAGATCGCGTAGGAATTACACGATCAGTGATTGTAAACGCACTTCGCAAACTAGAAAGTGCTGGTGTTATTGAATCACGTTCCTTGGGAATGAAAGGTACTTATATTAAAGTATTGAATGATAAGTTCTTACTTGAATTAGAAAAATTAAAGAATAACTAATCTACATCCCTAATAATGGGGCTGTCCTAAAAGTCATGTAAATAGACTTTTTAGGACAGTCCCATTTTTCGATTAAACTTCGTTGATTTCCGTTACAAGTAGGCGTTAACCGCTGGCGGTCATTGAGCCTCCTTTTCTCAAGACCATGTAAACGCTTTCTCCTCCCTCATCTTCAAACTATTTATTGTTTCAAGCAGAATCGTATTCTCTCTCCAATAAAACTTTTCACAGAGTAAGTGTCAGCGATTCATATGTTGAAAGATTTAGTGCTCAATATCGAGACCTTTATCAAAACCATGGAACGCTCTAAATAAGAGATATCGATGAACAATTATGTAAACTACAGATTCGGGATCGAATTTAAGTTCGTTAACAAAGGAAAGTATGTTTAAAAAAGCGTAATCGTACGTACATCTGCGATAACCATTTTGAACCAGAAATCCTTTTTCTTAGTGTGGAAAACAGTCTAAATTGGCTAAAGACTATTGCATGTGCTAATTCACATGAGTGTCCTGAATGGTGTAGAAGATGACATTTGAAAGTGCGATCAAAAAATCGTTCATCCTTTTATCATTTATGAGATTTCAAAGAAGAGAAAAAATTTCATTCATAATCGAAAAAAGTCCATCTATTATTTCAATTTGATGCAAAAGTAAATTTTTTTCACACAAATTTTTCAGTAGTTGCACAAAAATGTATCATTTTATCTCCATCTGTTTTATTGTAGGCGGATGTTTGAAAGCCTAAACGAAAAGATCATGTATTTTAGAAAATGAATATTTTAATAGATAATCAGAAAATATTTATTAGAAAAATATTCGCTAATAATAAGTCTTAATACCTAATTAAATCTACTGAAATATTAAGTTGATTTCTAATTAAGGCGAATTTGTGTATAAAATGGTGTTATTTTACATCGATTTCACTATTTATTTCAACGGATCAATTTACCTTCATACGTCACATCTGTATATTCATAACGTATTTCAAAAAAATCATGATAAATAGTGAAAGTAAAAATACTGTCGAATCACATTTTTTAACACGGGTGTATTTTTATGTAAGAAATATGAATAATAATTATATGATTAATCAGAAAATAAACAAAAATAGGTAGTAAGACATAGATGTTTTTCCATATTGTGCATAGACACTACTAAATTTAACTATTACAATAAGAAGTAGATTTTAAATTTATTTGTCATATTTGATAATAAAATGTCAAATACATGGTAAGAGGTGTACACTTTGAAACTTTTTTCCAATACGATTGATTCATTAGAGAAGGGATTAAATTACTCTTCGCTTAAACAAGAAGTTATTTCTCAAAATATTGCCAATGTTGACACACCAGATTACAAAGCGAAAGAAGTCCGTTTTAAGGATTTATTGAATCAATCCATGGATCAATCGAAAGAAGCCTTTCGAACAGATCCAAGACATTTTCGTTTTAACACTGCTAGTAAAACCAATAATATCGTTGAACAAAAAAATGTTTCTTATAACAACAATGGAAACAGTGTGGATATGGATAAAGAAATGTCAGATTTAGCAACAAATCAAATTTATTTTGATGCTTTAACGGAACAATTAAATCTGAAATTTAATAGTTTAAAAGATGTGATCAAAGGAGGTAGATAAAGTTGAGTATGTTTCATAGCATGAATACAACTGCTTCTGCTTTAACTGCACAACGATTACGAATGGACGTCATCTCTTCCAACGTAGCAAACCAAGATACTACGAGAGGGAAGTTGGTAAACGGAAAATGGCAGCCTTACAAACGAAAAATGGTCGTTCTTCAGCCTCAACAAGAAGGATTCTCTTCTTACTTAAATAAAGCATTTGGTACAGTTGATGGAAATACTACAGGATCTGGAGTGAAAGTGTCTCGTATTATGGAAGATACTAAAACGCCGACAAAGTTAGTTTATGACCCAACTCATCCCGACGCAAATGCTGATGGATATGTGGAAATGCCGAACGTTGATCCATTAAGAGAGACAGTGGATCTCTTGTCAGCTACGAGATCATATGAAGCGAATGTAACGGCATTTAATGCCTCTAAAGCAATGTTAATGAAATCCTTAGAAATTGGTAAATAAGGAAGGAGTGAGTTGAATCGTGGCTATACCTAGTATATCGGCATTCCAAACTAGTTTATTAAGTCCAGTTGCAACAAAAATTAATCCGACAGCGTCTTCACCAGCAGATGCGCAGAAACAATTTGCAGACTATTTAAAGGAATCAATCAACTCAGTGAATACTTCTCAAAATCAAGCTGATGGATTAACTCAGAAATTAGCGAATGGCGAGAACGTTGATCTTCAACAAGTGATGGTTGCTGCTCAAAAAGCGAGCATTACTTTACAAACCACAATGGAAGTAAGAAATAAGGTAGTTGAAGCTTATCAGGAAATTATGAGAATGCAGATGTAATGTAGAATCAGAAGTTTTAGCTGGACTGCTATAAACTACCGGGGGATTAGAATGAAAGAAAAACTTAACCTATATTTTACAAGAGTGAAGACCTCCTGGGAAACTCGCTCGAGCAAACAAAAAACGACATTACTTACAAGTATCATCGCGTTTATTGTGATCATTTCTGTGGTGCTCTACTTTGTCACGAAGCCTAATATGGTTCCGCTTTATAGTGAATTGACACCTTCTGAAACAGGATCGATTAAAGAAAGTCTAGACAGTAAAGGGATTTCTTCGGAAATTACTGACGGAGGAACAACCATTAAAGTTCCTAAACAAAACGTTGATGACTTAAAGGTCCAATTAGCTGCAGAAGGAATTCCGAAATCAGGAAGTATTGATTATTCATTTTTCAGTCAAAATACTGGTTTTGGTATGACGGATAATGAATTTAATGTTTTAAAATTAGATGCCATGCAAACAGAGTTAGGAAATTTAATGACAGAAATTGATGGCGTAAAAGCAGCGAAGGTTATGATTACGATGCCGGAAAAAGGGATTTTTGTTAGCGATGGCGAAAAGCCTGCCTCTGCGTCGATTGTCTTAAATACAAAACCAGGCTATGAATTTGATGAGAAGCAAATAAAATCCCTCTATCATTTAGTTTCAAAAAGTGTTCCAAATTTAGATCCAGAAAACATCGTCATCATGAATCAGAATTTTGAATATTATGATTTGCAAAATAGCGATTCTGGTAGTGGAAGTGCTTTTGTCGAACAAATGAATATAAAAAAACAAATCGAACGTGACATTCAGAGACAAGTTCAAAGTATGCTTGGCACTTTGATGGGCTATGACAAGGTTGTAGCAACAGTTACCGCTGATGTAGACTTTACCCAAGAAAACAGAGAAGAAAACCTTGTTACGCCAGTGGATAAAGATAAAATGTCAGGGATTGCAATCAGCGCCCAAAAAATCACAGAAACCTTTACAGGCAATGGTGCTGCAGGTGGTGTACCCCAAGCAGAGACACCAACAGATACGCAAAGTCCAAGTTATCAAGCGGGACAAACGGGAAATGGTGATTATGAAAAAATACAGGATACTGTTAATAATGAAGTAAATCGAATCAAAAAGAAAATAGTCGAAAGCCCTTATAAAATTAGAGACTTAGGTATTCAGGTTATGGTTGAACCTCCTAACCCGAAGGATGTCAACTCTCTTCCACAAAGCCGAGTAGACGACATTCAAAAAATGTTAGGAACGATCGTCCGTACATCAATTGATAAATCATCTGGAACTGATTTAACAGACCCATCTATCAACAATAAAATTGTTGTTTCTGTCCAACCGTTTAATGGGAAAATGTCCGTTACAGACAAAACGAAATCGGCTATTCCAATGTGGGTGTATATCGCAGGTGGTGCTTTACTTCTAATTATTGCTTTGCTGATTTTCTTCATGTTAAGAGCAAGAAGAAAATCAATTGAAGACGAAGTAGTCTTTGAAGAAACGATCGAGAAAATTAATATCCCCGATGTAAACTTAGAAAAAGAAACAGAAGGTACGATGAAAAAGAAACAACTTGAAAGAATGGCCAAAGAAAAACCAGATGAATTTGCTAAATTACTAAGATCGTGGCTGGCCGATGAATAGGGGGAAGAATGAATGTCGAAAAAGGATAAAGAATTATCAGGCAGAGAAAAAGCTGCTATCCTCCTTATTTCTTTAGGTCCAGACGTCTCAGCATCTGTTTATAAACATCTGTCTGAAGAAGAAATTGAAAAATTGACTCTCGAAATATCGGGCATGAAAAAAGTGGATGCATTTGCAAAGGAAGAAATATTAGAGGAATTTCATAATATTGCTCTTGCTCAAGATTATATTTCACAAGGCGGTATTGGCTATGCAAAGACCATTCTTGAGAAAGCACTTGGGAATGATCAAGCAGCAGCCATCATTAATCGATTAACTTCTTCTTTGCAAGTAAGACCATTCGATTTTGCAAGAAGAGCAGAGCCGGCACAAATTTTGAATTTCATTCAAAATGAGCATCCTCAAACCATTGCATTGATCTTGTCCTATCTTGATCCGCAACAATCGGGACAAATTTTGTCCGAATTGCCTCAAGAAATGCAAGCTGATATTGCTCGAAGAATTGCGATGATGGATTCAACTTCTCCAGAGATCATAAGTGAAGTCGAATCGATCCTTGAGAGAAAATTATCGACTACTGTCACTCAGGATTATACTCAAACAGGCGGCATCGAAGCAGTAGTAGAAGTGCTTAATGGAGTAGATCGAGCAACCGAAAAAACAATTCTCGATGCTCTTGAAATTCAAGATCCTGAATTAGCTGAAGAAATCAAAAAGAGAATGTTTGTCTTTGAAGATATTGTTACGCTTGATAATCGGTCCATTCAAAGAATTATTCGTGATTGTGAAAATGAAGACCTGCTTCTGTCGTTGAAAGTTTCAAGCGAAGAAGTAAAAGAAATTGTCTTCCGTAATATGTCTACTCGAATGGTTGAAACCTTTAAAGAGGAAATGGAATATATGGGCCCAGTACGTTTACGTGATGTTGAGGAAGCTCAATCGAGAATCGTAGCTATTATTAGAAGATTGGAAGATGCTGGAGAAATCATTGTAGCCCGTGGTGGAGGAGATGACATCATTGTCTAAAGTCATTAAGTCGAATTGGACAGACGAAACGGCAACGAATGCGAAGGTCATCGGAATAAAAACTTTAGAAAGAAAAATTGAAGAAAATCGTGATGTTGATAACGAGTTTCAGGTTGAGGATGTAAGAGAAAGAGCACTTCAAGAAATGGAAAAAGCACACAATGAAGCCCTTCAAATAATTGATCAAGCCCGCAATGAAGCTACTCTCATTCAAATGAATATTGAAACAGAGAAAAATGCGTGGTTGACGGAAAAAGAGGCTTTGCAAGCAGAAGCCTATGAAGAATCCTATAAGAAAGGTCTTCATTCTGGATTAGAGCAGGCCAAAGTCGAGTATCATGACAAAATGAATCAAGTGCATGAACATATTGAACGTGCAAAACAAGAATTTCAAAAACAAATCGATCAAGCTCAGAATGTTATCCTTGATTTAGGTATAAAAACGGCAGAGAGAATTTTAGGGAAGCTGATTGAAGAAGACCCACAATCATTTCTAGCAATTGTGAAAAGAGGTTTAAAAGAAGCGCGCGATTATAAGGAAATTCAAATTCATGTTGCGCCAGGTTTTTATGAATTTATTGATTCTCAAATGGATGAATTAAATTCGATTTTTCCAACAGATACAAAATGCTACCTTTATCCAAATGAAGACCTGGATAACTCACAATGTTATATCGAATCGAACCAAGGGAGAATTGACATCAGTATCGATAGTCAATTAAAAGAGATAAAAGAGAAATTACTAGAAATTCTCGAGGGTGATGAAGATTGAAAGCTTCTAATCTTTTAACTTATGTTGATGCGATTAATACATTCAAACGCTATGGTCGAGTTAAACGTGTAGTTGGGTTAATGATCGAGTCACAAGGGCCTGCGTGTTCAATAGGTGAGGTATGCTACATACAAGTACAAACGGTGAGAGGACCATCAAACATCCATGCGGAGGTAGTTGGATTTAAAGACGAGATGGTTATTTTAATGCCATATTCAAGTATGAACGAAATCGGTCCAGGATGTTTAGTTGAATCAACAGGAAAACCGCTTGAAATAAAAGTAGGCTCTTCCTTGATTGGGAGAGTGCTCGATTCACTTGGTCAGCCAATTGATGGCCAAAAATTGCCTAAAGGGCTGTCAACCATTCTCACTGAAAATTCGCCGCCAAATCCATTGAGTCGCCCCCCTATTGATGAGAGTCTTGAAGTAGGAGTGAAAACCATCGATAGTCTTTTAACTGTTGGAAAAGGACAACGGGTAGGTATTTTTGCTGGAAGCGGGGTTGGAAAAAGTACCTTATTAGGTATGATCGCTCGAAATACAGAAGCAGATCTAAATGTGATTGCATTAATTGGTGAACGTGGGAGAGAAGTTCGAGAGTTTATTGAACGTGATCTTGGTGAAGAAGGACTAAAAAAAACCATCATTGTTGCGGCTACTTCTGATCTACCTCCTCTAATGAGGATTAAAGGTGCATTTACAGCTACTGCCATTGCGGAGTACTTTCGAGATAAAGGGTTAAATGTCATGTTTATGATGGATTCTGTGACTCGGGTAGCAATGGCACAAAGAGAAATTGGATTAGCTGTTGGTGAACCACCCGCGACAAAGGGGTATACTCCTTCTGTTTTTGCCATATTACCAAAGTTACTTGAGAGAACAGGAACGAATGTTCATGGCACAATAACAGCTTTCTATACTGTGCTGGTAGATGGAGACGATATGAATGAACCGATCGCAGACACGGTGCGGGGCATATTAGATGGTCATTTTGTACTTGATCGTGATTTAGCAAACAGAGGCCAATATCCTGCGATTAACGTATTGAAGAGTGTAAGCCGATTAATGAACCACCTCGTTTCAAAACCTCATCAAAGGTCTGCAGAGAGAGTGAGAGGCTGGTTAAGTACTTACTTTAAATCAGAAGACTTGATTAACATTGGAGCATATAAAAAAGGGAGTTCAATTGAAATAGATCAGTCAATTGAAGCGTATCCAAAAATTATCTCCTTTTTAAAACAAGAAACAGATGAAAAGATTACGCATCAAGAAAGTATCTCAAAACTTGAATCCTTAGTAGAATTGGGTGATTGAAATCGAAGCTTATAAATTTAAATTCGCTAAAATTTTATCCCTGAGAGAACGGGAAAAAGAAGAAGTCCAAAATTCCTTTCAGGAGTCAAAGCGTAAATTTGAAGAAGTGGCTGAAGAACTTTATCAAGTTTTAAAGAAAAAAGAAGATCTGGAAAAATTTCAAGCAGAAAAATTAGTATCAGGTTTTGCGGTAAGTGAGATTAGGCATTACCAACAATTCATCATGAACCTCGATCAAATGATCTTATACTGGCAAGACCAAGTGATGAAATCGAGAAATCGAATGCATTGGTTTGAAGAAAAACTAGTAGAAAAGAATATTGAGGTTAAGAAATACGAGAAAATTAGAGAAAAAGATCATCAGAAATTCAATGAAGAGTATGGTCGAGAAGAAAGCAAAAATTTAGATGAATTATCGGTCATTCAATATATGAATCGAGGAACTAGGTGATCGGATGAGTAAGCCAAATGAAAAGATGAATTAGAAGAAAAAAATAGCAGGTTACAATCTGTCCTATTTGTCGTCATTATTCCATTGCTTTTTGCGATAACGGTTACTTTAGTCGTGCTAACAGTTGCTGGTGTAAATGTTTTTGATCATCTTAAGTCAGCTAGTTCAAACATTCCTGGAGTAGCGAATCTTGTTGATCCAAGTAAAAAACAAACTGAAGCAGATTCGAAACAAAAAGTGGCAACCCTTCAAGCTGACATTAAAGACCGGGAATCTCAAATTAATCAACTGAAATCCAAGCTTGATACCGCCGATCAAGAAAAAAAGTCGATGCAGCTGCAAAAAACACAATTAGAGCAACAAATTGATGAACTTAAACAAATACAAGAGCAAAACAAAAGAGATTTTAAAGAAATCGTCACGACTTATGAAACCATGTCAGCAAAGAATGCAGCCCCTATTATCTTAAACTTGAAGGATGATGAAGCTGTGAAGATACTCTCAAGTATTAGCACGGATGTATTGTCGAAAATTATGGAAAATATGCCGGCAACGAGAGCAGCTAAATATACGGAGCTTCTTTCTACCCAAAAAGGCGGTTGAACAAAGAAACTATATTGAAGGGAGGTGAAAAAGTGAACGTAGCAAGCATAATGATGCAGCTTGGAGGACAAAATCGATTGGGGAGTATCCAAAGCCAATTATCTTCTGATCACAAAGACTTTAGCAATATGCTAGGTTCGATATTTACACAAATTGGGGAGACGCCTATAGCTGAAAACCAAAAGCAGATACAATTAAGTGAAGATCAGTTGAATACGCTCAATCAATTATTAGGTAAAACTGATTTGTCTGATTTGGTAGGAAAACTAGATGGACAAGCCTTGAAGTTTAATAGTGAAACCATTGCAAAGCTATTAGGACTAACAAAATCTGAATTTAAATCGGTTCTCAATGGTTTATTTAATAAACTATCGGTAAGTCGTTCATCTTCTCATGTAGACGGGTCTGTTAAAGATCAAAAACCAAAAATCGACGATGAAGATCAAAATCCGATTGATACTATTGTTGCAATCATGAATTTGATTTCAACCATGGATCCGAAAGAATTAAAAATGAAAGACTTATCTAGTTTAGAAGAAAGTGTAAAGATTTCTAAGGTAGTCGAACTAGTTGGCAAAAACGCAGATTTATCCGGAAAAGATATTGAGACCTTTTTTCAAGTGAAAGAAAAAAATGAAGAACTTCTCAACAAAATCAAAGGACTTCTTCAGCTGGCAGATTCAACAAAAAAGAACTCAATCCTTGAAAATACATTCCAATCCTTATTAACGGATGTTCGTGCAAAAAATAATGATTCTGATACCACTAATACCCAACAGAACAAGACACTCAAACCTGTTGTTCAAAATGATTTACAAGTTTCATTGGGCAGTACAGATTCTCCAAGTCCTATTCAAATGAGTCATCTCACAATATCAAAGCCTGAACAAATAAGCTTGATGATCCCTAAAGGAACGACTTCTACATCATTTGACCAATTTGTACAAGATTTTTCAAAAGTTTTAGAAAGCTCACAGTGGATAAAATCACCAAATATGAACAAGCTTTTAATTAAATTGTATCCAGAACAATTGGGATCTTTACGCATTGAAATCTTACAAAAAGATGGCATGATGACAGCACGAATCATGGCAACTACTGCTCAAGCAAAAGATTTACTAGATTCTTCGTTGCAAGGATTAAAACATAGCTTCGGTCAGCAGCAAATTCAAGTCGATAAAATAGAAGTTATCCACTCTATGACTGAAGCAGAAAGATTTCAACGTCAAGGATCAAATCAGCAACAATCGCAACACCAACAACAGAACACTCAGCAAAATAATAAGATCAATCAGGATTTGAAACTAGAATCAACGAATTTTCAAGATTTATTACTGAATGTGGAGGTGTAAAAAATGACATCAATAGATCCTAATTTGTACTTATCCAGTACACAAACGAAAAAGCAGCAGACGACGGGTTCTGCCAATTTAGGGAAAGACGATTTCTTGAAAATCCTGATGGTTCAATTACAAAATCAAGATCCTACTAAACCATTAGAAGACAAAGATTTTATTGCACAAATGGCTACTTTCTCTTCTCTTGAGCAAATGACAAACATGGCGACTTCCATGCAAAAGTTAATGGATTCTCAACAACAATCTCAATTAATGGGATTCAATTCATTCATGGGAAAAGAAGTTTCATGGAATAAAATGAATGAATCTTCGGATGCGAATGATCCTGTAAACATTGAGGAAGGCCGAGGAGTTGTCACATCGATTGCCTATAAGGGAGACACGGTAGAATTTACACTTGAAGATGGAACGAAATTAGCACCAGCAAACATTTCAGTTATTCATGGTGAACCATCCGGTAATCCATTACTTGAAGCGAGCCAATTAATAGGGAAAAAAGTTTCATGGGAAGTGGATGGAACGGAATTGTCCGGTAATGTTCAATCCGTGTCTAAAAAAGAGGGGAACACATTTATACACCTTGATAATGGTGAGAAAATAAATGCAAATCAACTTACGAAAATTGAATAGGTAAGGAAGTGGTTGTATGGAACGGATTCATTTACTTGCTTTTCCATCGCAGCCAGTATCGTCGAAGCCAAATGCCTCCGCACATCATAAAAATCCAAAAGAGATTGACCAATTTTCTGATCATCTCATAGGTGCGATAAGTGGAAAGAAACTGACCATTAGCAAACATGCCAATCTAAGGATGGCTCAACGCGGGATCGATATAGGCACAAAACAATGGGATGCAATTGAATCGAAAGTCACTGAAGCAAGAAGTAAAGGTGTTAAAGAGTCTCTCGTACTATTAAATAATGCAGCTTTGATCGTCAGTACAAAAAACAAGACTGTGATTACAGCGATGAATCGTGAAGAAGCATCCTCACAAATATTTACGAATATTGATGGAACGATTATTTTAGATTGATAAAAATTGGCTGGACCTAATAAGGAAGCCAAAAGCTGTTGACAGAATGATGCAGCTAACCATTAGGAGGAAAATGATATGTTACGTTCAATGTACTCAGGAATCAGTGGAATGAAAAATTTTCAAACGAAATTAGATGTTATCGGGAACAATATTGCCAATGTCAATACGTACGGCTTTAAAAAAGGGCGTGTTGTATTTAAAGATCTAATCAGTCAATCAACGTCAGGAACGAGTGCACCAACAACCAATCGCGGTGGAGTGAATGCGAAGCAAATCGGGCTCGGCTCTCAAACAGCTGCGATTGATACGATTCAAACTTCAGGAAGTTTACAGTCAACTGGTCGTGTTCTCGACTTAGCAATCTCTGGAGATGGGTTCTTTCAAGTGACACCTGCTGCTACAGGGACAGATTTTACTAGAACGGCTCAATATGCAAGAGCAGGGAATTTTTATATGGACCAAGACGGATATATGGTTAACTCGGATGGGTTGTATGTTGTTGGATTTTCGGCTACAACTGCTGCAGGAGTTGTAACAGCTACTGACCCGACTACTGTAAATACAGCAGCAATGAACTTTAATAACACAACTGGATCAACGACTGTACCAACAAGTCCAACGGGTCGCTATGCACCGATCAAAATTCCTACCGACGCAAAGTCGATGAGTATTGGCTCAGATGGAACAATCAATTATGTAGATAATGCTGGTAAACTTCAATGGGCTGGACAATTAGTTTTGGCTAAATTTCCGAATGCAGAAGGGTTAGAAAAAGCAGGTGCGAATACGTTCCAAGCTACTTCCAATTCAGGAGACGTCCAATTAGACTTAGCTGGAAAATCTGGGATTGGAACCGTTCAATCTGGTTTTCTTGAAATGTCGAATGTCGACCTATCAGAAGAGTTTACGGATATGATTGTCGCTCAACGTGGATTCCAAGCAAACTCAAGAATCATTACGACTTCTGATGAAATTCTCCAAGAGTTGATGAGTTTAAAACGATAATATAGGGGAGGGATGGGGTTAAAGACCAATCTTTAACCCCCATAACTTTGATAACTGTAACTAGACTTAATGGAAAACCATTTACCATCAATGCATTGTATATTGAAAGTGTAGAATCTTTCCCTGATACGACGATCAGCTTATCAAATGGTAGAAAATTAGTCGTTAAAGAGTCAGAACTAGTGGTAAGAGAAAGGGTAAGTGACTTCTACCGGTCCATTCAATTGTTAGGTAAGAAATTGCCCAAGGGGGATGAAGATGAAGAATAGGCTAGTTAAGATCATGAGTATCATTTTGGTGGCGATCACATTAGTTGGAGTGATCGCAGTGGTTGTCATCACGAAAGTCGGTCATTCCTCCGCTGGTAATGACAAACCTAACATTGATGAGATTGTTGCTTCTACGGTTGATTTTCCTGAAATCACTACGAATCTTTCGACCAATGATTTTGTCCGTATTTCTTTTACTTTTCAAACAGATAGTAAAAAAGGAAAAGAAGAATTGACAAAAAGAATGTTTCAAGTGAAGAATATCATCATTGAAGAACTTTCCGTTTTAAAACAACAAGATTTGCAAGGTAAAGAAGGAAAAGTGAAATTAGAAAAATTATTACAAACGAAAACGAATGAGCTTATGCAGGATGGGAAGATCGAAAAGGTTTATATTACCTCCTACATTATTCAATAATTCTATATGTGTTGAACGGAGGTGACATGAATGTCTAGTGAAGTATTATCGCAAAATGAAATTGATGCACTGTTATCTGCTTTGTCAACAGGAGAAATGAGTGCAGATGACTTTAAGAAAGATGAAGAAGAGAGAAAAGTGAAGTCTTATGACTTTAAACGAGCTCTTCGTTTTTCTAAAGATCAAATTAGAAGTTTGACTCGTATTCATGAAAACTTTGCAAGATTGCTAACAACATATTTTTCAGCACAATTACGTACTTATGTTCAAATTAACGTGGCATCAGTAGATCAAATTCCTTACGAAGAATTTATTCGTTCGATACCAAAAATGACGATCTTAAATGTTTATGAAGTACCTCCTCTAGATGGTCGAATATTAATGGAAGTTAATCCGAATGTGGCTTATGCCATGATGGACCGTGTAATGGGTGGGCAAGGTGTTAGCATGAATAAAGTGGATAATTTAACAGAAATCGAAACAAAAATCATGTCTAATCTATTTGAAAATGGATTTGAGAATTTACGGGAAGCGTGGTCAAATGTCGTTGACATTGATCCAATGATGGCTGAATTCGAAGTGAATCCACAATTTTTACAAATGGTTTCACCAAATGAAACAGTGATCGTTATTTCATTTAATACAACCATTGGGGAAATTAGTGGCATGATTAATATTTGTATACCTCATGTCGTATTAGAACCGATTATACCGAAATTATCTGTCCACTATTGGATGCAAACAAATCATAAAGAGCGATTGCCAGAAGAAATTGGGAGAATTCAAAAAACAATTGAGAAGGCAAAAATTCCGATTACAACCATTCTTGGGAAATCAGAAATATCAATTGAGGAATTTTTATCCCTCAATAATGGAGATGTTATTGAGTTGAATCAAGGGATAAATGATCCGATGGTTGTAAATATAGGAAATATACCGAAATTTCATGGTCAACCAGGAAAAAATAACAAAAGGTTGGCTGTTCAAATATTAAGTCCTTTGATAGGGGGAAGTGAAAATGATGAGTGATAACATGCTCTCACAGGATGAGATAGATGCCCTGCTAAGAGGGACGAGTTCTTCAGATGAAAGTCAGTCTTCAGAGTCTGCAAAGGAAAACGAAAATTCGGAGTTCGTCGCATTAAATACAAGCGACTACATTGATCCGATTGAGCAAGATGCATTGGGTGAACTTGGAAACATTTCTTTTGGCAGTTCCGCGACTGCATTGTCCACGCTATTAAATCAGAAGGTAGACATCACAACACCGACTGTTTCTGTGATTGACCGTAACAATTTAATAAATGAATTCCCCCATCCATATGCAGCCATTCAAGTGAAGTATACAGAAGGATTTACAGGTAGTAACTTACTCGTCATTAAGCAATCGGATGCAGCAATTATTGCAGATTTAATGCTTGGTGGGGATGGGATGAATCCTCAGGATTTAATGGGAGAAATTCAAATTAGTGCTGTACAAGAAGCGATGAATCAAATGATGGGGTCAGCAGCGACATCGATGTCGACTGTTTTTCAGAAACGTGTTGATATCTCACCACCTTCTATTGATTTAATGGACCTTCCTCATGGAGAAGGCACAAGTAATATTAATGAACTAGATTTGTTAGTCAAAATTTCATTTCGATTACGAATTGGAGACCTAATTGACTCCAATATCATGCAATTGCTTCCGCTATCATTTGCTAAAGATTTAGTATTTGAACTAATGAATCAAGGTGCAGCTGAAGAGCCTGCTCCAGTGCAGACAGCTCCTCAATCACAGCAAGCTAGTTATCAAGAAACTGCAGCTGCCTCATCTGCAGCTTTGCACCAAGTCCCACCATCCTATGGAACTAGTTCTCCAAATCATTTTGGTCAAAGTGCTCAAAGTAAAGACCCAATATCTGTTCAACCAGCGAGTTTTACAAGTTTCGAACCATCAATCATGGTAGCGCCGGAAACAAGAAACCTAGATTTGTTGTTAGATATTCCTTTACAAGTAACAGTAGAATTAGGTCGTACGAATCGTACAGTAAGAGATATTTTAGATTTAACCTCCGGCTCGATTATTGAACTAGATAAGCTGGCAGGAGAGCCAGTGGATATTTTGGTTAATAATCGTCTTGTAGCTAAGGGCGAGGTTGTCGTAATAGACGAGAACTTCGGTGTTCGAATTACTGATATATCAAGTCAAGCAGATCGAATTAGTAAATTACGTTAATTGATAATGGGGGAATAATCATGGGAAATAGAATATTAATCGTAGACGATGCAGCATTTATGAGAATGATGATTAAAGATATATTAGTAAAAAACGGTTTTGATGTAGTAGCTGAAGCAGCTGATGGTGCTCAAGCAGTTGAAAAATACTTTGAGCTAAAACCTGATTTGGTCACAATGGATATTACGATGCCTGAAATGGACGGTATTGCAGCTTTAAAAGAAATCAAAAAAACAGACCCTAATGCGAAAATCATTATGTGTTCAGCAATGGGTCAACAATCGATGGTTATTGATGCGATTCAAGCAGGAGCAAAAGATTTTATTGTTAAACCATTTGCAGCAGACCGTGTTATCGAAGCCATTCAGAAGACATTAGGATAATTTCAGCATAAGAAGGTGCCAGTCTTTGCGTATTTTGTTTGTAAGATTATTAATGCTCATCACACTATTTATCTTTCTTTTTCATAGTCAACATACCGTTGTTGCCGCGACTTTAGATGGAAATGTAAAGGATTGTTATAATCAGCCTTCCAAATGTGAAAGTGATACTAAGAAAGTGGAATCCTCTAAAAAGGACAACACTTTAGTATCTTCACCAGGTATTACTTTTGTGGATGTCTTGAAGATGATAATGGCACTTGTTTTTGTCATTGCTTTGATTTATTTCCTTTTAAAATTTATTAATAACAAAGGGAAATCCTATCAACAAAATAAGCTGATACATAACCTTGGTGGAACTTCTTTAGGAGGGACTAAATCCGTTCAGCTAGTGAAAATAGGTGAACGAATCCTTGTATTGGGAGTGGGGGAGGATATCAGACTCTTAAAAGAAGTAGATGCAAAAGAAGAAGTTGAAAATATGGTTGAATACTTTGAAGCAAAGCAAGAACAATTTGGTCAATCTAAAGATTTAGTAACAAATCTATGGAGCAAGTGGAAAGAAAAACAAGATAGAGGACAGAAGACTCAAAATGAGTCACAACCTTTTCAATCCGTGTTAAAGGGTCAGCTGGATCAAATGAAACATGATCGTAAACGCATGATGAAAGAATGGGAGAATAAATCAGATGAATGAAGTTATGCAATTTTTTAATGATAGTTCAGCTGATACTGTCTCTACTTCAGTCAAACTTCTACTTGTTTTAACCGTATTGTCTCTTGCTCCAAGTATCTTAATCTTAATGACGTGTTTCACCAGAATCGTGATTGTTCTCTCGTTTGTTAGAACTTCACTCGGTACCCAACAAATGCCCCCTAATCAGGTGTTAATTGGGTTATCATTATTTTTAACGTTTTTTATCATGGCACCTACTTTTGAACAGGTTAATAAAGATGCCCTACAGCCATTATTTAACGACAAAATAACCCTAGAACAAGCATACAATAAAGCGGCAGTGCCATTTAAAGATTTTATGAGCGGGCATACGCGACAAAAAGACTTAGAACTGTTTCTAAGTTATACAAAAGCAGAAAGACCGAAATCAATTGAGGAAATTCCGTTAACAGTGATGGTTCCTGCATACGCGATTAGTGAAATTAAAACAGCCTTTCAAATCGGTTTTATGATTTTTATTCCATTTTTAGTCATCGATATGGTTGTAGCCAGTGTTTTGATGTCAATGGGTATGATGATGTTACCACCTGTAATGATCTCTCTACCGTTCAAAATTCTGCTTTTTGTGCTTGTAGATGGTTGGTATCTTGTCGTCAAGTCATTACTTGAAAGCTTTTAGGAAGGTGAATTTATGACAGGAGAAATGGTAATATCTATTGCTGAAAAAGGAATTTACACGACATTGTTACTAAGCGCACCCATTTTGATTCTTGCACTGGGAGTTGGATTAATCGTCAGTATTATTCAGGCAACCACTCAAATTCAAGAACAAACATTAGCTTTTGTACCTAAAATTGTAGCCGTTTTAATTGGCATTATCTTTTTTGGCCCTTGGATGATTGATCATATGGTATCGTATGCGAACGATATATTCTCAAACTTAAATCGTTTTGTTGGGTAGAGGCCAAAAATGGAAACGTTAATACCAAGTTTATCTGTGTTTCTCTTAATATTTGTCAGGGTTACTGCTTTTTTTGTCACGATGCCTATATTTTCCCATCGTTCGATTCCGGCTATGCATCGCGTTGCATTTGCCTTATTACTATCATGGTCGATGTACTATTCCATTGATGCGGCACCAATGGACATCGATTTTAACTATATTCTCATCATTATGAGAGAAGCCATGATCGGGTTGTTAATTGGTTTTATCGGTTATATGATCACATCTGCGATTCAAATTGCTGGTGGATTAATAGACTTTCAAATGGGATTTGCAATTGCCAATGTCATTGACCCGCAAAATGGAACGCAAAGTCCCATAATGGGTCAATATTTATATATGTTTGCTCTTCTTTTACTTTTAGCAGTCAATGGTCATCATTTAATACTGGATGGAATTTTTTACAGTTATCAAGTTGTTCCGATCGACACATCCTGGTCATTTTTTGGGAATGAACAATTGTTAGACTATTTGTTAAAAGCTTTTAATTCAATGTTTATTATTGCTTTTCAAATGTCCATACCGATCGTGTCCTGTCTATTTTTAGTCGACATTGCTTTAGGGATCGTGGCAAGGACTGTCCCGCAATTAAATATTTTTGTCGTTGGGTTTCCGATTAAGATCGGGGTTAGTTTTATTGTAATAATTATTGTAATGGGAGTCATTATGGCTGTCGTACAAAATTTGTTTGAAATGATGCTTATTACGATGCGAGACGTCATGTCAATGATGGGGGGCTCTTAAAGTGAAATGGATTCGCTTAGATATTCAATACTTTGCTGGAGAAAAAACGGAGAGAGCTACACCCAAAAAACGACAAGATGCCAGGAAAAAAGGACAGACACCTAAAAGTCAAGATGTGAATACCGCCATTGTTCTTCTAGCTGTGTTTCTCTATTTGTCTTTCGGTGCAAAACTTACGGGTAATACGCTTTTTAAAATGTTTCATCAAACATTTTCAAGATATATGCATATGGATTTGACTCAAGATACGATTCATATCATTTCAGTAGAATTACTCAAACAAATGGCTATTTTGCTAGGGCCAATCTTAGCAGTCGCTTTTTTTGCTGCAATTTTTGCTAATTATATTCAAATCGGTTTTATGATTACAACGGAGCCGCTTGCTCCAAAATTAGAGAAATTAGATCCAATAAAAGGGTTCAAGCGTATATTCGCTTTAAGAGCGATTGTTGAACTCGTAAAATCGATCTTAAAAATAGGCTTTATTGGGTCGATCACTTTTTGGGTACTTTGGATGAGAATAGACGAGGTATTAGATTTATCCTTCAAATCTGTAGCAGATGCCCTTGTAACAATGGGCAGTTTAACGATTCAAATGGGAATTGCCGCTTCTGTAGCGCTTTTGTTTCTTGCTTTGCTGGATTTTATGTATCAGCGCTTTGATTTTGAAAAAAGTATAAGAATGTCAAAACAAGATATAAAAGATGAATATAAAAACTCTGAGGGAGACCCTCTAATAAAATCGAAAATTAAACA
>CAVSKA010000011.1:0-5970 GCA_963728315.1 uncultured Caryophanales bacterium
AGGAAATAAACGGATATTCCGCAAAATCATGTTGGATCGCTCATATGAAAGAGATTTGTGCATTAAATCCCAAAGTATTGGCTAGAAGATACTCCGAAAACAAGAGAGTGCATCCATGTCCAGAAAATAAGCAAGAGGATATAAGAGCTGCATTCAGGCATTTTGGTATGATTTAAACACTTTAAGTAGAGGGTTAACTAAGTGCATATTACTTTTCATGATTCGGATTGTGCGCAGTAATTTAATATATGAAGAAACCCATCAATCTAGAGTAAAAAGATTGATGGGTTTCTTCATTATATGCTTAAAATCATGGATGACATTTCTTAAAGTAAAATTTTATGATTCAACTGATTTATGAAAGAATAGATTGTCAGTTTAAATCATTTAGTGTAAAATTACACTAAATGATAAATAATGTAACTATAATGAGGGTGTGATTATGATAAATAGACAACAAGTTATACAGCTGATTTCTAGTAAAATGAGGCTAATTCGGTTAGAGAGAAATTATTCACAAGATATAATGGCTGATGTTATAGGTATTTCCAAGAAAACACTTGTTCAAATTGAAAAGGGCAGGACGTTATCAAGTTGGACGAACGTGATTGCTGTCTGTGCATTGTTCCGGGACAGTGAAATATTGCAGTCAACCCTAGGGGACGAACCATTGGAAATAATCGAAACAATTGCACATAACGGAATTGATCGTCCAAAAGATAAATCCATGGGTGGAAAAGTGTGGTGGAAAGACATTTATCAGAAAGGGGATTATCGATTACAACAAAATATGATCAGCCAACATTACCGGATCCTGGATGGGGAAAATTATCGGTTTTACAGTTCATTTGAAGAAGACGAGGCTATCATTCGTTTGAACGAGTTATCAGGTGGAACGTTAGATTAGGAAAATCGGTAGGCAATTATTCTTGTTGTTCTTGGCTGATAATAGTGGTCATATTAGCGTAGATGTTTTCGGTTTACATTTCATAGCCGGACAAAAGTCTTTTTAGAAGATATCGTTTTAGACGTATTGATTTTTTTGGTTGCAAACGAAAGAAATTTAGGAGGAAGATTTTGAAACTATTCTTGAAGCTATTTGTTATAGCATGTTTATCCACAATCGTATTTGGAGTTTTCACTGGTGTATGCATCGCGGTAGAAAATTTTTATGATATCAGTTTTTTTTCTAATTTTGTTGAAGGATTTACATTTGGTAGTGTGTTAAGTTTTCCAATTTATCTAACACTCGGAATACTATTTTCTTATTTGATAATTCGGATAAAGAAAAAAGTAAGTCCTGCCAAGCCATACTTTTTTGGTTTATTGATGTATTCATTAGTAGGATTTATCATTACAGCAGTTTTCCTTTTTATATTTAGGTATCGTATTTTTGGTTTTTTCGACACTGTTTTATTTTTGGGGATAGGGATCTTAGCATTTAATATTTATTATCATTTCTTAGTATTAGTTAATTATAAACTTGAAAAGAGGTAAAGAGTGTTGGAATCATCATAAACACTAGCTTAATGTTGATTTTACTTCGGTAATAGTTTCACGGATCATCCGCAGAATCTAGAGTGCCTGTCACTTAAACAAACACAATTATTGCATTAATAATGAAGCAGTACATCTTTTTCATAGACAATCGCTTGATTGAAGTTAGAGAAGATAATTTTGAACAAGCAGAGCAACTAGCTAAAATATTTACTGAAGAATTTGAGCTTGAAGAATAAGTTTAATCGAGAATTGACCTAGGGTGACAGTCACTCAAACAAACACAGTTATTAAATTAATCAGGAATGTTTGAGTGGCAGGCACCACGGTTTCAAGATTGAATAGGCGTTATATTACTATAATGAAATGATCACTCTTTAATATTCTTTATCCCCGCATGGGAATCTATCACTTAATCCTTACTGTTAAGTGTTTCTATGCTACTCGTAAAGTTTGTGTAAATGAAAGGGATTCTCTTTTTTTGTGTGATAGGCTTTTTTTGGAGCGTTTCCAAATTCACTTTAAAGGAGTTTTCCCTTCATATGAAACAGAGTGTTATGGCTATTATTTGTCTGGCTGTTTTCTTTATGGCAATACCTATTAATGGGCAAGCGATTACGAACGATTCTTCACGGAATCAGTATTTACAGCAAGAGATTTCAAATGCAAATGCTTTTATTAATAACTCATCAGTGAAAACGGAAAAGTACCAAGCGATGGAATCATCACCTTTTGCCTTTTACCGTGCGACGAATTTTCTTTATTATAAAGATCTTGGTAATGGGACAATTGGTATCCCATCTGCGTGGAAATCAACGAACAATATCAATACATGGCTTTCTGGAGATTTTCACACACAAAATATTGGCTTCTTTGATAATGATAAAGGCAATATTGTGTTTGACTTGAATGATTTTGATGATTCTTATATCGGTCCTTTTTATTGGGATTTGCTTCGCTACACGACAAGTATCTATTTATTGAAAGACCAATTGAGTTGGAACTTGTCGCAAGCTGATGTCGATGATTTAGCCAAAGCGTTTTTGACTGAGTACCAGGATACGCTAACGAGTGTGAATGGAAACGCAGGAGAAACGAATGCCATTATGGATAAGGGGACGGTTACGGGATTCATTGATGATGAAATCGATGACTTGAATGGTCGTAACGCTTCACATGCATTGGACAAATGGACGGTTGTTAGCAACGGGGCTCGTCACTTTGATTTTTCGAATGCGGATTTAGCGACGGTCAACAGTACCGACTTAAGCGATCTTGAAGGTCATTGGTCTTCGTATTTGCAAGACATTGGAGATAAGGTTAGCAAGTCGGAGGGTGGATATTTTACTGTGAAAGATCGTGCTCGCCGCCTTCATTCTGGTCTTGGAAGTTTAGGTGTCGATAAATATTATGTATTAATTGAAGGACCGACAAAAGATAATAACGACGATCAATTATTGGAAGTGAAAGAAGAGCGTAAGCCGAGTATGCTCGCAAATAGTCTTACGGATTCCACTATCTACAATAATCAGCTTGCGAATCCAGCTGATGCTGCACGTGTCGCTTACAAAGGGTTAGAGGATCAAGTGGACGATCATATGGGTGTCTTAACGGGAGCGAGTAAATCATATCTTGTACGAAGAATTTCACCGTGGGATCATGGCTTAGACCCAGTTGATTTTAAACAAAAATCAGATCTAGATAGTTATGTGAAATACTCTGCACAAGCTCTAGCTTATGCGCATGCACGTGCGGATGACGATTATCAGAGTCAATTTATATCATATAATTTTGAAAATGGTGCTCTACATGCGATTGATGCTTGGCCGCAGTTTAAAACGACGGTTGTTAGTTTAGCAGGAGCCTATGCGAGTCAAGTAAATGCTGATTATCAATCTTTTCTACAATTGATGCAGGATAATCAACTGCAGTAAAAGACGTGAAAGAAACATCCCTTTCGAATTCGAGAGGGGTGTTTTTTGTGCATTCGAAAACGTGCCTGTCACTCAAACAAACACAATTATTATATTAATTAGGAATGTTTAAATAAACGCGTTTATTACAATAAACATGAATGTTTGAGTGACAGGCACCACGGTTGTCTACGGTTGTCAAAGTGTTCATAGATTGCGTTCATTTTCGCTACTCCTGCGGGAAAGCGAGACAGTCGATACCCCACAGATCGCAACGCTAGGTGCGATCGAGGAGGATTGGCGCTCGCCCGCGGAAAGGGCGGAAAAAATGAACGAAATGGCAGTAGAGGGCAGAAAAAAGAACATAACAAAATATGCTAAAATAAAGACATTCAACTACATCCATGAAGAGGAGGTTGTGTACCATTGAACTTTTCCTAACAATGCTTGAACGCCTTGGGATCATTGTGATGATCGCTTTTATCTTAACTCGCTTCCAGTTTTTTCGACGGATGATTGACCAGGAGAAATTGGGACGCAGGCAGCAATATACAGCGATCTTATTTTTTGGTTTCTTTGGAATAATTGGTACCTACACGGGATTGGCCTTTAATACCGATCACCTTGAGTTTGATCGCTGGGGCGCAGCAACTGGACTCTCAACGGATGAAGCAATTGCGAACTCACGAGTAATCGGTGTCGTCGTAGCTGGTTTATTAGGAGGCTATAAAATTGGGATCGGAGCGGGACTGATTGCCGGCATTCATCGCTTTACGCTAGGTGGTTATACTGCTGTGGCTTGTGGATTGGCTTCGATCATTGCCGGTGTGATCTCAGGTGCTTTTCACCGCAAGAATGTTCATGACAAAATCAGCCATGCTTTTTTTATTGGCGCTTTGGCCGAGACCATTCAAATGCTTGTCATATTGGCATTAAGTAGACCATTTGAGAGAGCACTCACACTCGTTGAAGTGATTGGAATTCCGATGATTGTTGCGAATGGAGTCGGTTCAGCGATTTTTCTCCTGATTACGAAAAGTGTCTTTCGAGAAGAAGAAAAAGCAGGGGCCTTTCAAGCTCAAAAAACGCTTAGAATTGCAGAAAAAACCCTTGTTCATCTTCGTAAAGGAATGACCATCGAATCTGCAGAAGCAGTTTGTCAGATATTATATAAGGAAATCGAAACGAGTGCCATTGCGATGACGAGCCAAACGAATATATTGGCTCATATTGGGATTGGCGATGATCATCATCGTACGAATTTACCGATTCAAACCGATTTAACGAGAGAGGTCATTCAAAAAGGCATTCTTCGCATTTCAGGTGAGGATTCGATTCATTGTGCGAAGGAGGATTGTCCTCTCGGGGCGGCAGTTATTGCCCCATTGAAACAACGCGGTGAAACCATTGGGACATTAAAGTTCTACTTTCCTTATGAAAAAAAGATAACGAACGTTGTGCTCGAACTTATTTCAGGGCTTAGCTTGCTTCTTAGTACACAACTTGAAATTGCTGAGGCGGACAAAGCTTATCAGCTCGCTAAAGATGCTGAAATTAAAGCATTACAGGCACAAATTAGTCCTCATTTTTTATTTAATACCTTAAACACGATTGTTTCACTCGTAAGAATTGAACCGATGAAGGCGCGGAAATTGCTCATTTCTCTTTCTCATTTTTTGCGGCAAAATCTGACCGTCACAACGGAAACGATGACAACACTTGAGCAGGAGTTAAAGCACGTAAAAGCTTATTTGGAAATTGAAGAGGTCCGTTTTGCGAACAAACTGGTGGTCGAATACGAAATTGATGAACGAACATTGCTTGAAAACATTCCGCCCCTTACGTTGCAACCGATTGTTGAAAATGCCGTAAAGCATGGAATTAAAGAGAAAAGTAATGGATGTCTGATCAAAATCAGCATCCAAAAAGAAAGTGCTCATACGGTCGTTTATGTCGAAGATAATGGACAAGGGATGAGCGCGGAGCGTATCATGCAAATCGAATCATACGGAACCACTTCTGAACACGGAACGGGAATTGGACTGTATAATGTAAATCGAAGACTGACGATCATGTTTGGTCCAAGTGGATCATTACGTATAGATAGTAAGCTTGATGCAGGAACGAAGGTATCCTTTACCATGGGATGAAAGGTATGATTGAATTGGGAAGGCGATGAATATGGGGAATCTGATTCGAGTATTAGTTGTGGACGATGAGCCTTATAGCCGTGAGGAACTTAAACACTTATTAGGAAATTATTCATCTGTTCAAATTGTCGGAGAAGCTGAATCGGGTGAAGAAGCAATTATCAAAGCGCTCAAGCATCAGCCGGATGCGATTTTTCTCGATGTAGAAATGCCGAGATTAAACGGGATGGAAGTAGCAAAGTCACTAATGGAGATGAAAAAAAGTCCGTTTATCGTATTTGCCACTGCTTATCCACAATTTGCAGCAGAAGCCTTTCGCTATGATGCGATTGATTATTTATTAAAGCCATATGATGAAGAACAACTCCAGCAAACCATTCTGCGAATCGAAAAGTTAATGGATGGCATCT
>CAVSKA010000012.1:0-16633 GCA_963728315.1 uncultured Caryophanales bacterium
TGTACGATCTAAAATGACTAAAACATCATGAGACTGCCTTTCTTCAAACTCTTTCGTCATCATTTGATTGGTCCGGGCAAAGGACTTCCAGTGGATCCAAGAAAATCAATCCCCAGGCTCATATTGGCGAATACCAGTGACCATTGTTGTATCCTTCTGCATATTCACACTAGAATTCGTCATCCCTTGATCATAACGATTTTCTAACGGCCGATACGTTAAATCCACATAAGAAGGATAAACCAATATGGTCTTCTCACTACTTATCGTTCTTTCTTTTTCAAACAAGCCAAAAAAATCACCCGTTCTTAGTCGCACAAACGTAAAGGTATGCTCCCCTCTCGCGGTGTCTTCCCATAGATACTCCCACTCGATTTGTTTTTTGAAGCCAGGAAACAGAATCGTCTTTGCATTTTTAGAATCACCGAATTGAAAAAAAGAAGACTGGATTACATCTTCCACGACGAGGTAAAAGAGCGGGAACAGAATCTTTCTTTGAAGTGTGACTTTTACTCGAATCGTATCGCCTGACTTTGCTTCCAATGGTTTTATCGTACGACTCACTTTCATTTCGCTTAATGGATAGAACGAAAGCAAAATGGAATACAGAGCAAATGGGATAAAACTGTAAAAAATAAACCAACTAACGAATCCACCCTGAAACATCGCGAACACAAATGTTGATATAAGAAGGATGATTAGAAACACTAGTTTGATCGATGCCCTTAACCAATTCTTCCATTTAAATCTCATTTACTTCACTGCCTTTTGTACAGGAACAGAGATCCTCGCCATCACTCGTTCGACGACTTCTTCACTTGTGATCCCTTCATACTTCGCTTCCGATTTCAAAATAATACGATGTGAAAAAACGGCTGGTGCCAAATACTGAACATCATCAGGCAGAACATAGTCACGGCCATGGATGAAAGCATATGCTTGCGCAGCGTGCATTAAGGCGATCGAACCACGGGGACTGACTCCTAAATAAACGTTTGAATGGATTCTTGTTCGGTTTGCAATGCTGACTATATAGTGTTTGATCGTATCATCCACAATGACCATCTTTACTTCTTGTTGAAGTTTCCGAAGCTCTTCGAGTGTCATCACTGACTGTAAAACATCTATTGGCGCTTTCATTTGTGCACGATTCAGCACTTCGATTTCTTCATCCATTTCCGGATAGCCCATTTTCATTTTTAATAAAAAACGGTCCAATTGAGCTTCCGGTAATGGATAGGTTCCTTCGTAATCGATCGGATTTTGCGTCGCCATGACAAAAAATGGCTTATCAAGAATATGGGTAATTCCATCGACTGTGACACTGCCTTCTTCTAATCCTTCAAGTAATGCAGACTGAGTCTTTGGAGAAGTACGGTTAATTTCATCTGCTAAAATAATATTCCCCATAATTGGGCCAGGTCTAAATTCAAACGACAGTTCTTTCGGGTTATAGATTGAGACGCCAATTACATCTGACGGAAGCAAGTCTGGCGTAAATTGAATTCTTTTAAAAGATGCGCCTATCGATTTTGCTAACGCACGAACCATCATGGTTTTTCCTACCCCTGGAACGTCTTCGAGCAAAACATGTCCCCCCGCTAACAATGAAACGACACTTAAAATAGCTACTTCTCTTTTTCCGATCATGACTTTTTCTATGTTTTCGATCACATTCTCTAATTGCGGATGCATGTTCTCTTTCAAGTTGTTACCCCCTTGTTTAAAAAAACTTACCATAACCTTTACTCTTTCGAGATAAACCACGAAAATCCTTCAAAATATTTAAACAAATCACGATGTATGTATGATTTTATCTACTACTAGAACCAATTTCATCCTTCCTATTTCAGATACTGTATACGAACGTTTCTTAGAGGTATTTGCATAACATTTGGATTCCGTTCCAGCGCTCGCTTTCCGCGGGCATGACTTGAGCCTCCTCGATCGCGAAAAACGTGCTCCCTGCGGGGTCTCAAGGCTCATGCTATTGAGGCCACTGATAAAGTCCTATTTGAACATCCAAGTGAGTATAGGCATGGATTTACGTTCTAGGCAGACGCTTTCCGTGGGCACGGCTTCAATATACTCCGACAAACAGGAAGTTTTAGCGCAGTCGTTGCAACAGGATGTTGCGCTCTTAGACTGTGATCCTTTCTTTGCGGGGCTTTCAGCTCGCGCTATTCCCGCAGGAGTCGCTGCCTTCCACTTCCATTGGAATAACGTTTTAAAAAGAACGATCCTATCTGAAAATGCTATTTTAACGATGTCCAAGAATGGTTGTTTAAAGATGAAGACAAAAATACGTGTCTTTTGAGTGCTCCTTTTTCATTTGCAGCTTTTCAATCTTTAAAATTCGGACTTTTTCAGCGGCCTATTGCTATTCCCGCAGGAGTCGAGCGCCTGCCACTTCAACCAATAAAAGCGAAAGCGCCCGTTCAGCTGCGGCAAAATGAAAGGTGAAAGGGGACGGTTACTTTCCAGAGGCATTTTTCCACTTGCGAGGAGGGAGCTTCCCACTCACCACAGCAAGTGGAAAATGATGATGGAAAGTGGAGCCTGTAACTAGGCAAGCATTTGGCCAAGTATGAATCACAAGTCTAAGCTCGCAATGTCCTGATGCAACGACTTCGAAACGCACCTCCTGTGTGCGGAAGCTATTGGCGCTTGGTGACTAGATCCAAATAACTCGGTGAAAAAATTTATACGATCTTATCTTTTGAATAAAATTTTCTTCTTTTAAGAGTTGATTTCTAATGATGAAATTGATCCACGAATCTGTCTTTATCGAATGTCTTTATGTTCTTATCAGTCAAGCTCAAGAATCAGATCGATTTCTTTTAAAAATAGGTGCTTTTCAATGAAAAAACTTTCATTCCTATGAAAATACGTTTCTAAGAGGCCATTTTCGTTGTCGTTTTTAATAAAAAATCAGGATGCAAAAGGTTTACTACCCTTAGAAGGGGAGTTACTCACCTTACAAATTAGTTTACTCGCCATACAGCCTACTTTACTCGCCTTACAGATTAGTTTACTCACCGATCAGAAAATCTACTCTTTCTCTCGTTCCTACTTGACTGTAAAAAAAGCGCACCATCGGCGATGGCGCGCTTTTTTACGGTCATTCATTTTCTAATAACTTCACAGTTGCTTTGCGAATCAGTGTGGGAAGCACTTCGAAAGTATAAGGCTTGTACACTCTCTCGGTCCACTTATGTCCATCTTTTCCATAGACACCAAAATTCAATGATGGAATGTTGAGCTGACGAATTTCTTGGATGGGTAACGAATACATATCTCCAAGATCAGGTAAATTACGTAACAGTGATTCGAGCTCCTCATTCGTTTCATGAATAGAAAGATAGCTTCCATCCGCTAGATAAGGGAAAAACTTTTTTAATTCAAAGCGTTCCTCAATGAGATCTTGTTCTTCAACTAACAATGTCTGAATTGTATCATGAATCTTTTTCTCCGCTCCTACATCTTCTCTCAAATAATTATGCGGAAGGTAAGGGGGTGCGAAGAACAGAATAATTCTCGGTTTCTTACTCGGATCGAGTTCATTCAAAACTTCCATAATTTTAAAGGAGATGTTTCGGAGATCCTCTCCTCTATGTCTTTCAGCAACGGTATCACACACTTGTTTCGTATTGATATTAAGATTTTGCAGACGTTGGCAATAATCTTCAAACGAATATACTTCGATGTCCCATTGAAGCGACTTTCTTGGTAAGTTTGTTTTTTCAACGAAGCGATCATACTGCTTTGAAAGATATTGGGTTACATCTTGGCAAGCTTCATTCGTAATGGTTAATAGGCGTTCCAGGACTTCTTTTGCAGAAGCCTTATAGAGAAAATAGTTGAAATACAGGTAGCTGCTTGTTGCTGTTTGAACATTGTACGTCGATTTATTATCACGCTGGTACAGGCATGTAGGAGGCAATACCATTTCTCCATCCATGTCTTCACACAAATCCATATTATTATGGATTCTTTTCGTCAATTCTGCAGCAATATAATTCGGGTCCACACCCGTTAACGTATCTCCAACATGCGCTTCACGTCCGTATATGTAAAAACTTGGAAGTATTTTTCCAGCGGCACCCGAATAAATAT
This sequence comes from uncultured Caryophanales bacterium, assembly GCA_963728315.1. GTDB lineage: Bacteria > Bacillota > Bacilli > Bacillales > CAVSKA01 > CAVSKA01. The sequence continues at coordinate 4,117 of CAVSKA010000012.1, forward strand.
ACCTCGTATTGTCGCCTTCATATTGAGGAGAAATAAAGTCATTATTAATCGCAGCTTTAAATTCGAGTCCCCATTCTGTTTTCAAACGATTGAGCTCATGAATGGCACTTTTAATACCTGCATGCTGGCTTTCTTCATCCGGGTTCACCATGAACAATAGATTCCCATTCAACTCATCCCTATTTTGCGAAAAGTACAACAGGTTACCAAGATGAACAGCGATTCCACTTTGCATATCAACAGATCCTCTGCCAAAAATCCAATCATCTGAAAGTGCATCTTGTTGAACATCGGTATCATGTTCATAATTCTTAAAAAAGGATTGAAGAACCTCTGGCTGGAAAGCTTCATGGCGTAACACCCCAAAGTCATCAATATCAACAGTGTCAAGATGCGCGTGAAAAATAATCGTTTGATTGGAAGAGCCGTTTCCTTTCACAAAAGCAAAAACGTTTTTTCTGTCCAAGGGATCGTTTACCGTTTCTTGTTCCCAAACGTATTGGCGATTTTCAGCAAAATACGGAAATGAACGAATCAACTGTTGAATAAACTCCGCTTTCTCGCGCTCTCCGCCGGTCCCATTCACACTCGGCATGGAAACAAGTTTCTTCGTTAGCCACTCAATCTGATCTGCCATTGCCATGTTTTCAATTTGTTCATACATTGCAAAATCCCCTTAGAGGCCCGGCCCACTGAGAAAAATTCCACAATGTGCCTGACACCGTGATTATTATTTTTTCCAGAAATCATCAAAGACTGTGATTGGAAGGTTACGTTTGTGCTGCGTTTTAAGAAAGTGATTTTCAATCGTTTCTTGAGCTGCTTTGGAAACGGATTTCCCTTCCAAATAGTCATCAATTTCATCGTATGTGACCCCTAACGCTTCTTCATCGGGAAGTTGTGGGCGATCTTCTTCTAAATCTGCAGTCGGTTTTTTCAAATACAAATGTTTCGGGCATCCTAGTTCTTTTAATAGCTCTTTACCCTGTCTTTTATTCAAACGAAAAATTGGAACGATATCTGCTCCGCCATCTCCAAATTTAGTATAAAATCCGGTTAACGCTTCCGCAGAATGATCGGTTCCGACTACAACCGCTTGGTTGGCAGCAGCAATACTGTACTGAACCTTCATCCGTTCGCGCGCTTTTTCATTTCCTTTAGCAAAATCTGAAAGCTGAACACCCGCTTCTATTAGTGAAGCCATACTTGCTTTCACAGCTGGTTCGATATTGACTGTAAAAACTTTACTCGGTTGAATGAAGTTTATTGCATCCTGGCAATCCTGCTCATCAGCTTGAACACCGTATGGCAAACGCACCGCAAAGAACGTATACGAATTCGAGCCTTTTTCTACATTTAGTTCATCGACAGCCAGCTGAATCAATTTCCCCGTTAAAGTAGAGTCTTGACCGCCCGAAATCCCGAGTACAAAACCTTTAATGAAAGAATGCTTTTTTGCATATTCTTTTAAAAAATCAATACTACGACGGATTTCTTGTTTCGCATCGATTTCCGGTTTCACTTGCAACTCTTCAATTACACGATTTTGTAACGTTCCCACATCAATCAGCCTCCATCTTATGTTACTGCGATTTCATTTTGTATGCTTCGACTTGTTTCGAAACTGTCTCTTTAATTTCAAGAATATTTTTCATCTTATTTTCCCAGCACTTTTCACTCAAATCAACAGGGTAAGACTCTGGATTTAACAATCGTTTATACTCATCCCATAATAAATCTAAGTTCTCTTTCGCGTATTGTTGGGATTCAATTAATGGTGGACATTCGTAGACCACTTCACCATTTACGATGACTTCTTGATGCAAATCTTTCGCTTCAAAATCAGTCACGAATTTACTTATGAATGTATGAACCGGATGAAACATCTTCAAGCGTTCTTCTTCTTGAGGATGTTCCTCTTCAAGAGCAATGTAATCCCCTTCGGATTTTCCATTTATCGTATTAATAATCCGATAGAGGCGTTTTATTCCTGGAGTGGTGACCTTCTCCGCATTCGCTGAAATCTTCATGGTATCTTCCATGACTCCATCCTTGTTTTCAATTGAAACAAGTTTATAAACCGCACCAAGTGCTGGCTGATCATAGGCTGTGATCACTTTTGTCCCAATTCCCCAGGCATCAATTTTTGCACCTTGAGATTTCAAATGGAGAATGGTTTGTTCGTCTAAATCATTTGAAGCAAAAATTTTCGCATTTGGGAAACCAGCTTGATCGAGCATCTTTCTTGTTTCCTTCGAAAGATAAGATAAATCTCCGCTATCTAAACGAACACCTTGGAAGTTGATCAACTCACCATATTCTTTTGCCACACGAATCGCATTCGGAACTCCCGATCGCAAGGTATCATACGTATCAACTAAGAAGACACAGTTTTTATGGGTTTCTGCATACTTACAAAAGGCTCGATATTCATCTCTGTATGCTTGAATCAATGAATGGGCATGGGTTCCCGCTACCGGTATGCCAAATAATTTCCCTGCTCGAACATTACTTGTGGCTCCAAATCCTCCGATAAAAGCCGCTCTTGTTCCCCAAATAGCTGCATCCATTTCGTGTGCACGTCTCGTCCCAAATTCCATCATGAGTTCTTCTCCGACCAACTGTTTCAATCGGGAAGCCTTTGTCGCGATCAGCGTTTGATAATTTATCATATTTAATAAAGCTGTCTCTATAAGCTGTGCTTCTGCTAAAGAAGCTTCGATTCGTAAAATTGGTTCGTTCCCGAAAACGAGTTCTCCTTCAACCATTGAGCGAACCGTTCCAGTAAACTTTAACTCTTTTAAATAAGCCAAAAACTCATCCGAATAGTGAAATTCTTCTTTCAAATATTGAATATCACTTTCTGAAAAATGAAATCCTTTTAAATAATCTAAGACACGTTCAATTCCTGCAAAAATGGCGTATCCATTTCCAAATGGGATCGTACGAAAGAACAATTCAAAGACCGCTCGACGATTATGAACGCCGTCCTCCCAATAGGTTTGAACCATATTAATTTGATATAGATCGGTGTGCAAAGCCATGCTGTCGTCTTCATATAGATGTTTCATAAGGATCTCCTTTGGTTTCTGTTGCATTTTGCAGTTCTTAAATTCATTTGACGAATACTTTATTTATTATATTAATACCCTAATTTTAATGACTCACCTATTATACCAATTTCTTTAGCAGGTAAGAAAGGATTCACACCTTATCCTTTCCTCATCTTCGAACATGTAGAAAGATTTTCTACTTGATCACTTGCAGGTTCAACCTAAAACTACCGTAGAATGTCCTGATGACACTGAAAAAGTCCTATTGGATTATCAGTGCTCGCATTTCCATCTTATAAGTGGTGGATTTCCGTTCCAGGCAGACGCTTTCCGCGGGTGGTCCGTGAGCTTGCTCCTCAAAAGCTCCTTCGGGGTCATGTCTCACTCGTTTTTGCTTCCTATCAACATTATCCGCTAACATAAGAAAAGGCGAAATTCCGTTCGAAATCGAACGGAATTTCGCCTTTAATCAATCTGAATGTGTCTCGATTTTTCACATGAATTTTATAGTGGAAACAATCGTTCTAGCGCAGGTCAAAAAAACAATTAGAATTAAGGCTATTCTCCATAACCCTTCATGACATCGTGTTAAAAACACCATTCCCTTGAGAACACTCTCGAAAAAGTGGTGTTCATTGAATAACTAAATAGCCCCTTCTTTATGTAACTCCGAAAGCGCCTGCATGAGATTCCCTTTAAAATTCAAATGATTGATATGTAATCTAAGGTTAACCATCGTTTGAGCAATTTCCGGATGCAGACCCGTCAGAATAGAATCAACACCGATTAATTTTAAAGCGTCAATCACTTTAAAAAGTTGATCGGCTACCATCGTATCGATCGTTAAAACACCAGATAAATCCAAAATAAGACGAGATAGTCCTAGTTGACTCGCTTTTTCTAACGTTTTTTCCATCAACATGCTCGCTCTTTCAGAATCAATGCTGCCGATCAAAGGCAAGACAGCAAGTCCCTTCGTAATAGAAACAACTGGCGCAGACAATTCAAGAAAAGCCTGTTTGGACTGATTTAGTGTTTCATTGTAAGACTGCACATAAGCCATACTAAATGAATGGGCTGCTAAATCTAATAATGGATCAAAAACGCTCCCCACTTCAAATACAGTCTCTACAGACATTCCGCGCGTTTGAATCTCCTCTTTCAACACACTCCATATGTGTTTGCGGTAGTAAGAGGTATCTTTTAACGCTTCATCAAGCGGCACACCTCGCTCGTTAAAACTGGCTCCATTAATATTTCCCCATTGAACTACATTGGCTACAGAAGTAACTTGATCTTCATGATCTCTTAATCCTTCTGCTAGTATCTGAACAAAATGAGCACGAATATTAATGATCTGTTCTTCTACTTGCTTCAATTGATATTGCTGATCCTCACTCAACCCGACAAGACGGTCATCATGAACGTTTCTTGCAATCTCCAGCTTTTTCTCTAATACAATTTCCCCAAGCAATTTCAATTCTTGACTCATAGCCAACCTCCGTATCATTCCTTTAAAGATACTTTTATTATACATTTTTTATACTTTTTAGGAAACCAATTGCATTTTGGTTAACCTGGAACAGTGTTTGTTAAGAATAACTCAAAATCGATTTTTGTTCATCTATCTAAATATATTTTAGCATAAAATGGAAGGTCTATTTGTAGAATTTTGTCCGACGAATATAAACACTTGTTATAGTCTTTAGCCCCTATTTTCAAAACATAAACAATCACTCTGGACACCAGGACCTATGCAATGTTCTTATTTGACATCCTTTAAGCATTTTTCCGAATCGATTTTAATCCCTTCCCAGGTCCCTTTATGACTCTTTTTATATTGAGCGGTTAAAATATCCGTATCATTCGTTAGTTGAAAAAAGACAAAGCGATAGTCATTTCCGTCATTTCCAACAAAGTCTATTTTCTTTACGAACCCTTCTTGCTTAGTTGGCCATCTTTTTTTGACTAGTTTGCACCAATTTCCATACTCAATATCTACAACAGCTTCTGCATCATGCTGCCAAAGGTGATAGGCCGCGCATAGAAAATCTTCCCCGAATAAAATCAAATTTTCTATTTTATAACCATTTTTTTCTTTATGAAGATAGACATATCCATAATAATAGGCAAAGTACGTAAGATCCTTTGAGGATCCTTCAATCGTTTCGAGCTCAATAAAGTAAGGAATGGTTTCAGTACCGTTTTGAACAGGAAGTTTATTTAATTTAATTAAATTCGTGTGGCCAATCCCTTTAAATGAATTTAGATACTCCTTATAGTTGACCTTTTTCTGATAAACCTTTGTAAAAAAATTGTACGCGATCGGAAAAGGTAATTTTGCATTCCCTACAGTTCCGCATCCCCCCATTTGCTTTGGAGTGAGATTGGCGGCTTCTCGTATCACACTAAAATAATGGATGATTGTATTTTCTGGGGTATCCATAAGTACATTTGGAAGAGTGATTTCATAATATGCTTTCTCATCATAGGGTTGAAAAAACGAAAAATCGTTTATACGGTCATTGAGAACCGGACGACATGACGGACGGAAATACTTTTCAACATCTGTTGTTCGATTGTTCTTGTTCTTTCCTCTTGTCTCGACTGATTTATCATTCTGTTTATGAAAGGCAGCTCCCATGACAAGGGTCTCTTTCTTTTCTTTATGAATATTAGCAAGTATCTTGTAAATTGGGTTGGCTTTGGTCACTTTATCAATAAACTTCATGATTCTCCTCCATTTCAAAATACATTTCTTCACCATTTTCAACCTAAAGTATGTTTGAATTTCAGGAAAAGAACGAAATGTTCTCGTCGATGTTAACACTGCCCTTTTCAGTTATGTAAAATTCTACATTAATCATCTCTAAATTGACTTGGTAGTTAAAGATGATTTTAAGGATGATTCATTGGTACCTAGCATGATGAATAAAATCGTTATTTCTGTTTGGATGTATGATACCTCAATCAAAATAGACTCATAAATTTGAAAGTTTTTGACATACTACTAAAATTAAGGTAAATTAACAATATACGAACGATTTTTACATAAAATATTTTAAATATTCGTTTTTAGGAGTGAATGACATGGAAAATGTATTTGATTACGAAGATATTCAATTAATTCCAGCCAAATGCGTCGTGAACAGTCGATCTGATTGTGATACTACTGTCACATTAGGTGGACATACATTTAAGTTACCGGTTGTTCCTGCAAATATGCAGACCATTATAGACGAAACAATTGCCATATTTTTGGCGGAGAATGGTTACTTCTATGTGATGCATCGTTTTGAACCAGAAAGACGTCGATCGTTTATTCAAGAGATGCACTCAAGAGGATTAATCGCATCGATTAGTGTTGGTGTCAAAGAGGAAGAATATCAATTTATCAAGCAATTATCAGCTGAACAGCTTTCTCCTGAATTCATCACGATTGATATCGCGCATGGTCATTCCAATGCGGTGATCCAAATGATTAAGCATATCAAGAGTCACTTACCTAATAGCTTTGTGATTGCAGGAAATGTCGGGACACCAGAAGCGGTGAGAGAACTAGAACACGCTGGTGCAGATGCGACAAAAGTAGGAATCGGACCAGGGAAAGTTTGTATCACGAAAATTAAAACTGGATTCGGAACGGGTGGTTGGCAATTAGCGGCACTACGTTGGTGCGCCAAGGCAGCAACCAAGCCGATTATTGCCGATGGAGGAATTCGTACTCATGGGGATATTGCTAAGTCGATTCGATTTGGTGCATCTATGGTCATGATTGGTTCATTATTTGCTGGACATGAAGAATCCCCGGGAGAAACATTTGAGAGAGATGGAAAGCTACATAAAGAATACTTCGGTTCAGCATCAGAGTTTCAAAAAGGTGAAAAGAAAAATGTTGAAGGCAAAAAGATGTTTGTTGAGCACAAAGGTTTATTAATCGATACATTGATCGAGATGGAGCAAGACCTTCAATCCGCTATTTCATATGCCGGAGGGAACACATTAGAAGCAATCCGCACTGTAGATTATGTCATTGTTAAGAATTCGATCTTTAACGGAGATAAGGTTTATTAATTCTATTGAATCCATTCAATGTTCGTTATCGTTTTTATAAGATCAAACGATTCATTCGTAATGCATTCTCATGAAAACAAATTGATCAGTCTTGCGGCTGATCAATTTGTTTTTTTGATTGATTGGAAAAATCTTAAAATACTGCCAGCTCCCTTCTTGGATATTTTTCCAAAGGCTTTGTTAAATGATCCTGTTGATTTTTCAACATTCATCAAAACAACTCTCTTTCCGTGGACGCACGGTCGAGCCTCCTCGTGAAAAATCAAGTGCACACTGAAAAAGTCCTTTTGGATACTTCAATTCGAGTTATAAGCCGTGGATTTCCGTTCCAGGCAGACGCGTTCCGCGGGCACGGCTTCAATCTCCTCCGACAAACAGGAAGTTTTAGCGCAGTCGTTGCAACAGGATGTTGCGCTCTTAGACTGTGATCCTTTCTCTGCGGGGCTTTCAGCTCGCGCTGTTCCCGCTGGAGTCGCTGCCTTACACTCCAATCGATATCAATGTTCGGTTCCATTGCAAGGATGATTATTTCTGAAATTGATTCAACTAAGAAAATAATAAAGTAAAAAAATCCGAACGAACACGAAAATTCCACTTAGAATTTTGCTGTATCATCCGGATTTTTCTTTACTTAAAATACTTTTGTTCCAGCCTCGACGATCGATTATTTCTTATAGATTTCTTTATATGCAAGGACTTTCAATGCCAACATCTCTTTATCCGTTAAATCCTTATTAAGAACCTTTAATACTTCTTCTTTAGAAGCAGTTCCATTTTGAACATCGGATTGAAGATCACGGAGTTTGGTGATCCCGACTTTTTTGATCAGAATGCGAGTAGCTTCCCCTTTAGTAGTGAATGGCAAGGTGCTTTCATCAGCAGATGCTGCTTCTTTTGCCATCTTTGTTAGTTCTGGATCACTCTCTATATATGACTTCACATCATTTATTTGACCACTATTTTCAAGTTTGGTGGAAACTGAATCTGCCACTTTATCTGCCGCTATATTGGTTCCAAAATAATAAACTCCATAACCAATGAGACCTACTATCAGGATCGTCACGAACCATTTCATTATCTTTTCACTCCTTTACTTACTGTGCATTATACACTACAAATATAAGCGTTGAAATTGGAATAGAGACTGACCTTTTTTCAAAAAATCGATTTTTTAATTCCCTCCGAATTAGGATTTCCAACGAAAGCAGTTATTCACACGAATTCAAGATAATTTGTTATGGAATGAAGGATTTTTGCTTTCGAAAGAGAACTTCCCTATTAGAAGGATCATTTAAGGAGGATTTTTATGTATACACCAACTTTCCAATATGTAACATACATATCAGCAACACCTGAACAGGTATGGGATGCGTTGACAAAAAGTGAACACACGGAGCAATATTTTTTCGGGACTGCGATTCAATCTGATTGGCAGGTCGGAGCTCGTGTTGAATATTCTAGGGGTGAGGTAACGGATTTCGGTGAAATACTAAGTTATGAAAAGAATCATCAAATGACCTATACGTGGGAAAATGTTTCCGATGAAACGAATCGTAAAGAACCAACAGTCGTAACGTTTCAATTACAAAAGATGGGCTCAGATGTCGTGAAGTTGACATTAACTCATGAGAACTTATTAGAAGCGGATTATGTACATGATACAAATACCTTTAGAGGCTTTAACAATGGCTGGCCATTCATTTTGAGCAATTTAAAAAGTTATTTAGAAACTGGGAAAATGATACATATTGAAATGTAATTCGCTTTGCAAATCGAAACAAAGTAGGTGTTGATCCATAATGAATTTTTCAACCGAAATGGAGCAACTTGAAAAGGAAATCGCAGAAAAGAAACAGCGGTTGAAGGAATTAAAGAAAGCAGAGCCGCAAAGACAAGTGAAAAACTATGAGTTTATAGGAATAGACGGAACTCCCGTTTCCCTTCTTTCCTTATTTCAAGATAAAGAAGAACTAATGGTCATTCAAAACATGGGAAAATCTTGTGCGTATTGCACAATGTGGGCGGACGGATTTAGCGGCGTTTATAAGTATCTCGCTCATAAAGCGCCTTTTGTTCTCGCGTCACCCGATTCGTATGATGTTCAAGCGAAATTTGCAAAAGAGCGAAATTGGCCATTTCAAATGGTATCAACGAAGCATACTAGCTTTAAACACGATCTTGGCTTCGAAAAAGATGGAAGTCGCTACCCTGGCGTATCGATATTCAGAAAGACTTCTGATGGGGAAATCTTTTTAGTCGCAAACGATTTGTTTGGACCCGGTGACGATTATTGCTCACCATGGCATTTTTTTGAACTGTTGCCGTCCGGTTCGGAAGGCTTCAGTCCGAAAACAGCCAGTGACAATGAAAATGAGGAGTGACAGGCACTCACACAATTAGAGTACGACTCATGATCCCGTTTCATAAGTACAAAAAGTAAAACACCTCCATTTGCTAAAAAATGGAGGTGTTTTTTGAGTGACAGGCACTCACACAATTCAACAATTTAAGAATTTCACACAAACAGGATCCGGCACTTTGATGTCCTTTTGCAGTAAGGAAAGCTGCCCCGTACTTTTATCTCTCGAGAATAGAACAAGGTTACTAGATTCTTGATTAGATGCGATAAGAAAATTTTCAGTCGGATCCAAAACGAAATCTCTTGGCCAGTCACCTTCTGTTGAAGTACGAGTAACAAAACGAAGATGGCCATTATCTTCATCGACACTGAAAATAGCAATGGTGTTGTGACCTCGATTTCCAGCATAGACAAATCGCCCATCTTTTGAAATATGAATCGCACTCGCCTGATTATTTCCAGTGAATTCTTCAGGAATCGTCGCACTGCTCTGAACTTCTAGGAAGCTACCATTCTCCACATCATATTTTAAAGTAAGAACCTCTGAACTGAATTCAGTCAGCAAATAGGCGAGATTTTTATTCGGATGAAAAACGAGATGCCTTGGGCCACTACCTGGTCGAACATTTAACGTACTAACTAAGGAAATAGCACCATCTCTAAGCTGATACGTAATAAGCTGATCTGTTCCCAATTCAACTGCAACGATATATTTTTCGTCAGGTGTCATTCCAAAAAAATGTGTATGGGCTTTTTCCTGTCTTTCGTCTGGTCCAGCACCAGTATGCTTAACCGTTGATAATAGGGTGCTAATTCCCCCATTCTCGTGATCGATTTCATAACATTCAGCAGTTCCTTTATGATAATTGGCTGAGAAAAGGTAGGTTTGATCGCTGTTTACACTTACATGGCACGGAGGTGATCCTTCTGTAACATGGCAATTGATCAATTGAAGGCCTTCTTGATTTCCGTTCATGGTGTATGCTGCAACCCCTCCGCTCTCTCCTTCCTTAATAACTGAATAAAGATATTGATTATCAGGACTGATTGCTATGTATGTGGGATTGCTTAAAGTAGCTGCTACTTCAACTTGGTTCATTTCACCCTTCTCTGTATCTAGTGTGAATTTGTAGATCCCCTTGCTTTCACCTTTCGTATAAGTTCCTACATACCCAATAAATTTACTTTGGTGATTCATCAACTGCACCTCTTCTAAATGATATTTTTCATATTTTACCCTTATTTATTTAATCTTACACTTTAACCCCATATAACATTAGGACTCTTGTCATTTTATTCATATAGGAACCTATGGAATATGTCAACATTCCCGATAAGAACCGGTTGTCCTATACGAATCTACTTTATCTAGGCTAACCTATTTTGAGAACGAATTCTGGTGGGGAGATCACTTTAGGAACAATGATATTTTGGGAACAAGTGATGGTCATCATTCACCTTTTCTTTTTTCGAGCAAGCACTGTCTGAATGGTGTTCTTCTTATTTTATTGGGTGAGTGACTGGCACCTTCCCCGACACTCACCTCCCTTGGTACCTACCTATCCGGGTTTGTCATTTTTCGTCATCAATTCTTTACAAATCTACCCTACTCCGTTTAAACGTCGTTCATATTCAGTTAGTAAGATTGATAGGACATCTCATAAGGGGGCATCAAAGTTGGGACTAGAACTCAATTTGGGGAAGACTTCGTATTCGCTTCATTTTTTTCACTGGTTGAACTTCATTTATAACAACGCTGATCTTGAATGACCTCGTTAAATCATGTCCACATATTCACTTTACATCATGAAAGGTTATATTTTTAGGTAACAAAATTTCGTAACAGGTCATTCATCCATTTTTCAATACTTGAATACCATGAATTTTTTTAAATTATTGATCACAAAGGAGAATACATGATGAAAAAAGCTTTTTTTGCTCTTACAGTCGCACTAACAATTGGAACTGTCACACCAGCAATGGCCAAGCACAATCAACTAAATTCCAATAACAGTGAAATACAATTGGCTGATAAATTCCAACAACTTACTCGCAATAATGTTTGGGAAGAGAAAGAAAAAGTAGACCTACAATTTAACACATACCATCCACAAGGAATGACCAAAATTGGAGACTTGTATTACATGTCTTCTGTGGAAATTACCGAAAATCCTGTGAAATACGACCAGCCCCATGATGGTTTTGACCGTTCCCCCGGGAAAGGAATTGGACATCTATTTGTTTTTAATCATGAAGGGAAACTTTTGAAGGATCTAAAGTTTGGCGAAGGCAACATGTATCACCCCGGCGGCATTTCATATGATGGTAAATCGATCTGGCTATCCGTGGCTGAGTATCGTCCAAACAGCAAGTCCATCATTTATAAAATAAATCCAAAAACAATGAATGCAAAAGAAGCTTTCCGCACAAATGATCATATCGGCGGCATCTTCCATGACGAAAAACAACATACGTTAAAGGCAGTAAGCTGGGGTTCAAGAACATTTTATACGTTTAACGAAAAAGGGAAAATCCTAAGTAAATCCAATAATCCTAGCCATTTCATCGATTATCAGGATTGTGAAACTGCTGGAAAAGAAAACCTGATATGTAGCGGCATTACAGAATTGCCTCAGCAAGGAGCTGCCACTGGAAAATACGAATTAGGTGGACTGGCTCTATTAGATTCGAAATCAATGGATATGGTTCACGAATTGCCAATTACGATGACTTCACCACAAGGACACGTGGTAACACGAAACCCTGTATATTTAGAAAATACAGATCACGGGGTAAAGATGTACGCCATACCAGATGATAATCAATCTACTATGCTCGTGTATGAAACAAACTTAGAGACTAATTAATTTTGAGATTAAGCACACAGTTGTAGGTCGAGGCCACTGAAAAAGTACACTTCGTTTATCAAATCCACCCAATCTTTCGATTAATCGCGATTCGGGTGGATTTTCCTTTTTTATGCCTCTGTTAAAATGATTTAATCGATTTCCCTAACAGGCCGACGCTTAAA
>CAVSKA010000013.1:0-333996 GCA_963728315.1 uncultured Caryophanales bacterium
GGTACCATCTGTTCATCACAAACAAATTCAAGCGTGGTTAAAAGAAGGAGAAGAGGCCATTCAAATTCTAAATAAAAGTGCGAGTGTACCCATTCATGAAATGAATGGAACAGAGAGAATTTTAACATTAATCAATAAAGGATTGGCTCTTCGTCCAGAGCAATTGACAAGACTGTCTTTACTTTTACAGTCCGCAGCAAAAATGAAGTCATTTATGAGAGATAAAGAATCTTTCGCGCCGACTGTCTCTTCCTATGTATATTCCATACAAGAAGTCCCAACATTAATGGACGAAATCGAACGCTGTATTCGGCATGGAAGAATCGACAATCGTGCTTCAAAAGAACTTGACCGAATTAGGAAGAAAAAAGCGATTGAAGAGGAACGTCTTAAAGAGAGATTAAATCAATTCTTGAAATCTAAGAAATATCAGCTATATTTACAGGACAATATTATAAGCGAACGGGATGGACGTTATATGATCTCCGTAAAAAAAGAATATAAATCCAAAATAACAGGAAGTGTCGTTGATATCTCTGCTTCAGGATCTACACTTTATATTGAGCCCGTAGAAGTAGGGCAAATTCAAGAACAAATTAGTTATTATCGTATTCAAGAAGAAATGGAGATCGAGAGAATTTTATTCTATTTAACAGGTCTTGTAGAAGAACATGAATCCCAGCTTTCACTCTGCATTGAAATCATGGTTGAATATGACTTTTTATTTGCAAAAGCAAAATATGCAAGAGAAATAAATGGGAAAAGTGTAAAAGTTAAATTGGAAGGTGGATTTAATTTATTTCAAGCAAGACATCCTTTATTAGGTCAAAATGTTGTTCCTTTATCGGTAAACTTAGACGATTCACTTCAGGGTTTACTAATCACCGGCCCAAATACTGGAGGAAAAACGTTGGTGTTAAAAACGATCGGATTATTAACACTAATGATACAGTCAGGTATTCTTATACCTGTAGGTAAGGGAAGTGAAATAAGGATTTATGAGAAAATTTTTGTGGATATGGGGGATGGGCAAAGTTTAGAAGAAAGCTTAAGCACGTTTTCAAGTCATATACAAACGCTCATATCCATTTTGCAAAAAGCAGATCAGAATACTTTAATTCTTCTAGATGAGCTAGGTTCAGGCACGGATCCAGCAGAAGGTATGGGATTAGCTACATCCATTTTGGAACGTTTATATGTAAAAGGAAGCATGCTCGTTGTGACTACACATTATAGTGAAATCAAGACATTCGCTAAAAATCATCCTGGATTTCTAAATGGTTCGATGGAGTTTGATTTAGAAACATTAAAACCAACATATCGTCTTATTTTAGGAAATTCTGGTGATAGTCAGGCGTTTCAAATTGCCATTAGGCTAGGCATGCATCCTGCTATCATTGAAAGAGCTCATGAAATAACATATTCAGAAAAAAGAGATTATGTATCTCCTTATCAAGATGTATCTGAAAATTGGCCACTAGAACAACAAATTCACATTCCGAAAAAAATGAAATCTTCTCCGATCGTGAAGAAAAAGATGAAGGATCACCAACATCCCGTTTTTAAAAAAGGAGATGTCATAACGATCAAATCAACCGATGAAAAAGGTGTGATTAATGAAGGTCCAAATGAACGAAATGAGTACCGAGTTCTTATTCATGGAGAAAAGAAAATGATAGCCTCTAAGAGAATGGAATTGTCAATTAATGCAGAACAACTTTACCCGGAAAATTATGATTTAGATATTGTTTTTGAATCAAAACAGAATCGAAAAATAAAAAAGACATTATCCAAAAGGCATGTTGAAGGGTTAAAAATGGATCATGACGAATAAGTAGATGAAGGACGAATGAAAGATGGTTATTCCTTAACTCTTGAAGCCTTTTTAGGAAAGGGATTGTTGTACTTTCATAAAAATATCAGCTAAAATAAATGGACGATTTATAAAGAATGAATACTGTATATGATCCGTGTATCCGGCTGGAAGTTGTGAGACTAGTGCTAGAAATCGAGATAAAGGGGAGCTTGTAGATCGATACAAGCGATTTTTCTCGATTGCCCGTCCGAGACCAGCCAGCGGATGGTCTCGAAATGTTAAATAGCAACATAGATAGCGAAAAGAGTGTTTTTTAGAAAGAGGGATTTAATGATTTATTTTTGGATCGGACTCGCAGGGGCAGTGGGCGCCATCCTCCGCTATGATATTAGTTTACTAACGCAGGAATGGACTAATTCGTTGTTTCCTATTAGTACATTATTCGTTAATTTACTAGGTTGTTTTCTATTAGCCTATTTCACCAATCGATTAACGAAAATAATCAATAAACCGATTATTACAACAGCAATCAGCACGGGATTTATTGGGTCATTCACCACCTTTTCCAGCTTTAGTGTAGAAACGATGTCTTTGCTAAAGACGAGCCATTTTTTTATTGCAGCCACGTATGTGTTTGCAAGTCTGCTTGGAGGGCTCATTTTCAGTGGTATGGGCTATCGATTAGGCGGGTATATTCATCGTAAGCGAGAAAAAGGGAGCGTGATTAAATGACTTTTTTCTTGGTGGGTATAGGTGCTTTTTTCGGTGCGATTAGTCGGTTTTTAGTCGTGAATTGGACAAAAAAACAAGTCGATTCTGTTTTTCCTTTTGGAACGCTTCTTGTTAATATAGTTGGATCTTTCATGTTAGGATTTCTAGCGGGAGATCGCGTGGATACATATCACTATCTTTTGTTTGGGACCGGTTTTTTAGGCGCATTTACGACGTTTTCAACATTAAAATTAGAAAAAATCCTTTTAATTGAAAAAGGAGAATTTGCTGTATTAACTACGTATTTATTGGTCACCTATATAGGTGGGATTTCATTTGCTTATCTAGGCTATCTATTCGCATAAAATAGACAAATCTTACAGAAAAAGAGGATCAAATGTTGGATCAAAAACTTATTTTTCAATCAGCCATTGCAAAAAATAAACCAGAAAGTATTCGGAATACTTCAGCGATTTGTCCTTTTTGCGATCGTTCACAGCTAAACCATATTTATGAAGAGCGGGGAACAATGATTTGGTTGCCAAATAAATATCCTGTTCTAAATGATACGTTACAAACGGTATTAATTGAAAGTGACCAATGTGATGGGGATCTTTCTACATATTCGCTAAAACATGCAACAAATTTGTTTGCATTCGCGCTCGAAAAATGGGAAGAGATCATTCGTGATCCTCAGTTCAAATCCGTTCTATTATTTCGCAACTTTGGCCCTTTATCAGGTGGTACGTTAAGGCATCCACATATGCAAATTGTCGGTTTAAAAGATGTCGATTATCATACGAATGTTAAACCGAATGACTTTATTGGGATTAAAATTGAAGAGAGAAGTGAAGTTGAACTCAATTTGTCAACGGATCCAAGAATGGGTTTCTATGAATGGAACGTTTCGATGAGAAAAGATGGAGATGTTTCGATATTTGCTGAGCTCGTTCAAAAGACAACAGTGTTTCTCTTAAACCATTTTCATTTTCCTTGTACAAGTTATAATTTATTTTTTTATCGAATGAATCAAAAAACTATTTGCAAAATTATTCCTCGGTTTGTAACAAGTCCACTTTATGTGGGCTATGCCATTCCTCAAGTTCCATCTACGTTGGAAGATACGGCTATTAAAATGAAAGAATGGATCAATGATGATAGTCTTTAAAAGGAAATCAATTTCATAAATGTTCATATTTTTCAATGGAACCATACATTCATTTCGATTGGATGGTAAGACGGCTACTCCAGGGGAATAGCGAATACGTCAAAATCCAATTAAGCTTTAGCTTAAGTTCGTTCGACGAGAGCCCCTGAAAAGCGTCCGTCGAAAACGAAAATCGAATGATTAAATCATAGTCAAATGAAATGTTCGCATTTAAGATTGAGGATTAAAAAAATGAAAATGACTCAAGTAGAGATGATTCTAAAGAGAACTTGCCTATAATAGGCAAGTTCTCTTTAGATTAATTTATTTTATTAAGTGTACTGGATACTGAATTGGACTGATCTCCATTTACATAATCCATTTTAATGATTCCAATTCCTTTTGCCCAATAATGATACGTTTTTGATCCATCCTGTTCAAGGGATTCTAGCTTTATCACTTGTTTGTAAGTGCCAGTTTCTGTTTCGATTATAGGAATGATATCGTTCACAGTAAAGGAACCTTGCTTACTTCCAATTGCTATGGGATCTTTTAATAAAACGACTGAAGAATGGTTAAATACAAGTGTATGGATGTTTGGGATTGTTTCTTCATAAAATTCTTGTTGTTCATACACAAGATCAATTTCCTCTTTCGTGATATGGTAAACAATTAAAGAACGAGTTCCGCCGTTATCCCTTATCGCAGGAAGAAATTCTCCTTGCATGGAATAACTTTTTTCAGTGAAACTTGCATATTCGTTGCCATCTCCTTGAAATGTTTTTAGAGTGGAGGGAAGAGGGGCATAATTTGCAGCTTTTAAAGGATTCTGCTTTGTTTCATTTGCGTTTTCTGTAGTTTGAGCTCTTGATGTAGATGGATGAGTATAGGTCGATTTAAGGTTCTGAACCTGTTTTTCCTTGTTTTTTTTTAATTGCTCTGTTTGGGTATTAGAATGAGAGGAAAACGAACAACCAGATAAAAGAAGTATGATCAAGAATAAATAGAACCAGTTCATGCCGACACGCTCCTCACCATTTACTTTATTAGACGTGATGTCAGTCTGAATCGTTACAATTTTGAAAAAAGTATAGACTTAATAGAAGGAATGGTATGATAAAGATACAATCAAACTTTGATTCGAGGAGGAAAGAACGCATGACTACTTACTTGGAAGCTGGTACAGTTGAAATTTTGCGAGTGGATCGCGAAGTCCCGTTTGGCTATTTTTTAACGAATGAAGAAGTAGACGTACTGCTCCATCATTCAGAAATAACGGGGAAAATTAATATAGATGATGATATTGAAGTGTTTTTGTTCCAAGATAAACAGGGAAGACTTTCATCAACCATGAAAATTCCGGCCATTCGTCAAGGTGTATATGTATGGTCTGAAGTTGTAGAAGTAAAGGAAGAATGGGGCGTTTTTGTTAACATTGGTTTAAGCAAAGACGTGCTTGTAAGCAAAGATGATCTCCCATTATTCACATCCGTTTGGCCAAGACAAGGAGATCGACTGTGCGTGACACTTGCAACCGATAAGCATGGGCGAATGTTCGCGAAGTTAGCTACCGAACCGGTCATTCAAGAAATGGCTTTGAGAGCAACAGAAAACATGCGAAATCAAGATGTGCAGGGCACGATTTATCGAACGGTTAAAGTCGGTAGTTATATGTTGACAGATGAAGGGTATCGCTGTTTTCTTCATGAAAGTGAGCGAATAGAAGAACCCCGTTTAGGATCATTAATTAAAGCTAGAGTAATTGATGTGAAGGAAGATGGTAGCTTAAATATCTCGATCGCCCCTCGAAAACAAGAAAAAATGAGTGGTGACGCAGAAGTGGTTTACAATTATTTACTCAATAGAAATGGATCAATGCCTTACAGTGACAAAAGTTTACCAGGGGAAATCGATCGCCATTTTTCAATGAGCAAAGCCTCTTTTAAGCGAGCTTTAGGTAAGTTAATGAAAGATAAAAAGGTTTATCAAGAAGATGGCTGGACTTATGCAGCTAAAGAAGAGCAAGAAGAGTAAAGATAAAAATAGACCAACGATTCATGAATCGTTGGTCTATTTTTGATTAAACAATCTTTAAAGATCTTCTATTCAAATAAGCACGGTCCGTTCCCATTTCCTCGTTCAATAAAAATTCCATCAATTCTAGATCATGACCTTGAACCGCACTGTCATTTGCATTCCAAATCACATTATAAACAAAGAAATATTGTTTAATTCGGCGAAAAACGACAACCGATTGCGGAAATAAATCAAACTGCGCTTTTATATGATTCCGCTTCATATAAGACCAATGTAGAAGCTTCATTGAATCACCCTATAAATACGACTTAGTAATTTTTATTTATCTATTATATCATAATTAGATAGTTTGGAACGAATGTTCTGAATTCATGGAGGTAAGAATGGGGTTACGAAGCTGAATTTGGCTTTTAAGGTCCATAATAAATATGCTACTAGTAAGGGTATTTCACAGTCAATAATTGCCATGTCATAAGATTCTTCTAAATAAACGATTTGCTTTTTTATTGATCGGGTTATTTATAAAGAAAATCGGACTGGTGATGTGGAACAACGTGATCTTGTAAAGATTTTATGATTCATGTCGGACATTGAATATTCGCCAACTTTTCCTTTGTATCTGAAATTAAACCAAGTAAGTAAATGGGGGGAAGTATAATTAAAAATTATCAGCTAGGTCTAGGTCTTGCAATAAAGGGTTCTCATGAGTATGTGTTGAAATAAAGAAAAAAACAATTTTTCGTTTGTGACTGAAAAGGAGACCATTACAATGAATTTATTACTAAGCGAACAAGATCAGATTAAAGATCATTGGTTGAAAGAAAGACTAGAAACGGTGTTACCAGAAGTCTGGAAGCGACACAACCTTGATATGTGGATCATTATCGGACAAGAATATCGTGAAGATCCAATTAGTTATACCCTTTTCCCTTCAAGTATTGACAGTTCAAGAAGACTGACTATTTTTGTCTTTTTTAAAAAGGGAAATGGCGAACTTGAACGGTATGTTATCCACTCGAATCCTCAATTTTCTCCATTTTACACATTACTTTGGACAGATCGTACGATGTCTCAATGGGATTGTTTAAGAGAATTAATTCGTGAAAAAAACCCCGAAAACATTGGTATAAATACTTCAGAAATCTTCCCCGTGTGTGATGGTTTATCTCATTCTTTATACCGTACCTTATCCGCTTATCTCGGAGTAGAGTATACAGAAAAGTTAGTAAGCGCGGAATATTTGGCAATGGAATGGTTACAAACAAGAAGTATAGGTGAATTAGAAATGTATCCAAAGATTGCCGATCTGACTAGAATGATTGCCTCTGAGTGCCTTTCAAAGCAAGTTATTTACCCAAATCAAACAACGACTTCTGAACTGGTCAATTGGATTCGACAAAAAGTACTGAATATGGGAATCGGATTTATCTTTTTATCCGACAGTAGATGTTCAGCGAAGAGGAGCAGAAGTGGACCGTTTACATGCAACGACGATTACTGAAGGAGACATTGTTCATTTAGATTTTGGGATTCAATATTTAGGATTATCAACCGACACGCAATTGTTAGGGTATGTACTACATGCTGATGAAATCGATGTACCAGAAGGATTAAAGCAAGGTTTAGCTAAAGCAAATTATGTAGAGGACGTGATCCAACTCCATTTTAAGAAAAATCGGACAGGAAATGATATCTTTGATCGAATCAAAAATCAATGCCAGAGAGAAGGAATGAATATGATGCTGTATTCACATCCGTTAGGTGTGCATTGTCATGGAGCAGGGCCGATCATTGGCTTGTATGATAATCAAAAAAGAATTCCAATAAAAGGTGACATTTGTGTTTCTGAAAATACGTGTTACGCAATGGAGTTTAACATCAAACAATTCGTTCCTGAGTGGAAACAAGAAGTTACCTTTTATTTAGAGGAATCGGTCTATTTTAAAAATAACAAATTAGACTATCTCACTTCTAGACAGACAGAATACTATGTGATTTAATATCAAATCACTTAAAAATATTTTTCAGTTTAGAGATAAAGAAATTTAGAATTAGCCTTAGTATTTATTTGACATCGTAAAAGACATTTTATGGAAATGTAAGGTGAACTTCATCAATCTTAAATGGAATAAAAATAGAGAAAGAGTCGATTATTGTAACAATTGCTCGAATATGTAATAATTCAAAATAAACGTACATTTTAGATGTTCTAAATTCAGATGAAAATTAGCTGAAAGAACGGAATGGTGTAAACGGTCTTCATTCAAGTAAACCTTAATGTTGAGAAATTTTTTCGTTTTTCATGTTTCATGTATGGTTAGTTGAATGATTTGGTCCATTGACTTAGAGATCTGAAGATCATTTGTTGGATTAAAAGCCGTTCATCCTACTAATAATGATTGTGAAATCAATTTTCTAAGGCTATTATTTTAAAAATCGTGATAGAGAAAGCATAATAAAATGAAGATTGTTACCAATTCATTCATGGAGGGAATTTTGATGTCAGAAAACAACCGTTTCCTTTTTGAAGATTTAAAAAAGTCATCAGATCAAATTCTTTTGACTCTGAGCCAGATAATCGGCATAAATACTTTCTTTGTTGCTGTTAATGACTCAACGACGAATTTTATTTTGAAAGCGTTAAACAAAAATGAAACCTTAATTAATGAGGGGACTCTCCCTCTTTGTCAAACTTACTGTAGTTTAGTTATTAACTCAGAAGAGGAGCTTCTTTTGATTCCTGACACATCCTCTAACCCATTAACAAGCGGGATGGAAATCACAAATGAAATTGGGAGTTCTTCTTTTGTTGGTGTTCCGATTCAACTTCGTGATGGAACGAAAATTGGGACAATCTGCGGTTTAGATCATAAACCTTTTGCTTTTACAGAGAAAGAATTAAATTTATTAAAGTCGATGGCTTCTTTATTAGGAAATGTAGTTGAATTAGAAAATATGGCGTTACGTGATAATATGACGCAAGTATACAATCGCAATTATTTAGATCTTTATTTTGCTGATGAATGGAAACACAAACATGAAAAGATTGCTTTCTTGTTCTTTGATTTAGATAATTTTAAAACAATTAATGACGTGTATGATCACAATATAGGAGATCATGTACTAAAGTCATTCGCCTCTATTCTCAAAACATCGATTACACGTAATGATATTCTTTGCAGAATCGGTGGAGATGAATTCCTTGTCATTGTCCTGGATTACGATAGTGAAGCTGCCATCACCGAAATGGTTGAACGTGTCCAACAACAACTAAAAACCCCAATTCTAACGCCAGTAGGGAACATCTCGATTTCAACGAGTATTGGCGTTAGTCTCTACCCGCAAGATGGAATTGAAATTAGTGATTTAATTAAAAAATCAGATCGTGCCATGTACACCGTGAAACATAATGGAAAAAATGATTTTTATTTCTATCAATTCGATAGTACGATGACTTCTTGACTAGTTAAATGAATGAGTCATTAAAAAGGTAGCCTATCCTCATCATAGGAACTTATTTCAACCACCGATCCAATTGGAGCGATGGTTTTTTTATGTTGAAAAGTGAAAAATGGAGCCATTCGCATTCAAATGAAATTAATTCTCAATTAGATATTGACATTTTATTGATTATATTAGCATAATATAAATTGTATTGATAATAATTCTCATTATCATTTAGAGAAAGGAGTAAGATTTAGTGCATCCTCGGATATTCATCTCATTTCTTATTTTGTTTAGTTGTATGTTTTCACCAAATTGGAGATCTACTGCCTATGCAGATAGTATTCCGTCTATTAAACAACTTATTAAACTTTCAGATCAAATCATAGAATCTAGTGAGAAAAACAATTCTCAAGAAACGTCAACTGCTTTTGAAAAATTGAAAAGTGATTGGTTTCAACTAAAACCAATCATACGGAAAGATTCCTATATGGTTTCGAGTCAGCTAGAATCATCTATTGCATCAGCAACGCATGACAGATTAAATGAAGATGACAAATCGTTTTATTTTATCGATTCATACCTTTAAAAAGTCACTAAATGATTACAACTCAGGCAAAATGTCTCCCAAGTCAAATAAGTCAAAAGAAAAAATGAGCATCACTCATTACTTGTCATTGTTAAGTGAAGCAAGAGATGCACTCTCATCAAAAAATGAGAAAGTAATCAATCAAAAAATAAAATCGATTCAATCTAATTGGTTATTAGTTGAAGGAGACGTTGTAAGTCAATCCCACAAAGTATATACCGATTCCGAAAAACAACTAGTCCTTATTAAAGCACACGCAGAAGAAAAGGAATATGAAAAATCAATCGTTCTCATTAACCAGATGATTTATGATCTTGAACCACTCGCTACTCATGCATTATGGGATATGGGATGCAGCTTTAATTCCTATACGTGAAGGACTAGAAGCATTACTTGTTATTGGTGCACTCTTAACAATTTCAAAAAAAACCAATTCTTCGAAGGGAACTAAATGGGTTTGGGGAGGTACGAGTGCAGGTGCTCTAATTAGTATCGTGGTCGGATTTGTTGTTACATATGTGCTAAGCAACATTAGTTTCGGGAAAAGCAATTTCATATTAAATGGGTTAAGCGGTGTTATAGCAAGTCTCATGCTTTTGTATGTCAGCTATTGGTTACATCGTTATTCGAACATTAAAAAATGGAACACTTTTATACATAAGCCAAACTGAAAGTGCATTGAAAAAAGGAAGTTTGTTTTCATTTGGAGTAATCGCATTTTTGGCTGTATTAAGAGAAGGTCTAGAGAGTGTCATTTTCCTCATTGGATTCCAAGATAAGATGACCTTATCAAACTTATTATTGGGTTTAGGGATTGGGTTGTTTGTTTTGTTTATTGTTGGCTTTATCCTATTAAAATTAGGTTCTAAGATTCCTTTGAAACCTTTTTTCTTAATCTCTAGCACAATTGTCCTTTATTTATGTATTAAATTTATGGGTTCTGGGATTCATAGTCTGCAATTAGCAGGCGAAATCCCTTCTAGAATGAGCAATGTTTTACCATCTATTGATTTAGTAGGCGTGTTTCCTTCTTGGTATAGCGTATTGCCACAACTATTGATCGTCTGTTTAGCCTTTTTCTTTTTTATGAAAAAAAAATCGAATGAATAAAATCTAGGAGTGAAGGAATTGTCAAAATTAAATAAGAAGTACACAAGTTTAATCATCATCATGGTGATCGCGTTATTAACAGCATGTGGGAATCAAGAAGTGAAAAAACAAGGAACGAATCATTCGAAAAGTGAATCGAGTCAATCAATTCAAAAAGAAGCGAAACAATTAAAAGAAAAAGCCATCCATTTTGAAAACACCGTAAAAGAAGAGAACGAGAAAGAGATTGTTAAAAGTGGGAATGAATTAAATGAAGATTGGCTTGCATTTGAAAATAAAGTTCGTGACGCCTATCCATTACTGTATACCGATATTGAAAAATACTTGCAACCAATTGCCATTGAAGTATCAAAAGAAAAACCGGATATGGATAAAGTGGAAGAGAATTTATCGCCTTTGATTAAATCCATTGGTCAATTAGAAGCAGCGAAAGAAAATTCATTAAAAAAATCAGAAGAATTATCTCAAGCGGTCGAAGATTATAAAGCTTATGTGAATGAACAGACAAATCAGCTCGTCGTAACGACTGAGAAATTTACTGCAGCTGTAAAAACGAATAATCTTGAACAAGCGAAGAAGGTTTATCCTGAAGCGAGAACCTATTATGAAAGAATTGAGCCAATTGCAGAAAGCTTTGGAGAGCTTGATCCAGCGATCGACGCGCGAGAAAACGATGTAGATGCTGCAAGTTGGAGTGGATTTCATAAAATTGAAAAAGGACTTTGGGTAACGAAAAGCACCAAAGGGTTAAGTGAAGTAGCGACTCAATTAAACAAAGATGTTCTTGAACTGCAAAAAGAGATCAAAAATGTCAAACTAGATCCAACTCAAATTGTTGCTGGGTCAATGGAATTATTAAACGAAGCAGCGATTTCAAAAGTAACAGGGGAAGAAGAACGCTATTCAAAAATGGATTTAGTAGACTTAGCCGCGAATGTTGAAGGATCAGAAGCGGTGTATCACGCGATTCTTCCTGCATTAACATCTAAAAATAAAGAACTAGCAAAAAAAATCGATGATCAATTTCTGTCAATGAAAAAGACATTAAGTAAATTTCAACAAAATGATGCTTACCTACCATACAATCAACTTTCAAAAGGAGATGTTCGTTCAATTAGCCAAGATTTAAGCTTGCTTTCAGAACAGATGGCTAAGACAGCGGGAATCTTTCAATAGGAGGGGAATTCTTTGAGTGAATCGAAAACAAAAATGACACGAAGAGAATGGTTGAAAATATCAGCACTAGCAGGAGCGGGCGTAGCAGTAAGTGCAAGTGGACTTGGTGCTCTTTCTTTCATTGGATCGAATGCACAAAATAAAGAATCGAAAGCGAATACGTTGAATGAAGTGATTCCTTTTTACGGTTCCCATCAAGCTGGTGTCGTCACTCCTCAACAGACATATTGTTACTTTGCATCTTTTGATGTAATCACGAATGACAAAAAAGAGCTAATTAAATTATTTAAAAAATGGACGAAGCATAGCGATGAATTTTCACGTGGCGAACTTAAAACGTCGTATTCAAACGCATGGCTACCTCCCAATGATTCAGGGGAAGTAAATGAGTTGCATTCATCAAAATTGACGATTACCTATGGTGTAGGATCTAACTTTTTTAAAAAAGATGGCGTTGATCGGTTTGGAATTGCAAATAAGATGCCTGTCCATTTAAAAGAATTCCGAAAATGCCACGTGATGATTTAAATAAAGACCTTTCTGGAGGAGATCTTTGCATTCAAGTTTGTGCAAATCATCAGCAAGTTGCATTTCATGCGATTCGAAATCTGATAAAAGATTCATTAGGTGTTGTCGAAGTAAAATGGATGCAATCAGGATTTATGAACGCTCCTAAAGGGCAAACAGGTCGGAATTTGTTCGGTTTTAAAGATGGTACAGCGAATCGAAGTACAGAAGATGGAGAAGGGCACCACAAAATTATTTGGGCAGACAGCTCTGAACCGAAATGGATGAAGAATGGAACCTACTTAGCCGTTCGAAAAATTAAGATGTTTCTAGATGTTTGGGATCGTTCTTCTTTAAAAGATCAAGAAGATACTTTTGGTAGGAAAAAAGAGACAGGTGCTCCTTACGGCAGGGCAAAAGAGCATGATAAAGTTCAAACGATAAACCTTCCGCCTACTTCTCATGTAGCATTAGCAAAAAAAACGAAACAAGAAATCCATCGTCGTGCTTATTCATTCACGGACGGTATCGAAAACGAGACTGGCCATTTAAACGCGGGATTGTTTTTTATCAGCTTTCAAAAAAATCCGGATCAACAACTAATTCCAATGTTAAAAGTCATGAGTGAACAGGATAAATTAAATGAATATACGAAACATGTCGGGAGTGCAATGTTTGCCTGTCCGGGTGGGACAAAGCCAGGACGATATATTGCCCAAGAATTGTTGGAACCATCAGTGTGAAAAGAAAAAAGGCTTAGTTAAATGATCATGTTGATCTTTTTACATTCAGCAAAACAACTCGCTTTCCGCGGACAAACGGTCGAAGCTCCGCTTGAAAACCACGAGGGCACTGAAAAAGTTTTCTAGGAACATCTATGCGACTATGGGAACGAATTCGTCCCATAATCGCATTTTCTCTTATAAACCATGGATTTCCGTTCCAGACAGACGCTTTCAGTACCCTCATTACTGATCGGTCACGTTTTCAATACATAAGATTAACCGTTTCTCGATTAATTTTGCCGTATTTATTAACTCTTCTGAAGCATCTTCTAACATATTGATTAAAAATGTCGGTCTTGGCATCCCAATTTTCGTGTGTTTTTTCTCTTTGAATACAACAATTTTACAAGGAAGAAAATAACTGACGTAAGGATTTTGTTCCAGAACTTTTTTTGCTTCTTTCGGATTACACACTTCTAATATGACGAAATCTTGATCAAAGGTGATTCCTTTTTCCGTTAACTTATCTTTCACATTGAATGACCACAAGATTCCGAATTCTTCTTTCTTTAGTTCTTCTTCAAGTTTTGTGATCGTTTCATGGATGGAGAAATTTACTTCAATCGTATAATGAAACATCCCTATCACTCCTACACGTCTTCTTCTTCTTCTTTCTTATCATTCCCGTGTATAAGTGTATTAATCTTAATTGATTCAGTTTACTTTCCTTCACATCCGGTAAACGATGTAGTATTATAGATCGTGTAGATACCCCATGTGGTATAAAAAGAAGCGAAAAATCATTATCTTATCAAAGGAGGAGAATGAACATTGTTTTTTAAATCTATATTTGATGAAGAATTAGCACATATGTCTTATTTAGTAGGTTGTCAAAGAACGGGAGAAGCCATTGTAATTGATCCTGCTCGTGATCTAACGCCTTATTTCGAAATTGCAAAAAAAGAAGGCTTAACGATATCGGCAGCTGCCGAAACACATATTCACGCCGATTATTTGTCTGGTGCTGTTGAGTTCGCTGCTAAGCATAAAGTGAAATTGTATCTGTCCGATGAAGGCGATCAAAATTGGAAATATGAATACGCCAATCAATATGATCACGAATTATTAAAAGGTGGTTCGGTATTTAAAATTGGAAATGTTTCCTTTGAAGTGATTCATACACCTGGGCATACACCTGAGAGCATTTCATTTCTTCTTACAGACGTTGGTGGTGGTGCGGATGAACCAATGGGAATCTTTACAGGGGACTTTCTGTTTGTAGGGGATGTAGGACGACCGGATTTACTTGAAAAAGTTACAGGATCAAAAGGAAATTCAAAATTATCGGCGGAACAAATGTATGAGTCATTAAAAAAAATGAAGAACTTGCCTGACTATCTACAAGTTTGGCCGGCACACGGTGCTGGGAGTGCTTGTGGGAAATCGCTAGGAGCTGTTCCCGTGTCAACACTCGGATATGAAAAAAAGTTCAATTGGGCTTTTAATCTAACAGATAAAGAAGAATTTGTTCGAACACTTTTAGATGGTCAAACGGAGCCGCCTAGCTACTTTGCTGAAATGAAAAAATTAAATAAAAATGGTCCCACACTTGCTCCAAA
Organism: uncultured Caryophanales bacterium; assembly: GCA_963728315.1. Taxonomy (GTDB): domain Bacteria; phylum Bacillota; class Bacilli; order Bacillales; family CAVSKA01; genus CAVSKA01. The sequence goes on from CAVSKA010000013.1 coordinate 14,882, forward strand.
AAAAGAATTGAATGAAATTTCTGTGTTAAGTCAATTAAATACACACAAAAATGTCGTGATTGATACAAGAGAGGCGGAAGACTTTCAGAAAAACTTTGTAACGGGTTCGATCAATATTCCGTTTAATCGGTCCTTTACAAATTGGGCAGGGTGGATCATCAACTATGATGAAGAAATTGTTTTAATTGTTGAAAAAAATAATCTTAAACAAGTGATCCATTCACTTCAATCAATCGGACTTGATAAGGTCGTTGCTTTCATGGATCCAAAAGTCTTGCATAAGGAAAATTTAAACAGTTATGATCAAGTTACAGCTAAGGAAGCTGTAAAATTCATTGATCAAGAAGGATATTTGATTGTTGACGTAAGAAGAAAAGATGAATGGGATGCTGGTCATATTGATCATGCGGCTCATCGATCATTAGGCCATCTCCGTGAAACAGCAAAAGACTTACCAAAAAACAAAACGATTATCGTCCATTGTCAGTCTGGAGTCCGGTCAGCGATCGCAACAAGCATCTTAATAGCGGAAGGGATTAATTGCCCTTTAAATCTTACGGGTGGATATGCGGCATGGGAAAAAGTAAATGGATAGTCAGGCAAAACAATTGTGTGACATCCTAACACTTGTATATTAAGATTGCAGGGAATATTTCTAACCTAAATCAAGTTATTCCACTTGTAAAAATACCTATAGGGGTATATAATTAAACCATCTTTAATAAGTGAAGGAGTGAAATAAGTGGGGTTAATGATTAATATCGTGATCGTAGCCGTGATCGTTTATTTTATTACGAGAAGGTTAATGCCAACAAGTGGTGTACAATCCATTTCAACCGCGCAATTAAAATCAAGGTTAAAGGATAAAAATACTCAGTTTATTGATGTTAGAACACCTGCTGAATATAAAGGGAATCATATTTCTGCATTTAAAAATATCCCGTTACACACGATTACTAAAAAGGCAGGAACTTTAAATAAAGACAAAGAAGTCATTGTGATTTGTCAAAGTGGAATGAGAAGTAGTCAAGCAAGTCGTACGTTAAAAAAAATGGGATTTAAACAAATTACAAACGTTCGAGGCGGAATGAATACTTGGGTTTAGGCTCTTCGAACAAATAAAAAGGAGAATAAAAATGAAAACAATTTTGCCTAAAGAACTTGAAACAAAACTTGATCAAAAAGAAACAGTAAATATTATTGATGTACGGGAAACAGATGAGGTAGCACAAGGGAAGATTCCAGGTGCGATCAATATGCCTTTAGGATTAATTGAATTTCGTATGCAAGAATTGGACAAAAACCAGCCTTACATTATGGTGTGTCGTTCAGGAGGAAGAAGTGGTCAAGCAACAGGATTTTTAGAAAGTCATGGTTATGACGTTACCAATATGTCAGGTGGAATGTTAGCTTGGGAAGGAAAAACAGAATAAAATGGATGATTGAGTGGGGAATCCCCACTCTTTTTTTATGGAAGGTTATATTAGCGGATGTTGTTGATAGGAAGCAAAAACAATGAGACTCCTGCGGAAAAACGAGCGAGTCGAGATCGTTCGTCCGCGGAAAGCGAGTTGTTTTGCTTAATGTTGAAAAATCAACATTGTCATTTAACAAAGCCCTATGGAAAAAAGAGACGGTTTTCATTGGGTAAGAATAGTCTCCTTACTACATAATGACGAATGTTCTTCCACTTAAACAAACAGAACCGAGACTATATAAAAGAAGATTATTTTATTTTATAAAGGGTAAAGTACAAAAAGAAAATGAATGGGAGATGATCTTAATATGGTTTTACATAAAGACTCGGAAATGGGCTTAAATAAAGAGTTATATGAAACGAATGATCAAGTAATAGAAACTGGAAAGTATATTTGTTCTGAGGGTGAATTTGCACATTTTAAGAATGGAGAAACATTTTCTCATTGTCCCAAGAGTGGACAACCTACGACATGGCGTAGAGCATTGGATGAAGATCAACCAGGAGAACCCGTCAGAACAGGTATCATATAAAACTTGTTTGTGAATACCTGACTACAAAAATCTTTTTATTTTTTAGGCTATATTAGCGGATGGTGTAGATATGAAGCGCAAATTCTCACTAGTGGAATAACGAGCGAGTCGTGACACCGCAGGAACGCAGTGACGTTGAGATTGAAACCGTGCCCGCGGAATGCGTCTGCCTGGATAGGAAATCACAGCCTGTACTCGCATTGATGATCCAAGAAAACTTTTTTTCGAGGAGATTCCACCGTTCGTACGCGGAAATCGATATTTTTGTTGGAATGTAGAAAAATCGACATGATTATTTAACAAAGCTATTTATAAAGATACACATTTAAAAGGAATGATTATTTTATACTTAACAGGGAATAGTACTATTACAATATGATTGAAGGAGGATGATGAAATGAGCTTACATAAAGAATTACATAAAACGGATGAAAAGGTAATGGAAACAGGAAAGTACATTTGTGCGGCAGGGAAGACACAAACTTTTCAAGAAGGTGACACATTTGCGAAATGTCCAGTTAGTGGAGAACCTACGACTTGGCGTCATGCTGACCATGTGCACAAATCAGGAGAACTGGTTACAGAGTCAGGAGCATATGCAGACAAAGATGATGAGAAAGTTGAATTAGAGGAAGGTTCGATATTCCCGAACTGTCCAAAAAGTGGTCAACCAACAGAATGGAGACACGTACAATAGAGATAGTTACATTGAAAAATTTTTCCGCATTTAATAAAAAATGTTTTTTTAATAAATCTATAGATCACTTATTTAATTTTAGGGGGCTGTCCCAAAAGTCATGTAAAAGGACTTTTAAGGACAACCCCCTTTTATAATTTCAACTTTACTTTTGAAAAATGGATTTTTATGTTAAATTTGTTATATGGTATGACTCAAACTGAGTGATTTGTTTTTAATAAGGGCTCTGTTAAAAATTGTTGTTGTTGCTAAGGGGAGCTCTCACTAGTGAGAAAGCAATCTGTCAAGACCTATCAGCAACGTTCAAAGGAGGAGGCTTACCCGTTTATCCACTGAAAGGGAGCCGATTCTCTCTTAATGTGAACAGAGCCAAAATGATAAAACCATCCATGAAAGGAATGAGAGAATGCAAAAAAGGGGAATATTAGGTATTTGTTTGATTGTTTTTATCATCGTTATTTGTGTTCTCTTTTTTTCTGTCAATAAGCATAACGATGCCGAAGTCATATTAAGTGATAAAACGATTCCTTCTGTTCAACTGGTTCATGACGCACCGTATACGATTAAAAAATCAGTCAACCAAGAGGAATATAAAAAAAATTGGGATTACTTTCGATTAAAAAAAGCGAAACCAAAAATCGATTTTAAGAAAAAAACACTTTACTTTTTAGGGCTCTATGAATCAGGTAGCTGTCCCATTCATTTGGAAAAAATGAATGTTAACTCTGAACAGAAAGAGTTAACTCTTTCTTTAAAAAATGATAATGGGGTTTGTACAGATGATGCATCGCCAAGAACATTCGTCATTAAAGTGGATAAGAAGATCTCAAAAAATGTAAACAAGGCGATTATTGAGGAGCATGCAAACCAATCACTCATAACAATTGAATAACCCATCGGAGTCAAATAAGAATGCAAAAAGAAAAACTATTCTTGATTACGTTTTATCAAAATAAATTTAATTTACTAGATGATGTGTCAGATTATCAATTTTGTATGGACATCTACATAAGGGTAATCACTGACTTGGCCGTTTCGCTTGAGATCTTTGCGCGACGGCCATTATTTTATGAACTTTTTCCCTACAAGAAAGATGATTTGATCATTTATGCTAACTTTTTTTTCATTTCTTTAATTTCAGCTTCCGTTAACTCTCGCCATTTCCCTACAGGTAATTCCCCTAAGTGAATGTTCATGATTCTGACCCGTTCTAAACGCTCCACTTTGTACCCTAAAGCAATGCTCATTCTTCTAATTTGTTTATTCAGTCCTTGAGTAAGAATGATTCGATAGGAATAATCCGAGATTCGCGTAACTTTGCAGGGTTTTGTTATGGTGTTTAATATTTCAACACCACTAGATAACCGAAGTAAAAATGGCTCAGTGATCGGCTTGTTAACGGTAACAATATACTCTTTTTCATGATGATTTTCAGAACGCATCATTTTATTAACAATATCTCCATCATTTGTAAGCAAGATTAATCCTTCAGATGCTTTATCGAGCCTTCCAACGGGGAAAATACGCTCAGGATAATTGACAAAATCAATAATATTTCCATCTACCGTTTTTTGTGCTGTACACGTAATGCCCGTAGGCTTATTCAAAACGATATAAATTTCTTTTTCCACTTTATTCGGTATAGATTCATTGTCGATGAGAACAACATCACCCTCTGAAACCTCATCTCCTGGTCCACAGACTTCCCCATTGATCGTTATTCGGTTTTCCTTAATTAAGCGATCTGTGGCACGTCTAGAACAATAACCTGTAAGACTTATATATTTATTGATTCGCATATTCTGTCACTTCCGATCTTCGATGCATTCTATTATGCATTATCTTACAGATTTTCCGAACGGTAAAGCCCACTCTTTTAGATGTGGGAGGGTCAACACGGTAATCTAAATTCAGAATTGTGGAATTAACCAATATTGGTTTATTTCTTTTGATTCTTGTTCTATGATGCTTAAAGAGAGATTATCATATTGTATTTCCTGGAGGATATAATGAAACAACAAGAGTTTGATCAAGATGTTGAGAATCATTTTCATACATTTTCAAATGAATATATTGATCGGAAGAAAAGGGAGTTTGAAAAAGAGGGGATTGTTTCTTTTGAGGATTTTCTTCCTAAAAATTTGAAGGTGGAATTATTTAAAGAAGCTAGAATTCTTCTAAGTAAAGAGAAGAAAAGAAGGGATTTACAAATAAAAGCTACGGGGAATTCTCCACGTTCTTATTTTAGTGTAAATCGAAATTCGATTAACGAGCGTGGCGAAATGATTCCAACGTTTTTCTCATCCGAGAACATTCTGAATTTCTTATCAAAAATGAATGGTGATCAACAAGTATATAGAATCCCATTTCAACCTGAAGAATTTATCATTAATAGTCAACAAACAAGTGGTGATACGCATGGATGGCATTGGGATGACTATTCTTTTGCACTCATTTGGATGATTGATGCACCCGAACAAGGCAACGGTGGAATGGTCGAGTACATCCCGCATACAACATGGGATAAAACGGATAGCAAAAGTTGCATCGCAAATATTCTACAAACCCATACGATCCGTTCAGCCTTTATTCCAGAAGGAACATGTTACTTAATGAAAGCAAACACGACATTGCATCGAGTGACACCTTTGCTCAAAGACTCTAATAGAACAGTGGTCGTCTTTTCGTATGCAAATGATGAAGACTTATCAAAGGAAATTACCCATGAAACAGCTGAAGAAATATACAAATAAACATTCCTAATTCATTTGAAAATATCAAAGCAAAAGACCCAGAGTAAACTAGGCTGGGTCTTTTGCTTTGATTAGACTTCATTCGTAAACAAAATGAATCGCCTTATTTTTTTAATGTTCCTTGCAAGCGATTCGTCTCTGAAATCACTTTCTCTTCATCGATCGTTAGACATCTACCATCTTTAACAATTTGTTCGCCATCAATGAACACATCGCATACGTCGTTCCCACTAGTAGCATAAAGTAAATGCGAAAATGCTTCACTTAGTGGTTGAAGGTGTGCTTTGTCATAAGGATCAATTGTAATAAAATCTGCTTTTTTACCGATTTCTAATGATCCGATATGTGGCATACCAATGGCTTGTGCACCTAAACGTGTGCCAAGTGATAGCATTTCAGCGGCAGTTAATTTCGTTGCATCTTTGTTCAATCCTTTTTGAAGAAGAGCAGCGGTTCTCATTTCTTGAAACATGTCAAAGTTATTATTTGAAGCAACACTATCCGTAGCGATACCCACTTTAATTCCCATGTCAAGGAGACTTATGATATCTGCAACTCCCGATCCAAGTTTTAAATTACTGATGGGATTATGAGCGACACGAACATCATATTCTTTCATCAAACTTCGTTCATCATCATTAAGAATAACCCCATGAGCCATAACCGTTGGTTGATCAAATAAACCAGAGCGTCGAACATGCTCAACTGGACGTACACCATATCGTGTTTCGATATCTTTAATTTCATTTTCTGTTTCGGATACGTGGATGTGAGCCATTAATTGATTTTCTTTAGCAATTCGTGCACTTTCGCTTAATGCCTCTGGCGTGCAAGCATAAGGACTGTGTGGCGCGATCATTGTAGTGAGCCGTCCATTTGCATACGATTTATATTTCTTTGCAAATTTTTCTGCTTCTATCAAATTTCCACGTTGATCTTCTTTTGTACCAAGACTGAAAATGCTATATGAAAAAACGCTACGAACCCCACTTTCAGCGATGTTGTGTATGACTTCGTCAGGATCCATTCCAATCGGATTAAACATATCAGAAAACGTCGTTGTGCCTGACTTCAACATTTCTAGGATACCTAATTGGGAGCTCACTGAAGCGATTTCAGTTGTAAACTGTGATTCGAGTGGCCAAATTTTATTTTCCAGCCAAGGTTTTAATAACATATCGTCACCAATCCCGCGTAATAAAGTCATGACAACATGGGAGTGTGTGTTGACTAAACCAGGCAAAACCCATTTTCCTCTCAGATCGATTACTTCATCTACATTTAGTAGTAACTCCTGTGAATGCTCACATATTTGAACAATGAAATCATGATCAACGATCATCATGCCATTTTTAATGACTTGATTGTTTGGATTCATTGTAAAAAAAGTCGCGTTTATATAAGCCTTTTGCATTCTTTCCCTCCTTAGAATTTTCAACAAACATAGCATAAGGAAGTAAGAGATTCAACGAAATAAGTTGAATGATTCGAATTCAATTGAATAGAAATTTTCAGAATAACGAAATAAGAACGAATGTTGTTCGTGATAATAAAGGAGGTTTTGTAACAAAAATCGCGTGTCCTATCATGCAGGAAATATTAATTGAATAAAATTTAGATTTTTGGTCTTTACTATATATAGAAACTTCTATTTCTTCTTATGATGGGAGTAGATGGAGTAGGACGGATCAATAGAAAAGAAAGTGGCCATCATGAAGAAGGAGGGGTATCATTGTTTAGAAAAAAACCGCATTCAGATTCCAAGAGAAATGTAGACGAACCTTCTGCGAAGCCTTTACAACCCTCAGCCAGTGGTCAAATGACTTTTGAAGAAAAAATTCTTTTTATCGAAACAACTGTTGCTCCTTCAAACGATCTTTCTAAAAGGCACCTATTTTTTAATCAACAAAAATGCGTGTTGTATTTTATCAATACAATAACGAATAGTAAAACAATTGAAGAATTTATAATCAAACCATTATTAACAATGAAAGAACGGAGATATCTCACAAACGGTATTAGTGAAAGAACATAAAAACAACATCGAATCTTGAAGAGTTGCTATCGGGACTAGTTAATAAATGGTTTTACAATCATGATTTGTGAAATCGATCAAACCTCCTATCTTTTCAGTACAACCATTTTTGAAAAGAGGACAATCGAGGAACCGCTGAATGAAAAAGTAGTCAGAGGTTCTCACGAAGGATTTGTGGAGGATATTAATCACGAATGTGAAACATATTAAGAAGAAGGCTAAATAATCCGAATTTGATTGTTGAGTACCTTAATATCAGGATCGGAATCAATTGTGAAGGTGGCGATTATTTATTTAAAAAACATCGCTAATGATGAACTTATAAAAGAAGTAGAAAGAAGAATTTCATATATCAACGTCGATTATCTTGATTCTGCAAGTCAACTTGAGGAATACATTGAAGATGATCCTAACTCAATGTTTCCGCAAATTCTTACTTCTGAAAGGACGGATCGTGTGGCATCAAATTTAATGTCAGGAAGGGTAGCGTTGCTCTGCAACGGAAGTCCAACTGCATTAGTATTACCGACTACTTTTTTTTCTTTTTTCCAATCTCCTGATGACTACAACAGCCGTTGGATATTAGGATCATTTTATCGAATGATTCGTCTTATCAGTTTTTTTGTTGCAATTGGTTTACCCGCTTTATATATTTCGATTGTCTCTTTTCATTACGAAGTCATTCCGATTGATTTAGTTTTTACGATTAAAGGTTCGTTAGAATATGTCCCCATACCACCGATCCTAGAGGCTGTGGTTATGCAGCTTACTTTGGAATTACTTCGAGAAGCCTCGATCCGGTTACCGAGTCCAATTTCTCAAACCATTGGGGTTGTTGGAGGATTAGTTATCGGAACAGCCGTTGTACAAGCTCATATTGTTTCAAATACAATGATCATCATTGTAGCATCAACGGCTATTGCATCTTTCGTAGTACCAATCAGCGATATGGGTACGTCCGTTCGATTGTTAGGCTTTCCACTCATGATTAGTGCCTCTTTGTTTGGATTTGTTGGAATTATGTTTATGTTCATGATTATCTTCATTCATTTATGTAAGCTAGAATCATTTGGTGCTCCATATTTTGCGCCATTTGCTCCATTTAAATGGAAAGAAATTACCGAAACGTTTATTCGGATGCCCATTTGGCTAATTAAAAATCGACCTACCGGCCCTCGACCAAAAAAAATGACACAGCAAAGTAATTCAAGAGGATGGAAAAAAGATGACGGAAAATAAATCGATTCAACCCTTTCAACTCTATTTTATACTTTTGCAGTCCCAAATTGGCGTTGGGATGTTATCACTTGTATATCAAGTGCATAAAAAGGCACAACAAGATTCATGGATATCCCTTTTAATAGCCGGGGTGGTTGTTCAACTATTTATGTTCATTTTACTTGCTCTTGGTAAAAGGTTTCCGAATATGAAATTATTCGATTACTCCATTTTTATTTTTGGAAAGTATATGGGGCAATTGATCAATGCTGCATACACTGTTTATTTTTTTTTCGTGGCGCTTTTAACCATTCTTCTCAGTATCAGTGTCATTCGTCAATGGATTTTACCGATTACGCCTGCTTGGCTTCTTTTTTTAATCATGATTTTTACGGGTTATTATCTTGGAAAAGAAAACATTAAAATTATTTCGAGGTTTTATACGATTGTCACTGTTTTTTTCATTATATTAATCGTTTTTATTTCTTCCTCTTTTGGGCACTATCATATGAAATTTTTATTTCCTATTGGTGAAGCCAATTTCATGGAATTGGTACAAGGTGCTCATTCATCAATCGTTTCAATGTTAGGGTTTGAAATCATTTTGGTGATCTATCCATTCATTAAAGGAGATCATAAAAAAATTAGGAAAGTTTCTCTTTTTGCTTTAATCACGTGTACGAGCCTTTATTTATTAGTTGTAATTTCCTGTTTAATGTATTTTAGTACAGAAGAAATTGACATTATTCCTGAACCCATTCTATATATGTTAAAGGCTCAATCATTCGACATTATCGAACGAATTGATTTACTATTTCTTTCGCTTTGGCTTATACCGATGAGTACTTCCTATATTTCTTATTTGTATCTTGCAAGTAAAGGAGTAAGTCATTTAATCCGTAAAGATAACCATTCAAAAAGTATATTAGTCATATCGCTGATTATTTTTATTTGTACGTATTTCTTTCAATCCGAACAAAGGATCAATACGTTCAGCTTATACGTTTCTTGGTCAAGCTATCTGTTCATTTTTATCTTCCCTACGTTTATGTTGTTTTTTTCCATTTTATTTAAAAAGAAAGGTATGACCCCCAATGAATAAACGACTCCTATTTTTCCTAATAGTCAGTTCGCTTCTTTTATCGGGGTGCTGGGATCAACAACTTTTAAAAAGTGCAAGAGTGATCACAACCTCTAGTTTTGATCTTACAGATCATAATAAAATATTATCAACAGCGATTATTCGTGCGCTGATCGGAGCCGAAAGTTTAACAGCAGAAAATATAATTGTACAAGCAGAAGGAAATACACTTCGGGATACTCGATTACTTATGGATCGAAAACTTTCTGGTGACTTTGCTGGGAATAAAGCAAGGGTTTTCGTACTTGGTGAAAAATTGGTGAAGGAGAAGGAGCTTTATCCGATTTTTGATATATTTTATCGCGATCCTCGCAGTTCGATCGGGGCAAAAGTAATTGTGGTAGAGGGACAAGGACAGAATATCTTAAAAATGAAAGAAGCTGGTGGAGTATTAATCGGGGAAGAGATGATGAAATTAGTTGAAAGTGCAGAGTCAAGAACGATCATACCTGTAGTAAGTCTTCAATCTCTTTGTACAGATATGTTTGATGATGGTCATGATTTTATGATCCCATACATTAGAAAATCAAAGATCGATGATGGAAGCGCTTTTATTGGTGAAAGGAACCGTACTCTTTCATGATCAAAAATTCACTGGTCATTATTTAAATGCAGATGAATCAAGCTTATTATTACTTGCTCAAGACAAATTGAAAAAATCAGCTCAATTTTCCGTTAAAGTAAATTCGAAAGAAAAAGAACGAAGTCGATCAATATATTACGATTCAAGTCACTCACAATAAACCAAAAATGAAGGTGAATGTTTCGAGTGGAAAGAAGATATCTGCTAATCTTACAATGGATCTGAAAGTCACAGCTATTGAATATCCAAAAGATGACTTAGGTAACCCACAAACAATCAAGCAATTAAATGGGAAATTGTCCAAAATATTGTCTCGGAAAATGGATCAAATAATTGTTGAAATCCAAAAAGCCAATAGTGATATTCTTGGCATTGGAAGTGAAGTAAAAGCTTATCACAATGAAGCATGGAAACATATCGATTGGAATAAAGAATATCCGAACAATACCTATTCGCACAAAAGTAAACGTTGAAATTATGGGAACAGGTATATTAAAATAACGGAATATCGCAAAAAAAAATGATCTTTTCTTATTCTTCAACGAAAAAAGCATTCGGAAGATTTTCCGAATGCTTTTTTCGTTGAAGAATAAGACATGTGCATGACCTCTTTTTTTGAAAGAACAACGGGATAATTTGATTTAACAGTGATATGTGACGTACAAGTGAATAGAAATGATAGAAGGTATAATTTAACAAATTGTTATGTATAAGAGATAAGAACGTGTGAAAGGGGCTAAGTCATACGAATGGATCGATTTCCAAAACTTTCATCTGAAGAAATGCTAGTAATCGTTCAAAATGGGTTAAAAAAAACGAAGCGTCGTAAAAAGGTTATTGTAATTGGTGCCGGTATGGCTGGTCTAGTTTCCTCATCTCTTTTAAAAGAAGCAGGGCATGATGTCCACCTTATTGAAGCTTCCGACCGGGTAGGAGGACGTGTATATACCATTCGGTCACCGTTTACGGATGGTTTTTATTTGGATGCTGGTGCAATGAGGATCCCTAATATTCATCATTTAACGTTAGCATATATTAAAAAATTCAAGCTACAAACAAATTCGTTTATTAATAGTACCCCATCCGATCTTATGTTTGTAAATAACATTAAAACACGGCTATCAAATTATGAACAAAATCCTGATATTTTACGATATCCAGTTGCACATCACGAAAAAGGAAAAACTGCTTTACAATTATTAAATTATGCCATTAAGCCAATCCTGGATTTCATTGAAAAAGATCCTTTAAATAATTGGAAAATTGTGATCAAATCTTATAACCAATATTCAATGGATTTATTTTTAAGATACAATCCTTTTGGCAGATCACTTTCATCAGGTGCGATTGAAATGATTAAAGTTTTGTTATCTACGGAAGGCTTTCCTGAACTTTCATTTTTAGAAATAGTAAGAGATCTAATCATTCTCACTAGCCCTACTATTCATTTCAGCGAATTGACAGGTGGCAATGATCATTTACCAAAAGCATTCATCCCCCAGTTAACAGAACGCATTTATTATACTCAGGAAGTAACGAAAATTGTACAAGATAACGATCAAGTGACCGTTCATACGATTCAATCAAAGACGTTAAAGACATTCAAAATGACTGCTGACTTAGCGATTATAACGATTCCATTTTCCATTCTACAGTTTGTCGATATAGAACCACATCATTCTATTTCTGAAGAGAAATGGAGAGCCATTAGGGAACTTCATTATGTTCCTTCCACCAAAGTAGGAATACAATTCAGTAAAAGGTTCTGGGAAGACGAGGGGTTAAAAGGAGGACAAATGATTACTGATTTACCAATTCGTTTTACTTATTATCCAAGTTCAGGAATTGGGACTTCCAGTCCCGGTGTCCTACTAGGGAGCTATACGTGGGAGGATGATGCATTAATTTGGGCCAGTCAAAATGAAAATAGTATCATTCGAAAAGTATTAAAAAATTTAGCTACAGTTCATGGAAAGCAAGTTTATCGTTATTTTTTGACAGGTACGGCACATAGTTGGTCTAAATACCGGTATTCAGGTGGGGCATTTACGATGTTTAAACCTCAGCAAGAAACCGATATTGGTCCATATATTTCAACACCAGAAGAAAACCTGCATTTTGCCGGTGAGCACACTTCCACTGCGCATGGATGGATCGAAGGAGCGGTTGAATCCGGGATACGAGCAGCCTATGAAATCAATGAAAGATTGTAAAGGAAAGCACTAAATAAAATTGACATCGAATAGGTGTATCGACCAAAAACATCGGGAAATATAGCATATATCCAATTTTCAGTAATTATGAATTGAAAATTCTTAAGAATAAACATTGTTTGTTTTTTCTGTTAATTCTGATAACCTAAAGAAACAGGATTCAATCTTCCGTCATATTAAAACGAGCATGACGTGGCGAACAACATTATCCTCCCTGGAGGATTTTTTATGTTAGGGAGATGGGACTTCGTTAGTTGATTAAACCTCACCATACGGAAGAAAGGAGATAATAAAATGAAACGGAAGCACATCTTTATCATGACACTTACATCGTTATTATGGTTAAGCGCTTGTAGCAATCAAACCACTGAGAAGATCGACTCAAATAGCCAGCAAGATAGCCGAGAGGAAACGAATCAGCCCAAAAATTCTGAGATGAATGAATCTGAAAAATCTAATGATTCACAGTCAGATGAAAAGGCTCCAGAATCTGAAGAGTCAAATGAAAAGACTGCCACTCAATCTGACGTTCTCCAATCAGTCAAACAACAAATAAAAACCAATCTTTCGATTAAACTTCCGACTAAGTTCCCGTTGGAAAAAAATCATCATCTGACAGCGGTAACAAAATCCAAAGATGATTCGTATGAAGTAACATTTTATGAGAGCGTGGATTCGATTCCGGTTAATGATATCAATCGAATAAGTAAAGGTGATGTGAAAAAAATCGCAAAGGTAGCAGCAGCTCAATATCCATCCGAAAAAGAAGCAAAATCAACCATAAACTATCAAAGACTACAAACTGCCTCACCAAAGATCGATTTAGGATTTGGCATTGCTGGATATAAAGATGCTGGTGCGGGTAGTGCATTTACTTCATGGCATGAGGGCAGATGGTCGTTTGTTGTTCGTAATCGAAACGACGAACAAGGAAACATAGCGGGGTTAAAAACGGCCAAAACGATTGTTAATAAACTAGAAAAACAAGTACTACCGATCCCTCATGAAGTGGGAGCGGGAGCATTTGACACGAGTGCGATAAATAGCATTGAAGCGAATCGTTTGACTTGGCAAGAAAAAAACGTTGTTTATGTTGTTATGATGGGTGATCCATTTGAACTCATCGATACGGTTACCCAGCATTTAGATAAATAAACTCAGAAAAGCCGCAGATATTTTTTTGCGGCTTTTGTTCGATAAAAAAGTTATGCGATGCATTAGGTCTTTTTCCACTTCGCAACCCATCTATGCATTTTTTGATCAAATGCTTGCATTTCTTTTTTACCAAAAATGAAAGCATAGAGAACAATAAGAAGTACCACAAGTTGAAAGAAAGAAAAATGTTTTGAATTCGAATAATCAAATAATCCAAGTGTGCCAATCCAAATATCTCCAAGAATGAATAGAACAAAGAATAATTGACTCGTTTTTTTGAAATGAAACCAGTAGTTAAAAACGAGGAAAAGGATTGAAGAAACAACATAGATTGCTTCTGATAGGAGCAAGACGATCCATTTGTGGTCCACGATGTATTCCATTCGGCAAATTCACTCCCCATTTAATATCAGACTTATGTTTACTCGTCCTTTCTTTTATCATTCTAGATTAACAAAGTTTTCATGCACCACCAATCTATTTTTCTCGTGTTCAGGAAAAATAAGTCATCATCTCTACACCTTTCAGCGTATTGATTTTTCGTGACGAAATTTTCCCTCATTGATGATCAATGTGTGCTAGATTTTGATGATATGAGACGTAAAGATATACTTATAATGATGAAATAAACAATTGTCTCATACAGAATTATATCCAAATACATTCCTTTTTTTAAAATTGAGTGCACTTGCAATGTAACAATGTATTATTATAGAAGAATTCATTTTCTTATTAAACTTGCTGACAAACATGGTTGCTTGTTTGTATAGAAAAATCACGAAGAATACCTTCTACGAACCGATGTTTTATATAATCTTAAGTTAAATAGTTTTCCTATCGATAAAAGACTGATATAATTGATTTCGACTCGATCTATTTGTCGTTGAATAAGCGAAGTCGAGATCGAAGAAAACAATACCTAACCAAATAAAACTCCGTTTAAAGAAAGCGGGAGAGGTTCTAGAATACCCTCTATAAAAAACTAAGGACGTTTATTTAACCATCTCCTTAGGAAATGGTTTTTTTTATTGTATAAAATTCGTTGAGTGCGAAATAAAGGAGTCGGTCAGGAATGTTGAAAGATGAAAAAGCATTAGTCGTATTTAGCGGCGGTCAAGACAGCACAACGTGTTTGTTTTGGGCATTGGAGCAATTTAAAGAAGTTGAGGTCGTTACCTTTAATTATAATCAAAGACACAAATTAGAAATTGAAGTGGCAAAAGAAATCGCTGATGAATTAGGAGTCAAACATACGTTACTTGATATGTCCCTACTTAATCAATTAGCTCCAAATGCGCTAACGAGAGATGATATTGACATTAATCAAGAAGAGGGAGAATTACCTTCTACATTTGTAGAAGGTCGCAACTTATTATTCTTGTCATTTGCAGGGGTTCTTGCCAAACAAATTGGCGCGAAGCATATTATTACCGGTGTTTGTGAAACAGACTTTAGTGGTTACCCGGATTGCCGAGATATTTTTGTCAAATCGATGAATGTCACACTTAATCTTTCAATGGACCACGACTTTGTTATTCATACGCCATTGATGTGGCTCGACAAAGCTGAAACCTGGAAATTGGCGGATCAATTAAATGCATTTGAATTTGTTCGTGACAGAACGCTCACATGTTACAACGGGATCATTGCGGACGGATGCGGAGAATGCCCAGCATGTTTATTACGAAAAAATGGATTGGATACTTACCTTAATGAAAAGGATATGAAATAAGATGTATGGCTTTAAAATAGTTGATAAACTGCAGAAAATTGATCAAGATATTCAACCAAGTCAATTAAAATATCATTCAAAGCGAGTACTTGTCAGTAAAGAATTTACGTTTGATGCTGCTCACCACTTACACTGTTATGAAGGGAAATGTAAGAATCTTCATGGTCATACTTATACGGTAGTTTTTGGTATTAGTGGCTATGTGGATGAAATTGGATTAATGATGGATTTTGGAGATATTAAAGAAATTTGGAAGAATGATATTGAGATCCATTTAGATCATCGTTATTTAAATGAAACGCTTCCTGCCATGAATACGACAGCTGAAAATATGGTCGTTTGGATTTATGAAAAAATGAAAGAATCACTTAGTAAAGAAGAAAATCAAGATCGATATAAAGGAGCACGTGTTGAGTTTGTTCGCTTATTTGAAACACCCACTAGCTTTGCTGAAGCAAGACGGGAGTGGATGGAAGAATGAGCAAAATTCCTGTTCTTGAAATATTCGGTCCGACGATTCAAGGAGAAGGCATGGTGATCGGGCAAAAGACGATGTTTGTCCGCACCGCTGGGTGTGATTATTCGTGTTCATGGTGTGATTCTTCTTTTACCTGGGATGGTTCAGCAAAAGACCAAATTGTCCAAATGACAGCGGAAGATATTTGGTTACAATTAAAAGCTCTTGGGGGAAACAAGTTCTCTCATGTCACCGTTTCAGGTGGAAATCCTGCTTTATTAAAAAACCTCGATGAATTAGTAACATTGCTAAACGAAAAAAAAATCGATGTTGCTTTAGAAACACAAGGGAGTAAATGGCAAGATTGGTTTTTAAAGATCCATGATCTGACGATTTCACCTAAGCCACCAAGTTCATTCATGAAAACAAACTTCGATGTACTCACTGATATCATTAAAAAGTTATGCGATCATGATCGACTCGATCATCTGAGTTTGAAAGTGGTTATTTTTGACGATCAAGACTTTGAATATGCGAAGAAAATTGCAGCTTTTTACCCTCAAGTTCCACTTTATCTGCAAGTAGGGAACAGTGATACAACGACTGGAGATACACCAAGACTTGTAGAAGATTTATTAGGGAAGTATGAATGGCTAATTGAAAAGTCAATTGGTGATCCTGATTTGAACCATGTTCGAGTCCTGCCTCAGTTGCACACTTTGATCTGGGGGAACAAAAGAGGCGTATAAATCTAAATGTGTTGCGAGAAAAGTTTATTTAAACTTTTCTTTTTTTTGGCTTTGTTAAATGATCATGTTGAATTTCTAGATTCAGCAAAACAACTCACTTTCCGTGGAAAAACGGTCGAGCCTCTTCGTGAATAACCATGTGGCCGCTGAAAAAGTCCTCTTGGAACATCATTACTCTTATTTTTCTCATAGAAGAAGTGATTTGCGTTCCATGCAGATGCGTTCCGTAGGCGTCTCGTCGTTCATGCTTCCTATTAACAATAACCAATAACATTGCCTATTTTTTTCGAAAAAATGCCCTTTTTGTCTATAAGGAACATTTGTTCGTGTTATAATAGAAAGGAATTCATCATTATTATTATTATTATCAGGAGGAAATGAGGAAATGAACGTTTCTGAAATAAGTATGATCGCTATAATTTTATCAGCAGTAGTCAATTCAGTATTAGGTGCTTTATGGTATTCACCTGTTTTGTTTGCAAATAGTTGGATGAAAGCGGTCGGGAAAACAAGGGAGGAAATTAGTTCTGGTAGTGCGAATCTCGGCTATGCACTGACCATTCTTGCATCCATTGTAACAGCTTTCACGCTTTCTTTATTCATCCATCTATTTAATGATATTACAATTGGAAAAGGAGCACTCGTTGGTTTTTAGCCGGACTAGGGATTGCTTCCATGCGAGAATTATCTCCAACCGTTTTTGAGAGTAGACATTTTACTTTATACTTCATTAGCTCAGGTTACCATATTGTTTCCCTTACACTTATGGGAATCATTATTGCTCTCTTTGCTTCATAAAACAAAGCCCTCATCCAATTTTCTGAATGAGGGGCCTTGTTTGTTTGACAAATGATTAATCAGCAATTAAACCAGAGAGAATCAAATCCCATACCGCATCAAATTCTTCATTGATGGTTGGAGAGGACCATTCACTAGCGAGAACAGGATGATGAAAACGGGCGGTTGCAAAAAAGATAGCCGAAGCGATTTTTTGAGCATTTCCCATCTTAAATTCTTTGTTAACCATACCGGTTTCAACAATTGTTGTTAGCTGTCCGACTAATTCATGAATGTGATGATTAATTGCGTCCACTGATTCTTCTGTGAGGGCTGTATACATTTCAAACATTTCTGGATCTTCAAATACTTTTTTTCGTTTTATTTTAAACAAGGTATCAAACCAAAGTCTTAAATTGTTTAATGATAGATCAGTATTTGAAACAATCGGTATCAATGGGCCTGAAACTTGAAGAAGCCATCGTTTTGCTACTGCTTCCCTTAATACCGCTTTGCTAGAAAAATGACGATAAACGGTTCCATGGCTGACATTAAGGGCTCTTGCTACATCGACAACTGAAGCTTTATCCGTTCCAAACCGTCGAAGGACTTGTTCAGTGGCATCTAATATTTGTTCTTTTGTTAACGGTGAATCTGCCATTATTTTTCACTATCTAGCATTTTCATTTCATGTTCACCATAACGATCCCCTGCAACTGATTGAGACGGCACGGCTGACTCGATTTTTGATAAGTCCTCTGCAGTTAGCGTGATGTTAGTTGATTGGATTGCATCTGATAAGTGAGACAGACGTCGAGCACCTACTAATGGGATAATATCTTCTCCTTGAGCAAGAGCCCATGCGATTGCGATCTGAGCGACATTTGTTTCTTTTTCATCCGCAATTTTTCGTAGTTCTTCAACAAGCGCAAGATTTGTATCTAAGTTTTCTCCTGTAAAACGAGGAACGTAACTACGAAAATCCGGTTTGTTTTCCAATCGTTTTTTTGACCATTCTCCACTTAATAATCCTCGAGATAGAACCCCATAGGCAGAAACAGAAATTCCAAGTTCTCGTACAACTTGAAGAAGATTTGATTCAATCCCTCTGCTAAACAACGAGTATTCAATTTGCAACCAGCTAATTGGATGGATCGCGTCCGCTCGACGGATAGTAGATTCTCCGGCTTCTGAGAGACCAATATGCCTTACATATCCGGCTTTGACCATATCAGAAATAGCTCCAACTGTCTCTTCTATCGGTACATTAGGGTCTACGCGTGCAGGCTGATAAAGGTCAATGTAATCAACCCCTAGTCTTTTCATCGAATAGGTTAAGAAATTCTTGACGGATTGTGGCCGACCATCAAATCCAATCCACCCGCCATCAGGAGAGCGCATAGCGCCAAATTTAACAGCAATAAATGCATCGTCTCTGTTTTTACCTTGTAATGCTTCGTTTATCAATAATTCGTTGTGACCAGAACCGTAGAAATCTCCGGTATCAAGTAAAGTGATTCCTGCTTCCATCGCAGCATGAATGGTGGCAATACTTTCTTTGCGATCTGTTTTTCCATATAAATCAGACATACCCATGCATCCAAGGCCAAGCATGGAAACGGAAGGTCCATTTTCACCTATTTTTCTTGTTTTCATCCCATTACCTCCAAAAAATTTAATAGAGTTAGAATAGCACATTGTGAAACGAATGACAAATATTGATTTTTGTCATTCGTCATTAATCACAAATTTCATGCTCATTTAATGAAAGTTCCTTCAGTGGAAAATAAAAACGAAATAATCAGTTATAACGATTTTCATAAAAACCTCGATAGAATATATGTATATATCTAAATAATAATCCATAAGGAAGTTATGATTATTTATCTAAAAATGGAATATATATATTGAATTTTGCGTATTATATGTTACATTTATTGGAAGAGGAGATAAAAACATGTTTAACAAAGTGAAAATAGCTCGTGTTCAATTGAATTTAACTCAGCAAGAATTAGCAGAAAAAATCGGGGTCACTCGTCAAACGATTAGCTTAATTGAAAAAGGGAAGTATAATCCTTCGTTAAATCTTTGCTTAGAAATTTGTTATGCGGTTAATCAAACATTAAATGACTTATTTTGGATTGATAAGGAGAGTGAAAATGAGTGAAAAAAATGAAGGATGAGCGGCTAATCTTTCAAAATCTAAAGAATATTCGAATCGCTTTTATTTTTCAAACGATATGTATAATCGGTATTTTAATCGTGAATGGGATTAATAACGGCTTTACACATGTAACAGAGAATCCGATATGGTTAGTATTCATGGGTTCTGCCATCATTCTTGGCTTTTTGAATTTAAGAGCTGCAGTGGACCACTATGAATCGAAGTCAAAGAAGAAAAAACAGCCACCTTTTTATCAAAAGATTTTTCTATCATTGGTGATCGGTGCCATTTTTAGCCTGTGTACCATGCTTTCAGCAAATGCGCCTTTGAAGGCATCTTTACTTTCAGGAGCAGTTGTCTTTATTTGTTTTTTACTAACTTATTCACTGGTTTACCAACTAAAAAAAAATCGAAATAATGAGGAAGATTGATCTCAATCCTTATTTTGATAATCATTAAATGCATCGAATAGATCGTTCTCATTTTCGGTACATTATTACCATTTAACAGCACACATGGAATTTCTACTGGAGTGAATTTCTCCGGCTAGCTGACCCTCATGCTAATTAATCAGATACCAATCTTAACAAATGGTAATCATTAGCTTATATGCCTCAATAGCTAATCTCTCTTTAATTAAGAAAAATAAAATATTAAATTATTTCAGCGCAAAAAAGCAAAGTGTTCCAAAAAAAACAATTTTTTATATTTTTTAAATGTTGTATATTTAAGGAAATGAAATTTAACCTATGTCCACAACAAGAATACATATCGATAGTTAGAGCATTTCAATCAAGAAAAAATGGAACAAGAATGGATTTTATATAGGAGCGACTATATTGAAAAAATTAATAATCTGTATTATCCTTTTTAGTCTTTTTTTAGCAGGATGCAGCAATGACTCTATGTTACTATCCGGGAAAAGTACTCATTGGAAAGGTGAATACTTAGTGAAATTGAATAATAATGGTAAAGTTGGCCATTTCAATTTCTCTTATATTAAAGGAGAAATAAATTTTAACAAACTAAAAGTTGATATTCAAAATGGTGAAATAATCAGAAAAGAGAAAAACTATAACAGTAAAACCTTGAGAATTCTCTACACCTGTCATTTATGTGTGAATTCAAAAAAGAAAAGAGAAGAACCGGTAATGGTTATAATTAGTTGGAATAATAAAAATGAAGAGACTTTCTTCTTGAAAAAACCGAACGAGTATTGAATCTGTAATCTATTTTGATTATTCAGGCTGAAGTTGAAAATTTTGAAGTCAAATAAAAAGGTTAAAAAGAAGTTATTCGATTTTGAACTTAATCTAGATCAAATGGTTCGTCTATTTTATAAATATCGAGTAGGAGTTAGTCACTCCTACTCGATATGAAAAACCACGCGTGTACATAAAAAGTCCAATTTTTAAAGATTGAAATTTTGCAAATGAAAAAGGGGCACACCAATATGCTTCTAAGACACTTATTTTAGACTTAGAGACATTTGTCTTCATCTTTGAAGCGAAGTTGGATCAGTCCATCTTTTTATACCGTTACTGAATGGGAGTGGAAGGCAGCGACTTCTGCGGGAACAGCACGAGCTGAAAGCCCCAAGGGAACGCGTCTGCCTGGAACGAAATCGATCCTATACTCGCATGTACGTTCAAAATGAACTTTTTCAGCGGGTTCGTGATTTATCACGAGGAGACTCGACCGTTCGTTCGTGGAAAAAGAGTTGTGTTGCAGAATATAGACAAACCAATATGATCGTTTAACAAAGCCTATATATAAGAAGATCATGCCAACTCTTTAGAATTGGCATGATCTTCTTTTCATTTTTGGATAAATAAAGTCTTCATTTTTATGTTGTTAAAATTTGTCCTTCTAAAATTACTCGGTGATAAGCATAAAGATCTTAATAGTAGAATGACGAGTCAGCCGCAACCCAATATAAACACATTCAGAAAGATGTAAAGAAAGTCATGAATGATGAACAAGTAATAAAGCACCTAATAATACGATTAAAACAAAGACGTAACGTTCAAATTTACGACTAGGAATTCGGCGATGCAAATAACCCCCTAGTACAGTCGCTAATAGGATGGCGGGTAATGAAAATCCATAAAGAATAAGTAGATCTTTCGTCCATAATCCACTAAACGCTTGTCCCGATACGACTAAAATACCAGAAAACAGGAAATGCACTTGTAACATTCCTCTGAATCGCGGAGGATCCCAACGACGTAACGTTCCATAAACAACGATGGGTACACCATTGAAATTATATGCACTGCCAAGCATTCCAGCAAGAAAACCAAAAACTAACGACCAGTTAGGTCGATCTAATACCTTTTGTTTAGAAGTACTCATTATGAATGGCTTGGTCAATGAATAAGTCCCATAAATGAAAAGGAAAAGTCCAAGGAGAGTCGTAATAACGATAACTGGAGCAAAATGAATGATCACGAGACCTGCGGGAATACCGATCAGGGTTGCACAAGCTATACGAATGAGAATAGGACCATCTATGGAGCGCCAACTAGTCGATACTGAAAGTGCCGCGACTGTTAATCCTGCCAATCCAATTAATGAAACTGCTGTATGCAATTGGATGGGTAATAATGCTAATAAAGGCATACTGACAACGGCTTCTCCAAATCCAAAAGTGGAGCGCGTTAATGCACCAATAAAAACAGCTGCAATCACGAGTGAAATGATTGATGTCGTCATGAAGGATCTACACCATCCTATTTAACTTCATTCAAAATACACTATCATTTTATCATAGTCAAAATGAATAGGAACTTTGTCTTTGAAATAGAAGGATTAGGATTAGAATTAAAATCAAGAACAAATAAAGACACCCAAATCCATATAGCTTTCCTTCGACTAGAGTACACCTCGATAGAATACATTAAAAATAATTAAAAACCCTTTACCAAAGCCATATCCTATAACAAAAAAACATTAAAATACGGAAAATCATGTGCCTTTTTCTAAACTTCTAAAGATGTGTATAATTGAAGAAACTAGAAAAAGGGGAGGATTATGGTGGCTAAAGAAGTTTCAATCAAATCATTCGGTCTAAGTCACAAAGAATTTTTAACCCTTTTTTGGCTAATGGAAACACGTGAACAGGCTCATTATCCAAGAGAACTTTATAAAAAATTAGTAAGCGAATTTCCGTCAAAACCTCATAGCTACGACTATTTGTGTAAAATAGCAAAAGAAATGGAGAAAGAAGGTTTATTATCTCTACTTCCAACCAATCGAAAGCTTTTTTACCAAGTAACGGATAAAGGGCAGAAACGATTAGTAGAGTATCAAAAAAATATTGGACCATCGATCGTGGCGGTTCAAGCCGTAATCAAAAATCTTTATGTATTTCTTTCAGGAAATGGTCGTCCGGTTCGAATTATCCACCCTTTAGCTGAAGAACATCGTACTTATTTTTCGAAACTTGTCATGGTAAAAGATATCATCCGTTTTATGAGCCTAAAAATAGGGATGAAAAGAACGGAATTTTACATGAGTGAAGTAGAAGAACAACTAATTGATTTATTTGGCTGGAAACCTTCAAATAGTTATTTGTACCACGTAGCAAGAGAAATGGAAGAGAATAATTTAGTATTAGGCAGGTGGAAAGACGATCGAAGAACCAAACGATATTTGAAAGTAACGGAGGAAGGGAAATACCATTATCATCAAATTGAAACATCGACATTTGAACGTATTCGAACGATCCATCATTATCTGCAGTATGTAGGAAGTTATGTCGCTTAAATCTTTTTTTCAGTGATTAGCTTTGAACTAACTCAGAATAAATCGATTGGTTAGTCGATATACTAATAGCGATTTAGATATTGTAAGACTAATTCTTTGACGTTATCTCGAAACTGAACTATTATACAAGTTCACCATGATAATATTTAAGGAAAAGAGGCTATTCAACTTATGTCAAAAGTACTTTACATTACTGCTCACCCACATGATGATACACAGTCTTATAGTATGGCTGTCGGAAAATCTTTTATCGATTCTTACAAAAATACAAATCCTTCAGATGAAATCGTTCATATTGATTTGTATAAAGAAAACATTCCTGCAATCGATGCAGACGTATTTAGCGGTTGGGGGAAACTCCAAACCGGGTCAGAGTTTGATCATCTTTCTGAAGGCGAAAAGGCAAAAGTGGGCCGCTTATCTGAGCTTAGCGAACAATTTGTACAAGCAGATAAATATGTATTTGTTACACCTTTATGGAATTTTTCATTTCCTCCAGTGATGAAAGCTTATTTAGACTCAGTAGCTGTTGCAGGAAAAACATTTCGATATACTGCTGAAGGTCCCGTTGGATTGTTAACGGATAAAAAAGCGATTCACATTCAAGCAAGAGGTGGCGTATATTCCGAAGGTCCAGCTGCTTCAATGGAAATGGGTCATCGTTATTTAGATGTTTTGATGCAATTTTTTGGTGTTCCTGAATTTAAAGGAATCTTCGTTGAGGGGCATAATGCATTCCCAGACAAAGCAGAAGAAATTAAAGAAAATGCAATTAAAGAAGCAAAAGAAGCAGCGTTAAACTTCTAATTTTCAGTTTGAATATTTAGCCCCTTATGGTTTTCATAAGGGGTTTTTATTATGGATATCTTTCTTCAAACGTAAAGTCAAAAAAGCGATATAATGAAAGATATTTGATAGGAAAGGAGTAATTAATATAAAACAAACACGAATATCAACATGGCTAACTTGTTTCCTTTTATTCATTACATTAGCTGGATGTAGTCAAGAATCTTCACCAGCTGTACAAACCGTTGCCACACCTGGAGAAGGCTTACACGTTTATTTTTTAGATGTGGGTCAAGGGGACAGTATTTTGATTCAAACGCCAGATGGAGAAAACATCTTAATCGATGGCGGAAATAATTCTTATGGGAACACCATTCTTCATGCTTTAAAACAACTTCGTGTTTCTCAACTAGACGTTGTTATCGGTACTCATCCCGATGCCGACCACATCGGGGGCTTAGATACTGTCATTGATCAAATGCCAGTAAAAGCAATTTATACACCGAAAGTTTCCCATAATACGATTACATACGAAGATTTTTTACTTGCTGCTCGGAATAAAGGAATTAAATTAAAGACGTTCGTGCTGGAATGAAACTTCCCTTTTCCGATATTAAAGCAATCTTTGTTGGACCTGTAAAAGCGTACGGAAGTGATACAAACGATTGGAGCGCCGTTCTTCGCGTGTCCTATGGAGAAAATAGCTTTTTATTTACAGGAGATGCGCCGATCCGTGCGGAAAAAGACATGATAAAATCAGGTATAGAACTTCAAGCAGATGTACTAAAGGTAGGACACCATGGTTCTAAGACAGCTACTAGTCAAGCGTTTCTCAATGCAGTCAAACCTAAATATG
Source organism: uncultured Caryophanales bacterium (assembly GCA_963728315.1). Lineage (GTDB taxonomy): Bacteria > Bacillota > Bacilli > Bacillales > CAVSKA01 > CAVSKA01. The sequence goes on from CAVSKA010000013.1 coordinate 39,976, forward strand.
CAATTATCTCAGTTGGAAAAGACAACCGATATGGACTCCCAAATGATGAAGTATTAAATCGGTTAATTCAATACCATATCCAAACGTTAAGAACAGATCAAAAAGGCACAATAGAAGCAACGAGTGACGGATCGACCATTACGTTTCAATCGATTTCAACCCCTTTTGTTTCTAATGATACTGATTCAAAACAATAATACGCTGTTACATAAGGAGCGCGATTGTATGAAAGTTACATTGATCACTTTGAAGAAGGATTTGCTGTATGTGAAACAGAAGATAAAGGATTGATTGATGTTGAATTAATGAAGCTTCCTAAGGGAGCAAGACAAGGGGATGTCTTAGAAATAATAGGTGATCATATAACTATTAACCAATCAGAAACAAAGGAAAGGGAAAAAAGAATTCAAGATCTGATGAAAGACGCATGGGGAGAATGAATTTCTCACTCTTTTTTTAGGTTCGATAACATTTATGACTTGTAGGAGAGAAGATTGAAATTTTAAGGAGGAAATGATGAAAAATCATAATGTGGTGGAAATCATAGAAGTGAATAAAGAAAACTGGTATGAGTGCTGTAATTTAGAGGTTTTAAAAGAACAAATGAAACACATTGAACCTAATGCAGTGTCAATTGCCCAAACAAAATTTGAACCTTCATTAAAATCATATGCCATCCTTCATGAGAAGAAAGTGGTTGGATTTTTAATGTTTAATACGGTTTTAGAAGAACTTGATGGCTATTGGATTTACAGAATCATGATCGATAAAAACCATCAACAAAAAGGAATAGGGAAAATAGCGACTCAGCTAATGATCAATGAAATGGCTAAACTACCAAACGCCAAAAAAATAGTGGTTGGTTATCATCCAGAAAATAGAGGTGCACAGCAGTTGTATTCGAGCATTGGATTTGTGGACTACAGAGATAGATTTGGAAAAGAAATGGCTGTCATCTTAGAGTTATAAGCAGAGTTTATCCGTGGACTAATATATGAAGTGAATAACCATAGTACTTTAATCCTGGATAATGTAGTCAATTATGGAGATTGTCAATACAATGGAATAGAATGAGTGAATGCCTAATCGCTGAATAAATCATAGGTTGGAATAAATGGAGATCAGAAGTGAATACAAAGGGGCACGAACTGCCGCTTGAAAAAGACGCGAATAGCTAAGTCGGGGGAAAGAATAGTAAATGGAATTTAGATTCAAGCCCTGTACTGCTTGCAAAGCAACTGAAGCAATTGGAATCATGATAAATCTATGAAATTATGTATAATGGCAGTTTCGTGAGTGAGTGGTGAAAAATCGAAGGACCACTGAAAAAGAGCGAATAGCTAAGTGGGGGAAAGAATAGTATACATTAGATCTAGGTATCGAAAACACATATATTGTTGTACTATAGGACTTTCATTTCTTGATAGATCGACATCATAAAATTTAAAAGTAGTGGTACCTCAATTAAACTGTATCGAGTCATTAAAAAATACATCGCTAACAATTATGAATAATAAAGAACAAATTTTGGATGTAGAAATCTATAACTGTACCAAACAGGTAAAAGTGAAAAACGAATCGTTTTCTAAAATGAAAAGAGGAGGAAACACTTGAAGATTAAATACCGATTATTTGTTGCAGCACTGACCATTTTGCTTGTTACCATTGGTTGTTACAGTCATTTTTCATATACAGATGAAACAATGATCATTGAAAAGGCAACAAGTGGAAATGGTAATTATGAAGTTGTGAAGAAAATTAGCAATAATAGAAAAATTTTGAAAATGAAAGAAATACTAGATAAACCGAGGTATGGAACTGGTACCGTAGATATGTCAATTGGAAATGACTATGTCATTCGGTTTATAAATAATAACGTAAAAAAATCAGATTTACTTGAAGCGTATTTTGTCTGGATTAGCCCCAAAAAGGATCATCTTATCATTACTAGGAAAGTTGCAGGAGGGATTCGTCACATTGGACAGGAAGATTCATCAGTTATTTATGAGTTAATTACGGGTGGGAAATTAAAAGAGGAATAATTATACAATAAATAAAATTTTATTAAAAATATACTTTTCTCCTTATTATGGTAAATGTAATAAAAAAATCATTTTATAAACGATCAGTATCGATAAGGACATGAGTTGTTTTTCACGGTTTCCAGAGATGGAGTTGATTAGTGTAAGACTCCTAACAAGGTTCATTAACTTACCGCCTTTAAACTTCAGTGATGAATAAAGTAGTCGCTGACGGTATTAGCCCGTTATCAAAACCGAGTGCCATATGCTTTTTTAATCTGGAACAAGGGTGGAAACACAAGATCACACTCGTCCCTTCTATTAGGGACGGGTGTTTTTTGTCTTTATATCAAACATTTAAAAGATGAGATTACCATGTCGTCCATTCAATTGTCATTTCCAGACGGTTCAGTGCGTGAATATCCCAAGGGTGGAAACAGTAAGCAAGTTGCAGAATCGATTAGTTCTACATTAAAAAAGAATGCCGTTGCTTGAAAAGTAAATGGAGAAATTATTGATTTCAAGCTCCATTTCAATCATGATTCTTCCATTGAAATCATTCGTTTTGACTCTTAAGAAGGACTCGAGCTTATGCGCCATAGCTCAGCTCATTTATCGTTCTTCGACAGAAGACTCCCACCTTAAGGAATGAAAAGAGCGATGTCTAATGAGTAGGTGGGAGATGAATGCCGGTTGGCGATAGCCAAAGCTCTCCACTCGATGATATAATGAGAACAAACATTCGTGTCGTGGGAGGTGGAAATCATGTTAGTCCATAAGGCATACAAATTCCGAATCTATCCAACCAAAGAACAAGAAACCCTCATTGCGAAAACAATCGGATGCAGTCGTTTCGTATTCAACCGCTTTTTAGGGCTATGGAACGATACCTACAAAGAAACTGGCAAAGGATTAACGTACCATTCTTGTTCTGCTGAATTAACACATTTAAAAAAGGAATTAGTATGGCTAAAAGAAGTTGATAGCATTGCCCTTCAATCCTCACTTAAAAACCTTGCTGATTCCTATTCACGATTCTTCAAGAAACAAAATAAAGCACCACGCTTCAAGTCTAAAAAGAATAAGGTGCAATCCTACACAACTAAAGAAACAAATAATAACATTGCCATTGTAGACAACAAAATAAAATTACCCAAACTTGGTCTTGTTCGCTTTGCAAAAAGTCGTGAAGTAAAAGGTCGTATTATTCATGCTACTATTAGACAAAATCCTAGTGGCAAATACTTTGTATCCATTCTGGCCGAAACAAACATTCAACCATTGGAGAAAACTGAATCATCTATTGGGATAGACTTAGGTATCACTCACTTTGCTATTCTTTCAGATGGTCGCAAGATTGACAATAATAAGTTCACATCAAAGATGGAAAAGAAACTAAAGCGTGAACAACGGAAACTTTCAAGACGTGCATTGAATGCTAAAAACAATGGTATAAGCCTTCTTGATGCAAAAAACTATCAGAAGCAAAAGATACAAGTCGCTAGATTGCACGAAAGAATCATGAACCAGCGGGAAGATTTCTTGAACAAATTAAGTACAGACATCATCAAAAACCACGATATTGCCTGTATCGAAGATTTGAATACCAAAGGAATGTTACGCAATCATAAGTTAGCAAAATCAATCTCTGATGTATCATGGTCTGCTTTTGTATCAAAATTAGAATACAAGGCGAAATGGTATGATAAAACAATTGTGAAAATAAGCAGATGGTTTCCTTCTAGTCAACGATGTTCCGCTTGTGGACATCTGGATGGCAAGAAATCTCTGGAAAAAAGAGAGTGGACTTGTGCTGTTTGCCACGAACATCACAATAGAGATATCAATGCCAGCAAAAATATCTTAGCCGAAGGCTTAAGAATCTTCGATTTGGCTTAGACAAACGTGTAGAACCGTAGGAATCTACGGAGATAGCTTGGTCAATAAGAGAAACCTCTGTTGACAAAGAAATACGTCAACAAGTACGCTCTGTTCCCAAGAATCCCCCACTTCAATCCGACCATAAGGTCGATAAGTGGGGGTAGTTCAATACCACAACCCATTAAGCGGTTATACTCGGAGGTAAAATTTGCAATTGGTCCATTGATTGAAAATGGATTCTACTATGATATTGATATGTCACACAGCTTGAAAACTGAAGACCTACCGAAGATTGAAAAAATGATGAAAAAAATTGGGAACGAGAATTTACCAATTGTCCGTAAGGTAGTATCACGAGAAGAAACTGACCACCGTTTTGAAGAGCTAGATAACCATATAACAAAATAAACCACATAAGTAAATTACTTGATTTATTTTTGCATTAATTCTTTTAATAGATCTGTTTTGATTACATAATCAGATTCATAATATTGGTCATTGACTTCAATCATATCACCAATAATTGTAATAGACATGACTGTCTTTTTTCCATCTAATAATTGTAATCGATACTCATATCCTTTTAGGTCTTCAATGTCGTGGTCTTTTAATTTCAATTTTTTTAAGAATTGATTCACTTTATTTAGATCTTTTTTATCCGTTATTAATACATTTTTTCCTGTTTGACCACTCTGAATTTTGATCGCATTCCATTTTCCATCCTTAAGATTGTCATTGAAATTATTTTGATTGTTCTTTTCTGATGAACAGCCAATGACGCATAAGAAAGAAAGAATAATAAATGTAAGTAAGATTTTTTTCATTTTCCAACCTCCTTTTTAATAACAGGCGATGTTAGCAGATAATGTTTATAGAAATCAACATCGACGTAACTCTTGAGGAAAAACGAATGAGCCGAGCCCCGCAGTATGATTTTGAAGGCACTGAAAAATTCCTCTTGGAACATCCATAGGTGTATAAACCATGGATGTTCGTTCGTGGCTGACGTTTATGCGGTGGGTCCCGTCAGCCTTCTTGCCGAAAGCTTCTGTGGGATCTCACAGAAGCAACAGAAAAGATGTTGATTGGCTGAGTACACAAACATCAACATAATCATTTAACATGGCCTATTATTATAATATCTGATATTTCTGAAAAAATGGAAGATTAATGAAAAATATTTTGACTTTTAAAATAATTCCTTAACATACTGATACCTAGAACTATCGGAGTAAAATTTATTGATTTTTTACATCAGAAATCCATTAAATAATTGAATGAGCGGATAGAAGGAACGTAAAGGTTGAAGTTGTTTATTATTTTTGATGTCGTTAGCTATATTGCATCTTGTATTATTGTTAAATATTGGAAGAAAAAACAACTAAGAGGTAACTTTTATTTTGAAATAAAAACCCAAGGGAATAAAGAACCAAAACATCATGGGTTTCTAGTTTTAATAGACTAATTCCTCAAGATTTTGCTGGATTAATTTTTTTAAAAACAAAAAGTGTAACATAAAAATTTATTCATAACATGGAATCCTTCGACAAATTGAGTCGAGGGATTTTTTAAATTAAATGGTCTATTTTCAGGTATAAAATAAATGAATTAACAGCAATCTAATAGCGCATTAAAAAAATTTAAGGGGTCGTGACTTATGACTGTCATTAATGATGTTAAAACAGCAATGGCTGGATTAAAAAGTGCGCAAGCTAGTTTTGAAACTTTTGCTCTAAGCACAGATAATCAGCAAGCGAAACAGCTCTATCAACAAATTGCACAGCAGACGCAGTCACTTGTAGACAGTGTCGCTCCACGTATTCAAGAAATAGAGCAAGAAGAACCTCAATACAAAGCTTAATCAAGAGGAGGTTGGTTAATAACCAACCTTTTTCAAACAATTGTTTTATAAATGAATCAATTTCATAATAAGAAATCAACTCTTAAAAGACGAATATTTTATTCGGTTGAAGTGGCAGACGGCGACTCCTGCGGGATAAGCTTGAGCAGAAGACCCCGCAGAGAAAGGATCACAGTCTAAGAGCGCAACATCCTGTTGCAACGACTGCGCTAAAACTTCCTGTTTGTCGGAGTAGGCTGAAGCCAAGCCCGCGGAAAGCGTCCGTCGAGAACAGAAACCGAATGTATTGCAAATAATTCTTAGGAATGTTCGTATGAATGATCTGAAATAGGAATAATGAAATTGATTCAAATGAAACTAAATTGCTACATAAATTTTTCTTGGATTTCTAAAGAATGATTATATGCAATGAATGGTACTTTAAGTGCTATTAAATAGCATAAAGGTGGGACAAAGATGTCTAATAAAAAGAAACAAAAACTTACCCCTGTCCAAAAGGGTTATCAGGAACTCCAAAAACAATCTGAGACAAAAAGACCCATCCTCAAAAATTGTTTCAAAGCATTCATTACCGGAGGATTGATCTGCTTGATTGGTCAAGGAATTCAGTTATTTTATATTTATTTTTTCAATTTCACTGAACAAACTGCCGGTAATCCAACAGTCGGTACACTTATGTTTATCGCCATGCTCCTAACAGGGTTCGGAGTTTACGATCGGATTGGTCAATTTGGTGGAGCAGGTTCAGCTGTTCCGGTCACTGGATTCGGAAACGCAGTAATATCCGCAGCCATTGAACATCGAACAGAAGGTTTTGTATTAGGGGTCGGCGGTAACATGTTTAAATTAGCTGGATCTGTGATTTTGTTTGGTGTTTTTTCAGCATTTGTTGTTGCGGCTATTAAAACACTTCTCATCCATTGGGGTGGTTTGTGATGTTAATAGGGCACCGAACTTGGGTTTTTGATCAGAAACCTGTCATCCTTTCTACTGGAACAGTTGGAGGACCGTTTGAGGCGGATGGATTATTAGCCGACGATTTTGATCTTCTTCATAAAGACTTATGGTTAGCTCAAGAATCGTATGAGAAAGCTCACAGAGTTCTCATTGAAGAAGCGTGTCAAAAAGCGATAGAGAAAGCCAATCTTCGAAAAGAACAAATCCAATTTTTCCTTGGTGGTGATCTCATTAATCAGATTACACCTACTTCTTTTGCTTGTAGAACCCTAGGTACACCTTATCTTGGTTTATTTGGTGCATGCTCTACTTCCATGGAAGGGTTAGCACTTGGCGCCTATTTGGTGAACACAAAAGGTGCTGATTATTTGATGACGGGTGCTTCTAGTCACAATGCCGCTGTAGAAAAACAATTTCGTTATCCTACTGAATACGGCGGACAAAAACCGCCAACAGCACAATGGACGGTTACAGGGGCTGGAGTTGCTTTGTTAGGGCAAACAGGTGAAGGACCAAGAGTCACTTCTGCCACAATTGGTCGTGTGATTGATATGGGGCTAACCGATCCTTTTAATATGGGAGGGGCAATGGCACCAGCAGCAGTCGATACAATTGAAGCCCATCTAAACGAGCGAAATCTTGATCCTTCTTATTATGATTTGATTGTAACAGGCGACCTTGGATCAATAGGACATAACGTTTCCATGCAATTATTTAAAAAGCATGGCACTACTATAAGCGAAGAACAATACAAAGACTGTGGAATGATGATTTACAGACAAGGTCAGCCAGTGATGTCCGGGGGAAGTGGAGCAGGTTGTTCTGCTACCGTCGTTTATGGGCACTTATTGAATAGAATGAGGCAAGGCGAATTTAAAAGGATGTTAGTGGTCGCTACAGGGGCGTTATTGTCTCCTTTATCTTTTCAGCAAAATGAAACAATTCCGTGTATTGCGCATGCCGTTTCGATTGAATCGGAATAAATAGGAAGATCATTTTATGATATAAAAGGTGGGAAGTCATGACAATCGCTTCTGAAGTCAAACAGTGTCTAGCAAGTCTAAAAGGAATCGAAGCAAGTTTATCGAGTTTAGCACAACGATCTCAAGACGATGATTCAAAGCGTACCCTGCATGAATCAATGCTTACAGTCAATGAAATTACTGTAGATTTAGAAAAACGAATTGGTTTACTGGAACGAGAAGAATCACAATACAAAGGTTTTTAAAGATTTACTTTAATAGGAGGTGTTTACCATTGCCTGATTGGTTAAATATCGTATTTCGGTCTCTGTTGTTTCTAATTACATTATTCTTAATGACGAAATGGCTAGGGAAAAAACAAATCTCACAGCTTTCGTTTTTCGAATATGTAAATGGGATCACCATAGGAAGTATCGGTGCTGAAGTCGTTACAGGTCTTGAGCAAAGTATTTTTTTAGGGATTTTGGCGATTGTTACATTTGCAGCAATCCCTTTTTTAGCTGGTTTTATCTCATTAAAAAACAAATCATTCCGTGATTTTATAGAAGGGAAAGGTGCGATTTTTATTAAAGATGGGAAAATCATGGAAGAGAACTTAAAAAAAGAACGATATACAAGTGATGAGCTTCTAGAATTACTGAGGAAGAAAAATGTCTTTCAGGCTGCAGATGTTGAGTTTGCTGTACTTGAAGCAACTGGTGACCTAAGTGTTTTGTTAAAAAAAGAAAATCAGCCATTAACGGCTAAAGATATTCATCTTACTGTTCCTCCAATAAAGGAATCACAAGATGTGATCATGGATGGAAAAATATTGGATGAACCTTTAGCCACCATTGGTCAAAGCCGTAAATGGCTGAACACCGAATTGGAAAAACTAGGTGTTACACTAGAAAATGTCTTTTTAGGTCAAGTAAATAACTTTGGAGAATTAACCGTTGATCTCTTCGATGATAAGATAAAAGTTCCAACTCCTGTCGAAAGACCGCTCATTTTAGCTTCATTAAAAAAGTGTCAAGCTGATCTTGAATTATTTGCTTTAAGCACAGAAGCAATGAATGCTAAGAAAATGTACAAAATAAATAGCGAAAAGCTACAAAAAGTGATCGATGAAAGCTCTTATTTGTTAAAAAATTAGTGATTAAAATGAACGAAAGGATCCAGTAAGAAAATCAAAATTAACTTAATATTTTATGTTCAAACCTTAAGCGATTAAAGCTATCGCTTTTTTTTATTTTTGGACTAGTACTTTAATGATTATGAAAAATTATTGGAAATTAACGAAATATTACGAAAATAAAATTGATATTCAAAAATTTACCTGTTAAGATTTTAAAAAAACCTCATTCTCATGGTGAAACTTAAATACCCGGACGAAAGAACAATGATTTGTGCAAACGGTCGGTGTTGAAAGGAAGAGATAGATGCGAGAAGTTGTGATTATAGAAGCTGTTCGAACGGCAACTGGTAAAAGAAATGGAGCATTAAGTGGGTTTCGAGCTGACGAATTAGCTGCTGAGCCATTAAAGGAATTGATTTTTAGAACGGGTATTGATCCAGCACTGATCGAGGACGTCATCATGGGATGTGTCACTCAAATAGGAGAGCAAGCGATTGACATTGCTCGTGTTGCGGCTTTAATTGCAGGGTTTCCGGTAGAGGTGCCAGGTACGACTATTGATCGCCAATGTGGATCCAGTCAACAAGCTGTTCATTTCGCGTCTCAAGCCATCCTTTGTGGTGATATGGACATCGTGATTGCAGGTGGAATCGAGAACATGTCCCGAGTTCCAATGGGGTCCAATTTTAAAGGAACTGAATTTAGCAAAGTGCTGACATCTCGTTATGAGATTCTCCATCAAGGTTTATCCGCTGAGAGAATTGCAGATAAATGGGGATTTACGAGAAGTCAATTAGATGAGTATGCACTGGAAAGTCATGAGAAAGCGCTTACTTCAAAAAAAGAAGGGAAATTTGTGCGAGAAATATTACCGTTAGAAATTTCTCGAGAAGATGGGACGAAAAAGGTATTCCAAGAAGACGAGGGACTTCGGGAAGACACTAGTATTGAAAAATTAGCTCAGCTTAAGTCTCCTTTTAAAGAGAATGGAATCATACATGCAGGAAATGCTAGTCAAATTAGTGACGGGGCGGCTGCCATTCTCCTCATGTCTCACGAAAAAGCACGGCAATTAGGTCTTAAACCGCGGTTTCGTGTTTTGGCTCGTTCGGTCATCGGATCTGATCCTACACTTATGTTAACTGGACCGATTCCAGCAACTGAAAAAGTACTGAGGAAAGCAGGTCTAACGATTCATGACATTGACGTGTTTGAAGTTAATGAGGCATTTGCTTCAGTTCCATTAGCTTGGCTAAAAGAAACGGGGGCTAATCCGAAGAAGTTGAATCCAAACGGGGGAGCGATTGCTCTTGGTCACCCACTTGGGGCGAGTGGAGCGCGTTTAATGACGACTCTCATTCATGAGCTGGAGAGATCTGGAGGAAGATACGGTCTACAAACGATGTGCGAGGGGCATGGGATGGCCAATGCAACGATTATTGAACGACTAGATTAACAGAAATCGAATTTTCAAGAAAGAGGGATTTAAATGAAAATAGAAAATCAAGTTGCTATTGTGACCGGAGGAGCTTCAGGTTTAGGAGAAGCAACAACACGAAAGATGATTTCAGAAGGTGGAAAAGTCGTTATTCTCGACTGGTCGGAAGAAAAAGGTCAAGCTTTAGCAAAAGAACTTGGTGAGGATGTGCTTTTTGTCAAAACCGATGTAACGAATGAACAAAGTGTACAAGTAGCATTGGAACAAGCCATTCATAAATTCGGAGCCATTCATATTCTCGTTAACTGTGCTGGAATTGTTGTGGGTGAAAAAACGTTAAGCAAAAGAGGTCCTCATGATTTATCAGCATTCTCAAAGGTGATTCAAGTCAATTTGATCGGTACATTTAATGTGATCCGTCTTGCAACCGAGAAAATGGCGACCAATCAACCAAATCAAGATCAAGAGCGTGGAGTCATCATCAATACTGCTTCTGTTGCAGCATTCGATGGACAGATTGGTCAGGCTGCTTATAGCGCTTCTAAAAGTGGAATTGTTGGCATGACACTGCCTCTTGCAAGAGATCTTTCTTCTTATGGAATTCGCGTGATGACCATTGCACCTGGTTTATTTCACACGCCTATGTTTGATACTCTTCCTGATCAAGCAAAACAAACACTCGGGGAAATGACCCCTTTTCCAAAGCGTCTAGGAAATCCTAGTGAATACGCCCAATTGGTTGAAAGTATCATCGAAAATTCAATGTTAAACGGAGAAACGATTCGTCTAGATGGCGCGATTCGAATGCAGCCCCGATAAGCTTTTACTTCTAAACGTTCGCATGAAAGAGGAGGATGACCATTGAACCATACTTTTATAAAAGAAGAGCATGAAATTTTCAGACGGTCATTTCGAAAATTTCTCGAAAAGGAAGCCGCACCAAACTATAATCAATGGGAAAAAGAGAAGATGATCCCTCGTTCCTTTTGGAAGAAGATGGGTGATCAAGGTTTTCTCTGTCCATGGGTGGATGAAGAGTATGGTGGATTCAATGCTGATTTCGTCTATTCAGTCATTATCAATCAAGAGTTAGAAAAAGTGGGCTCTGCTTTAGTTGGACTTGGTCTACATAATGATATCGTCATGCCTTACATCGATACGTATGGTACATATGAGCAAAAAAAACGATGGCTTCCTCCTTCAGTGACAGGTGATCTCATCTCTGCGATCGCCATGACTGAACCCGGTGCCGGTTCCGATTTAGCTGCTATTAAAACGACAGCTGTAAAAGATGGCGATTTTTATCTTTTAAATGGAGAGAAGACGTTTATCACGAATGGAATATTATCAAATTTAGTGATTGTCGTTTGCAAAACTGATCCAGATGCCATTCCCGCACATAAAGGAATTAGTTTACTCATTGTTGAGGAAGGCACACCGGGCTTTTCAAAAGGGAAACAGTTAAATAAAGTAGGGCAGCATGCACAAGATACATCGGAATTAATTTTTGAAGATGTACGTGTACCGATTGGAAATCTTCTTGGAGAAGAAAATAAAGGTTTCTATTATTTAATGGACAAACTCCAGCAAGAGCGTCTTATCGTCGCAATTAGCGCCATTGCTTGTGCGGAAAAAATTCTAGAAATAACGATTGATTACGTCAAGCAACGAACCGCATTCGGTCGATCAATCAGCCAATTTCAAAATACACAATTTAAACTAGCTGAAATCGCTACTGAAATCGAAATCGGGCGAACTTTCGTCGATCATCTCATTTCTAGGCATATGAGTGGTGATCATATCGTAAGTGAAGTATCCATGGCAAAATGGTGGACAACCGATTTAGCGAAGAAAGCATCGATTGAGTGTATGCAACTTCACGGAGGATTCGGTTACATGGAAGAATACGAAATCGCAAGAAGGTTTCGAGATACAGCAGTCGCAACCATTTATGCCGGTACCAATGAAATTATGAAAGGGATCATAGCAAAAAACATGGGGTTATAAGAAAAGTGAAAAACGCGTGTACAGTCTCGACTGCCATTTGCTTACTTTCGAGGAGGGTTGTTTCCACCCACCGGAGAAAGTCAAAAATGAAAGGAGAGACTAGCGTTTGTAGCTAGACAAAAACAAAAGTGCAAGCGACTCGTTTTGAGTCCTGTGAAAAATCAGAACGGCTAGGTGAGCGCTTTTTGATCACCGTCAGCCGGGCAGATTTTATCACATGGACGCAAGGAGCTGGAAATAGACAAATAGAAAAGTGAAAAACGCGTGTACAGTCTCGACTGCATAGAAAGTGCAAAACGCTAGTTCAGCTGCGACAAGCATTTGCTCTAGTAAGGAAGACAGTCTAAGTGCGCAACATCCTGTTGCAACGACTGCCCTACGCACATCCTGTGTGCATTAGGAGGGTTGTTTCCACTCACCGCAAACATTTGACAAATGACCTCCAAAGCCTAAATACGCAACTTCCTGTTGCAACAACTGCGCTAAAACTTCCTGTTTGTCGGACTAGGGTTATTTCCTTTAGGCTATGTTAAATAACTCTGTTGATATTTGTTAAAATCAAACGAATGTTCTATAATATTTTCAAGAACACTTGTTTGGAGGTATTTAAAGTGACGTTAAGAGAATTGATAGCAGAAATTAAGAAATTGAATTCAGCAGAACAGCATCGTTTGAAGGAATTCTTTATTAATTCAATTGCGTCATTTTCAGCAAGTGAACCAGTATTCCAAGAAGTTTCTGAACGTAAATATAAAGATGGGTACACTTGCATATATTGTAGCTCTAAACAAGTCGTGCGTTTCGGTAAGTATAAGGTAAAGCTCGGTCTCAAAGAAGTTAAACGCCAACGATATCGTTGTAAAGATTGCAAAAAAACTTTTACAGATGTATCTTCTACACCTCTTTACCGTACTCATATGCCTGACAAATGGTTAGATTTCATTAAATGTATGTTAGAGGGCTATTCCCTTCGTAAGTCGGCAGACCTGATTGGTGACATTCATTATGTTACTCTGTTTTATTGGAGACACAAAGTTTTGTCTGCTCTGAAACAAATGGATTTTGATACATTTTCAGGGATTGTAGAGATGGATGAAACCTATTTTTTGTTCACTGAAAAAGGAAAAAGAAACATTGAAGGGCGTAAATCACGTAAACGTGGAGGTTCTTCAATATTTCGTGGTATTAGCCACGAACAAGTTTGTGTTTTAATCGCAAGAGACCGCCAAAAATCCACTTTTTCAGGTGTGCTTGGTAAAGGTCGAATTGTGAAAACCCAATTAGATAAGGCTATTGGCTCTAAATTATCATCAGATAACACCCTTTGTACTGATGCTTGGAGAGCTTTTTCGGCTTATGCAAATAGCAAAGGATTGGAGCATTACCGTTTCAAATGCAATGGCACGGAACGAGTTAAAGGGCTTTATCATATTCAAAATGTCAACAACTATCACAGCAGATTAAAAGGTTGGATGCAACGATTTAATGGTGTGGCCACAAAATACCTCGACCACTATTTGAGTTGGTTTCAATTTTTAGATATTGTTAAACATCGAAGTGACAATGTATCTATTACCAAAATGATTGTCGTAAGTTGCTTATTTCCTATTAATGAAACTTACAAAAATTTAAGCTCGTCTAATTAATGAAAGGTAGGAGGTGAAAAATTGAAGTCAAAAAATATTAAATATATAGTTACAGCATTCATACTTTTTTTACTTTTTGGATGTTCAAATATTGAAGATTCCATTTCTAAAGAAGATGCGAAACAATTAGTAATTGAAAAGCATACGAATCATAATGGAAGACCTTCTATTGGATCCTTAGAGGTTAAAAATAACGCTTATTTTGTAAAATGGGAAAATAAAGGTAATAAAGAATCAGGAACAGATAAAGTAACAAAAGATGGCGAAGTTGAAATGGTCAAGGCACAAATCGAATAATTGTACTAAATTGAATCAATTTCATAATAAGAAATCAACTCTTAAAAGACGAACGTTTTATTCGGTTGAAGTGGCAGACGGCGACTCCTGCGGGATAAGCTTGAGCAGAAGACCCCGCAGGAACAAAGTGACGAGGAGGCTGAAGCCAAGCCCGCGGAAAGCGTCCGTCGAGAACAGAAACCGAATGTATTACAAATAATTATTAGGAATGTTCGTATTAATGATCTGAAATAGGAATAATGAAATTGATTCAATTAAGTATTTATTAGGAATTGGAGATATTATTAAGAATTCGTCTTAGTCGTAACCTCAATAAAATCAACATTATAATTTAACAGAGCCTTCCTTGAAAAAGAAATCTTAACTTAAGAATCTTTATGAAGGATTGACCCCACTTTATAAAGATTTATTCATTTTATCGTGAAATTTAGGAGTGATTTTGTGAAAAAAATATACATAATAAGGCATTGTGAAGCAGAAGGTCAACCGTTTGGATCCCAACTTACAGAAAGAGGATTCGAACAAGCCGAATACTTAACTGAATTTTTCTCGGATATTAAAATAGATCAAATCATATCCAGTCCATTCCTTCGGGCTATTCAATCACTAGAACCATTATCCAAAAAATTAAACTTAAGTATTGAGATTGAAGAACGTTTATCCGAACGTCTACTAAGTACAACAGATTTAGAGGATTGGCTAGAGAAATTGAAGGCAACATTTATTGATATGGATTTATCTTTTGAAGGCGGGGAGTCCAATCAAATAGCTACAAATAGGGGAGTAAGCGTTATTAAGAATATTTTAGAAAGTGATAATGAAAATACAATCATTGTCACTCATGGAAATCTAATGACTCTTCAATTAAAATATTTTGATAATGACTTTGGTTTTGAACAGTGGAGAAATCTCAGTAATCCTGATATTTTTCTATTGATTGATAGGAACAATGAGATAACCATTGAACATTTATGGAAAGAGTAATGAAAAAACTTCATTTCATAATCTATTTTATAAACATGAAAATCCTTGCCATTTTGACAGTCTAATTTACTCAATCAGGAATCGTCTCTCACTCAATCATTTCAAAAGGAGCAGCAAGGTAATAATCATCAAATTTCTTTACAATTCTATAATTTCCAGGAGTGAGTTCCTTCACTGTAAGGTTATTTAATAGAAGAGATTGTGACGCAACACTATTTGGCGGTAAATTATATTTTTCTTGTGTGAAGATAGGGTTTTTAAGTGAATAGTCGATCCACACTCCCTCAATCCTTTTTTGGACTTCGTACTCTAGACCATATGATACGCGTGTATCAAGATCATTTTTAAAATAAAGAGTAATTTTTTCCTCCGCCGTATATTGATCTTTTTCTGTTTTTATCATAAGCCCCCCTTTTGAAAAGAACAGTTTTTTTGTCTCCGCTTTCTCTAAATGCTCATTTGCTGAGCTAATATTTAGAGCATCATCTTTCTGACAGGCAGAGAGGAAAAGAGAAATAAACAATAGGTGTGAAGCAAATAATAGATATTTCATCATAAAAACATCTCCTTTTGATTTTCATAAACTATATTTAAGGTAATAGAGAAAATGAATAAACATATATTTAGTTAAAAAGGTGTGAAAGACATCGGGTATTTTATTGAAGTAAAACCAGATGCAAAATTATTTATTGAAGATATAGGCTCAGGTATTCCTGTTCTAATGATTCACGGTTGGCCCATAAACCATAAAATGTTTGAATACCAAATGAATGTCTTGCCTGCATTTGGAATTAGAATGATATTGCCGGATCTTAGAGGTTTTGGAAATTCAGATCGACCATGCGATGGATATTCGTATAATCGTATGGCTGATGATATTAAATCAGTTGTGGATGTGTTACAACTCGATCAATTTACGCTTTTGGGATTTTCTATGGGTGGCGCCATTGCCATTCGCTATATGAGTAGACATGGTGGTTATAAGGTGAAAAATCTAATTCTTGCAGGGGCAGCCGCTCCTTCATTTACGCAAAGAGACAATTTTCCTTATGGCATGCCACTGAAAGATATAGATCCTCTCATTCGCTCCCTTTATTTGGATCGTCCAAAAACGCTCACAGAGTTTGGAAGAAAATTTTTTGGAAGCGCAATTAGTGAAGAATTTACTCAATGGTTTAATGATCTGGGATTTGAAGCTTCAGGTCATGGAACGATTAAATCTGCTTTTTCATTAAGAAATGAAGATTTAAGGAAAGATTTAAAGAGAATTCTCGTTCGAACTTATATTTTACATGGAAGAAAAGACAAAATTTGTCCATACGAACTTGCCATTGAAATGAAAAAAACCGTTCAAAATTCTAAGCTGATTCCGTTTGTAAACAGTGGACATGGGCTTTTTTATGATGAATGGCAGAAATTTAATCATGAAATCACTAATATCATTTTATCTCATGAAGGATTAGATTTATACAAATAATACCATCATTTTGAGTCTGGAACCATCTTTCATATTTAACAATATGATAGCCTTGATACGTCTGAGGAGGTGAAAGTATGGCTGTAGTTAAAGCAACGAGCAAAGATATTGATCTTCTTGCCCGACTCCTTAGAGCAGAAGCAGAAGGGGAGGGAATAAAAGGAATGATGCTTGTTGGCAATGTAGGAATCAATCGAGTCAGAGCAAACTGTTCAGATTTTAAAGGACTGCGAACTGTTCCTGATATGGTTTTTCAACCTCATGCTTTTGAAGCTGTTCAACACGGTTACTTTTATCAGAGGGCAAGGGAGAAGGAGAGACGCCTGGCTCGTCGAAGCGTAAAGGGTGAAAGTACTTGGCCTGGGAAATATAGTTTATGGTATTTTCGACCGCCTGGAGATTGTCCTGCCACTTGGTATAATCAACCTTTTGTCGGAAGATACAAACTACACTGTTTTTATGAGCCGACAGCGGCAACTTGCCAAAGTGTTTACAATACATTTTAAAGGAAAAAGACATGCAATAAGCGTGTCTTTTTTCTTTGAACGAATAGATCGGCTGAATAATGATTAATGGATGAATTTATCTCATAATAATAGAAAAAGCTCCACAGATTCCATAAGGGATTGTGGAGCTTTCGTCATTTATTTTGCATAAAAATTTTCTGTATAGTAAGGCTGTGACTTTTCATTAAATGCGACACCTATACCTAACCTGCGAAAGTCTTTTTGTAGAATATTTTCTCTGTGTCCTAGTGAATTCATTAGCCCTTCATGAGCAAATACACTACTAAATTGTCCATAGGCTAAATTTTCACCAGCAACTTGAAAGGTAATACCGTCTTCATGCATGCGATCAAAAGGAGATTGACCTTGTAAATTCGTATGGTCAAAGTAATCATGGAGAGCCATATCTGAACTATGCTTTCTTGCAGTATTTTGTACATGTTCATCAAAGGATAATATACCTAAATGATGATTGACTCTTGCAGCGTTCGTTAAATCAAAAAGTTGATATTCGAATCCTTCTTTGAGTTTTTTACTTGGTTCTGAATAAAAATCTTTTCGATTTCCTTCGAGCTGATCGCTTATGATTTGAATGGCAGTAACCGTATTGTTTTCGTGCTTGTCGTAAAAAATAGTCACATAGCTATTATCGAGTTGATAAACATTGTATTCACCATTATCGTCAATTTGATAAAAAACTAGACCTTTTCGAATCTTTGTCATAGGTTCTCCCAATTGTTTTTGTACAGAAGCTTTAGAAGTGTTTAGCTTCACCCCAAGCGAAGAGGAAATTAGGTCTTGGTTCGTATACAAACCATTTACTTTTCCATCCGAGTTATAGGAAACCATCATGAAATTTTGATAATGATCGTGATAGGTGTACCATTCAACTCCATATTCATTCTCAGTATGACGCTTAGCTGGACCAACTTCTTGTTCCACCTTTGTTTTGGTATCACCCAATTCGATATTATGAACTGAAAAATGATGATTGGTTGGAGCTACTAAATTTGGTTTATCGATTTTTGAATAAGTTGTTTCTGATGGGTTGTTATCTATATGATTGAATGAGCCATCTATCTCATTAATCATTCCATTTATTTGGTCAAAAGCAGAACGTGCCTCTGGACTATTCTTTATTCTATCTACTTTTGAAACGAAAGAATGAATGAATGGTTTATCTAATACAACTTTCATCTCTTTTTCCCAAACTGGCTTTGAAAGATAGGCGACTATTACAATTAAAAATAGAATTAAAAATCGTTTCATTTGTTTGACGCTCCCATCAACTTGACAATCTCTTCATCATGATTATATCAATAAGTGTGAAGATAACGTTAATATCAGTCTTTTCCTAATTTGGATGGAACATAATAATGAAAGAAATTAAACATTAATGCGGGAAAAAGTGACAAAATCACTCTTTTTTTTTACATAATCGTGAAATTCCATTAAGATAAGAATATACATTTATAAAACGCATGATTTAATACCAAATCGTTTTATTGGTAAATAGAGTGGGTAACATAAATGAATAGCATAGAGGAAAGTAGGACTCCAGGAAAAGTTTAGGAATAGACTGTGACAAGAGTCTTATAATACTTACATTAAGGGGTACTATAAAATGAAATTATCACCTGAGCAACGCATACAACTACATGGTTTTAACAATTTGACAAAATCACTGAGTTTTAACATGTACGATATTTGCTACACAAAAACGAAAGAAGAACGAGAAGCTTATTTAGAATATATTGATGAACAATACAATGCTGATCGATTAACAGAAATTCTAAAGCACGTTACTGAAATCATTGGTGCACACGTGTTAAATATAGCGAAACAGGATTATGTTCCTCAAGGAGCCAGTGTAACAATTCTCGTATCAGAAGGACCCATTGTAGAAGTACCTACAGAATCATTTGATGAATCACCTGGACCATTACCATCATCTGTAACCATGCACTTAGATAAAAGTCATGTAACGGTCCATACTTATCCTGAGTATCATCCACATGAGGGAATAAGTACATTTAGAGCAGACATTGATGTTTCAACTTGTGGAGAAATTTCTCCATTAAAAGCCTTAAATTACCTCATTCACTCGTTTGATACGGATATTATGACAATGGATTACCGAGTACGCGGGTTTACTCGTGATATTAATGGCCATAAATTATTTATCGACCATGATATTAATTCCATTCAGAACTACATTCCTGATGAAATCAAAGATGAATATGATATGATCGATGTGAATGTCTATCCAGAAAACATCTTTCATACAAAGTGTCGACTGAAAGAATTTGATTTAAACAATTATTTATTCGGTTATTCAGAAGATAAACTGAATCAAAATGAAGTCAAAGAAATAACCGATAAATTAAAAATTGAAATGGATGAAATTTTTTACGGTAAAAATATTAAACCTAATTCAATTAAATGAATCTATTTCATTATTCCTATTTCAGATCATTTATACGAACCTTTCTAAGAAATAGTTGCATGACATTCGGTTCTTATTCTCGACGGACGCTTCCACGGGCACAGATTCAATCTACTCCGACAAACAGGAAGTTTTAGCGCAGTCGTTGCAACAAGATGTTTCGTTCTTAGACTGTGATCCTTTCTCGGCGGGGTCTTCTGCTCAAGCTAATTCCGCAGGAGTCGCCGTCTGTCACGTCAACCGAATAAAATGGTCACTTTTTAAGAGCTGTTTTCTAATGATGAAATTCATTTAAATAATATTCGAAAACTAGCGAAAGAATGGGCTGTCCCAAAAGTCATTTAAATGGCTATTTAAGGGCAGCACTCTTTCTTTCCTATAAACTATTTCTTCGAAAAATGATTTGGTTTAGTCTGCGGAAGATCCCCTCTTCAAGAATGATATGTTCACATCATAAAAAGACCTTACGAATCTTCTTTTTTTCGCAAGATCTACTAGATGATCGTTAGAGTTGAATATGGACAGATTGATGCTGATTTATAATCATAGGTAATGCCAAGTGCAATAAGATGAAAGATCACTTTCAAGAACTTATTCATACAAACGACGGACGCAACTATGTGAGGTTTCCTCAGAAGTTGCGTTTTTAATTTGTCATAATCTAAAATCAACGAGATGATTTCTCTCTTTTGCATACGCATGTAAAGATTGCGGTAAGAGCTTTAACGATATGACGCACTTTCCGTTTACTGGCAGAAGGTATCCTCAAAAATAATTGAATGAAAGAATTATTTGTTCGTTTTTTTCATTTTATTGATTTCTTCTGTAACAATAAATGCAAGATCATCGTTTCCAAACATCGATAAAACCCCGATAAGTGTTTCGTGGGCAATATCCCCAGATTCTTCCTTCGATACAGTCAATTCGATTGCTTGCAGAAGAGCGTCGTTCTTTGCTTGGTTTGGATAAGCACTTAAGTATAATTCAAATGGGTCAAGATCATGATTAATGCACCATTGAGCAAAAACCAGAATCATCATATTTTCGTCACGCCTATAGTTTTCAATGACATGCTGTTCCATTTCTTTTGGATCCATTTTTTAGTCCTCCTAATCGATCTATGCTTCATTATATCGAAAAAAGGGATATATTCTCAAGATTCATTGAGAATAAGTTAGTTAAAAGAAAATGAAGGAAAATGTTTTGAATAATAGATTGGACATTGAGGGCATTCTATAAATAAGAATGCATGTATGCAGGAGGAATAAGATGAAAGCTATTCTCATAACAATTTCTTGGCTAATCATGTTAAGCGGGTGTAGTGAACAATCTAACGCTCAAATTAAAACAACATTTAATGAGAAGACAACCTCTGGTAATGGGATCGTTGCAGGGGAGATAGAATCTTTACTCATTACGAAATTTGATCGAATCGAGTTTGTAATTAAAAATCAAACAGAATTTGAACAAACGATAACATTTCCTTCTTCAAAGCTTTTTGAGTATGAAATATTCGATGAAAATCATAATCAAATCGAATCGAATCAAGGAATGGTTTATACCCAAGCAATTAAAAATATTCATTTAGTGCAAGGAGAAGAATACATATTGGGTACAATTCATACAAAACATTTTGATCCGGGTATCTATAAAATCAAGGTCTGGTCAACACCATTAAATCATATACCATTCCAGAAATGCACCATATTGACGAAACTTTAATAGCTGACCATTCGATCGTTTTATTAAATAAACTCCAACGATGGCAATGTAAGCTAAAAATCAACATGATTTTTGTCTTTACACCATTTCATCCGTTGGAGTATTTTTTCAGCAGTTTGACAAGCAAAGTTGTCTGTTACATATCGTGACTGCTGTGTTTCTTTTGTTTTGAGTGGTTTTGATTTTTAACTTTATGAGACCCACTCAATGGTTTAGGTTGGCCGGATTGTTTTCCATTTGTTTCTGAAGCTTTTTTATTCATCAAAAACACCTCCTGCTAATAGAATGAGCAAATTGGTTCAAATTCATCCTGATTAAAGATTGGTTAAATGGCCAATTTTATATGAGAATGAGACTCATTTTCCCCTAATAGGAAACAATTTACTAAAGCCTAGAATGTTTCATAAAACAGAATCTTCATCTCTTTCACTTAGCTTAACTGTATCGTCTACAATCGCCTTAAGATCTTTAGTAAATAGTTCGTTACTGCACATCAAGTTTTCACTTCGTCCTGACTTTAAAATTTCATTCACTTCATTTGAATCACCTTTTGCGTTGATGATTTCAAATAACTGATTCAATCCTTTTTGATCCTGATCCTCTTTTTTCTGATTACTCTCACCGTGATCCAACATCAAAAACACCTCCTTTTCACCATTATCTTTTCCGATTTGAAGAAATAAATAAGTTGAATTGACACATCTATTAGTAAATAAAGCTTTTGAAAAAAACGATAAGGAGTTTCGTTTTAATAACACACCTACTTCAATCGAAAAAGGAGATGAAATTAAAAAAAATTTCATTAAGCTATGTTTAAAATCGTCTAAATTGGTTATAATATATATGCAACACAATATTGTCATTCGTTATTTTTCGAATACTAGGAGGCTACAAAAATGGAACAAGGTAAAGTGAAATGGTTTAACAGTGAAAAAGGATTTGGATTCATCGAACGCGATGGCGGAGAAGATGTATTTGTTCATTTCTCAGCAATCCAAGGTGAAGGCTACAAATCACTAGAAGAAGGACAAGAAGTTACTTTTGAGCTTGAAGAAGGTCAACGCGGACCCCAAGCTGCAAACGTAAATAAAGCTTAATTTTAAACACTCAAACAGACTCCAAATTTGGAGTCTGTTTTTATGAAATTTTCTTTCTCAACCATCTTAAGCTATTTCGTTATAAGCATGACCATATTTCTTTCAATTAAAATAGCAGTAAAATTTTATTTCCTCATTTGTAACACTCTCTTCTTTGAATAGCATGTGTAGCAAAAATGGCTTCCACAAATGGTTTCACAAAAGAAGGATTAAAACCATTCTTTCTAGGCAATCTCATATTCATTCCCTCAACGATTAAATTCTTAAAAGACATTCAATTTTCCATAAATGAAGCTCGAAAAAGTATGATCACTATTTTGAGTATTATTCCTAATAGGAAAACAGTTCTTTATTCATTAAGGAATTCATTATCATAACAAATCTTCACATTTAAGATGGAGGATTTAGATCAGACAAATGACTCAGGTAACAAATCGTTCCATTTTTCTCATCCTTAAAAGAGGAACATTTATGATCAGTCGCATGATTACTCATTTAATGAATAAATATTATCAAGCAATTTCTGTGATTTTCAGTATGACCCCTCGATTATAAGGCTATCCTGATAAAAAATATACTTAATCAGGAGGCACGGTTAATGAAAAAAAGGATGCATGTTTGTGTATTTATTATACTGATTTTGACTATGAGTGCGTGCAGTGAAAAAAACGATTCGATTTCGACTATGAAAACGAGCGAAGAAACGACACCAGTAAATAAGGGGAATGTCACACCTATAATGGTCAAAATGATGGATACAAACGGTAAACAACTTGGAAAGGCAATGCTCTCTGAGGATTCAAATGGAGTTAAAATCGTGTTGACCGCAAAAGGACTGAAACCTGGATTTACAGCAATACATGTTCATGAATTTGGAAAATGTGAACTGCCTGATTTTAAAACTGCTGGAGGGCACTTTAATCCCGGCCATAAAGAACATGGTTTTAATAATCCCAATGGTTTTCATGCTGGAGATTTACCAAATATAGAAGTATCAAAAACCGGAGAAGTAAGTGCTGAAATACATGCTACAGAATTCACTTTAAAACAAGGGGAAAGTAATTCCTTATTAGACGAAGATGGTAGTGCCCTCGTTATTCATGAGAAACGTGATGACTATAAAACCGACCCGTCAGGCAACTCAGGGAATCGAATTGTTTGTGGTGTGATTTCAAATTAATCAACCATCCCTTGCTAAATTTTGGCGAGGGACTTTTTATGTATTTTTTTAAAATTGAAAAAATTTTTTATTTTTAATCAGTTAAGATTGGAAAAAACGGATGGAATGTAGTATTTTTATAGTATTATCACATTAAAACTTTTCATATAGTTAATGATAGCGAAAATGAATACATAAAAATTGTAGGAGGAATATTCATGGGAATTAATTTACAAAAAGGACATAAAGCAGATTTAACAAAGGGCAATGCAGGAATTTCAAAAATTAAAGTGGGGTTAGGATGGGATCAAGCTAGTCAAAAGAGATTGAATACAGAAGAAGACTCCATTCAAACAACAAAAGGAATTATGAATAAATTTGGAAAAGCATTAAAGAGTGCAGGAAGTGCTGTGAAAAATGCAGTGCCGATTGATTGTGACGCATCTGTATTTTTGTTAGATGCCAACGAAAAATTAACCAGTAACAGTAATCTCATTTACTTCGGAAATAAACGCAGCAATGACGGAAGCGTAATCCATAGTGGAGATAATCTTACAGGTAAAGGTGAAGGAGATGACGAATCAATATCTGTAGATTTAGACAAAATTCCTGCTAACATTGATAAATTGGTATTTGTCGTGAACATCTATGGTTCAAAAATGAAGGGTCAACATTTTGGTATGATCAACAATGCATTTATTCGGGTAGTCGATGAAAGAAATGGAGAGGAGATCCTTCGTTACAATTTGTCGAGTGATTATGATGGCAAAACAGGATTATTAGTTGGAGAAATTTACCGACGAGGAACTGACTGGAAATTTAATGCTCTTGGTGAAGGAACAACAGACAAAGGATTAGAAGAAATGGCGAGACGATTTAAATAACATTTATTCGAGAAAGAGCTTTCCTTACTATGTAAGGAAAGCTCTTTTTTTTACAAATGATTCTATAATGTGATCTTTTCCTAAGATATAGGGAAGTATAAATTAAACAGGTTTAATATGGTGCAAATGATGTATACATATTCTCCGATAAATCAAAATGAGAGGTGAGATATTACAACGGAAATTTCAGAAATAAGCCAATGTTTTTTTCTTGTTAAACCTTACAAAATCGTCTAATACTACTTAACTTGCGAGTCATTCATCTTATAGGAGGTTTATTTAAATGCCAAAAATTCTATCCATAAGCACTTATCAACCTGAATATACATTAACACAAGAAAAAGCTGCTAACCTTACAAAAGAGTTGTTTAAAGAGAGCTTTTCAGATATTGATCGACTTTTAAGAGTGTTTCAAAATGGAGAGATACAAACAAGGCATTTCTGTGTCCCGTTGGATTGGTTCGGACAACCCCATGATTTAGAAGAAAGGAATTCACTTTATATCGAGCTTGCAACATCCTATGGTGTAGAAGCGATAAAAAAATGTTTAACCAACAAAGCATTCTTAACTGAAAACTTAGACCCATCAGAAGTAGATGCCATTATTTTTATCTCTAGTTCTGGTTTTTCTACTCCGAGTATTGATGCAAGAATCATGAACAAGCTGCCATTCTCTGATGAACTCAAAAGGATTCCAATATGGGGACTAGGTTGTGCTGGAGGTGCCTCTGGAATGAGTCGGGCATTTGATTACTGTCTTGCACACCCAAAAGCCAATGTATTGGTTCTCTGTGTGGAGTTGTGTGGATTGACATTTCAACAGAATGATCGGTCAAAAAGCAATTTAATTGGGGCATCTCTTTTCGCCGATGGAGTTGCATGTGCGCTAATAAGTGGGGATGAATCTGCGATCCCTAGCGTAAAACCTGTCCCATCTATTAATGCTACAGCATCTAAATGGATGCCGGATTCTGAAAATGTAATGGGCTGGGATGTAAAGAACAATGGTTTGCATGTCGTTTTTTCAAAAAGTATCCCTTCTATCATAAGTGGTTGGTTAGGACCATTTGTACAAGAGTTTTTGCATAAATATCATAAGACTTCTGTTGACATTAATCATTTTGTTGCTCATCCAGGGGGCAAGAAGGTTTTAGATGCCTATGAAGAAACGTTACATTTCGAACGTTCTAAAACATATGAATCACGTATGGTATTACAAGAAAATGGTAACATGTCCTCACCGACGGTATTGTATGTGCTTGAACAGTTCATGATGAAGAATTGTTTGATAGGAGATATAGGATTAATGGCTGCACTTGGACCGGGGTTTAGTGGGGAACTTTTATTGCTAGAATGGAAATAGGAGGATGAGTGATGATATTTGTCTTTGTGATTGCGATTGTTTGTTTACAAAGAATCATTGAATTGATCGTAGCAAAAAGAAATGAGCAGTGGATGATTAAGAAAGGCGCATATGAAGTAGGTGCAAATCATTATCCTTATATGATTGCCTTACATACTACATTTTTTCTTAGTATTATTGTAGAGGTAACATTCTTTCATCGATCACTTTCTCCACTTTTTTTGCCTCTTCTTATCCTATTTTTGTTCACACAGATAGCTCGTGTTTGGTGTTTATGGTCACTCGGTCATTTTTGGAATACAAAAATATTTATATTACCAGGAGCAAATGTCGTAAAAAAAGGCCCTTATAAATATATTCGTCATCCCAATTACCTTATTGTAGGGATAGAAATCTTATTCCTGCCTCTTATGTTTCAAGCGTATTTCACTGCAATCGTTTTCACGTGTCTTAATTTAGCGATGTTAGCAGTACGAATTCCAATTGAAGAAAAAGCTTTACGCCAAGCAACCAATTACAATGATATCTTTACAAAAGATTCGTATTAAAGTGAACAAAATCTATTTTCTTACCAGTAGATTCCAGCAATCCTGTTGTCAGATGATTGTTGCTATAATTACCGCGTTAGGTGAGTAGTAAGCAGTTTGAAAACATGTTTGACTATATTAATTCTGATTAATCAATTGATGCTACTATCATGATAAAAGCACATTTCATCTCCAAAATCTTAAATATACAAGCATTTAAGATTACCGATAATATATTGGTAAAAAGGAGGTGAAATGGAAAATGGATTGTTTTAATAAACCTATGGGTTGGGTTCATGATGATTGCCCACAAAGACCACAAAGAGATCAATTTAAGACGATACAATTCGAAAACTGTGCACCTATAGCTGGTAATGGCAACCAAGGTGTTAACATTATCTTTGATGTTGAATCCGATTCAATTCCGGTAACAGCAGCAGGGACGTTTGAAAACTTTAGCAATCAAGCAATTAATGTAAGGTTTGAAAGAAGAAATTCTCCACCAATTATTATATTAGTGCAACCTCATAGTTCTTTGACATTTGTGTATGATGATTTAATTAGAATTGGGACTACAGGTACTGCGCCAAATACAGATTATACTGGGTCTCTAAAAATTCAAGTAAATTACACGATTGAAGTTAATATGTTGTAAGAAAAGAGCGGACTAAAACCCGCTTTTTTATTTAGTTAGGAATTAAAAGTAATAAATATTCTTCTTCCTATTATTTAGGCTATGCTATGCTAGCGGATGATGTTGATATGAAGCAAAATCTCTCACCAGTGGAAAAACGAACGAGTCGAGACCCCGCAGTGTGATTTTTCAGTAGGAGACTCGGCCGTTCGGCTGCGGAAAGCAAGTTGTTTTGTTGAATGTAGACAAATTAACAATATCATTTAACAAGGCTATTAGTTAAAGAAATATTCTTTATTTAAGATACTAGTCTAGTATCTTTCTACTATGAATAAGGGATTGAAATAGATAAACCACAACAGAGGGCAATTATTCTATGTGACTTGGGAATCGCTTACGGTCATTCGTTATTGAAAATGGCGTAGGGGTCAGATACTATCGATCAAATTGCAAATGAAGCATATGTTGTCTAGGCAAATTTAATATAGGTGCTTCAAAGGTTAAGAATCAAGTAAACTTAGAAAAGATCTGAACGAAAAGAAAAGGAAAGGAAAGTGGTAAAAATAGCCTTTATAATAGATATGAACATTTTACATTTGTCGAACGTAACTCTTAAATTTGTTCATGATGACTAACAATATTTTTGTTCAAGGTCATGGAATACTCATGAAAACCTACATAAACTAATGCCATGACGGACAAACTGTTCTAAAATACCGGTGTAGTCTACAGTCAGTATAACGACGGTTTGATTTTTAAAATAAAAGGTTTTAATCAATAAAGGGAATTATTATTAGTCAGCTACTGGATAATAAGTAAGACTCTCGTATTATTGCGGCATTGATTTAAAATTACATAGATACATTAATAAAGGCTCTTTTCGTAAACATTGTTGCTCTTTATCCTTTCGCAAAAATCCGTGCGCTTTCCGTCGACAAACCACCAAGCCTCTTCGCTTGTACTTCACTGCGGGGGCTCGGTTGCTCCGTTTTTCCGCAGAGTCTTGCGAATTTTCGTTCATTATTCAGTAACAAGCTGCTTTAAAGGAGAAAAAAAATCCTTTTGAAAAAACAACCATTTATGCGAAAACAGCCTTAAATAACAATGAATCTTTAATGACTATAAACTTATTTATCTAAGATTTGAAGATTAACTATTTCTTTATTTTGTTGAATCATTACATTCCAAGTATCAGCAGCTTTATCGTAATTTACTTTATTGATAACAGTTACACCCTTGAACTCTGTAGGATGGGATTTAAATGCTTTTCTAATGGCTTCATCTTCACTTAAGTTTGCACTGATCGGTTTTTCACTGGATAGGATAACCACTTTTTTAGCTTCAGACTGACCAGGGTACGAATCTAATACTAAATCAAACCATACCTGGACTTTTTGCCCGATTTTTGCTTCTTTTGGTGCGTTAGAAAACCAGATAGCGCTATGAGAATTTTTTTCACCACCAGTTGAGCTATAGTCTTTTGATATAGAATCAACCACAAGGATTTTTCCATCTTTAAGGTCAGTAATATATCCTTCTATTCCCGGTTCATTATACGTGCAGCCAGAGAGGGAGATGTTAAAAATAAGAACAAGTAAAATGAAGAGAGACTTTTTCATCATTATTTCCTCCTCTTTTCTTTAATGGACTTAAATTAAACATTAACTTATATGGGAAATACTAACAAGTATTTTTCCTATTAATATATTACAAGTTTTCATTTTTTAATGAGGATTAACTTCATATTTTAGAATCTATTTTAATTAAGGGTAGAGAAAATTGATTATTTTTGCAATATTCGAAATAATATATAATTAAGGTAGGGGAATCAGTTTCATCATTTGAAATCAGCTCATAAAAGACGAACATCCTATTTGGTTGAAGTTGCAGACGGCGACTCCTGCGGGATTAGCTTGAGCAGAAGACCCCGCAGAAAAAGGATCATAGTCTAAGAACGCAACATCCTGTTCCAACGACTGCGCTAAAACTTCCTGTTTGTCGGAGGAGGCTGAGGCCAAACCCGCGGAAAGCGTCCGTCGAGAACAGAGACGGAATGTCATGCAAAGATTTCTTAGTAAACTTCGTATAAATGATCTGAAATAGGAATGATGAAATGAACTCAGGTATAGATCATATAAAAAATTTAATCTCAAATATCATTCCAAAAATAATTTCGGGGGTTAGCTCATGCAGGGTATTGTTTTATCTATTATTTTTTATGTTGTCGGGGTATTTATTCTTTATATCGTCATCGAAACGGCGGTTAAAAAGGGTATTAACAGTTCTAAAATCGGGCAATTTTATGAAGAAAAGGATGGAATAAAAGAAAATAAAAAAACATTTCTTGATAAAGATTTAGATAATGATTGAGAAAACGCTAAATTTAAAATTGTTAAAAAAGGAAATTATGTTGATCCATTCGTTTACCATTCATTATTAAAAATAGAAATTTGGAGAAAAAATTTGGAGGCCCATCTGCATCGAGTGAACATATGAATCAAGAAGGGAGTATGTAAATTCAAAATAATCCTTTAAATAAAAGGCTAAGAGAGTTATTTTCCATTATGTAGTTTACAGGTTTCCCGAGAGAAAAACGTGCTAAAGCAAGTAAAGAAAGAATGGAAATGTCCCTTTACAGAACGGGTAAATTTGATGAATACTTCTTTAAGCCAAATAGTGGGAAAGTAGTTCAAAGTCGGTTAAACTATTGTTCTTTTGAAGAATTCCCAAGTTATACTGTTTTAAATGAATTTGCGAATGATCAAACTCCTTCTCTTATTTATTGTGGAGTGTACGACATAATGTCACCTAGTATTCTCCGAAGAAATACATAAGAAACTTATGTATTAAAAAATAATTGTATTTATCGAAAGTAGCGATATTTCATATTTAGAAGAAAAGTCTTTCCTTCACAGTTTGGTTCATGAATTTAAGCATTTTGCTGTCGTTTAAACTGAGTCTGCTTAATGGCTGGCTTTAAAATCTCTAAATAAGAAAGATCTTTTATTGTATAGATGTATAAAAATGGGGGAGAAATGGTGAGCGTCATATTTTATAATCATTTTCGCCTCTTTTGCGGCCAGTCTAAAAGATGATAAAAAAAAGATGATCAAGAGGAAACTTTTCCTTGATCATCTTTTTTTATTTACATTCGTTTAGCACCGATAAATTTTGGTTTCCAGTATGTATTGTTTGTTTTCGAATAAGATACGCCTTTAGAAGTAGCGGCCTGTATAAAATTCCCTTTACTTACATACATCGCAACATGAGTAGGCTTAGAAGCTCGGTTCGGTGCAAAGAATAAAAGGTCTCCTGTCTTAAAAGAAGATACCTTCGTTCCTTCTTTGTACATTTCAGCAGCTGTTCGTGGCAGTGTAACTCCCGCTTTAGCGTAGGAGTACTTCACAAGACCAGAACAATCAAATCCGCTTGTCGACATCCCTCCCCATGAATAAGGCACTCCTAGGTTACTTTTTGCAACCGATACGGCTTTAATAGGATAAGTAGCTGCATGTGATTGGTGATTGACTGAAATAAAAGCTAATCCTAGTGTAAATGACATCGTTAAACCTTTAACCCATTTCTTAATCAATGATGTTACCTCCTGATGTGAATTTCTCATTTCTACACACACTATAATCGATTAATATAACATGATAATCACAGTTTCATTACAATTCTATAACATGAATATGCTTACATAATGGTTAATATATGGATATTTAAAACTCAGTATATTCATAGAAAGACTATTCATTCATTACAAAATATAGAGGAATCCTCTTTCTCAACTGATGTAAACTGTTTATGCATTTTTCTTCATTTTATCACTTACAAGGCTTGAGCGTTTATCTAATTCGGGCGATATCTTATAGAAAATCAATATACCAGTTAAACCGATTAGTGTAATAAAAATACTGACAACCAAACTAGAACAGTATGCACTAATAGTAACGGTGATTGAACAAATGAGCATAGCAAGATTAAACGTTAATCCCGCTACAGCCATATAGGAACTTCTTGCATGATCAGGCGGAAGTTCTGCCATATACCCTTGCTGCACAGGCACACGCAGTACTTCAGCAATAGTGGCAATTAACATCCCACCAAAAAGGAGCCATATATTGTTTGAATAAGAAATGACGGAGTATCCCATCACAAAGACTAAACAGCTATACAATAAAACGGAACGATCTTTCCATTTTCCCGCTAGCTTTGCAGCAAATAAGGCAAATATTACAACTAATAGAGTGTTTTCCGTGCGAAGGAAGCCATTTAACTCTACTCCTCCGAATTGCCAGCCAAACAATTGTTGTGGATTGATTTCTTTAGCTAAACGAATACTTATGTAGTTGGTTAATTGAAATTCCATGGATAGAACTAAGAGACCAGCTAATACATAAAGCACAAAGACACGATCACGAAACACTTCCTGATAAGTAGTAAACATCTTTTTTGCTTGTCCACTGAGTGTAATGGAAGCACCTTTAATCGGCTGATAGCTTTCCTGAATAAAGAAAGTGATTAATACCCAAGTAATAAAAGAAGTACATGTAAGAGCAATAAGAAGTTCAAAAAGGTAATGTTTAAATAAAAAGCCTCCCATAATCCCTCCAATAGCGATTGATAAGTTATTCGCCCAGTAAAGAATGGAGTACATCGTTTTTCTTTCCTCTGGTTGACTAACATCCATTAGCATCGCTTGACTCGCAGGGCCTGCTAGCCCCCAGCAAATACTATTGATCGTCATCATCATAAACGTCAGAAGAGGAGAGTGAAACCAAGGTGAATTTGAAAGCATCATGGTAAAAAAAGCGATAAAGCGTAATGTTTCTGCAAAGACAATGATTTTCTTTCGACCAAATTGGTCGGAAAAATATCCACCGAAAAAATTAATCGCAATCCCTACACCAACATTTAAGAGTAATAATAACCCAGCCGTTTTTAAACCAAAATAATGAGAAAGATAGATTGCCATAAAGGGAAAAATCATGCTTCCAATCATAGAACTTAAAAAAGATTCAAGTAACCTAATTTTCACGGTGCGATGAAACGATAAAATATTCATTTTTTAATTCCTTTATTGAGATTTTTTTCCTGAATTATATTATAAACAATTTGAATCGTACTGTGTGAACAATAAAAAAATAATGTCTTTTTCCTTTTTATTTTTTACAAATTATATTTTCTTATGGAAGAATATAACTTATTATTAAAATGGATAAATTTTAAGTGAGGCGAAATCATTTAGTGAATGGATACATGCATGAATTGGTAAACAATTATCGGGGTTATAATCGAAATATAAAACTGGCAATGTCAGCAAATGTATTAACGCAAATTGGTATGGGGATTTTTATGACTCTCTACAATCTTTACCTACGCGATTTGGGCTATAGTGAGTTAACGAATGGAAATGTGATTGCTTTGACTGCCTTAGCCCAAACTATTTTTCTCGTGCCAGCAGGGCTTTTGAGTGATCGGATTGGTCGAAAAAAAGTCATGGTATTTGGAGTTTTGATTGCTACACTTACACTCCTTGGAAGGGCAGTTTTTGAATGGGAAACATTGTTACTCGTTCTTGCTTTCGGAAGTGGAGCATTTATGTCTTTCATCCAAGTATCTATGATTCCTTGGATGGCAGAAAACTCCAATGAGAAGCAACGTGTTCACCTTTTCAGCTTCCACTTTGCATTAATGATGGCAGCGAATGTCATTGGTAATCTCTTCGGAGGAATCTTTTCTGATTTTTTTACCTATATAGGTGGGTTCCAACCCCTAATAAGCTTAAGAATCACATTGATTATCGGAGTATGTTTTTTCTTTACAGGTTTAATTCCGATGCTATTAATGAAAGAAAAATTACATAGTCAAAATAAGAAAGAGATTGGAATTGCTCATTTTAAAGGAACAGGGACACCAATGGAAAATCGTGATGTTTTTTGTCGCAGGACAGTTGATTGTTGGAATTGGTTCAGGGTTAGTCGTTCCTTATTTAAATTTATATTTTGCTGATCGGTTTCATACCTCTCACTCCGCAATTGGCATCATCCTCTCACTCGGCCAAGGGGCTACGGCAATTGCTATGATTATTGGACCTGTAGTTGTTAATAAAGTAGGAGAAGTAAAAGCTGTCGTTATTTTACAATTATTGTCACTACCCTTTCTCATCTTAACGGGCTTAACAACGAATCTGTATTTTGCTATCATTGGTTTTTTATTTAGACAAGCTTTAATGAATGCTGGTAACCCCATTCAGATGTCATTAATGATGAGGAAAGTACCGGATGAAATGAAAGGATTTGCGAATTCATTTAGTCAGATGGCTTTCTCGTTAGGCTGGGCAACTATGGGCCCGGTGTCCACCTTCATTGTCGCATCTTATGGATCATATTGGGGCTACTCTCTTGTTTTTTCGTTAACTGGATTCATCTATTTGTGTGGGGCTCTTTACTTTTTAATGGTATTTAGAGAAAAAACAGATCATTTGATCGAGAATTCGAAAGCAGTTTAAGTTAGTATCTTTTTAGGTAAACAGAAACAAAAAGTAAGTGAATTTTCAAAGTGACAAACTAGCGAGTCTCTTCATACATTAGTGGCAAGACTGTTGAGGAGACGATAAGATGACATTATGGATTGACATAGCAATTAAGAAGCATCTGATAACGCTATACGATGCAAGTTTGGTACTAAAGGTCTATCCTATTGCGGTAGGGAAGATCTTAACGCCAACACCGAGAGGCAATTACATCATCATCAATAAGGAATATGATCCAGGAGGAGCTTATGGAGTTTTATGGATGGGCCTTTCTAAACCTCATTATGGAATACATGGAACAAACAACCCTTCATCGATTGGAAAAGATGTTTCACATGGGTGTATTAGAATGAATAATGATGATGTAACAGAGCTTTCATCATTGGTTGGAATCGGAACGAATGTCTACATTCATAAATAAGGCTAATGTTTACTATAAGGTCGGGATAAGCTCTTTCTTTTCTATCCATTCAAAATCATGTTATTATTATAACGGATAAATTTTTCAATTAAGAGGAGATGTTTTGAATGGCTAAAAAAGGATACATATTAATGGAAAATGGAGAAAGAATTGAATTTGACCTTTTCCCAAATGAAGCACCAAATACAGTAGAGAATTTTGAGAAATTAGCGAATTCAGGCTTTTACAACGGAGTTGTTTTTCATAGAGTCATTCCAGGGTTCGTAAGTCAAGGCGGAGATCCAACAGGAACTGGATCAGGCGGAAGCGGTACTCGAATTAAATGTGAAACGGATGGCAATCCTCACGAACACCAAGCTGGAAGCTTATCTATGGCACATGCAGGTAAAGATACTGGATCAAGTCAGTTCTTCATCGTACATGCTCCTCAACCCCATCTTAACGGAGTACACACAGTTTTTGGTCAAGTGACATCTGGGCTAGAAACAGCAAAAGCGATGTCCAATGGAGATAAAATGGAAAAAGTCGAAGTATTCGAAACTGAATAATAAATTTCTTAAGAAAGAGAGCAGAAATGCTCTTTTTTTTTAGCTTTTTCAATGGTTGCTATGCTCTATAGATGAAATCATTTCTAATTTATTGTTAATTGCTTCTCTTATTTTACAGTTTAATAATCGGACATTACTGGTGGAGAATGAGCGAGCAGAGCCTCACAGAGACGATAGAGCTAGGTATGTTTGTTTAATTGTCTTGGTTATACAAGTGGAGTAGTTTAGCAACTTGATGAATGGCAAAATAGTATACGAGATTAGCCTCTTTTCAAGAAATAATCCGTTTCAGTTTTCTAAATCTATAAAAATACTATTCAAAAACACGATCTACCAAATACAATGTCATCAAACTAGCAAATTATTGAAACACGATTGTAATATTTATGTGTTATTTTATATTCATTGGAAGAAAAAGGGGTTAATCATTCTGAAGAAAATAATAATGATATTTACGATTATGCTATTTTTACTATTAGAATTGACAAATAGTTCACTGGCAGCAACAAATACATATCGCGTGAAAAAGGGTGATACACTCTATTCGATTGCAAGATCTTATAAAATTTCTGTTCATTCATTAAAGCAAACGAACCATTTAACATCTGATAGAATTAATTTGAAACAAGTCTTAAAAGTACCTCAAGTTAAACCAACGGTAATGGCTATAAAGAAGCCCCAGGTTATGAAAGTAATCACTGTTACTGCAACGGCATATACAGCAAATTGTAGAGGTTGTTCTGGTATTACTGCGATTGGCACAAATTTAAAGAAAAATCCTAATCAAAAAGTGATCTCGGTTGATCCTAAATTAATTAAATTAGGGACAAAAGTTTATGTTGAAGGATACGGATATGCAATTGCAGCTGATAAAGGGAGTGCAATTAAAGGAAATAAGATTGATGTCTTCATTCCTACTCAAAAAGCAGCATTAAAATGGGGTAGAAAAACGGTGAAAGTGAAAATTTTGAAATAAGAACCCTATAGAGGTTCTTATTTTTTCGCTCTAAAACGAACAAACGTTCTATTTTCTGAAGTAAGGAGATGAAATGTTGAATAAAAAATTTGCAATTTCTCAATGAATCTATCTCTATATTGATTAAAAATCTCCAGTATGGCTTAATAAAGTAATAGTGTTAATGAGCGATATTATTTAGAACAAGAGAAGGTGATGGCAATGAAATTAATTGTGGCTGAAAAACCAGACCAAGGCGCTAAATTAGCAGCACCATTTTCAAGCAAAAAGAAAAATGGCTATATCGAAGTGGCACCTAACGAATTATTTCCTAATGGAGCTATTTTCACATGGGCAATCGGTCATCTATGTGAACTTATTCCACCAGAAGAATATCAACAAGAATGGAAGAAATGGTCATTAGCTGCTTTGCCAATGATTCCATCGAACTTTCGACATCGTGTTGTACAGTCAAAATGGAAACAGTTTAACATCATTAAGGAACTGGCAAATCGAAGCGATATTAATGAAGTTATCATTGCTGGCGATGCAGGAAGAGAAGGAGAAGCCATCGTAAGAATTATTCTTCAACTCTGTCATATCCAAAAGAAGATGAAGCGATTATGGATCTCATCTCTTACACCAAAAGCAGTCATCCATGGTTTTCAAAACCTCTTAAATGAAGAAGAAACAAGGAAGGTTTATTATGAAGCAATTAGTCGATCTTGCGCGGATTGGCTTGTGGGCATGAATGCTTCTCGTGCCTATACACTTTTGCTACAAAAAAGAGGAATTTCTGATGTGTTTTCAACTGGAAGAGTCCAAACACCCACGTTAGCACTGATTGTGAAAAGAGAAAAAGAAATAAATAAATTTCGATCAGAGCCATTTTGGGAAGTAAATGCCACTTTTCAAATTGAAGAAAAACAATTTGAGGGTAAGTGGCATAAAAATGGGGAATCAAGACTACCCGATAAAGAAAAAGCCCAAAGAATTGCTCAGTTTTGTAAAGGAAAACCATTTGAAATTCAATCTATAGACAAAGAACGCAAAGAATTTTTACCACCTTATTTATTTAATTTATCTGCATTGCAAGCTACTGCTAATAAGATATATAAGTATTCTCCTCAACAGACACTTGATATAGCGCAAAAATTATATTTAAAAGGGATCATCTCTTATCCTCGAAGTGACTCCAACTTTGTGACAAAGGAAGAAGCAGCAGGATTTCCGGATATCCTTCAAAAACTTAGTCAACTTGATCGATTCAAAGACCATTTTCCTCTTCCCATCCTCTCTATCATGAACAATAAGCGATATGTAAATGAAAAAAAAGTTACAGATCACTATGCCCTTATTCCGACTGAAGTTGTAATTAGTCCAAGTAAACTATCGATTGAAGAACAAAATATCTATAAACTAATTGTCGAACGCTTAATTGCAGCTCACTACGATAAAGCAATATTTGACTACACTACAATCCATTCTTTAGTAGATGGAAGAGCAACTTTTATTTCGAAAGGAAAAGAGCAAATTCAAAGAGGATGGCACGATGTTTTATATGGTGAACAAAAAAAGAAAAATGAGAATGAGGAGGAACAAGATCTGCCTTCTCTTAAAAAAAGTGAGTCTGGGATTGTCCATTCTATAAGAATAAAAGAAGGGAAGACGCAACCCCCAAAACGATATACAGAGGGTCAGCTTATCACTCTAATGAAAACGGCTGGGAAGCATTTAGACGACGAACAACTGATAAAGGTATTACTCCAGACTGAAGGACTTGGTACAGAAGCTACACGTGCGGGAATTATTGGGGTATTAAAAGATCGGAAATACATCCTTGTTCAAAAGAATCAAGTGTATCCGACTGAAAAAGGAAAGCTCCTCATCGAAGCTGTGGGAGACAGTTTGTTAGCTTCACCAGAGATGACAGCCAAATGGGAACAACGCCTTCGTGAAATCGGAAGTGGACAAGCTTCTCCTGAAGCATTTATGAGTCAAGCGAAAAAATTAGCTGCAAAATTAATCGAAGATGCGATCAATCAATCGAAATCATGGACATTTGACGAGGTAGATGTCGATAGTGTAATCGCATCATCTCCAAAAAGAAAGGGAGCAAAAAAGAAAAGTATACCTCTTGGATCCTGTAAAAAATGTGATGGTAAAATGATTGATAAAGGATTATTTTACGGGTGTTCTAATTATAAAGAAAAACAGTGTAATTTCACCATTTCGAAGAAAATATTAGGGAAGACAATTACACAAGTCAATGTCAAAAAATTGTTAAAAGATGGGCAAACTGATCAAATTAAAGGATTTAAAAAAGGTGATAAAACTTTTGATGCCGTATTAATATGGAACAATGACCTTTCAAAAACAGAATTTAAATTTCAGTAAGAAGGTTTATCTAATCATACACCCCTAAGTGTGCTCGTTATCAGTAAAGTTAATTGAATCGTGCAATAAAGAGTGTAAAGATCAAAATAGGATGCTCTACTCATAAATTTTGTGGGCATTTGTCATCTACCTAAAATCCGCACAAATCGATCAGTATCTTTGATCGTTCCTCTCATCGGATTCATTTTTCCACTAGAAAGAGGTTTAAGTAAATGAAACATAGCTAATAAGAACAATGAATGCCATCTTAATATAGCAATATAAACTAGATTTGATTAATTACCCAATTTTGTTTTAGGCTATGTTCGCGGATGTTGTTGATAGGAAGCAAAAACAAGGAGACTCCTGCGGAAAAACGAGCGAGTCGAGCCCCCGAAGTGTGGCCACTGGAAAACTTGCGTAAAAATTTGTGCGTGTTTCTGATTGAAACGAGACTGAACGAAATGTGGAAGCGACGTGTTCTTGAGACCAGTGAAAACCAGAAGATCACAGTCTAAGTACGCAACGTCCTGTTGCAACGACTGCGCTAAAACATCCTGTTTGCCGAAGTAGGCTCGACCGTTCGTCCGCGGAAAGCGAGTTGTTTTGCTGAATGTTGAAAAATCAACATGATCATTTAACAAAGCCTTGTTTTAAAAACACTTCTTCTTTTCAGAAACTTGTCTCATATATTGAAACAAAGAGGATGTATGAGAGGATGTAGTGAATGGAACGAAGTTGGGTTCAATCTTTTCAAGTTGCAGCAGTATATATAGGAACGGTTGTCGGGGCTGGCTTTGCTACAGGCAGGGAAATTGTAGAGTTTTTTACTCAATATGGACTTTAT
This sequence comes from uncultured Caryophanales bacterium, assembly GCA_963728315.1. Lineage (GTDB taxonomy): Bacteria > Bacillota > Bacilli > Bacillales > CAVSKA01 > CAVSKA01. Next base: position 78,668 of record CAVSKA010000013.1, read on the forward strand.
GGTTTGTTTGGTATATTAATTGCAGGTCTTTTTTTTACACTTATCGGAATAAAAATGATGTTAATATCTAAAAGAATAGGAGCTAAATCTTTCTTTGATTTAAATGCATTTCTCTTCGGCGATACTTTAGGTAAGATCGTGAATTTTTTTATGCTATTTGTCTTACTTGGTGTTACGTCTATTATGCTTTCTGGGTCGGGTGCCATTTTTGAAGAGCAATTAGGCTGGTCTAGGCAATTAGGAATCCTATTAACGATTGCCATAGCGATTTTGGTCATGGTTTATGGGGTAAAAGGATTATTTAGTGTAAATCTTCTTGTTGTACCCATGCTCATTATCTTTAGTTTGGTTGTCGCCTATCAGACAATCGATTTTCAAATGCCTATTCGTACTAATACCTCCTCAATCAAATGGATCGTTTCCTCTTTGTCCTATGTATCTTTAAATCTTTCATTGGCTTCAGCGGTATTAGTGCCTTTAGCTAACGAGGTGAAGAGTGAATGGGTATTAATAAAAGGTGGCTTAATAGGTGGAATTATTCTAACAGTCATCCTCGTAAGCTCCCAAATTGCCCTTTCATCACTCCCAAATGTTACAACCTATGATGTCCCAATGGCAGAAATTATGAGAAATAAATTGATTTCATTTCATTTTGTTTATATCATCGTAATACTTGGGGAAGTACTCACTACTGTTATCAGCAATTCATTCGGGTTAGAACGACAATTAACTCGTCACTTTAACATTCCTCGTATACTAATAATATGCTTGATCCTAATGACTGCTGTGATCATAAGTCAATTTGGTTATAGCTTTTTACTCACCCTTCTTTACCCATTATTCGGAAAAATAAGTGTAATATTATTAATATTATTGATCGTTAAGAAAATACCTTATAAGAAAGGACTGTAAGCGTTGTTTGATCCTACTATTTTCGAGAATTTAAAAATCGCCTGTGAAAATCAAATTTACGATTTGGATAACTTAACTGGGGAAATTGAGGTAACGAACCGAATTGACCTTATGGATATGGCGACCATGTCTAGAGACTTTGCCATTCAATTCAACCTAACGGATCAAAATGAAATAACTGCCGAAATAAGACTGAAAGCCTCATTAAAAGATTTAGCAGAAGAACTATTGGAAATAGCTGATGGCACTCCGGGTTGTTCGATATCCATTTCGATTTATAAAAAAATAACGAACGTTCAGGAAGAATGTAAGCGAATTGAAGAAGTTTTAAAAGATATTTGGAAAGATGAAATTGAGATTAACCAGATTCTCCATTTTAATTATAAGCAAGAACATTCATTTTATAATAACTCGATAAATTTAATTTTTAATCGGAAGATAAATGAAGAACAAATAGGAGATCTTCCAGAACTTATTGATCACGTATTGATTAGTCTGAATCAATTGAATTGTTGAAATTATGACTAAGAAACGAGATAGGATCGTCTGGCTTATCATTCAGTTATTAATTGATATCACTTCGTTATCATATTGATAGCAGAGTGATTTTCTTTTGTAATTTAGTATATCAAAGCCATTAATACATATTTAATAAGAAAAAAGTCGAATGATGTGACCAGTTTATAGCAAATGCTATGCACTGTATAGAAGTATGCTATCATATTGATAAAGTTATATTTATCAACGATTATGAGGAGGAAATAATTACTTTATGAATGAAAGTAGATTCCAATTAAATGTTAGAGTTAAAAAACAAACTATACAGCTATTAGATGAAATTGTTGAGTATTATCAAGAAAACACGAAGGTTGGCAGAGTTTATAAAGGGGATGTATTATCCGATATTATTGAAAAATCACATGAAATAATGGAAAAACAAAAACTTCGAGAAAAACAATGAATGGTAGCATTTTCTAAAATAATGATTGTTTTTAAGACAAAATATACGAGAATCCAACATCCTATTAAATTTTACCTTAGACTCTATGGAACGGTTTAAAAACGTATGTAAAGTGGAATGTATTATGAATACGAATGTTTTTTAAAAGTTGGAATTGTTCATGAGAGGGGGTCTACTCAAATGTCAGAAAATATTGTAGGCAAGCTTGCTCGTGAAAGTAGCTTAATTTTAAATTCTGTAGAAGAAGGGATCTATGGAATTGATCCAAAGGGAATCATTGTATTCTGTAATGACTCAGCTGCTAAAATATTAAAATATAAGAAGGAAGATTTAATTGGACAATCCGCTCACGATCTCCTCCACTACAAAGATAAGAACGGTATCCAACATCCAAGACAAGAATGTAAAATTTATTTAGTATTACAAGATGGAAAAACGCGTAAAGAAATAAATGATGTATTCTGGGCAAGTGATCACACTGCTATCCCAATCGAATATACGAGTACCGCGATCATCGATCAACATGAAATACTTGGTGCAGTTATCGCTTTTCGCGACATCTCTGACCGAAAAAGAGCTGAAGCTTTAATGCATGGGCAGAATGATGTGCTAAAAATGATTGCGAAGAGCACTGCACTATCATCCATATTAAATAAAGTCTCCCATTATGTCGAAGATCAGTCTTCTGCTCATTTATGCATGATTTATTCTTTTGATCAAGACAGAGACTTATGGAACAATCTAACAGAAACCCCTCTCCTCTCTGTGAAATTGCTTGAAGAATTCAGGGGTTTAAATAAAACAACTCACCTTTGTAAAACGACGAATGACACTCAGAAACAAACCTGGTGGGAACACCTTACTATACCATTTGCTAATAAATATTCTTCCTGTTTGATAACGCCTATTCGGTCACTAAAAGGAAAAGTCCTTGGTATCTTAGTGAGTTATTTTCCATCGACACTTGATGTGCATACGTTTGACTTTCAGATAGCGGAATCTTATGCAGGTTTATCTGGGCTTGCCATTGAAAGAAAACAGCAGGAGCTTGCGGTTCAACAGCTAGCTTATACGGATACATTAACCGGGTTAGGCAATCGAAAATATTTTCAAGAATGTTTAAGTCGGGCAATTGAGACCATCAAGAACTCCGATTACCAACTTGCTGTTTTATTTCTAGATCTTGATCAGTTTAAAATGGTCAACGATACATATGGACATGAAATCGGAGACAAGGTGCTTAAAATTGTAGGAAAAAGGTTAAGGAAAGGAATTAGGAAACACGATTCTTTAGCTAGACTTGGTGGAGATGAATTCACCATTTTATTACCAAAAATAAGGAATAACGTGGAAGCATTAGAAGTCGCAAATAGAATTCTCACAATCATCAATAAGCCCATCTCCCTCTCAGGCAAACACATTCCATTATCCACCAGCATTGGAATCTCTTATTATTCTGGTGAAGAAGATGATTTTCTCCAATTGATAAAAAATGCAGATAAAGCCATGTATTTTGTTAAGAAAAATGGGAAAAACAATTTGATTGAGTATACAGAAATGGTAAAAAATTAATTTATACGTCAATAACAATTCGTCTAGGAGATTCAGTTTGAAAACTGGATCTTTTTTGTGTGGAAATTCACTAAATTTCCGCCACCTAGTGAATAGATTCTTGTATAAAAACAACATAGTTTTTCATTTTCAATAAATATAAAGTTTAAATATGTAAATCAGTTTCATCATTAGAAAGCAGCTCTAAAAAGACGAACACCTTTATCATTTGAAGTGGCAGACGGTGACTCCTGCGGGCAGCGCACGAGCAGATAGCCCCGCGGAACACGTCTGCCTGGAACAAAAAATCTACAGCTTCTAAGAGAAAAATATGAGTACTGAGGTTTCAAAAGGACCTTTTCAGTGGCCTCGAAGAAAGTGAGGAGGAGGCTGAATCCAAGCCCACGGAAGGCGTCCAACGAGAACAGAAACCGAATGTCATGCAAAGATTTCTAAGAATGATTCGTATAAATATCTGAAATAGGAATGATGAATTGAATTCATGTTATGCAGCATTTTTTGAAAGAGTTTAATTAAGAGGGTGAATTGTTGTGTCTGTCCATTCAAGAAAAATGGATCAAATTCCGCCTTATATGTTCGCAGAACTGAACAAGAAAAAAGCTAGTCTGATTAAAGCCGGTGTTAACGTTATCGATTTAGGTATAGGCGATCCAGATTTACCAACACCCGATCATATCGTCAATAAATTGATTGAGGAAGTCCGTCGACCTGAAAACACAAAGTATCCCAGTTTTGTTGGGCATTTAGAGTTCAGAAAGGCAGTAGCAGATTATTACAAGCGTCAATTCAATGTAGATTTGGATCCAGATACAGAAGTGCTTGCTTTAATTGGTTCCAAGGAAGGAATCGCTCATCTTGTTCCCACCATGATTAATCCTGGCGATTATGTTTTAGTTCCTGATCCTGGTTATCCCCCTTATCGCATGGCAACCTATCTTGCTGAGGGAAAAGTTTACAATATGCCTTTAAAAAAAGAGTCTAATTACCATCCCTCGTTTATGGACATACCTGAAAAAATTCTTTCAGCTTCAAAATTGATGTTCTTGAATTATCCAAGTAATCCTACTGCTGCAACAGTAGAACCTGATTTTTTTTATGAGGCTGTGACTTTTGCGCGTTCTAATCATCTTTTAGTGGCACATGATTCTGCTTATAACATGGTTACATTTCAAGGGTATAAAGCTCCCAGCATCCTTCAAGTAGCAGGGTCAAAGGAAGTCGCTGTCGAGTTTGGATCATTATCTAAGACATACAGCATGACCGGATATCGAATCGGTTATGTTGTCGGGAACAAAGAGGTGATTAAATCATTATCGACTTATAAAAGCAACACCGATACTGGACAGTTTACACCCATACAGTTAGCTGCTGCCTATGCATTAAATAGTGATCAAAGCTGTATTCAAAAACACAACGATATTTATTGGAATCGAATGGTTGCGATGATTGAAGGACTAAAATCCATTGATATTAATGTAGAACCACCAAAAGGAACTTTTTTCATTTGGGCACCCATACCAAAAGGCTATACCTCTACTGAGTTTGCAACAACTGTTTTAGAGCAAACTGGCGTAATCGTCACGCCAGGCAACGCATTTGGACCTTCTGGAGAGGGTTATTTCCGAATCTCTCTTTCTTCACCAAACTCGATCTTGCAAGAAGCCATTGATCGTATTAAGAAAAAAGTGAAAATTACTGCAAGACGAGAGGAGCCATTTAAATGAATCGTCAATCAGATGTACATGAGAAAAGTAAGAATTTGAAAAATGGAAAATTAAAGAGGTATTTAAATTTTATAGACGGGGAATGGACATCTAGTGTCTCAGGTGCATTTTCGAATAACTACAGTCCTGCGAATGGTGAAAATTTAGGGGAAGTTCCTGTGTCTACGGAAGCAGATGTAGATCTTGCAGTACGAGCTGCTAAAAAAGCACAAAAATCATGGAGACTCGTTCCTGCTCCAGAAAGAGCTGAATATTTGTATGAAGTTGGCCGGTTACTAAAAGAAAGTAAAGAAAAACTTGCAATCATCTTAACGAGTGAAATGGGGAAAGTGATCAGTGAAGCTAGAGGAGAAGTACAGGAAGCCATTGATATGGCTTATTATATGGCCGGTGAAGGTCGTCGTTTATTTGGAGACACAGTGCCCTCAGAGCTTCGGAATAAATTTGCGATGAGTGTGCGTGTACCTGTAGGAATTGCTGGTCTCATCACACCTTGGAACTTCCCAATTGCAATCGCTTCATGGAAATCCTTCCCTGCTTTAGTAGCTGGTAATGCTGTAATATGGAAACCCGCTTCAGAAACACCATTTATGGCTGCAGAGTTTGTGAAAATTTTTGAAGAATCAGGTTTACCTAAAGGTTTAATAAATCTAGTTTTTGGTAGCGGAGGAACTGTAGGGAACGCCATTGTCGATCATCCAGATGTGGATATCATCTCTTTTACTGGTTCAAATGAAGTTGGCCGTAAAATTAACGAGCGTGCAGGTGGAATATTAAAACGGACTTCACTTGAAATGGGTGGAAAAAATGCTGTGACCGTACTAGAAGATGCAGATCTTGATCTTGCAGTGGATGGAATCATTTGGAGTGCTTTCGGAACAGCTGGTCAAAGATGTACAGCATGTAGTAGAGTGATCGTTCAAGAAGCTGTCAAAGATGAATTAGAACAAAAATTACTTAAACGAATGGCAGAATTGAAAATTGGGAATGGTCTGGATGAGGATGTACAAATTGGTCCAGTGATCAATCATGTTTCTCTACAAAGAATTGATGAGTTTGTGAAAATCGGTGTAAATGAAGGGGCTAAACTTCTGTATGGAGGGAATATTTTTACAGAAGATGGTCTGGAAAAAGGGCATTATTATACACCAACTTTATTTACAGATGTTCTTCCTTCGATGAGAATCGCTCAAGAAGAGATTTTTGGACCCGTAACGTGCCTTATACCAGTGAAAAATTTAGAAGAAGCGATTGAAGTGAACAATGGGGTAGAATTTGGTTTATCAAGTTCTATTTATTCTCGTGATGTCAATCGAGTATTTCAAGCTATGAGAGATCTTGATACAGGGATTGTCTATGTAAATGCAGGAACCTCTGGAGCTGAAATTCATCTTCCATTCGGAGGAACGAAAGGGACTGGAAATGGTCATCGCGATTCAGGCGTTGCAGCACTTGATGTATACACGGAGTGGAAATCCATTTATGTCGATTACAGTGGTACGCTTCAGAGAGCTCAAATCGATAATAAGTAAAAAACCGCATAGACTTATTTTAAAAAAGATAATAGAAATGTTTGGTGGATTTAAAACAGTCGTTCTGTTTTAAATCATGATGACTGTAAATAATAAGTTGCCGCTTTTACCCATTTAGCTAATATTGTCTATAGGCGTATTGTCTATAAAAGGGGTAGCATCAGGGAAATGCGGATTTACAGCATTAAAGAAATGACCAAATTAAAAAGCCCAATTTCTCATCATTTATATATGAGAAATTAGGCTTTTTTCGTTGTTCCATTAAACGCGGCCATTTATTGAATAAGAATTTTCTTCAAATCGAGACGGATTGGCATATAACGTTTGCTCCTTACGAACGAACCCTGCTTCTTTTCTTGGCGACCAAAAGAATGGTCCTCTGTTATGCCAAAACAGATTATTACAGGAAGAATCAAAAAGGAAAACCAATGGAATCAGGGAGAATTGAGGATTATCTAAGTGAAGGAGCTGGAAGGGAATTATGGATAAGGAAATAAATAAACCTGTTTTAGATGATGAAGGACTATAGAACATCTCCGAAATTAGAAAGATGTATCCAAAATGATCAAAAAGATCACTTATAGAATTCAATTATGGTTTGGTGATTTTCCATAATTTCGTTAAATTACTTTTCGATTTTATTTTTCTATCTAGTTTTTATCCTTCTGGTATCGGTTCGTAAAGAGTATAACCTTTTTTAGACTTGATAATGACTTCTTGGGAATTATGGATATTCCTAAATATTTCAGTATCTACAGGTAATTTTGTTGACATATTTTCCTCCAAGAATTCGTCTCCAGAGTAGATTTTCGTAATCTTTCCGACACTTGAATAATCACATAAGTCAGCTTCGACCACTTTTATTTCTTTGATTTTTTTATACACTGATTTGTCCAATATAAATAGGTCTACTGCTGGATCCTTTTTCATTTCTTCACTAGCAATGATCTGTTCAGTACGACTACTTTGAGAACAAGACACAAGAAATATAATAAAAAACTGGAAAAATTAGTAATATTTTATAAATTTTTGACATTTTATCCACTCCTTATAATATAATATATTTTTTATTACAATATACTCCATTAAACCTTGATACAATAATTGGAGCTATCTTTCATCAACTGTATAATATTTTCGATAAGAGACTCTACATCCAGTGGCACTTTTGTGCTTGAAATTTTTTCCTTGTTCTCTTCAAAATCTTGAGGGAGATCTTCATCTGGGTTCGATATCGGTCAGTACCCTAATCTTGTCTTCGGTGGTAAGTATAATTTCTTTCCTCAGTCCCACAACAATATTCCTTGAAAAGATCTGCGCATATCTTCAGTTGATGCGCTATAAATTCAACCACCACTTTGGGAATATCTTGTTTCTTAGAAGGAAATCTCGCTTCTTGTTGAAAACACTTTAATAACACTGCAAATCCTAAATCAATTGTCCGGTTCACTTATCATGAGGAAATCAGGGTTCTATGCTGCTCTACGTGAAATGGGAAGAGGCAAACGGTCGAACATCCTCGTGAAATACCACATCTATACAAGAATTAGATATATTGTTGATTGTTAAATGTCAAGTATTAACGGGTTTAGAGGCATCATAGCACTGAATCGCGGCATGTAATAGCATACAATGATCAAAAACGCTCGTGTCGAGAGAGGTTAACTCCTTTATTTTATCCAAACGATAGATGATTGTATTTCTATGAATGTACATATTTCTAGCTGCTTCACTTAGATTCATATTATGTTTACAAAACATCTTAAATGTTTGGGAGAGGACACCATAGTCTTTTCGTTCACTAAGGCTAGAAATTATTTTTAATAACTTTTTTTGATAGTCACTCGACAATTCTTTTGGTAGTAACCTAAACAATGTTTCTTTTTCGTTATAAAAATAGATCGAAGAATCCTTCCGTATCTTCATACCCACATTTATCGCTTCTTTTGCATTTTGATAAGATTCAGCCATTCCATTTACACCAGAGACGACATCTCCAACTGAAATACAAGCTGACAATTTGAATTTCGATTCGAGAAAGTGATTTAATCGGTAAAGTTTTTGATCTAATGAATCATACAACAGTGAATAGGAGTTAGTTGAAGGAAGCGATTTACAAACAATAAAATGCTCGAATGGAAGAACGGAAATAAGATCATTTTTCGATTCGTGAAATAGCAAATGAAGAAAATTGAGTACTTCTCTTTGAATATATTGAAATGGAAAGCTTGCAAATAATGATTCAGCTTCGGTTTTAGAGGGAATTTTTTGTGAAAGGGAATGGATATGAATCAGTAAACACACTCGATCAATTTGTAGATCACAATCCAGTAATGTGGAATATTGGAGGATAGAGTTTTGTTCCTCTGATTCTTTATGATGAATTAGTTGATGAACGAAAACTTCGATCATTTTTTCTTTTAACTCGATCATTTCCTTTCTAAAGGCTTCTGTGCACATCATTTCAACTTGATTCCTGACTAGATGGACGTATCTTTCAACTTCATCAGGTTCCCCAACAATGTTTAATACGCCAATGACTTGATTTTCATATCTTATCGGGACAGAAATTCCTGGGAGAATTTTCTTTCTAGCTTCATTTTTACAATTGACTAATCGGTTGTTTTTTATTACTTCTAACGAAGGTTGATGAAAGATCCCAATTCGACTTTTATCCGTTGAACCAATGATATATCCCTCGTTATCCGTAATACTAATTGGATAATTTAACACGTCACTTGTTTTTTCAGCGATATCTTGTGCTATATGTTCAAGGATTTTCAACATCAAAACTTCCTTTCTATCAATAACACGAAAATAGTAAATTCCAACAACTTTTATGGTGCAATAGAAACAAAAATCTATATCAATAGTATCCTATTTTTAGTTATAATATACATACTATTACGAATATTTATAATTTACAATTAATTTATTATCCCCTCATGTTTTTAACCTTTTTATTTTTCTATAAAAAGGTCTTTTCTTTCCAAATATTCCGTATGAAATAGAGAAGAGAGTCTTGAACAATTCACAAAAGTGTCTGTCTAATATTTCTTTTATCCTTTTCAAGTCCAATCTCGTTATCCTTTCATTCTTAACTAGGTGTAAAGCTAATTTTAAGGGGGACCTATTATGGGGAATTTTCCTGAAAATGAAAGCTACGATGTCATTATCGTTGGTGGTGGCTTTTCAGGCTTGACTGCTGCACGTGAACTCTATTTATTAGGGCATAAAGTACTCGTGCTTGAAGCTCGTGATCGTCTCGGCGGTCGTACTTGGGTCGATCATCGATTAGACTCTATGCTTGAAATGGGTGGAACCTATGTGCACTGGAATCAACCTCATGTGTGGACTGAAATAACACGTTATGGTTTAGAAGTCGTTTCATCCCCAAAGGCAGAGAAAGTATACTGGATATCCGATGGAAAGCCACATCAATCAAGCGCCGTTGACTATAAAAACAAACTTAGAACTTCTGTTGAAACACTGATGAGTAAAAGTCATCAATATCTGCCGCTACCCTATGATCCCCTTCATTCACCTCTGATAAAAGATATTGATCACGTAACAGCTGATGAGTTTATAAGAAAAAGTGGCTTAACAAATGAAGAGTATGACATCTTACATGGCTGGATTGCTTCGGATTTTTGTGGTGCACCTGAAGAAGGAGCGGCAACGCAAATAATGCGTTGGTGGGTCTTCTCTCAAGGAAATTGGAATACACACGGCGCGATGATCTCAACCTTCCGTTTAAAAGATGGAACGAAAGCTCTTATAGATGCCATTGCAGCAGATGCAAAGGCTGAATTCATGCTTTCTACGATTGTAAAGGGTGTTGAACACACTTCTCATTCGGTAATCGTAACCGACCAAAACGACGTTCAATACAAAGCCAAAGCAGTGATCGTGACCGTTCCCCTTACGACTTTACGAAAAATTAAATTTGAGCCACTCCTATCTTTAAAGAAGCAAACATCTTCAGTTGAAGGACAAACATCAAAAGGTGTGAAAATTTGGGCCCGTGTGAAAGGAATGTTAGATCCATTTGATGCCTTAGCTCCAGGAAGCTATCCTTTAAATTCTGTACATTTAGATAGATATGTGGATGGAGACAGCATTTTAGTAGGTTTCGGTCCAAGTGCCTCATGGTTAAATCCAAATGATCGAGAAGGAGTAGAAAAAGCATTACGTCACTGGATACCTGATATTGATGTGATTGAAAGTACGGGACACGATTGGGTAAACGATGAATTTTCACAAGAAACGTGGCCGATGCTTAAACCGAATCAACTTACCTCCTATTTTGAAGAGTGGAATACACCAGAAAACGGTGTTTTTTTAGCAGGAAGCACATACGCGAAAGGTTGGGCTAGTTTTATTGATGGTGCCATTGAAAGTGGACTAACTGTTGGCAGAAGAGTTCACAATCATTTAACCAATTTGAAATCAATTTAATTAGACCATAAATAATTAAAGGTGTTCTCAAAAACGGACACCTTTAATTGAGGCGTTACTTTAAATAGAGATATGGACAGGAGGTTTAGACCATCATGTTACATCCGGTCCTGAAGGACAAGTTAAAAACACCTGAAGAGGCCATCGAATTGATTGAAGACAGTTTTTCCATTTTAGTAGGTGGATTCGGTTTGTGCGGCACACCGTTTACATTAATTGATTCTATTGCCAAACAGGCAAATGCCAAGAATTTGACCGTTATTAGTAATAATCTTGGAGAAGCTGGTAAGGGTTTAGGTAAACTCCTTCAATCCGGCCATTTAAAAAAAGCAGTGGGTTCTTATTTTACTTCCAATCGGGATGCTGTGAAGGCTTGGAAAAAAGGTGAACTTGAAATTGAACTTATTCCACAAGGGACACTTGCAGAAGCGATTCGAGCTGGTGGTGCTGGGATTGCTGGTTTTTATATTAAAACCGGTGTAGGCACTGAAATGGCAAATGGAAAAGAGGAAAAGACTTTTAAGGGAGAAAGATACATTTTAATTGAGGGCATTACGGCAAATGTAGCGCTTATTAAAGCGTGGAAAGCAGATACATTGGGAAACTTAATCTATTCGAAATCAGCTAGAAATTTCAATCCCATCATGGCTACTGCGGCTGATCTGGTTATTGCTGAGGTTGATGAAATCGTTTCAGTAGGATCACTAGATCCAGAGATGATTGTGACGCCTCATAACTATGTCGATGTCCTGGTTAAAAGTCGATATGAAAAGACTGAAGGTGTGTATATTGAAAAACAATAATGATCGAACCAGAATTGCAAAAAGGATTGCTAAAGAGTTATCAGATGGTATGGTCGTGAATCTCGGCGTAGGAATTCCTACTTTAATCCCCGATTTTTTAAAACCGGAGCAATGTGTTTATTTACAATCGGAAAACGGCATGCTCGGGATGGGATCAACGCCCGAGCCTGGCTTAATCGACATGGATTGTATCAGTGCTAGCAAGCATCCTGTCAAGTTGGATTTAGGTGCTTCCATTTTTTCAAGCGCAGATTCATTTGTGATGATCCGCGGGGGGCACATTGATGTTGCTGTCATGGGGGCATTACAAGTCAGTGAAAAAGGAGAAATTGCCAACTGGGCAGTTCCAGGAACCGATATTCTCGGTGTTGGAGGTGCAATGGATTTGGTGCCTGGGGCAAAAAAAATAATTATTGCGATCACGCATGTTGCGAAAGACAACTCTCCTAAACTTGTTAAAGAACTTACTTACCCAACTAGTGGTATTCGTTCAGCTGAATTAGTCGTAACAGAAAAAGGAGTATTTTCGATTCAAAATGGTGTGATGGTGTTAGAAGAAATCGCAGAGAATACTACATTAGAAGAACTAAAGATCACGACAGAAGCAAATTTTAAAATAACCAAGAATCTTAAACGGATGCTTTAATCATGATTGAGTAGGAATGAGGAGAGTTTTTCATGGACTTTAAATTTGCAGAAGAAATTGATTTACTTTGTGAAACGGTGAGGGACTTTGTACGAGAAAAAGTGGAAGCAGTAGCAATGGAAATAGAGGAAAAGGACGAGATTCCCGAACACATCGTGAAGATGTCAAAGGATCTCGGATTATTTGGTTTAGGCATACCTGAAGAATTTGGCGGACTCGGATTAGATATGGTAGGTAAGTGTGCAATTTATGAACAGCTAGGTAAAACGCATAATGGCTATACAACTTTAATCGGAGCACATACTGGCATTGGATCTGTCGGCATTGTAGAGCTCGGTACGAAAGCACAAAAACAAAAATATTTACCGAAAATGGCAAGTGGGGAATGGATCGGTGCATTCGCTCTAACGGAACCAAGCGCAGGATCAAATGCAGCGAACTTAAAAACAACAGCAGTAAAAAAAGGAGACCGTTACATCATAAATGGTTCAAAGCACTACATTACCAATGCAGTTTGTGGAAATGTTTTTACCGTTATGGCCGTAACGGACGCGTCTCAAGGAAGTAAAGGAATCACTTCTTTTATAGTTGAGAAAAACTTTCCAGGATTTCAAGTAGGAACAGTCGAACGCAAAATGGGGCTAAGAGGATCCCATTCTGCAGAACTATTTTTTGAGGAGATGGAAGTCCCAGCCGAAAATGTTCTAGGTGAAGAAGGTAAAGGTTATATCAATGCCCTAAAAATCCTTGCTAATGGTCGTGCAGGACTTGCAGCAAGAAACCTCGGTTCATGTGAAAAATTGCTTGAAATGAGCTTGAAATATGCGATGCAAAGAGAACAATTTGGTAAACCGATTTTTGAGCAACAAGCTGTTCAGCATATGCTTGCCGATATGTCGACAGAAATAGAAGTATTGCGATCGATTACGTACCGAGTGGCATGGATGAGTGATCAAAAAATGCGCGTTGTTAAAGAAGCAGCGATTGCAAAACTATATGGTTCGGAAGTATACAACCGCGTTGCTGATCTTGCGGTACAAATCCATGGTGGAATTGGGTATATGAAAGATTATCCGATAGAACGATTTTACCGTGATGCGCGTATCACAAAAATCTATGAAGGAACGAGCCAAATCCAAAAGAACATTATTGCAGGAGAATTAAAAAGAGACTTTTCCTGATCTGCGGAAAGGAAGGTGGAGAACGTGAGAAAAGTCGTCATAGTCGATAGCGTAAGAACGGCTATTGGAAAAATGGGTGGTGCATTAAAGGATGTGGAAGTCGATACTTTATCAGAGGTTGTCATAAGAGAAATAATAACTCGAACTGGGATCGAAGGACAAGAAATCGATCAAGTGATTTGGGGCCAAGCTAAACAAAGTTCTGATCAACCTAACCTTGCTCGACTTGCTGCACTAAAAGCCGGTTTACCTGTTGAAGTAGCCGGATACACTGTGCACCGCCAATGTGCATCAGGATTACAAGCAATTCTAAATGCAGCACAGGAAATTATGTGTGGTTACAGTGACATTGTTCTTGCTGGCGGTGCTGAGAGCATGAGTACAGCTCCATACTATTTAAGAGGAGCACGTTACGGTTTTGGGGCAGGTAATGCTCAAGTTTTAGATCCAAATACTGAAAGTCAGCCTCGCGCACAACCGATCGAAGTTTATGGCGATTTAACAATGGGAATGACAGCTGAAAATTTAGCAGTTAAATATCATATTAGCCGTTTAGAGCAAGATCAATTCGCTTTGTTTAGCCAGCAAAAAGCCGCATTTGCTATTGCAAATGGTAAATTTCGAAACGAAATCGTTCCGATCCAATTAATAAGGAAAAAAGAGAGCATTCTATTTGAACAAGATGAACACCCTCGATTGACTTCTCTCGAAAAACTAGGTCAATTAAAAGCAGTTTTCAAAGATGGGGGAACGGTCACTGCAGGAAATACCAGTGGAAGGAATGATGGTGCGAGTGCCCATCTGATCATGGCTGAAGACGTAGCGGTAAAAAAAGGTCTAAAGCCTCGTCTACGAATATTAGCCCAATCTTCTGCTGGTGTTTCGCCAGAAATTATGGGGATTGGACCCGTACCCGCTACTATGAAAGCTTTAAAACAAGTAGGTCTTACGATGAATGACATCGACTTAATTGAATTAAATGAAGCATTTGCAGCACAATCGCTCGCTGTCATGCAAGAACTAGAGATGGATCCATCAAAAGTGAATGTTAATGGGGGAGCGATTGCACTCGGCCATCCAATTGGAGGCACAGGTGCCATCTTAATGACGAAATTAATGTATGAAATGGAACGAAGCAATAAACGATACGGTCTTGTCACTTTATGTATCGGCGGAGGACAAGGACTTACAGTAATTGTAGAAAATTTGAGAGTTTAAGAGAATCGAGGTTTAACCATGACAAAGCCCAAGATCCTTCAAATCCTCTCTATGTACCATGAAGAAGGAGAAAAAGTGTTGAATGAAGGAGCAGAAGTTATTCGTACGAACAATTACAATCCCGCTTCTATATGTCAACTAGTAAGTGAAGTAGACGGAATCGTTCTAAGAGCACCTGCAAAAATCACGAAAGAAATCATCGACGCTGCCCCAAAGCTGAGGGTCATTTCAGGCGCAGGAGTCGGTTTAGATAATATCGCTGTCGACTATGCAACACGAAAAGGTATTCCCGTTTTGCATGCACCTTCCGTAAATCATGTCTCAACAGCAGAGCACACGATAATGTTGATGATGGCAATAAGTAAATCCCTTATTTCTTTCGATTCCGCTATGAGACAAGGAAACTATGATTCTCGAATGAGACTAAATTCTTTTGAATTAAAGGAAAAACGCGTTGGAATTGTTGGTTTTGGCAGTATCGCAAAAGAAGTGGCAAAACGGTTAAAATTGGGGTTTGAAATGGATATAGTCGTCTGGGTAAGAAAATACGATGAAACTAAGCATGTGTTGGCAAAAGAATTAGGGATCACAGTTACAACAGATCTTGACGCACTTTTCCAGACATCAGACTTTATCTCCCTTCATTTACCGTTAACCGAAGATACAAAAGAAATGATTCATCAATACCACTTCAACCTTATGAAATCATCGGCCTACCTCATTAACACCGCTCGAGGAGGAATCGTGAATCAGGATGACCTCTATGATTCACTTAAAAAGGGAATCTTTGCAGGAGCAGCACTGGATGTCTTTAATCCTGAGCCGCCACCGAAAGATTTGCCTCTATTGACTTTGCCAAATGTGATTGTGACACCTCATGTTGCTGGTACAACGGTAGAGTGTAATCGCATTATGGCGACGACAGTTTCGAAAAACATATTAAAAGCTTTAGCTGGAGAAAAACCGGATTTTCTTGGAAATCCGGAGGTCTATATAAATCATGAGTAATGGTGGTGAGAACAATGAGAAACTATTCAATTGCTTTAATTCCGGGAGATGGAATTGGGATAGACGTCATTAATGAAGGAAAAAAAGTTTTAGATACCATATGCGAAAGCGACGGGAGAATCACGTTTCAGTATGAACATTTCGATTGGAGTTGTGAGTACTACTTAAAGCATGGAAAGATGATGCCTGATAATGGGCTTGAATTGCTGAAAGATTTTGATTCGATTTATCTAGGAGCAGTTGGCTATCCGGGTGTGCCGGATCATATATCACTTTGGGGCTTGTTGCTTCCCATTCGACGGCATTTCCAGCAATACATCAATATGCGTCCTGTGAAATTACTTCGAGGGATCACATCACCGCTAGCAAATAGAGGTGTGAATGATCTTGATTTCATGGTGATTCGCGAGAACAACGAAGGTGAGTATTCGAACATAGGTGGACGAATGTACGAAGGCACGAATATGGACATGGCGATTCAAAATAGTGTATTCACGAGACATGGAGTCGAACGAGTTTTACGCTTCTCCTACAATCTTGCCGATAACCATGGGAAAAGAAAACACTTAACGGCTGCAACTAAGTCCAATGGAATTAACCATACAATGCCTTTTTGGGATGAATATGTGCATAAAATCAACAATGAGTTTCCCGAAGTAGAAACAGAGATCATTCATATCGATGCACTTTGTGCTTTTTTTGTAACGAAACCGGACACTTATGATGTCGTAGTCGCATCGAATTTGTTTGGTGATATTTTAACTGATTTAGGTGCAGCGATTGTCGGCGGTCTAGGAATAGCTCCTTCCGCTAACATCAATCCTGAGAAGAGCTTCCCTTCGATGTTTGAGCCTGTACACGGTTCTGCGCCAGATATTGCTGGAAAAGGGATTGCCAACCCAACCGCAGCCATTTGGTGCGCCAGTATGATGCTAGAGCATTTTGGTGAAGTTAAGTCGGCTGAAGCAATCATGACTGCTCTTCAAGAAGTGCTTGAGGAAGGCGCAATCATCACACCTGATCTCGGTGGAACAGCAACTACATCTGAATTTGGAGATGAAGTTTGTAAGAGATTAAGAGAAAATTCAACGATCGTTTAGAAAAGAGTTCTTACTGAGTGGTGGTCGAGAATCTTACGGTCCGATTGTTATTCACTTTACATCTGCATGGGTTACGATTCTCATTAGCCATCATTCACTCCCGCATTATCACCTGAAAATTCCCATAGATTAGGGATGCTCATCCCGTTTGATCACAATACAAAAAGGATCTCAGAAATATCATGTTCAATAATTGCTGTTACACCTTTCACATTTTTTTCATGACGATCCTCTGATTTCATTTCAAATAAATCACAATAGCACATATCTGAACGGCCTTGGTTAATAAACGTTGAACCTTCAATGGCTATTCTTTACTAGTTGTGCTAATATAAATCATTATGTATATAGAGGAAGTGCGTTAACGTGATTAAAATTGAAATTCCAACACCAACGATTATTCTTGAAAAAGAGGATGCTCCTGAAATGAGCAACATTTACGGGTTTACTGATTTTCATTTGATTCCAAGAGATAAAGCTGGGATTTTTATGTTTTTTAATTTACATGATGAACTTATGTTCGTAGGTAAAGCACGTAAGTTAAGACCGAGAATTAAGAAACATTTCGAGGATACGGTTTCTGCTATTAAAGATCACCGTGACGAAGTAAGAAGAATTGAAATTTGTATTGTTGAAACACCAATGGAAAGAGAAATTTATGAAACCTATATCATTAATGAACTGCAATCGAAATATAACGTAGATAAAGTTTTCTACAAATAGATAGAGATGGTAAGCTGAGTCATTCGGTTCTCAGCTTACTTTTTTTTGTTTTCATTTGTAGTGTACGATGAATCTGCTATTGGGCTAGGAGAAAATGGATGAACGTATTATTTAAATTATTGGTACTCGGTATTGCGGCAATCCTACAAGGATGTGCGATGGCTACCTTTTTATTTCCTCACTTAATTTCTTCAGGAGGAGCAGCAAGTATAGGTGTATTGTTTCATTTCTTATTTAAGATACCGTTTGCGACTTCTTTATGGGTCTTAAACGTCTGTTTATTATTAGCAGCTGTGAAGTGGCTTGGTAAGACTCGTACCTTATGGACGATTTATTGTGTATCGGTCACTTCTATTACAATCAATATTATTTCTTCAGAAATGACTCAGCCTATGTCAAATGTTGTAATCGATCTGACGATAGGATCAATTATATTTGGTATCGGAATAGGGATCTTATTTAAGATGGGGGCTTCTTCTGGTGGAATGGATATTTTAGCATTGATCCTTTCAAAGACGAAAGGGTTTCCTCCAGGTAAGTCTTTATTTGTAATCAACGGAAGTATACTCTTATCAACAGGATTGATTGTGGATTGGAAAATTGTATTGTATGGACTTATTTGTCAATTTATCGGAACAAGAATATTAGATATGATCTGTAAGGTTCAATATAGACAAAAATTAAATAAACCGATGGTTGCACAGAAAACATACTAATCAAGATTCCAGCCATATTTAGTGGAAGAAATAAGGAGTTGAATTTTCATTTTGTCCCTAGCTTCGTTAAAATCTTATTCATGAATCTGTTTGAAATTGGAAAGACTAAAATAGAAACAATGATTAGGGAGTGAATAGTATGGGACAAAATCGACAATTCAAACCAGGTCACAAGGCACCAAACAATGGATATTATGTAGAAATCGGTGAAACGGGAAGTATGGTCAACGATCCCCAGAAAATCGAACTCAAAGCAGGCGATACTTTCCCGCATACTACCAATGATAACCGGGTATGGACCTACCACCGAAAACAATAAGTCAAAAAAAACCTTTTCCTTATAAAGTGGAAAAGGTTTTTTTGATAGAAGAGAGAAAATTTTCAAAATTTCGTGTAAAATGAGATCTGGAAAGTTGTGGTTCAAGTACATACATATGAAGGAGAAACAAGATGATCAAACGCTTTTATTCTTACTACATACCTCATAAACGATTATTTATCATCGATTTTAGCTGTGCTGTTTTTGTAGCATTATTAGAACTGGCTTTTCCATTAGCCGTTCAATGGTTTATAGACACCTTAATCCCTGGTAATGATTGGTCCGCGATCATCTCCGTAAGTTTCGGATTATTTCTAGTCTATGTCTTTAGTACATTGGTCCAGTTTGTAGTGAACTACTGGGGTCACAAACTCGGAATTAATATTGAGACAGATATGCGCCAAGAATTATTTCAACATGTTCAAAAACAGTCGTTCAATTTTTTTGACAATACAAAAACCGGACATGTGATGAGTCGGATTACGAACGATTTACTTGATATTGGAGAGCTTGCCCATCATGGTCCAGAAGATGCATTCATTGCTATTATGACGTTTATCGGTGCCTTTTGGATTATGCTTACAATAAACGTTAAACTTGCTCTTGTTACAGTGTGCATATTGCCGTTCTTAGTCATTCTAATTGTCATTAGTAATTTGAAAATGAATAAAGCATGGAATAAAATGTACACGGAAGTCGCAGATGTTAACGCCCGTGTAGAAGATAGCGTTTCAGGTGTACGAGTTGTGCAATCCTTCACAAATGAAGAGTATGAAATTGAAAGATTTTCAAAAAACAATCAAAAATTCCGCAAGTCAAAGTTGCTTGGCTATAAAGTAATGTCATTTAGCTTATCAGGGATCTACATGATGACTCGCTTTATGACTCTTTCAGTGTTAGTAGTTGGTGCTTGGTTAAGTTTTCACGGTAGTCTATCTTATGGTGAATTAGTTGCATTTTTATTGTACGTAAATGTGCTTTTTAAACCTGTGGAGAAAATTAGTGCTTTAATGGAACTTTATCCTAAAGGGATGGCAGGATTTAAACGATTCACAGAACTACTTGATGTTTCACCTGATGTCGTGGACGCCAAACATGCACTTAATGTCCAATCGCTTCATGGCGATATTCAATTTAACCGCGTTAGCTTTAGTTATGAAAATAAAAAAACGATATTAAAGGATATCAATTTGGAGATCACGTGCTGGTGAAACAGTGGCCTTCGTTGGTCCATCAGGTGCTGGTAAGACGACAATCTGTTCACTAATCCCGAGGTTTTATGATGTCAAATCAGGTTCAATAACGATCGATGGAATTGACATCCGTGATATGTCAAAAAAATCATTGCGCACTCAGATCGGAATCGTTCAACAGGATGTCTTTCTTTTTACCGGAACATTGCGAGAAAACATTGCATATGGAATGTTAGGTGCTACAGATGAACAAATTTATGAGGCTGCAAGACGAGCACATCTTGAAAATTTTATCACAGGACTTGCGGAAGGCTATGAAACACAAGTAGGTGAACGAGGATTAAAACTTTCTGGAGGGCAAAAGCAGCGAATCGCGATTGCCAGAATGTTTTTAAAAAATCCACCGATATTAATCCTTGACGAAGCCACTTCAGCTCTTGATACTGAATCAGAACTTATTATTCAAGAAGCGCTAAACGAACTTGCTGAGCACAGAACGACTCTTGTTATTGCACACCGATTAGCGACAGTACGGAATGCCGATCGAATCGTCGTTGTTACCGAAGATGGCATTGCTGAAGAAGGGAATCACGATCAATTAATTGCACAAAATGGCATATTCGCCAAACTTCATCGCTTTCAATTTCAACAATCTTAATCGTTGTTTAGGCCGTCAAGCACACTTTGACGGCCAGTTATTATTTAAATCATAAAAAAATCCAATGGATGACAAATAAGAAAGGATGTTTTAGAGATAAAGAATGTAGGACCGGTTCATAACGAATCGAATGAATATCTACTGTTGTAGAAGTATGAATTCGGTTAATATACTACAATATGAAGAAATTTCGATCTTAGCATCAAACCATCAATTAGGTGAAGTCACACAGAATATATTTTTCATTTAATACAATGGCTGTTGAGTGTTTTTACATTTAGGAAAGGGGGTTATATCTTGTATCATTCGATCATCATAATCTGTAAGAACTCTACGTTTCTAGAGAATAGAGAAAATCTTTATGAGTAAGAAGGGGATTTTCAACATTAAAAGAAGTATATAGGGATGCTTAGTTTTTCAAAGGCTAAATTAAAGTGGAGGGTCCTATGCAAACTTCATTAAAACCAATTAGAAGGAGCAAGTTAAGGATTTTTTTAGGAAAGAAATATTATCGTTTAAAGAGATATGCAAGTTGGTATTTTGATGGGAAAGACTATGCGAAACAAAAACGGAGCTTAAATCTTAAACACAAGATCTTTTCTCATAAAACACCACTGCTCAGACAACTGAAAGATGTTGATATGTGGATGCAGTACAATAAAATCACAAATCTTAAAATAGCTTCTGAGAAATTAACAGGTATCACGATTAAACCTAATGAGACTTTTTCTTATTGGCGATTATTAGGGAATACGACCAAAAGAAAGGGCTATGTCCCGGGAATGGTGTTGTTCTACGGAAAGGTTATCACAGGGGTAGGTGGAGGACTCTGCCAGTTGTCTAATTTAATCTATTGGATGACCATCCATACACCTTTAACCATAACGGAGAGATATCGCCATAGTTATGATGTTTTCCCTGATTCAAGACGCAATCAACCATTTGGAAGCGGTGCCACCTGCGCCTATAATTACCTTGATTTACAAATCACCAATCATACAGCTAATTCCTATCAATTAGTTTTATCCATGACAGACACTCATTTAATAGGGGAATGGCGGTCGGATAATCCAGCTATTAACACCTATAAAGTATATGAAAAGGAACATGCCATCACAATGGAATATTGGGGGAGATATGTTAGACATAATAGGATTCACCGAAAGGTATATAATCTGGATCAAACAGAAATCGAAGATGAATTTATTACAGAAAACCATGCCATTATGATGTATGAACCGTTGTTATCAGGTGGACAATCTTCAGAAAAAAATGCTTAATACATAGAGATTTACAAACAGCTCACTTTGATAAAAATTTCAATTGCTTCATTTTGTTTTTAACATGGAAAACAGTACTCAAACAAAGTGCTTTATTCATCATTTTTTTGTGCGTTTTCAACAAGAGGATAGCGATTATTTAAAGGGAAAAATTTTATCAATATTCGTTCAAAAAAATATGGTCCATGAATTCAAGGGAACACTTATATTTATATTTTAAATTGTAGATCCAATAAAACATTGAGTATACGGCAAGAAACAATATTCTCATGACAATAAAGATCAACAAATAATAGAAAAAAAGCAGTGATAAGCCCTTTGAAGACGGAAAGTCTAAATAGTTGGAACCGTGAGCACTACTTTGTTAAGGGAGTCCTTAAAGAAAGACTTTGTTAAATGATCCTGTTGATTTTTAACATTCAGCAAAACAACTCGCTTTCGGCGGACGAACGGTCGAGCCTCCTCGTGAAAAACCACGAGGCCACTGATATAGTCCTCTTTGAACATCCAAGTGAGTATAGGCATGGATTTACGTTCCAGGCAGAGGCTTTTCGTTGGCGCGGCTTCAATCTATTAAAGATGGGCTTTTTCAGTGGCCTCAAAAACCACACTGCGGGGTCTCGACTCGCTCGTTTTTCCGCAGGAGTCTCATTGTTTTTTGCTTCCTATCAACAACATCGGCTTACATAGCCTAAAGAAAAAAGACGTCCAAAAGGACGTCTTTTTGTGCGTTTGCAGCGAGTGACAGCACTCCACATAGTGCATTGCCAAAAAAGGCGCGTCAAAATCGTCTTATGCAAATTAGCTCATCGCAAAACTATCATACCACGGTTTAATGGCAATTGGAATCATAATCATTCATAGCAAGCAACTATTCATTATCTTACAATCAGTACAGAGGTTTATTGTATCTGGAAAATTTATAAATTAGAGTTACGTAGGCTCGAAATCTTACAACAAATAGACCAGGTGAAAGGGACAAGTGAAATACTGTAGCGTTGAAATAAAGTTTGATTAAATACATCCTTGAAATTTTAATCATTTTTTTATCAGCAGTTCCTTATTACCGCCCTATTTTAGTGTAAAAGAAAAGGCGATTATCTTTTTTAGAAATCACTCTCGTTGGCTATCATGTATTAATTTTTCCCACGATAATTCGGGTACATTCTTCTGCCGATGTCTTTGTTGTGTCAACTTTAATGTCATAATGTATCCCAACGTGCACCGCAGTCGCTTGTGAAACTGCCATCCCTGAAACGCGGTCACCACGTTCGTGCTCACGTGAGGAAGCCACAATGGGGTCACAGAAAACACCAACCCACAGTACTTGCAATCCTTTCAGGGAAGCTTCCCAGCGATTAAAAGCCTCTAATCCACTAATGAAAACATCGTCGATAATCACTCGGGCTCCTCTATGGACCATCTCACCAATCCCATGCATCCATGCAGATTCTAATGTACGAAATTCCGTACCTGGACTGACAGACCCATCGGCATCGAATATAATTCCGCTATCGACTTTCAACATCGCATCAGGCATTGCATCGATTAAATCGTCGATACTGAACCTCAGCCATGACGTTGACAATGAATTTTGGAGACACTTTGCGATTGTGGTTTTCCCAGAACTCGATCCACCATTCAGGATAATTACGTCTACCATACCATTAATCTCTCTTGTGAACATAAGATTTGATTCTTCTAATTATTTCAAAACATTCAGATATAAACAATCCTTTGTTCCATTAAATGGCCAATTTTTTTATCAATGATCGATCTTTATTTTAAATCTCGAACTAAGGATCTTTAATCTATCGGCTCCAATAGGATTAAGATACACAATTACCTCCTTTATAAAAATTAATTTTCATGTAATCTTTACAAATCTTGATTACTCGTTGTAGAATATCTATATACATAAATAAACTAGGTAGGTGATAAAAAGAATGTTTAACCGAGAATTAGTGAAGGGCAGTACTTCTTTAATTATGCTGCAACTTCTAAATGAACGAGATATGTACGGCTATGAACTTGTGAAAGAGTTAGAGCAACGCAGTGATCATGATTTCAGTGTGAAAGAAGGGACTTTATATCCCGCACTTCATAAACTTGAAAAGCAGGAATACGTCGAATGTTATTGGCAAGAGCAAGAGAAGGGACCAGCGAGAAAATATTATAAAATCACTGAACCTGGAAAAGATTTACTTATAGAAAAAACGAAGGAATGGCAAGATTTCGTTAAAGTAATGAATAAAGTGATAGGGAGACCGAATAATGGAACGGTCGAAGAGTAAATTTCTGAAAGAACTGGCAAAGGGATTAGGAAATCATGAAGAGAAAGAGAATATTCTTTATGAGTATGATTGTCATATTGAAGATTTACTTGTTGAGCTTGTAAACTGTAAACATGAAGAATCAATCTATGAGCAACTCGTTAAGAGACTTGGAAACCCATCGGAAATTGCCCAAATGTGGAGAGAAGAACTTTCAGTTACACCAAGTAAAATGAAATGGTTATTCCTTGCTTTAAATATTTTCTTCTTTATTGGTGGTGCCTTGCTTACCTTAGCACACAACCTTTATCAATGGGAATGGGTATCGACCTTATGGAGACAATTAACAGCAATTCCCACTATGATTGCTCTTATTTATTTGTTTTTCTGGGTATTGTTAGGTTATGAAATTGGGAAAGGGTTCGGGCATAAAGGTCGTTCTTTGTTAAAGAAGACATTTTTACTTTCATTAATCCCAAATCTGCTACTCATGCTTTTAACAGTGTTTCGAATTATTCCTCACAATTGGTTTGATCCATTACTTACAAAACAATTTATTATTGTTTGTATTCTTTTCACCGGTACCCTGTATCCAATCTGTTGGATCGGATATCGTTGGGGGAAAAAGGTCTCAATTTGAGACTATTTTTTTAACTATATACATAGAATTGCTTTGTATATAGAGTTAAGATGTAATAAAAAAATACACTTGAACACGCTTTAATACATAGAAATTCTATGTATTTGCTATTTTATCTATTTGGAGGTATATCAATGAAAACGAAGATTGTAAAGTCGGATTGGTTATTCTTGTTAGGTTGCTTGTTTGTAGGTTTTTTTGCAGAAGAGTCATTTTTTCGAGCACAAATTGGAATATCATATTTAGTATTTCTCATCATCTTTTATTCGTTGTTTTATTGGAGATTTCGAGGCTTTTCTTTTTCCCATCAACGAATTGGTTATCTTTTATTAATTTGTATTTGGTTATTGTCTTCAGGGTATTTTTTATTTGATAACGCACTTTTCTATACATTAAATATCATTGCGATACCAGGACTTGTTCTTTTTCACCTTGTGTTAATAACGAGCCCGAAAAAGATGGAATGGAACAGGTTAGCATTTTTCCACTATATTCTAACAAGGATAGGAGAAGCGTTTCGTTTCAATTTTTCCTTCATTCAACATGGTGGTAAATCTTTAAAGCAAGGAGTAAGAGAAGATAAATACCTATTGTGGAAAAAAATCTTGATCGGTCTCGCTATCTCCATTCCGTTGTTATTCGTAGTCCTAAATTTATTAATGTCCGCTGACCAACAGTTTGAAAGGATCATCAATACATTTCCAAAATGGTTCAATGTGGTTACGTCTGAAAATATTTTAAGGTGTATGGTTATTGCCATTTCTACATTTGGCTTCTTTGGTCTCCTACAAGTGTTATTTAGAAAACAAATCCAAGTCTCGAACAAAGAAATGGCAAAGCCATTATTCTCACTAGATGGCGTGATCTCTTTAACGGTTCTTCTATTGATCAACGTAGTTTATGTCCTATTTGTTGTCGTTCAATTTAAGTATTTCTTTAGTGGCTCATTGCTTGGCGATTATACGTTTGCAGAATATGCAAGGAGAGGATTTTTTGAACTGTTATTTGTGAGCATGATCAATCTCTCCATAACGGTACTCATTCTTACTTTTGTCAATCATAGTGGGAAAGCAGCAAAGGTAATGATGCAATATATGTTAACTCTTTTGATTGTGACAACCGGGGTCATCTTAACATCCGCTTTTCTGCGCATGCTGATGTATGAAGAAGCATATGGATATACTTTTACAAGAGTACTTGTTCAAACGTTTATGATCTTTTTATCCATCATGATGATGTATACACTAATAAAGGTTTGGCTAGAGAAATTATCTTTATTTCATTTTTATTTTATTACAACGATAATCTACTATACATCAATTAATTTGGTGAATATCAATCAAATCGTAGTCAATAAAAATATAGAACGCTATGCACAATCGGGTAAGATTGATGTTCATTACTTAAATCATACTTCTCTTACAGGCGTTCAAGGTTTAATCGAATTGTATAAAATGAACGCACCTATACCTAAATTAGCAAGTATTCTCCAGGAACATCAAAAGAACCTTACTGCAAGAGAACAACACTGGCAATCGTTTAACCTTACAAAAAAATATACATCTGATGAATTAAAAAAGTTATCGTTTAACTAATCTGATTGCGGCTGGGACAAAAGTATTTTAGGTTAAGAAAAATCCGAACGATACGCGAAAATCTAAGTAGAATTTCGTATTCGTTCGGATTTTTTCACTTTATTGTTTTCTTCGTTGAATCAATTTCATGAATGATGATCTTTTCAATGGAACCGAATATTGACTTCGATTGGAGTGTAAGACGGCGACTCCTGGGGAATAGCGAAGACGTCGAAATCCACTTAAGCTTTAGCTTAAGTTCGTTCGGCGCGAGCCCCCGGAAAGCGTCCGTCGAAAACGAGAATCGAATAATTACATCATCGTAAAATGAAAGGTTCGCATTTAAGATTGAGCCTATACATAAAGAAATAGACTCCGTTAAGAAATGATTCGACTTTAAACTTGGGCATTTTAGTTTTGTCCCAGCCTCTTTTTATTATTTATTGGGTACTTATTCAATAAGGGATCATTATGTGATGTTCATCCTACCAAGTTTTTTAGTTGGAAGAAGTGAGCGGAATAGGCTTTTGTAGTAAAATGAACGATAGATCATTGAAATGGATGTATAAAGGAGAGATTGATTGTGAAGATCGTGTATCTTTTAATGGCTTTAGTTGGAGGGCTGGCTGTAGGAGTACAAGCAGTCGTCAATGGAGGCTTGGGAAAGAAAGTAGGATCAATGGAAGCATCATTTATTTCATTTTTCATTGGAACCGCTGTCTTATTTTTCATCGTTTTATTCTTCGGGAAAGGCAATTTACTGGCGATTTCAGAAGTTCCTAAAGGTCAATTGTTTGGTGGTATTCTTGGAGCATTTTATGTACTTGTCATTGTCATAACGGTACCGAAAATAGGTGTTTCATCTGCCCTTTTTTCAGTTATTGCGGGTCAAATATTAATGGGGACCATTATTGATCATTTTGGATTGTTTGGTGGTCAAACATTTCCCATCGACGGTAAAAAAGCATTTGCGATCTTGCTGATGTTTAGTTCTATTTATTTATATAACCAAAAGTAGAATGTATGCTAAGAATAGGAGTTATCATACATAGTTCATTCGTATTTTATGAAAAAGTATTGAAAAAAATCTTCATTGTATAAAATGAGTGCTCATCAATCTAAAGATTGGCGAGCACTTTTTGTGCTCGCCAATAATTAACTGCGATGCTGAACGAGGTCAATCGTGCCCAATACAATGTGGGCTAAACCGAATCCGAAAACGGTGTTGGCCACCATTTTGTTCGTTCCTTCTTTTTGTTTAAGTGCATAACCAGTAGCCGTTACAGCGGTTCCTAAAGCAGTTGGAATGAAGCCTTCACGAATGTTCATTTTGGTTATCCCCCCATCGAAGATCACAATTCTTTCGCATCCAAATTGGATACTAGGATTAGTATTTCTTACTATGATTAATACGATGTAAAAAAAATTTTTTTTATCTAGTTAGAACGCTTAAGAAGAATTTTCTAACAAATATCTGCCTTGCTTCAGGGCATATTATTCTTAGGAGGTGATTAGCTTGAGTAATCCGAAAAAAAACAGTAAAGCGTTTGTTTCGAATCACACTGGGCCACAATCTAAAAACCCAAGTGACACCAATCAAGGAAAAATGAAAGATAAATCAGGGAAACGACCGGATGTTATTAAAGGTTAACTTCATTTTAAATGATAGGGGACAATATCATGGACAATCAACCGCAAAATCATACTGGCAAACATCAAGAGAAAGCAAATAAAATGGAAGAAATGATTAACGATACACTTGAAAATGTCAATGAGGCAGAAGATGCACTTGATGATGCCCATACTGGTTCTCAAATCGAAAATATTAAAGAAAAAAATGCTAAACGATTGGAAAGCGTTGAAAACTTTCGAAGAGAGATTGAAGAAGAAAAGTCCTTTTTGTAAACTGCTAAACATCCCCTAAAATCGGGGTGGTTGCTGTATTAATTAAAGGACTCTCCAAAACAAAAAAACGAAACTTTAAAAGGGAAAGAAGGAAATAAAATTGAGAAACAAAGCGAAGGATTTCCCCATTAAAAGCATGAAAGGCGAAGGTGGGCAAGCCAGAGCAAAAGATGAATATGCTTCTAAACGCGCTGATGGTACGATCAATACAAATCCTCAAGATCGTATGCTTGCATCAAACCAAAGAACATTTGAAAAGACAGAATGATTTTTTCACGAAAATGAAATAAAGTTTCTAATTCGCCAAAAAACGCCTATAATAAGGCGTTTTTTGGCGAATTATCAAGGGCAATCATTTCTTCAACGTTTATATCAAAGTTTATTATCTATCCTATTCTTCAACATTTTTACCTTTTTCACCGTCTTTTTCATACCTAGTTGCTCCAGAATAATGGATAGATTGATCTCGATCCGATTCTACTTTCTTTTTATTTTTAAGTTTTTTTTCTTGTCGATCCTTTCCCATCAAAATCACCTCCATTATTAAAATTTCCTATCGAATCATTTTTATACTTATGTATTTAGTGAATAGTGGCGATTTCAGATTAGAGATAATGGATGTTTTAACATAAAATCCCTCCATACATAAAGTATCCATTTTTTAAATAAATAGTGTTATTAACAAAAAAAGGACGAAATAAGCGTTTATATATCCTACTCTTATTTCGTCCTTTCAGTGTTAGTCATGCTTGAGGTTTGTTTGCAGGAGAGACTATTAAAACTTGTATGATCGATATGCTCATTCATATTGACGGATTAATGAAGTGATTATCAATAAAACCTGCTAATCCTTTAATTTATTAAGAACTTCTTCAACTTTATAAGTTAAAATGTCGTACTTGTCCTCAAACATTGTTAATAATCTGATTAATTCGCTTTCTCTGCTCTCTGAATTCTTTTCGACTCTTCCAATTTCAGCTTTATGTCTCTCTTCCATTTCTTTCATTTCTTGCCTAAACTCTTGTCTCATTTTAGGAATAGTCCAATTAAGAAGATAGAGGAAAAGAGCCAAGAAAACACCTTCTTTTGCATAATACAAAAACAGTTGATCCAACGACATCTTTCTCCTTTTTATTATTAAGTTATTTATTAATTCTAGTAGCATTATATGATTTATACTTTTTAGTGCTTGTACGAATAAATCATTAAACGGCTAATTTAATATGTGTTCATATGAGCAAAGAAGAGTCTATAAACAACTGTCTAATAAGAAGATTCAATTGAGGCAGGAGAAATCTATTAATATCAAAAATGAAAGTAGCTAAATGAAACTTGGATTCAGAGGTTTGTAGGC
Organism: uncultured Caryophanales bacterium; assembly: GCA_963728315.1. Lineage (GTDB taxonomy): Bacteria > Bacillota > Bacilli > Bacillales > CAVSKA01 > CAVSKA01. The sequence goes on from CAVSKA010000013.1 coordinate 108,418, forward strand.
GAGACGAGGTTAAATCGTATAATACATGATCCAAAAAACGTTAAGCAGATTGCTTATCATGATCGGATTTAATAAATCCATGCAACTTATTCCTTATCAAATGGAGAAACCATATGGTCATTATATAAATCGATAAACAATGATCCGTTTGAAGAAATGACGGCATATTGAATATCTTTTCTTTGTAAGTTTCTAGATTTTAATTGCTGATCAAGCCAAACGCTAGAATAATGACCATGACAATTCTTATCAACTGCAATACCATCCATAATTAATTCAATTGGTAAATTAATATCTTGATTAAATAGGTTCAGATTATAATCTCTTTTAGTTAAATTTTGATCTTTCATTTTTTTTAATACAGATAATTTCCCGCTACCTTCTAACAATGCGTACTCCACTTCATAGATATCAAAGATTCCTAATTCTCTTAGTTGTTGGTTTAAATCATCTAATGTATATCGAATTTTCTTCATATTCATGTCTAGAATTTTTCCTTTTTCAATAATGACGGTTGGCTGACCAGATAGCCATGTGCGAATATGTCTGTTCTTTGAAGATATGATTGAAAAGAAAAAATATATGAAAATAAGCGTAAATAGTGCAGCTGTCATTGGAATGAATTTTAAGTTTGTGTCAAATCCCATATTAGCAATAAAGGAACCAATCGTAATGGATAACGCAAAATTATAATGATTGTTATGAGATTTCACTTGTTTTCCTATACATAAAGAAATAATCATTAAGATAAAAAACGCAATACCTGTTCGTAAGATCGAAATCATTATCTCTTCCATTTATATCATCCTCATTATTTGTAGTTTTCATTATGTCATTATTGACTAAAACCTTATCATTATCCATGCTATAAAAGATTGAACGACCCAATGAATATTTGAAAACGATAACTGTAAATTTCTAATCGAATCCTCATATTTCAACCAAAAGGAAGAGGGGATTAAGTTTGTTTCTATATCTCCTTTTTTAACACGTTTTACTTAATAATTGAACGTTTTATCCGAATTGACTAATTGATCATAGAGGAGCTAGGGCCACTTTATTTTCCAAAGCCTTAATGGTACAATGTGTAAAATTATGTTAATTTAAAAAGGGATGGTGAGTGGAAAAAATGTCTTTTAAAAATATGATGCAGTTTGGTGTTGTCTTTATGCTCTTACTTTTCTCAACTGGGGCAGCTTGGTATGAAGGAAGCGCCCTTATTGAAGACTCATTCGAATGGAAAAATACAGCGATTTTTTCTCAGATCGTGCATGGATCTGTTACGAATGCAAATGATCTTTTAGCCGTTGATTATTTTGTCTATGCTGCGAAATTTTTACCGATCTTTCCTTTGCTTATGTTACTAAGTGGCACCTATCTTATTTTACTTATCGGATATTTTTTATTAAAAAAGCAGCCTAAGCCATACGCTAAACTCCTTTTTTTATTGGGATTGCTATTTTTGGTAGTAAGTTTTCTAATTTCGGGCTCTCCTACAAGTGGATTAAAAATCTTTCACATTACGCTTATCCCTATCAGTATGATTCTTTTGGCTGGTGGCTTTTACATCACTTATCAACGAGGAAGAGAAGTATACAATTAATTCATAACCATAAAAAGATCTTCTAGTGTGAAGGTCTTTTTATGGTTATATACGTTTTGTTGAAAGGTTCAATGATCTTTACTATTTTTCTAAACTTTGAGGAATTCATTTGATCATAAGGAATGTTCATTATTAAAATTAATAAACATAAAGATCGTTCGAAGAAATGGGAAGGCGAACATGGTGTGAAGCATAGAATATTCTTTTTAGTTTTTACTTTCATTATGATTTCAGGATGTCAGTCTAATCGAATTCCCGACACGATTGAGCAACATGGCGATTTTACAAACCTTAAAGGACTGGATCATTTTACAGAAAGAGTAAAAAATCATAAGAAAACAGATATTAATTACGTTTTTTTTGGTATCGAAGGTCAACGTTTTGTCGATGAACTATTATATAAAGGAGAAACGATAAACGTTACTAGAAGTTTGGGTAAAAAGATTATTGAAGAATATGAATGTAAGAGGATTAATAAACAATCATTAGTATTAGATATCACTTATACTTTGAAGGATTGTACAAAACCGATTGGAGATAGAATACTAACGACTTTTCCTCGCAGTAAAACTAGACTAATTGATATTCTAAATAGAGTGATAGAGGAGGAAACAACTTTGGAAATGACTGATATTTCAGAACGATTCAAAAATTTTGCAGAATGTGAATGTAAGGGATCAAGTGAGTTATACGAATATTTATCTCGAAAAATTGCAGAAGATAACGAAATGCTTGAATTAAGTTCGTTTGCTCAGGATGGCCAGCCTATCCCTAACCTTTTTCTAGGATCCGTTCATTATTTATTGCAAAAAAAGGGCAACGAACATACATTAAGAAAATATTATCCAAGCATGGTGGAACATCCATGTGAGGTTAAAGATTCATATAAATATTTCAAGAACTTTTGTGAAATTTATCGAGCAGAGATTATATCAATTCTTAAAGAGAAAATGGTACAGACGAATGAAGTGAGACGCTGTGCTTACCTCTATCCCACTTTTTCATACATTTATAACAAAATGAATAGACCATTGGCACTGATTGAAATAGGAACGAGTGCAGGATTTCAACTTCTTTGGGACAAGTACAGTTATTCCTATCATACAGGTGAATCGTATGGAACCATTGGTTCGAACGTTGAAATAAAGTCAAATATAAAAGGAGATAAAACGCCATTCTTTCTTCCTGTTATTCCACCAGTATCACATAGATTTGGATTAGATTTACATATTAATGACGTCACGAACGCTGAGGATTTTTTATGGTTAAATTCACTTATTTGGCCAGAACATAATGAAAGAAGAGAACTCTTTGAACAGGCTGTAAAATGTATAACCGAATTTAAAAGTGAACTCAGCTTCATTGAGGGAGACGGGGTGGAATTATTACCTCAAATTGTTAATGAAATTCCCCAGAATGCAATTCTATGCATTTTCCACACCCATGTCGCTAACCAAATTCCTGACAATGGAAAACATATGTTACTGAAAACGGTTAGAGAAACCGGCCAGAAAAGAGATGTATTTCATCTTTATAATAATATGTGGGATCGAGATCTCCATCTAGATTCATTTGTGAATAAAATTGAACATAATGAATTGATTGCTGAAACGGATGGACATGGTAGATGGTTCAGCTGGAAGCTATAGGTTTCGAACATTTTATTGCTCATTTCGTAACGACCATGCTTTTAACAGAATACGAAGAGATTCACCTTCAATACGTACGAATTGAAAAGAAAATCATTCCTAGTTTTAGAGAAAAGACAGATTACAAAAAATAGAGGAGAGACATAGATGATTCAATACCCGAATTTAGATAAAGGAGCAACGATTGGTGCAACAGCTCCATCTTCAGGTGTTAGTTCACAGTTACACGATAGGATAGAACTTTCATGTAACCGTTTACGGACTCGAGGATTTAAAATCATATGTGGAGACACGATTTGGACTCAAGAAAAAGCGAAATCTGCTCCAGCAATAAAAAGAGCGAATGAATTAATAGAAATGATGGAAAATGATCAAATCGACCTGATTATTCCTCCGTGGGGTGGTCAACTGTTAATTGAGATACTCGAGGAGATTGACTTTGAAAAAATAGAGAAAAAATGGATACTTGGTTATTCAGACATAAGTGTATTGTTATTATCCATAACGTTGAAGACTGGCATCGCTACTGCTCATGGAACAAATCTAGTTGATTTAAGAGGAGAATACTCAGATAAAACGACTGCAATGTGGGAAACGGTCTTGTCAACGAAAATGGACCAATCTGTTCTTCAATTTTCATCTATTCATTATCAAAAGGAGTGGCCAGACATTCCTACTTCTTCTTGTGTTTTTAATCTATCGGAACCAACATACTGGAAAACGATTCCTAATAACAAAGTGAAGATACAAGGGCGTTTACTTGGTGGATGCATCGATGTAATAAGACATTTAGTCGGAACTCCATATGGAGATGTGAAAACATTCAGAAAAAAATTCATTTCTAACGAACCCGTAATATGGTATTTAGAGAATTGTGAGATGACAACGACAGATTTGCGACGATCCCTCATTCAAATGAAATTGGCAGGGTGGTTTGAAAATTGTGCAGGTCTCATGTTCGGTCGTAGTGATGCAAATCATCCAGTAAATAATTACACAGTAGAAGACGTGTATAAAGACCTCTCAGATGAGCTGAAAATCCCGATTATTTATGATGTGGATTGCGGTCATGTTCCACCTCAAATCACCTTCATTAACGGGGCATTTGCTGAAGTACAAGTCGAAAATGGAAAAGGCGTTATTTCCCAATTATTCAAACAATAAGGTACAATTTGGTTCACTTGTTTTTTAAAATTTAATGACAACTGAATGGTAGTGGAAGGCAGCGACTCATGCGGGAACTGGACGAGCTGAAAGCCGCGCAATGAAAGGTTCACAGTCTAAGAGCGCAACATCCTGTTGCAACGACTGCGCAAAAACTTCCTGTTTGTAGGAGGAGATTGAAACCGTGCCCGCGGAACGCGCCTGCCTGGAAAAGAAATCCCCAGCTGATACTCTCATGAATGTTCCAAGAGGACTTTTCAGTAAAAGAAATGAAGTTAATCAAAGACAAAAAAATATACTGAAACTCTAATCTGTATTGATGGGCGAACTCAAATTCCTGTAATAAAGTGAATGAAAGCACCTGTTAATTTCGATTATGTCCATTTAATAACAGAGCCAGGAATGAATAAAGGATGATTTCAAGGCGGTGGGGTGGAAATGAAGGAGGATTCATCATCTTTATGGAAAACGATATTTTAGAACAAAATAAGAAGAGCTGGAACACAGTCGCACATCATTTCAATGGTAAGGATGCATTGCCGAGTTACGGTCCTTATGCACAAACAGAAGAAGAACTGATGTTATTTGAAGATATAAAACAAAAAAAAGTACTGGATATTGGATTTGGTAGTGGACACTCATTAGAATATATGTCGTCCAACGGCGCTAGTGAATTATGGGGGATCGATTTGTCAGAGTCACAAAAGAAAGCTGCAGAAGAGCTTTTAATAGATTTAAATCCCCATCTTTTTTGTGCACCTATGGAATTGGAGATTGGCCTGCCGAAACAATACTTTGACTATGTGTACTCTATTTATGCAATTGGCTGGACGACTGATTTATCTGTAACTTTTAGTCTAATCTATTCTTACTTGAAAACAGGTGGATCTTTTATCTTTAGTTGGGATCATCCTTTGTATGCACATTTGAATAGTGAAAATGGGACGCTATATCTAAATGGATCGTATCAAAACGAAGAAATGGTGGTGATGGAAAATTTTAAGGGTGAACGAACCAATATGGTGATTCATCGAAGAAAGATGTCTACCTTTATAAATGATTTGATAAAGGCTGGTTTCACCATTGATGCCGTAATTGAGAGTGACGTATCAAGTATAGATAAAAATACTGAAGCTGAATCATCCGACCGCTATTATTCTTTATACAAAGCCAAAAGGTTCCCTTCAACGTTGATTATTAAAGCGACTAAAAGGTAAATTGTGTACTGTAGCTATTTAGGATCAAAAATGTTCGTTGATAATTACGATCAACTGGTGGATTTACTTAAGCTACAAGATTTCTCGTTAGTGTATCTCCGAGGGAAGAAAATTTAGAGAGGATTTTACTCGAGCTGCTGGCAAATGGGCAGCAAGTAAAAAGAGATGGAGCGAATATGAAAAAGTATATAAGTATTTTTCTGTTAACATTAGGAATAAGCACGATTCTCTTTTATATTTTTATGTATGCTTTTGCAAATGGAGATAGTATTGAGGTAACAGTATTTACATTCGGAATAGTTATTGTCATTCTTCTTTCATTTTTGGTCTCACAACTGTTCTACATAATCCGACTAATAAAAAAACGATGACTGCTTTTTCACTTATAACCTATTACATATACTCGAAAAACAGGGTTTTTACATTTTTTGTCGAAGGATACTACTAAACGAATGATTAAATATGAGGTGTCTTCTTAATGGAATTTGTCGTTAACAAAGAATATTTTAAAAACGCTGTTTCAGATGTTAGCAGAGTAGTATCTTTAAAAAATCTTGTCCCTATTTTATCTGGAATCAAAATTGTGGCTAAAAAAAACGGTTTAATCCTTGTTGGAAGTAGCTCTGAAATAGTGATCGAAAAAAAGATTCCATTGATGAATGATGGACTAAAGATGTTAGAAGTTCAAGAGACTGGTAGTGTGGTGTTATCCGCTAAATATCTAAATGAAATTGTCAAAAAACTACCAAATGATATTCATTTTAAAGTAAACGAAAAACATTTAGTCAACATTCAATCAAATGAAATTTCAGCGAGTCTTAAAGGGCTAAATTCTGAGGAGTACCCAAGTATTCCACAAATGAACGAAGACAAATCGATTAAAATATCCAGTATTGATTTAATCGAAATGACCAAGCAAACAACATTTGCCGTTTCTAAAAATCAGTCACGACCTGTTCTGACCGGAGTACATATTGTAGTAAAAGAAAATAAACTTTCATTTGTTGCTACAAATTCACATCGATTAGCATATAGGGAAATTGAAATAGATTCCAAAATCAATGGTTCCTGCATCGTTCCGAGTTCAAGTTTAAATGAGCTTACTAAGTTCATTCATCACGAACCGGTTGACATACATATTTTTACAAACGATAGCTTTATCCTTTTTAAATCAACTTCGTTCTCTTTTTATACAAGGTTAATTGATGGCAACTATCCAAATCTGACAGCCTTATTGTCAAGAGATTCAAAGACAGTCATTACAATGAACAAGATCCAATTATTAAGAGGCATCGATCGAGCCAGTCTTTTTGCAAGTGAACTGAAAAATAACAACGTGAATTTAGAGGTAATAAACGGAACCAAATTAAGGATCACTTCAAATTCATCGGAAATAGGGAATATTGAAGAAATACAAACTCTTTTAAGCATTGAAGGAGAAACTGAAGTAAGAATTTCACTAGATGGCGATTTACTTATGGATGCTTTGAAAGCGATAAAAGAAGAAACAATTAAAGTAAGTTTTTCTGGTTCGATGAGACCTATTTTAATTGAATCAAATGATCATTTAAGTTATTTTCATCTGATTTCGCCCGTGAGGACATATTGAAAAAGTTTGCTTACACGTTTGATAAATGGAAGGATGATTATGATGAGAGTGGGATCTGCACGAATAGCGGCGATTACTTGGGTAAAGGAAATGGCCAGTCAGAAATCTTGGTTTCGAGGAGCATATTTCAGTGGATCAACGGTTGGATTGTCTGATGAAGCGGAGTTGCCATCTGCCTCAGATATTGATGTCGTAATCATTACCTCACAAAGTGTGGTCCCTTTAAAACTTGGGAAATTCACTTATCACGGTACACTAATAGAAGTAACTTATTTGTCGTGGGAGGAAATCTCCTCCTTTGAAGAAGTACTCACTTCCTATCATCTTGCAGGCAGCTTTCGGATTGACACAATTATATCAGACCCTACTGGCCATTTAAGTAAATTACAATCACAGATTGGTTCTCGTTTCAGCAAGCAGAAGTGGGTACGTCAGCGATGTGAAAATGCTCTGCTAAAAATAGAGAATGGATTGAAATCAATCGATCCCTCTCAACCATGGCATGATCAGGTCACTTCTTGGTTATTCCCAACTGCAGTGACAACACACGTCATTCTAGTAGCTGCCTTGCGGAACCCTACCGTACGGCTTCGTTATCTAGCTGCACGTGAGGTGCTTTTAGACTATGATTCCATGCCACTTTATGAAGAATTGCTGGAATTACTCGGATGTGCTCATTTGTCAAGACGGCGGGTTGAATATCATCTGAAAGAGCTTGCACACACTTTTGACGCTACTATGACAGTCGCGAAAACACCGTTCTTCTTTAGTTCCGACATCACCGCTCCAGCTCGACCGATTGCGATTGATGGGAGCTTAAATCTTATTAAGGCAGGTTTCCATCGCGAAGCGGTATTTTGGATTGTCGCCACTTTTGCACGATGCCACAAAATTTTAGCTGCCGATGCCTCTGTTGAACTACAAAATGAATATCTCCCTGCTTTTCATGCAGTCGTTTCTGATCTTGGTATCTTCTCTTATGTGGATCTGATTAACCGTGCAGAGAATGTTTTGCAATTCTTACCAAAACTTAGGCTGGCAACGGAAGAGATCATATGTACAAATCCAAAGATTTTTAAGTAACAATAAAAAAAGCTTTCTGCTCAGAGAAAGCTTTTTTTCTTACGTTTTATCCGTTATAGTTCTGACGCGTACTTATTTAGTTCTTTGCTCATTGATTCAATTCTAGCAATAAAGGAAGAGATTTCTTCTGTTGAGGAAGCTTGATCACGTCCAACTGATACGACCTTTTCGATGGATGACGTAATTTCGTTCATAGATTTTCGAATACTCGATAGTGTATTTCGAATTTTATCCGTTGAAGATACCGTATCGTGGGATAATTTTCTGATTTCGCTTGCGACAACACCGAATCCGGCTCCCATTTCTCCTGCCCTAGCAGCTTCAATAGAAGCATTTAATCCTAATAAATTCGTTTGATCTGCAATTTTTTTTATGAAAGAAAGTACCTCATCCGTGTTTTTTACTTCTTTCGAAGCTACGTTAGACTGCTCGAGAAGAAGATTCGCGATTTCTGAAAGACCATCCGCCCCTTTTGAAATAGTTATGACTCTTTGATTTGCTTGTGTAATAGAGTCGACTATATCATCAGAAATCGACCGCAGCTGTCTCTCATTCTGCTTTTGTAATTGAATGGCTAACGCCCCAACTACTTTCCCATTTTCTATAATAGGTGCGGCTAAACCAGTGAAAGGGACACCAAAAAATTCTTCAGGAACTTCCTCTTCAATTCGTTTATTGAATTTGATACAATTCGCCAACGGCTCAAGTGGGTTAATTTTCAGTCCTGGTTTTGCACCAATATTTATTTTTAATCCAGGGTAATAGACTAACCATTCTTCGGTGCTTGTTAACCCAATTGCAAGATCAGGCAGCAACGAATGGAAAATAGGAATCATTTGAAGATAAGGTTTCAGTACAGGATTCATTGTTTTATTTTCTGTTTTTAAAAGATAATTATTCATTAGCTACCTTTCTTTCGTCAAAGAGTTTATTCTAATAGTGTAGCACTATTTTACCAGTTTACTATTTTCGATGTGCTTGAATCTTATGAAAAATGCACGAGATAATAGAGGTATACGTGGATTCATTTTTTCTCAACATAAAAAAGGATCGTAGTCATTTGTGGGCTTATATTCATGCTTGGGTTAGAGAAATGCAGCATGGTGACTATTGGTAGAAAATAGTTATACATTGATTCTAAACCAAGAAAAGAAGATTGGAGTCATTATGAAGAAAAAAATCGTCTTTCTTATATTATTTTGCTTTGTCCTCACATTTATTTTTTTTCAAAGACAAGAAGTGAGTGAAGGATATTTTCTTTCTCAGGGTGAAAATAATATACGGACAATTTCATTACTTAAACCTGGGAGTTTAAAAGGAAAGAGTGAAGCAGAAATGAATGAGTTGTATAAATTTAAAGGCATTCATTATAAATTTCCAGTTATTAATCGCCCTTTATATACAATTTTAAGACAGGACAACATGTTAGAATCTATTGGAGTGGTAAGGAAATTCTAACTGCACCAGGACGAGTAGAACAAACAAGTCTTATAGTAAAGATCAAAGATTAATGGTAAATTTTGCGATTAAATACTATACCATGTTTAAAGAGGCGATTCTTCCTAATGAAGATCGCTTTTTCTGATGAGTTTCTTTTTGGTAAAAATATAAAATCGTTTAAATTAGTTCTATTCTGTATAAAACCATTTTAAGAAATTGTTGTATAGAAGAGAAGTAAGGTAACTAATCCAATATATTTGTCTGAATTTCTCAGTTGTCCAGTTCTTAGTTTTGATTTAACATATCTTAATTAATACCACTTCACTACCATTTTCTTTAAACCCAAGCTAACACTAAATCAGGAGAAACTCATTTCGATTTAAGTACATATTCCTATATATATGAAGATACATATTTGAGTTAATTTCACAATTCCTATTTCAGATAATATTTACGAACATTTCTAAGAAATCTTTGCATGACATTCGGTCTATGTTCTCGACGGACGCTTTCCGCGGGCTTGGCTTCAGCCTCCACGTCACTGCGTTCCTGTGGGGTCTTCTGCTCAAGCTAATCCCGCAGGAGTCGCCGTCTGCTACTTCAACCAAATAGGATGTTCGTCTTTTAAGAGCTGATTTCTAATTATGAAACTGATTCACTTAATAAAAATAGATAAATAAAAAATTTAGGATTTTGGTCCAAGCAAAATCATGGTTTCATTCATATTTTATTTAGTAGGGATGATATGATTCCTTGATCTGCTTGAACAGGGGGTGAGACATGATGTGTGGATATTCTTATGGCGGTGCTTGTGGCGGTAACTACGGTGGTGGCGGTGGTATCGGTTCTACTTTTACGTTAATCGTAGTGTTGTTCATTTTATTGGTTATTGTTGGTGCATCTATTTGCTAGTAAATCAATTTCCTATTTACTTTTTTGTTGAGTTTGTAAACAGTCTTGTCATAAAAAGGTGAACGTATCGTAGGAATAGGAGGTGTTAGATGTGGGAGATGGACATGGTATGGGAAGTGCGTTTGCACTAGTCGTTGTGCTATTTATCCTACTTGTTATTGTAGGAAGCTCTTTTGTAGGTGGCTATTAAACGTGGAATCGAACTAAGCAAGTACATTCCGATAGATACTTTGTAAGAAAAAGAACAGGTTAATGAATTTAACCTGTTCTTAATACCTATTATTTTTTTTAATAGAAATAGGGTGATTTTTAAAGAACTTGGACAACCCTTCTTTATTATAAATAGAATCTTTTATGATTGCCCTCTTCTATTGCAGGATAGGGAACAGTTCTGTCGAATGATTAAAACGATCCAGAAATGTAGAATTTTCGCCAATATGAGCTATTCGTAATCTTAAATCATAGTAGTTCTACCTAAATGGTAGAAAAAATCCATGAGGTGATCATTTTTTAGTGAATATAAATTCACTCCAACGATCAAGGAAGGAGGACTGAAATCGTTGATTATAATGATAAATGGGGCTTTTGGTGTTGGTAAAACGACTGTTTCCAATGAATTACTGAAAGTGATAAAAAACAGCATGATATTTGATCCTGAAGAAGTGGGATTTATGCTAAATCAGATTATCCCACAACCGTTAAGGTCAATTGAAGCAGTAAATGGTGATTTTCAGGATCTTTCGTTATGGAAAGAGCTCACCGTACAGACAGCAAAGCTGCTAATTACACATTATAAAATGAATCTTATTGTTCCTATGACAATCCGTAAAAAAGAATATTTTCACTACATATTTGATGGATTTCAAAGGATCGATGAAAAAACATTTCATTTTTGTTTAGTTGCAAATGAAGAAACGATCTACGAAAGACTTAGAAAACGAGGAGAGGAAGAAGGGAATTGGTGTTTTCAACAAACTAGGTTGTGCCTTGAATCATTTAACGAGAATGATTTTAACGAATACATCCAAACTGAACAGATAGATGTTGAGACGATTGTAAGAACGATTAAAGAAAAAATCAGCTCCTAATTCACGAGAAAAAAATGATAAGTGTAAGACTTGCTCAATCTTATACTAAGAAGAAAAATTCACAATGAACATTTATTTGATGCTTTTTGCTACCATTTTCACATAACCTCTAAATAATGATGAATCAGAAAGAGGTGGTGGAATGGCTCTCAAACCAAAAGCTCTCCAAAAGGGAGACACTGTTGGAGTTGTGACACTTGGCAGCCCGCTCGATCCAAAAATACTCGTCTCCTGTGTCCGGTTTCTTCAACAATTGGGCCTTAAGGTTCTTTTAGGAAAATATGTATATGCTGAAAACGGATTTCTTGCTGGAACTAAAGAAGAACGTGCAGAGGACTTAATGAAAATGTTTGCTAATCCACAAGTGAAATTGATCTTGCCAACAAGAGGCGGTGTTGGTGTAGAAGGAATTTTACCCTTTTTGGATTATCAATTCATTCATCAACACCCAAAAATCATTAGTGGTTATAGTGATATTACTGTCTTATTAAATGCTTTGTATCAATTTTCCGACATCATCACCTTACACAGCTTGCTTCTCATTGACTTCAAGCCTGAAACACCATCTTATAACTTTGAGCAATTTTTCACAGCCACCTCTACTTTAACTTCTCCTCGACCCATTGTGACGCCTCCTGGAATGCCCCTAGTGAGCAAAGTACAAGGTAATGTCAGTGGACCAATAGTCGGAGGGAATTTAACTTCTTTCGTGGGTACTCTTGGTACACCATTTGAAGTAGATACGTTAGGAAAAATTATTTTAATTGAAGATACCCATGAACCAATTAATACCATTTATCGCTATTTAGAGCAATTAAACCTTTCAGGTAAATTAGCAGATTGTCTTGGAATTGTAATGGGAGAATGCACCAACTGCAATGTGGCCTATGGCAAATCGTATGAAAATTTAATTGATGAAGTTATTGTTCCTCTTGGCAAGCCACTAATGACCAATCTTGCTTCGGGGCATGGATATTATAAAACAGCCATTCCAATTGGTACGAAAATAAACATGAATACGTATACCAATATGATTTCATTTTTGGAACCATCTGTCAGTTACTAATTTATTTAAAAAATTAATTTCATAGTATAAATCTTTCATCTTAAATGTGAACCTTTCATTTGCCTATGATTTAATTAAACGAAAAGTAGATATGAAATGGAGAAAAAACGAAAAGTGGTTATTTTCGTTTTTTTATGTTGCTCAGGAATACGCAAAAGAAAACGCACTTGTTTTGATCACAAGTACGGTGGTTAAACTTAAAATGAATTAACTGATCATTTGAATTCGACCTACATCTATTTCATTGCTTTTTACTCATGGCTTTACTTTGTTGAAGAATTTTTGATTCTCCTTTTTCCCATTTTTCAACTTGATCAATAGCCTGTTCAGGTTTATATCCACTTCCGATTAATACACCTGTTAGTATATATTCTTGAAATAAATGCGTGAGGTTGATTCCTTCTTCCACTTCTTTTAAAGAACGATTCACTAACGGTTGTAAATAGAGTAACCATTGATCAGGAATACTTTGAGCCGCTCTAAATAGCATATCTTGTGAAAATTGATCCTGATTTTGATTAGACATCCTTCATCGCCTCCTATTTATTTGTTACCGTCATTAGTTTATGGAATGAGTCCTTGAAAGTTGAATCAATTTCAAATTTAGGCTTGGTCTTTTTATAAATGGGTTATGTTCGCGGCTGTTGTTGATAGGAAGTAAGAATGACGAAGCTTCTGTGAGAATCAGAGCGAGCTGAAAGCCCCTCGGCATAAACAGGGGAAGTAACAATTTTTCAAGTTTAGCATCTTATCTGTTTTGATCATTACCTTCTTTATATACTTGTTATTCATCATTAAAAGGCGTTAAAGCAGATGTTTACTCAAGCTTTTTGTTATGATAAAACCACTTCAATCCATATTTTTAAAAAAATAATGATTATTTTCCAAAGGAGTATGTCCATTATGGAGCAATCAGCTAGTACTATGCATCATTTCAATTTATATTTTGGTTCTGGTTTACTACTCATTTTATTAGGCGTAATGGGCTGGTCCCTTTCTGAAAAATTAAAAAAACCATATACCATTCTTCTTGTTTTGATCGGTCTATTTGTAGGGATAGCCAATTTCCAAGTATTTCAGGGGGTAAAAACATTTTTCACTGAGAGTGAAATTTTTTCAGTTATTGTCATTTCTTTGTTTTTACCTGCCTTATTAGGAGAAGCTGCGATTAAACTGCCTTTTTCTCACTTGGTTGAAAATAAAAGACCGGTCATCTCGCTTGCGATTGGAGGGACGTTGATTACTTTCGCTATTGTAGCAACAGGCAGCTATTATTTGTTACACTTACCCATCGTGGTTTCTTTTACTTTCGCTGCTCTTATGAGTGCAACGGACCCAATTTCGGTTTTATCCATCTTTAAATCTTTAGGTGTCAACAAAAAACTTTCCACAACCATTGAAGGCGAAAGTTTATTTAACGATGGTGTTGCAGTCGTTTTGTTTAAAATTTCATCCGTCTTCCTATTGTCTTACATCGATATGGGTTTTAACGGGGTAACGGCTGGATTATGGATGTTTATTAAGGTGGTTTCTGGAGGAATTCTGATCGGTGGTATATTAGGATATATCGCTTCTCGATTTATTAAATACTTCGATGATTTCCCCCTTGAAACAGCCGTTTCATTTGTTTTATTTTATGGAAGTTACTTAATCGGTGAGAAATTTCATGTTAGTGGGGTAATCGCTGTGGTGGTAGCAGGTATTATTTTCGGAAATTATGGCAGGAAAATTGGTATGACTCCGGTAACCCAATTAAACATCAATAACTTCTGGGAAATTATCGCATTCTTTGGAAATACGATTATCTTTTTAATGGTTGGAATGGAGATTCATCGTATTGATTTTGAAGGAAAATGGCTAATGATCTTATTCGCAATTTTTATTATTCTTGTTGCTAGAAGTATCGCCGTTTATAGCAGTACTTATTTTGTTAAAGACTTTCCAAGGAAATATAAACATGTTTTGAATTGGGGTGGGTTGAAAGGAAGTCTTTCCATTGCTTTAGTGCTAAGTTTACCCCATGATTTCGACGGAAGAGATGATATCCTGGTCCTTACATTTAGTATTGTGCTATTCTCACTTATTTTTCAAGGTTTATCGATTGAAGGCTTAATCTCAAAGTTAAAGATAATAAAGAAGGACGAGACCATGGAAGAGTACGAAGAGCAACTTGCACTCATTCATCGATCTAAAGCAGCAATTCGAGAAATGAAGGAGATCACATCTCAAATGTTTACTGCCGCCCCCGTATATGCGGATGAAATAAAAAAACATGAAATAGTCATTGAAGATGCTTATCATAGATTAGAAAAATTATTCGATGACTATCCACAACTAAAGAAACAACAATTACATTTAATAAAAGAAAAAGCGCTATATGCGGAATATGATGTGATAAATAAAATTCAATTTGAAGGATTGATTTCATCAAAAAAAGCTGAAAAAGATAAAGAATCGATTATTGATGAAATTGTGACACTCATAACCAACAAAGAAAAATAGACGATAAAATGCGATTCAAATCTAAATTTAATCATAATCTCATTTTTTGAATGTATCATGGTCCTTAACAATAAAATTAAAGAGGGTACATGATGAGAGCATTCAATAACAAGAAATTTATTGAGGAAATGAAAAAAACAGATTGGTTATGGTCAAATTTGATTGATCCTGATTATGTTGAGCGAGTTTCAAGCAAAGAGGAATTTGAACATCAATTACAAAATGGAAATATCCAAGTTATAAAAAAAGAGAACAGAAATCTGCTGAATACTTATATGAAGCATCACAATTTAAAATATTCTTCACCACAATTAAGAATGAAACGACACTTTCATTTACACTTGCCTTTTTATTTTCTAATCGTGGTTTTAGGTGTTTCACTGATTGCATTCACTGCATTAAACACTCTAGTGAAGATTGATATTCATTAATAATCATTTTATGATCTAGATTAAAGACGAGTTTCCCTTTTGAAAAGGATACTCGTCTTTTTCATTTGAGGTGTTGCTTGCTACTTGTCCGATTGTGTCATTCTTTATTAAAAAGGCTATGTTAGCGGAGATTTAAGCCGTGCCCGCGGAAAGCGTCTGCCTGGAACGTAAATCCATGCCTATACTCACTTGGATGTTCATATAGGACTTTTTCAGTGGCCACGTGGGTTTTCACGAGGAGGCCGGACCGTTCGTCCGCGGAAAGCGAGTTGTTTTGCTGAATGTAGGAAAATCAACCTGATCATTTAACAAAGTTATTAAAAAAAGTAGTAGTGGAATGAATACAAAAAAGATCTTATTTGAGATAATTAACTCGAAGATATTGTTTTTCAATGTGATAAAATTGATTTCAGAATCTTTAACTGGAAAGGTGAATGTAAGATGTTGCATACAATTAAACCTGAAGATCTACTTAATAGAATGAAAACGAATGATTCACTTTATATTCTTGATGTCCGAAATGAAGAGAAATTTCAGGAGTATCATATTGAAGGAAAAAACATAGAGATGATTCATATTCCTAAATTGAAAATTCTACATGTAGATGACGAAGGACATGAAGCTATTTCTGGTTTGCCAAAAAATAAAGAAATTATCGTAACATGCACAACGGGAAATTCAGCAAGTAAATGCGTTTCTATTTTATCTAAAAATGGTTATCAAGTTACTTTATTAGAAGGTGGCATAACAGCTTGGAAAGAGTGTATTCAGTCAACATGAAAAATGACAATGATAAGCTGTTTCAAACATAATCTTTACTCTCTATTGGATTACACACCTTGAAGGGCTTTTTAGTAAATGCTCTTACCCTAAACTTTGTTCCTATTGGTCATTTCTCTAAAATCCAATTCATGGATGGAGTGCATCAAATCGTACAAAACCAGTGATCAATAGGCATATAAAAGCAACAGGATCATAATGAGAGAAACTATAAAATGATTGGTCTTAATCCTGTAGTTATGGGTTCAGATATACAAACAATGATCAGAAAATCATTGAAAAATGCTTTGTAGTAAATGATAAATTTTTAGATTGCATAAATAGTCACACTTACGCTACCTGAAGGATCGGTGACGGTAGTGCTATTCAGTTTCATTTTGTGATTATTTTCTAAAGAAAGGGGCAGAAAATTGGAAAAATCAAATTTGGATCCCTTGACTGAAGGCTCAGAAAAATTGGACGGTGAATCATCCAATCCTTGGGACGCAGATTGGGAAATTTCAGAAAACCTCGTTCGTGAACTCATTTACCATCAGTTTCCACATTTAAATTCCCTTGAGATAACAAAAATTGGTATGGGATTTGATAATACGGTGTACCGTGTAGGAAAGGACTTTGTTTTTCGCTTTCCAAGAAGAAAAGTGGCTATTCCAGGATTAATATTAGAAGGGAGGGTGCTCCCTAAGCTAAACGATTATATGACTCTTCCTTACTCAAAACCTTTGTTTTACGGAAAATGGAGAGATATTAGCCCGCTTCCATTTCTAGGTTATACGTATTTACCTGGAAGTTTTCCTCTTGGTTTAACAGACGAACAAAGGGCTCTATCGACATCAACGCTTGCCCAATTTTTAAAAAAGTTACATGCATTCCCGCTTAGTATAGCTCTAGAGAATGATGTTTCATATGATAGCAGGGATCTCCTTAATATTTCATCAAGGAAGGAAAGAATGATTGGGTTCTTGACTGTCCTTAAACCGCATTTACAGATTGAGCAATTTACTGAACTTTCATGCTATTTGCATCAACTGAATACAGAGCCTATAAAACCAATAAATGTATTTCTTCATGGAGATCTTCATTTTAAAAACATTTTAGTGAACGAATTTGGACAAGTTTCTGGAATGATTGACTGGGGAGACATGAATATCGGGCATCCTGCTTGCGATTTGAGTATCGTTTATAGTTTTTT
The DNA here is from genome assembly GCA_963728315.1 of uncultured Caryophanales bacterium. GTDB lineage: Bacteria > Bacillota > Bacilli > Bacillales > CAVSKA01 > CAVSKA01. The sequence continues at coordinate 126,154 of CAVSKA010000013.1, forward strand.
ACCTGCACATGAACGGCAGTCATTCTTTAAAGAATACGGAGAAGTAGATGAACAAACAAAAGTGTTAGCCCGTTTAATAGCTATTTATATTCCAATGATCATTTTGATGCAAGCAATTGACGATCATGAAGATGTAATCGCCGATGAAGCAAAAGCCTGCATAAAACGGGCACTCTCTCATTAATGATTTTTGACTTGAAAGCAGGAAGGTTTTTGCATAGGTTAATCGTATAAATTTATATTCAGGTGTTAAAATTCCTTGAATACAGTAAAGTCTTTCAAAATACATACTCACAAGGAAAAGATGTTTCATAAGAAATCGTTTTTTCATGAATTTGCTTCTTCATTTATTGTTTTTTGAGCTTGCGTAAAAAGCGATTGCCAATAGGAATAAGATTGTATGGATCGACAAAACAATTCCGTTCCATTCTCCATGATAAAATGTGATATTTATTAATGTAATGAACTGCATCATGAAAATGATTAATAATAATAAGTTCGGATATTTCATGAGGGATTCTCCTTAAATAACTATTTTTGTTTATTATCACCATCATTATAACATCGCGATCGGATGAAAAACTCCGACCTCTTATTTAATAGGAGATTATTTTGATTCGAATGAGAACGATTCCGTCCCGAGTGGGTAGAATCGTTTTTTCTTTTAACCATTTGCCTTCTGCTAAAAAAAACAACTTAGATCCTACACCTTTAGACTTAGTAATTAACTCACTTTAACCGTCTTTTGAACGAGTCAAAATCTAGTCTTATGACGGAAGATTCGTAATCATACTTAAACGATAATAAATGGATAAGAAAGATCGATAACAAACCCTATTAAACTTTTCACATCAAGAACGATTTTTCAATCCTATTAGAAACTGGATGTGATTTATGATGACTCAAAAGCATGCGCTCGTTATAGGTGGTACGGGCATGTTAGCGGATGTTTCTCTTTGGCTTGCAGATGCTGGATACAAAGTGTCTGTAATAGGAAGAGATCTAATCAAACATCGAAAATTAGTGGATCGTGCTATAGATCCTTCTTTAATCAATCCTTTGCCTTTGGACTACAACAATGAATCCTTACTTGAAGACACAGTACGCGAATCTATTTTAGAACATGGACAAATTTCACTTGTTATAAGCTGGCCATCTTCAAGTAAATTACTAGAAAGAATAAGTAATCTACTTTCCAAACAAAACGGAAAGTGGAAGCTCTATCAAATCAAAGGAAGTAGAAAGTATTTTCATGACGAAGTCTTTACTCCTTCTTCTAATTGTGACACTAGGAGTATTTATTTAGGGTTTATCATGAAAGGTAACCAATCTAGATGGTTAACGAATAGCGAAATCTCACAAGGAATCATTCAAAATATGATCGAAGATAAAACCAAATCAATCGTAGGGATTCTTCATCCATATGAAAAAAGACCCTCTTATTAGATTGCTTGATAAAAATGCCATCGTTTTATTTAAACAATAGAAAATGTAGGAGGAAGATCAATTGAAGAACTATATCTGCGAGACATGCGGCGTGCAATATGAGCAATCCATAGAAGCACCAAATAACTGTCTGATTTGTTCAGATGAAAGGCAATATATAAATCCAAATGGACAATCTTGGACCACCCTCAACAAGATGAAAATAGAGGGGTTTAAAAATAGGTTGAGTGCTGAAGAAGAAGGACTATATAGTTTAAAAACAATTCCCAGTTTCGGCATTGGTCAAACGGCTTATTTGATCCAAAGTCAAGGCTATCATCTATTATGGGATTGTGTTTCTTACATTGATGAAGAAACAATTGAAAAAATAAATTTGATGGGCGGAATTCATGCGATTGCATTGTCACACCCTCATTATTATTCAAGCCAAGTTGAATGGGCAGAAGTTTTTAATGTTCCTATATACATACATGAAGATGACAAAGAATGGGTGATGAGGCCAAGTGACAGAATTGTCTATTGGTCAGGTGAGCGTCTTGAATTAAAAAAGGGTATCGTTCTTCATCGTTTAGGAGGTCACTTTAAAGGTGCGGCTGTTTTAGAATGGCAAGATGGCAATGATCAGAAAGGGATTCTCCTTACTGGTGATGTGATTCAGGTAGTAGCCGATCGTGGATGGGTAAGCTTTATGTATAGTTATCCAAACCTTATCCCATTACCTAGTTCAAAAGTTCAAGAGATTGCAAATGTAGTAAAAGAGCTGAAATTCGATCGTTTGTATAATGCTTTTCATCGCATCATCCAAGAGGATGCCCATCAAGCTGTACAAAAATCAGCATCAAGATATGTAGATGCTTTAAGTGGGCGATTTTTTAATAGGTAATCATTCTTATTCAATAAAATCCATTCAAAATCTATGAGTTTTCATTATCTTTTGAAATCGAAGTTTCTTCATCTTAAAAGCTGGAATCTGACGAAAGAGAAGTGTACGATATGCATAATAAAGGTAATGAAGAATCTGGTACTTCAAAGAGTGGAGGAAAAGGAATGAAACATTCAGGAAATACGATTTTAATTACAGGTGGAGCAACGGGAATTGGGTTAGCACTCGCAGAAAGGTTTATGAATGCGGACAATGAAGTGATTATCGTGGGTCGTCGAGAGAAAAAGTTAATAGAAGCTAAGGAAAAGTATCCTGGACTTCATATTAGGGTTTGTGATGTTTCAAAAGAAGAAGGTCGGGTCTCTTTGTTCGAATGGGTGATTGAAGAATTTCCTAAAGTAAATATTGTCATCAACAATGCAGGTATCCAACAAAGAGTCAATCTATTAAAAGCCACAGAAGAATGGAGCTACTATCGGAATGAAATCGCCGTTAATGTGGACGCTCCGATCCATCTATCTCTATTATTTATCCCTCATTTAATGAAACAAGAGAATGCTGCCATTATAAATGTATCTTCTGGATTGGCAATAAGACCTGGGGTCTGGGTTCCCATTTATAGTTCGACAAAGGCTGCGATTCATTCTTTTACTACGTCCTTACGAATCCAGTTGTCAGCATCAACTGTAAAAATAATTGAAGTGCTTCCTCCTGCTGTTAATACAGATTTAGGAGCTGTCGGTTTACATACGTTCGGTGCACCATTGAATGCTTTTGCTGATTCTGTATTTAAAAGGATCCAAGCGGGGGAAGAAGAAATTGGATATGGAGATTCTGAAAAAAGACTTCATGCTTCAAAGGAAGAATTAGAACAAGGAACAGTAGAAGCATGGGAGAAATTCTTACAAAAAAATCCTAATTTTTAATAGACCTATTATGTTACTAGAAAGTCAGCCGTCAAGAACAATTATATGGTGGTAGAGGATGAATGAAGAATAATGATACGATTAAAGAAAGTATCGGATAAAGAGAAAGGTTTATTTTTTTAAAATGTTAATCAAGTACAAAGGTTTGACAGTAGAATTGATATGGGGGATTAACTTGAAAGAAACCATTACTTTACTTCATACAAACGATTTGCATGGTCACTATGATTTTGCTATTAGGCAAGCGGCTCTAATAAAAAAAAGAAAAATGGAACTTCAGGATCAAGGTGAACATGTCATTGTAGTTGATGGTGGCGATCATATGGACATGAGTATGAATGAATGTCTAGCTACTTCAGGGCACATACACCTTGATTTACTTGCAGCAACGGGCTATGATGCAATGTCAGTTGGAAATAATGAACTGTTACGACTACCTAAAGATACGATCAGAAAGCTAAGTTTGGAATCGAAAGTGCCATGGCTCCTCTTAAACTTAGAAGAATCTGACGGTTCACAAATTGGTGGTACACGCGAAAGTCTTACTCTCCAAGTAACAGACCATTTAAAAGTTGGACTATTTGGATCAACTGACCAGTTTGAAGATACCTATGAAAGAAAGCATGGTTTTCGAAATCGTGATACTTTAAAAGCGATCGAAAATGCGATTGTAAAGTTAAGAAAAGAAGGCGCTAATTTAATCATTTTCCTTTCCCATATGGGTTATGAAGCTGATTTAAATTTGGCGAATCATTTATCCGGTCTCGTTGATGTAATTGTGGGAGCTCATAGCCATACGGTATTAAAACATCCAGAGATTGTATCAGATGTCATTATTGTTCAAGCCGGTTCGTATGGTCAATACATAGGTGAATTAAAACTCACCATCGACACGGAGAAAATGAAAGTCGCTGCACTATCAGGGCACTTACTAGAAGTTTCTCTTGATGATCATGGTGATCCAGAACTTCTTGCAATCATGGAGAAAGGTCGAATAGAGACTGAGAGGTTTTTAGCCGAAGTGATTTACGAATCGAATGAAGAGATAAAACATGAGCACTTAGTTAAGTTAATGGCACAAAGTGTAAAAGAATTTTGGAAATCCGATGTCGGCATTATGTATGGTGCTGCTGCAACAAGCGGAGTGCAACGAGGAAAAATAACAAAAGGGGATCTATTAAACGTATGTAAAAGCATGCAATCAGCTGCTTTAATAGAATTATCTGGCGAACAGATAGCTGGGCTAATCACTGAAACTTACAATGAAGAAGTGACAAGTCAAAAAGTATTTGGCAATGGTTTTCGTCCAAATGGTATAAGCATTGGCAAGTTACAGTTTTCTGGAGTCAGCTGGGTAATGGAAGAGGGAAAGATCTCAGATCTATTAATAAACGAGAAATACATTGATTTTACGAGCAAATATACCGTTGGCACAGGCACACCATTACTATATGAAGAAGTGTGTGGCTATACAAGTATTAGTGGGAATAAACTGATCGATTATTCCAAAGAAATAATGGTTAAAGATATATTTATAGAGTATTTAAAGAATCAAGAATAAAAGAACGGATAAAATGGAGTGTGAAATTAATAAAAAAATATTTTCATTGATCAATCAAATTGAACCTCGTCCGAAATATACTTATGATCAAATGGCATCATTAATTTGTCACAAACCCTATTTTCCTAATAATAAATGATGATCATCCAAAAGAAGTTTGCTAAACGCAACTTCTTTTTTTATGGGCTTTTATAGAGGAAACCTTTCTTTTATTAACGGACTAATTCATTTCCTTTACACGCGGGTCATTTATTAAATATCAAATCCTTACATTTTTTTAATACCTCATTTACATTTGTTTTATATGATTAAACTTGTAAAACAAACACAAACAAACATAAAACAAATACAGGAGGATGATTCCGATGACTAAGGGTTCAATAATAAAAATGGCGACTGTAGGAATTTTATCCGTTTCGATATTTGCTGGTTGTTCAAGCAATGACCAAGGAACAAAAAAAACAGAGGATTATAATAAAATTTCAATTGAAGAGATAACGAAAAAAGCAAAAAAAGAAGGCGTAGTCAATTCAGTTGGGATGCCTGATTCATGGGCCAACTGGAAAGGAACTTGGGAAGACATCAATGCTAAATACGGCATAAAACATACAGATACAGATATGTCTAGTGCGGAAGAGCTAGCAAAATTCGAATCAGAAAAAGATAAAGCTACCGCTGATATTGGAGATGTTGGTGCAGCATTTGGTCCGTTAGCAAAACAAAAAGGATTAACACTTCCTTATAAAACGTCCCATTGGGATGATATTCCTAAGTGGGCAAAAGATGAAGATGGGAATTGGATTATCGGGTATACAGGTACAATCGCATTTATTACCGACAAGAATAATGTTAAAAATCCACCAAAATCTTGGAAAGACCTTGCAAATGGAGATTATAAAGTAACCAGCGGAGATGTTTTAAAGGCTAGCCAAGCGCAATTTGGCGTATTAGCGGCAGCTGAAGCAAACGGTGGAGATGAGAAAAACATCCAACCAGGTGTTGACTTTTTTGAAAAACTGGCGAAGCAAGGACGCTTACAACCGACTGATCCAACGGTGACGGCTTTAGAAAAAGGTGAAGTGGATGTAGCAATCGTATGGGATTTCAATGCACTTGGCTATCGTGACCAAATTGATAAAAAACGTTTTGATGTGGTCATTCCTGAAGATGCTTCAGTCGTTTCCGGTTATTCTTCAGTCATCAACAAAAATGCAAAACACCCTTATGCAGCGATGCTTGCACGTGAATATATTTTATCTGATGAAGGACAAGCGAATCTCGCTCGTGGATATGCGCGACCAATTCGTGAAAATGTAAAATTACCTGAAGATGCAAAAGCGAAACTTTTGCCTAGTAATATGTATAAAAATGCGAAACCAGTTAAATCTGCTAAGTCTTGGGAAAAGACAACTCAACAGTTATTACAATTATGGCAGGAGAAGGTGTTAATGAATGTCAAATAAACTAGCTTTTATCATGCTAGATGGTCTACGCTTTGACACTGCCACTACACAAATGGGTTATTTACATCATTTAATTGAAATGGGAAAAGCAACACGATTTAAAGTGAAGTCTGAATTACCAAGTCTTTCGCGTCCACTTTATGAGGTATTACTAACTGGTACACCTGCATATAAAAATGGAATTACAACGAATCAAACCGTTCGTTTATCTCATGAAGAAAATTTGTTTCAAATAACAAAACAACATGGTTTAACAAATGCAACGGCATCTTATTATTGGGTGAGTGAATTATATAATTCAGCACCTTTTAATCCATTAACAGATCGGATTCAATTAGGCTCAGATAAATCCATCGAGAATGGTATCTTCTACTGGGAAGATCATTATCCAGACTCACACTTGTTTGCAGATGCTAACTTCCTTGTAGACGCATATAAACCAGACTTCCTCTATGTTCATTCGATGAATATTGATGATGATGGTCACAAATACACAGCTGATTCAAAGGGCTATCGTAATCGAGCGATAGCCGCAGACGTCATTTTAGCATCCATTCTCCCAAAGTGGATGGAAGAGGGTTATCAAATCATCGTTACTGCTGATCATGGGATGAATAACGATGGACAACATGGTGGCACAACTTTTGCTGATCGAGATGTTCCATTGTTTATCATAAGCGATCAAATCGATTCTGGAATTGTAGAAGTGGAGGTTCCCCAACTACAGTTAGCGCCATTGGCTTGTAAACTATTGAATATTCAACCATCTGAAGCGATGCAAAAGTTATCCATTCCTAATTTTAAAAAGTCGCCTTCTCTTTAAGAAGGCGCTTTTTATTTATTCAGGTCATTTGGTTCATAAAATGCGTCATACTATCCATCTAGTAAAGGGGTTTTTCAATTGAAACGCATAAATGGAATGCTTTTAGCTAGCCTCATCCCGTTTTTTCTGATTGTATTTCTATTTTTATTTGTTCCATTGTTCTTCATGATTTATGGAAGTTTTCAAGCTGATGGTGGAACAGGCTTTTCTTTCGATCAGTACGCGCAAATATTCAAAAATGCCTATTACCATCAAGCTTTTAAAAACAGTATCTTCATTTCTTTTATATCAAGCTTAGTAGCGATTTTGCTTGCAGTTTTCGCGACCTATTCAATTACCCATTTTTCTAAAAAGTTGCAAGATCGAATTTTGATTTTTGCCAACTTAACTTCGAATTTTGCAGGTATTCCTTTAGCGTTCGCCTTTATCGTTTTGTTAGGGAATAGTGGGTTATTTACACTGTTTTTCAAAATGATCGGATGGGATGCTCTCAGTTCATTTAATGTATATTCTTGGTCAGGTCTAGTACTTATCTACATTTACTTCCAATTACCATTAGCAGTTATGCTACTATACCCTGTTTATCAAGGGATACAGGCTCAGTGGAAAGAAGCAGCTTCATTATTAGGTGCAAGTTCACTTCAATTTTGGCTTCGCGTAGGTATCCCCATCATTCTACCAAGTATCGCGGGAACGTTTAGTATTTTGTTTGCAAACGCAATGGGGGCATATGCTTCCGCTTATGCATTAACAGGAAGTACGTATAATCTAGTTACGATCCGGATTGGGGCATTAACTTCTGGCGATATTTTTGCTAAGCCAGAATTAGGAAGTGCAGTAGCAGTATTGCTAGGATTAACACTTATCGTTGCCATGCTAATAAACGAACGGCTAACCCGATTGGTTAGGAGGGATTTATCATGAGACGCCCATTTTATCATTATTTAACAATCGGAGCGGTCTTGTTATATTTGCTTGTTCCCTTATTAGGGACTTTTCTCTATTCTTTTTCAACTCATTGGAATAAAACGATCCTCCCTGAAGGATTAACTTTCCATTGGTATTTGGAACTATTTGGGGATCTATTATTTTTGAAAGCAATGGGACGTTCCCTTTTGTTATCTTTCGGCGCAACTGCACTTTCACTTGTCATTATGGTGCCAGCCATTTTTTCGATTGTCGTATATGCACCAAGGCTTGAAAAATTCATTCAATCGTTAGTAGTGATGACTTACGCAATGCCAGGCGTCATTATTGCAGTAGGTTTAATTCGAGCTTATTCAAATAGTGGGGTTTCAATGGTCCTAGTGACATTAGGAGCTTACTTTGTTGGAATATTGCCTTATATGTATCAAGGTACCCGTAATAGCTTAAGAAATATTCATGCTGTACCATTAATGGAATCAGCGGAAATATTAGGAGCTAGTCAAATCATGGCATTTCGCAAAGTCATTCTACCAAATATATTTTCTGGCATTTTAGTCTCAGCTCTCCTTTCATTTTCGATCTTATTTGGAGAGTTCGTATTAGTTAACCTATTAGTCGGCGGTAGTTTTGAAACGATTCAGGTTTATCTATACAAAAAACTAAATGAAAGTGGACATTTAGCGAGTGCGATCGTTGTGTGCTATTTTTTGCTAATCTGTATCTTAACTGCTGTGATTGTAAAAATGACGGGTTCCAAAAAGGAGACGATATAATATGAGCTATGTAACGATAGAAAATATGAATAAAGCATTTAACGGGCAAACCGTCCTCCATGACTTAAATCTCACTTTTAAAGAAGGAGAATTTGTTACATTGTTAGGTCCAAGTGGTTGCGGGAAAAGTACACTTTTACGGATTCTCGCAGGACTAATCAACCCAGAACATGGTGTGATTAAAATCGACGGGAAAGATGTAACAAATGTAAAAGCGAAAAACCGAGAAATTGGGATGGTTTTTCAATCCTATGCACTATTTCCAAATATGACGGTGTCTGAAAATATAGCATTTGGGCTTCAAATGAAGAAATTAGATAAAAACACCATCAATCAAAAGGTAATCAAAATGATCAAGCTAGTAGGATTAATTGGGAAAGAAAAGGCTTATCCACGGGAGTTATCTGGAGGGCAGCAACAACGAGTAGCTTTGGCTCGTTCGCTCGTAACTGAGCCGAAGGTATTACTTCTTGATGAACCATTGAGTGCTCTCGATGCTCAAATTCGAAAAAATTTACAAAAACAGTTAACAATGATTCAACGGGAATTAAATATGACTACAGTCCTTGTTACTCATGATCAAGAAGAAGCAATGGCTGTTAGTGATCGAATTTACATTTTAAATGGAGGGGAAATTGCGCAAAGCGGTACACCGCATGAAATCTATACTCAACCAGCTAATGAATTCGTCGCAAGGTTTATTGGTCATTACAACGTATTTACTCGTGATGAATTGTCAGCGGTAGGAGTGAGTGACCTTAAAACAGTGAATACCTTGTATGCGGTTAGACCAGAAGCATTAAGTATTGAACGAATTGCAGATAGTTTTGAAATTACTGGTAAAGTTGAAAAAATCATGATGCTTGGAAATATTACTCGTTACGATCTTAACGTGAATGGCGTGATGGTGACTGCTGAACACTTGCATCAAGCCAATGAAGTCCTGCGTGAAGGGTCGTTGAAAACACTTTATATTCATAAAAAGGATGTGATTCCTCTTTCATGAATATCTTATTAAATGAACGTCATGAATATATTTTAGATCAACTAAAGAACCAAAAAAAAATTCTCGTAGCCAATCTTGCTTCGAATCTGAACGTAACCCCTGAAACGATCAGGCGTGATTTGGATATGTTAGAAAAAGAAAAAAAATTACAACGTGTCCATGGTGGGGCTGTAAAATATCATCAGTTAAAGAGCGAACCTCATTTTTTGAAAAAAATGAATCTCAGAAGTATAGAAAAAGAGAAAATAGGTAAAAAAGCGGCTGAATTCATCCAAGATGGAGACACGATCATGATGGATGTAGGAACCACAACGATTCATCTCGCACGTGCTATCTCAAATGTGCAGGGAGTCACAATCGTAACCAATTCACTTGCAGCGGCAGAAATATTGAATCACCGCCTAGAAAACAAGGAATTTGAAGGGAAAATCATTGTTCTCGGTGGTGTAACCATCCCAGAACAAAAGTCGATCGTTGGATCGTTAACGTGTAAAATGCTTGAATCATTTCGATTTGATAAAGTATTCATTTCGTGTGGCGGGGTAACAGTTGATCAGATAAGTGATTATGATTTTGAGGAATGCCTTGTATCAGAAGCAATGGTAGAACGAGCGAATCAAGTATTTCTACTCTCTGATTCTTCTAAAATCGATCATCAGTCATTTTATAAAATTTGTCCACTTACATTGGTTGATTACGTCATTTGCGATCAGGAAATGCCAAATAATTGGAAAGAAAAACATGTAAGCATGATGTTCCAGTGGATTACAGCAAAAGGGGTGGAATAACTTGAAGGTTGATTATCATTTACATCTTGAAGAAGGGCCCTATTCTATGCGCTGGCTTGACCGTACCAATGTTGCATTAAATTACTTCCAACCTATTAATGATAAGTTGCACACCAGAGCATGGATGAATAAAAGTATGGATCGATTGAATGAACGATTGCATAAAGGAGCATACGATTCTTCTTGGCTTGATCTATATTTAGAGGAAGCGAAGAAAAAAGGGTTGAATGAAGTAGGAATTGTTGATCACTTATATCGGTTTCAAGAGACACGGGCTTACTTTGAAAAAAATTTAGATATGAGTGACACCTATATTGGGAATACCCAACGTAAATGGCTAAATCAAGTCATGACAGAAAATATGGAGAATTTCGTTAAGGTGATTACAGATGCGAAAAGTCGTTGGGCAGATGAGGGTATCACACTTCGCTTAGGGATTGAAGCTGACTATTTTCCTGGAAGTGAAGAAGAACTGAAGAAGCTTCTTTCGTTGTATGAGTGGGATTACGTTATTGGTTCAATCCATTATCTATACGGTTGGGGTTTTGATAATCCAGAAACGGAAACACATTTCCAAGAATATCAACTAATCGATTTATATAAAGATTTCTTCAAGGTAGTTGAACAAGCAATAAGAAGTCAGCTATTTCAATTTGTAGCCCATCTTGATAACCTAAAGGTATTTAATTACCGTCCTGAAGAATCTCTATTATTTCCTCTTTATTCAAAAATAGCGAAAGCTCTTGTTGAAACCGATACTGCAACCGAAATAAATGCTGGGTTATTTTATCGTTATCCTGTAAAAGAAATGTGTCCAAGCCCATTATTTTTAGACATTTTAATAAGAGAAGGCGTTTCATTTACAACATCATCGGATTCACATTTCCCTGATGACATTGGGGCTTATATCGATCAAAACACAAAAATGCTTTTAGATAAAGGGATATCTGAAATTGCTACTTTTGATTCTAAGATTCGTATAATGAAGCCATTAGGTTAATTGATTAATGTTCAAAATAAAAAAGATTTGATCCAAAAAGGGGATTACTCACTATTTTTTAGTGAAAGAATCCCCTTTATGTTTTTAGGTTTTAAAAAAAGAAAATGAAATCTATTCTAGAATGATTGAAACGATAAATGGAATTGAACAATCCCCTTTGTCATCGAATGCAAAAACAGCGAAATCAAAATATTGCTGGGCTTTAAGAATTCGGTAATAAATAACAGGTAAATAAGAGCTGAACTCTCATACTTGATTGGGAATCATTGTTGAGGGAAGTACACTGTAAGGACGCATCATTTCATAATCCTCATGCTCAAGCATATGACAATGCCATACATATTGACCAGTGTAAGGGAAAAAAGGAATGATAATTCGAGTAATATAACCCGGTGGACATCGGATCGTATCTTTCCATGCATGTTCTCCTAGCTGAGCAGGTACTGGCGGACCAGTATATTTAATGCGATAAGTCTGTTTGAAATGGTCGACATCATAAGGTCTTCGTTCAAGAAGCTGAAATTGAACAAGATGAATATGGATCGGGTGATCATCTCCAGTAACGTTTACAAAATTCCAAATCTCATTTGTACCAACCTGTGGTTTTTCCGAAATGGGTTCATCCCATTTTTTCTTATCCAAAAGGAAGAAAAACCTGCCGTATTGATCTTTTTCTTCGTTTAATTGTAAAAAACGATTCTGAATGGCTGAATTTTTATTCAGCCATCTAATTGATCGTAAATCAGAGGGTATGACACTTGTATCAATACTTGATAAGGGTTTAATGACACGAAATTGCATGACGATTCCAGTAGTAGCAGGATCAACAGGTTCTCCACCAGGAAAATGGGTTGGAGCATCATTTTTTAACGTGATCGATTTTCCATAAAGATTTGAAAAATCGATTATCACATCTAATCGCTCAGCCGGGGCAATCAATAACGATTTCATCCCAATCGGCTTCTCGAGGAAACCACTGTCAGACCCAATTTGATAAAATAATTGACTAGAATCTAGCATCATATGAAAGTAGCGAGCATTTGACGCATTCAATAGTCGAAAACGATACTTCCTTGGCTCAACTTCTAGGTACGGCCAAACTTTACCATTCACAACAATCGTCTCTCCAAAAAAAGATGGAATAATAGACGGAATAATTCCTGAAGGATTTTCAGCTGGTTTAACGGGATAGTGTAGGGAGCCATCTTCATTAAAGGAACGGTCCTGAATGAATAATGGAATTTCATATTTTCCTTTAGGAAGATTTAATTCAAATTCATGTTGATCGCGTATAAAATAAAAGCCTGCCAAACCAGCATAAATATTTAATCGTGTAAGACCGATGGCATGATCGTGATACCAAAGCAAACGCGCACTTTGCCGATTATTGTATTGATAAATACTTTTTTTAAAAAAGGACCCTACTTGACTAAATCCTCTAGAGAACCATGCATCTGGATATCCGTCACTTGATGGTTTTGTCCTCCCACCATGAAGATGGACAACTGTTCGAACGTCCGGAACCTCTTTTCCCGCTCCATGTACAGTGTGGTCGATTGGAAAAAGATGATTTTGAGGAAGCTCATTCATCCACTTCACACGCGTTTTTTCACCTTTCGTCACTTCAATTGTTGGACCAGGGTAAATCCCTTCATATCCCCATATCGTTGTGTCTGGTAAATCACGATGCAATGATTGCTTGGCTTCTTTCATCGTTACCTCATAATACGTGAATTCTTCCGTCTGCCCCTTTGGCTTTAAAACAGGTGGAATGGGTAGAGGATCTACAAATTTGTTTACTTTCATCCTTATCGCCCCTTTTGTAGCTTTCGTTTCTATCAATATGTCTATAAGAAGGAAAAAATTATCAATTCTAGGAATGGGTAAATCATGAATATAAATAGGACAGGACCATTTTTGTTTTAAATGGGGGAGTTTTATGGAGGACATTTATGAAATATTAAATTCATTAGAAGATACGAGAAAAAAAGTATTAGCGACCATTATTCATGTTAAAGGGTCTTCTTATAAAAAAGAAGGTTCTTCTATGCTTTTTTTTGATGATGAATCTCATATTGGGCATATAAGTGCAGGATGCATCGAAGTGGACTTAGCAATAAAGGCTCAAGAAGTTATGAAAAATCAAAAACCCATCACTATTCACTTTGATATGAGTAAAGAAACAGATTTTGATTGGGGACAAGGAACGGGTTGTAATGGAATAATTGCTATTTTACTTGAGCCAATTACATTAAACCTACAAAGAGACCTTATGTTATTAAAGGAACATCTAGCTTTCAATCACTCGGTTTTACTCCTTAAAAAATGGAATGAAAAGGATGAATACCTTTTTATCCCGAGCATTGGAAAACCATTTGGATCATGGTCCGGACAAATTTCAGATAAGGAAATCAAATTAAACCTTGGAGAATCCATACAACACACAATCTTTCAGCATATTTATCAGCCGAAACCCCGATTAATCATTTTCGGGGCCGGTCCAGATGTGAGGCCACTCGTTTCTCTTGCTTCTGAGACGGGATTTTCAGTCACGGTAAGCGATTGGAGAGAAGATTTCTGCCAAAAAAAATATTTTCCAAAAGCTGATCAGCTGTCAATTGGCTTTCCAAGAGAGTTGGTGGAAAAAATCATATTTTCTTCATATGATTTTATCCTTATCATGTCTCACGATTTTCAAAAGGATCAAGAAATTCTCTTATCCTTACTTGACAAAGAAGTGAAATACGTTGGACTTTTAGGACCAAAAGAAAGGACTAAACGATTATTAAAACAAAAGAAACGTCCAAATTGGCTTTCTTCACCAGTTGGACTTTCTATTGGAGCAAAAGGATCCGTCGAAATTGCTGTTAGCATCGTAGCCGAGATGATCGATAAGTGGCGGAAATCAATAGGAGTAAGTAACGATTGAATCCTTCCAATATTGTCGGCATCTATCTTGCAGCTGGGAAAAGTAGCAGAATGGCTAGCTCTAAACTTAATCTACCAGTTGGTCACGAATATTTAGGTGGCATGGCTTTACGGGAGGCGCTTGAATCGAAACTTGATTCCATTCTCGTAATCACTCGTAAGAGCGAATTGCCACCATGGTTGATTCCCTTTTCAACCACTAAGGGATGGAGGCGATTGCAGTGCCCTGAAGCGGAACTAGGTTTAAGTGCGTCTCTCAAAACTGGTGTGAAGGAAGCAATCCAAATAGGAGCGACCGGGGTTTTAATTTTACTGGCCGATCAACCTTTCGTGACTACAAAGATGATTAATCACTTAATGAATGAATTTCAATCTACTAACCTCAATTCCTATATTTCTTACTCAAATAATGGACTTATACAAGCACCTGTCTTATTTTCAAAAAAAACATTTCCCATGCTCCTGCAGTTAACCGGTGATCAAGGAGCACGAAGAATCATTCGCGGGGAATTAAGGAAAAGAGGAAAACAAATTGAATTCAATAATGATCGACCTTTTATTGATATTGATACGGTAGAAGATTACGATTTTTTATTGAATCACCTTCAATTCGGTCATAGTAATCAAAATGGAGACCAGAGGGAGGATACAGGTGAACTATATTGGGAAAAGTATCATTCGAAAAGAGGCAAAAGATAAAGTAACTGGAAGAGCAAGATATACGAACGATAAACACTCCATTTCGATGCTTTCAGGGGAGGTAGTCATTAGTCCTTATGGTCACGCCAAAATTGTAAAGATCGATACATCAAAGGCAAGTGTGATGCCGGGAGTTCAAGCAATCATTGCTGGAGAATATTTTCCACTTACAGGTGAAGAGATCCGTGACCGACCTCCCATTGCTGTTGATAAAGTGAGATACCACGGTGAAGCCGTTGCCCTCGTTATTGCCGAAACGCCTTACCAAGCAAAAAAAGCAGCAGATGCCATTATCGTTCAGTATGAATTGCTACCTGTTGTTTCTTCTCCGACCCATGCATTTCAAAAGAGTGCACCTTTAGTTCATGAACATATAAATGAATATAAAATGGAGGCGTTATCAAATCCTGTTCAAGGAACGAATATTGCCTCCCATATTAAAATTCGTAAAGGCGATATCACCAAGGGAAAGGCTGAAAGTGATGTCGAAATCGAAGCAGCTTTTTCTTTTCCACCTTCAGATCACGCAGCGATGGAGACGCGATGTGCAATCGCAGAAATTTCGCCAGATGGGCAGATCAAAATAATGACGTCTTCACAAGCTCCTTTTATGGTTAAGCAATTAATCGCAACTTATTTCAATGAGGATATAGGGAAGATTATTGTTGAAACACCACTTGTAGGCGGGGGTTTTGGAGGAAAAGCATCTGTCCAGTTGGAAATCCTGGCATATTTAGGTTCGAAGGCAGTTGACGGACGACCAGTTAAAATTCTCAACACTAGAGAAGATGATATTCTAATGTCCCCATGCCATATTGGTTTAGATGCTAGAGTGAAATTTGGTGCAGACCATTTCGGAAACATTAAATATGCCGAGATTCGATATTTGTGGGATACCGGTGCTTATTCTGATAAAGGTGTGGATCTGACGAAAGCTAGTGCAGCTGACTGTACTGGTCCTTATCAAATTGAAAACGTAAAGTGCGATTCGTACTGTATGTATACGAATCACCCGTATGCTGCACCTTATCGTGGGTTTAGTCATTCGGAATTATCTTTTGCAATTGAAAGAACCATCGATTTGTTAGCAAATAAATTGAAGATCGATCCCTTAGAGCTTCGTTATCGAAATGCAATCAAGCCAGGGGATACCACGCCAACAAGAGTTCTCTTAAATCAGAGTAATGTTGGAAACCTGCAAAAGTGTATTGTTCGATTAAAAGAATTAATGCGATGGAATGAAGGGCAAATCGAAGAAATAAATGATCAGTTCGTAAAGGTAAAAGGAATTAGCTGCAGCTGGAAAACATCTAGTATCGATTCAAACGCGCCATCTGGTGTGATTTTGACCTTTAATCGGGATGGCAGTTTGAATTTGATTTCAGGTGTCATTGAAATTGGAACAGGCACTAAAACGGTGCTCGCTCAAATCCTTGCTGAAAAACTGCAAATGGATATCGATCATATTCATGTCAGGATGGATATCGATACTCAATCCACACCGGAACATTGGAAGACGGTCGCAAGTCGCGGAATTTACATGGCTGGAAATGCTCTACTATATGCAGCAGATGATGCCATTAATCAGTTAAAGGAAATAGCTGCCACTGTTCTAAGAGCACGAAAAGAAGACCTAGAAGTTGGGAATAGCCGGGTTTTCTTTCGAAACAATCCACTCAACGGACTCCACTTTAAAGATATTTGCTATGGATATCAATATCCAAATGGGAACACAATCGGCGGACAAATAATCGCTAGAGGAAATTTCACTATGAGTCATCTAACTTTTTTGGATCCTAAAACAGGTGCAGGAAAGCCAGGTCCAGAGTGGACGGTTGGTGCTTACGGCGTAGAAGTGGAATTTAATCGCCGGGATTATACCTATCGGCTATTGAAGGCAGCATCCGTTATTGATATTGGAACGGTTTTAAATGAAAAAGCGGCGTTAGGGCAAGTGATGGGTGCAATGAGTATGGGATTAGCATTTGCCGGCCGAGAAACGTTTACTTTTGATGATTATGGACGGGTTCTAAACGCACAATTACGCACCTATAGACCACTTCGCTACGGAGAAAACCCTGAATATCTCATCGACTTTATTCATACCCCAGATCTAGAAGCTGCCTATGGGGCTAGAGGAGTTGGTGAGCATGGCTTGCTAGGAATGCCTGGAGCATTAGGAAATGCGCTATCAAACGCAGCGGGAGTATCCTTACACCATTTACCCCTTACTCCAGAGTTAATTTGGAAGACAAAGGAGAGATTCAAGAATGCTCACTTTTGATTTCGATTACTATCAACCAAACACGCTAACAGAAGCTGTCGATCTTTATCAATTAATGGATCGGAATGCGAAAAAACCAATGTTTATCTCTGGAGGAACAGAATTAATCACACTCGGAAGAATGAATCTCGTTTATACAGAAGCAGTCATTGATTTAAAAAAAATAGCTGAAACCAAAATCATGCAATTTGATGGAGATTATCTTATTTTAGGAAGCTCCTTACCATTAGCCGATATTGAACGTTCCACCGCTTTTCCTTTGTTAACAAAAACAGCGAGTGAAGTGGCCGATCACACTTCTAGAGGGAAAATTACACTAGGAGGAAATATTTGTGCACATATCTTTTATCGAGAAACGGTACTACCATTTTTATTAGCTGACAGTTCTATAAAGGTGATTGGACCAAAAGGGATTAGAGTTGAGCAGATCAATGATGTTTTTCAAGAACAACTTCTATTAAAAAACAACGAGTTTCTCATTCAAATCATGACGAAAAAACGGTTTATTAAAGCACCGTTTGTTAGTATTAAACGTCATCAGCAATGGGAAACTGGTTATCCATTAATTACAATTGCAGCCTTAAAAATTGATGGTGAAATTCGTGTTGCTGTAAGTGGATTGTGTCCGTTTCCTTTTCGTTCCAAAAAGATCGAGACTTCCTTAAATCAAATAGGATCAATAGAGGAGCGGGTTGAACAAGCGATGGGGGAATTGCCAGAGCCAATTCTAAATGATTTGGAAGGTTCTTCTACATACAGAATATTTGTATTGAGAAATCTTTTGCTAGATGTTTTATACAAGTTAGACAATGTGAGCAATGTAGATTTATCATAACTGACCATTTTCTTAAGTGGAGGGATCTGAATGGCTAGCCATATCGTCCAATTGTTTGTAAATCATAAACATCATTCAGTGAGTGTAAAGTCTGCGGATACACTATTATTTGCATTAAGATCAAAGCTTGGTTTAACAGGAGTCAAACCGGGTTGTTTGAACGGAGACTGTGGAGCATGCACAGTCACTATTGACGGTTGGCCAATGAAATCATGTTTGATGTTAGTCGTCGAAGTTGAAGGGAAACAGATTATCACAATTGAAGGTTTAATAGATGCACCTATTCAACAGGCTTTTATCGATCATTTCGCTTTTCAATGCGGCTATTGCACACCAGGATTTTTAATGAATTGTTATTCACTGATCGAACACCATCCAGATGCAGATGATGATACGATAAAAAAATGGCTTCAATCAAATATTTGTCGTTGTACTGGATACGCAGAAATTGAACATGCAGTTAAATCCGTTTTAAAACGTTCACCTTGATTTTCCTAAACTTAGAACAAGATTTTTCTTTACATAAGAACCAAATCAAAGAATAAATGAAAAAGATCGCTATCATAAATAATTGTTTTATTTGCATTTATTTTGATGACAAGTGCGAATGACTCCTATATTTTTCATGAAATGGAACCACCAGGCATGAAGAGAATATGTATAGTGAAATTGCTTTTTTAACATTGTGATTAGCTAATAACTCCAAGCAAATTATTTTACATGTGGTAGTAAATGTTTATAATTAAATCCGACTAATATTATAAGAAAAGGGGAGATTGATTTGAGCGATACAAATATAGAAATTTCATCATCATGGAACAAAAAGTCTACCACGGTTGTAACGGAGCTTAATCCAGTGCAAAAGCCGTATGTGATATTAGGCGTAATCGCAGCGATCATTCTTTTCATCTCGATTGTTGCTGTATCTAATTGGACTCAAGGAATCTTGTTTATGATCGGTCTATTATTAGGCGTTACACTTCTGCATGCACGATTTGGTTTCACTTCTGCATTTCGCCGTCTATTGTCTGTAGGGAATGTTCAGGGATTACAAGCACACATGCTTATGCTTGGATTGGCGTCCACTTTGTTTGCTATTATACTAGCCACAGGATTTAGTTTTACAGGGATTACTCCTGCAGGATATGTTTCACCAGTAGGTGTAAGTGTAATCTTTGGCGCATTTATTTTCGGCATTGGTATGCAGCTTGGAAATGGTTGTGCATCAGGAACATTGTATTCTCTTGGTGGAGGATCTTCTTCTATGATCTTAACGTTACTTGGATTTATCGGTGGATCGGTATTAGGTGCCTATCACTTTACCTATTGGATGGAGAAAACCCCTGCACTACCACCGATCTCTCTTGCAACCTCTACAGGTCTAGGCTATTTCGGGGCATGGGCAGTACAAATTGTAGCTTTTATCATCATTTATATCATTACCGTTCAAATTGCTAAGAAAAAAAATCCCCCAATGATGAAACCACTTCCAACAATTAAAGGTTGGAAAAAAATGTTTCGCGGATCATGGCCATTGTACACTGCAGCGATCATATTAGCCATATTAAATGCATTAACATTGACCATTCGTGGAAATCCTTGGGGTATTACTTCCGCTTTTGCCTTATGGGGAGCGAAATTTCTTATGACTCTAGGTGTAAATGTTTCTGAATGGGGCTATTTTTCAGGGGGAAATGGAGCTGCACTTTCCCATACAGTTTTAGCTGACTCCACAAGCGTCATGAATTTCGGAATCATTCTAGGTGCTTTCATAACTGCATCCCTCCAAGGTACATTTAAACCAGGTAAGATGAAGGCGGGTATAGCAGGGGGTGCCATTATTGGTGGTATTCTGATGGGGTACGGTGCTCGACTTGCCTTTGGTTGTAACATCGGTGCCTACTTCGGCGGAATTGCATCTTTCAGCCTTCATGGTTGGGTATGGATGATTATGGCCATGCTTGGCACTTATTCGGCTTTATTTCTCAGACCACTGTTTGGAATGAAAAATCCAAACTCAAATGACTCTATTTGTTAAGAAAAAATATAAATAAATGTGAAGAGGTTCATTCTAGTGTCTGTAATTCAGACGCTTGAATGAATCTCTTTTTGTCTATGTCATTTAATAGAATCCTTTACCTTTTAATGATTTTAATAATATATATACTCTCTTTCGCATATAAATAATCTGTGTGACAGGTACTCAATACAACCATTCGAGGTGGAAAATATGTCCGAGCTAACTGCAGGAACACCAGGATTTACAATATTAGAAGAATGGGTATCACTTTATTCAAAATCAGTTCGTAGCGTCGAAATTTTTAAAGAAATACCAGACTATATCTGGGATGTTTTAATATCTGAAGGACGAGAAAAAGGAGAGACTTTTAGTCGATGGTCTGTTT
Organism: uncultured Caryophanales bacterium; assembly: GCA_963728315.1. Classification (GTDB taxonomy): domain Bacteria; phylum Bacillota; class Bacilli; order Bacillales; family CAVSKA01; genus CAVSKA01. Next base: position 146,901 of record CAVSKA010000013.1, read on the forward strand.
ATCGTCAAATTTGCAAAATGCGTTAGAAATACAGCTTCAGTTAAGTTTAACGAAATAAATCGTAAAACAAGATTGTTCGTTTATAAAAAGACTAACTTTTTTTTTAATACAAGGATATGTTAGCGGTTGATGTTGAGAGGAAGCAAAAACACAGTAACGAGGAGATAGAAGCCGTGCCCACGGAGCCGCGTCTGCCTGTAATGGAAATCGAAGTCTTCTACGAGCATTGACGTTCGAATAGAACTTTTTCAGTGCCTTCGTGGTTTTTTCACAGGGAGGCTTGATCGTTCGTCCGCGGAAAGCACGTTGTTTTGCTGAATGTTGAAAGATCAACATGATTATTTAAAAAGACTAATACAAAATAAGATCTACCGTAAATTATTAAAATACACAATATAACGAACTCAACTAAACGATTTTTTGAGGGGAGTTATTGCTTATTGAAGCAGATTAAGATGATGATTAAACAATTTAATAATGAGCCTTTGTGGTTTAAAATCCTTATTATTTCAACGTTGCTTATTTCCATTATTTTTAGTAGTTCTTTCTTCTCGAATAGTGAATATACTCAAAGCTGTTCGAAACTAGCTGCAGCGATCTTTTTTTGTGCTTGTGGTGTCAAGATGAGAATGAATCTTGTAAGTTCTATCATTCTATTTCTTGCAACAGCTATATGTCTTTATCTTTCCATTCTATTTATACTTTAACTTTTTTCTCCGAAAAGAAAACCTTTTACTTCTAGTGGCATTCCTCAGCCTCCCTATAGAAATCCTACATACGATATACGTGAAAGGATAACAGGACTCTCCATGGTTGTTGTTCTAAAAACGTAATCCCTAAAGCACTTTGTTGGAGAAAAACTAGTCATTCGACAAGCAGTTGTTTATCCAGACAGAGACTTGCCAAACTAAAGTATTTCTCAACCTAAAAACATGGAAAGTTGAATGAATGATGTTTCTATTGTTCATCATAAACCACTTTCTAATTTCTGCACTTAGATCCTTAAAGATTTGGCTAATGTCCAGTCTAGGTATTTTTTGCTCTGATTTTATGACGAACAAGAAAAAAACCATCATATTTAGTATTACCAAAATGAAGGAAATGATATTTTTTTGTCGTATATAAATGTATTGGAATAATGAAATTACTTTACAAAGATTAGGGAAATTAGTTTGAAAAAAATTTTGTGAGTAGTATGTGTGTTTGCTACCTGTTACTTCCTAGGTTTTTGGAGTTAAATCCCTTTAACTCAAGGGTAAATAGCTTTTCTAATATTTACGTTTTTAAATACTTGGTTTTATTAAGGAGATTGTATGAAAAAGTTGTTATTATCGATTCTTTTTATTATAACTATGTTCATAGTGGGATGCTCCAATGATTCAAGTAATGAGAAGAAAACAGAAAAACGAACAGAATACACGATGAAATTTAGTGGGGAGAATAAGCTATTAAAAATGAAGGATGAGGTAGAGGGTTATTTCCTTACTAAAGATAATAACGCAAAAGAAACTCATTCATTTACGATTAATTGGAAAGAAGGAAAAATTCCAATAGTGATAAACGTAGGATTTTGGTATTATACTGCTGATGGTGAAGAAAAAATGTATTTAAAATCAGTAGGACAGATTAATATAGATATACGTACACACAATCAAAAAGAAATAACTGGAGTTGATGTCATTAATTTTGATTTTGATTCAGTCCAGATTCCAGAGGGTATTAAAACTTTGACGGTTGACATTAAATATGAATATAAAACATCGGTTGAATTAGAGGAAAGTACAATTACAATTAATAAAAATGATTAAGCGTTAAACACTTTAATAAAACTGATTTAATAAACTGTACCGTTTGTAAAGTACAACTATAGAAAGAGCTATGCGCTTTGGAGAAGATGGTTTCTGTATTGTACAGGAGTCATTTTTTTCAAAGCACAACGATATTTTATTTTTAATAAAGCGAGGTGCTACCCATGTTTTTTGTCCAAATGTCAGGGTTCCCTGGATCAGGAAAGTCAACACTCTCTCGAGAAATGGCATTGAGATCAGGAGCTGTACTTATTGATCATGATATTGTGAAATCTGCTTTGTTAGAATCCATTAAGAATACTTCTTTTAATACGAAAGAGGCTGGTGGAATTTCATACAATATTGATTGGTCGTTAATAGAATTTCATCTCTCACAAGGTCATAAAGTTATATTTGATAGTCCTTGCTTATACGATGAAATGATTATTAAAGGAACAACTCTTTCTAAAAAATATAAAGTGAAATACAAATATGTTGAATGCTATCTTGAAGATATGAGTGAAATAAATGATCGATTAAAAAATCGAGACAGTATGATAAGCCAAATAAAAGAAATAAACTCAGAAAAGGCTTTTAAATATTCGATTAAAAATAGCAAGAAACCTTTAGGTTATAAATATTTGCTCATCGATACTAGACAACCTTTAGTGAATTATATAGAAGATGTTATGAACTACATAGAAGATTAAATTAAAGGACGTTTATCTGTCATGGAATAAACGTCTATTTTTCCGAGAAAAAGTTTGAATTAATCGTATATTTTTGAAATGATTGGTATTAAACAGTTAATAATTTTATTAAATGATTAAATAAGAGGTGACAAATGTATCTTTCTAATTTAGACCCTGAAAAACTCACAGATAAGCAAATGACAAATGTATTATTTACAAGTATCGAGGATGATAATGAAGTTGGGAATTGTATCTTTGTTGCTGGTAGTAGTTCAGCGGTTCGGTATCGTTTACCTAAAGCGGTAGAGCTTTACAAGCAAGGGAGAGCAGAGAAAATTCTTTTTTCTGGTGGGGTAAAATGGCTGGAAAATGAATTCTCAGAAGCCATGACGTTAAAAAATGAAGCAATTACTTTAGGTGTACCTGAAAGAGATATTTTAATCGAAGACAGATCGTTACATACACTTGAAAACGTTATTGCTTCTTTATTAGTATTGGATAGGGCTTTCCACCTACATAACATTGAAAGATTATTGGTGGTAACAACTTCATATCATATGAGGCGGCTACATTTGACTTTAAAAACCTATATGCCCACTTGGATTAAATTCACCTTGTGCCCTGCTGAAGATCACATTACGAGAAAAGAAAATTGGTTTCTGAGTGAAAGAGGGAGAAAGCGAGTGCAAAGAGAGTCTCAAAAAGTTATCAATTATGTTAAACAAGGGGCTCTGATTGATGAAAAAATCAAAAGTTGAAGACAAATAATGATAAGGTAATGGTTCCTGAAGGACATTTTATAGAAACCAAATAGCAAATAGGCTGTTGGTTTTTCATAGAAGCAGAGGACATAGAGGAAGCAATTTAAAAATCCTTCCTGCACCCGACCACGCTAGTAAATGCAATTGTACCGTTTGGCTAAGGCATTCAAACATGTCCAATAGTTATAGGACAATGATGATAGCTTTGACGAGCAAAAGATTAGTAGACAACTTCAAATAGAAGGAAGTGCTTATTGATGAATTTAGAGATGGTTATGCAGGAACTTGAAGCCCTTGGCAAGGAACGAATGAAAAAAATCTATCTTTCTAATGGTGCCCGTGAACCGCTTTTTGGCGTGGCTACAGGCGCTATGAAACCAATCGCAAAGAAAATAAAAATAAATCAAGGTTTAGCCGAAGAGCTCTATTCTACTGGGAACTACGATGCCATGTATTTTGCAGGCATTATTGCAAACCCAAAAGCTATGACTGAGACGGATTATGATCGCTGGATCGGTGCTGCATATTTTTATATGCTGTCCGATTTTGTAGTGTCCGTCACATTAGCAGAGTCAGATATTGCACAAGAAGTTGCTGATAACTGGATTGCAAGTGATGAAGAACTGAAAATGTCAGCGGGGTGGAGTTGCTACTGTTGGCTCTTAGGAAATCGACAAGACGTTGAATTTTCAGAAAGCAAGATATCCAAGATGCTTGATTTTGTAAAAATAAAGATTCACGATTCGCCAGAACGAACGAAGTCCGCTATGAATAATTTCATAGCAACAGTGGGAGTTTCCTATTTGCCGTGCCATGAAAAGGCCATCGAGACCGCAAAGTCAATTGGAATAGTAGAAGTCAAACGGGACAAGAAAAAAAGCAGTTTTCTAAATGCTCATGAAAGTATTCAAAAAGCAGTCGATAAAGGAAGACTTGGTTTTAAACGTAAGTACGTGAGATGTTGAAATTAGCTTCACAAAATTGAGATGTAGTCTATGGAAAATTATGAAGACCACAAAAGCAAGAAAACGCTACATAAATTAGAAGACATTTTCTTCAAAGAAAAATTAGAAGGCCCTATGCCTTTTCATAAACGCATATAAAAAGTACTTTTAGCATCAATAACTTATTAATATCTACTAGCAATCAAAAAACGTACAAAAAAGTACCTGTATTAACAAGTGGGAATTTGCAGCAGATTTCAGTGCATGAAGCTAATGCTGCGTTGCCTTCAAACATTGATTCACCTGAATCTGGAAAGTTATGTATAAAGATGGAGGGCTATTTGATACGTTAGTCATTAGTGGGAAAACAATAGATGATTGTCGTTCATTCTGTTAAGTAAAACGAGCTTGGAGAAAATCTACAAGCTCGTTTTTATATGATTTTATATGAGGGTTGGTTGTTAAATAATTTATTTTTAAAGAATTATAATAGAATACTTAATTAGCAGAAAACCACGTTGCTCTTATTCAACAAACCATCCACATTATTGAATATGTAAAAACAGGATAATTAAAGTGCAGGATTTTATATCAATCTGCAGAATCTTATTCAGAGGTAGTTCATTTATTAAATATACAAGGAGAGATGACTTTGAAACGAATTGACTTACTCTTAAAAGTGCTTGATTCAACATTCGATAAAGAGAGTTGGTATGCACCGTTTAAGCATGCCATAGAAGGACTTACAGCCGAACAGGCGATATGGAAACCATCTAGAGAGGCAACTAAAAACATTTGGGAGAATGTTAATCATCTTACTTATTATAAAGAGAGACTTGCTGCAAACTTGGAAGGCCGTGAATGGACACATAATCTCAACGGTGATGAGACCTTTTATCTTACCGATCAATCTAATGATGATAAGGAATGGAAGAAAGTCGTTGAACGATCCGAAAATGCTCAATGCAAATTAAGACAGGTAATGGAAATAATTTCCGATCGAGAGCTTGATCAAAATTCACTCGAAGGGAAACTACTGGACATTATGCTTCATGATGCCTATCATACTGGCCAAATTATGCAATTAAGAAAAATGCAGGGTTCGTGGCCGTCAAACCGTTAACCGAATGAAGAGATATTTTGCTTCGGTAAAATAAAAATAGGACCTTCATTGTTATGCTATACAAATGACACTTTGATGGAGTAAAGATCATCAAATAATTCAACTTGGCATGACTCGTTGAACTTATAATACGATTGGGTGCTTTACATTAAGAAGAAAAAGTTCACTTCTTTGAGATTAAGAGGCAGATGGAAACTGCACCAATTTACTAATATTTAAGATTAAATTGGAATTATCAAAAGTAAATCACTGTGTCAGAGATAAAAAGGTAAGTACAGCGACACAAAGTTCAGGAATGCTTGAACTCAATAAAATAGAGATATTCATAAAAATATTCCCGAACTTTGTGTCGCGGACTAACGACAGAAAAGTCGGGAATATTTGTGCTATGGACAGAAAAGTCAGGAAAACTTGGACTACGGTTAAAAAATGCTTGGGCAATAGGATTCAACTTATAAACATGCACAAATAGGATAATACAAGCGAAAGTGCAGGTTAATTGAAGAAGGAATCCAAATAATCGGTATCGAATTATATTATAAATTTCATAAGTAGATAACAAACGATGAAGTTCAATACCGTTCACCATTGATAGATTATCTATATAATGTACGAAAGGCTGGAGTAAATCATGACAAAAAAAGAAGCACCAAAAATTGAAACAGAACGATTGGTTTTACGTCCAAGAGCGGAAAAAGACATTCCCAATATGCTTAAAATGTTAAACAATGATGAAGTAAGAGAATTTCTTGGAATTAATCCTCCCCGTGATGAACACTCAATGTTAGAAATGGTTAGGAATCGTACTGAAACAAAATGGACGGTCGCATTAAAAGATACGGATGAATTCATCGGTGATGTAATGATTCCAGAAATAGCAGAAGGTTATCTTGGCGAAATTGGTTATCGCTTCATGAGGGAACATTGGGGAGGCGGTTTTGCGTATGAAGCGGTTTCCGAGGTGATTGAACATAGTAAAAGCGCATTAAAACTTAAACGCCTATCTGCTACAATAGACAATGAAAATATGAAGTCAAAAAAGTTAATTGAAAAACTCAGATTTACTTTGGAAGACGGTGTTACCTGAATCGCATTTACACGGCAGAGTTGACAATGTAGCTTACTACTCTCGTATAGCATGAGCATTTTTACTCTCTCCTGAGAAAAATGAACAAACTGGTGAGTGATTAAACAACTAATAATAGATAGTGAATTTAAAAGAGTATTTAGTCGTTGTGAATAATAGGCTTATTCCACTAACGAATGCTTTAATTGAATAAGGGCATAAGAAAACGACCAGAGCTTCGTCTGGTCGTTTTCTTATGTCAATTATATATCCAATTATAATGCTAATTAACCTCCTAAAAGCCTTGCGGATTACAATTTTCTCCTCCAAAAGAGAATCCGTTATACTGAAACAAATCTCCCTTTTAAATTTGCTATTTAACTGATTGCCATCAAATACTTAAAAATAATTTTAAAAATAGTTCTTAAAATAATGAGGGTAAAGGGGATTTGCAATGAAAAAGTGCTTGGGCAAAAAGAAAAGACATGTAAAAACGGTCTTCTATTGATAGAAGTCCGTTTTTATTTTAATTTATTTAGTTAATCTTCTCTCGTAAACGTGAAAATAATATGAATAAGGGTTATTTTCGTCCTCAATTCCTTTTTCCACTGATATTTCATTCCATTCTTCGTCATTCAGTTCAGGGAAGAATGTATCTCCTTCAAAGTGATGATGAATTTGGATAATATATAGTTTTTCTACATACGGTAGAAAAAGCTTGTAAATTTCTTCACCACCAAAGATGAAAATCTCTTTTTCGTCTTTACATTAATGGAAAACATCGTCTATCGAATGTGCCATTTCACAACCTTCGATAGAATAGCCTTCTTTTCTCGTCAATACAATGTTTCGCTTGCCGCACAAAGGCTTACCTATGGATTCGAAATTTTTCCTTCCTAGTATGATGGGATGTCCAAATGTCGTCTTCTTTACATATTGCCAATCTCTTGGAATTCTCCAAGGGATATCGTTATCTTTACCGATTACACGGTTACTGCTCATAGCTACCATTAGAGAAACCTTCATCACTACGCCTCCTTTTATTTAATTATACAGGTAGTACAACTTTTTAGTAATTATTTACAAACCATTCCTCACTTAATAAAAGTTACTGGTAGAATAAGAAAAAGTAGTTAAGGGATTGGTGATTTTATAAATAATAGAATAAGTCATATACGTCTAGAAGGAGAGGCAATCAAAAATGAGAAAATTGGGTTTAGAAGTGGCTAAAATGTTTGTGAATGAAAAATTTCCACGATGCGAATTTGCGATATTAGCTGGCAGTGCTTCTAGAGGCGAAGAAACACCAACATCAGATCTAGATATCATTATTTTTATCAACGACACGAACAGTTATCGCGAGAGTTTTGTTTCACAAAATTGGCGAATCGAAGTGTTTGTTCATAACTACCAATCTTATATGGAAGAGTTTAAGAATGAAAAAGATAAAGGTAGACCTGTTTTAGGAAATATGATTTCTGAAGGTATTCCATTACAGAATCATAAGAATTATGAATCCGTTAAACAAGCCGCTGTTAATCATGTTTCAGAAGGTCCTAAACGGTTAACCGAAGACTTCATTCATTCATCTCGCTATTTTATATGCGATCTTCTTGATGATTTTTCAGATGCTAAAGAACACCAAGAAGCACTCATCACGATCAATATGCTTTCACTTCAAGTAGCAGATTTTGTTCTTCGCTACAATAATGAGTGGTCTGGGAGAGGGAAAGGTTTAAGGAAGGCATTGAAAAGATTTGATCCTGTGTTAAACAACGAATTTTTTGATTCACTAGATCAATTCTATGTTAATCACAACAAACAACCATTTATTGATTTCGTAAATAAAGTGTATGAACCTGTTGGCGGTTTGTTATTTGAAGGGTTTGTACAAAACTAAAGACGTTATTATGAGCATTTTTTACTTAAGAAGAGTAAGAAACCTGTTAATCGTACTATCAAAAGAATAGCGTTTTTGTGGAGGGGAAAATATGAGCACAAACTTTTGGGAAGGTAAATTAGTTCGATTGCGACCAATTAATCCTTCGGACTGGGAAAAATTCCATCAGGATGGTTTAGATTCAGAGATTTCGAGATTAAATGATGCCGTTTATGGACCGAGATCTGAAGAAGGAACAAAGAGATGGACAGAAGAAGAAGGAAATAAAGGGTGGGACGGACATAAATTTAGGCTTGGAATTGAGAATATGGATGGAGAATTAGTTGGCAGTATCAGCACAGATAAAAGTGATCCTCAAAATGGCACTTTTAGTTATGGAGTTAGTATATTCCGCGTGTATTGGAAAAAAGGTTACGCGAGCGATGCGATTAAAATCGTTTTGCGATATTTCTTCCATGAACTTCGGTATCAAAAAGTAAATGCCCATGTATATAGCTTTAACGAAGGGTCTAAACGCCTCCATGAACAACTTGGCTTTACGAAAGAAGGATGTTTACGCAATATGATTTATACAAATGATAAATATTTTATTGATTTGTATGAATGCAAGGGTGAACAGCCATATGCTGACGCAATTGAAAAAGTTCCGAACACAATTGAATATCGTTTGTTTCACTCAGATAGAAAGATAGTTAAAGAATCCACCGAAACGAGTTTAGAGGAAGTTATGCTAGCGTTATCCTTAGACAGCGTTACTATTGAGAACAATACATACAAGCGTTTATCGCTTGAATTTGATGAAGATAGAAAAGTGTATGTATACTATCTAAATGGATAAATAATTATTAGCATTGTCATTTAATGGCGGTGCTATTTTTTCGGATTTTAAAAGATCTTCAAGCAATTACAGTTTGTGTAGTTCATATTTTTTATTTGGATTCCTCGAACTTTCTGTCGTTGAACAAAAGGTAAGTGACGAGCGACACAAAAGTCCTGACACAATAATCGTTGGTATTACTGTATTTTATAGTAACCAATCTGGACTATTGTGTCATTTATTTTGACACAATTGTGGTTACAACCTTGTTAAATGACACAAAGGTATTAACAACATGGAAAAACCATTACAAAGCCTTATTCCGTTAAAGGGCCAGGTTGTGGAATATAAATTAAAACCATTGTTTCTTTAAATTTAATGTTATGTACCCTATCTATTTGAAGGTGGGGGATTTTGTAGCAAATAGAGCATAAAATTTGTCTTTACAAAATATCAATAATTTCGTAAACTATTTGGTAATAATAACCAAGAATAATAATTAATAAATAGAAATAAAAAATGTAGATTGATTAACTTTCTATGGATGGAGAATGTATGGAGAATAAATACTTTGTTGATGAAAGAAGAGTTAAAATAATAGAAATTTTAAAGAAAAACAGAAGGGTAAAAACTAAAGAACTCGCAACTTATTTCTCGGTTACTGAAGATTTAATAAGAAAGGACTTTAACATTTTAGAAAAGAGGGGGCTTATCTCGAAAGTTTATGGCGGATGTATTTTGAAGACAAAAATGTCGGAAATTACACCATTTCAAGAAAAAATAAATGATAACAATTTGTTACTTGCAAGAAAAGCATCAGAACTAATTGAAGATGGCGATACCATTTTTATAGAATCATCTTCTTTTACTGATCCTATTTTTGACTTTTTGGAAAAATATAACCACTTGACAATCGTTACTAACTCACTTCATGCCAATTATCAATCGAATGGAACCCATAAAATGATTCATACAGGAGGTGTCATTCATTCTGAAGATAGGGGGTGTTATGGACGTATTGCCACATATTGCGTCGAGCAATTTTATTTTGATAAGTGTTTTTTGTCTTTAACAGGTTTAACACCAGACTGGAAAGTTACGGCAGTTATAGATGAAGATGTTACTTTAAAACAGGCTGCCTTGAAACACTCCAAAAAATCAATCATGTTGATTTCCTGGGATAAATTTCATCGTCATGGCATATATTTTGTATGTTCGTTAGAAGAGATAGATACTGTTGTTTCAGATATAGATGATATCGAAGTCATTTCAAATATTAAATCCAAAAGTATTAATTATATTCCAGCTTCTTTGTAAGCGGCTGCGATTGTTTAAAGTGTTAATAAAGAAATTTTTTTTATTAATAACCCACTTAGAGGATGGGAAATGCCGGGAGGACAAGTAGAAGCAGGCAAATTTATTAAAGAAGCAGCTATTCGGTTTTGATAACAAATAGAAAAGTTTTGTGGGAATTCAAAATGTAAGTGGGTTAATTTTTAATAGATTGTTTACTAATAGGTGGTGAACCAACAACCAGTATAAAAAGTTTAGAAGTTGGCATTTTTCCGATTAAAGATGCTTTAAATGGTAACTAAATCAAACTTCAGAAAAAAGGATTGAATTTTGCTTAAAAATGTAAGTCTCCAGCCAGTTTTCATTGGATTTTGATGTTGTAAGACTTTTCTTCACATAGTTTCATTGTGGTTATAAAAGAGTTTAAACCTATATTATTATAGTACATAGGAGGAGTAATAATTGGAATACTTTAAATATCTGAGACAGTATGTAGGGCACAAACCTATTATTTTACCTGGTTCTGTGGTTATAATTTTAAATGGACAAAATGAGATATTATTGCAAAAAAGAAACGATGGATATTGGGGTTTACCAGGAGGTTTAATGGATTTGGGGGAAAGCTTCGAAGAAGTGGCAAAGAGAGAGGTTTTTGAAGAAACTGGATTAGTAGTTGAAGACTTAAAGCTACTAAAAGTACGCTCTGGTTCGGAATATTATCTGAAAGTCCCAAATGGCGATGAATTATATTCCGCAACTGCCGTTTATTATACTAAGGATGTAAGTGGAGATATGAAGATTGATTATAGTGAGTCGGAAAAAATGGAGTATTTCTCACCAAACAGGTTACCACATAAATTAAATGATAAGGATAAAAGGTCTATTGAACACTATCTAAAAAGTGAAAGAAAGTAAGAGATTGTTGATCTGCAATTTGGCGCATTTTCAAATTAAGGATTTTCAATTGTTTTGCATGAAATAATAGTTGAGGTCATACTTTGACGGTTTTAATGAAAATTTTGGGGGGATAAAGATAAAAAATAAAGATAAAGTAACTTCATTTGAAAAAAATGCAAAAAAATTAATTACGAAATACATGATACCAGGAGTTGCAATTGGTTTAGCGCAAAATGCAATTTCAATTTATGAAAAAGGGTTTGGATTTCGAAATATAGGTAATCAACTACCAGTTACAATGGACACAGTGTTTGGTATAGCCTCTGTTACAAAATCGTTTACTTGTATTGCAATCTTGCAGCTACAAGACGCAGGGAAATTATCTGTTCAGGACCCTGTATTAAAGTATTTACCTGAATTCTCAACTCTGACAAATGCAACAGATAAAATGACAGTACATCATTTTATGACTCATTGAGCTGGGCTGCCTCCTCTTCCAACAATTTTATATGCTAACAAGAAGAGTATGGACACAAACCAATCTGAATATAAGAATTTTAAAAATAATGATTCTAATCAAAAGTCAATTCATGATTACGAACAATTGATGGAATTCATCAGTCAACTTGAATTTGATTTATTGAATGAACCAGGATACGAATTTAGCTATTCAAACGACAGTTATGCTTTACTTGGAGCAATTATAGAACGAGTAAGTGGAATACCTTTTGAAAGGTATATAAAAGAAAATATTTTATTACCTGCTGGAATGGTTAACTCTTGTTTCTTATACGAAGAACTTCAAGGTAATAAAAATATTACTTCTCTTTACGCTTCTAGAATGAAAGATAATGAGGCAGAGATCTATGAAGACTCTACTTGGCTAGATGCGCCATCTATGAGAGCAGCTGGCTATCTTAAATCTACCGTTCGGGATATGTTAAAATACACTGAAATTTTTACGAATAACGGAAAAGTGGGAGAAAATCAAATTCTCAACACTAATAGTGTACAGCAAATGATCTATCCACACATTGAGTTTACACCTGGTAAGTATTATGGATACGGTTTTATCATTACTCCAAATTATCATGGAGGTACATTAGTAGAGCATGGAGGAAATTTCAAAGGCATTGCTTCTCAGTTATGTATAATTCCTGAAAGAGAAATAGCAGGAGTTATCTTAACAAACCTAGCAAGGGTCCCTTCACCAACAATTTTAAAGGGCGCTCTTAATATATTTGAAAATAGAAACTTTTATGCTATTCCTGAGAGCTATGAAGAAATTGAGTGTTCCTTACAAGAGCTATATGAATATGAAGGAACTTACATATCCATTGCAGAGAATAGATTTACCATTAGTGTTGAAGATGGAAGCCTAAAATTTTCAATACATGATGAAAGTATTCAAATTCAATGTATTGGAAAAGATATATTCCTTGCCTCTGTAAGGGATCAAAGTGAAGTGATACGATTTATCCGCAACGATAAAGGTGAAATAGTCCGACTAGCCTATCATTATAGGCAATACCATAAATCATCTTAGGGGGAGTAAGTTGAGTAAATATAAATTGCTATTGTTTGACTTAGATGATACTCTGCTTAGTTCTTCTTGGTTTAATAATGGATTAATTCGGACTCTTGAAATGCACCCTATAACAAGATCACTTGATGCATCTATATTTATTGAGAAAAAGTTACACTTCCCCAAATCGTTAATAGTTCAATTAAAAAATAGAAAACTAACCTCGTTGGAATTTAGAAGGGCACGATGGAGGCATGCTTTCTCCCACTTTAATCTTTCACCTGATGTAGACCTCATTGACGAACTTGATACGCTCTTTTTTAGAACAGCTATGCCTTTTATTGAAATAAATAATTCTGTCAAACGTTTATTAAAAAAATTGAAAGCACATTATCACCTTGGGATAGTGACCAATGGGTTGTACGACCCTCGATTAAAAATTTCTCAAATGGGACTGACGAAAGTGTTTAGTGATAACAAAATATTCCATTCAGAGCAGTTAGGTTATAGAAAACCAGATCCGAAAATCTATTTAGTTGCATTAAATCACTTTACCAAAAAGCCCGATGAGACTCTCTTTATTGGAGATTCTTGGATACATGATATAGTTGGACAAATGGAAATTGGAATGGATGCTATATGGGTTAATACAAAAGGAAATACACGAACTACTTCACATATACCAGTTGCAATTGTTTCGGATATTCTAGAAATATGGAACATATTATTGACCAATTAGTGTTATTTAATTGATCAATAACCTTTTGCAAACTACATTAAAAATAGATGCTATGTTTACTCCATATTCGGGCTTCTTTATTAAGGAACGCGTCCTTTTTGTATTGTGCCATTTTTTGTCTAAAAAGGAATTAGGCGGTATAGAGTTATTTAATTATAAAATGCAAACATATTTTCTATTTGTAGATGAACTTAAAAACTGAAACCTTTACATTATCAAGCTTTGGGTGGTTCAACTGAACATTCAAAAAAGACAATGTTTGGCAGTTACCTTCTTCTTTCGCTTGGAGCGTTATTTACTTTCATTATAATTATTCACAAATAAAATAAGTTTTCAAAAAATGAAAAAGGGGTAAGCTTTTTAATGACTAAATATTTTGAAAATTATTAGTTTATTAATTATCTATGTTGCCAATAATAATGAGAGTTTTAATTCAATCTTTATCGTAAAGGTGGTTCTATTATGTATAGTCCTCTCAAACAAAAAAACATTAGTCATTATGGGAACAACATTTGGGACTGTTTTAGTTACAAGGTCAATCGTGATGTAATGTTTTATAGTGAATTGGAGTATCATCATTGGATTTTAATAGAGTGTACTAGAGAAATAAAATCATTCTGTGAACAACCGCGTGAAATGACTGCCTACATAGACAATGAAGTAAAAAGTTCAATAGTTGATATGTGGATTGAATGGCACGACGGCACTCAGGAATTCATAGAAGTTAAGTATGAAAATTAGATAACATTTTTCATTCTTCAAGGAAAATAGTCAGTTCTATAAACCGACACCTAAAAAGTAAAATGACTATTGAGGAATTAAGAAGTGTTAAACTAATTTCCAGGAATTCACTTAGTGAAATAAAGTATACAAGAGGATTAACAACATACTTAATATGGAAACTGCATATTAATATGAGCCGAGATCTTCGTTCCATTGAAAACGGCAAGGAAAGGTACCCAATAATATATGAACAACCAAAATTTGCTGCGAAGCTTTATGATGTGATTTTATATGACCTTTATGTAAAACTTAAGCTGCTGCAAGTATCTGAAGAAGATATAGAAAACCTCCTATTAAACATACTTTCTAAATCGTTAATTTTTGAATACAATTGCATATCAAGGCTATTACCCAAAGGGAGGAGTAGTATTATTGAAAAAATTATATACGTTGAATGGGCTTTTATTAATGACGATATTTTTTTAGGAGTATTAATTCATCTAGAGCATCAAAAAGTATATGTAATTGAAGAGATACCACAGGTATAATCTGTGCGTTTGTGTCAATTTGTCTATAAATTTGTGTCATAACAATTAAGGATTAAATTTTATAAGAAGTTCTCAAATTTTTAATGAATCCAACAAATCATTCGAACAGTAATTCAAAATTAAAGCAATAGGGGAAGGTTCCTGACTTTTGTGTCACATTTGTCTGTACTTTTGTGTCGCTCGTAAGGTAAGTACATGTTAAAGTGGTTATTTCTTATTTTTTGTTTTCTAGTTAACATAATATGTATTATAGGAAGTAAATGAAATGGAACTTATTACGTCTCAAAAGTGAAGTAAACTTGATAAAGTGAGACAATAAAAAAATTTGTTTCATATTCACTAAATCAAACTTTTAATGCTTATCGTTTAATTATAAATGAGTATTTTCAATAGATTTCTAATTTTTATGGCTAAGATTTACATACCGTTATATATTATTCATCCATCTATAAAAACATTCATTTGATTTAGAAGAATTCAATTAATACCTTTATCCTAAGTATCCTATTTGAAATCCTTCATTTGTATTTTCACATAAATAGACTTTTATTATCTAGCATTTTCATCTCAATTATTACTTTTGATCACCTTAATCATATCCTCTGCAATTCTATAACTTTTCTCATTAAAATATGTGACTCCTATGTCACTCGATTGGTTGCAAATGAATGGCCATCCTATGTGAATCAATAACTATTTAATCAAATAGTTCATTCAAATGTCTATTATCTAGGATCTGACTCTTTTTCCCATCTCGTTTTCTTAACTGAATGATCCATCTCTCCTATTACCAATTTTCACTTCTATCAGGTATAACCAACAAAGGAAATGTTCTCACCCGAAAGCTCCTATGTAATAGGTACATTGCACATAAATGTGGGCTTGACTAATTGAAAGATTCTTCAGTGAACGCCGCACAAATAGAGTAAATCAATAAACAATGACTAATTAATTAACTTAGAAATAAAAAAGGCGTGGAAGAATGAGCGTATAACATTCTCCAAGCCATGAAGGATAAAGTTTCCAATCGAAAATACGCTCAAAACATCCTTAAAGCCATTCTAAAATTTCCATGCGATTTCCAAATGGATCATTTACGTAAACTCGATTTGCTCCTGGTAGACCATCGTCTTCGATAAATTCTACGTTATTTTTTGATAAATGGAGTTTTAAATTCTCTATGTTTTCTACTTCAAATGCCGGATGTGCTTTTTTTGATGGTTTAAACGGCTCCTCAATACCTATATGAACCTGGTAATGACCAAACTCAAACCATACTCCACCTCGTTTTTTTAACGACTCTGGTTTTTCTACTTTTGTAAATCCTAAAATATCTCCAAAAAATTTATTTGCTACTTCTTCGGATCCTTTGGGAGCGGCTAGCTGAATATGATCAATCGATTTAAAGTTAAAAGTCATTTTAAACTTCTCCTTTGTCAATTATTTACTCTTTCATCATAGCTCTTTATCAAACATAATAAAATGTTATTATTTTTATGTATTCCTATAAGAATTAATTATAGTTATGTAAAGAAAGTGACTCTTTGGCTCGGAGCTTAGCTATATCTATTTCAACCTATAACTGACCAAATATCCTGCCAAAATTCAATAAGACTATGATTATGAGCAGGATTAATATAATAAGATTAATTGTTATGATCCAAACCGGTCTAATTTTGAATTTGTAGTGTAAATAAAGGAGAAGAAAAAGATATGAAAGAAATAAAGCTCCAAATACACTAATGCCTGCATCACCAAGGAAATCAATCATTCGAAATTGGTAACCAAAATTCGGATTGATGAATTGGTCATGAATAAAGGGAATCATGAATAGGATGGACAATAAAAGATAAATATTTGCCTCTCTCTTTCTTCTCATTATTTAATCACCACTATCTATCAAGTTTTTTATCAATCATCCTATTCTTAGATTAAATAGGTATAATAATCTTGCGAGTGAACCACTTTGAATCCAACTGACTCATACAAGCCTAAAGCATGATCATTTTTTGTTTCAACTTCTAAATGAACAGAATAACCAAGTGAGTTTTGTTCATTAATTACTTTTCGTAAAACCTTTCTCCCTATCCCCTTTCCTTGAAACAAAGGTAAAATAGAAAAACCGTAAATCCAGGCTTGTCTATCTTCTCGAGCAATACGTATCTTACCAATTGTTTCTTCATTTATATCAATCATAAATAACATGCTGTCTGGATCCTCAGTAACTCGACTCTCCCTCTCTTTAGCATCTTCTACGGTTAATCCGAACCCTTCTACTCCCAAACGGACTCGTATTTCTAAATCCTCCTTTAATGCAGGTCGTAACGTTATTCCTTCTACCTCTTCTAGCAATCTCTCTTGCCACTCCATTTGGTGTTCAGTAAAAGCATAGGCAGCACCAACTCTAAGTAAGAAAGCTGATGCAGATTTTGATTCGGCTGGTGCATTCAATAATATTTTCTTAAATTCGTTTTGCTTTATCGTGACCATTCCTTGTTGAAATAACCGATTGAAATGCCCATTTCTTCGTTCAATCGGTTTCACCATCCCACATACCTCGACACTAGATCCAAATGGATATAAGCCTAAAAATGCGACTAGTTCGTCCTGTTTGTAATAAAAAAAATCGAGCATTTTCCCCTTCCGATTTCTAAGCATTTCCCAATTAAGTTTTAATTGTAGATCATCATGCATTTCACATTCTTTTTGAAGTTGAGCGATATCTTGCAATTGGTTAGTCGATAACATTAGTTTCCCCTTTACGAATAAAGTTTTTTCTCCACTTTATAAATTCTTTTTAAACGAACGATTCTCCTCTTTTAATACCAAGGTTGGAGTGTACGGTAGTATTTCTTTGATTATAGAATACGTGTATTCAAAATCCGATGCATTCATTTTTCGAACCTTAATATAAAAGATTACCTTCATTTTATTTCTTCGGTCTCTTTACTAAGTTGTCTAATGACCAAAAAAACAAACTCGGGTAAATCAATATAAAACACCATTTTAAAAATATTTCAGGGTTCAATAAATCTTCCATTCTTGGAGACATTGAAAATAAAGATACGATTAGGTATGTGCTTGTTATTCCTGCGCTGATATGTAGAGCAAACGATAAAAAAGTTTTGTGTTTTTGTTTTTTTAGTGCGAAATCGATTAATAACGAAATTGGGAAGCCGACTAATAAAATCAAAGGCGCTACATAGACCAAAGATAGCGATAAGCATACTGCAATTGAATCAACAACAACTTGATGATAGCTAGTTTCATGCCCGGCAAAATCATTCGAATTTGTAATAATCATCAAGAAACCGATATTAAATATTGAAATTACACTTACAAGCAATTTTCTTTTTATTTCTTTTTTCATGTTTAAATCCTTCCACCATATCGATTCAATAAGTATTTTTACCGATTTATTCCAATTTTAGTTTAACTGATTGTATTTGGCAATGTAAATATGTAAATGATCAAATAAAAAAAGCATGCTGCTTGCCATGCTTAATAATCTAGAATATTTATATAATATCGATATATTTCTTGCATACATTTTGTGAAGTCATTATGGATAAAAGGGCTCCATAATTGAGAGAGAAAGCTACTTCGTCCCCGACTATTAATTTGAATTTCTTTGCATCGAGTACTGTGTGATCACTACTTGATCCTAAAATTTCAATATCTAATTTAGGCGTAAGGCCGGAAACGAGTACATCCTGAAAGCCGATTCCAAGAATTATTCTTCTGATTTCTCCACGTTCTTCAAATTCTGGTGATACGCCTAAAGTATTCTGAGCGATTTCACCATACGGAACAGAAGGTTTAATTTTTGACTCAATGACTTCAGTCACTAACGTAAATGCATCCGTAAATAGTCCTGGGATTGCCGTTCGATTAAGCGTTTCACGTCCTAATAAGATGGACTCTCCTAATCCTTAAATTATTCACTTTACCAATGTGTTCGGTCTCCATAAACCAATTATAGTTAGCTGAATTTCCCCCTGATATATAAGTGAGATTCAAAGGGAATTTTCTTTCAATCTCATTTGAAATTGAAGTGAGGTAATCCATCTTTTCGTTATTGGGTTTCACTCCGCCAAAGCATGCGAAGTTTGCCCCAATACCCACGATCTTAATCCCCGAGAGTTTTAATGCTTCGTGAATGAAATCATCAAGGTCCTCAGGCATAATTCCTTCTCTTAAATCGCCCATTTCAATCATAAGTATAACTTTGTGCAAGCGGTCGTTTTTCTTAGCGCAATTTGATAGACTTTTTAATACATCCAGCTCCGTATTAAGGCTAATATCTGCATATTGAATTACAGATTCAACTTCACTTAAAGCGGGAGATCTTAAAAGGACAAATTCAGCCTTTATTTTTGCATCGCGCATCTTTTTTATATTTTTAATTTTTGAATCTCCGAGAATTCGAATACCTTTGTTTACAAGAACCTTTGCGATTTCCTGCACACCCAATATCCCTTTAGTAACACCCATAATATCAATGCCTTTTGATCCATACAATTTACTCAATGTTTCAGTATTGTGTGCCAGTTTTGCAAGATTAATTTCAATTCTTGGTGCACTTGGGTCGGTCAATTGACAAGTACTTTCTTCTCTTTACTCTTTAATAATGGAAACGCATCGAAAATGCTTGCGATTAGCTTTTCACAACCGTGCTTTAATACATCCGTCGTTGGTAAGTTCAAGATCGTTTTCATATTCTGAAATCACATCTTCAATTTCATGATCGGTCATATTTTCGTGATTGATCGTCACAGCAATGACTTTTGATTTAGAAAAATTTTCAATGAGTTCAATTTCACTTTGGATTGTTGGCATTTTCATAAAGCTAAAATCGCCTAAATTTTCTCGTTTAGGAGGATGTTGAACGATAATGGCAGCTGGTCTTGATCCTCTGATAATTCCGCAAGAACTTATATAGGCTGGATGACTTAACGCGCCTTGTCCTTCTACAATAATAATATCAGGATTGTCATTCTCAACTGCTTTCATGACTTCATTTTCAATTTCTCCCGTCATAAATTGAGAAGGAATTGCATCGATCGCTACTCCATATTTTGCTCCCTGGATTAATCCAGTCTGGCCAGTAGCAACAAATGCTACATTCAACCCCTTTGCTACTAGTGCAGCTTCTAGGATAACGGAGGTCGTTCTTTTTCCAACGGCACTATCCGTCCCTAATACGGCTACAATCGGAGTTTGGATATTTAAGATTCTCCCTGAAAAAAGATGCATATCTTTTTTCAATGGTGGCTTTCGAACATCCTTTATTTTGACGCTACACTCATTCGCTTTTTGCACAAATTCTTCGTCATCAGTAAAAAATTCATGAAGTGGATTAACGATATTCATTCCTTTTTCCATCGCTTTTATTATTATGTTTCTTTCATTTTTTTTCAAAAAAGCTTCAGATGGAGCAATTCCGTATATAAATTGATTTGGAACTTCAGGCAGATTTTCTAAAGCATGATCAAAGTTCAAAAACAAAGGTATCCCATTTTTACCTCCTTCAAGTACTTCCCCAGAATCCATTCCAGCTTTCGTACTATCGATTACACCAACAATTTCATATTTACCTGAACTTCGAATCAAGCCGTTTGCCGTTTTACCATCCATCGTTCCAAAATTGTTTTCACAATATATAAGCGCTGTTTTTTTCATTTCACACATTCCCTCTCGGTGTTCCCTAATTGCTAAAACTTCATGGGAGAAATGGATACCATTTATAAAAAAAACACCTTTACAATGTAGTAGAATGTTAACAGCCCATGGGCTAAAACTCTAAAAAATGTAAGATGTTTTCCACGATATACAATTTATTCCATGATTCCTTTCTTTAGTATAGCACAGTTTTCATGAATAAGCTTTGTTTAAGGAAAGCCTGAATTTAATTTGATTATATGCTTACTAATTGTTTTTGATTTTATTTATATTATTTATATATTCTATCGAGGTGTCTATTGAAATAGTTGTTCTGATTTACAAAATAATCCCATGAACAATGTGCTCATGGTATCTTAAAGTATGGGAACGAAATGCACTTTTTAATAAAACCTCCAAAAAGGAGGTCGAAAATTACTCGGTTGGTTCTTTCCATAAATCGACGACTTGTCCAGCAACACTTTCATCTAAAATAAATGATCCATTTGAATAGCGGTCTGTCCAGCGAAGATCGGATAACATCACTTTCTCATTTTTCCTCTTATCGGTTTCGATCCAAATAATATCAGATGAATGCACGACAAGCGCTGAAACAACGCGATGTGGGTTACTCTTAAGTTCGCGTAGCATCACGACTCCTCGTTTAGCACGGGTCGTTTTTTCAAATTCAGCTAGCTTCATTTTCTTTACTGCTGATCGATTCGTTACTATGAAAATATTTTCTTTATCAGGATTTTCTATGACTTGTCCAGAAACGACTTCATCATCGTCTTTAAGGTTCATCCCTTTAACTCCAGCAGCTCGGACACCGATCGGAGCAATCTCGTCCTCTGAAAACCAAAGTCCATATCCTAGTTTTGATGCTAGGAACAAATCGGATTGCCCATTGGTTATATGAACATCAATGACTTCATCATCTGTCTTCATTTTTACCGCTACAAGCGCTTTTGAATAGCGTTGAGCTTTATACAAGTTAAGTTCTGTCTTTTTGATCATTCCTTTTTTAGTAATGAAAAGGAGGTATTGTGGAGCTTCGAATGTTTCGATGCGGTGGGCTTTCACAATCTGTTCGTCTCGATCAATAGGAATAATATTTCCGATATGTTGACCTAGATCTTTCCAGCGAATATCTGGCAGCTGATGCACAGGCAGATAGAGGAAATTCCCTTTATTCGTAAAGACGAGTAAAACATCCGTCGTTCGAATACTTGTTTGGTAAAGCAAGCGGTCACTTTCTTTAATCGCGAAATCTTTTCCATTTGAAGCTGCAAAAGATCGTAAGCTTGTGCGTTTGATATAACCATCTTTTGTTAGTGTCACGATGACTTCTTCGTTAGGTATCATGACTTCTAAATTGATTTTGATTTCTTGTATTTCGTGTTCAATTACAGATCGACGATTATCTTCATATTTCTTTTTAATTTCTTTTAGTTCTTTTTTGATAACAGCAATTAAGCGACTTTCACTGTCTAGAATTTTCGTTAACTCTAGGATCAAATCATCAAGTTGTTTTGATTCTTTTTCTAATGCAGTGATATCTGTATTGGTTAAGCGATAAAGCTGTAAAGAGACGATTGCTTCTGATTGAGCCTCTGTAAATTCAAATTGTTTAATGAGATTATTTTTAGCATCTCTTTTATCCAATGAGCTTCGAATAACGGCGATCACTTGATCTAAGATCGAAAGAGCCTTAATTAACCCAGCGACGATATGTTGTCGTTCTTTCGCTTTATTTAAATCAAATTGGGATCTTTTTGTGATCACTTCTTTTTGATGATCAATATAAGCATCAAGTAAAAGTGGAAGCGTCATTAATGTAGGACGTTTACGATTGATTGCTACCATATTAAAATTATACGAAATTTGTAGGTCCGTATTTTTAAATAGATAATGTAAAACACCTTCAGCTTGTGCTTCTTTTTTCAATTCAATAACGATCCTTAATCCTGTTCGATCTGTCTCATCTCTCACCTCTGAAATCCCATCCACTTTACGATCAATGCGGAGTTCATCCATTTTTTTCACAAGATTTGCTTTATTCACTTCAAAAGGAATTTCAGTAATGACGATTTGTTGTCTTCCCCCACGTACTTCTTCAATGGTTGTAAGACCGCGGACGATGATTTTCCCTTTACCTGTCTCATACGCTTTTCGAATGCCTTCAAGCCCTTGAATGATTCCGCCGGTCGGAAAATCAGGACCTTTAATAACCGTCATGAGTTGATCGACGGTCACCTGAGGATTTTCCATTCGCATCATTACCGCATCGATTACTTCTCCTAAATGGTGAGGTGGAATTTCTGTTGCATAGCCTGCTGATATTCCTGTTGATCCATTTACAAGTAAACCTGGGAATTTTGCCGGTAAAACAACTGGTTCTTGAGCAGTATCATCAAAGTTCATAATATGATCGACTGTTTTTTTATCAATATCTCTTAAAAGCTCTGAAGCGATGCTCGATAATCTTGCTTCTGTATAACGCATCGCTGCTGGAGGATCGCCATCGATACTCCCGTTATTTCCGTGCATCTCAATTAATAAGTTGCGAACTTTCCAGTCTTGACTCATCCTTACCATCGCTTCATAAACAGATGAATCACCATGTGGATGATAATTACCGATGACATTTCCGACTGTCTTCGCTGATTTTCTAAAGCCTTTTTCTTGTGTATTGCCTTCTTGATGCATCGCGAACAAGATACGACGCTGTACAGGTTTTAATCCATCTCTTGCATCGGGTAATGCTCGTTCTTGAATAATGTATTTACTGTACCGTCCGAATCGGTCCCCCATTACCTCTTCTAAAGGTAAATCTTGTAGTCTATCTGTATGCATGGCTTATAGGACCTCCTCTGAAACAGAAACGTTTTCATTTTCTAAAATACTGCCGTTTTCTTCTAAACTGAAAGCCACGTTGTTTTCGATCCATTTTCTTCGCGGTTCTACTTTATCACCCATAAGCGTTGTTACACGTCGCTCTGCCCGTGCTGCATCGTCAATTCGTACTCTAATTAAGGTACGAGTTTCCGGATCCATTGTCGTTTCCCAAAGTTGATCAGCATTCATCTCTCCAAGACCTTTATATCGTTGGATAATATAGCCTTTTCCGATCTTGCTGATTGCACCTTGCAACTCGTCATCTGTCCAGGCATATTCAAGGACTTCTTTCTTACCGCTTCCTTTACTTACTTTGTATAGAGGTGGTAATGCAATATAAATTTTCCCTGCTTCGAACAAGGGCTTCATATAGCGATAAAAGAACGTTAGTAATAGAACTTGGATATGAGCACCATCTGTGTCTGCGTCAGTCATAATGACAATCTTGTCGTAGTTTGTATCTGCCACATCAAAATCTGCCCCGACTCCCGCTCCTATCGCATGAATAATCGTGTTAATTTCTTCATTTTTAAAAATATCAGCTAGCTTGGCTTTTTCCGTGTTAATGACTTTCCCACGTAGAGGTAGAATCGCTTGGAAGCGGCGATCACGTCCTTGCTTAGCAGAACCCCCCGCAGAATCGCCTTCGACAAGAAACAATTCGTTCCTTTGAGGATTACGCGATTGAGCTGGTGTCAGTTTTCCGGACAAAACTGAATCTGATTTCTTTCTTTTTTTCCCGCTTCTTGCATCTTCTCTCGCTTTACGTGCTGCTTCACGTGCTTGAGCAGCTTTAATCGCTTTTTTAATTAGCAGTGTACTTGTCTCAACGTTTTCTTCAAGAAAATAAGAAAGTTGTTCAGACACGATTGCATCGACTGCTGAACGAGCTTCACTAGTCCCTAATTTCCCTTTCGTTTGACCTTCAAATTGTAGAATATCTTCCGGGATTCGCACACTGACAATGGCAGACAACCCTTCACGAATATCTGTTCCTTCTAAATTTTTGTCTTTTTCTTTTAATAAGGACACTTTTCGAGCATATTCATTCATCACACGTGTCATCGCAGCTTTTGCACCAGACTCATGCGTACCTCCATCTTTTGTTCTCACATTATTAACAAATGAGAGGACATTTTCTGAATATCCGTCATTAAATTGAAACGCGAATTCAGCTTCAATTTCATTCTGAGTTCCTTCAACAAAAACAACCGGATGAAGCACATCTTTTTCTTCATTGATGTATTCAACAAATGATTCAATTCCATTTGAATATTGATAGATTTCATGTGCTTCATGCCGTTGGTCAATGACTTCTATCTTCAATCCTTTAAGTAAAAAAGCGGATTCCCTTAACCGTTCACACAAAGTATCAAAATTATAAGTCGTCGTGCTAAAAATAGTTGGATCCGGTTTAAAGTGAAGGAGGGTTCCTGTTTGTTTTGTTTTTCCGATAAGTTCTAAAGAAGTTGAAGGTACGCCTCCGTGTTCAAATCTTTGTTGATAGGTTTGGCCGTTGCGGTTAATTCGAACGACGAGCCATTCCGACAAAGCATTGACTACACTTGCCCCTACCCCGTGAAGACCACCACTCGTTTTATATCCACCTTGCCCAAATTTCCCGCCAGCGTGGAGAACCGTCAATATTACTTCTGGTGTTGGCTTACCTGTTTTATGCATTCCAGTAGGCATTCCGCGCCCTTTATCGAGTACAGAGATGCTGTTATCTTTATGAATGGTTACAATGATCTCTTCTCCAAATCCTGCTAAAGCTTCATCGACAGCGTTGTCGACAATTTCATAGACAAGGTGATGAAGTCCACGCGCATCTGTTGAGCCGATATACATTCCCGGTCTCTTTCTAACAGCCTCGAGTCCTTCTAACACTTGGATCGCATCATCATTGTATTCCATTTTGTTTTTCGTGGTCACCACTGATATTCCCCTTTCAAAGCCCATTGCATTTCGAACATTTGTTCTCGTCTCTAGTTTATCACATCTTCCAAGAACGTCTAAACCTTATTGTACCGTCAATTTCATTTTTCGCAAATGTTGTTTTAATCACTCGGTGAAATTATGATGAGAATGGCCCTTATGGAGTAGCCTCTCAATCATTTTATTGTCAAAAGCTTTTTTAAATGATTTGTCCTTATTATTAATGAATAGCATGATTTGTTCCTTTTGAAAAGCATTTTCCATTCAGATCGTTGAAATATTCAGTCTATGTGGAAAGATTCTGTTGAATATACGGACACAGTATAAGGGGGAATTTCATTCAATGGGCCAAAAAAACATTCTATTGATTCGTAAAAGGAAGCAGCCCATTGGACTGCTTCCTTTTATGAAAATTATACTCTAGTTAAAGCGTGCTCTACTTTGATACAGCGATCCATAACGACCGTGTGGTGTTTGCTTGTTAGAAATTCATACGCTCCCTCGTGCTGAACACCTAATTGTGCCCAAAAAATATCTGCATCGACTTCATCAAATTCTTGTGCAATCTCTGGTAGAAATTCCGATCTTCTAAATACGTTTACAATATCGATATGACCATCAATTTCTTTTAAACTTTTGACAGCTTTCACTCCAAGTGCTTCCTCGATTACAGGATTCACAGGGATGATTTCGTATCCCGCTTCCTGCATAGCTTTAGAAACCATATAGGAAGTTCGATTTGGGTCATTACTTAATCCGACAACAGCAATTCGTTTCGATTTATTTAATAATTGACCAATTTCATCTCGAGTTGGATTTATCATGATTAACTCCTTTGTAACGTATATTTTCGTTCTTTACTATAAATTCGATGATCAATCAATTAATCCTTTCGATTTCAAAAATTCTTTTGCCACATCCGCTGGATCTTTTTTATCAATGTCTACTTTCGCATTCATTGATCTCATATCCTCTTCAGATATTTTTCCTGCTAATTCATTAACTACTTTTTTAAGCTTCGGGTATTTCTTTAACGTTTCTTCACGCACGACAGGTGCTGCATAATAAGGTGGAAAGAATTTTTTATCATCTGTAAGTGTTTTTAATTTGTAACGCTCGATTCGTCCATCTGTGGTGAACGCAGGAATGACATCGACATCTCCGTCTTTCACAGCTTGATACATAATATTTGGATCAATGCTTTTTTTATCTTTAAAATGAAAACCATATGCTTTTACAAATGCATCGTACCCGTCTGCTCTTTCGTAAAATTCATGAGGACCACCAAATACTAAATCTTTAGAATGAGGGATGAGGTCGGAAAATGTTTTCGCTTTAATGGGTGTGTCACCTTGCAATGCTAATGTGTACGTATTTTCAAAACCAAGCGGTTCTAACCATTCAACATTGTATTTATCTTTATAGCCTTTTCTTACTTTTTCAAGAATTTGATCTGCTGATTGGCCTGTTTGAAAGTCTTCTTTCAATACAGCACCTAACCCGGTTCCGGTATATTCTACATACATGTCAATATCGCCTTTGTCTAATGCGGGCGTTAAGATATTAACTTCTCCTAAGGCTTCTTTTACCTCAACGTTATAATCAGAATGTGCTTTAATGTATTCAGCTAATAAATGGGGCAAGATGTATTGCTCTGTCCATTTCTTACCTGAGATAACAATGGTGTCTTTATCTTTTCCATTCCCACACGCTGCTAACATCATAAACATTGCAGCAACCAATAATATAAGTAAACTTTTTCTTTTCATTCAATAATCCTCCTTGATTTATGGTTGATTTGTTTTTAATCCTTTTGGTGTCGCCCATTTCTCCACTAGGCGTAAGAGAAAGTCAAAGAACAGAGCTAATAATGCTGCAGGGAGTGCACCTGCTAGAACCAAATAATTATTCCAGCTCGAGAGTCCTCGATAGATTAGGTCTCCTAGTCCACCAGCTCCTACAAAGGTTGCTAATGTCGCAACGCCAACCGTTAAGACTGTAGCCGTTCTTACACCTGCCATGATAACGGGTAAGGCAAGGGGCAACTCTACTTTTAACAGTAATTGTTTTGAAGTCATCCCCATGCCTTTCCCCGCTTCGATGACCGCTTGATCTACACCGACAATACCGGTATATGTATTCCTTAAAATGGGTAGTAATGCATAAATAATCAACGCAATGATTGCGGTCGTACTTCCAATACCGAGTATTGGTACAAGAAAGCCGAATAACGCTAAACTAGGAATCGTTTGAAATACAGCTGTAATCCCTATAAAAAATTCTGCTGTTTTCTTTCTTCTCGATACAAAGATCCCTAATGGAATAGAAATAATAATTCCGATAAAGATGGCAGTGAAAGATAAGAATAAATGCTGTACAAGCCCACTAAAAATATCGTCAGATCGCTCCGTAACGGTTTCCCAAAATACACCTATCACACTATAGAGCATGATCATTCCTCCCCATCTCTACACCAGCTAAACTGAGTATGAGTTGATCTTTAGAAAGATAACCAATTAATTGGTTATTTTCCATTACCGGTAAGGCCTCAACTCTTATTGATAACATCTTTTTCGCAGCTGTTTGCAAAGTTTCATTCGGTTGAAGAGCACTAGCTTGATCCAAGAATGTAGAATAATCGACCACTTTCAATTCTTTCTCTTTCTCTTCTTTGCGGTAGTACCCTTTTATCTGGTTTGAGGAATCGGATATGAAAATATACTCTGTTTGAAGTTGAGCGAATAACGGAATAACGGCATTTAAGTCTTGGTCATCTCTAACTTGAATACCTTTATTCATGTATGATTTGACGTATAATTGGTCGTTGAATTTCCGAATTCGTTCCTCACCAATAAAGGATCGTATAAAAGGATTTGCTGGATGCTCGATCAATTCTTGAGGAGTAGCAAATTGTTCGATATTCCCTTCCTTCATTACGGCAATTCGATCGGCAATTTTGAGAGCTTCATCCATATCATGAGTCACAAAGACAATGGTTTTTTTTATCTTGTTCTGGAGTTCTTTTAATTCATCTTGCAGCTGCTCTCTGCTAATTGGATCAAGTGCACTAAAAGGCTCGTCCATTAAGATAATCGGCGGTTCTGCTGCAAGAGCTCTGATGACACCTACCCGTTGTTGTTGACCACCGCTCAACTCAGCGGGATACCTTTTTTTATAAATGGAGGGCTCTAATCCTACTAGTTCCATCAACTCGGTTACTCTCTTTTGATAGTCTTCTTTTTTCCAGCCTTTAAGCTTTGGCACGATCGAGATATTTTCTTCGATTGTCATATGTGGCAAAAGACCTATGCGCTGAATGACATATCCAATACTACGGCGAAGCTCAACATCGTTTTTAGACGAAGTATCCTCCTCATTTATATAGATTTTCCCTTTTGATGGATGAATCAATTTATTGATCATCTTCATGGTTGTCGTTTTCCCGCAACCACTTGGCCCTATAAGCGCTACGATTTCACCTTCTTCAATCTCAAGGTCGATACCTTTAATGGCTTCAAAACCATCACTATAGGTTTTGTGTACGCCCTCAAACCGAATCATTTCATGCACCTTCTTTCTATGTATGGTTTCCATCTACTCTCTATAAAGACAGACAATATGTTGGAAATTTACCCTTGATTAAGAAACAATAAACGTATTTTGCCCATTAGACTAAGCTTATCCAAGGTTTTATGCATTTATGACACAAGCTCTTGACTAAATTGGAGCGAGTGTCGATTCAACGAGAAATCTTACTATTCGAACAAGCTATAGTCATGGTAAAATAAAGTTGCGTAAGAAATGAAGAGATGAAGGAGTTTACATAATGATTATTGCAATAGCTATTATAGCCTCTTATTTAATTGGATCGATTCCATCTGGATTAATTGTGGGAAAAGTTTTCTATAAAACGGATATTCGCGAACATGGTAGCGGGAATTTAGGTGGCACAAATACATTTCGCGTTTTAGGAAAAAAAGCGGGTTTTATTGTAACAATCGCTGATATTTTGAAAGGAACACTTGCTACTTGGATTCCTATTATGTTAGCAACAAACTTACATCCGCTTATTGCAGGAGTGATTGCTGTCATTGGTCACATGTTTCCGATTTTTGCAGGGTTTAGAGGCGGCAAAGCAGTAGCGACTTCAGGTGGAGTGATTTTAGGCTACGCTCCAATCGTATTTTTGATTTGTTTGTTATTATTCTTACTTTTTCTAAAATTATCAAAAATGGTCTCTCTCTCCTCGATGGTTGCTGGGGTACTCGCCTTTTTATTCTCATGGTTTACAGGAGATGTTCCTCTCATTGTTATAATGGGGATTCTCGCTCTATTTGTAATTTATCGACATCGGGCCAATATTCAAAGAATTCGAAACAAAACGGAACCAAAAATCACCTGGATGTAATTTTGTAACTCAAAGCAGAAAATAGATGATGTCATGTAAGACCGTTCACTTTGAATGAATTCATTAACGATCGATTGAATATTCTCATTGGCTGTTATTACGCAGCAAGTGAATCCTTCGACTTCCATTTACACCAACTAGCATATACGATACGATCAATCTAGTGTCCGTTCTCCTTTGTAATAAGTGAACGGACACTTTTTAATGAATCATTAACTCTCCTGATTCCGATAGTCGTGCATAAACATTTGTGCTCATTTCATTAAAAGTGTGTAATCGATTTCCTACATGGATGGCCGTATTCGGATAAACCTTCCCTAATCGAATCTGTCCATTTCTACCCACTTCGATAGATGTCTTCACCCCCGTATCAGAACCTACCTCTTCAACTTGTATAAACGTATTTGACACTAACTGACCGCCACGAACCAAGCCTTTTACTTTTATGTCTCTTCCCGCTTGTACGATGCAGTTGTATAAACCTTGTCCTTCAATATAAATATCACCACTAGAATAGAGCCGACTATTAAGAGCATATGGAATCGTTATTGTCGAATCAGGATCAGGAGCCGTAGAAGCCAATTCATGCTGAAGTACCATTCTCTCTATTAGTCCAATTAATTCATCCAGATTTTGAAAGCCATTGCCCGAAATCATAATAAATTTTTGGTAAATGCTTTTTGTTAATTCGAGCCAGGACTCATCTATGATGTGCTCGTACCTTGATACTTTTCTAACAAAAGCTTTTAAAGATGGTATAACCAATTTATATTTTTGTTCAAAAAGCATTTTCATGATTTGTGTTAGATTAATTTTTTCTTGTTCTTGATTGCGCTTACTAGTAGCCAATACAATTTGTTTGATTGAGAAAAGAATAGAATCCAAAGAATCATTGATCTGTTCAAGGTCTTTCGCTAGCTCTGCTACAATCATATTGCTTTTACCAGCACTTATATTTGAAGAAAACACATTCCCCTTGATGATTGTAGAATGCCCTGCATTGACTGTTGCTTTAGAGCAAATACCTGTTATCATCATTTTCCCTTTGGATTCTGCCACCATAGAATCCGTAATATTACCAATAATATCGATATCACCTTGAAAGCGAATATTCCCAGACGTTAAATTAACATCACCTCGATGAACGATTTTCTCAAAAACATTCATTTTATAAAACAATTTTCTTTGTTCAATATGAGGACGACCTGAGTTTATCGCGATGATTTTGTCTTCTTCAAGTAATGAAACACCTTTTCCTAATCGAACAACAGCTTGCTGGACTTTTTTTGGCTGAATCTCAACGTTAAACAGGATTTCTACCAGGTGAACCTAGTATTGCTGCTTTGATCGATTGCCAATTAACTGTCCTTCTTTTACATCGGGGATTTCTCTAATTTCATGATAATCGACTTTTCCGTCCATTTTCTCATAAGGTGTTGCTCTTTCTTCTTTAAAAACAACGTGGAAATCAACCCACCCATTGGATCCCATTTTTGGGTAAGTACCTTCCGCAATCACCCATTCCTGATCTTCCAAAGAAGTAACGGCTTTTTCCATTTCAGCGGAATTCATTCCATGTTCTACACCTAAACCATCCAAATCTACTTTGATTTTCTCCAAAGTAAGATCATTAAAAATTCAATATTTTCGTTCACTTCTATGATAACGGAATGTGCAGGTTCCTTATCCGAAACCTTTCGAATGATTTTTTTTCCCACCCGAAGAGAAAGAAGTGCCTTCATATGATTGTCTACTAATTTTACAGTCCAAGAACAAGGCACCTCTTCTTGGATCGCAATTAATTCAACGGTATCCTTATTTGAAAGAACTATTTTGCCTTTTTCTTCAGTTCCATTAACGAAGATTTTGACATAGTGATAAGACCACTAGTAATAGAAGGATAGTCCACTCCAGAAAAATATACATCTAACTTACCATCTCTAACTGAAACATGACTTTCACTATCTTGATTGGATTTACTTTCTTTCAATTCAGGATGTTTTTCAATTCCTCTTTCTCCGAAATGTCATCTTGATCGATGGGAATGGTACTAGATTCGTAGAGGATTTTATTCATCTCATCTTCCGTAAATCCCTTGTTGCTTTCAGGCGGAGAAAGATCCATCCTGGAAACTTTTACAACAGCTTCTTTTTTTAGCAACCCGAAGATTGACTTTCCCTCTGGTGTTAGGACCTGGATATCTACTTCATTTAATTCTGCCTGTAAGATCGATAAGGCCTTTTGGATGGCTTCTTTTTTCGTTTTTCCTTTTATAATAATTGATCCTCTCATCCGGATCCTCCTTAGTCCAATTATTCATCTGATTGATTATTAACGTCGGTAATCAAAGCATGACTTCTTTTTTTCATTTTCATTCTCCAATAGGTACGGTTTTCCCTCTTTTTTCTACAAAATCTGCACCGTTTGAATTCGATCTCTTTTTTCAAGAAGGTCATGATATTTGTAAAAAAGAATCTTAATAAATGAATATTAAGTACTATATATCCATTAATAGTAATTTTTACTCTTTTCCATTATGGAAAATCTAGTATAATTGATAGAAACTAGTAGAATTATGGAGTTGTCAAATAATGGATAAAAAAAGCAAGAATATTGGTTTATTGTTATTGGTTATTATTATGCTCGCAATTGCTGGACTTCTCGTTTATCAGTACAATTTATCTTCCGAAAGAGTGACGAATCAACCTCATAAAGTGGCTATTCAAGATGATAACCAAACGGCAAAAAATGCTGGAAAACAAAATGTAACAGCAAACCCGATCGTTAAAGAAGAGACATCAAAACCTGATGTTCATCAAACCATTCAGATTGCTGCGATAGGAGATATCCTTCTCCATAAACCAATCTACAAAGAGGCTTTCCACGATGGAACATACTCTTTTGATCCTATTTTTCAAACAATAAGTCCCTATTTGAAAAAACCGGATTTTTTATTAGCGAATATGGAGTCAACCCCTGGCGGAGCTTCATTAGGATTATCAACCTATCCACAATTTAACTCACCACACGAAATAGTCGATGCATTAAAAAATAATGGTGTCGATCTGTTAACGACTGCAAACAATCATTCACTAGATATAGGGGAAAAAGGCATTTTAAGTGCGATTACGTATTATAAAAAAGTGAATATGCCCTACGTGGGATCATTTGAAAGCCAGTCAGATCATGACCGTATTCGTGTTCAACTTGTTAATGGTGTAAAACTTGCCATTTTAGCCTACACGTATGGAACGAATGGAGAACAGGTCCCGGATGGAAAAAATTATTTAGTAAATTACATCGATGAAGGCACGATAACTTCCTCGATTAAGGAAGCTCATAAAGTAGCAGATGTGGTCATTGTTTGTTTGCATTGGGGGGAAGAATACCAACCTGAACCAAATATTTTCCAAAAAAAATTAGCAAAAAATCTTGCAGAATCAGGAGCGGATATCATATTTGGTAGTCATCCACACGTTCTGCAACCCGCTGAAAAAATAAGAAGAGCCAACGGAAAAGAGACGATGGTATTTTATTCACTTGGAAATTTCTTATCTGGCCAAACCATGCAGAATACGGAGATTGGTGGTATAGCTACAGTCTCGTTAACACTAAATGAGCAGGATGGCATGCGGTCAATTTCATTTAATCAGATTGATTTTTTACCAACATACGTTTTTCAAGAAAATTATAAACATTATTCGGTGTGGCCATTATCGATAGCAAATGAAAAAAAATGGACCCAAAAAACAGAGAATCAAGTAAAAGAATTCGTACTTCATTCACCTTAATCATTAAGCTTTTTTGGTGGTTTTCATTCATTTTGAGGGCTATAATAGAAAGGTATCGTGAGGTGATAGGAATGAATATAACCATTTCAGAAGATGCACACAAATGGTTTAAAGAAGAAATGAACATGTCACCCAATGAATCCATTCGCTTCTACGTACGCTATGGAGGTTATTCACCGATTCATGAGGGGTTTTCCCTGGGGATTAGTAAAGAAACTCCTGAGGAAGCAGCCATTGTCCAATCGTTCGATGGAATTCGTTACTACATCGAAGAAAGAGATAAATGGTATTTAGATGGATACGACATGAATGTTGATTACGACGAAAAACTGAAAGAGCCTAAATACAGCTATACGAAAAGATAACTCTTTATTCACGTTTTTTTCAGAAGTCCGTCCTTAAGGATAAAATAC
The DNA here is from genome assembly GCA_963728315.1 of uncultured Caryophanales bacterium. Lineage (GTDB taxonomy): Bacteria > Bacillota > Bacilli > Bacillales > CAVSKA01 > CAVSKA01. The sequence goes on from CAVSKA010000013.1 coordinate 180,822, forward strand.
CTTAATAATTGGGCGGGCTTTTTTAATTTAATAGTTGAATCAATTTCACCATTTTCTTTTTCAAAAATCACATCGTTAACATATGGATTGGATAAGGTGAGGAGCATTATTTTTTGGAGTGTTTACCTCATTGGATACTTCAAACGCTTCCATCAAATGGGCATCAAAAGGTTTTAATAAATCATTTAAATAGCTGCTGTCCTGAATAGAAGGATCTAACCAGATCTTTTCATCTTCCGGCTTCAAAATGACCGGCATTCGTTCATGGACGGATGCCGTATATGCATTGGCCTGTGTCGTAATGATGGCGCAAGAATATATCTTTACACCATTAGCAGATTTCCACGTTTCCCATATACCAGCCATTGCAAAAGGTTTATCTGACTTAAGTTTAATGCGCATGGGTACTTTTCTTTCTTCGGTATTCTTCCACTCGTAGTACGAATCAGCGATGATTAAGCAACGTTTTGTTTGAAAAGCCTTCCTGAAACTTGGTTTTTCAGCAAGAGATTCCGCCCTTGCATTAATCATCTTGTAGCCGATTTTCTCTTCTTTTGCCCAAGATGGAATGAATCCCCACTTTAAAGTGACCCAAACGATTTTTTGATCCATCGTTGATCACTGATAGAACCAAATGTGAAGGAGCGATATTGTAACTCCATTGATAGTCTTCCTCGTTTAAAGCAGATTCAATTTCAAATCGTTCAAGCAGCTCATCATAGTCCGCAAATAAAGTGAACCTTCCACACATTGTTAGCACCCCTGAATTTTTAGTCCATTTACATGAAAATCCGATTTTTATCCCTTATCGTCATCCATTCAACTATTTACTTCACCAAATTGATGGAACCATTCACTGCCCCTTTTTGGTCACCACTTATTTAAAGCTATTATCTTTAAAGAATAGAGCCGGAATAGTCTATCGCACAAAGAATGAAATCATGCGCATTTTACTTCTACCCGTTTGAATGATTGTAAAAGAGCCTGTTAGCGGTATTTATTACAAGCGGCTAAATGATTTAATTCTTTTTTCAGACGAAATCGCTTTATATGATCCGGGAGTCTTTCTTTTAAAAGCACTTCATATTGAATGGTTCCCATTAAGTCAAAGTGAGAAAACCCTTTCTCTCGTTCATCAATCCATTCTTTCTTGATTCCATATTGATTAGCCCAATGAAGCAATTTCTCACGATCATTACATCCTACCTTTGTAACAGAGTGATAATGAGGAAACCTTTCGTCGTACCAGAAATGAGTGAGAAAAGCAATTTCTCCTCTTTCGATATTTTCTTTCCATTTTAATAATTCCTTTTTTGTAATTCCAAATGCCATGTCTATTCCCCTCCTCTTCTATTTCCCGCAAAAAGAAGAAGTTCTCTCTACTTATTATTCATTGCATTTAAATAAGCTTCATGCCAATTAGGGAAATGCTTTTTAATCGATATGGGTCTGAAATTATCTTTTCTCACACAGACATGTTCTGATATTCCTATGGCGAGGACCGTATCATTCTGCTTGATTTCATATTCATATTTAATTCTTAGTCCATTGTATTCTTTAATCCATGTATGAATTGAAATGAGATCTCCATATTTTGCTGATTTCTTATAAGAAATAGAAAGATCAATCACAGGAGAAATGATCCCCTGTGTCTCAATTTCAGCATAATTAAACCCTAGATCTGAAATGAGCTTCGTTCTTCCCAACTCCATCCATACCAAATAGTTAGCATGATACACGACACCCATCTGATCCGTTTCAGCATACCGAACTTCAATCTCTTTCTTTGATACTAGCATTTCCACTCCACTTCCTTACATAAATAATGGCATCATTCCTTAATCATAGCATAAGAAAAAGGTTAAGGCATTCAATCGCCTTAACCCCTATTATGATCATTGCATCGCATTTTTTTTCCCTGGAAATCCCATTTCATTTAAATGTTTTTGCTCAATTCTTTGATCGATCTTATTGATTGCTTCAGGATCTTGGAGGATATCTTTAATGTTTTCTTCAATCAGACGATGAAACGATACTTTTGCTCTTCTTCCCACTATGTACACCTCTTCCGATAATTTTAATAACTTTTTATAAGGATCTCCAATATTTCGAAAAATTAAACAAAGAATTTTTCTTATTATTTTTTCGTGATAATCCCGATAAAAATTTCTAAATGAAAAAAAAGGAGAGAATTAATAGAAAAAACCCTTAAAGAGAATGATCCTTTCTCTTTAAGGGTTTTTGGGATAGAGGAACAAGTTAAGCAACACAAGTCCTTCTAAATATTAAGCTTTAAGTTTGTCTCGAAGAACCATTCTCAAAATACCACCATGACGATAGTAATCAACTTCAACATCTGAGTCAAAACGAGCAAGGACATCAAATTGCTTCGTTGTACCATCTTCAAATGTTGCAGTTACTGTAACCATGTCGCGTGGTTTAACAGATTCGTCAACAGCAACAGTAATGGATTCTTTACCTGTTAGTCCAAGTGTTTCAGCGCTTTCACCTTGTTTAAATTGGAGTGGAAGAACACCCATCATCACAAGATTTGAACGGTGAATACGCTCATAACTTTCAGCGATAACCGTTTTAATTCCTAATAGGTTCGTACCTTTTGCAGCCCAGTCACGTGATGAGCCCATTCCATAGTCTTTACCAGCAAGAACGGCAAGACCTGTTCCATCTTCTTGGTACTTCATACAAGCATCAAAGATTGGCATCACTTCACCAGTTGGCCAGTAAGTAGTGAAGCCACCCTCTGTGCCTGGCGCCACTTGATTACGAATACGGATATTCGCAAAAGTTCCACGCATCATAACTTCATGGTTTCCTCGTCGAGAACCATACGAGTTAAATTCTCTTGGTTCAACGCCGTTTGCACGCAGATATTTACCAGCAGGTGTGTCTTTACCAATTGCACCAGCAGGAGAAATATGATCCGTTGTTACAGAATCTCCAAACTTACCTACGACACGTAAATCAGTAAGTGGTTTAACTGTATCTGGGTTTGGTGTCAATCCTTCAAAGAATGGAGGATTTTGAATGTAAGTTGAGTTTTGATCGAAAGCATAAATCGGATCGCTGCTCGTTTGGATTGCATTCCAACGTTCGTTGTCATCAAATACACGCTTGTACTCTTTGCGGAATAGTTCTGGTGTAACCGTTTTACGAACCGCTTCTTTAATTTCTTCGGTTGTTGGCCAAATGTCTTTAAAGAAAATATCTTCACCATTCTTGTTTTGACCGATTGGATCTGATTGAAGATCAATATCCACAGTCCCAGCTAGTGCATATGCGACTACTAATTGTGGTGAAGCAAGATAATTTGCTTTTACAAGCGGATGGATACGTCCTTCAAAGTTACGGTTTCCGGAAAGGACAGATGAAACAAGCAGATCACTTTGAGAAATTGCTGCTTCAATCTCATCCTTAAGCGGGCCGGAGTTACCGATACAAGTTGTACAACCATATCCAACTAAGTTAAAGCCAAGTTGCTCTAGGTAAGGAAGTAGACCAGCATCTTCAAGATAACCAGTTACAACTTTTGAACCAGGTGCTAATGATGTTTTCACATATTTCGGTACTTCTAAGCCTTTTTCGACTGCTTTTTTCGCCACTAATCCTGCACCTAACATAACGTAAGGGTTAGAAGTGTTTGTGCAACTCGTTATTGCAGCAATAGCGATTGCGCCTGTTTTCATGTTTGTTTCTGAACCATCAGCTAATTGAACATCAACTTCTTTGCTGACTTCTGTTGTTTCTAATCCAAAGCCATGATTACCGACTGGTGAAGTAAGAGCTTCACGGAAAGAACTTTTCATTGATGTTAATGGAATTAAATCTTGCGGGCGTTTTGGACCTGAAAGGTTCGCACTAATTTCCGACAAGTCAATTTCAACAACATCCGTATAAGTAGGTTCTTCATTGGCTGTTTCAAAGAACATATTGTTCTCTTTTAAATATTTTTCTACAACAGCTATATCTTTATCTTCACGTCCTGTAAGACGCATATAATCAAGTGCCTCATTGTCTACTGGGAAGAATCCACAAGTAGCACCATATTCAGGAGCCATGTTCGCAATTGTTGCACGATCTGCTAATGGTAGATTCGGTACACCTGGACCAAAGAACTCAACAAACTTCCCGACAACGCCTTTTTCACGAAGAACTTGTGTTACTTTTAATGCTAAATCAGTTGCAGTTGCTCCGTTTGGAAGTTCTCCAACTAATCTAACTCCGATTACTTCAGGAATAGGGAAGTAAGAAGGTTGACCTAACATTCCAGCCTCTGCCTCGATACCACCAACACCCCAACCTAATACACCGATACCGTTGATCATCGTTGTATGTGAGTCGGTCCCTACTAATGTATCCGGATATGCTTCGAATTCACCGTCATCATTCTTAACTGCATGGACCACTGCTGCAAGATACTCTAAGTTGACTTGATGTACGATCCCAGTAGCTGGCGGAACTGCACGATAGTTATCTACAGCTTTTTGAGCCCAGCTAAGGAATTGATAACGCTCTGCATTTCTTTCGAATTCTAAATCCATGTTGAATTGAAGTGCATCTTGTGTACCATATTTATCAACTTGTACAGAGTGATCAATAACAAGGTCAACCGGAATCTCGGGGTTGATCTTATCAGGATTTCCACCAATATCCCCCATTGCTTTTCTTAAAGAAGCTAAGTCAACAACCGCAGGAACACCAGTGAAATCCTGAAGAATAACACGGGAAGGTTTAAACGGAACTTCAGCGTCTTTAATATCCGCATTTCCCCATTTTGCTAAGTTTTCTACATGATCTTTTGTAATCACACGTCCGTCATATTGTCGTAATACGGATTCAAGTAGCACTTTAATAGAATATGGAAGGTTAGAAACCTTACTAACACCTGCTTCTTCCAATGCTGCTAAACGATAGTAATGATACTTCTGACCGTCTACTTCGAAAGATGAACGTGCATGAAAAGCATCGTTTATTGCCATTTTGTTTCCCCCTCTAAATAATTTCAAAATAAATGAATGTAATGTCGAAAAGTCAAAAAAAATAATCTCAAACTTTTCTCACACTACCATCTTAATACAAGGGTTTACATAAGTAAACATGGATAAACTGATCGGTTTTCATAAGTTTTACTTAATGTTTGTTTTGTTAATCGATTTCATCCTTTTTGCTCATTCTTTAGAGGAGTGGGTATTTAGATATATTTTTTAAAAAAATTCTTATTTTGGTTTAATTGGATACAGATTAGGCAATATTTCAAGTGTAATCTTAAATAACTTATTTAAATAATGGAGGAATGAAAAAATGGGCTTTATTTTATATTTAATTGTCGGTGGAATCATCGGATGGCTAGCTGGACTCATTTTAGGTAAAGACGTACCAGGCGGTGTGATAGGAAATATTATCGCGGGTATTATTGGAGCATGGATCGGCGGAGCTTTACTAGGTGGATTCGGACCTGACCTTGCCGGTATTGCCATTATTCCAGCATTAATTGGCGCAATTATATTTGTATTTATTTTAAGTCTCATCCTACGTAGTATGAGAAGACGATAAATTCAATTGTAAGAAAAAGCAGATCCTATCTTTAGGATCTGCTTTTTTTTGAAAAATAAGAAAAGATAAATTTTTCATTGCGTTATTTGAATCTAGTCTCAAAGCGCCCGTCCGCTGCGACAAGCAGCGGACGGGCGCTTAATGCTTCCCTTATTCATTTGCGCCTTTTTCCACCAAAGCGGTTTCTTTTTCTTCTTGATCTTCTTCTTTTTGATAGATACTTTGATAGTATAAAACGTCATTCACATAAGTTTCACTATGATTATAAGCAAATACGGCTTTTTTGAATTCCCCTTGACTTGCTCCGTTTGCTGCTAAATATTTTGCTGCACTAAAGATGGCATCTTCAATATTCATGGGATCTGCTTTGCCGTCATGGTTACCATCGACACCATAGCCCCCATATTTCTTAATGACAAGTGGATCTACTTTGTCCTTTTCTGGAATATCGCCCTTTCCATTTCCACTACAGGAAGGATGGGCCCACCCAACAAACGTACATGGCATAAATTGCATAGGTCCTTCAGCACCAACGGGAGAAATCATTGGATTCATCGTCGAAAATCGTGTTTCTACTCGATGATGGGCAGCTAATAGCGTCCATGGAACTCCATAAATTTTCTCAGCTTCTTTATAAATATGAATGTATTCTTCTGGGATTTGCGCATATTTTTGTTTATCTACCCATTCTTGTGGTTGGTGATTATAGTTGAGTATGAAATAAATGGTTATTAAAAAGATCGGAATAAGTAAAATTCTCAATGGTGTTGAAAAAAAACGCTTCTTTTTGGATTTTCGGATCACCTTTTTTTGTCCTGTTTTTTTCATTCGGTAAAGGATCCTTTCTCTATGTTGCAATCAATTAACTTTATCATACAAAAAATTTTCACATTTGTACCACCCATAACAAAGATTAATAGATCATAAATCTCCTGAAAAACGGATCCTATTAGTTAGGAAAAGAGAAAAAATGAATGGTTTGAGGATTCTTTATTTCTGATTACTCTATGACGACATATTTTTGCATTCATTCGATAATAGATTGCCATTTTGTCATGGATCTAAGAAAAACATAGTGCCCCTCAGCTGCGACTGAACGAAATGCGAAAGCGAATACGTTCTTGGTCCTGTGAAAACCAAAGGATTACAGTCTAAGTACGCACCGTCCTGTTGCAACAACTGCGATAAAATATCCTGTTTGTTAGAGTAGGCTCGGATCCCGTCTGAGGAAAGCGGATTGTTTTGCTGAATGTCGAAATATCAACATGACCATTTAATATAGCCATTAATTAAAAAAGACCTTTGGGTTTGTGGCCCAAAGGTCTTAAACAAAATCTTATTTCTTTCATCACAACTATACTTTATTTTCATTCCCCTTTTTCTTCTTCGCTCTAATATACAGTCCAAGCTCTCTTTTTTCTTGATCAAGCGCTTTATACAGCGAAACCATCATTAATATCATAATGATTGAAAAGGGAAAAGCGGCAATAATGAGGGCATTTTGAAGCGCTTGTAGACCCCCACTATATAAAAGAATCAATGCGACTGCAGATTGAGCCACTCCCCATGTTAATTTAACTGTGTTTGGAGGATTTAACGAACCATTCGTTGTCTGCATACCCAATACAAACGTAGCAGAATCAGCTGATGTAATAAAGAAAGTACAAATTAGCGCGATAGCAACAAATGATAATACGGTCGCCCATGGAAATTGACCGAACGTAGCAAAAAGAACTTGTTCAGTTGGGAATTTTGTAAGATCAATGTGCCCCGCTTTTTGAACATCTATCGCAGCTGTTCCAAAGACAGCAAACCAGATGAAGCTTACAACAGACGGTACGATTAATACCCCAAGCAAAAATTCGCGGATCGTTCTGCCTTTTGATACTCGAGCAATAAACATCCCGACGAATGGTGACCATGAAATCCACCAAGCCCAGTAAAAGATTGTCCATCCATTGATCCATTTACGATGCTCTGGATCAAGTGGCGCAATTCTTAAACTCATATGAATAATGTTTTGAATATAAGATCCAAGTGTCTCAGTAAATAAATTCAAAGATAATATAGTAGGACCAAGTATAAACATTAACGCTAATAATCCCACAGCCAAAATCATATTTGCGTTACTTAAATATTTAATCCCTTTACTTAATCCTGACCAGGCAGAAATCATAAATAAGACAGTAACAACCAGAACAATAATGACTTGTACGGTAAATGATTTCGGGATATCAAATAAATATGAAAGACCACCATTTATTTGAATTGCACCAAAACCAAGCGTCGTAGCAACACCAATAACGGTTGCGAATACAGAAATAACATCTACAATTATTCCAACAGGACCATTTACCTTATGACCAAAGATCGGACGTAACGTGGCACTTATTAATCCTGGTTCATTTTTGCGGAATTTAAAGTACGCCAGAGCAAGGGCGACGACTGCATAGATTCCCCATGCATGAATCCCCCAATGGAAAAATGTAAATCTCATCGCTTCCTTCATTGCCGCATTCGAGCCAGGTTCTGCAGTTGCAGGATCGATAGCAAAATCAGATAGCGGCTCAGCTGCCCCCCAAAATACTAATCCAATTCCCATCCCTGCACTAAATAGCATTGCAAACCAAGTACTTCTTGTATACTCAGGACGATCATCCGGTTTTCCTAATCGAATAGAACCAATTGGACTTATCATTAGGAATAGACAAAAAACGACAATTGCAGATACTAATATTAAATAATACCAACCAAATTTATTCGTAATGAAGCTTTGAATTTTAGCAGTTGTTATTTCAAAATTATCTGGAGCTGCTACTCCGTAAATTACTGAAGCTAAAACAATCGCTAAAGTAATCCAAAAAACGTTTGTAATTTTTTTCATCAAATTCTCCTCTCTTTAAATGTATGATGCTGTTAATGGGGATGGGAAATGTTGCATGATGGGTCATGATTGAAACACTTCTGTTACATTTGTCATGTTTACCCGACAATTTGAAAAATAAACCGACATGTGACACTTTAACAATAAAAAAGGTTAACCTGCAAGTGATAGCCTGGTTGGTTTTTGCATTTTCTGCCTTGAATATCACTATAGGTTATCCTTATTCACTTTAAAAATTCAAGAAAAAATTCCGAAAGATTTATTGATTCTTGTATCGAGGAAACGAATGTTTTCATTTTTTATACTAGCTTTCAAAAATCTTATATCCCTTTAATACCAAAGGGAAAAGAGCTTCTTTCTTTCGATTACTGACGAAATAGAAGTGATTAAACTGTATCTCAGTAAAAAGATATTAATCCTGTTACACAAAGAAAACCTCTTGTCCATTTTAGGTTCAAGGACAAGAGGTTATTCAAAGAAAAAAATTTATTCAATGCTGCTAAATTGCTCAATCATGATAAAGTTTTACCCATTCCTTTTAAGAAATTCATCATAAAAGTAACGGATTTGTTCACATTCGGATCTTTTAAAGATTTCAGTAAATCAAAGACGGAGGTCGTTTCATCTTTTTCGACTCCTGCTTTTGCTTCTTCCAGTCCAGCATTAACAAAACTCATTCCTTCTTTTAATCCTTCGACGTTTAGCATTCTGATCACACTAATCATTTCTAGTAAGTTTTTAATGACTTCTGTGTTTTCTTTTTTGGTCAACACAGGAACTAGAACATTTAGGATTTCATCACGTTCTTTTAACGCGCCATTTAGCAATGGAAGGATATTTCGATCTTGCAAAAGCTGGAGTAATCTTAAGCCTTCCATGACCGATTCATGATTATCAGCCAATTGATCCAAAGTTTCTTTCAAATTTTCATCGCGTAACAGTTGTTTGCTATTAGGCATTCTTTCGATTCTTTGAATCGCTTTAGCCATTTTGTTTCACCGCCTCACCAGGGAAAAAATAATCATCTCTCATCCATTTTTCTTCAACTTTCACGCTTACTTGAGGATTACGGTGTCCAAAGCGATGATTGTTCCTTGGAATAGGAGACTTCCCATCCTCTTCTAACACGGTCATATTAGCTTTTACTTCCTTGTAAGCAGGTGTATTTGTATCTTTGTCAACCTTATTACTTGTCAAGTGGTTAATAGCGAGTTTCTGATTATCATTTAGAGGTAAAAACACTTCTTTCCCGCTTACTCTTTCGGTAATATGGACATGTCCGCGAATCGAGCCTTCAGGTGATGACAATTTCACGAGTGCCCCTTCTTTTATTCCTCGTTCTTTAGCTAACCACGGAGAGATTTCAATAAAAGAATTCGGCGTTTTTCTACGAATCCCTTCAGATTTGTAGGTCATATTACCTTCATGAAAATGTTCTAATAGTCTTCCATTGTTGACATGCAAGTCATATTGATCATTTTGCTCAAATAAATTCACATAATCAACGGGGTGAAAACGAGCTTTTCCATCTTCAAAGTGGAAGCGTTCTTCATAAAGTCTCGGTGTATCTGTTCCGTCAGCTAATACCGGCCATTGAAGACTGTTGTACCCTTCCAATAAATCATAGGATACACCAGAAAACATGTCGGCTAAAGCTGATGCCTCATCCATAATTTCACTTGGGTGTTCATATTTCCAATTAAAGCCCATAGCTTGAGCTAACATGGTTAGTATTTTCCAATCCGGTTTAGAATCACCCATAGGCTCGATCGCTTGATATAACCGTTGAATTCTTCTCTCAGTGTTGGTAAAAGTTCCATCTTTCTCTAAACTTGGAGTAGCAGGGAAGACAACATCCGCATGTCGAGCTGTTTCAGTCAAAAACAATTCTTGAACGACCATGAATTCTAAATTATCAAAAGCATTATTGACATAACTCATGTTCGCATCCACTACACCCATGTCTTCCCCTTGAACAAATAATGCTTTTAATTTTTTGTCTTCTATCGCTTCAACCATATCATGATTATCTAACCCTACTTCAGGTGATAATTTAGTACCCCATACTTTTTCATATTTTGCTCTGGCAATCGGGTCAGTCACATTCTCATATCCTGGGAAAGAGTTTGGCATACTTCCAAAATCACTGCATCCTTGAACATTATTATGGCCTCTTAATGGATAAGCTCCTGAACCCTCTTTACCATAATTCCCTGTTAATAACAGTAAATTCGAAATGGCTGTACTCGTATCACTGCCTAATTGATGCTGCGTAACCCCCATCGCCCAACAAATGGAGACAGACCCAGCGCGATGTATTTCTTCTGCAATTTGAATTAATACATCTTTTGAAATATTCGTCACTTTTTCTGCATGTTCCAGTGTGTATTTTTGCACATTTGCTTTATAGGCTTCGTACTCATTCACTCTTTTCTCAATAAACGATTGATCGTGCCAGCCTTGTTCAATGATGTAATTCGCTACAGCATTCATCCACACGATGTCAGTACCTGGAGAAGGCTTTATAAAGTAGTCAGCTCTTTCAGCCATTTCATGTTTCCGAACATCGGCAACAATCAATCTTTGACCAAATAATTTATGAGATCTTTTTATCCTCGAAGCTAGCACGGGATGAGATTCCGCTGTATTACTTCCGATAATGATAACCAGACCGGCTGCTGCGATATCATCGATTGGACCTGCGTCTCCTCCATAACCAACCGTTCTAAATAATCCCTTAGTGGCTGGAGATTGACAGTACCTTGAACAATTGTCAATATTATTTGTTCCAATAACTTGGCGGGCAAACTTTTGCATTAGATATGACTCTTCATTCGTTGCTTTTGAGGAAGCAATAAAGCCCATTGCATCCGGTCCATGTTTTTTTCGTATTTTTTTAAATTTATCAGCTACTAAAGTGATGGCTTCTTCCCAAGTGGCTTCTCTGAAATAGTCATCTTCACGAATTAATGGTTTTGTTATTCGCTCTTCACTATTTACATAATCCCAGCCAAATTTCCCTTTAATACAAGTAGAAATTCCATTAGCCGGCGATTCTGGTTGTGGTTGAATTTTCAGTACTTTTCTACCTTTTGTCCAAACATCGAATGTACATCCTACTCCACAATATGTGCAAACCGTTTTAGTTTGTTCAATTTGATCTTGTCTAATTTTTGATTCTGTATCAGAAATCGCGAATAGAGGGCCATATCCCGTTTCCACATCTTTCGTAAACTCGACTAGTGAACGCCACGTGCCTCTTTCTAAATCAGTCAGAAATCCAGCTTCACCGAGCATATCTTTTTCCATCATTGCGTTACATGGACAAACAGTTGAGCATTGACCACAATTGACACATGAAGATTGATCCATCGGAACATCTTTATCCCAAATGACTCTTGGCTCTTTCAGGCTCCAATCAATCGTCAATGTTTCGTTTACTTGAACATCCTGACAAACTTCAACACATCGACCACATAAAATACATTGGTCAGGGTCATATCGATAGAAAGAACCTGACATGTCTCTCTCGTATCCTTTGCTGCGGTATGGAATATCTTGGTGTTCAATGCCCATCGCATCAACCGTGTTATGAATTTCGCATGAGCCATTATTGTACTCACAGACGGTACAATACAACTCATGATTATGTAATATGACATCCATTGCTTTTTTTTGGGCTTGTTTCACTTCTTGAGTCTTTGTTGAAATGACCATGCCAGACTCAATCTTCGTTCCACACGCTCGAACCAGCTCTCCATTTACTTCTACCATACAAGTATCACATGTTTGAATGGCTCCTAAGCTTTCATGGTAACAAATATGGGGAATTTCAATACCCTCTTCAAAAAAATATTCCATAATGGTTTGGTCTTTATCCACTAAGAAATCAGTGCCATTTACTTTTATGACGCGATGCTCCATCTTAAATTTCCTCCCTTTAACATCTTCAAAAATTAACTACGATCCCTTTCATTTAAAATACATACTATAGTATCAATAACACTTATTGGATATTTTTAAACCTTTAAAGAAGAAAACGCTTTATTCTTTCTTTTTTTACATGGGTTAAATATGAAAAACGGACATAATTAATTTGCGTTATAGATTATTTTCATTCTTATAGCGTTACTCATAATTATTTCGACATTTTTTACTTCTTCCCTTTTTTTAAATCAGCAAGAGACAAATTCCTTCTTTTTTCATAAGTATTCATGTAAAATGTACCTATTCCGATAAGAAAGGTTGGTTTATAGATGTCAACCACCATTAAATCTGTACCTAAACCATTGGTTACTACCAACCAATGGATCATCGTTTTATCTGTCGTTGTAACTTGGATCTTTCAAAATGGATGGTTTCTGTGGATTCCATTGTTATCTGGCTTAATGGGTCTCTTTACTGGATTTAATCCCATTATGAAAGTTGCAAAATTATTCCTACGGAAACCCATGCATTCTTATATTCCAGAAGATATCGATCAACAGAATTTTAACCAAAAAATAGCTGTTATTTGTTTATTTCTCGGTTGGATGGGTTTTGTAACAGGCTGGTTATGGATGGCCTATCTTTTTACGATTATGGTCTTTTTATCTGCTTTTATTGCCATTCTCGGTTTTTGTATTGGCTGTTTCATTCGTTTTAGATGGCAACAATATCAATACAAACGTAAAACAAGACTTTCCTCTTGAACGATTGATCAAAGATTTTTTATGGATCGTTTGCAACCTGTTGATCGTCCTTTAACCTAAAAGACACTTTTTGTGTCTTTTTTTTGTTGATTTATCGTATATGTGAAATTGTAACAGTATATCTAATCCCTATTTTAGGAGATGATAAGTGATCTCCTGCCATGCAATTTCTTTATTTTGTTAGAAAGGTCATTTAAACCGAAGTTCAATTTTTATTTTCTACTAAAAGGGAATTTCCTACTTTCCTATTTTCATAAGAACGAAAGGAAAAACATTCACCTATGCATAAAGTTACAAGAGAAAGTTCTAAAGATAATAAGAGGTTATCAGTGAAAAGAATTAACGAAACGAGCTTTTTTTGAGTAATAATGGTTACTTCTATCTTAAAAAGGGCAATCAATATAAGAGAGAAATCATTCTAACGTTGAGGTGAATAATATGTTCGATAAAAGAACGGGGAAAGTAGTAACAGATATTCTTGTTGAAACTGGAGTAAATCACATTTACGGCATGCCGGGAGATTCCATTAATGAATTAATAGACGATTTGAAACGGGAAGAAACAATCGACTTTATTCAAGTGAGACACGAGGAAACCGCCGCACTCGCAGCAGCATCCTATGCAAAATTGACCGGGAATATTGGTGTTTGTTTATCCATCGCTGGCCCAGGTGCCATTCATTTATTAAATGGGCTTTATGATGCAAAAATGGATCGTGCACCCGTACTAGCAATCATTGGACAAGTTTCTAGCGAATTGGTAGGAACTGGAGCCTTTCAAGAGGTTCATCTAACAAGAATATTCGAAGATGTTGCTGTTTATTGTGAAAAAGCCCAAACAGAAGCACAGTTACCTGATTTATTGAATCAGGCTCTTAAAACGGCTTATGAAGAAAAAGGAGTAGCGGTTTTAATTGTACCAGACGATCTTTTTGCAAACCCTTATAAGAATAATTCTCCTTTAACTTCATCGTTAATGCCCGATTTAAAGGTGAAAACGGATACGAAAGATATTCTAATTGCCTCAGAAAAAATTAATCAAGCCAAAAAACCAGTCATTTTGGCTGGAAAAGGATCGTTAAAAGCTAAAATAGAGCTTCAAAAATTCGCTGAAAGAATTCAAGCACCTGTGATCGTTTCTCTTCCCGGAAAAGGAGCGATTTCGGATTATCACCCATTATGTATGGGGAATATTGGTCAACTTGGAACAAAACCTTCCTATGATGCAATGCAGGATACTGATTTACTTATTTTGGTTGGAACATCCTTTCCATATCGAGAGTTCTTACCAAAAAATGCAGAAGCGATCCAAATCGATCTATCCCCATCCAAAATTGGTAAATACTATCCAGTTACTCATGGAATTGTTGGAGATACACAAGAAACATTAACGGAATTAATTAGAGAAATAAACGAAAAAGAAGAATCATCTTTTTCCAAAAAATACAAAAAAGCCAGAGTAGAATGGTTAGAAGAAATTGAAAGGGACTGTGAATATACTGGAGGTCCCATTAAACCACAAACGCTCATTCACGAATTACAAAAAGTCACTGAAGATGATGCGATCTTATCTGTTGATGTCGGTACAATCACAGTATGGGCGGCTCGGGTTTTCCAGATGACGAAACAAACCTTATTAACATCGAGCTGGTTAGCAACAATGGGGTGCGGGTCTGCCAGGAGCCATCGCAGCGAAGATTGCTGCTCCTGAAAAACAAGTAGTAGCCATTTGTGGAGATGGTGGGTTCGCAATGGGTATGCAGGATTTTGTAACTGCAGTTAAATATAAACTACCTATGACGATAGTGATTATGAATAATGAAAAAATAGGAATGATCGAATTCGAACAACAAGCAATTGGCAACACAAATTATGAGGTCGATATTGCAGATATCAATTTTGCTGAATTTGCAAACGCTTGTGGTGGTAAAGGCTACAGAGTTACTGAATTTGAACAGTTACAACAAGCATTGAGTGATGCTAAAACTCAAAGCGTACCGACAATTATTGATGTGAAAGTTAAAGATGAACCTCCATTGCCTGGTAAGATTTCATATACCCAAGCTGCTCACTTTAGCGAATATATGATTAAAGAACTCTTCTCAGAGAAGAAACTAGATATTCCTCCCATTAAAAAGAGTATAAAACGATTATTCTAAACAATGATAAAGGAACAAAACCAAAAGGAACTCATATACGTGAGTTCCTTTTGGCTTTTCCTGATAATAAATTTACATGAAAGTGCGATTTCTTATTTTTCCAATTTTCCATCTTTTTTCTTTACTTATTTCATCCACTCTTCTTTTAATAGGGCAAATGTATGAAGATCCTCATAATGGTCGTAAACAAAGTGTGCACTTCTTTCAATGCCTTCTTCCCTAAAATTTAATCGTCTTGCCACATTTTTGCTTCTATCATTTCCTCCATCACATTGTATAACCACACGATTGAGCTGAAGATCATTAAATAGATAGCACAACAAACCAGATATACACCTTGAAATAATACCTTTCCCTTGAAAATCCTCATCTATAAAATACCCGATGGATGTCGTTCTATTTTTCCAATCAATATAATGAAGGCCGATCATGCCTACTAGATTACCTTTATAACGGATTCCTGCATCAAATCCATTTCGACTCGCATAATTTGATAGCCACATTGGAATAATGTCCTCGAAATCATTCTCACTTGTTCTTTTATCCACCCATAAAAGCCATTCACGTAAATATTTTCGATTTTTATCGATCAATTCATATAGCTCACCTTTTTGCTGAAGTTCGATCAATTCAATATGTAATTCATTATCAATTTTATAAGAAAACAACTGTCTCATCCTTTCATTCTTTCTGTTTTTATTTTCAACTCTCCAATGAAAGTTTCCTTTATCATTAAGGCTTACTTTAATGATTGAGTTAATTTCTTAATTCCTTTTTCAGATAATCCACAAGAACATTTCTTAGAATATTTTGCATTACATCCGGCGTTTTTCGTTTTAGGATCTCCCTAAATCTAAGAAGAGACAAACAAAACAATAGGACTGCCTTCATTCAGTAATCACTGACATTCTGGGCAGTCCTTCTTCATCTTACTTATTACTTTTTATGAGTGCTTTCACATCTTTTACAATCTCGTTGTAAGGAACTTCAGTATTTCCACTGTAATCTTTTACTGCATATCCTTTTTTATTTACTAAATAAAAACTAGTGCCATGAACAACTTGATCTGAGTTTGGATCATCCGCTACTAATGATTTAAATGAGTGTTCAGCAAATTTAGAGATTTCCGCTTGTTTGTAACCCGTCAACAAATCCCATTTGGACTCATCTGCTTCATACCTCGAAATATATTCTTTCATTTTTGCAGGTGTATCCACTTCAGGATCTACACTAAAAGATACAATTCGATAATCGGATACGCCTTCTTGTTTTAATTTCTTTTGAATCTCAGTCATATTATGGGTCATAGGGGGACATACAGAAGTACAACTTGTAAACATGAAATCTGCAATCCACACTTTTCCCTTTAAATCATCCAATTTCACCGTTTTTCCATCTTGATTCGTATATGAAAAATCGTTAACCTTGTAATGAAATTCCTCTTCAACTGCCGAATTTCCACATGCTGAGAGAGCCAACATCATTAAAATCATCATCATTGACATGATCGTTCGATTATTCACTCATACCACCCCTTATGGTTTTCTATTACCCTCCTATTCATGTTAGACCAACCAATGGGTGAAGACAATCAAAGCTAGCAAAAATTCTTGAACTCTTTGTGAATCAATTATTCTTACAATTCGAATAATGCACCAACTGCACCAGCGTATCGTCCGTTTTCAACGAAAACCATTTCTGCCTTTATTTGCTCTGAAAAACGGATCATTAATTTTTGTAAAAGCCGATTGTTATCAACTGCACCACCTGTATAGACAATAACTCTCTCCATTTCATGGGAAAGTGCATTGGCAGCTAACAACACAAGTGTTTCGGCAATGAGTGTAAACACAGAGGCTAATCGATCTTGAACCTTTACTTCATTTTCAACAGGTTTGCCAAAGTTCGATGCCGTTAAGTTGCCAAGGAGAGGTGATTCACCTTTGTAAATATCTTTCACAGTCAAATCAAGTGTCTCGTGATCACCTTTTGTGGCCATTTCAATTATTTCTTGAAAATCAGTTGGTCCACTAAATAATTTACTCAATCCTACTATGGTCCCTCCACCAATTCCACTGCCAAAAATTCGCTCTGAATAAACGTTTGTTACCGAATAAAATGAAGTCCCCGTTCCGATGTTTACTAAGAGAAATGATTTTGCTTTTCCTGAATTTTCTTGATAAAGGTACTGACCGCCTTTTGTGACTGCTTCAAATTCGGGAACGATTCGGCATTCTCCAAGCAAGTGTTTTACTTCGAACGCTCTTCCTCCAGTTACAGATATAGCACTGCTCCCACTCAATAATTTCATCCAACTAATGAATGAATCTATTTCGTTGTAGGAATAAGTTTTATAATGCATGTGCCCTTTCTCTTCATATGCTATTTTAATTAAAGTACCACCTGCATCGATTCCTATTTTCTGCAATTGAAGCCCTCCCGGTTCGAAATATTATGATAAAAATTGAAAGCGGGTTTTACTGCCTTGTGTGGTCGAAATGACTTCTAATCTTGCATCAATTCTTTCTTTCAAGTCTGGTACGTGCGAGATAATCCCGACTAATCTTCCGCTAGACTGAATGTCCATAAGAGTTTCAATTGCTTGATCTAATGACTCTGGATCGAGTGTACCAAACCCTTCATCAATAAACATTGTTTCTAAAGAGACACCACCTGCATGCGCTTGGACGACATCTGCCAGACCTAAAGCCAGCGATAATGAAGCTTTAAAGCTTTCTCCTCCAGATAGCGTTTTGACATGCCGTTCATAGCCAGTATACTGGTCAAAGACTAGCAATTCTAAACCGCTTTGAACATTTCCTTTTGAACGATCTGTCTTTCTTAAAAGTTCATATCGACCATTCGTCATATCTTTCAGTCGTTCATTTGCAATTCTCAAAATATCATCTAAATAAGAAGCTAAAACGTACCGTTCAAATGTTAAGCGTTGGGCATTATTTCCTTTTGCCATATCGGATAAATTACCGAGAACTTTATATTTCTCTTCAAACTCCTTTACTTCTTCCTGTGTTTCTTTAAGTAGATCAAACACTTCTCTATTTTTTTCATCCCTTAGACTAGAGCGATTCCATTGATTTTCTTTATCTGAAATGGATAAAGAAAGTGCTTGCAACTTATTTTCAATCGTTTCAAGATGAGGTCGATTCATTTGCTCAAGATTATGATTTAATTGAGTCAATCGATCCAGAACTGAACGACTGACTTCTCCATATTCTTTAATTTGTCGTTCGAGCATTTCAATTTCCTTTTCGGATTTTTTTGCTTCTTGAAACTCCAGGTAAGTATTGAATTCATACTGTTCCATTAACTCACGGAATCGTTTTCTTTCCTTTTCCATGCTTTGTTTCACACGATTAGCTTCCTCCTTTTTCCCCTCTAACTTCACTGTGAGAATCGCATGCTCTTGTTTAGCTTGATCCATATTTTTCCTAGCTTGTTCGTATTCGAAGTCTAGATGAGCGAGTCGGTCTTTAGCTTTTTTAATATTATGCTGGAATGCTGATTGCGTTTGATAGCCATTCGGTAATCTAAGTTTTAGTTGTTCATAGCGAGTTGATTCTTGTACTAGTTGAGTCTTTGCTTTCTCCCATTCTTCATTAATAAGTGTTAACCGCTCTTTTTTCTCAACTAAAGATTTGCTCAATCTTTCAAGCTCTTTCATGGTATCTGTTAGTTCTTTTAATTTCTTTTTATCATAGGCTTCTTCCTTTTTCATTTCGGTCATACTACTTTTCAACTTATTAAGATTGGCTTCTCCATTTTCAATTGAAAACTGTTCGATTAAAGTGCTCAACTTTAATTCGAGCACCTGTTTTGTTTCAACCAAGTGGTCGTATGTCGTTTCAGTTTTTATTCGTTCATTTTCTTCATGTTTCATTTTCACCTCAGCTCGAAGAATTTCTTCTTTCATCCCTTCCATCTCTCCTTCAGTGAGCATGAATGGACTTTTTGAGGCTACATGAGGATGGTCAAGAGAACCGCAAACAGGGCATGGTTGATTGTCCTTTAATGATTCTGCAATAAAACCAGCTTGTCCCTTTTTCCATTTATCTTCTGCTTGTGCGAATTTTTCTTTTTTCTTCTCCCACTCCTGCATTGCGCTCTCAGTCTTTTCCGTAAGGAGAGTAAGTTTCTCATCCATCTGAGTTTTTTTCACTTTCAAATCGATCCATTCCTCAATGAGAACAATGTTGCTTTCTGTTCGTTCTATGTTTCTCTCTCGTTGCATGATTGAAATCTTTAATCGATCCACTTCTGAACGTTTTCCTTGAATCGCTTCAAAGGATGATTGAAGTGATTCAAATTCACTTTCAAACTGAAGTTTTTTATTTTTCAATTGTCTTTCTATGCGCACAAGATTTTCTTTCAATTGTAGAGATTGTTCATAGGACTGAATATCTTCATTCGATTTCTCAAGTAATAAAACATGTTCTGAAGCTTCTTTTCTTATAGAAGCATTTTCCTGCTCTTTATTCCATTTGTATTGACATTTTTCTAAATTTTGGATAGCAACCACTAAGTCTCTTGATAGTTCTTCTTCCACTGACGTGATTTTTTTGAGATCGATGCTTATGGAATGACAAATATCATCTTGTCTTTCAATTTGTACCGCTCTCAATGCTCGTTTGATTGATTCTTGTTTCTCTTTTATTTCTGGTTGCTTTTCTTTTAACTCTATTTGTATTTGTTCCAATCGCTCTTTCTCATCAAATTGTGCGGTTACACTTTTCGCTTGAAAGAACTGTTGTTGAAGTGAGTCTTTTTCTAATTTACGCAGATTTATTTCTTTTTGCAGTGACTGAATGAATTTGCTTGACTCTGCCATCTCCGCTTCTATCAATGGCGTTAATTCTTTGAGAACATTCTTTTTTTCTACTAATTTTTCTTTCAATTCAGATTCGAATTCTATGTCAAATTGAGCGTATAATTGTTCCATTTTCATCTCATGCTTTTCCACATTTGCGTAGATCTTTTTCGCTTCTTCTTTTAACGTATCTTCTATTCTTTTAAATATTTCAGTATGAAAAAGTTTTTGTAGAATCGCTTCTTTTTCCTTTGAATCCGAAACGAGAAGCTTTCTGAATTCCCCTTGAGGAATCATTAGGATTTGTCGGAATTGATTCGCATCAAGCTGCATCAATTCCTTTATTTTTTCATCGACATCACGAACATTTGCTGAGATTAAGACTTTTGAAGCATCATTTTTCACTTCATATAATTCTGCTTTAGCGTTGATTGTTGTAAATCCTTCTCCTCTTGATTTTTTCTTTTCCTGCTGAGGAGATCGCCAAATATAATATTCTTTTTGTTTTAGAATAAAATGAAGCGAAACTTCTGTTTGAACAAGATCATCAGCAAACTGACTTCTTAAATCCGTACCAGATCTTTCATCTCCATTTGTTTTACCGTAGATGGCAAATGAAATACCATCAAAGATCGTTGTTTTCCCAGCTCCTGTTTTACCTGTTATTACAAACATCGTCCTGTTTTCTAACTCACTAAAACAAATTTTTTCTTCTCCACCGTATGGTCCAAACGCTTTCATAATTAGTGTCACGGGTTTCATTCAGTTCTTCCCCCTTTTAAAGCATTCTCTATTACTTCTACCATCACGGTTCTTTTATCATCCGAAAATGAAAGGGAAGTCATTTCTTCGTAAAATTGTTTAAATAAATCAAGTTCAGTTTTTTTCTCCGTTCTGTCAAATCCCCCTGATGATTTTCGCTTAAGGTCGATCAGATCTATTTTCCGTTCAAGATGAAGTACATTCGGATATACTTTTCTTAATTTGTTCATCGGATCGATAAGTGCTCCTTCATCCAACAATGTTATTTTTAAATAGTCATCTACCTTTTGATTTTGATAAAAGGTAGAATCGAGAATGTCGTCTAAGTATCCCGTGATCTCTCTCATATCTCGTATTGGTTTAAATGCCACCTCACGATGAGTAAATTCTCCTGATTCTTTCATTTCCACGATCGTAACAGATTTCCGCTGTGTTACTTCTGAAAATGAATACTTTAATAATGAACCACTGTACCTTATTTTTGGATGATTAATGGCATCAGGACTATGTAAATGACCAAGAGCTGTGTAATGAAAAGGTTCAAATAAGTCTTGGGACACACAACCGGATCCTCCAACGGATAAGGTACGTTCAGAATCTGTTGTATCTCCGCCTAATACAAAAGCATGGCCGATAAAAACGTTTGCTTCATTCGGATTAAGCGTTTCTTTAATTTGATCAATAATGGCTTTCATACCATCCTGATGAGAATGAATAGTTGGATCATTCATTACCTCACGGATAACACCTGGCTCTGCATAGGGAATCGCATAAAAATTCACCCCTTTAATTTGGATCGGCTCTACGTTTTTAGAGACCATACTTTCCATGTAAAAGCGAGAATGTCGATACCAAGAGGAACCGAATGATAAGCGTTCTGCGCTATCATGATTCCCTGAAATCGCAACGATCGGAACGCCTCTGATGACGTTGATTTCAAATAACATTCGGTTTAATAATTCAACCGCATCAGTAGGTGGTATAGAGCGATCGTATAAATCTCCAGCGATAATAATCGCATCCGGTTTTTCTTTGTCAATTAATTCCAAAAATTGTTGAAGGATGTAATCTTGATCTGTAGTCATATATATTCCATGTACTAGTTTTCCTAAGTGCCAATCCGCCGTATGGATAAATTTCATCTCATTCACTCCCGTTCATTCCTTTTGTCTCATTATAACAAATTTAGGGAGATTGTTCTTTTTAAGTCGAATGTTTGTTCGAAAATAAATAGGAAAAGGTAAGATTTTTATCATTGAATTTCATTTCATCTGCGTAAGAATCTTAAAAACGATATACAACCTTATTCCCATAGAAAAAAGGATCCATAGCGGATCCTTTTTACTCCATTAACTTCCTGCATTCCGTTCTGAAAGAGAAACGATGGATGAAATGACTGCATCAAGCTTTGTCTCAATTCGATAAAGCAAGTATAACGTCACCACAATCGGAAACCCTACATCACTTATAAAAGGAAAAATCTGCTCCACCTCTACTCCTCCTTTTTGAGCCAGGCCCATTGCGAAGAATCTCACAATGGGCCTGGCTCCACTTACACTAAATCGTTAACTCTTGAACCGTTCGTTCGACCAGCCTAGCTCCCTTAATGTTTGTTAAAGCTCCAGATGAACTTTGAAAAACATTATTTGTGATTATTGCATTCATTGCAGCAGTAACATCTGCTTCAACTACTGGTTCCTTCGGTTCATCTACAGCTAAATGCGCAGATTTTCCAAATTCAGTAATGAATTGTAATTCTAAGACTTTTGTCATTTTCGTCTCTCCTTTTCTTTAAATGATCTTCAATAAAAATGAGGAAATTGTTCATGCCTAAACTTCCCATTAAGCGATTTTCCACACGATTCAAGTTAAGCTTGAATATCAAAACTGTCATTGCGTTCAACGGATAGCATCGTTTGACTACTTAAGCTTGCAATTGCTTGTGCGGAATTTTCAATTTGATCTGGTGTTGCATTCATGTTGATGTTAGAAAATGACTTTGCTTTTACTTTTGGGTTGCCTTTCTCGTCTAGCCCGTTATCAAATACCAATCGAATCTTCGTATCTTTCAATTCTGCTGTTGCCATGTGATGATCACCTCCTTCACACTCTATATAGCTAAAATATATCTAAAAAGATACCCTCTTGAAAAAGATGATTATATGGATAAAAAATCATTGAATTTAAGTGTAATGGGCTCCTTAAACAAAAAGAAGGCCCCCTCTTTTAATAGAGGGAGCCTTATTTTTCAAATAATTAACCGTTTAAGTCGTTGTTTAAGCTTGATTTAGAAAGTCCAGTTTTTTCTAATACCATACCCATTTTATCCTCAGCCGCTGTAAATTTATCATTGGCTTCATCTAAAACGACATCTCCACCTTTTTTCAAGGCATCAGCTTTCATTTGATATGATTCAGCAAGAGTATCTAATGAATCTTGAATATCTGATTTATACTTATCAAGTTTACCAGGTACTTTCATGTCTTTAATTGTTTGAGCCGTTTTTGCGGCTGATTCGCTTGCTTTCGTTTGCAAACCTTTTAACTCATCTCCAGTTGGCTTAACATCCTTAGCCATTGCTGATTCATAAGCATTTAAGTCTTGATCAACTCCATTAACGGATGTTGTTAAACTCATATAAAAGTCCATCATATCTCCTGCAACACTATCGGATGTGCTTGATTCATTGCTATCAGCGCTATCTTTTTTATCATTGCCTGCATTAGAGCAGCCTCCAAGTATAAGCAATCCTGCTAATCCTAAACCTAATAATTTTTTCATTTAAAACCACCCTTTCAGTATGTTATATAGAACAAGAAGCTAGGCTTTGAAACGGATTGATCCTTCAAATAGACAAACTAGCATCTCCGCAAAAGTATCTTATCACTTTGGATTTTAAAAGAAAAGGAATTATTTGCAATTTTAGTATATCCGGAAGATTTGAAATATCCTGAATTTTCATACTAAAATATTTATGTTAGAAATTCGATCAGGTTAGAATTTGAAAAGTCGTATTCTATAAACCATCCTTTTATAGAATTGTACTAACAAGGTTGACTGCAACATGCGTGTTCGTTATAACGTTTTATTCCTTTCAATAAAGTGATTTTCTCAACAACGGTGCTTGTCACGATTAATCCGCTTGTCTATAATTAACATAGAAGGATGATAGAAGTTGAGGTGAGTAATTATGTTAAATGGATGGTTTCTTTGGTTTATCTTATTTTGGGTAGTCGTACTCATCAGCCTTTTCGGCATCGGTGGATTTTTTATGTTCCGTAAATTTTTGAAACGATTGCCTAAAGAAGATGGAAAATCCATCATTGACTGGGAAGAGTACTACGTAGGTGAAACTCATCAGTTATGGGGAAAAAATGAAAAAAGATTTTTAGAAGATTTGGTTAGTCCAGTCCCAGAATTGTTTCGTGATGTAGCAAGACAAAAAATTGCTGGGAAAATTGGCGAATTGGCTTTGAATGAAAGAACAAATGATATCACGCAGGATCAAGTGATTAGAGGATATATCATGGCTACTCCAAAGAGAGATCACAAATTTCTGAAGAAGAAACTCCAGCAGTTGCACATAGATATGAAACCATACAAACATTTATTTTAAAATAAGCAATGTCAAAAAGGAGAGACTTCGTTCAACGATCGAACGAAGTCTCTCCTTTTTCGATTCTTCCATTTCGCTGAATAGGATGCCACATCACCGTCCAAGTCTATGTGTTAATTCACCGTTTATCGCATCTATTTTCAGCTTAGGTGTTGCACTAAATAGTAAAATCCGTCGACTTTAAAGAAGCAAAAATAGATTGGAGGTATCGTTTTGTATAAACGAAATTAAAACTCATATTCGATTAGGTAAATATAATAAGGTGATTTTCCCTCTTACCCTAAACCAATTCGTTGACCTTT
Organism: uncultured Caryophanales bacterium; assembly: GCA_963728315.1. Lineage (GTDB taxonomy): Bacteria > Bacillota > Bacilli > Bacillales > CAVSKA01 > CAVSKA01. The sequence goes on from CAVSKA010000013.1 coordinate 205,631, forward strand.
ATTCTCCAAATCATGTGATCATTCCCTTTGTCCCAATAGTCCTTTAGCAAATAAATAGGTTCGCCAAATTTCTTTTTCCATATTTTTTGTGCACTGATATACCCACTATCTAAACAAAATTCGTTTATGCCTTTATCCTTTAAAGTAAAATACATCGTCTTCAATAGCAAATTCCCTATTCCCTTCCTTTGGTATTCAGGATGAACGAATACGGTTCCAATTTCGATTAACTCTTTGAAAGCCTTGTTCGTACAATCACTAATAAGATTGCTAGCTTGCCCGTACTCAATTGAACCAACAATATTATCGCTATCTAAAGCAATCAAAAAATATCTTTTTTCTCCATTGCTTTCAAAATCACTTTCTAAGTATTTTTCCTTTCCTTTAATTTCATCATTTATATCATTAATTTTCTCCCCTAGACCTTCCTTAGTAAACGTATCAACAATGACAATTCTAAAAAAGGCGTGTAACTGTTTAACGTCCTCCATTCTAGGCCTTCTTAACTCCACGTTCATCTCTTAATCCCTCCAAATCTGATTCAATTGATAGATTTCACTAGAGATCATATCTAAACCACTCCAGTCATTTGCAGTTTGTCGACAAAATCCTTTATTCGCAATATCTTATTGCATCGACCACAACCCACTTTTACTTGGTTTAGAAATAGCTGGTGATCGTGACCTGGGCCAAAAAACGGAGTGAAAAATTAAAATTCATTTTCCTTTCATTTCTAAAAATCCGAAACATTGAAATGGTTCAGGCATTTTATTAATGTGGCTATATGAGCGTATGTTGTTGATAGGAAGCAAAAAAAACAAGACTCCTGCGGAAAACGAGGAGGCCACTGAAAAGTCCTATTTGAACATTCAAGTGAGTATAGGCATGGATTTCCGTTCCAGGCAGACGCGTTCCGCGGGCACGGCTTCAATCTCCTCGTCACTGCGTTCCTGCGGGGCTTTCAGCTCGCGCTGTTCCCGCAGGAATCGCTGCCTTACACTGCCATTCAGAAACGTTTTAAAAAGAACGATCCTATCTGAAAATGCAATTTTAAATATGCCCAATAATGATTGTTTAAAGATAAAGTTAAAAATACGTGTCTATTGAGTGCTTCTTTTTCATTTGCAGCATTTCAATCTTTAAAAGTTGGACTTTTTCAGTGCCCTTAAAGCGAGCGAGTAGAGAACCTGCAGTGTGGTTTTTGTTGCCATTGAAAAAGTCCTCAAGGCGCATATAATCCGTTGATTTCTCGTTCCAGGCAGATGTGTTCCGTGCGCACGGCTGCCTTCGTTGAAAGTTGGGCTTTTCAGTGGCCACTGGGTTATTCTCAAGAGGAGACTCAACCGGTCATCCGCGGATAGCTACGTTATTATGCTGATTGTAGAAAAATCAACATAATCATTTAACAAAGCCGAAAATTCAAAAAAACTTTCTATCTTGTTTAATGAAAATAACTAAGCCGCTATTTAGAAAGGACGATTTTTATCATTCCACAAAAAAGAGTACTTGCACGACAGGTCGGTCAAATACTCACTTTTTTCTCTTATAAGCTGTGGAGATTTTCCAGGCAGACGCTTTCCGCTAACATTCATTAACAGTTTAAAAAGAACGGTCTGATCCACCTTTGCTTTAAAGATGAAGACAAAAATCGTTCAGTTGATTTCGGTTCGAGGGGGACGAGTTCTGCGGGTATCCCGTAAACCTTCATGTCGCAATTTCCTTTGGGGTCTCATAGCTCCCGCGGAAAGCGAGTTGTTTTGCTGAATGTAGAAAATTCAACTTGATCATGAACATGGTCTTAAAGATAAAAAGAGCTATTTTTGATCAAGTCTCGATGCACCAAATGCTTGTTGCAGTTGAACAAGCTCATCAAGCTTTTTTTAGATTGTCTTCGTTGAAATGGAAGTCGTATTCATTTCGTTCTTTAAACGTTTATATTGAATAAACATGGCAATTCTCCAAGGAACGATCATCCCAAAAGCAAGTAAAAAGAACATACCCGAAAGTTGTCCATAATCAATTGAAGAGCTTAATACAACTTTCCCAATCATTCTAATAATCAGTAATCCAATTAAAATATAAGCAAATGCTTTTGATCTTTTTAAATAAATATTTTGATCTCGAATTTCAAATCTTGAAGTTTTGATTAACAAGATAGAAAATATCATTCCCACAACAATAGCTTCTAAAACTTCAGAAAGCGTTACTCTAAACGTAGGAAGAAAAAACATGAGAGCACCCGTGCTCATAAAGATTGGAGGTAAAATAATTTTACGTTGAGAAACTGGTCGATGTGATGATTTAATTCGGATAAAAAGTACGAATATTCCCATACCTAAAGCTAAAATAGATGAAATTATAGCCATTTTCATATAATATCATTCCTTTTAATTCATATTGTAGATGATAAGCCTAAGCACTTATTATATCGTATATGTACCATATTTTATAGATCACTTCTTAATTACAGTATCGCAATCATTGTTCATTTACAATAAAAAAACCACTCAGGTACTTTACCTGAATGATCTTATCCGAGCACTCGTTGAATTGCTTCTGTTACACGAGAACCGTCGAAAGGTTTTACAATAAAATCCTTTGCACCTATTTCAATCGCTTCAACGACCATTTTTTGTTGACCAATTGCAGAACAAATAATGATTTTTGCTTTTGGATCATCTGCTAAAATATTTCTCATCGACTCAATACCATTCATAACAGGCATTGTAATATCCATTGTTACTAGGTCCGGTTTTAAATCGCGATATAATTCAATTGCATCTGCACCATTTTCAGCTTCCCCAACGATTTGATGATCAGAACTGATCATATTCGTTAGTGCCAATCTCATAAACTTGGCATCATCAACGATCAATATTCGTGCCACTAGTATCCCCCTAATCTTTAACAGGACTGAATCATAATTCACTTATCATAATATATCATTCTTTACCCGCATGTATCAACAACAAATGTCAGATAATTGAATATTTATTATGAAAGATTGATTCTATTAAATGACTTTGTGAATCGTAAAGCTACCACGATTTTCTACTATTGAACGGAATGATAAGATTCCGCTGTGACGAAATTTCTCCGTTTTCTCGAGGAAATGGAGCAAATTCCTTTTTTAAAAGGATAGGTTAAATGATCATGTTGATATTTCCCCAATAAGCAAAACAACTCGTTTTCCGCAGACGAACGAGTTGTTTTTTTGCTTCCTTCAGTATCAACCGCCAACATGGCCTTTTTAAAATTGAACACTAAAGTTGACAGAGTCCATAGATTAAAAACCTTTATATCCTCCTGTTAAAGTACTAAATAGCCCAATGATCATTGTCATACCATTAAAAAACAAAATGATTCCCATTACAATCATGATCCATCCACCAATCTTCACGATTTTGAGATTGTGTCTTTTTATCCAATTTAATCGACCGATAAAAAATGAGAGAATAAAGAATGGAATGGCAAACCCTAACGTATAACAAATCATATAAATGACCCCTGATCCAGGGTTCAAGGCGGCTAACGCAAAGACCGACGCCAGAATTGGTCCTGTACATGGCGTCCATCCAGCAGCAAAAGCCATTCCTATAAGAATGGATCCTAAATAACCTGATGGCCTGTTTTTAAATCCCACTCTCTTTTCTTTCATTAGTAGAGCTGGATTTAAAAAGCCAACGACAACGAATCCAAAAAAGATAATAAAAATGGAACCGATTTGACGAATCAAGTCTTGATATTGAAAGAAAAAATGCCCAACTAAAGTTGAACTAAAGCCTAACATAATAAAAATAATGGAAAAACCTAGTAAGAAAAAGATTGTGTGCAATAAACTTCTTTTTTGTAACATTGCATTTTCCGTTTTTAATTCATTCACTGACATACCCGTTATATAAGACAAAAATGCAGGGTATAATGGCAAACAACAGGGAGAGATAAAACTTAAAAAACCTGCTCCAAAAGCAAGAAAAACATTAACATCCGTCATAGATTAACACTCCTATCCTTTCATATTGTATCAAATAGCTTATTCCATTTGGAAATGAATAATGTGACGATTTTATGTAGGTCGATTATTCATATAAAAGAAAGAGTGAAATAGAAATATTTCACGAAGAAAAGATATAAATAGACCAGAAACAGGCTTATATACAGTTGTATTTTCTCCAATAGAAAATAGAAATAAAATAAATTGTTTGTACTATTTTTCTGTAAAAATATGAAATAAACGTATAAAAATGATCTTTATACGTTATTTCACATGAATATAATTGGAAATAAAGTGGGGGTTCGTTATACTAAAATAGGAGTGCAACTTTAATAAATCTGAAATCGTCTTTTTATTTTAATGTTTGAAGGGAATGAAATTAGTGTTAAAAAATGAACTTCTTCATTTAATCGAATCAAAGAGACTTGAGCTATGCCACATTGTCGAGAAATATGGCTTTCACTCTACGGAATCTATCCAACATAGCCAAGAATTAGATCATTTACTTAATCTTTATCAACGAACATTTTCGAACTATCATAAAGCCCAATAACAAGGTTAGACCTCACCTTTCAACTTAGACTTGAACTACCTTTATTAGCGATTTGCTCAAAAAAAAGGTTTGAAACAATTACTTTTTTTCACAAAACAGATCGTAGTAAGAGTTTCTGATGAGTACCTCTTTCGACTACTCTCCATGATGAAAAACCAATATTAAATTCGCTTCTAAAATGGTGGATAAACGATGAGGGATTGCCTTTGTCGTGTGCACCCTTCTCATTCTTGCTAATCTAACCTGGATTACCTCTTCTGTTTCAGTATCATTCTTTGCTCATGCATCCTCAAAGGTGAGAAGCTTTGGATTTTCATACTCTAACATCTTATTACTATTTTCTCTTGATCACTTGAAGAGTTGGCTATTGAACCAATTTTTCATTCCCCTTGTTCTACAAGATCTTAAAGCTGCTGCTGAAGCTACATTTTGTAATACCCCCTCTTGATAATCCATCGAATCTTCGTGCGTACCTTTTTCAGAGATATTCCCTTTTTATAAAACGTAGAATAAGGCTGCGTGTTGGATTGTGCTTAAACGATGCGATGTATTAATCGTGGTTTTACCTTTTCTCTCTTTTACAAGCATATGTCATCGACGCTTCTATTTTATCCCCTACCACCGATAATAACTCATCTAGGATAAAAACTGCGATATTCATCAAAATTGTTTCTACAATTGAAACTCACTGACTTATTAACCACCTAAAAGCTGATCATCAATTTTTCTTCTCACCGTATTGTACCGTTCAGTAAAGTTTTCAATGTTATCATGAATAATAGCAGTGCATGTTGCTATTATTCTTTTTTTGAAATGAAAAGCATCGATGGATATTTTATTTCAACTGAATGAATAGTGTTCAATACCCCTCTTTGGTTATATATTTCCATTCGTGCACTGACAATAATAGAGGAATCATTTAATGGGAATCAACCGTTGCCAGCAAAATCACTCCTAATTCATATGACTATTTTATACGCCAGAATGCCTTTATCAATCTAAAAAAAATTTTCAGGTTATTCTTCTAGCCGATAAAATTGTCATATGTCTGCTTGTTTTATCCTTTTTAAAAATTTTCAGATTAGGAAATATTTGATTTCGGTTTGCTCTTTTAACGGATGTATTTGAATTAATTTGTTAGTATATTCTATCGAGGTTTCTGTTTTTATAGTATAGACTAATAAAAATCAAAAATAATAGCTTGATGGCGAAGTTGGGTTGTAAAATGAATAAAGAGTGAAAAGGAGTAATTGAATATGATCACAAAAAAGAAGAAAAAAAAGTTTTTTCATCATATGCGAGATCATGTATTGGAACAATTCTTTGAAGTCATCATTGAAGGCATCCTGGGTTTATTCATCAGAGCATTTTTCTTATTCTTTCGAGTATTGGGAAGATTGATCATTTCAATCTTTACATTTTGGCATTAAAGATTCATTTTCCACCTATATTCACCTGGGGTGAAATACAAAAATCCCTCTTCTCTGAAAGAATCAACAGAAAAAAGGGTTTAAAAATGCGATAGAAAATAAAAACAATTGCATCCGTTTACTGATAAGAACGGTCTCTATTTGTGGTCATGTCCACTTCTTTAAGCCTTTAATTCATCCATCATATGTTTATTTACTCCTATTTTCTCCAACTCTTTCATAGGAAGTTTTATAAAAAAGTGGTCATCATTTTTCATGAAACTTTTAACTGATTGAAATAGATATTTATCTTCTCCTGTTAATAAATATCGAAAATAATGGTTATAAGCTAATTGATTTTCATTTAAATCATCCACGCTAATTTTATTAAATGCTTCTTGTGCATCTTCCTTATTATTTTTGTTAATAAGTCTAAATACTTCCTCGTGAATATCTTCAGGATCTAATGACTCACATTCGAGCGCTATGTCTTTTTTCCAGACATTATTTAAAAACATTAAAGACCGCTTCACCTGTTTTTTTTGATAAGATCCTTCAGGAGAAATGATATATGATTTCTTTAATATCTTTGAGGCTACATCATAATTTTCGAATATATAGGAGTTACCGATCGTAAGTAGGAAAATGCTTGTAAATCGATCGTTCATTGAGCGCTCAATACCCATATTGCAATATTTTCTGCAGTCATTTAATTGATTTTTATAGAGATTCATAGTAGCAAGAATGAGACATAATCGCATTAAATAGCTGTCTCGAATATAATCATTTTTCAATTCAACTATTTGCTCAAATAAGGATTCTCCGATAATATTTACCATTACTAGATTTTTCGATTGATAATATTCATAAATTTGAATGATCTTGGCGAAAATTTTTACTTCAGTTGATCGATATTTGTTCGCGTTACTTTTACTTATTAATTCAAAGCTTGTAAATTTCTTTTTTTCATGGAAGCTATCCACTTGATGAATTTCTGCGCATTCCCTACTTTCGCTGCTTGAGCAGTTTAACATTTTTACCATTAACATTTCTTTTGTAGTTTCAATTCTATTAACACTTAAGTACTCCAACATGCTGCGAGCAAATTCTTGATTAGGATCCACTGTCAATGCATATTCAGATAAAAGCTCTAATTCTCTATCTGGAAATAAAAAGCGTACTAATTTAATTAGTCCATTAAAATGATTGAAGGGCAAATCTTCATTCATTAAAATATTTCGAAATGTATCTGGCTGTTTATAACCAGCCATTTTTGCAAATTTCTCAAATGGCTCGTTTTGCTCTTTCAGTTTATGTAAGATTATTGTTTTTAAAGGCATTGTTGGTCTCACCACACATTTCGGATTTTCCATCGATAGTAAAATCAACTTTCCTAAATGTTTCGTAAAAAAGCAATGATGTTATCTAGAAAAATGATTTCTCTTTCGATGGTTTTCCAATATTTATTTACTTGATTTTAACTTTTTATTTGTGTTACCCAGCTGTTTTTATCGATCTATTTAAAGTACAATTTTCTGATTTTTTTTGTCTAACTGAACGATCGATTCATTTATCATTCTTTACACTCAATGTATGGAACCGACTTAGCGAAAATAACTCATTTTATAAACAATAAAATTTTCTATCGTACTGTTAATAGAGTTAAATAAATAATTATTTCAAATATAGACTGGTTTCTTCTATAAATCTACACGTATTAACAAAAAATTTGAATCTGTTTCATCATCAATCTTCACACTCATTCATCCATGAAGGGAATAATTTCTTTTCACTACAAAGTAAAATGCTATTTAGAGCTTAAATGGCTTTAAACCAATGACATAATTAGTTATATCCATATTGTACCATCCATTTGTTGTAAGTCTAGAGTTATGATAATTCGATTTTCAATTTCATATTTTTATAGAGATAGTATTTAAAGATCGCCCTCGGTCAATTTTTATCAATCGTTTTTGATATCGTTCTCTTGGTATCATACAATTCTGGTCATATCATATTTCGTCGACAAAAAAAGGAGTCCCTGATTATTCATTCATGATGAATGAACGAATGTACTTTTTTAAGCATTCACTGAATCAATCTTCTAAAAACACAAAAAACCCCTTTCTCCGCTTTATTTTCAACAGAGAAAGGGGTTTCGGATTAAATTTGATGAAAGATAAAACAGAAATAGAGAATTAATGACAAAAGATTCACTATACCTACAAATTATTGTGTGAAATCTCGTCCTATTTTCTATCTCAATCAACTGATAAAGCTTGATACACTTATGGTTCAAACAATTATTTATTATTTGATTGCTTGTTCATTGCGTTCATCATTTGATTGATTTTCTTCTGAGAAGGTTTCATTCCCATTTGCATCATCATCATACGTAACATCTGTTCGTTAATCGGTGGATTTTTCTTTAAATAGCTCATCATATACTTACGAGCAATAAAAAATCCTAAAGCGACCCCGACAGCAAGAGCCAATATACCGACTAGAATTACTTGCCAAACCATTCTATTTCCTCCTTCGTGTTAGCTATTAAAAGTGTACTAAACGAAACGAGAATATACAATATGTATGCATCAAATTCTTTTAACCAAATGCTTTTATTTTCATTGGTTTAATCCATCCTACATGTTCTTCTTCTAAATTTACAGCTAATAGCCTTCCATTAAAACTTCTGAGCAGGTTAAAAAAAGCCCATTCAAGATGATTGCATTGGTCAGTAATAATCCGAATAAAAGGAAATTTTATTTCCATTTCTGCATATTGAGATCGATTCGTTTCAATTCGATAATGAGTAGAAGAAAGCTTTGTAATTGTATTTGTAGCCACAGCATTTTCCATTAACTGCTGGATTTTCATTTCAGGTATTTCTTGAATAATATAATTTACTTGTTTATCTACAATTTTTCTTAACTCTTCAGCAGAATTCTTTTTTTCTAAAAATAATGTTAGAAATTTTCTTTCTTTTCCATAAAAATAGTCGGCGACTTCATCTTGGATCCAATAAATATAATAGACAGCCATGATACCCCCACCTTTATTTTTCGATTACCAATATTATATCGAAACAAAAGAGTTGGAGATACCTATAATAATACGAATATTCTGTATTATAAAATAAATCGTTCGACTAATTTTATTGAAAGGGTACTTTTATCATCCGATTTTATCGATATTTGTCAATTGTTAACTCATTTTGTTGCTTTTGGTCAACTCTATAAGGTTGTTGATATTTAAATAAAAAAGTGGAAGCGAAGTGTTTTGGGTCATTTGAAAAATCCGAACGGCTTGGTGAGCACTTTTTGATCACCGTCAGCGCGATAAGCAAGTTGTTTTGCAGAATGTAGAAAATCAACATGATCATTTAACAATGTCTATCTTATAAAAAACATACTAAGATTAGTGGGTAAAGTCATCGACGGATGACTTTACCCACTATTTTTCTTTTTAGAGTTATAGTGAGAAGTGAAAGAAAGCTCGACCAAAGCCTCAAGGATTTCGAATCCGTATCAAAAACCGAGCTTCTTCACTTTCATTTTTGAATCAGGTTTAAGTATGTTGGGGCCATGAGCTCGTGTATAGGAAATTAGAATCAAAATGAATAGGTGAAGATCTTTCAAAAGGACAATGAAGAGAGGGAAAATATTTGGAATTAGTAATTGCTTTAGATATTTCTATGGGGAAAAGCTACAAAGTGATTTACGATGGTCAAACTTGTCTTTCGGAAGGGGAATTTCATCATAATAAATTTGGTTTTCAAGCGCTGCTTGATGAGATCAGAAACCTTTCTGAAGAACCTATTCTTGTTTTTGAATCAACAGGTATTTATTCAAAACCAGTTGAAACCTTTTGTCAAAAGAACCAATTGCACTACTCTTTATTAAACCCTCTTGAGGCAAAAAAACAACTAGAACAAGGGACTCTAAGAAGCTGGAAAACGGACAAGCATGATGCTCATAAATTGGCGCAAGTTCATCAACAGAATTGCCGAGTAGAAAAAATCCAACAACCAGAAATATATAGTCGACTCCGTGATCTTTCTCGCTTTTATCAGGAAATAGAGGAAGAAAAAAAACGTATGAGAATGTACTTGCACAATGCACTACAATTAAGTTTTCCAGAACTTGAACACTTTTTCTCGAATAAAATGACACCCTACGCCTTAACATTGATGGACCTATTTCCTCATCCAGACTTTGTTTTAGAAAAGAGCCCAACAAAAATCAAGAACCTGTTAAAAAAAAGTACCACAAAAAGAATTTCAGAAAATCGTGCTAAACAAAAGGCAAGTCAAATAATAGAATACGCTAAGGATTCCTATCCAGCTATTTCTTCAGCGAGTATTCAAACATCAAAAGTTCAATACTATGCAAAACAACTCCTCCGTTTATTAGAGGAAAAAGAACACGTTTCTAACCAGTTGATTAACGAGGCAAAAAAGCTTCCTGAGTTTGATGTACTTATCAGTCTCCCTGGGGTGGGTGATATTAGCGCAGGACTTTTTATCGGTGAGTTTGGTGACCTCTCTCGCTTTTCTAATCATAAAAAAATCAACGCATTTGTGGGTATTGATATTCGAAGATATCAGTCTGGAAAATACGCAGGACAAGATCATATTAATAAACGAGGAAATCCTAAAGGACGAAAAATTTTATATCTCATTGTTCGGAACATGATCCGCCAACAAAAAGCAGGATCAAATCATATCGTCGATTATTATTACAAATTAAGAAAGCAACCTATCTCCAAAAAGGATAAGGTTGCCACTGTAGCTTGCATGAATAAGCTACTAAAATGTATATATTCCATGGTCAGGAACAATACAAAGTACGATTACTCGCACGCGGTCTCTATGGACCAATAATATGTAGTTTAGTATAGCATGAATATTCTCAGTTTAAAATTATGAATAGCTGAGGTTTATTTCCTATGCACAAATAATAGTGAATAATCCTTCAACTTATGATTTAGTACTTGACTAATCGTAGGAAAAGAGGCTGGGATAAATATATATTTTGTCCCAACCCTTTTTCATTTTGTCAAAAGTGTGGCAGGCGACGCTTTCCTGGCGGCACGAACTCAACTAATTCGCTTAGACCTTGGTCTAAGCGAATGGATTTTCGTTTCGTGCTGATCGCCCAGGAGTCGCACCTACCCTACACTTTCGACCTTTTTGATCTTGAACCAGTTGAAGACCTCTCCATTTAGTCCCAGCTCTCCTTTTAAAAAACCAACCGAAACAGTAGTGGCCCGTGCGCATTCGACTTCATGACTGCGCACGGGCCACTGTTTTGACTCCATAAAAAAGGACACTTCTGATAGAATTAAGTTACCATACAAAATCCAAATTGAAAGAAGGGAACAATCGAAAAGTGTCGATCAATGTGAACTGAGAATCGATGAAGATGGCCTCCTGATCGATCAGCTTCTCTTGGAACAAAAAGAATATATACGCCAAAAGCTTTCAGAAGCAAAGACTGGCGCCATCCATCTATCGTCGTCCAAAGATCGACGTGGAACCAGTCTTTGGATTTTAGAAGGCTAATTTAGGTTTCACTCGTGTCTCTATCCGCGGAAAGACGAAGGTGAAAAACGAGATCGGCCTCGCATTGATGGCCGTCAACCTTCGAAAATAGATGCGTAGAATGGGGGGATTCTAAGGAAATCAGTCCCTCTATATACCAAAATGAGCGCGTCCGTTAAAACGGACGCGCTCATTTTGGGTTAGAGACTAGTTTTGTCCCAGCCTCTTTTCAAAAGTTAATAATTCTTAAATTTCCATGCTTTGTTTATGATTATTTATCTAACAATGCTTTCACTCTCGCTACCACATTATCAACTGTAAAACCAAATTCTTTCATCAGTATTTCGCCTGGAGCTGATGCACCATAATGGTCAATCGCAATAACGTCTCCATCGAAACCAATATATTTGTGCCATCCAAAAGAAGTTCCCATTTCAATGGCAACCCGTTTAGTTACTGCCGGTGGTAAGATCGATTTTTTGTATTCATTTGTCTGCAACTCAAAACGATCCCATGAAGGCATACTAACTACGGAGACTTCAATTCCATCGTGCTCTAAAGCTTTTTTAGCTTCCACTGCTAGACTCACTTCTGATCCTGATGCTAATAGTAAAAGGTCTGGTACGTCCTTTTTAGATGGAGATACAACGTAAGCCCCTTTTTTCACACCTTCAATGGCTGACTTGTCTGTGCCAGGTAGAGTGGGTAGATCTTGTCTTGATAAAATAAGCGCTGTTGGTTTGTCTTTTGAAAGCAATGCCTCTTTCCAAGCCACTGACACTTCATTGGCATCTGCTGGTCGAATGACAGAAAGATTTGGCATAGCTCTTAATGAAGCTAATTGTTCAACTGGTTCATGTGTAGGACCATCTTCTCCGACAGCTACACTATCATGAGTAAATACATAAGTAACAGGTAATCCCATTAATGCTGCTAATCGAATTGCTGGTCTCAAGTAATCACTGAATACAAAGAACGTTCCTCCGAAAACATGCAAACCGCCATGTAAAGCCATCCCATTCAATGCAGTACCCATTGCAAATTCACGTACGCCAAACCAAATATTTCGGCCATCGTAGGATTCTGGAGTGAAATCTTTTTCATCGTTCATCATTGTTTTATTTGATCCCGCTAAATCTGCGGAACCACCAAAGAATGATGGCACGGCTTTTGCGATTGCATTTAATACTTGCCCCGAAGAACTTCGTGTTGCAACTGCTTTTCCTTCTTCAAATTCAGGTAGATGATCAGCCCAGTTTTCAGGTAATTCCCCTTTAATTGCTTCGTTTAGCTGATTTGCCAACTCAGGGTTTGCTTTTTCATATTGCTTCCACATTTCATTCCATTCATTTTCTTTCTGTGCTCCATTTTGTTCTGCTACTTGTGTAAAACGATCATAAACTTCTTGAGGAACATGAAAATCTTCTTCAAATGTCCATTTGTAAGCTTCTTTCGTCTTCGCTAAATCATCTGATCCAAGTGGGGCACCGTGAGAAGCTGATTTACCTGCCTTCGTAGGAGAACCATATCCAATGACTGTTTTCACTTCGATTAAAGTAGGGCGAGTTAAATCCGTTTTCGCTTCTTCAAGGGCATTTGATAGTTCATCTAAATCATTGCCATCATTTACTTTAATGTATTGCCATCCATAGGCTTCAAATCTTCCCTCCACACTTTCAGAGAAAGATCGATCTAATTCTCCATCTAATGAAATGTTGTTTGAATCATACATAACGACTAAGCGACCTAGTTTCAAATGAGCAGCTAATGACGCTGCCTCTGAAGAGACACCTTCCATTAAGTCCCCGTCTCCACATATTCCATATGTAAAGTGATCTACTACATTAAAACGATCTTTATTGTAGACGGTAGCTAAATGACGTTCTGCCATGGCCATACCAACCGCCATTCCAATTCCTTGTCCAAGAGGACCTGTAGTTGCTTCTACGCCTGTTGTATGACCATATTCAGGGTGTCCGGGTGTTTTGCTTCCCCATTGACGAAATTGCTTTAAATCTTCAATCTCTAAGCCGTATCCAGATAGATGTAATAAACTATATAAAAGCATTGAGCCATGTCCTGCTGATAAGACAAAACGATCTCGATTAAACCAGTTGGGATTTTTCGGATTATGATTCATATGTTTCGTCCATAGTGTATATGCCATAGGTGCAGCACCCATCGGCATACCAGGATGGCCAGAATTGGCTTTTTCTACTGCATCAATTGATAGGGTTCTTATTGTATTGATAGCTAATTGGTCTGTTTGATCGAACATTTTTTTACTTCCCTTCATCACTGTATTATAGGTATTGTCACTTCTTATTTATACAGTAAAAATTATAAAATAGAAAGAAATCCACCATCCATTATGATAGAAGAATCTTCCCTAATGCATTTTTTTCTTTTTCTGTATTTCCTTAACTTTTTCCGGTGTAACTTCGTTTCCATTAGGATCGAACACACGAACCTGTTCAATCGTGTCTTTCATCGAACTTCTAAAAACTTGTAAGTATTCGCTTCTTAAGCTTGATTGTTCTTTAGCTTCTTCCGTTGTTAAACCACCATTTTTTGCTTTTTTGGATAATTCATTGATTCGCGCTAATTTTTTTGGCTCCAACACAGCGTCTCGCTCCTTTCTAATTCTTGATCATCAGAAATTATTTTAACATCTACATTGATCAAGTTATGTCTGTTTGAAATTGCTTTATCAGGTCATAGTACAAAAAAAAATGAAAAAAAACAAGAATCATGGTTTAGATTCCTGCTCTTTCCCCGTTTGCTCTAATTGAAACTCCTGATATCGTCGATGTACCGTTGCTTTAGAAACATTATAACCAAAACCTCTAAGTGTAGCTGCAATATCAGAAAACGTAAGTTTGTTCTGTCTTAAACGGACAACCTCTTCAATTGGAATCTTTTTTCTGTCCCGACCTTCCAGATTGCCTCTATTTTTTAAATTATGTTCTGGCTTGTAACCTTTTTCAACAGCCCTCTTCATGCCTCTTTTTATCTTGAGATTATGAATCTTTCCTTTGATACTCTTCAACCATACTAACAATTTGTAAAACCATTGAATCTGCATCAGATAGTTTTAGTTCGCCGTTATCAGCGATTGTGTAAAGTTTTACTCCATTTTTCAATATAAAATGAATAATAGCAACTTTAGCATTTCCTCGTCCGATCCTTGTTTCATCCTGAATAAGCACTGCGTCTGTTTCATTTTCTTTAACTAAGTCAAGTAGTTCGAGGATGCCCGAACGATCCAGATCATATCCACTTGCTTTCTCTTCTATTACATGAATAGAGGAATAACCAAGCTTTTCACCTAGTTCCAACAGCTCTTCTCTTTGTCTTACAATAGACGTTTCTTGTGATTCTTTATTTGTACTTACGCGGCAATAAGCGATTGCCCTATATTTCATGATGATTACTCCCCGTTGGATGCGAATTGTTGAAGTTGATAATCATTATTCACAACCGGTTTCTTAACCGGAATAATAAGAGAATCTCCTGATTTAATATTTGCAGTCTTTAAATTGTTTTCATTTTCAACCCAATTGATAAAGTCCACTTTGCTCATATGATGTTCCTTAGAGTACTGATCTGCTAACGTCCAAAGTGAATCTCCATCTTGTACTGTCACAGTGGAGAACATGTCTTTTTGATCCGTTTTCTGCATAAACAGTAATATAAAACTAGCTATGATTGCAACAATAATTAATAATATCGTGTATGAATTGTTTTTCCAAATAGATTGTGTCATGATAAAAACCTCCAAATCGAATATTTGTTCGTATCTTTGATTTTATTATAATGCGAACGTTTGTTTGATGTCAACTCGAATACTCGAACTTATGTTTGTATTGAAAAAAAAGTCGTGCTATAATATGTAAAAAGATCGAAAGAAGTGAGGTGTAGACATGAGAAAGATTTCGAAACGACAAGAAGACATCCTTGTCTTCATTAAAGATGAAGTTAAATCAAAAGGGTATCCGCCTTCTGTAAGAGAAATAGGTGAAGCTGTAGGTTTAGCATCCAGTTCTACTGTTCATGGACATTTGGCTCGTTTAGAAAGCAAAGGATATATTCGAAGAGATCCGACCAAACCAAGAGCGATTGAAATTTTGGATTTAGACGATTCTTCCATTCCGCGACCAAATGTCATTAACGTTCCATTAATCGGTAAAGTTACGGCTGGTCAACCGATTACTGCTATTGAAAATGTTGAAGAATATTTTCCACTTCCAGAAAGAATTGCTACGAATGAAGAAAATGTGTTTATGCTTGAAATTATTGGTAATAGTATGATTGAAGCTGGTATTTTGAACGGGGATTTAGTGGTTGTCCGACAACAACAAACCGCTTCAAACGGCGATATCGTAGTCGCTATGACCGATGAAGGAGAAGCAACTGTAAAACGATTTTTCAAAGAAAAAGACTTTTTCCGCCTTCAACCAGAAAATTCATCTATGGATCCTATCATTCTTAACAGTGTATCAATCCTTGGTTTAGTAATTGGTGTTTATCGAACATTGCATTAATCTTAAAACCGGAATTTTTTCCGGTTTTTTTGTTTCTTTTCACTTAATTAAAAGGTATGATATTTTCACAATGAACGGATAAGGATGATCAGACTTGGAATATATCGAACCAATTATTAAATTGTCTCGAATTCAATTTTTGTTTCCTTTCTCCTATCAGGAGCGAAAAAAGCAAATATTCAAAAAGCAATTAGACAAGAATGGGTTTCATGCTTTTTCTATTGAAGATAGAACGAAAGAAACTGCTTATTATGGAAGAAATTTCAATGTTTCACACCAGGAATTGGATCAATATTTTCTTCCTTATATCGAAAACTTTTTATTTCCAGAGGAAGCAAGTGCACGTGGTTTTCATCGTTATAGTAAACCGTTTGAACACTCGTTTACATTAGAAAATGGAGCACATTCTTTTCCATTTGATATTTTATCTTTAGATATTACTCTCTGTCCTTTTGAAATTGGTTTTATGACCATTCGCTGTGAGTATAATCAAGAAAAAACACCTCTTTCTTCCGTACTTGATTTTATTCAACACTTTCGAACTTTAGAACCGAAGATGCACGAGTATAAAGTGATCGATAATACTCATTCTTTCGAAACAGGCGAAGACTTTATTTTCAATTCATTAGCTCCTTTTTTGAAAGAGTTTGTGACTGAGGACTCGAATCGTGCTGGATATTATGGGAGTTTGCCTTTTTATTTAGATGAAAGAATGTTCGCAGTAGGACTATTCCAAACCGAAAAAGATGTTGATATCTCCGAAAAGGCTCTCTTTAATATTAGTGAAGTAAACGGAACGAATGAATTGGGCCAGCCAATCGTTTCAGCTAGTAATCCCATCTACATAAAAAAATATATGGAACAACATGGCTACCATCGTTATGCACCTGCTTCCTATTACATGACTTCAGATCAATTATTCGGGTGTATCACAAATGAATCAAACCCCGATGAAATGCAAAAACTCGTATCAAATATGGAAGGCATTCATTATTACAATTTACTTCTACACCTTTTTTATAAAATTGTTCTATTGAAGCTTTCTTATGAGTACTCCCAAATTAATTATAAAAAAGACTATTTTAAAGTCGAATATTTGATCCAGTTAATTACCGTATTTTCATCGAGATATTTATTTACTGAAATTAGTTCTAGAACCGAAGGAAAAGAGCTTTCAACATTATTTTCTTCAGTATTTAAAATCGAAAAATTGTATTCTGAAGCGAAAGAAACACTTTCAGCACTCTATCAAAATCAACAAAAACGCGGTAGTCGAAGACAGAATTATTTATTATTTGTGCTAACAACATTCACTGTCGTTTCTGGGATATATGGAATGAATTTAGTGATTAAAGATTGGGAAGGGACAGTTAAGTGGGGAAATGCTCTTTCTTACTCTTTCTTTGAATATATTGCTCTCTTTGTTGCCCTTTCAGGAATAACCATTAGTTTTTCAATGGGTGTTTTAGCACTCATTAAAATTGTTAAAGAATTTCGACACCGAAGAAATTGGCCCTACCATTAATATTTTTGAGACCTTTAATCTAAAGGTCTTTTTTTCTTGGTTTAGAACAAGGCTCTTGTTTCAAATTTAGAATGGAATGCATTGAATAAGCATAAATATGTCTTGAAGGGAGTGAATGGATTGTCTTTCCGCCGTCCACCTAAGGGACCTTTGCCTTTTAGTTATGTCCTTTTACTATCATTTGCTTTATTCCTTATTTCTACGATGGTTGGATTGTGGATCTTAAACGCATCAATAAAGCCGACATTAATGCACTTTGCAGAAATGAAGACGGAAAAAATCGCCAACTTAATCATAGATTTGCCAGAGACCATGGATATAAACGAAATCATGGAAAGTGAATCAGTTGGAACATCGGAAGTAGTAACAACTAAATTTAATGCTGAAATGATTAATCGTGCAATGGGGGAAACGAGTGATCTTGTTATGCAGAATTTAAACAATATCGAACAAGGAAATTTGCAAAAACTAGAAGGAATGGAGGATATCGACTTCGATCAAGATGCTTCTAAAAAGGAAAAAGGAATCGTTTACCACATCCCCCTTGGTCAGGCTACAAACAATAGCTTACTAAGTAATCTAGGACCAAGTATCCCCATTCGATTTCATGCAGTAGGAGATGTAAATGCTGACGTTCACTTTAAAATAAAGGAATATGGAATTAATAACGTTTATGTTCAAGTGATGATTAGTATCGAAGCTACTGTTCAAATTATTGTTCCTTTTGCAACGAAAGTAACCACACTAATTCAAGAGTATCCCCTTGCAGCTGGACTTATTCAAGGAAAAGTACCAAATTTCTATAATAAAGGAGGATCAACATCGCCTTCGATCACTTTGCCAACTCGATGAGACAACGCTATAAACGTCATAATTTCTGATGATTGGTGGGCGGAAGAAGAATTTAACTAATCTTCGAAAGAGAGGGATCGAGGATGGACCACGCAAATGAGTTATTTAAAACAATTGCTTTAATGAAAAACGAAAACGAAGTGTATTTTACTAAGTTACGAAATAGGCTTGATACTTACAGTCAGCAGTCTTCAGGGAATTTATGTTGCTTTTTTACTCATTCTTTTCTCCTTAGTAATGATTTGAATGAAAAACAAACGATGATAGGTAGTTTTTCAATTAATAATATTAGTCTGCAATCTATTTCATTCCCAACAATCTTAATTCATATAAATAGTGAAACCCCAATCGATTTTTCAGGAAATTACACACATGAGAACCAAGAAAATGGTAGTCAAAACAATACTTGGATACGAATAAATAAAGATAAGGAACAAGCGCATACCCATTACTGGTTAAAGCCGGTTGGGGTAGAAAAGATCTTGCCAGGAGAAATGAGTGTTTTCAATCATTTTCAAATCGGTTTTTCACTATTAGAACCTAATAATATTATCATAGACGGGTTTGGTTATTGTGCTGAAAAACCAGATGGTGTCCATTCTTTAAATACAATACAATTTGTTATTTGAAGGGAGATACAGATGAATCCTTATGAAAAAAAGGAAATAAAACAATTAATAGAAGAACTAGTTAAACAAAAATTAGCCGAACAATTAAATCAAAAAGAAGATTTGTCCTTAAATAAAAATGCTAGCACTGTCATAAACATTGATAATGGGAGTCTAATCTTATTACTATTGTCAACGATTCTATCAAAAGAACCACTGGAGCATGATCAAACTTTTTCTAATAAAGAATGCGAACAGTTATTAAAAGAAGTAAATGAACTCCGCCAAAATAATCAAAAATCCTTTGAAGAACTATTTGAATTAATTCCTTATTCTACTATTCATTGAATAGATCTTATGATCACCCACCATCACCATATCCAATCCTTTTTCTATTATTAACATATCCTATTATGATGATTTAATAGAAATGAGGTGATAGAAATGGTTTCAAAAAAATACCAAGTTGTTCATTCATCTTCCAAGAAAGTTGATTGTGGGTGTGCGTGGAGCAAATATACACCCCAGATTACGAAAAAGAAAACGATCAAACCTAAAAATTGATGCGAGCAAATATTATTTAAATAACAAATAAACGTTTGTGAACGTTATTAAAAATTACTTATGAAAGGAAAGAATAAGATATTCAGCAGGCACTTATACAAGCATCCTCACCATTAATTGGGTCTCAGCAACATACATGAGATCAGTTATTCCTCAGATAAATCTTTTCTCTTTTACCTATTCCTCACAACTTTATTTATAGTCCGACATATATTGTATGGAAAGGAGTGGATATGATGGATCGATTTATTTTGGTTCTATTGGCCGGTATCTTATCAGGGTTCGCACTAATCAAAGTACCTTTGACTGACTTTTTATCAAGCTTAGAACCTTTCACTACATTTATCGGCGTTGTTGCTGTACTAGTATTCTCACTCGTTTTAATATACAAAGGACTCTTAGCACTTTTTAACCGCTAATTTTTAAAAGGACTCTGTTTAACGGAGTCCTTTTTTTATTATCCATTCGATCAAATGAAAAGTGCAAAACGTCCGTTAAGCTGCGACAAAATGAATGGTGGAAGCGACTTGTTTTGCTGAATGTAAAAAAAATCAACATGATCATTTAACAAAGCTTTTAAAAAAAAATAAAAAACCACACAATCTCGATAAGATTGTGTGGATTTGATTCTTAATACATTTGTAAATATTGTTCTCTTTCCCATGGATGAACCTGTGTTCGGAACATATCCCATTCAATTTCCTTCGCTTCAATAAAGTGATCAAGAATATGTTTACCTAATGAATTCTTGATTACATCATTTTTTAGCAGTTCTTCGATCGCATGATTCAAGTTAGAAGGTAGATCTGTAATACCTGCGTCTAAGCGCGCTGCTTTATCCATTACATAGATGTTACGATCCACTGGAGTTGGTGGTGTTAACTTGTTTTTAATTCCATCCAAGCCAGCACCTAAAAGAACGGCTAAAGCTAGATATGGATTAGCTGCAGGATCCACACTACGAACTTCTATTCTTGTACTTAATCCACGAGAAGCCGGGATACGAATAAGTGGACTACGGTTTTGAGCAGACCAGGCTACATAACATGGTGCTTCATAACCGGGTACTAAGCGCTTATAAGAGTTTACTGTTGGATTTGCAATGGCAGTAAAAGCTGTCGCGTGTTTAATGATACCCGCTAAAAATTGATAAGCTGTTTCACTAAGTTTCAGCTCACCTGATTCGTCGAAGAAAGCATTTTCGTTTCCATTAAATAATGATAAGTTACAATGCATTCCTGAACCATTCACACCAAAGAGTGGTTTTGGCATGAAGGTTGCATGAAGTCCGTGCTTCCGTGCAATTGTTTTCACAACTAATTTAAACGTTTGGATGTAATCACAAGCAGTTACTGCATCCGCATATTTAAAATCAATTTCATGCTGCCCTGGAGCAACTTCGTGATGAGAAGCTTCAATTTCAAAACCCATTTCTTCTAATTCTAAAACAATATCACGGCGACAGTTTTCACCTAAATCCGTTGGTGCAAGGTCAAAATATCCGCCATTATCATTTAGTTCAAGAGTTGGTTCCCCTTTTTCATCTAGCTTGAATAGAAAAAATTCCGGTTCCGGTCCAAGATTAAAGCTAGTAAAACCGAGAGATTCCATTTCTTTCAGCACTCTTCTTAGATTATTCCTAGGATCCCCTTCAAAAGGTGTTCCATCCGCTTTATAAATGTCACAGATTAAGCGGGCAACTTTTCCTTTTTCGGCTGTCCAAGGGAATACAACCCAAGTATTTAAGTCAGGATATAAGTACATATCTGATTCTTCAATCCGAACAAACCCTTCAATCGAAGAACCATCAAACATCATTTTATTATCTAACGCTTTTTCTAATTGGCTTACAGGAATTTCAACGTTTTTGATCGTTCCCAAAATATCCGTAAATTGTAATCGAATGAATTTTACATTTTCTTCATTAGCAAACTTTGTAATGTCTTTTCTTGTAAATTTTTTCAATTAACTCGCTCCTGACCATTTTTCTTTAGTATGAAATTAGTGAATATCCCTAAAACCATTTCCATATCGACCTTGATTTTTCCTAAATCTTCCTACATTCAATACTTCTGAACGAAGAAGTTTACGCATTTCTTCATCTGTAATTTCTTTTTTCAAAGGAGTAGATCTATTTTGATCATCGTGATGAAAATCTTTCACTTGAACTCCTATGACTCTTTTTATGCCAGCCATATTTAATCCTTGTTCTAATAAATCTCTGATCTCAAGAAGTCGGTCAATGTCATTTAATGAAAAGAGCCGTCGATTTCCTTGCGTTCGTTCAGGAGTAATTAGTTTGTGATCTTCATAGTAACGAATTTGTCTTGCTGATAAATCTGTTAATTGCATCACTATTCCGATTGGAAACAATGACATGGTACGACGAATTTCACTCTGTCTCATTATGGCACCTCCTTCGTTGAGTTCTTTTTACATTCTTATCATATACTATGTTAGGTTTCTTTTCAAGTTCATGTTATAAAAACTAACATGAAATTTTTTTCATAAAAGAACACTTATGGTATTTCCCCATAAGTGCGTCTAACATTATCCTCGTCCGCCCATGAACGCCGGGTATTTTGTCATTCCTCCATCCACAAATAAGGTAATTCCGGTCACATAGCTTGCTTGTTCAGAAGCTAACCAGGCTGCAACATTTGCAACTTCCTCAGGTTTCCCGATATAACCCATAGGAATCATTTTTTCAACTTCTTTTCGTTGTTTTGGGTCTTCAAATTTTTCAGCATTAATTGGTGTATTCATTGCTCCTGGACCAATGTTGTTCACACGAATGCCCTTTGGCGCATATTCAAGCGCCAACGTTTCCGTCATTAATTTAATCCCGCCTTTACTTGCTGCGTAATGCACGAAAGTTGGCCAGGGAATCATTTCATGAACACTCGACATGTTGATAATGTTTCCTTTAATCTTATTTTCAACAAAGTACTTTAACGCTTCCCGACATCCTAAAAATGCACCTGTTAAGTTGGTATCTAAAACTTTCCGCCAATCTTCTAATGACAATTCATGAGAAGGAACTGAATTTTCAATTCCAGCATTGTTTACCATAATATCTAAAGTACCGAACTCATTTACAGCGGATTGAATCAGTTTGATAACATCTTTTTCTTTAGTAATATCCGCTTGTACACATATGGCTTTTCCTCCAGCCTGTTCTACCAATTCTTTAATCTTATTCGCTTCTGGCTCTTTATCAAAATAATCAATAACGACATTTGCTCCTTCTTGTCCAAAACGCTCTGCCATTGAAGCTCCTAATCCCGTTGAACCACCCGTAATGACCACTACTTTACCTTTCAGATCTTTGTACATCATCTAATACCTCCAATTATTTTCAAGAATCGTATACAACAGTATTCCCTTCTTTCCTCTGTAATTAACACGAATAACTAAACAATTTTACATTCCTTCACATTCTGTCTTTAGAAGATTGATTAACCTATGAAATTTTGATGATAAATAAACTTAAGAAGTTTTTCATGGACCGATATATGATATAAAGGAAGTACTTTCATCGTGAAATAAACAAATAAATAAAGGGGCATTCCAATATGATTGAAATTACATTAAAAAATGGCCAAACAGTTGAAATTCGCAAAGCAAGTAAAGAGGATGCTCAAGAAATGATTTTTTTCTACAACAAAGTTGGAGGAGAAACCGATTTTCTTTCATTTGGGAAGGATGAATTTCAAGTGGAGTTGCAAGCTTATGAAGACACGATTGAGAATACCTCAACGGAAAGTAACTCCATTATTCTTCTTGCATGGATTGAAAATGTGCTCGTTAGTATCGCAACCATACATTCCAGTCAAAAAGAAAGAACAAAACACCAAGGCACTCTAGGTATTGTCGTTTCGGAACAATTTTGCGGCTTAGGTCTCGGCCAAAGCATGATGGAACAGTTGATCGATTGGGCAAAATCCAATCACCTAACTAAAAAAATCACTCTACTTACAAGAGAAGATAATGTTCGAGCCGTAGAATTATATAAAAAATTAGGGTTTGAAGTAGAAGGACACTTAAAAAAAGATACGATTATAGACGGACAATTTTTCGATACGTTATTAATGAGTTTGTTTCTTTGAATTTCATCCATCAGAGGAAAGATAAGTGGAGAAAGTGAATGCAATCTTAAGGGGGTGAAATGTCTCACAATGTAAAATGCGTGTTTGATAAGCGAATCTTAGAGTTCCTTTTTCATTTGCAGATTTTCACTCTTTAATCGTTGGACTTTTTCAGTGTCTTCGTGTTTTTTCACGAGGAGAATCAACCGTTCGTCCGTGGAATGCGAGTTGTTTTGCTAAAGGTAAAAAAATCAATATCATTATTTAACCAAGCCCAAAGATGAAGGAAAGCGTAAAGCGTCCATTCATCTGTGACATGATGAAAGATAGAAGGCTGAAATGCAAATTAACAGTGCCTTTTAATAATGAAAAAGATCTGTACTAAAAAGTCCTTTTATACGACTTTTGAGACAGATCTTTCTCTATGTGCATAGCTTTTTTATCATACGATTCTTTTTATCATAAAAGGTTTTTATTCATAAGCTGGTCAACAGCCATTGCCACAGCTATTTTAACGTGTCCATAGGTTAGACCACCCTGAATATAAGCTTCATAAGGAGGTCGGATTGGTCCATCTGCTGTGAGTTCGATACTAGCACCTTGTATAAAGGTTCCGGCAGCCATAATGACATCATCTTCATATCCAGGCATGTAGCTAGGGTAAGGAGTGACATGTGAATTTACTGGTGATGCAAACTGGATTTGCTGGCAAAATGCGATCATTTGTTCTTTGTTGTTTAATTTAACTGACTGAATTAAATCCGTTCTTTTACTATCCCATGAAGGGTATGTATTCATCCCTAGCTCGTCAAGAAAAGCAGATGTGAAAACGGCTCCTTTTAATGCTTCTCCTACTATATGAGGTGACAAAAAGAATCCCTGGTACATCTCCTGAAGACTATACAACGATGCGCCTGCTTCTGCTCCTATACCCGGTGAGGTTAATCGATACCCACAAGCTTCCACATATTCTTTTTTCCCGACGATATATCCTCCCATTTTGACAATTCCGCCTCCAGGATTTTTAATCAGAGATCCCGCCATCAAATCTGCACCGACATGACAAGGTTCTTTTTCTTCAACGAATTCTCCATAGCAGTTGTCAACAAATACAACTAGGTCTGAATTGATTTCTTTTACGAACTTAATCATATCTTCAATCTGATCAATCGTAAATGAAGGACGATCTGCATAACCCTTCGACCGCTGGATTCCGATCATTTTTGTTTTGGTTGAAATTTTTTCTTTTACTGTATCAAAATCAATTGAACCGTCTTGCTTTAAATCCACCGACTGATAAGAAATGCCAAATTCTTTTAAAGAACCATTTCCTGCTCCGCGAATTCCCACAATTTCTTCTAAAGTATCATATGGTCTACCAGTAATATACAAGAGTTCATCATTAGGACGAAGAATCCCAAAAAGAGCAGTTGATATTGCGTGAGTACCAGAGATCATTTGCGTTCTTACCAGCCCCGCTTCTGCTCCAAATACCTCTGCATATATTTTATCCAGTACATCACGACCATGATCATCGTATCCATACCCGGTTGTAGGAGTAAAATGACTGTCACTTACTTTATTCATTTGAAAACTTTTTAATACTCGGTGTTGATTCAGGTGAGCACGCGATTCAATTTCTGATAAAATAGGGGCAATTTTTTGATCGATTTTTTTAATAATCGGAAGAAGCTTATCTTTATTTTGTAAAAATTCCATTCTTACTACTCCTTTAAGTCAAATACGGGGTCATTTTTCCGATGATTGGATGATGAGAGAAAATGTACCCTTTGGCTCGATATGTTTTTGATTCTTCTTCAAACTCAATTTCTTCAAGAATTGTGTCTGACTTTAATGTAGCGATTAACTTCCCTTCTTCCGATGGGATTTGAACATGATAACGCTCCATCATAGATTTCATTTCCGATTCTACTTCACTTTTTAATCTTTCTTGATCATTTTCAAGATATGCGCTGATTAATAAGTTTTTACGATCACCTGAAGGAATAAAGTTAGTCTGTATTAAATCCGTCTTATTATAAACCGTAATCTGAGGAAGATGATTCATCTCAAGGTCTTTTAATAATTTTTGAACAACAAGTTCGTGATGTTCATAGTCAGGATGAGAGCTATCTACGACGTGTAACAACAAATCCGCTTCCCTAACTTCTTCCAATGTCGAGCGAAAAGCGGCAATGAGAGAAGTAGGTAAATCTTGAATGAAACCAACCGTATCTGTTAACAACACTGTCAAGCGACTAGGCAAAATCATTTTTTTCGTCATTGGGTCTAATGTAGCGAACAAAATGTCTTCTTCGAAAGAATCAGCAACTGTTAACCGATTAAATAGTGTTGATTTTCCTGCGTTTGTATATCCCACCAATGCAATTTGAAACGTATTATTTTTCTTTCGGCGATTACGATAACGATCTCGATGTTCGACCACAACCTGGAGCTGTGCTTTAATCTCATCTACTCGCTTTCTAATATGACGACGGTCAGTTTCTAATTTTGTTTCTCCAGGACCTCTTGTCCCAATCCCGCCTCCAAGACGCGACATAGAAATCCCCTGCCCAACTAAACGTGGAAGTAAGTATTGAAGTTGAGCTAATTCAACTTGCAACTTCCCTTCCTTTGATTTTGCTCTTTGGGCAAAGATATCAAGAATTAGCTGTGTACGATCGATTACACGCGCTTCAAAAACGGAAGATAAATTCCGAATTTGGCTCGGAGATAATTCATCATTAAAAATGATAAGATCAGGTGAAAATTCTTCTGCTAACAGTTCAAGTTCTTCAACTTTTCCTTTCCCAATGTAAGACCTGGGATGAATGCGCGCTCTTTTTTGTGTTAATTCCATACAAACCTCGGCATTTGCAGTTTGAGCTAGTGATATAAGTTCTTCCATTGAATATTGAAAACGAATGTCATCATCGTGAAGTTGACATCCTACAACGATCGCAATTTCTTTTTCTGTTTGTTCCAACTAATAACCCTCTTTCATAACAAGATCTATTTCTTCATCATACCAAAATAATATTCGAAAAACGAATCCGACAAAAAATAACAAACAGAAATTAGTGGCAAATACGATATTACGTGTTAAAATCGATAAGGCTCTTTTGATCCATTTTTTCTCTGAGAGAATAAATTGTCTTAAAGTCAGGAGTGTTTATCTAAAAATGAGGAAAAAAAGAAGTTCCGATCAAGTTGGTTATCTAAAACTCTTGATTTGATCTTTGTTTTCGATATAGGAGAGAATCGATATGACGTGGGAAGTACTAAGCATGATTGGTACAATTGCTTTTGCTGTTTCAGGTGGGATTGTGGCGATGGAAGAAGAATATGATATTTTAGGTGTCTACATTTTAGGAATTGTGACCGCGTTTGGCGGAGGAGCCATACGGAATTTACTGATTGGTGTACCGGTTTCTGCTTTATGGGAACAAGGAATGATGTTTCAAATTGCTTTAATCTCCGTTACAGCTGTATTTGTTTTTCCACATAATTTGATAAAACATTGGCGTAGATGGGGCAATTATTTCGATGCCCTAGGGCTTGCTGCATTCGCGATACAAGGATCTCTATACGCTGCAAAAATGGGACACCCGATAAGTGCGATTGTCGTCGCCGCTGTCTTGACTGGGAGCGGAGGAGGAATGATACGCGATCTTCTTGCTGGCAGAAAACCATTGGTTTTGAGAGATGAGATTTATGCATTATGGGCTGCTTTATGCGGGTTTGCAGTAGGTTTTGAAATTGTTGATTCTCCATTTGAGTTGTACAGTTTATTTGTTGCAACAACTGCACTTCGCATCTTGTCTTACCGATTAAAATGGCGCTTACCGATAAAAAACATCCATACAAATGCTCCGTTAATCGATCGAAAATAACAAAAAGGCTCCTTATAAAAACAAGTAGTTCAGTTATTGTGGAAAACTTAATATAACATTTAAATTCACAAGTTAAATCACACTTTAAACAGCACACAAAAAAGCTCTGAGTTTATTGCTCTAAGCTTTTCTTTTTTTAGATGAGGTTTTTATTAAAGCCCTTTTTAATTGAAGATTGAATGATTAAAGAAAGAATTCATTAAGAAGTGCGTTTGAGTACGGTTTCTTCAGTAAAATACTCGGATTTGCCTGGCATAAGAACCAACCTTGTTTGCCAAATACTTATCACAAGCATTAATGTAGAGGCAGCAATAATACTGTACCTAACCGGAATAATATCACCTGTAAACCCAATCAATAAAATGAAGATTACCTGAAGAAAACTTTGAAAAATACCGTATATGCTAGAAATTCTCCCCATCATTTTAATTGGTACATTATTTTGGTAAAAAGTCATAAAACCAGTTCCGGAAAATGAGTTAAAAAAACCTAAAACCATAAATCCAATTGCTACTGACCAAAAGGAAAATGAAAAAGCGTACACCATATAACCCACTGAAACCATAAAACAACCGAGGGATAATAGGACTTTAATTGACAACTTTTTAGCCACCATCGAAACAGTAGTTGCTCCTAAAATAGAACCCACTCCTGTTAAACTTATGAGTAAGCCGTATTCTGTCTCAGATAAATTTAATACCTTTTGAGTAAAGACAATCTCTTGAGCATCCATTCCAAGTGCTACAATCATAAAAAATTGAGCTAAGAAGTACACTTTTACTATAAATAGGTTACCTTGGCTAAATTTAAATACTTCTTTCCAATCACTTTTCAATATTTCCAAACTAATCTTGCGTACTGTTACATCAACTTCAGTAGTCACATTTGGTAATAAATACACCATTATAGCTGAAACAACAAAAGAAAAAGCATTTATCCATATTGATATATTAACAGAGGTAATGAGTAGGAGTGCTCCAGAAATAGCAGGACCGATTAAAAAGGCACTAGAAGTAATCAGACTCCTGAAAGAGTTAAATTGTTTCCGTCCTTTCTCTGGAACCACATTCGTAATATAAGTAATTGCTGCTGGTTCAAAGAAAGCTTTTGATACGGAGAGAAAAAATAGACATATATATATAAGCCAAATAGAGCTGAAGAAAGGAATGATTGCTACCAAAGTTGCACGAATGATGTCTGTTCCAATCATTATCCTCCGAATATTTAAACGGTCAATAATACTCCCGGACCAAAATTTCGTTAACATCGAAGCTATAGGTCCGATAATCCATAAACCGGCTATCGCGGCAGCAGAGCCGGTTAGGTTTAATATTAAAACATTGATAGCAACAAGATAAATAAAGTCTCCTAAGTTCGAAATGCCCAATCCGAAAAGTAATAAATATGAATTCTTTTTTTGCGAGAAGGTTGGTTGATTAATATTAACACCCCATTTTAGTGTATTCTAATACATAAATTTTCTATAAAAAATGGAAATAACCTGTAAGTATTCATAATTGTCACAAATCTTTCATAAAAAAAAGAACCCTAAACTTAGAGTAAGTAGTTCCGATACCGTGGAGAAAATCTAAAATAACAGGTGAAATAACCTACTTAAAAATAATATGTATATCAAAATAAATAACAGTACAAACAGCAAACAAAAACGATATGGATTTTTTATGCCCGAGCGTTTTTATTATTTTCTTGTTAAACTAAATCCCTCTTATATACAGTATTTATTTCAAAACATTGATATATTGCACCTTTTATCATTGTTTACATGTAATTGTAGTTAAAGCGTTTAAGAACTTGACTTGGAGCCTCTGTGGGCATGATTGGTTTTGAACAGCTGAAGCAGGGTTTCAGTGGCGGATCAGCCTGTCACACCCACCCCTCCAAGTATAGTCCTATCGTTGTTTGCGTTGATAACTATAATTATTTACTGAATATAAAGGCTATGTTAAAGGTAAAGGTTGATTTTTCGTAACATGGTATTATTACAACTATCTTACATCATAAATTGGATATTTATGTTAAAATATAAAAAAGTTTGTGAAAGAATATACTTAAACTAACGCAGCAGGTTAGTGCAATAAGGAATAGAATAAGTTGTGTAAAAAGCAGATTTTTAGGAGGATATTATGACAGAAGATTTTTATTGTGAAGAAGTATTAAGTGGTAAAACGCAAGTAAATAAAGTGTTAGAGACAGAAAAAGTATTAGCCTATTACCATACAAAACCTTTTTATCCAGTCCATATAGTTGCTATACCTAAAAAACACATACCTTCTTTAATCACATTGGAAGAAAGTGATGACAAATTATTGTTGGAACTATTAGGAGTAATTAAACAAGTTGCTTCTATGGTAACGGAAGAAAACGGTGCTTGTAGAGTTATTACAAACTTAGGAGATTATCAAGATTCAAAACATCTCCATTGGCATATAGTCTCTGGAAAACCCTTAAAATAAGATAGTATATTTTCAACTAACGAGCTGCTTATATACAGTATATATTTTAGTCGACTTTAACGTTTTCATAGTTAAAGTCGGCTTCTTTTTTGTTTCTATAAAAACCATTTATGTTCAGTGGTAATTTATAGTATTTATAGTTTTCATAGATACATTGTCAACAATGCCTCATTATTTATCTTTGGAGGTGATTTTATATGAAAGTACAGGAAATTTTAATTGGTGGAAAAACGAGATATATGCTCATCGATGAAAATAGCCAACCGATAGTCCCTGTTATTAAGTACCTTAAATATCTAGATAACGTAGGTAAGGCCGAAAATACATTGAAATCATACTGTCATCAGTTGAAGTTTTATTTTCAATTCTTAAAAGAAAAAGAAAGGGAATATAAAGACGTTGATCTAGATTTATTAGCTGAGTTTGTTTCGTGGCTCCGTAATCCATATCAATCGAGTAAAGTTGTTCAGATTAACAAAACCAAAGCAAGAAGATCTGAGCGTACGGTAAACACTATGTTAACTTGTGTCCAAGGATTTTATGATTATTTAATGAGAATTGAGGATTATGAAAAGGATCTTTCTGAAATAACAAAAAAACAAGTAATTGGAAACCACCGATCCTTTAAACCTTTTTTGCATCATATTTCAAAAGGAAAAGGCTATGACAAAAACATCTTAAAAATAAAAGAACCACTCAGGAAAATTTTAACACTAACGAAGCCCCAAATTCAATCCATTCACGATGCTTGCAGCAATATTCGTGATGCGCTCTTAATTCGAGTGTTATATGAAGGTGGTCTTAGAATTGGAGAGGCTTTATCTTTATGGATTGAGGACTTTGATATTAGTTCCACATCCATTCGAGTTAGGAAATCAAAAACTTTTAGTGGTGAAGGACGCAAGGTCTATGTTTCTGCCGAAACGATGAATTTGTTTCAAGACTACCTGATTGATATACATGACACAGATACGAACTCAGTGTTTATTAATTTATCGGGTGCAAATAAAGGAGCACCGTTAAATTATCGAGCAGCTTTTGACATCGTTAATCGAATAAGAACTAAAACTGACATTAATTTTACCCCACATATGTTAAGACACACTTATGCCACTGAACTTCATGAACAAGGTGCGGAAATATCCATCATTCAAAAATTATTAGGGCATTCACACATTCAAACAACAATTCAAAGCTATCTTCATCCAACAGATGAAACTATTCGAAATGAATGGAAAAAGGCACAAAACAAAAAGAGGGATAATCAAAATGAAATTAAGAAAGATTAATTCAGAACCTACGGTTCAACGTTACAATCAAATGATACAGGACTTAGAAGGCTATTGGAAAAGTGATCGGTGGTATGCATTTGACTGTCCCCTGTACACGAATGAGACTAAGATAAAGAATTCACTTATGACCTTCGAACAGGTTTCAAATACAGGATTGAAAAATGAACTTAAATTTTATTTTTTCAACCGTCTAACCAATTCGGTATTGAGAATGTCAACTGTGTGGAGTAATACTAGCGCATTAAATAAATTAATTGGTTTCATTTCAATATCTTACTCTGAAATGACATCTATTCTGGATGTACCTTACGAAAGATTCTCTATGCACTTCAAATCGAACCTTATTCAAGAAGGGAAAAATAGCCTAACAATAAAAGGATATCTTCAATTGTATAATAGAATTTACGCGTTTTTTCATAATTGGTACGATGAACGAAGTGAAATAGAAAAGGATATATGGGATGTTCGAAAATTAGGGATTGATTACAATAGGAGTAAACCTGGCGACTACCTATTAAACTTTAATTCTGTCCCTATTCCTTTTAGAAAACTGGTAAAAAGATATATTGAGAGACGTGTCCTAATTCAAGAAAGCTTAAGTTGGGGATCCGCTTTTCAAAACATAGCAAAACTGCCAAGCTTTTTTAATTATATTCACAAAAAGTATCCAGATTGGAATGGATTATCCCAATTAAGCAGAACAGATATTGAAGAATTCATTAAACATTTACGTTCAAACCCCATGGGGGGTAATAGCAATCATAAAAATACAGCGCCTTCGAATAATTACATTAATCGATCTGTATCTTTTTTAGAAACCTTTATGACTTATATTCAAGCCTATGAATGGGATGAATCGCCCACTAAGCCCGTAAGACTTTTATTCTTTCCTGAAGACAAACCTAAATTAGCATCTAGAATCTCCGATCAAATTAAATACATTTCCGACTTTGTATGGAATCAAGTCACTTCCCATATAGAAAAAGTGCCAAAAGATATTCAAACAATCGTAGTGTTATTAGAGGCTACCGGATTCAGGATTTCAGATATTTGTGCTCTGAAAATGGATTGTTTAACTCGAAAAGAAGATGGATGGTGGATTGTTGGTGAGCAGCGTAAAGTCAAACACCAAAACCACCGAGTACCAATTTCAGAAGAAGTAGCTATGGTCGTACTTACCCAACAAGAAATAACAAAGAGAAAATCCACTTCAGAAATAAACCCTTTCAATTATTTATTTCCAACCTATACAGGAACAAGAAAAGGAGGATATATTTTGTGTAAGAATTATTTTTGTAGATATATTTTTATTTTTATACTCTTGGAGAGATGATTTTGTGGTCTGCGTATTTTGAGTTTTAAATATAGTTTTAATTAGTTAGTGTTTTGTTAAATTGATTGAAAGAGTGGTGAAGAGTTGTTTGTAGTTTCGAATTGCGATATGAGGAATGTTTTAGTGTTTCTTGTTGGGAATTGCTTTTACGTTTTGTATATTTCTTTATTGTTTGTTAAAGGACTTTATTAAATTTGTTGAGTAAATGCTCTGCTATATGATTTTGTGAAGCTGTAAGAGGTTAGTAAATATGTATTTTTTTAAGAGTTTTGTGATTTTGGATATGTTTTTTCTACTTGGAACAAAAGTTTTTTAGTGTTTTTTGTTTGGTTTTTTGTTTTACGATGTTATATGTTTTGAAGTTTTCACAATTCATGCGATTTCTACGCGTACTTTTGTGAGATGTTATGTGCGACGTGGATTAGACATGTTTGATATTTGGTTTTTGGGAAGGAGTTTGAAATGGAGTTCACTATGTGTTTTAACGATCTGAGATGAAAAGCAGCATTTACCATTTTGATTTCAAGTAAGAGTTCTAGCTATTAAACGTGATTCAGTTGGTGCGATGTATATGATAGTACTTTTTGTTGTGTTTCCGAATGTTACGGCTATATAAACGGCTTTTTGGAATGTTTCTCGTCGAACAGGAATTATGTCGCATGTAAATAAACGCAGTAGCGCGCACCAGCGGTTTTTATTAAAGGTATTACTTGTTCTGTTATCCTTTGTTATGTTTGATATTTTGTGTTTATGATGATGTTGTACATTTTTTCGATTATTTCAGTAATTCAGATTGTATTTTTGTATTGTGTTGTGTTGTTTTTGTGTTTGTGTTTTTGTTGTTATTTGTTGTTTATTTTTTGTGATATGTGGTTTTATTTAAGATATTTTTTTGTTGTATTTGTGTGTTATATTTTGTGTGATTTTTTGTTTTGTAGTTATTATGTTTATATTTGTTTATTATAAGGTATTTAGCTTTGTTGCTAATAGTGTGTTTATAGTTGTTTTTATATGAGAGTGATATATTTTGTTAATATCTTGTTTTTTTATTAGAGCATCGACAAATCTGTTCTAACTGCTCCATAAGTAAGATCTCTTTTCTATGTATTGTTTTTGTTTTAACGAATACTATATTAATATTTCTTACTGTATATAATGCCCCCAACCAATAGCAACAAGTAATGTGGTAAATAATCTAAATAAATTGGCCAATGAAAACAATATAGTTGATGAAAAAGGTAACGTTTATAAGTGCAAGGCACATGCCTTCAGGCATCGCTATGGTGTAAATCTTATTAACAATGGCATGAACATATTACATGTTCAAAAGCTGATGGCTCATGCGAGCCCTGAAATGACTCTGGTATATGCCCAGATTCACGATACAACCCTCAGAAAAGAATGGGAGAAAGCAGCAAATGGCGGTGCTGTAAGGCTAGAACAAAGTGGTATAATAACCGCCATTAATCTAGAGCACCAAGCAGTCGAAAATGGATTAGAACTAGAATGGATACGTCATAACTTGGACTCAATTCGACTAGATCACGGATTTTGCATTAAAAGTCCAAAACAAAACTGTGACTTTTTAGAGCAGAGTTTAGAACCACCATGTATTAAAAACAACTGCCGCAGTTTTCATGTAGATCAAACGTTTTTGGATTTTTATAATGAACAAATTTTAAGTATGAATTCGGATATACAGGTATATCAAAATTCAGGGAGAACTCGCTCACTCGAAATTATTCAACCTAAGTTAAAAAGGTATATGGAGATTAGAGATGAGATTATAAATAATGGAGGAATCTATGGACTCCCTAAATCAAGAAGAGAATCTAGATAAAAACATGAAAGAAGTGATTACTAATGGCAAATAAGAATCCGAATACAGGACCCCTTTTAAAGAATATTGAACAAAAAAAGCAAAGAACGATCCTAAAAGTAGAGAATACTATAAAAGAAATGATAAAGAAAAAAATTAAAATAAATTTCAACTCTATCGCAACCGAATCTGGTGTCTCAAAGTCATTTCTATATAAATACGATGATCTCAGAAATAGAATTGAGACATTAAGGAAGAATCAAGGAACAGTTAAATCCAAACAAACTAATTGTGAAGTAACAGCACGATCAAAGGATGTCATAATAACCTCACTCCGAAAAAGAAATCAGCAATTGGAAGAAGAAAACAAGAGATTGAAAGAGCAACTTAAAATGGATTTCTCTGCAATTTATAATCAAATCGATTAATATCAAAGAGCTTTCTTTGAGGACATGTACACAATGAATGAGGTTCGATAGAACCTCATTCTTTTAGGCAAAGATTCAATGATACTGTATATAACTGCGGCTTTAGTTGAAGAACAATCTTTCAAACCCTACATTTGTTTTATCATAAAATCACAATTATCTACTTGGTCTATTAGGATCACATAGCTAGTAAGACCCCAATTAACATAGTAATTAGCACGTTGACAACAGCTATTGTCATTATGTTATTGGGGTTGTGATTTTGTATGTTCATTCAAGTGTTAATATCCAATAATCATTGATATATATGAAACATTAAGAGACCAAATCATTTGTGATTTGGTCCTCTAATTATCATGCTAATTCGTATGTTTCTCCACCGAAACGGAACTACTTATTATAAAAATGGAGCCTTTTCGTTATTTTTGATGGAATCATCTTCATAGTGAGAGATAAAACGCATGTCTTGTGAACGGATTGTCATGAGTTCCTTTTTCTCTATTTGAGATTGATCAAGTAAACGTCTGGCATGATTTCGAATTGCTTTTTCGATTACATTCCTTACCGTTCGACCGTTTGCAAATGGTTTTGCAGACCTATTTGACTGATTATTTTTTATGATGGTTAAATGGGTTTTTAACATTTTTTTTGCTTCATAGCTGAACGTATATTCTTTCTCATCGATTAGTTTTTCTGCAATTTGAAGGAGTTCTTTATCGCTATAGTCAGGAAAGTCAAAAACAAATGGAAACCTTGAGCGAAGTCCCGGGTTCATTGTTAAAAAATTTTCCATTTCAGCAGGATACCCTGCTAAAATAAGAACAAACTGATCTTTTTTGTCTTCCATGTGTTTAACTAGCGTATCAATGGCCTCTTTTCCAAAGTCTTTATCCCCCCCTCGTGCAAGAGAATAAGCTTCGTCTATAAAAAGAATGCCTCCAAGAGCTTTTTGAATTAGATCCCGCGTTTTTTGTGCGGTATGACCAATATACTCTCCTACAAGGTCTGCTCGTTCTGCTTCGACCACATGGCCTTTAGGCAATAATTGAATTCTTTTAAAATAATTTCCGATTAACCGCGCTACCGTTGTTTTTCCTGTCCCTGGATTCCCTTTAAATAACATGTGAAGAGAATGTTGTTCAGATTTTAAATTGACTGCCTTCCGCTTTTGTTGCATCGAAATGAGCGCAAAAATATCTATGATCATGTCTTTAATGTGAGTTAACCCAATAATCGATTTCAACTCATATTCGATTTCAGCCAAAGAAAGAGGTTCGTTGACTTCAAGGTTTTTCTTTACAACCGCCGGATTCATTCGCTGCACGGATGGCGGAGAAGAGTATTCATTATGTAAAACGATCGTGACTTGACCGTTTGCATTCTTTTTCATATGAGGTCCCAATGAAATACCCCCTTCTTCCTCATACATATTCGATGAAGAAGAGGGTTATGAACAATAAAAAAAACATGGTCTCTAATTAATGAGACCATGCTAGCAAACCAGGTATTCACATTATTCTTCGAGCTGGAGATGCACATTTTTTTGTGGGGCAAAAGTTGAGATTGCATGTTTAAAAACAAGTTGTTGTTTACCGTCCGATTCGAATAAAATCGTAAAGTTATCAAAGCTTTTCACGAGTCCTCTTAATTGAAAACCGTTTAATAAAAAAACGGTGACGGATATACCGTCTTTGCGTAGCTGATTTAAAAATTGATCTTGAATGTTAATCCCTGGTTTCATCATGTGCCCTCCTCTAAGTTCTCTATCTTTTCTTATTCGCTGTTAATTGAAGCTTTCCTGCTACATAATCATAAATCTTATCAAAATTTTGTTTTTTCATTTCTAAATCCGTCATATCAAACCATTCCACATTTAGCTTATTTCGAAACCAAGTGAGCTGTCTTTTTGCGTATCTACGAGAGTTTTGTTTCAAATTTTCAATCGATTCCTGTATAGAGGTTTCTTTTTCTAAAAAAGAAACAATTTCTTTATAACCAATCGCTTGCATTGCTTGCGTATGACGAACACCCTTCTCAAACAAAGACTGTACTTCTTCAACTAACCCCTCATTGATCATTCCATCTACACGCTGATTAATTCTTGAGTAAAGAAGATCTCGATCCATCGTTAAGCCAATGAGAGCGTGATCGTAAAGAGGATCCTGGATTTGTACTTCTTGATGATTAGTCATTGTTTTTCCTGTAACATGATGTACTTCTAGCGCACGAATAACTCGCCTAATATTGTTAGGATGAATGCCTTTAGCAGCCATTGGATCAACTTTAACTAATTGTTCATAGAGATGTTGATTCCCTTTTTCCAACGATAATTTTTCCATTTGTTTTCTATAAGCTTGATCTTCCACAGCTTCTGAAAACTGATAGTCAAATAAAACGGATTGAATATAAAGGCCAGTACCACCCACAATCATTGGCAACTTTCCTTGCTGATGAATCTCATGGACTTTATCACGAACAAGTTTTTGAAACTCCGCTACTGAAAAGCGATCATCAGGGTCACGAATATCGATGAGATGATGAGGAATGCCATCCATTTCTTCTTTTGTAATTTTTGCGGTCCCGATATCCATTCCTTTATAAATTTGCATGGAGTCGCCGCTAATAATTTCTCCGTTGAAGCGTTTGGCTAGCCAAATACTTAGTTCTGTTTTTCCGACAG
This sequence comes from uncultured Caryophanales bacterium, assembly GCA_963728315.1. Classification (GTDB taxonomy): domain Bacteria; phylum Bacillota; class Bacilli; order Bacillales; family CAVSKA01; genus CAVSKA01. The sequence continues at coordinate 243,229 of CAVSKA010000013.1, forward strand.
CAGTTGGTCCCACTAAGACTACTACCTTTGGTAAATCATGCAATCGATTCCCTGCTTTCCTTTTTTCCTATCGTACCATACGAAAGGCTTGAGTAAAAAAGAAATTCAGTCCTTACTTGATGGTTCGAGTGTTAATATTTTTGAATCTACGTTTTTTGGATTCAGGGAAGTCTCATGATACACTCCGTTCGCCCAATCATTAATTTGATCATGATACCACTCACTTCTAAAATTCCCTGCTTCACCCGGACCTACAATATGATAAGCGCGAGAAAGGTCAGCTGTGTCAGCGACAAACCTCCAACTCGCACCATGATCCACAATTCCGGATTCTGGATAACTTGCTGCCTGGACGGTTACTTGAGATCCGCCAATCGGTAGAGGGTCTTCAGAATTAAAGAACCATTTTAACGGTTTAACCGCAGCAGAAAGTGGATGTTCGAAATATAATTGGTGGTAATCTCCCCACTTCCAATCAGTTGGACTTTTCCCATATTTGTCATCTAGCTCTGTTAAGACTCGATCTAGTGAAGTAGTTAACAGCTTATTTATTCCACCTTGTTCTTCAACCCATATCGATTTCTCTCCATTTAAACTTTTTCTTAAGAGCTCATCGACGACTTGTTGTTTACCTTCAAATAGCGCTAAAATATCATCTGGAATTTGTTTTTCGAATAATAATTTTGTCATATCTTTCATCCATAAATGAAAAATAAGAGGAGCTGCTTCATCTTTATCATCTATATAATCCCAGTTTTCAAGTTCTTTTAGCGCTAACTTTTCATTATTTGTTTTCTTTAAACCTTTTAATTGCTTCATTATCATAGGTACGAATTCTTTCGCATAAAGGTCTTTCTGATCCATTTGTAAATTTTCCATATCGGTCACATCAAGTTTGTTCTTTGACTCAATGAATTCTCTAATTCTCATAACCCGGTACGGCTGTGCCCATTCATGACTAATATGGTAGGGATAGTCATCACTCACCACTTTATTATTTGCAGTAGCAATATAGCCTTCCTTCGGATTAACGACTGTCGGAAGTTGATCATAAGGGATATAACCAGTCCATTCGTAATCATCATTCCATCCTGGAGCGGGTAACATCCCGTCCCCATTTTTTCGGATTGGAATTCTACCGTTTGCTTTATAAGCAATCGTTCCATCTGAAGAAGCAAACACAAAATTCTGTGTAGGCACTTGAAAATCCTCCAATGCTTTTTCAAACTGAGGCCAATCTTTGGCTTTATTCATTTGTATGACAGCTTCAAGTTCTTTTGTTGGTTCTAAAGCTGTCCATTTCATCGCAAGCTTTTCATTGTTTCCTTTTGGTTCGTAAGCAAAATCATTAATGACAGGTCCATGTCGAGTAATTGTCACTTTGTAAGGGATCGTTTTTTCACCTTTTACTTTAATAGGCTCTTCAACTATTTTAGCCTTTTCCCATTTTTCGTTGTGTAAAAATTCTCCTTTTTTGTCCGGATTTTCTTTTTCAATATATAAATCTTGCACATCTGGTCCTGTGTTCGTGACTCCCCATGCGATCGTTTCATTGTGCCCTAAAATAATTCCTGGAACCCCAGCAAAAATAACGCCACTGACATCCATACCTTTTGTTCTTAATTGCATTTGATACCAAATTGCTGGTGTAGCAAGACCTAGATGGGGATCATCAGCAAGAATTGGTTTGCCGCTTTTTGTTTTATCCCCACTGACCACCCAGTTATTACTGCCATTATAGACGGGAGGAATGACCACATTGGCAAAACTTTTGCTAATATCGAGTTTAACGGACTGATAATCTTGCAAAATAGTGGGCGCGTCTTTCGGATAGGACGGAAAAAGCTCAAACGCTTTCTCTTTTGGCCACTTCTCTGTCGCCCAATATCGAAATGCTTGAGACTGCCAATGACCCCCTAAATCAAAAGCCATATACTTGCCAATGGTTAAAGAATCTACAGGTGACCATTTTTTTGGCTCATAGCCCAGCAAAGTAAATTCGATCGGTAATTTTCCTTTTTCCTTTGCTTGGTTAATAAATGCATTTACACCTTCTGCATACCATTTCAATATTTGTTTCCCTTCCTTTGAATATGCGTTATAAGAGTCAGCACCTGCTCTTCTAAGGCCTAAAGTACGAAAAAATTTATCGCGATCTATTGTCGCTTCTCCAATTACTTCACTAAGTTGTCCAGAAGCCTGTCTTCGACTTAAATCCATTTGAAATAGCCGGTCTTGTGCTTGTACATACCCTTGTGCGATATATAAATCATGTTCATTCTTTGCGTTAAGATGAGGAACACCTTTCCCATCCCGTGCAACAATCACATTTGAATCTAACCCACTCAAAGTAAGTCTTCCTTCTACAACTGCTTTAGACTTATTCGTGTAAACGTTTGCAAAGACAAAAAAAGAAATGAGAAGAATCACAAGGATTCCAATCACCCAATATACAGATTTAATGATCCATTTTCTTTTTTTTGGAGACTGGTCATATTCCATCTTTCTTGATTGGGTAGCCAACGCCATCAATATACGCCCCTTTCTGTTTGTACATTACTATTGGCTACTTCTTGGAAAAATCCTGCTTATTAAAAGAAAGAACTTACGTGACTGTGCTGGTTACTCGCTCATTAAGCCACTGATGAATATCTTCTATTACCTCTTCACGATTAATCTCGTGTAAAAGTTCATGACGTGCATCTTGATAATAATGATATTCAACATTAGACAATCCCGCTTTTTCATATTGTTCAACCACTTTTTGAACTCCTTTAATAAATCCTCCAACAGGATCCATGCCACCGCTAATAATGAATAAAGGGAGGTCTTTTGGAATACGGTTAATTTCCTTTCCTATATGAATAGTCTTTAATCCAAAGAAAAGATCACGGTAGAAACTACTGCTACAAATAAAGCCGCATAGAGGGTCTTCAATGTATTTATAGACTTCATTAATATCTCTTGATAACCAGTCAAACTCCGTTTCAGTTGGTTTAAATGTACGATTGAATGCACCAAAGGATAGAAAGGTTAGTAACTTGTTGGGCAAATGTCCCTTACCCGTTCTAATAGCGCTCATTGCCAGCATACTTCCCATCGATCCTTGAACACCCGGATCGAATCCTGTCCCACTAATAATAGCGCCTGCTATTTTCCCTTGAAAGGTTTGAATAAATCTTCGGACTACAAATGAGCCCATGCTATGACCAAACAAATAAAGCGGAAGATCCGGATATTCATTTTGAATATCACGCGCAATGGTTTCAGCATCTATGACGACCTTATTAAATCCGTCCTCTTTTGAGAAATAACCTAATTCTTTCAGCATCCCTCCAGATTTACCATGTCCTCTTTGGTCATGCCCATAAACAATATACCCTTTTTTTGTCAGATTCTCAGCAAATTCCTCGTAGCGTAGAATATGCTCTGACATTCCATGCAAAAGAAAAACGAGGCCAGCTGGTTGAATGTTTTCATCTTCCCATTTATAGCCAAATATTTGATATCCATCTTGCATTGTATATATTTTTTCAGTCGAATTCATTCTTTACCTCCTTCGAATTTTCATGATGATTTATTTAAGCCCTTTCCTATCATTTATGCATGCATAGACTGATGAACCAACTTAGCAGATTTCAAGACTTCGACTCTTTTCGGAAAATGTTTATGCTTATAGTCCTATTGCTAAAATCCGTTCCTTCCTGTTGACGAACCACCGATATTTTTTTGGCTCGTGTCTCTATGTTCGGGCTAGTCTGGATCTTTTTTTTCTAATGGCCATTGGACCATCAGTTGTATGTATAAGCGGTTGCTTTCTAATCCAGGTAGATGCGTTCTGGGAACCGAGTTGTTTTGCTGAAAGTAGAAAAATTAACATGATCATTTAACTAGGGCTTTCTAATAAATGATTTTCATACATTACTCATCCATGTTAAAGAACAGAGTTGCTTTCTACCGGAAATGGAATCCTTTTATGGAATGATCCATCTGCTCAAAACAACCCAAATCGCAGACGTTACATTCCTCTTTATTCATGTTTTCTACTTTCTTCAAAGATCATACACCTGTTCACTACATTTAGAAAAGGATAATAATAGCAATTTTCAGTTAATATTATACCTTTTTTTCGTATCTTCCAATTAAAAATGATAAGGGACTGTCTAATAAGTCCATAAAATGAAACAGGTGAAGGAAAACGACTCGTTTTTCTTTCCCTGTTTTTTTGTATTTATTTTAAACATCTGCTGATTTTAAGTACTTTATAGATTGTAGTAGAAGACGGCGACTCGTGTGGGAAAAGCGTGGCCTGGTGAGCCCGCGGAAAGCGTCCACACTGGAACGGAAATCGACAACGTCATAGTTATATGTGAAGAGGGCTGCCCTTAAAAGTCATTTACTATGACTTTAGGGACAGCCCTCTTCACATTCTGATTGAATGGTTATAACTTAATTGATTGTAAGTCAACCGGAACAATGGCATCTGTCAGTTCTATTTCTAATTCCTCTTTAAAAATATTTAATTGATACGGTGACCATTGAAAAACCTCAGCCATTATAGCGATAACTGCTTCTTTCCATTTGTAAACTTCTTCAATCGAAAAGAATAGATAGCCTGTCCTTCTAATAAAGAAATCAACTGGTTTCACGACCATCTCTTCGTGAATTCCATACATCAATTGGGCATATATGTACGGGCTAAGTGTCTTTTCCCAGTCCATTAATTGATACGTATGTGCAATTTTATAAAGGTCATCTACGTTCGATCCATATATATTTGCCAGTCTTGTACCTTCTTGTTGAGAAAGTCCAAATTTAACTGCTTCTTTTGCTTTCACTTTGACAAATCTTTCAAAATCTTTTGCTCCCCCAACGTCTCCTCCCGAAATGGGTAAGTGCTCGGTTTGACAAGAACGAAATTTTCTTTTAAAACGTTTCTTCAAATCTTTTGTAACGATATCAACCACTCTTTCTGCCATATGTCGGTATCCTGTTAATTTCCCTCCAGCAATCGTAATGAGGCCACTTCTGGCTTCCCACACTTCATCTTTACGAGAAATTTCAGAAGGATCTTTTCCTTGTTCATAAATCAGCGGCCGAACACCTGTCCAACTTGATTCAACGTCCTTTTCTGACACATTTACTTTAGGGAACATGTAATGGATGGCTTCTAATAAGTACTCACGATCTTTTGAAAGCATTTTCGGATGAGATTTTTCATCTTGATAAAATGTATCTGTTGTTCCAACATATGCTTTCCCTGCTCGAGGAATGGCAAAAATCATCCTGCCATCTGGAGTATCAAAATAAATCGCTTGTTTTAAAGGGAAAACGGATTGATCCAATACGATATGCACACCTTTTGAAAGACGAAGTTGTTTATTGTTAAGTGAGTAATCTTTTTTACGTACATCATCAACCCAAGGACCTGCAGCATTCACGACTTTCTTTGCACGAATATGAAATGAGTTCCCACTGATTCCATCAGTTGCTTCAATTCCGATCACTTTTTTGTTTTTGTATATAAATCGATCCGACTTTACATAATTGACAATATCCGCACCTAATGCAGCGGCTTTTTTTAACACTTCGATCGTTAATCGTGCATCGTCTGTTTTGTATTCAACATAATAACCACTGCCTCTTAAATCTTTTCTCTTTAAAAGTGGTTCTTTGTTGATGGTTTCATTGATCGTAAGCATAGAACGACGTTCGTTTTTTTTGACACCGGCTAATTTGTCATAAACACGAAGACCAATTGAAGTAGAATATCTACCAAATGTCCCTCCTTTATGTATGGGGAGTAACATCCACTCGGGGGTCGTAACGTGAGGACCATTCTCATACACGATCGCTCTCTCTTTTCCAACTTCTGCGACCATTTTCACCTCGAACTGTTTTAAATAACGAAGACCACCATGGACCAGTTTAGTGGACCGACTCGAAGTACCGCCTGCGAAATCCTGCATTTCCACGAGAGCAACTGTCAGCCCTCTTGTCACAGCATCTAAAGCAATGCCCGCACCTGTGATCCCTCCTCCAATTATTAATAAATCATATTCTTCTTTATTCATGTGGTTCATTAAATCATTTCGATAGAGACTCGAAAAGGTCATATGTGGATCCTCCCTATTTTGTTATAACTGTCCTTGGTGCCAATAAACAATGAGATCGATCATGATCCGAATCTGTTCGACCCCTCTATTTCACTTAGCCACCCAATTATTTAAAAGCCATAGCTGCTTTAACGGCTTTTTGCCAGCCTTCGTATAATTTTCCGTTTTTCTCTCCTGCCTTTGGCTCAAATTGTTTATCAAGTTTCCAATTTTTCGAAATCTCAGATCGGTCTTTCCAATAGCCTACCGCTAAACCAGCAAGGTATGCAGCACCTAAAGCTGTTGTTTCATTAATTTCAGGACGTTCGACTGGTACATTCAATAGATCGCTTTGAAATTGCATTAAGAAGTTATTTTTGACTACCCCACCATCCACTCTTAAGGTTTTCACGGAGATCCCAGAGTCCTCTTCCATTGCTGTAAGCACGTCTTTGGTTTGGTAGGCAAGCGATTCAAGTGTAGCACGGATGAAATGTTCTTTCGTCGTTCCACGTGTTAAACCAAAAACAGAACCTCTCACTTCACTATCCCAATAAGGCGTTCCAAGACCAACGAAAGCCGGGACTACATACACACCATCAGTTGAATCTACTTTAATGGCATACGCTTCGGAATCCTCTGCTTTTTTAATCATTCGAAGGCCATCTCTTAACCATTGAATGGCTGAACCTGCGACAAAAATACTTCCTTCTAATGCATATTCGACCTTCCCATCGATTCCCCAAGCGATCGTCGTTAACAATCCATTTTTTGATTTCACTGCCTCTTCCCCTGTATTCATCAACATAAAACAGCCCGTTCCATACGTATTTTTTGCCAATCCTTTTTCAAAACATGCTTGTCCAAATAAAGCTGCTTGCTGATCCCCAGCCACGCCTGCGATCGGAACTTCTTGTCCTAAAAAGTGATAAGGAACTGTTTTAGCATAAACTTCAGATGATGGACGAACTTGTGGAAGCATCGATTTTGGTACATTTAACAAATCTAATAATTCCTGATCCCATTTTAAATCGAAAATATTATACATCATTGTTCGAGAAGCATTTGAATAATCGGTTACATGTGCAGCACCACCAGAAAGTTTCCAAATGATCCACGTATCCATGGTCCCAAATAGTAATTCTCCTTTTTCCGCTTTTTCTCTTGCCCCTTTCACATGATCAAGAATCCATTTCACCTTTGTCCCTGAGAAATAAGCATCAATAAGAAGACCGGTTTTATCACGAACATGATCTGTGTGGCCATCTTTTTTTAATTGCTCACAAATGTCAGCTGTTTGGCGCGATTGCCATACAATGGCATTGTAAATTGGTTTTCCAGAATTCTTCTCCCAGACAACCGTAGTTTCGCGTTGGTTAGTAATCCCAATCCCTGCAATTTGAGAAGGTTTAATATCTGATTCGGATAATACGCTTGCAATGACGGATAAAACCGAACCCCAAATTTCATTTGCATTATGTTCAACCCAGCCAGGTTTAGGGAAATACTGTTTAAATTCTTTTTGTGCAGTATGTACAGTTTCTCCTTTTTTATTAAAGAGAATGGCTCTTGAACTTGTGGTTCCTTGATCTAAGGACAATATGTATTTTTCCACCATTTTTCTTCCTTTCTCGTTTAAATTGCGATCGTCATGATCAAACATTAAGAATTCGGTTTAGTATGTTATTATTCCTTTTTTTCTTCTTTCATGTATTATCACTATTATCACAAAGATGCCTATTCAAAACATAATGACACTTATTATGTTTTACTATTTATCCAAAGTATAAAAACTCAAAGGTCATTTGTCTCCTATTCCTCATAAAAAAAGTCACACATGATCCTATTATTAGGATGTGTGTGACTTTTTTATCGTACTGAACTAAAATTCTATTCGATCTCATTGGATTCTTTTAAATAGCTTTTCTAACTCGTACGTTGAATATTGAATCATAATTGGACGACCATGCGGGCAGGTAAATGGATCATTTGTCTCTCTTAGTGTGTTTAAAAGGGCTTGGATTTCATCATTCCTTAAATGGCGATTCGCTTTTATGGACCCTTTACAACTCATCATAATCGCCGCTTCTTCCCGCAACTTAGCAACATCCACTCGCTTCATCGAGAGCAGTTGTTCAATCATCTCTTCAATCACTTCTGATTCTTCACCTTTTGGTAACCATTGAGGGTGAGAACGAACAAGGAAGGAATGACTGCCAAACTCTTCAAGAAAAACACCAACTGTTTCTAATTCTTGAGCGTATTCTTTTATTTTCATTGCTTGATCAGCTGTAAATTCAAGAGTGATCGGAACAAGCAACTCTTGGAGTTCTCTTTCGACATTTCCAACCTTTTCTTTAAAGAATTCATACTTAATCCGCTCTTGGGCTGCATGTTGGTCAATCATATAAAGCCCCTGTTCATTTTGAGCAAAAATATATGTGCCATGCATTTGACCAATCGGATAAAGAGGAGGCACTCTTTTCGTTTTTTCATTGGATCTCATTTCGTTGTAAGGGACAGTCATTTCCTCTTCATTTACAGGAATCAGATCTTTATTGTTGTCTATCTCAAAATACGCTTTGTTTTTTTCAGGTTCAACATTTTCTTGTTTTTCATTTAATGGTTCTTTTACGAAATCCACTTCGTTAGATTGTCGGTCCAAACGAAAATTCGTTTTATTCGAAGTCCATTCAGGCTCCATATCAAAAGATGACTGTTCAGAAGAAGCTTTCTTAATGGCAGGTGTAGCATAGCCGGATGGAATGAGTGTCTTCTCCTTAAAAGCATCACGAATGGTAGTTGCCATAAATTGATTCAGTTCTTTCTCCTTGCTGAATCTTACCTCCATTTTAGAAGGATGAACATTTACGTCAACTAAGATCGGATCCATTTCGATCATAAAAAGTCCGATCGGAAAACGACCGATAGGCAATAAGGTGTGATAACCCTCTTGAATCGCTTTAACAAGGGGGTAATTTTTGATAAACCTTCCATTGACCATCGTTGAAAGATAGTTTCTAGAAGCTCTGGTGACCTCTGGAAGGGTAATGTAAGCATGTATAGTGAAGTCCAAGGATTGAGCTGATAGTTGAATCATTGATTTCACCATACTCGTGCCATAGATGGAAGCTAAAACTTGATCAACATGGCCATTCCCACTCGTTTGGAGCACAGTCTTCCCTGTTTGTCTTAATAAAAACGAAACATTTGGATGAGCTAAAGCAAGACGGTTTACCATATCTGTAATATTGCCTAGCTCAGTATGGATCGTTTTCATGTACTTTAATCTCGCAGGTGTGTTGTAAAACAAATCTTGAATAACTAAGTCCGTCCCTTTTCTTAACGGAGCAGGTCCTTCAGACACAAGTCGTCCACCTTCAATCTGAATTTCGCAGCCTTCATTCACACCATCGCTCGTTTTCATTGATAGCTTTGAAACGGAAGCAATACTTGGCAAAGCTTCTCCTCTAAAGCCCAATGTGCGAATACGAAACAAGTCATTCTCGTCTTTAATTTTGCTCGTAGCATGCCTTTTAAAAGCCATTTTTGCATCCTCTGAAGACATTCCATCTCCATTATCTAGTATACGAATCGAAGCTAAGCCCGCTTCCTCTAAGTCAATTTCAATTCTCGTGCTGTTGGCATCAATGCTGTTTTCAACTAACTCTTTAACCACAGAGGCGGGGCGCTCAACCACTTCACCTGCAGCAATTTGGTTAGAAAGAGCCTCATCAAGTTGGATGATTTTCCCCAATTTTTTCACCTTCTTTTATGCTATTAACGAATTTTAGCTTTCATTACTACTTGTGTTGCTATGCTTTTTTGACTTTAGTTTTTGTTGAAGTTCGTAGAGAATATTCATGGCTTGAAGTGGTGACATTGAAAGTAATTCCAATGATTGTAATTCTTGAATGATTTTCTTTTCATTCGAAGGAACCGATGGTAATCCTTTAGCTTTTTCTTGTTGATCTTCTTGAACGAAAAAAGAAAGTTGAGCTTGTTCATTTGATTCAACGAAATTTGATCGTGATTTTCCTTCTTCCTGAATACGATCTGATTGATCTTCTAATTCAGATAAAATAACAGTGGCTCTCTTTATGACTTCTTGTGGTAACTCAGCTAATTCTGCTACATGGATACCATAGCTTTTATCAGCTGGACCTTCTTTTATTTTGTGAAGAAAAACGACTTTTCCATTTTGTTCGACTGCCCGGACATGGATATTGACTAAATGGGATAATGAGCTTTCAAGAGATGTAAGCTCATGGTAATGAGTAGAAAATAAAGTTAACGCCCCAATTTTATCATGAATATATTCCATCATGGCTTGAGCAAGTGCCATTCCATCGTATGTTGAAGTACCTCGACCAATTTCATCAAACAGAATAAGGCTGTTTGCTGTGGCATTTACAAGGGCATTTTTTGCTTCAAGCATTTCCACCATAAATGTACTTTGACCAGAAATTAAGTCGTCTGCCGCACCAATCCGGGTGAAAATTTGATCAAAGATAGGTAAAACAGCTTTTTCAGCAGGGACATAACAACCGACTTGTGTCAGTATGGCTGTTAGTGCCACTTGTCTCATGTAAGTACTCTTCCCGGACATATTCGGTCCTGTAATTAATAATATTTGTTCATCTAAGCTCATATTTGCATCATTTGGCACATAATCTTGTGACCCCATAACTTTTTCAACAACCGGATGTCGTCCCTCATGTATGACGAGTGATTGACGATCCGTTAGTTCTGGGCGACTGTAGTGCCGCTTTTCACTAACGGTGGCGAAGCATTGTAAAACGTCTAATTCACTAATTTTTTTTGCTAGCATTTGTAATCGTGGAATGTAATTTTTTACTTCCTCCCGTATGGTAGTAAACAATTCATACTCCAAGTCCACGCTTTTTTCTTCTGCTTCAAGAATGAGTGCTTCTTTTTCCTTTAATTCAGGTGTAATAAATCGTTCTGCATTTGCGAGGGTTTGTTTACGATCATACCGTTCTTCATTTAGATGAATTAAATTAGCTTTTGTGATTTCAATATAATACCCAAAAACACGATTGTAACCTATTTTCAACGACTTGATCCCTGTTCTTAGCTTCTCTTGCTGCTCAAGCTCGGCAATCCATTTTTTCCCGTTTCTACTGGCATCTTTGTATTGGTCAAGCATTTCATTAAATCCATCCTTAATCATGTTCCCTTCTTTTATCGATAAAGGTGGTTGTTCAACAATTGATTGATCCAAAAGAGTCAATAATTGAGGGCATGCATCAAGGTTTTGTAACAATCGATTCGGAAAGGGGTGGTTCATCTTCGCTAACTCTTGTTGAATGAGAGGAATTTGTTGAAGTGATTTTTTTAACTGTATTAAATCACGTGCATTTACATTCCCAAACGCCACTCTGCCAGCGAGCCTTTCCAAATCATAAACTTCTTTTAATTTTTCTTTTAGGTCTTCTCTTGAGAAATAATGTTCTAAAAAAAGTGCTACCCATGTTTGCCTTTTATGAATTTCAGTTGTACTAAGTAAAGGTCGATCAAGCCATGATTTAAGTAATCTACCTCCCATTGCTGTAACGGTTTCATCCAAAAGCCAAAGCAGCGTTCCTTTTTTTCCGTTTCCTCTTATGGACTCTGTTAATTCTAAATTTCTTTTCGAATAGAAATCCAATTTCATATATTGACTAATTTCATAAGTTTCCGCTTTCTGAAGGTGGTCCAGACTTCTCTTTTGAGATGAAAAAACATAGTGAAGAAGGCGGGAAATGGTTTGTTTTAAAAATGAATTTTCAAGATGACCGATTAAATCTAGAAACACATCACTTATTTCTTTTTGCTCTTCATAGGAAATCGTAACGACCGAACGGTTTTTAAGCTCTTTCTCCCATTGTGGATCCGTTTCTAGAGGGAGTACTACCTCTTTAGCACTAAGAACAGAAAGTTCACTCCATACAGTGTCTATCGAAGAATCAATGATGGTTCCTTTTAATTCTCCCGTTGATAGGTCTATGAATGCAAATCCGAATGATCCATTTTCAAAAGGTTCAATCGCTGCTAAATAATTGTTTTCTTTATCTACAACCGATTTAGAATCCATAACCGTTCCTGGCGTAATCACTTGAACGACTTCTCGCTTCACAACGCCTTTTGCTGTTTTAGGATCTTCGACTTGTTCACAAATAGCTACCTTGTATCCTTTGTTGATTAATTGCTCTATGTAATTAGGTGCTGCATGATAAGGCACTCCACACATCGGAATTTTCTCTGTACTCCCACCTTCACGGCTAGTAAGAGTAATTTCAAGAACTTGAGAGGCTTTAATCGCATCTTCAAAAAACATTTCATAAAAATCACCTAATCTAAAAAATAAAAAAGCGTCCTGTTGGTCCGCTTTTACGCGTAAGTATTGTTGAATCATCGGTGTATATTGTGTCATTTGCTCAAAATCCTTTCAGTCCGTTCTTTGATTATAGTATAACATCATCACCGTGAATTCGCTTTTCCTACTCATCCATTTGATCGAAAAAAGCTCTTCTCCTGAATTTGGGGAAATAAGCTTTTTTTGCCCTCTTTATTAAAGTATCGATTTGTGAAACTCCAAAAACTCCAATCGGTTACCAAATGGATCTAATACATGAAAGCGTGATCGACCTTCGATTGGTTCTGCTTCAAACAGTTCGAGGTTTAATTTTTGTAGCTTTGACTTTAATGCCTCTAAATTTTTAACAATAATACCAGGATGAGCCTTCTTTGCAGGAGTAAAAGGATCCTCTACTCCGAGGTGAATTTCATGTTGTCCACAATGAAACCAGCACCCCCCTCTGCCTTTTAGTGATTCCGGTTTAGGCATTTCGTTCATGCCGATAACGTCATCATAAAACGCTTTTGCCACCTCTTCACTACCAACCGGAATGGCAATTTGTATATGATCTAGTCCAATCCATGAATAATTCATTCCATAGCCTCCTTTGACTGAGTGAGCAAGTTGCTGAGAACACCTTGATCCTTATTCATATTTTAGCATAAAAAAAAGGCCACTCAATTTTTCTCTGAGTGTTCCTTTGGTTGATCATTTAATCAAATTCTTATCCTTATTGTGGACGATGATGTTCTTTTTCATTCAAGAAATTTGGGTCAATTTCGTCTAGATCCTCTTCATCTACAAAACAATCCCATTCATCTTCTCCACAGCCATCAGGATGAATTAACACACAAATTTTTGTCTCTCCTAGCACCTCAACCAAAAATTCTCTTTCCGCTTGAACGATTACTTTTTTTCCACAATCTGAGATCGTGGCTTCTAGACAATTCGGTTGTTGTAAAACTCTTGCAGTCACTTCATGATCATCAAAACAGTTTTCATCACGATATTTCAGTTTAATATAATCTTTGTATTCGATTCTTTCTGTAACCACTGAAGTCTTCGTATTGTTGTGATGAGAATACCATAAGTTAATATCAAATGAACCTGTTACTTCTACCTTTTTGTCTATCTTCTTCGCTTCGTACACATGATTTATGATCCAGCAACCTAAAATACTGGATGGTTGATGTGGCGGAGCTATCGTATGATGTGACTTTGTGAACTTACGTCCTTTTGCAACAACAGACTTAGTAATAATCTCTCTATATTCTGCCATACGAGCGTACCTCCTCTTTCATTTTCCATTCATCCTATGCACGAGTCTAGACTAGTGTGCTATAAGATAAAAAGGAATGAAAAAAGGCAAAAAAAAAATAGATGCCGGTTTCCCGGATCTACCTTTTTCTGATGAATTAATGACAGCTATTTCCGCCGCTATTTTGAATTTTAGAACCAGTTTCTCCTCGTAGAAGGTCTCCACCTGTTTCTTCAATAATATGATCCGTAACGGTATGAGAAATAGTAGACGCTACGATTTGGAGCAAATCATTTACATCCACCTGTGATTGTTTAAATTCTTGAACAATCGGAATTTCATCTAAGTCATTTTCAACTTTTTCAATTTTCGCTTCAACCATTTTTAATGCTTCAGTTTTCCCATAATGTTGGAAATTGACGGCTTGTTTTTGCAAACTTTTCACAGAAGCAATTTTTTCTCTCACTTTTTGATTTTCGTTTATTTGAGCTTCTGCTCGTTTAAAGAAGTCAACTTCTTCAGTCTCGGCAATCATTCTTCCTAATTCTCTTGCTCGTTCCATAATTTCATCTTTCGTTATCTTCGTCATTATACATTCACCTCTGCAGTGTCTTTTTCTTCCACTAATTCTCCATCAAGCGTCCATGATTTAGATGCGATAATTTTCACTTTTACCAATTGACCAATCATTGATTTAGGAGCACGGAAATTCACGAGTTTATTTTTTCTTGTGTAACCAGATAAGACGTCGGGATTTCTCTTACTTTCTCCCTCAACTAACACTTCAACAATTTCACCTTCACTTTTTTTCAACGCCAGCGAAGAATATTCGTTTACAAGTTCATTTAAACGTTGAAGTCTCTCTTTTTTGACTTCCATTGGGACATTGTCTTCCATTCTAGCTGCAGGCGTGCCATCACGTGGTGAGTAAATATATGTGTAAGCTGCTTCAAAGCCCACTTCTCTAAATAAAGACATTGTATCTTCAAACTGTTCTTCTGTTTCATTCGGGAACCCGACAATAATATCGGTTGTCAGAGCGACATCTGGAATGGCTACTCTAATTTTGCGTACAAGTTCTAAATAGGCTTCTCTCGAGTATTTTCTTGCCATTAATTTTAATACTTCAGTCGAACCAGATTGAACAGGTAGATGAATGTGTTCAACCAAATTTCCTTTTTGAGCTAAAACTTCGATTAAATGGTCGTCAAAATCACGAGGGTGACTCGTTGTAAATCGGACACGCGGAATATCAATCTTCCGTAACTCATCCATTAAATCGCCTAATCCATACGAAAGATCATCAAAGTCTTTTCCATATGCATTTACATTTTGACCGAGCAACGTGATATCTTTATAGCCATGTGCTGCTAATTGACGCACCTCTTGGATAATTTCTTCTGGACGTCTACTTCTCTCTTTTCCTCTTGTATAAGGAACAATGCAATACGTACAAAATTTATCACATCCATACATGATATTTACCCAAGCCTTAATTTTCCCTTTTCTTACTTTTGGAAGATTCTCAATAACGTCGCCTTCTTTTGACCATACTTCTATGACCATTTCTTTTGACATATAAGCTTCTTTTAAAATTTGAGGGAGGCGATGAATATTATGTGTACCAAAGATCATGTCAATAAATGGATGAGTCTTCATGATTTTGTTTACGACTGATTCTTCTTGTGACATACAGCCGCAAACTCCAATAATTAAATCCGGTTTTTCAAGCTTTAATGGCTTAAGATGGCCAATCTCTCCAAAAACTTTATTTTCAGCATTTTCCCGAATTGCACATGTGTTTAGTAAGATGACATCTGCATCTTCAGTTGTATTTGTGGATTCGTACCCTAATGCGATAAAGAGACCCGCCATGACTTCTGTGTCATGCTCATTCATTTGACAACCATATGTACGAATATAGAATTTTTTTCCTGTACCCATGCCTTTAAATTCCGGAGATAAAGCAAAATCATCGTGATATTGTACAGATTCTTTCCCACGTTTTTTTGCGTCTTTTAATGATGGTGGCATATAGACTGCTTGAAAGTATTGACTGTAATCCTTTTCTGATGATTTTTCAGAAAAATTTGTTGTCACTTGCTGACCCTCAAGTCGTTGTTTTTCATTCATTGTGTAACCCCTTTCTTCTTTGCCTGTGTCTTCAATCAAATTATCTTTAGTCATTCAGCTTCACCATTATTTAATGAATGGAAGGCTTGATCCATTATCTTTCCATTAGGCTATGTTAGCGGATGTTGTTGATTGGAAGCAAAATCAATGAGACTCCTGCCGAAAAACGAGCGAGTCGAGACTCCGTAGTGTGGCCACTGGAAAACTTGCGTAAAAAATTTGTACGTGCTTCTGATTGAAACGAGACTGAACGGAATGTGGAAGCGATGTGTTCTTGAGACTAGTGAAAACCAGAGGATCACAGTCTAAGTACGCATCTTCCTGTTGCAACGATTGCGCTAAACATCCTGTTTGTCGGATTAGGCTCGACCGTTCGTCCGCGGAAAGCGAGTTGTTTTGCTGAATGTTGAAAAATCAACATGATCATTTAACAAAGCCTTCTATTAAAAGGATTTCATTCATTTCCTACACATCACTTTAGTATAGAACTTTTTATCCCCCTAGACAACCGATACGTTCAAGATGAGTGTTAACTTTGTGTCAATTTTATAGCGAATAGCAGAATATTCAATTACGAACTTGTTCATGTCTAGGTTCCTAATGGAAATCGAGTAGCGAAATTTTTATAAAGAAAATTTTCCACTTGAGTTGCCGAATATTTTTTTAATAACTCATTTCTCAATTGATTGTATCCTCTAAAATCGCTTAATCCTTTTGGTGTAATACTTATTCCGTCAAAATCAGATCCAAATCCTACGTGATTTTCGCCACCTAATTCGCAAACCTTTTCAAGGTGTTTTAAAACGTCCAGAATACTAGATTTTCCGTTTTCACAAAGAAAGTCCGGTACGAAAGTGATTCCAATTACTCCGTTTTTTTCAATAAGTGCTTTAATTTGTTCATTTTTTAAATTTCGGGGGTGACGACAAAGTTCAAAAACATTCGAGTGCGTAGCAACTGGAAAGTGAGCACATTCCATGACGTCCCAAAATGCCGGTTCACTTAAATGAGAGACATCGATCCACATCCCTTTTTCATTTAATTTTCGGACCATTTTTTTGCCAAAAAGAGTTAATCCTCCTTTTCTAGGTTCTAAAGCCCCGTCTGCTGCTGCATTCGCATCGTTCCAAGTTAAACCAACCGATCGCACCCCCAAATGATATAGAATCGAGAGCTTTTCAAAATCTTCCTCAATCCCTTCAATTCCCTCTAGTGTTAATACCGCTCCGATTTGACCCACATTTAATCCATCTAAATCTTGACGATTTTTAATTAATTTTATCAATGGAGATGATTCAATCACTTTACTATGAAAGAGATTGATCATTTCTAATACGGTTTGAAAGCGTTGACTAGGTTTTGTTGTTGGATCTACAAATAGAGCAAAGCATTGGACACGTGCTCCTGTTTCTCTTAAGAAGGATGACGTTGTATGTAAATAGGTTCCATCATCAAACGACCTATTTCTGTCCAGTTGAAGTTTATATAAAACATCGCAGTGAGCATCAAAAATCATTTGATCTCTCCATTCTCCATTTTGTTAGATGAATTGTATTTCTAATAAGTTTAGCGTAATTAAGGATGACAAGATAGCGTAAATAAAGGCGAATCAGCTTAATCGCCGATTCGCCTTTATTTATCTTGGTTCTACGATCAGTTTCATCGCTGTACGCTCTTCACCTTCGATTAAAATGTCCGTAAATGCAGGTACACATATTAAATCTACTCCACTAGGTGCAACAAACCCTCGGGCAATCGCTACTGCTTTAACTGCTTGATTTAGGGCACCTGCCCCTACTGCTTGAATTTCAGCGTTACCTCGTTCTCGAAGTACGCCCGCCAGTGCCCCAGCTACAGAATTGGGATTTGATTTGGCAGATACCTTTAATATGTCCATTGCTGGCTCCTCCTCGTCTTTCCAATACCGTCTGTCCTAATTAAGGAACAGTTAAGATAAATGGATTTTCACTCTCATGATATTCATTCAGCAAGAGGAATAGACCTTTAAGAAGGAAAGCATAATGAAACTAAAAATTCATATTAATCGATCATAAAAGGGTGATCATCATTTATTAAAATTCGGTCAATCGATTTAGCTTTACCCGTTTTTTCATCCACATGAATTAAGCACGCGCTTAAAGTTTTTCTTCCATCGGTTGGCACTTCAAATCGAGTAGGCATGGCTGTAATAAATTTACGAATTACCGCCTCTTTTTCCATTCCTAAAACTCCGTCATATGGACCTGTCATTCCAACATCACTTAAATAAGCCGTTCCACCTGGCAATACGCGATTATCGGATGTTTGAACGTGGGTATGCGTTCCAACAACTGCGGTTACGTCCCCATCCAAATACCAGCCCATCGCTTGTTTCTCACTTGTAGCTTCTGCATGAAAATCCACAAAAATAATGGGTGTTCTTTCTCTTGCTTCTTCCACTAATCGATTTACAGTCTCGAAAGGACAATCGAGAGCTGGCATAAAAGTACGCCCTTGTATGCTGATAACAGCTATCTCCAAGTGATTAACTTTTTGAAATACAAGGCCAACTCCAGGAGAGCTTTGAGGATAATTCGCTGGTCTTACTAAAGATTTGGCATCATCAATAAATTCGAAAATGTCTTTATTATCCCAAGAGTGGTTCCCGAGTGTAACGATATTCGCCCCTTTCTCAAGAAACTGACGATAGATTTTTTCCGTTATTCCTCTTCCTCCAGCTGCATTTTCACCATTTACAATCGTAACTTGTGGTTTATGTTTGGCTTTTAATCGAGGTAAATAGTCTTGTATCATATCTCGTCCAGGAGAACCAACTACATCTCCAACAAATAATATCTTCATAATTCGTTCCTTTCTATTTCAACTTTCTCTTAACAATACACTCCATTGTATCATATCGCATTCATTGATTAACATGCTCTGTTCTTTTCAATCCATAGGAAAAGCGATGTGTTTGCACACATCGCTCTATTTTGCATATTCAACTGCTCTAGTTTCCCGAATGACAGTTACTTTAATATGACCTGGATAATCTAGTTCATCTTCAATTCGCTTTCGAATATCGCGAGCTAAACGATGAGCTTGTAAATCATCAATGTGCTCAGGACGGACCATAATCCGAACTTCGCGTCCAGCTTGAATAGCGAATGATTTCTCTACACCTTCATAAGATTCAGAGATTTCTTCTAACTTCTCAAGTCGACGAATATAGTTTTCAAGAGTCTCACTACGAGCTCCTGGTCTAGCAGCCGACAATGCATCTGCTGCTGCTACTAAAACTGCAATAATAGAAGTCGGTTCTGTATCACCATGATGCGATGCAATACTATTAATGACTACCGAATTTTCTTTATATTTAGTAGCTAATTCCACACCGATTTCCACATGGCTACCTTCCACTTCATGATCAACTGCTTTCCCAATATCATGAAGCAATCCAGCTCTTCTCGCCAACGTCTCATCCTCACCTAGTTCAGCTGCTAATAATCCTGAAAGGTAAGCAACTTCGATCGAATGTTTTAAAACATTTTGACCATAACTTGTACGATATTTTAGACGACCCAAAATTTTAATTAAATCTGGGTGAAGTCCATGAACACCAACTTCGAAAGTGGTTTGTTCTCCAACTTCTCGAATATGTTCGTCTACTTCCCGTCTTGCTTTGTCGACCATTTCTTCAATGCGAGCCGGATGTATTCGACCATCTTGAACAAGTTTTTCGAGTGCAATTCTAGCTGTTTCACGACGAATTGGATCAAAACCAGATAAGATAACTGCCTCTGGCGTATCATCAATAATTAAGTCGATTCCTGTTAACGTTTCTAATGTTCGAATGTTACGTCCTTCTCGACCAATAATTCGGCCTTTCATTTCGTCATTCGGAAGCGTTACGACTGATACTGTCGTTTCAGCTACATGTTCTGCTGCACAACGTTGTATCGCCAACGAAAGAATATCTTTCGCTTTTTTATCCGCTTCTTCTTTCACACGATTTTCGCTTTCTTTTACTTGTACCGCGATATCATGTGCAAGCTCATTTTCTAAATTATCAAGAATGATGGATTTAGCTTCTTCGCGTGTAAGACTTGAGATACGTTCTAATTCAACTTGCTGCAACCGTACCATCTCGTCCACTTTGCTTTCCGTCTCTTCAATATGTTGTTGTCTTTGAGCTAAAGAATCCTCTTTCTTCTCAAGCATTGATTCACGTTTATCCAACGTTTCATCTTTACGATCGAGGTTTTCTTCTTTTTGCATTAAACGATTTTCCTGTTTTTGCAATTCATTTCTTCGTTCTCGAAGATCTTGCTCAGTATCTGTACGAAGTTTGTGAATTTCGTCCTTTGCCTCAAGTAAAGCTTCCTTCTTCAGAGCGTCCGCTTGTCGCTTAGCATCTTCTAAAATCTGCTCTGCAGTTCCTCTTGCTCCTGCAATTCTTGCTTCGACAATGGATTTACAAATAAAGTATCCAACAACTACACCAACGATTAGGCCAAGCAAAATGGAGATGATTGTAATGGCATCCATATTTTCACCTCCCCTTGCTATAAACTTGTCCCATGCTTTTAACATGTGGGCTAGTACATTGTACGAATTCTCAATATACTGCTCTAGGAATAATAACTTTTGAAAAAATTTAAAAGATATACATTTTTATTGTAAGTCTGTGAAAAATTATTGTCAAGTACGTGTCTACATTGTGTTTCATCCCTAGTAAAAAGTTTATTACCTATCTATCAAATAAACAAAAAGACCGGGCTTATTTATCTTCACCCGGTCCGATATATTAATCTTCTTTTAATTCAAATTCATCTTCGTCTACAGGATGACCTTCAACTTCTACAGGACCATCAGACAATCCGTAGCGTTCTCTTATTTTCATCATAATTTCGTAACGCAATTCCGGATTTTCTTTCAAGAAAATCTTGGCATTTTCGCGACCTTGCCCCAGTCTCTCGCCATTGTAAGAGTACCACGATCCACTCTTTTGAACGATGTCTTCTTCAGAACCTAGATCAATGATTTCTCCTTCGCGAGAGATCCCAAGACCATACATTAAGTCAACTTCAGCCACTCTAAAAGGAGGAGCAACTTTGTTCTTTACGACTTTAATCCGCGTTTTATTCCCAACCATTTCGTTTCCTTGCTTTAATGTTTCTGCACGACGTACTTCTAAACGAACAGAAGAATAGAATTTCAAAGCACGACCACCTGGTGTAACTTCTGGATTTCCAAACATTACGCCAACTTTTTCACGAATTTGGTTAATGAAAATAGCAATAATATTTGATTTATTAATGGCGCCTGATAATTTACGAAGAGCTTGAGACATTAGACGTGCTTGTAAGCCAACATGCGCGTCACCCATTTCACCCTCAATTTCAGCTTTTGGTACTAAAGCAGCAACAGAATCAATGACTAGAATATCAACAGCTCCACTTCTTACTAATGCTTCAGCGATTTCAAGAGCTTGTTCACCAGTATCAGGTTGTGATAATAATAGTTCGTCGATATTGACGCCAAGGTTTTTTGCATAAGCAGGATCAAGTGCGTGCTCTGCATCAATGAAAGCTGCAGTACCACCAGTAGCTTGAATTTCTGCAATGGCATGAAGAGCAACGGTCGTTTTACCAGAACTTTCTGGTCCATATATTTCAATAATACGACCTCGAGGGTATCCGCCAACTCCTAATGCTGCATCAAGAGCTAGCGAACCACTTGGTGAAGTAGCAACTCTCTGATTCGTTGTTTCTCCTAATTTCATAATTGACCCTTTACCAAATTGCTTTTCGATTTGCTTAAGAGCCATATCTAATGCTGCTTGACGATCACCCATTCAAAATTCCTCCTCTATAGTAAACAACTTGCTTATTCAAAATTTAATATCTTTATGTTTAAATTACTCTCTTTACTATATACGCTTTTTTCGATTTTAACAAGCAAAACATCGAATGAATGTTCGTTTTTTTCATATGCCTTTTTTATTCAACTATTTAATTTTCAACTAAAAGAAAATTGAATTTTATTCGATCAATTTTAGACAAAAATTGAATTTTATATGAAAAATTGATTTCGAAATTTTTATTGAAATGCATTTTGAGATCAAAAATTCAATTGGAGTTCCTAATCAATCCTAATAAGAAATGCGTAATTGGTCCGTTCAGTAGTAATAATTTCCCCACATACCCCATTGTCCGGAAGCAATTGGCGTTTGAAGCCTAGATCCAAAAAAACAGTGTGAAAAATGAATACCTTCTTTGCTTCTAAAGGCTTAGTAAAATGATCATGTTGATTTTTACAAAAAAATAAACTTCCATATAATTAGAAATTTATTTTGCGTGATTATCTTATTGAAACGAACGATTCCGTTACTTCTAGTACAGTATATTACACACTATAACGATTATTAAACGAATTTGTACATAAGAATATCGTCCACATATTTATTTTCATTTATCTTAAATTCCTTAACTTTACGACCTTCCTCAATAAATCCCATACGTTTGTATAATGATATTGCCCTATGGTTTGTTGAGAATACCCCTAAACTCACTTTTTCAATTAATGGATGGTTTTCTGCCCAATCCAACAATGCTTTAATAAGAATTTTCCCAATTCCCATACCTCTATAATTTTCACTTATAGACATTGAAATAGAACCAGTGTGAGATCGTCTTTTTAAGTTATGAGAACGAAACGCAATCGAACCTATAACCACATCATTTATCTCTGCAACTATTAAATTTTCATTTTCATTGTTTAATACCTCTTGTATTTGTTCCCTTTGTTGTTTTAAAGACTTTTTTTCTAACTCTTCAGATACAATGATAAAATAATCGCCTTCGGAAATAACAGAATTTGATATTTCTAAAAGTGCTCCTGCATCTTCTAATACCACAGTTCGAATTTTACAATTTTGAGTGTTGATTATGACCGACATTAAAATCCCCCTATCTCTATTCTAAAAGAATTCCACAACTACATTCTTATTTCCTTCTTCAACTACGCTGCCCAATTAGTAAAAAAATAATGTTTAACGATAGATAACCGAAATTAACTATATTTTTCCACACTTAGAATCAAATTTTCTTTTATTATCATATCGTTCATTGTGACGTTATTTCGCTGATGATGAATACTCTTTAACACTTGAAACCAAGCGAGGTAATTGTTTAGATACTTGGTTGCAACACCGTTAAATCGTTGTATCCACCCTTAAGCCTTCGGTGGTAGTTGTTGAAATTTGGGATGTGATAAAGACAAGACCTTTGTGTGAATTTTTCTGCCAGACTTGAATGGATATCCTCGTTTACGTGGTTTTCTATCCTTAATCCCTCTTTGTCCTTTTTCGGAGTACAGGAAATAGGTCTCGTCCATTTCAACGATCACTTGATAATTTGAAATTTCCATTCGTTTTTTGTGACGTTAGGAGCTTGTTCCTCTCTTCACCATCAACAATAGTAAATTATTTCCCAAAAAGAAAAAGCAACGAATTTAACTTCGTTGCTTACATTTCTTTGATTAGATAATAGCATCCATATTTCACTGATCTTAACCGGTTACTTTTCCGATCTCCTGCTAGTTGAAGTAAGTGAGCTTTTGGTTCCATATTATCTCTGCTGATCCCAATCCAAACCGTGCCAACTTCTTTACCTTCTAGTTTTCCCGGTCCTGCTACTCCGGTAAAACTTATGCCTAAACTCGTTTTACACACTTTGCGGATGTTCACAGCCATCTCCATTGCACATTCTTTACTGACAGATCCGAATTGTTCAATCGTTTCAGGAGTTACATTCAACAGGTCTTTTTTCACTTCGTTTGAATAGGCGACTATCCCTCCACGAAAAACGCTGCTTACTCCTTCGATGTTTGATAGTTCACTTTGAAAAAGTCCTCCAGTTAAACTTTCAGCCACTGCAATCGTTTGTTCAGTTTGCTTTAAATATTTCGTTAATTCTTCCATTAAGGAAGTATGATTATAGCCGTAAAAAAACTCGCCAACGCGCTCGTTAATCTGCTTCTCTTTTTCAAGAACGAGCCGTTTGGCCTCATTTTCTGATTGGGCATTAGCCGTTATTCGAAGTGTAACTTCTCCATCAGCTGCTAAAGGAGCAATGGTTGGATTGGATTGTCCTTCAATTAAATCAATAATATCCGTTTCTAACTGAGCTTCTCCAATACCAAAAAAGCGCAATACTGTTGAAAAAATAGTTTCATTATTTTTATAGTGTTTTGAAAGCATCGGTTTTCCATAATCGTAAAACATAGGTTCCATTTCTTTTGGGGGTCCTGGCAAAAGCATATATGAATGGGTTTTAGTTGTATAAAACATTCCAGGAGCCATCCCATTTTCATTAAAAAGAACTTGCGATCCACTTAATACAAGGGCTTGTTTCTTATTATTTTCACTCATGATTCGATTCGTTTTATGAAAGTATTCCTTTATGCTTTCTAATGCATGTTCATCCATTCCTAATGTTTCATTTAAATGATTAGCGATCGCTTCTTTTGTCAAATCATCTTTGGTTGGTCCGAGACCTCCCGTAAAAATGATTAAAGAAGAACGACTTTCAGCCATTTGAATGGCTTTAATTAAACGATCTGGATTATCGCCAACCACAGTATGATAATAGACATTTATGCCAATTTCAGCTAAATGTTCCGATATGTAACGAGCATTTGTATTTACGATTTGACCAAGTAACAACTCTGATCCAACCGCAATAATTTCAGCATTTACCATATCTTTGACCATCCTTTTTACTTGGATTGAAGAAGTGCTTCTTTGTTTTTTGCGAAATAGTCCCAACCAGACCATACCGTGAAGAGCAATGCAATCCATAGTGTAATCGTGCCGAAAGGTAAGTGAATAGCAGAAAAAGGAACGTTGTGAAGCAATAAAGCAGAAATAGCTACGATTTGCGCCCATGTCTTGACCTTACCTAACATATTTGCAGCTACTACTTCTCCTTCACCTGCAAGAACTAACCGGAGACCAGTTACAGCGAATTCACGGCTAATAATGACAATCACGATCCACGTAGCTGCTAAATCAAACTGAACAAGTACAATCAAAGCAGCTGAGACTAATAATTTATCGGCTAGTGGATCAAGGAATTTACCTAAGTTTGTGACCATGTTTAATTTCCGTGCGTAGTATCCATCTATCCAATCTGTTGTAGATGCAAATATAAAGATCATGGCACCTACAAAATGAGCAACGGGTAAATTCACATTCATTACATGCCAAGTTCCCCAATTAAACGGAACAAGCATAGCAATTAAGAAAATGGGAATTAACAAAATTCTTGAAACGGTTATTTTATTCGGTAAATTCATTTCTATTCCTCCATACTGATTATAAGTGCTAGTTAAAGGAAAATAGCCATCATGCTGATGACTATTGGACCTTTTTGTATTGAATAATGATATCTTGACGAACTTCTCCAGTTGGTGAAAGTTTATACTCAAGTTGTTTATCATTCACTTTTATCGTGGTGTCTGCTGCATTACCAACGACAATAAAAGCTTGCTTGTTGTTCGAAAGATCAAATGACTTCTCCATACCTGTCGTTAACATACCTTGAAATAAGGATTTATCATTTTCATCCGATACACCAATCCATGTACTGCCTTTTGAAGAAATGCTTAATTTGAAAACATCCACATTTGATAATTCATAAGTAGTTGCTCGTCCTGAAGTACCTAAAACTTTAAGGGTTTGTTCTTTTTTAACTGGTGCTGTGTCTTCTTTTTTCGTTTCTACTTTTTTCGCATCTTCATTTTTAACTACTTCTTTAGAAGTTGATTGTGTTTTATCCTCTTTTTGATCGTTGGATTTTGTTTTCTCCGGTTCGTCTAATGAAACATTTGTTGCACTATTTTTCGGAGAAGCATCTTCTGCATTGTGTGCGTTTTTTTGGACAATAAACCAAATCACGAAAACAACGGCGACGATCACAATAACACCTAATACTTTCGGCAACACGTTCATTACATTTGAAGACGGTTCTGAAGTTCTTGTTTTTGTCCTTACTCTCGACAACTGTTCTGGAGGAAGTTGAATTTGTTGTGCGTCTGGTATTTCATTTTTATATTCTTCAAAGAGCTGTTCAGAATTTAGATCAACCGCATCTGCGTATTGTTTTATAAAGGCACGCACATAAAATTTTCCAGGCATAATCGAATAGTTTCCTTCTTCAATTCCGACCAAATACCTTTTTTGAATTTTCGTCATCTCTTGTAAATCTTCTAAGTTATAGTCTTTTGCAATTCTTGCTTCTTTTAACTTTGCACCTAATTCACTCAATAATAACACCTACCATTTTTAAAAATCGATTGATCCGAACCCATCTTTTTGAAACATGTCTTGTTGATTTACGACTTCATATGTGATTTCTTCATCTTGGTCATTACGAAGCTCAATTATATAATCAAAATCTTCTAAATTGTACTCCGAGTTTTGAACAAATACATCAGGGTGTTCAATCACCTTCACAGCAGGGATGCGCATTATTTCGCGTACTAATTGCCAATGCTGTTCATTTGCCCTTCTTGTCGATACAATTCCATCTAAGATAAATAGGTTATTTGCATTATATTCATCTTGAATGAGCTGATTTCGAATCGTTTGTTTAAGAAGGGTAGAAGAAACAAAAAGCCATTTTTTGTTCGCACAGACGCTGGATGCAACGATTGATTCAGTTTTTCCAACTCTTGGCATACCTCTTATCCCTACAAGCTTATGCCCTTCTTGTTTGAATAACTCAGCCATAAAATCAACAAGCAATCCTAGCTCGTCTCGAATAAACCGAAACGTTTTCTTGTCATCTGCATCTCTTTGTATGTATCGACCATGTCGAACAGCTAAGCGATCTCGAAGCTTTGGTTCTCTTAACTTAATGACCTTAATTGTGTCCATCGTTAATAGGATAGACTCGAGCCTTCTTATATGCTCCTCACACTTCGCAAGCAAAAGCAAACCCCGGCAACCTTCATCCACACCATTGATTGTAACGATGTTAATCGAAAGCATACCAAGTAGAGAAGACATGTCCCCAAGAAGTCCTGGACGGTTTATAAGAATTTCGTATTCTAAGTACCACTCTTTCTTTTCCATTGTGACCCTCCTATTTCTATTGCGATTCCTCGCAAAAGCAAGGGAGATTCTGCTTGATATCTAGACTCTATAATAAAGGATTTTTATCTAATAAGAAAGAAAAACCTAAAAAGTGTCGAAAGTTAGCGAGAAAACAGAATAACTTTTATTATATGTATAATGAATTCAATGTACAAAAAAAAGAGAGGAAAGTCCCCTCTTTAGTTTTTGCCATCGTTTCCAACAAGTTTTACCATCATGGTTGCTAAAGTGTGCTGCTCTTCCGGTGTAGCTACAGACCACAAGTCAGATAAAACACGTTGTTGCTCATTTTTAGGATCAACTTTATTTGCTAAAAAATCTCCTACATGATACGCGATATCTGTTACCTTTTCGTTTTGCATACCACTTTCTTGTGCCTTATCAAGACGATTACCTAAAAAGTCTTTCCATTCCTGCCAGTTGTTTAAAACAGACATTTCAATTCCTCCTTTTACGTGTCTTACGTTCTTATTGTGTGAAAAAGGAGGAATCTTATACGCTTTTTTTTACATGAAAAGGAATGTGTTTCATCATAATAAATAAAAAATCCTATTCGAAAACTTAAAAATGGCCGCTAATATCAGTGCTATCAGAACTTTCATATATGACTTTATTACATATACCATCCGCCATTAACCGCAAGTGTTTGCCCTGTCATGTATTTTGACTCATTAGAAAGTAAGTAACGAACGGTGAGGGCGACATCATCGCTTTCACCCATTTTGCCCATTGGTATTTCTTCTTTAATTAGCGGTCAAGATCATCCTCATTAAAATTTCGATTCATTTTTGTTTGGATTATTCCAGGAGCAATGGCGTTAACTCGAACGTTTGATGGAGCCGCTTCTTTGCTTAACGCTTTTACAAATGCAATTTGCGCACCCTTAACGGAAGAATAGACTACTTCGCATGAAGCACCTGTTTGACCCCATATGGAGGAAATCACAACAATTGACCCTTGTTTTTGTTGATAAAAAGAAGGAAGGAATCGTTGTGTTAACAGGATTAAACTATTCATATGAACCTGCCACATATCATCAATTGTTTGTTCTGAAGTATCTTGAATGAGCTCGACTTTGGAAAAACCAGCCGCATGGACGAATGCATCTAATTGTCCGATTGAGTCTGCTAGTTGTTTTATTTCTTTTGAGTTCGTTAAATTCGCTTTTAAAGGAATGATTTCAATATCTCTTGTGTTTGAATCGATTTTATTAAGTGTTCAATCGGACCTTTATTTTCATGGTAATGGGCATACACATTCCAGCCATCCTTTACTAGCTGGTTAACAATTGCAGTCCAATTTCACCGCTTGCACCTGTTACAAGGGCATACTTTTTCTTCTGATTCATCGAGTTTTTCATCCTTTTATTTCGAGATCTGACAAACCGTCATTCTCTCTACATCGATAAAGTTGTTTGCTTCTTTGACAACATCTTCGAACGTAATGGTTTCTAAAACAGGTACAACATCAAACAAATTTGTGTTCAGAAATGCAAAACGTGTAAACTGATTAGCGATGTATTCAGGAGAATTAAGAGAGCGTAAGAATAAACCAATCTTCTTTTTAATTAAACGATCAAAAGAAGTCGCTTCTAGTCCTTTGCCTTCTTTCGCTCCGAGCAGTATTTTTTTAATCGATTCCGCTAATTTATTCGGATCTTCTGAGTCTCCTCCTGCTAATCCAAAACCAAATCCCTTTTCTTGAGTAAAGTCATAGGAGAAGGAGTCATCAATTAAGCCCTGATCATAAAGATCCCGATAACCGTTTGAACTTCTTCCAAACAACATATCAAACATAAGTTGAAGGACTAGTTCACGCTTAAGTCTTTCTTTGTTTTCAAGCTTGATTGGTAAATCTTTTATGCCTACCATACATTTGGGAGTTTGAACCGGCATATGAATCACTCGTTCTTTCTTTGCTACCGTATCAGGTTCATTTTCAAAGTGACGTTCAATTGCTTGCTCTGGAGCAAATTCCTTTGCATCTTGATTCGTTTTAATTTGTTTCATGACTTCATCTGGATTCACATTCCCAACGACAAACAAAAGCATGTTACTCGGATGGTAGAAGGTCTCGTAACACAAGTAAAGGTCGTCTTTCGAAATTTCATGAATCGAATCGATTGTACCAGCAATATCAATTTTCACAGGATGATTGTGATACATATTTTCGATTGTTCCAAAGTACAAACGCCAATCTGGATTATCGTCGTACATCGTTATTTCTTGTCCAATAATCCCTTTTTCTTTCTCTACCGTTTCTTTACTAAAATAGGGTTCTTGAACAAAGTCCATTAATGTTTCTAAATTCCGGTCAACCTGAGACGTACTTGAAAATAAATAAGCAGTTCTTGTGAATGAAGTAAATGCATTTGCTGCCGCACCTTGCTGACTAAATTGTTGAAAGACGTCTCCATCTTCTTTTTCAAATAATTTATGTTCAAGAAAATGAGCAATACCATCTGGAACAATTTCTGATTTCTCTTTATTCAAAGGAACAAAATGATTGTCGATCGAACCATATTTCGTTGTAAAAGTAGCAAAAGTTTTATTAAAGCCTTCTTTAGGCAATATATAGACTTCAAGACCATTATTCATTTTTTCATGATAGAGCGTTTCATTTAATTGTTGAAAAGCAATTTTTTTCATTGTTATTCCTCCCCACCTGAAAGAAAATAAACCGTATTTTCTTTTATTTTGTCTGCTATAGCAATTACTTCTTCCTTTTTCACTTGTTTAAGTTTCTCAATCCACGCTTCAACATTTACGTTTTTATCAGCTAAGACGTTATGGTACATTAGCTCAGCCATACCATTTGCTGTATCATACGATTCAAGTAATTGATTAATAAGCATAGATTTGGTCTGCTCTAGTTCAGTATCAGAAAAATCTCCTTTTTTCATGGCTATTTCCTGGTCCCTGATTATTTTTAAAGCTTGATCAAAGTTTTTGGCATCAATTCCAGCTGATACAATGAGTAAACCTTTATGACTTTCTAAACCGCTACCCGCATAATAAGCCAAACTTGCTTTTTCACGAACATTTATAAACAGTTTTGAGTGAGAGAATCCACCAAATAGCCCATTGTATAATTGAAGTGCATAATAATCTTCATCACCAAATCTTGTTCCTGTTAAATAACCAATGACTAATTTCCCCTGTTTAATTTCTTGTGATTCTTTCACAATTTCGGGTTTAGAAGCATTTATCGCTGAAACGTTTGACTTCTTAAGTTCAGGACGTTTTTTTAACTGAAATTTTTCATTACATAATTCGATCGCTTGATCCTTCGATACATCACCAATAATGTATAAATCCAACTCATCTTCTGCAAACGCTTGAAGATAATATTCATATAATGATTTTTCTGTAATTTCATCCACTTTTTGAGCAAGTCCATTCGATTGGAGACGATAGTCATCTTCCTTAAACATTTCCTCAAGCATTCGATTGCTGGCAAACCTCATTTTATCATCGTAGATGGAGGCAATACGTTGCTTCAATCCTCGTTTTTCTTTCTTGACAGTGTCTGCTTTAAAAGAATGATTTTCTGTATTTGGGTTAAATAATACCTCGTTTAGAAACGTAAGACCCTCACTCAGAAGACGATTGTCAGAAGACAAATATTTTTCATTTGCAACGTCCATAGCAAAGCTAATAATATGTGAGTTCCCTTTTTTGGCTAAGTCTACGTAAAAGCCAGCACCATAGAGTTCTTCAAGGTGTGAACGCAGAGCCATTGTCGTAGGATAACGGGCACTATTATTTTGCAAAACTTGAGGAAGCAGTGAACGTAACGTAACGGTTTCTTCTTTAAGTTCACTTCTCATTCTCCAAAGTAGGTAAGTCGTTTTATATTTTGTTGTATTGACTAAATGCAGATTGTATCCATTCATCGGAACGATCGTTTCTTGAACGTTTGACATAATCAGCATTCCTCCCTTCTCATTTTCAATATCCTCTTGCAACTCGCATACTTCTTTATTCTTATGTAATGACCTATCAACTATACATCCATGGCTAAGAAATATACAAGAAAACGCCTTAGTTTACATAACAATATTATTGATTACAAATTTGTGACTCTTTTCTATTTTTATACAGAAAAAAGCAAGGCATGATTGCCTTGCTTCCTCTGATTATTAACGTCTTCCCTTTATATAAGGAATTCCATTCGCTTTTGGTCCCTCTGAGCGACCAATAAAGCCTGCTAAAGCTAATATAGTTAAGACATATGGTGCAATGAGCAAATAAACGTTTGGTACATTTTCTAATAATGGAATATCAGATCCAATGATACTAATACTTTGTGCAAATCCAAAAAATATGGCTGCTCCCATAGCACCAATCGGATGCCATTTACCAAAAATCATAGCCGCTAAAGCCATAAATCCTTGACCGTTGATTGTCGAGTGACTAAAATCTAACGAAATGGATTGTGCATAGATTGCCCCTCCAATTCCTGCTAATGCTCCAGAAATCATAACACCAAGGTACCTCATTTTAACAACATTTACGCCCATTGTATCCGCAGCCATTGGATGTTCTCCAACAGAACGAAGTCTTAAACCGAATGGTGTACGGAAGATCACATACCATACGATAAAAGCAAAGATAATCGCGATAAACGAAGTATAGTAGGTATTTGAAAACAGAAATTTCCCAACGATTGGAATATCACTCAAAAAAGGAATATCAACTTTATAAAATCGTTGTTGGATCATGTCCGTTTGTCCTTTATCATACAAGCTTTTTACTAAAAACAAGCTTAAGCCAGTTGCTAAAAAGTTAATTGCTACACCTGAGATAACTTGTTCAGCTCTAAAAGTAACCGAAGCAACGGCATGTAAAACCGAGAATAGCATCGCAACAACCATAGCTACTACAATGGCCACCCATGGTGTTGCGGCTCCAAATGTATCGTGAAATGTAATGTTAAAGACAATACTTGAAAATGCTCCCATTACCATTAAACCTTCTAATCCAATGTTTACAACACCCGACCGTTCTGAGAACACGCCGCCAAGAGCTGTGAAAATAAGTGGTGCAGCATAAAGCAATGAAGAAGGAATGATGATTGATAATATTTGTACTAAATCCACTTATTTCACCCCCTTTTTAGAAATGCGTTCAAGAAAGACTCGAATAATGTAACTTGAAGCGACAAAGAAAATAATTAATGCAATGATAATTTCAACGAGCTCATTAGGAACTCCAGCAGTTGGCATATTAAGAGCACCATATTTAAGTCCTCCAAATAGCAATGCTCCAAAAACAACACCAAATGCTGTATTCCCACCTAATAAAGCTACAGCAATTCCATCAAATCCTACACCGGTAAAACCCGCTTTAATGGAAGCATATTCAAATGTCCCAAGTCCTTCCATAGCACCCGCAAGTCCAGCGAATGCTCCTGATATAACCATAGAAAGAATAATATTTCGATTAACATTCATACCCGCATATTTCGACGCCTCTTGATTAAACCCAACGGCACGTAATTCATACCCTTTTTTTGTTTTTTCAAGTAAGAACCACATAATAAACACGCAAATGACTGCAATAATAATTCCCCAATGTAAACGAGAGTAATCCGTTAATGACTCTAGTAATGGAGAGCGCAATGAAGCGGTTTCTTTTACTTTTTCAGTACTGTCAGCATTATCAGTTAGTACATCACGAATCATGGCATTAGCCACATGCAGTGCTACGTAGTTCATCATAATCGTCACAATAACCTCATGCACTCTGAATTTGGCTTTCAAAAATCCGGGTATAAATCCCCACAGTGCTCCTGCAACAATTGCCGCAAGAAGGGCTAAAGGCAAATGAATGATTTTTGGTAAATCAAATGATATTCCTACCCAAACAGATGCTAACCATCCAACAATTAGTTGCCCTTCGACTCCAATGTTAAATAATCCTGTTCTAAAAGCAAAAGCAACGGCTAGTCCTGAAAGAATATACGGTGTCACTTGTCTTAATGTTTCTCCAATATTATAAGTACTCCCGAATACACCATTCCATAAGGCTTGAAATCCTGCAACTGCGTTGTACCCACTAACAATCATAATAATGGTTCCTACAAGCAATCCTAGGATAACAGCGATAAGCGGAACAAGTATATTTATTAATCGATTAGACATTCGCTTCTTCCCCCGCTTCCTTTCGCTTCGAGCCTGCCATTAACAAACCTAGCTCTTGCTCTGTTGTCGTCTTTGGATCGACAATCGCAATAATTTTCCCTTCATAAATGACAGCAATTCGATCACTTACATTTAAAATCTCGTCTAGTTCAAATGATATAAATAAAATCGCTTTTCCATTATCCCTTTGCTCGATTAAACGTTTGTGAATAAATTCGATTGCGCCTACATCCAATCCGCGAGTCGGTTGAGCAGCAATTAGCAAGTCTGGATCTCGATCGAATTCGCGGCCAATGATTGCTTTTTGCTGATTTCCACCAGATAAGGCTCTTGCCAATGTAAACTCAGATGGTGTCCGAACATCAAATTCTTTAATTAAGCTAGTAGCTTTTTCAAAGATATTTTTAAAATTTAACACGCCTGCTTTTGAAAAAGGTTTTTGGTAATACGTTTGTAAAACCATATTTTCACCAATTGAAAAATCAAGTACGAGACCGTGTTTATGTCGGTCTTGTGGAATATGAGCCACACCGGATTCTGTGATTTTACGAGGTTTCATATTCATAATTTCTTTGCCTTTAAGTTTAATAGAACCACTATCAGCCTTCATTAAACCAGTAATTGACTCAATTAACTCACTTTGTCCATTTCCATCCACTCCGGCAATTCCGACAATCTCACCCGCGCGTACAGTCAAATTCAAATCTTTCACGACTTCGACTCCTCGAGGGTCTTTCGCAGTCAAATTATTGATGACCAACACTTCTTCTTGCGGATTAGCCTCGATTTTTTCCGTGTTAAATATGACATCTCTTCCCACCATGAGACTAGCTAATTCTACCGGTGAAGTCTCTGCTACATTGACAGTCCCAATCCCTTGTCCTTTTCGAATAACTGTAACCCGATCACATACTTCCATAATTTCTTTCAATTTATGGGTAATTAAAATAATCGATTTACCTTCACGTATTAGCGCTTTCAAAATTTGGATAAGTTCTTTAATTTCCTGTGGTGTTAATACTGCAGTTGGTTCATCAAAAATTAAAATTTCAGCTCCGCGATACAAGGTCTTTAAGAATTTCTACACGTTGCTGCATACCAACAGATATTTCACCAATTTTGGCATTCGGATCAACTTTCAAGCCATATCTTTCTGATATTTCGCGAACTTCATTTTCTGCTTTTTTGATATCGATGCGCCCAGCTTTAGTCGGCTCCTGATCCCAAAATAATATTCTCCGTCACGGTGAAATTATCAACAAGCATAAAATGTTGATGAACCATTCCGATCCCAAGTCGATTGGCAACATTAGGATTTGAAATATTCGTTTTTTGACCATTTACTCTTATTTCTCCTTGTTCAGGTTGGTACAGACCGAATAATACGTTCATCAAAGTTGATTTACCGGCACCATTTTCTCCTAAAAGGGCATGTATTTCCCCTTTTTGAACTTGAAGCGTGATATTATCATTCGCTACAATTCCAGGAAATTCTTTTCGAATATTAAGCATTTCGATTACATAATCCACATTCGTCACTCCTTATTAAAAGGTATAAAGGCACCGTGCTATTAAACGTTAGAGGTCAGACTTCACAGGTGTTTTGAAAAACGGGTGTACCCCGTTTCGTAAAAGTCTAAGGGAAAAGCAAAAGTATTTTTTGCTCTTCCATTAAATTTTTATCTTTTTAAAAAGAGAAGAAGAGGCTAAAGCAGCCTACTTCTTCCAAATATTATTAGTTTGCTTTAAAAGATTTTAATTCATCACGAGTGCCAGGTACTTTAACGTCGCCACTCTTGATTTTAGCAGTCCAATCTTCCACTGCTTTAAGTGCTTCTGGAGAAATATTGTCTTGAGTTTCAGCAATTCCAACTCCATTTGAATCTAAACCGTATTCGATGACTTTCCCACCTGGGAAGTTACCTTCTTTGGTTTTCTTAGACACGTCTTGGACAGCTAAGTCAACACGTTTAACCATTGAAGTAAGGGTTACATTTTTCTTTTCGCCATTCACATCAACTTCTCCTTCAGGAGCTTGGTCTTTGTCAACACCGATTACCCAAACTTCACGTTTTGGATCTTTTTTCTTTAAATCTTTTGCTTCATTGAATACTCCATTACCAGTTGCTCCAGCAGCGTGGTAAATGACATCGATTCCTGAAGTGTACATACTTGATGCAATTGTTTTACCAAGTTCAGCTTTGTCAAACGCGCCAGCGTATTTTACTTCAACTTTCGCATCAGGGTTAACAGCTTGAACCCCAGCAATGAAACCAGTTTCAAACTTCTCGATTAATTCGCCTTCCATACCACCGACGAATCCGATTTTGTTTGATTTAGTTGTAAGGCCGGCAACAACACCAACAAGGAAAGATCCTTCATTCTCTTTGAATGTAATACTTGCAACATTTGGTTGATCTACAACAGAGTCAATAATTGCAAGTTTTGCATCTTTTTGTTGTTTAGCAATTTCAGTAATGGCTTCATTCAAATTAAAACCAATACCGAAAACAAGGTCGAAATTTTGACGTACTAGTTTGTTTAAGTTCGTTGCATAATCAGCGTCAGATTGTGATTGAAGGTAATCGAAACCATTGCTTCCTTTTTCCATGTTATTGTCTTTACCAAATTGTTGAAGACCTTCCCATGCTGATTGGTTGAATGATTTATCATCTACTCCACCTACATCTGTTACCATTGCTACTGAGAACTTATCATCTTTTTTGCCGTCACCAGAATTGTCTCCTGCTTTGTCGTTGTTGCCACAAGCACCTAAAAGTGTTCCTGCTGCAAGTACGAGTGAGAGCGCTAAACCGAATTTACGCTTTTTCACTAAGTGTTACCCCCTATTGAAAATGTTGATTTAGTAGAAATGCTCAGACGTTTTGATTAAATTCGTTTTCTTAATACGTGAAAACTGAACTTGTCTGCTTTGAAATAATTCACAGAATAGAGTATTGGTTCATCGTTCTCATCATAATGAAGTTGTTTTAAAACAAGTAATGCTGTTTCTGGATCGCATTCGAGAATCGGTGAGATTCGTTCGTGATACCCAACCGGCTCAATTTGAGTAACAGCATGAGTAATACGACGAAAACTTTCCGTTTCTAGAGAGCGAAAGATCGAACCTTCTTCATGATTAAACGTTTTAGGAAAAATTTTTTCCGGAAGTTTATCAAGACAATAGACCACTGGTTCTCCATTAGCTGTTCTTACTCGCTCTACCACAACAATTTCATCATCTAGATCACAGTTAAACCTTTTAACATCTTCCTCTGTAGGTCCTTGTGTCACCGAGCTTAAGAATATAGTTCCGGGCTCCATTCCTGCTTGACGGATCATGTTACTCACGCTATTTAGCTGCTCAATACCAGAAGTGAATAGCGGCTTCGCATTGACAAATGTTCCCACTCCATGTCTGCGAATGATAGCGTTTTCTTCTTCTAATATGCGAAGAGCTTCACGAAGAGTAGCACGACTTACTCCAAGTTGTTTTGCAAGGTCAAATTCAGAAGGAAGTTTTTCTTTTTCTCTATAAACTCCTGCTTCGATATCTTTTTTAAGACGATCGATGACCTGTAAATATAAGTGCCTATTATCTGACTTTATGGACATGATTGAAACCACCACCGCATCTTTCTCGAGACATCAGACCTCTGATGTATATCATTCCTACTAATCGAAAATACTATAACACTTTTCATTTCATAAATAAATAGAGTTCTGTCATTTTTCAGAAAAAAAATTAATACATTTGTAACATCATATGAATAAAACCGCTCTATTATAAGGTTTTCATTTTTACATCCAGAAAATAGAAGTGTCAACATTCATTTTTTGTAAGCGGTTTTAATCGTGTACTATTCGCTTCTTTTTCTATTATACGAATGAAAAAGACCCTAATAAATCAGGATCTTTTAAGAGGAATTATTTTATTAAGAAGATTGCTCTTCCGTCGTTTT
The DNA here is from genome assembly GCA_963728315.1 of uncultured Caryophanales bacterium. Taxonomy (GTDB): domain Bacteria; phylum Bacillota; class Bacilli; order Bacillales; family CAVSKA01; genus CAVSKA01. The sequence goes on from CAVSKA010000013.1 coordinate 280,323, forward strand.
TGGTATTAAAACCGTTCTAGGTTTACTACCTTCATAAGCTCCTACAATTCCATTTGCTTCCATTTCATCGATCAGTCTAGCTGCCCGGGAATAACCAATTCGAAATCTTCTTTGAAGCATGGATACAGATGCTGTTTGCATATCTGCAATTAAAGCAACAGCTTCATCATAGAGCTCATCTTCAGACTCTGAAGATGATTCTGCGATTTCGTCCGGTATCATTTCTTCTTGATATTGTGCTTTCTGCTGACCGATCACAAAGTCGACGATTTCTTCTACTTCATTGTCAGATAAAAAGGCACCTTGAACACGAGTAGGTTTTGATGATCCAGCAGGAAGGAAGAGCATATCCCCTCTACCTAATAGTTTTTCTGCCCCCCCCATATCTAAGATCGTCCGCGAGTCCGTCATAGACGAAACAGCGAAAGCAATACGTGAGGGTATATTTGCTTTAATCACACCTGTAATGACATCTACAGATGGTCTCTGTGTAGCAAGAATTAAATGAATCCCTGCTGCCCTTGCCATTTGTGCTAAACGCATTATCGAGTCCTCTACATCATTAGAAGCCACCATCATTAAATCTGCAAGTTCATCAACGATCACGACAATAAATGGTAACAGTGGATTTTTCTCATTATTTTCTCTATTTTTCTTCTTGACAAACTCATTGTATCCTTCAATATTTCGCGTTCCGGTATGAGAAAAATGGTCATATCTTCTCTCCATTTCCCCGACTACTTTTTTTAATGCTTGAGAAGCTTTTTTTGCATCTGTTACTACTGGTGCCAGTAAATGAGGCACTCCATTATAAACATTTAATTCAACCATTTTCGGATCGATCATCATCATTTTGACTTCATGTGGCTTTGCTCTCATTAAAATACTCGTAATGATTCCGTTGATACAGACACTCTTCCCGCTTCCTGTTGCTCCAGCAACGAGTAGATGGGGCATCTTGTTCAATTCGGTCGTGACGGCTTCTCCTGATATGTTTCTGCCTAAACCAATCATTAATTTGGATTCTGGTTTTTCTTTCGCATCTTTTTCAATCACTTCTCTTAGCGTCACCATCGCAACTTCAGAATTTGGCACTTCAATTCCGATTGCTGATTTTCCCGGAATTGGCGCTTCAATTCTAATGTCCTTCGCAGCAAGTGCCAAAGCTAAGTCATCACTTAGGCTAACGATACGGCTTACTTTTACTCCAACATCGGGTAGTATTTCATATTTGGTTACAGCGGGTCCTAAGTGAACTTGTGAGACTCGTGCTTTTACACCAAAACTTTCAAAAGTTCGCTCTAGTTTAGCAGCGTTTCCTTGAATCACCTTATACTCAGAGCTTTGATCCGTTTTCACAGGTGAACTTAATAGCGATAACGGAGGGAGTTGGTAGTCTTTATTTTCCAATTCCGCAAAGGTCATCGGAGAAATAGGTGTATCACTCATTGATTCTTCAAGTTCAGTCACTCCAGATTGGCTTGAACTTTTTTTCACCTCTTCACCACTTGGCTCTGAATAAGCTTTTTCTGCAAAATTAGAAATAAGTGGTTCTTTCAATTCCCGTTTTTCTACAGTAGACTCAATCGGAACAATTACTTTTTCTTCTTTCTTCTTGTTCTTTTCCTTAGGTAGTTCTTGATGACGCTCTTTTCGTTCACTTATATCTTTTTTGAACGCCTGAAATTGGCTCGAAATGACTGTTCGGAATGACTTGCCCATTTTTGAAAACGTTTCACCTAGTGATTTTCCAGTAATTAAAATGGTACCGATGATTACAGCCAGTGCACTCAAAATTCTTGTTCCAAGTGTATCGAACAAAATAAAGGATAAGGCATATAGAACGGCTCCAATCATGCCTCCACCTAAATCTTGATTCATCCCGCCTTCACGCATGTCTTGCCAATAAATTTCCCAAGTATTCGTGATCACACTTTGACTTCTTAATGAATTCGACTCTACCAAACTTTCAAATAATTTCACATGGTTAAATAACAAAAGAGACGCGACTATTAAATACACTCCAATTGTGCGTCTATGGAAAAAAGGAGGAATCGTTCTTCTAACTAACAAATGTCCACCTAAAGCAATTAATCCTATAAATCCAAGAATATACCATTCTCCAATAAAAAAACGCAAAAAATAAATAAGTGCTTTCCCAACTGCTCCGAGCTTTAAAATTCCAACAAATGATAAGGCAATCGCTATGAGGCCTACCAGTTCAAACTGGAGAGACTTCTTGAATGCTGCTTTTTTCTTCTTCTTGGACGTTCTCTTCCTTTTTGACACGGTATCACCTACTCCATTTAAACTTACTTTTGATCGGAAAAAGCAGCCTATATTCGGCTGCTACTTTCGAAATATCATCTAATACGTTCGTAACTATTCGTCCCCTTGCGCAAACCCATTATAGCACAGGTGTACCCATTCGAAAATGCGAGTCTGCTAAAATACTTTCAGTCAGACAGGGTTCGTTAAACATCTCGAATATTTTTAATATTCATATCAATTTTATCATGACAAATTTGCTCTTAAAAGACGACCATTTTATTCGGTTGAAGTGTTATCGGCAAATAAGCAATGAATGCTATGATTAAATGAACAAAATTACAGCATTCATCACATATTTAACTTATGTTATTCAAAAATACTTCCCGGTTGGTATTCATCAGCTAAATAATCATTCGGATTTGTGCTTATTAATCGCACAACTTTTTTTTGATCATTATTTTTTTCGACTTGTATCCAGTTTCCTTCATGTTCAATCCATTCAGTTTTCGCTTTGGAGAAATTTAGTTCTGTTCCGTTCGCAAAAATCGATTCATGTGAAATGATCGTGTAGAGCATATTAGTGCACCTCTCTTTCCTCAATAAGTTGGTTTAACTTTTTCATCGCATGACCAACCCCACCGACTTCATTCATCAGCCCAACTGTGACAGCTTCTTTCCCAATGACATTTGTTCCGATATCCCGAGTTAAATTCCCTCTTGCAAACATGAGTTCTTTAAAATCCTCTTCTGTAATCCCAGAGTGTTTTGTCACGAATTGTACGACACGATCTTGCATTTTATCTAAGTATTCAAAGGACTGTGGTACACCAATCACCATTCCTGTTAATCGAATGGGATGAATCGTCATCGTTGCGGTCTCTGCTATAAAAGAATAATCACAAGATACCGCTATCGGTACGCCAATCGAGTGTCCTCCCCCTAAAACAATGGATACGGTTGGTTTTGATAGTGAAGCAAGCATTTCAGAAATGGCTAGTCCTGCTTCTACATCTCCTCCTACTGTATTCAATAAAATGAGTAATCCTTTTATATTTGGATTTTGTTCAATTGCTACTATTTGTGGAATCACATGCTCATATTTTGTTGTTTTGTTTTGTGGAGGTAACTGCATGTGACCTTCAATTTGACCAATAATGGTTAAACAGTGAATGTTTGTATCATTCGATAGAGCGGGCACATCTGTTTGTCCTAGTAATTTTAACTTCTCTAACAAAGACGAGGCATGCTTTTCTTCTAATTCATTCTCTGTATTTTCTTGCTTGAAAAAGGAATCCATTTATTCTTCACTCCTAACGGCTTTTTAATAGTATGTGTAAGAACAGTCCTTTCATTCTTTTTAAGATCTTCATTATCTCAAAACGAAAAAAAGTGTCCCCAATCAAGAACAGGATTGGGGACACTTTTAACATTCCAATAATTTCTCTTTCTTATACTTCCATAATGATTGGAAGAATCATCGGACGACGTTTTGTTTTGTTATACAAGAAATAATTAACTTGATCACGAATATCTTGCTTGATGTTTGTCCAATCAAACGTTTCGCGTGCCATATTTGTTTCAACAATATCTTTAATTAACGTTGCAGCTTCCTCTAACAATTTCTCAGATTCTCTTACATAAACAAATCCTCTAGAAATAATTTCTGGCCCAGAAGCAATTTTTTTATCTTTTTTATTTAATGTGACGACAACAATGAAAATTCCATCTTTAGACAAAAGTCGACGATCTCTTAAGACAATGTTTCCTACATCTCCGACACCGATACCATCGATCAAGACATTACCTGCTTGTACTTTGCTCGCTGCTCGGATACGATCTCCTTTTATTTCAATCACGTCTCCTTTTTCAGGAATGACGATATGATTTTTAGGAATGCCCACTTGTTCAGCAAGCTTAGCATGTGCTTTGAGCATTCTATATTCCCCTTGTACAGGGATAAAGAACTTTGGTTTAATAATATTCATCATAAATTTAAGGTCTTCTTGGCTCCCATGCCCCGAAACATGCATTTTCTTCGGAGAAGTCCACACTTTGGCTCCTACCCGGTAGAGCAAATTCATCGTACTAGAAATTAGAATTTCATTGCTTGGAGATTGTCTAGCCGTAATGAAGACAGTATCTCCTTCTTGAATCGTAAGTTGTTTATGTGTTTTTTTCGCCATTTTTTGAAGAACTTCAAACGGTTCTCCGTGATGACCCGATGCTAAGATGACGATTTCTTGATCAGCTAATGAGGAAATTTCTTTCATCGGCACGATCGTTTCATCATCTACTTCTAAATAACCGAGAGATTTCGTGATTTCGACAACTTTTTCGATGCTTTTTCCTAAAAGGATGACTTTGCGTTTATGTTTTTTTGCCGCATCAAGAACTTGTTGCAATCGAACTAGATTGGATGCAAAACTTGCCACAATTATTCTTCCCTTAACAGCTTGGAAAGCATCCGTAAGTTGAGTTCCAATGACATTTTCAGAGGTTGTATGTCCAGGTCTTTCAGCTTCCGTACTGTCTGAAAGTAAGCAAAGCACTCCCGCTTTTCCTACTTGAGCCATTTTCCCAATTTCCGGTTCGTACAATCCGATAGCTGATTGGTCAAATTTAAATTCTCCAGTATGGACAATAGCACCTTCGGAGGTATGTATGCATACTGCAACAGAATCCGGAATACTATGCGTTGTTTTAAAGAAAGTGACAGATACCGATTCAAAACGCAAACGAGAATTTGAATGAACTGTATGGAATTTCACATTCCCTTTGAAAGAATCTTCTTTTAGTCTAGCTTTTGCAAGCGCTACGGTTAATTTAGTCCCATAAACTGGCGCTTTGATCTTTCTCATTAAATAAGGAAGTGCTCCTAAAGCATCTTCGTGTCCGTGTGTAAGAAATATCCCTTTTACACGATCTCGATTATCTTCTAAGTATTTAATATCCGGAATAACCACATCAATTCCTAACATCTCGTTTTCTGGGAACATGAGGCCAGAGTCAATAACGAAGATTTCAGAATCAATTTCGATTATATACATGTTTTTACCGATCTCCCCAACTCCTCCTAAAGGGATGATCTTAATGCTTTCATTTATTGTTTTGCTCACTGTAAATCCTCCTATGTTGTAAACTCCCGATCCAATTATCAGTTAGACCTATTATACTTGATGAAAATTTCAAAGTACAACCAAATTCATCTATCTATGGAAATCGCGTTGATAATTTTGAACAAGGAAGTTGATAATTATCAACAAGGAAGTCGAATTTTCATACTATTTTATTTAAAAGCTTAGTTAATTGATCATGTTGATTTTTTAACATTCAGCAAAACAACTCGCTTTCCGCGGACGAGCGGTCGAGCCTCCTCGTGAAGAAACACGAGGGCACTGAAAAAGTCCCCTTGGAACATCAATACGAGTATGGGAACGAAATCGTTCCCATATTCGTATTTTTCTCTTTTAAGCTGTGGATTTCCGTTCCAGGCAGACGCGTTCCGCGGGCACGGCTTCAATCTCCTCGTCACTGCGTTCCTGCGGGGCTTTCAGCTCGTGCTGTTCCCGCTGGAGTCGCTGCCTTTCACTATCATTCAGTTACGGTGTAAAAAGAACGGTCTGATCCAAATTCGCTTTAAAGATGAAGCCAAAGATGTCGCCCAGTCTAAAATACGTGGCATAGAAGCGAATCTGCGGGCTCGTTTTTCAATAGAAAAGAAAGAATAAGTTTTTTTATCCAGTTATTTCGATCTAGTCTCCAAGCGCCAATAGCTTCCGCACACAGGATGTGGTGGCCAATAAAAAAGTCCGCTATTTGTTTTATAATGGTGATATCAATGTTAAAAGGAAGTATCCAAATGATTTCAAACAAGAAACATTCAAACTCAGTCCCTTCATGGTCATCTATGAGATCGTAGTGCCAAAAGACAATATGCTTCGCCAAATTCATGAATTAGTCGACTTTTCCTTTATTCTAGAAGAATTAAAAACAAAATATTGTCTCGATAATGGGCGAAATGCTATTCCTCCAATCCGCATGTTTAAATATTTATTGTTGAAATCCATTTTTGATTTATCAGACGTGGACATTGTGGAACGATCTAAATATGACATGTCCTTTAAATACTTCCTCGACATGGCGCCAGAAGACGCTGTGAATGAATCGAGTTCATTAACGAAATTCCGTAAACTTCGTCTTCAAGATGTGGGTTTATTAGACTTGCTCATTGGTAAAACGGTTGAGATTGCACTTGAAAAAGAAATCATCAAAAGTAAAACATTAATTCTAGATGCCACCCATACAAAAGCTCGTTATAATCAGATTTCTGCAAAGGCATTTTTACAAGAAAAAGCGAAGAATGTACGAAAAGCTGCTTATCAATTCGATGAATCTTTGAAAGAGAAATTCACATCGAAAACCACTTCTAACGAAGTTTCGGATGAGTTACAGTATTGTCGTGAGATCCTCACGGTTGTGGAAGCAGAACCACAAATCGCTTCGATTCCTGCCGTTAAGGAAAAAGTAAATGTCTTAAAAGAAGTCATCGAGGATTACACCGAACAGCTAACCTATTCCAATGATCCCGACGCACGTGTAGGACATAAAAGTGAAGAGTCTTCTTTCTTTGGTTATAAAACACATATCGCGATGAGTGATGAAAGATTGATTACGGCGGCAATCGTGACAACAGGTGAAAAAAGTGATGGGAAATACTTGCAAGATTTAGTAAACAAAAGTAAAGAAACAGGGATGGACATACAAACGGTCATCGGGGATACCGCTTATTCTGAAAAAGAGAATATTACGTACACAAAAGAAAGCAAATTGGCATTGGTCTCTAAATTACATCCGCTCATTACCCATGGTAGACGGACAAAAGAAGAGGAATTTGATTTTAATAAGGATGCAGGGATGTATGTCTGCAAAGCTGGCCATCTAGCCACTAGAAAAAAATACGAAGCCAGAGGAGAAAAGAAAAACCCTCCGTGGAAGTACTATTTTGATATCAATAAATGTAAAATTTGTCCTTTACGTGATGGGTGTTATAAAGAAGGTGCAAAAAGTAAAACGTATTCCGTGACGATTAAATCAACGGAACATACCGACCAAGAAGCGTTTCAAAATACCGAGGAATTTAAAGCAATAGCCAAATCCCGCTATAAAATCGAAGCGAAAAATAGTGAATTGAAACATAGACATGGGTATGAAACAGCCTCGTATTCAGGTCTATTTGGTATACAAATTCAAGGGGCAACCGCGATATTCGCCGTCAATCTCAAGCGAATACTCACGCTTCTAAAGGAAATAGAGTAACGAAGGGACACAAAAATAGGCAACTTCTTGTTCAAAATTGAACTGAATTTGCCTATTTTTGTAAAAATTCTTCTAACCATTATTCATTTTATAGAAACTGGTTGTACAAATTTAAAAAACGTAAGTTTTTCAGTGGCCTCAAAAACCACACTCCGGGGTCTCGACTCGATCGTTTTTCCACTAGTGAGAGTTTTTGCTTCCTATCAACAACATCCGCTAGCATTGCCTATTAAAAAAAAGCAGGAGGGTGAGAACTAAGTAGTTCAGATAACGTGGAGAAAACTTAAAATCACTGCCCCAAAAACATACGTTTTCGCAACTTGAATAGCAAGTGAATTAACAATACAATTAACACAACAAAAAAGGCTTGGGGTATCCCAAGCCTTTTTGTTATTGAATGTGTTGTTCTTATTCAACTAAAGCCCCCGTTTGTTTAATAATGTTCAAAATGTAAGCTCAAACAACTGCTTAATATCAACTAATAATCCCTTTTGCCTTTCGACTGTAATAAGGGGTTCTTGCGGGGAGTTAAAATCACTGTACGGGAAAATGAAGGTTCCGTTTTCCAAGGCATAAAAAGCGAACGGTGCTTTTTTACCCGATTCGACATCCTTGCCTTCTGAAACAACAAACATATACGTGTTAGATGCTTTCATCTTTTCCAGTGTTTCTTCCGAGCTGATTTTTTTGACTTCAAGACCTTCTATCATAGCCAATACCTGTTCTATTAGTTGCTTATCATCCACTACCTTAGTCAACTCTTCAGAAGAAGTATCGTTTTCTACTTTTTGAATAAATAATGAACCCGCTTTATCTTTATTCTCTATTTCTTTAACCTGCTCACTATTCGAACAGCCACACAAAATAAACACAAGGATTGTTAGACCTAATAATAGTCTTTTAATTTTTACCACACCACATTTCTTCTTCAATTAACCTGCCCGTTCGTATTATAAGGTTAACCAGAATTCTAGATATTTCTGGTTGACCTTTTTTTATATGGTCTTATTATAACAGTAGCCAGGGTAGAACGTCCCTGCCCGTGGGACTTAGATCCCGTCAATTAAACCGTTCACCCCCTACTGGTAGAAACATGTTTGAGGCTGGTTGGGACAAAGATCTCGTATAACAAGCGAAGCTATGATACTACTAGGAGGAAATAGGGGTTACTGGCAAGTTGAATTTGAGGAGGAGATTAAGAATGAATCCAGTCATAGGTCTGGATGTTTCAAAAGGAGAAAGTGAGGTTCAAGCCTTTTTAGATAAGGGAAAACCTTACGGTAAAAGTTTTAGTATCAAGCATGATCTTAATGGTCTAGGAAAGTTACTTGTGTTTTTGGAAAGTGTCAAAGACAAAACCGGTATTCAACCTTCGGTTATCTTAGAATCCACAGGACATTATCACGCACCAGTGGTTCAGTTTCTGGAGCAGCATAACTATTTATTAATCATCGTAAACCCGTTGATTTCTCACAGAGCTAAAAGCTCTAGTTTACGAAAAGTTAAAACGGATGCCATCGATGCTTATCGTCTTTGTGAGCTTTACTATAAAGAGGAATTAGAACCCTATGAAAGGCGTGGTATTCAGCTTCTTGAACCTGCGTAATCTCACAAGACAGCATGAGAATATTACTGGGATATACGTTCAAACCAAGCTTCAATTCCAAGCAGTGCTGGATCAAATCTTCCCTGAGTATAAAGGGGTTTTTGGGGATTTACATTCCGTTGTGTCTTTGCTTGTTTTAAAGGAATTTCCCGCATCAGAAGATATCCTGGCTATTAGTGAAGATGTATTGGCAGATAAAATTAAGGAGTTCTGTAAAAGTCGCTCTAAAAGATGGGCAGAAGAAAAAGCTCGAGATCTTAAGCAAGCTGCAGCACGGAATCCATTTAAAAAGACACTTTATCAGAGTCATTTACTGAGTCTTAGTATGTATATTGATATGCTTCTTCAATACAAAGAGCATCTATCTAGATTGGAGTCAGAGATAGACACTCTCGCAAAAGAAGTTGAAGAATATAAGATTATCCAATCTATCCCTGGTATCGGAGAAAAAATCGCGGCAACGATTATTTCTGAAATTGGTGAGATAGACCGGTTTAATCACCCGAAAAAGCTTGTAGCATTCGCTGGAGTTGATCCAGAAGTGTTTGAATCAGGTAAGTTCAAAGCTACTCTTGTTCGAATTACAAAACGTGGTTCAAGTAGATTAAGGCACGCATTATATATGGCTGTTCGCTCTGGTATTCGTGACTGTCGCAAACAAAAAACAACAGATGAAATCATCCCTAGAAACAAGAGATTAAGAGCGTTTTACGATAAGAAGCGTGAGGAAGGTAAACTTTATAAAGTAGCCGTCATTGCTTGCGTAAATAAGCTCTTACATTGGATCTATGCCATATTAAAAAACAAAACCACTTTCCAAGATATAGCCTAATTAAGATTTCCAGCTAAATAAGACAAAACCTTCCAAACATATATCAGTGGAAGGTTATTTGGCATGCGTATTTTCAGTATAACATGAGTTATTTTAAGTTTTTATTGAAAAATGTTGACAAACTATTAGCTGGTTTAGTTGAAGAACCAAATTTTCATAATTTTTAAGTTTATTTTACCGATAATGTAATAAATCCTTGATTTTTCTCGCAACAGAATGATAATCACATACCAATTCACAAGTAAAATAGCACCCTAAATCGCACAATGACAATAGCCATTGTCACGTTGTTATTATGGGTGCTATTTCTTATGTTATTTTGTTGTTATTTTCTTATAAAACGCCGATATATCAATACAAACGGGTCTGCTATTTACTGTGCTAAAAGGTATGCTAATTCATATGCCATTTACGATGTTTCTCCACAAAAACTGAACTACTTAGGTGAGAACCCTTCTGCTCTATATTAATTAAATATTTTTTTTAGTTCTGCTTCTTCTTGCTCTGATAATGATACAAGAGGGAGTCTAACTGGTCCTGTGTCAATCCCTTTCCATTGTAATACTTTTTTAACAGGAACAGGACTAGGAGCTTCAAAAAGGCTTCTCATAAGCGGCAGAAGCTTTTGGTGAAGTTTAGCTGCTCGTTTTGTATCATTCGATTCGAAAGACTCAATCATTTCTTTCATCTCCAAGCCAATTACATGGGAAGCAACAGAAACAATTCCAGTTCCTCCAATAGCTAAAACAGGTAATGTCAAACCGTCGTCTCCACTATACAAAAGAAAATCATCATCTGTTCTAGCGATGATTTCACTCATGGCATCTAAATTTCCGCTTGCTTCTTTTACAGCAACAATATTTGGAATTTTTGATAACCGAACAATTGTGTCAGGAAGGATGTTGACTACCGATCTACCAGGGATATTGTATACCATTAATGGGAGCGATGTGGCTTTAGCGATTTCTTTAAAATGTTGGAACAAGCCCTCTTGGTTTGGTTTATTGTAGTAAGGAGCAACAATCATTATTGCATCAACACCAGCTTTTTCTGCTTCGATCGTTAGCGCAATCGATTCTTGCGTATGATTGCTACCTGTTCCTGCAATTATCGGAATACGTCCGTTTCCAACTTTCACAACATGCTTAAACAAATCAATTTTTTCATTTTTTGATAAGGTTGGAGATTCTCCTGTCGTTCCAGCTACTACGATTGATTCCGTACCTGTTTCGATTAAATGCTCGATTAACCTAGTTGTTGTGTCTAAGTCTACTTCCCCTAGTTGATTAAAAGGGGTTACCATTGCTGTTGAAATTTTACCGAAGTGTATCATGCGGTTCCTCCTGTATAAGATTGTTCGTTGAAATTTGGTCCAGATTAAATGCTTCATGTAAGCAGTTTACCGCAACTTTTAAGTCATGTTCTTTAATCAATACCCATATCGTTGAATGACTATCTGATGACTGTAGAATAGAAATTTCGCGATCGACTAAATTTTGAACGATTGTATGCGTTACCCCTGGCACACCCTTCATACCCGCTCCTACAATCGATACTTTTGCACAATTCCCTTCACACTGAATGAGATATTGCGATCCTTCTAAAGACCTTTTTGCCAATTCAACTTTTTCATTTGGAACAGTAATGACAATTGACCTCAATGACATATTTATGAAGTCGATGCTTATTTTTGCATCTGCTAATGCTTTAAAAACATTGGATTGAAATTGAAGGTCGTCGTTAAGCGAATAAATACTAATTTGTGTTAATCCTGAAACGTGTGCGATACCTGTTACGACTCGATCCACTACCGCATATTCGTCTTGATCATTCATTTCAAAATTAGAAACAAACGTCCCCTCATCTTCAGAAAAGGTAGAACGAACTCTAAATGGGATATTCGCATCCATCAGCAGTTCAACTGCACGTGGGTGAATAACCTTCGCACCTTGATGAGCTAAGTTGCAAATTTCGTTAAAACTTATATGCGACAGTGCTCTCGCGTCTTCTACCAGCTTTGGATCAGCAGTCATGATCCCAATAACATCTGTAAAAACGTCTACTCTTTCGGCGTTTAATACGACACCCAATGCTGCTGCTGTCGTATCACTGCCACCTCGACCAAGTGTCGTAATTTCACCATCGCCGCATGATCCTTGAAATCCGGTCACAATCACTGTATCGGATGTAATAAGCTCATGCTCAATCCGGCTCGTTTGAATCGTTTTTATTCGTGCATTACCATACTCGCTAGTCGTTGAGATCCCCGCTTGGGAACCTGTTAACACGGTAGATGTAATGCCCATTTTTTGGAGGCTTTCCATTAAAACAACAGCTGAAATAATTTCTCCAACGGACATTAATAAGTCCTTTTCACGACTAGGGAAATGCTCTTTTTGGATTAATGACAGGAGAGTATCTGTTGCATATGGTGCATGTAAACGTCCCATGGCAGAAACGACGATCACTGATTTATAGCCTCTATCGACCATTTTTTTCACATGGCGACTTGCTTCTAATCTTGCCTCTTCCGTATGAAGAGAAGATCCACCAAATTTTTGTATAACAATACGCATAGCATCACCTCTAACTGTCCAATGTCATATCATCCTGTCAAATTGTTAGACTAGATTCAGTCGAACGAGACTTTCAGCAATTTGAACAGAGTTCCATGCAGCACCTTTTAGTAGGTTATCAGAGACAACCCAAAGGTGAAATCCACTGTCCTCGTCTAAGTCTTTTCGAATTCTTCCTACAAAAACATCTTTCTTACCTTCTGAAAAGTAGGGCATAGGATAAATTTGCTCTGCAGGATTGTCTTCAAGAATAATTCCTGGGGCAGCCTGTAACAACTGTTTGATTTCCTCTGCGCTAATCGATTGTGCTTCGACCTCAATATAAATCGATTCTGAATGCCCATTTGCTATTGGCAATCTTACACATGTAGCAGCTACTTTGAGAGTTTGGTCACCCATTATTTTTCTTGTTTCATTAATCATTTTCATTTCTTCGAATGTAAAGCCATCTTCCCCGAATTGATCAATTTGGGGAACTGCATTAAAAGCAATCGGATAATGTTTTGCACCACTTTTAACCGGTAAAATCGTTGCTTCAGGTTCCTGATTACTTGAAATTTGTCTAGTCTGTTCAAATAATTCTGCAACTGCGGATGCACCGGCTCCAGATACTGCTTGATAAGTAGAAACAATCACTTTCTTCAAGCCAAATTGTTGTCGAATTGGTTCTAAGGCAACAACCATTTGAATGGTCGAACAGTTCGGATTCGCAATAATACCCTGATGTGAATGAAGTGTTTCTTCATTCACTTCAGGAACGACTAATGGAATCATCGGATCCATTCGATATGCACTTGTATTGTCAATAACGATCGCACCTTGTTTAACGGCATGGGGCGCTAATTCTAAAGATACGCTTCCTCCTGCACTAAACAAGGCAATATCCACTCCTTTAAAACACTCAGGAGTTGCCTCTTGTATAGTAACTTCTTTACCTTTAAAAATCTTTTTTTTCCCTGCTGAACGCTTCGAGGAAAATAAGCTGATCGTATGGATTGGAAAATCTCTTTCTTCAAGCGTTTGAAGCATTTTTTCACCGACAGCTCCGGTTGCTCCAACCACTGCTACGTGGTAACTTTTTTGATTCATATTCAACATCTCCTTAACGTCATATCCTGATGTTTAAACAGTTGTTTTTCTACACAACTGCTTTACCTTAATAAAGAATATTGTACCACATTGTTCATTCAAGGAGAGTGAATTTATTGAAGAGTATGAGGATATTGAATCATTACTGGTTGAAATTGAATCCCTTCTAATGCCAATTCAATCGTTGGAATTAATCTTGAAATATCTGCAACCAAGGAATTTGGCTTTAATAAAATATCATCTTGACCATACGGAACAAAATATATATTTTTCGTCGCCATTAACCTCATTAGATTCACCCCATTTAACCCTAAGGCATCATTGGTTGAAATGGATAATATGACTGGTTTTCGATTTCGTAATGTTGCTTTAGCAGCCATTAGTACTGGTGAATCGGTTAAGGCATTCGCTAACTTACTCATTGAGTTTCCTGTTAATGGAGAGATCACCATGCAGTCAAGCGGTTCTTTCGGGCCTAAAGGTTCTGCGCCGGCAATCGTATTAATGACTTTATTTCCTGTAATCTCCTCCATTCTTTTAACAAGTGCCTCTCCTTCACCGAAACGTGTATCAGCCGTTTGCACCGTAAAGGTGATAATTGGTTGGACTTCAGCACCTGCTAAAACGAGTTTCTCTAATTCAGGAAAGACATCTGCAAAAGTACAATGAGAGCCAGTAAATCCGAACCCTATTCTTTTTCCTTTTACATCCATATTCTCACTCCTGTCCTTTTTGAATTAATTGTTCAATAATGGCTCTAGCTAATATCTTACCTGCCGTTTCAGGAGCTACTATACCTGGGAGACCAGGCGCTTTCATAACTTTTAAACCTCTGTTTTTAGCAAAATCTTGATCGACCCCTCCAGGAGCAGATGCAAGGTCAATAATAAGCGTATGTGCTGGTAAATAACTTAAATATTCTTGGTCAATAACCAAACTCGGAATCGTATTTAAACAAAGGTCTATGCTACCACCGGCTTGTTGTTTATCAGCTAGTGAGACGCTCTTTAATCCCATTTCACTTGCCCGTGCAATTTCACTTGTAGACGCACTCACAATCGTTACCTCCGCTCCCAGGTGTGAAAGCATTCTCGCGATCGTTGTTCCAATTCTTCCTAATCCAAATAGGGTAATCTTTGATCCATGAATCGTATAAGAAGTGTGCTGAATCATCATCATTAAGACACCTTCAGCTGTAGGGATGGAGTTGTAAATTGCAACATCATCAAGTTCTAACAATGGGATCGTGTTTAATGCAAATGTTCGGGTCCATTCATCAAGAAGAGGAGTCGAAATTCCTGTAAACACGATAGCACTTGATAATAATTCTTCAAACCATCTCTTTTCAACGAAGATAGGCTGATCAGAAAAACTGGCATCAACAAGTCCGTTTGCTCGAATTCCGGTAACTGGGAGGACGATTGCATCTATTTCCTTGGGATTGACGTCAGTCGGGTGTATATTTTTACCAAATAATTCACTCGTATTCCAATGCTCCATACCGATCATTAATATCTTTGCTCCTACTGCATGTAAATTCCGAATCATTTCTAATTGTCTAGCATCTCCACCAATGACTAATATTATTGAACCCACGACTCGATTATCATTCACCTTGTATACTCCTCAGATTAATTTCAAATTCAGAGATAGCATATGTTCGAATAAAATGATTTGATACTCAATAACGGTGTTTTCTCTTAATACAAACTGTAAGCAGTAAATAATGTGGGGGTTAACAAAAGGGAATGAGAATTTCGTTCATTTGTCTGAATGCACGACAAAGAAAATCATCCCCCTAAGCTAGAAAGAAAAGCACTGGAAAAAATTTGTACAATTAATCGAATGATTTAAGATTTATAGACGGTATAACAGTCTTTCTGATGCGGAGGACACCTCTTGGTTATCTGCGGAGATTGATGTCGTGCCCGCGGAAGGCCTCTGCCTGGAACGAATGTTCGTTTAGAATAAAGATTGATTAAGAAGAACAAAGGTACAAATGGCTGATTCTAAGAGTAGAAAATGCGCGGAAAGCGCGCTATTTTGAACCAAAGAATTAATGATCAATAATAGGGGCTATTTTTCATACCTGTATAGGGCTTTTTTGTATTAAAGATTGATTATTTCGGAAAGCGAATATTGAACTAAAGCACGCGTTAGCGCAGTTGATTGGACTATTCGTATCCAGGTGCACCGGTGTATTGGGCTGTCCGTGAGTGACCGTAAGTTACTGTCGTTGTCGTTTATTTTCTTCGCTTTGACGGACGATCTCGTCAACGACGTGCTCGAAATCGGTGCAGTGGCGTCGATTATAATTCCATTTTTCGGAATGTCTTCTTTCGTTTGGTGCAATCGCACAATGAGTTCCCGTTCCGTTTTCTTTCCGCCAAACTCATTTTCCGGTCGCTCGTCAAGCCGCCGGTTCAATGTGTCAATGCCGACCTCGAGGACAAACACGCCGTCAAATAGATCTATAAATTTCGAAAAGTTCCTAGAAAACCACCGCAAGAAAAATGTTACCTCCTCATCCTGTTTGGCGACCAAAGCTTTTACTTTATCTACATGCCAAATGTGGTTCTCGTGCGCGGCAGTATCCGTCCGTGTACCAGTTTGCCGAATCGCCTTGATAAGCCAATTCACGGTCACCATGAATGGCGTGATAGCCGCGCCGCTGCAATTCGTTAGCAGACTGTAGTTTTTCCGGTGCCGGAAACGCCTTCAATCAGATAATTCCTAAAAGCCCATAGCTAGACCCTCCAATAGTTCAACTGGATAAAAGCATCTTAAGGGAGTATGCCTATCAAAGTTTTTCCTTGAAATAGGGTATCCATCATGATGGTTAAAAAATTCGACTGCCTCACATTTACCAGGCTTTATTCCAAATTTCATGTGTCCCTCCAAAGTTTATAATTCACACAAAATTTAACGATTTTTTGTTGTTCTTGTTCAACTATCAACTTTTGCGTTAGGTGAAATGTATTTCTTCACAATCTTTATGATCACCAGCAGAACCTTTTAACATATATATCCAGTGAAAATCGCTTCCAAGACGAGAACTGGAGAACGTGATATCTTTTCATCAAGGAAGTGTGTATACTTAGTATGTAAAACGAACAACAGAAATCCACAGCTTATACGCACGTAGGAATGTTGGCCAAGCCGTCATTGAAACTTTTTCAGTGGCTTCGTGGTTTTTTCACAAGGAGGCTCAATCGTTTGTCCGCGGAAAGCATGAGACAGCGTTACTAAACGAAGAACGGATCTAGAAAAATCTACATAAGATTGATTATTTAACAAAGCCTATTTAAAAATCTCGTAAAGCAATGAGTGCTTTACAAGGTTTATATCACATTTATTTTAATACTCCAGAGGGTTGTCTGCCTTCGGGACTAATAACAGACATCGAAAAAGGTTCATGGAAAATAGAAGTTGCTAATTGGTGAACAGACTCGATCGAAACAAGATCAATTTCTTCAATAATTTGATCGAGTGTTCGATGCTGACCTAATAGTAGTTCATTTTTTCCATTTCTACTCATACGACTATTTGTACTCTCAAGACTGAGCATGAGGCTTCCTTTTAATTGTTCTTTACTATTGTGCAATTCTTTGTGGGTAATCCCGTCTTGCTTAAAGCTCTTTAATGTTTGATCGATTGTTGAGTACAATTCATCAAGTTGAGAAGCCCCTGTCCCACCGTAAATCGTCACCATTCCGCTATCTTGATAAGAAGAATGATAAGAGTATACAGAATAGGCTAATGCTTTTTCTTCTCTCACTTCTTGGAAAAGTCTTGACGACATACTTCCACCTAAAATATTATTCATCACGATCAGACTATAAACGTCCTTGTGACCAACGGGCAATCCATTGTAACCTAAACACAAATGGGCCTGCTCTGTTTCTTTTTTTCGGGCCAGATGATTAGCATGAAAAACAGGTTGAGTAATTGTTGACTGAGACTGGTCACCTTGAAAATGACCGAACAAATCTTCTACTTCACGAATAAAATCTTGCGTCATATTTCCTGCAATTGAAATGACTATATTTTCGGGTGTATACATCTCTTTCATATACTTTCTGAGACTTTCGCTATTGAAAGTTTTAAGTGTTTCTTCTGTCCCTAAAATGGGGTATCCAAGAGGATGTTTTTCATAGACTGCTTCACTTAACATATCATGAACGATGTCGTCCGGTGCATCATCATACATTTTAATCTCTTCATAAACGACATTTTTTTCTTTCTGCATTTCATCTTCTGCAAACGAAGAGTTAAAAAACATATCTGCTAAAATATCCAAAGCGTAAGAAGCATGATTGTCTAATACTTTTGCATAATAGCAAGTATATTCTTTAGAAGTAAAAGCATTTACCTGGCCACCAATGCTATCAAAAGCTTCTGCGATTTCTCTAGCATTTCTCTTTTCTGTTCCTTTAAAAAACATGTGTTCTAGGAAATGTGAAACGCCATTATTTTGGTGATTTTCATTTCTAGAACCAGCTTTTATCCAAATCCCGATCGCAACTGAACGAACCGTTTCTATTTCTTCTGTTACAATTCTCAAACCATTCGAACATGTATATTTTTGTACCATAAGTATGCCCCCTTGTTTCATCTATGTTGCTATTACTTCCCCTATCATAATAAAAATTAGAAAATATTTCATCTACTTTTCATTAGCATACCTGGAGTTCAATATTTGAGCAAAGATGAATGTTCCAAAATAAAGCATTCGTTAATGATAATAAATTCCTCTTAATTGAATAAAAGCTAGGGGATCTCCCCTAGCTTTATTCGCATTTATTTTCCCTACTGGAATACACCGTATCAATTCTAGTACAGAAAATCACCTGTATTATGCTTTTTCCTGGCTTTCTTTTTGCTCTTTCAAAACTCTCTTACGTGAAAGATTTACACGACCTTGATTGTCTACATCTAACACTTTAACGAGTAATTCATCGCCTAAAGATAAGATATCTTCCACTTTTCCAACTCGTTCTTCAGCGAGTTCAGAAATATGAACAAGGCCATCTTTACCTTTAAAGATTTCTAAGAAAGCTCCGAATTTTTCAATGCGTTTAACTTTACCAAGATACATCTGTCCAGGCTCTACCTCACGAACTAGATCTTCGATGATTTTTCTTGCTTTGTTATTCATTTCCGGATCTGTTGAAGAGATAAAGATGCTACCATCTTGCTCAATATCAATTTTAACGCCTGTTTCATCAATAATTTTATTGATTTGTTTTCCACTCGGTCCAATAACGTCACGAATTTTATCAGGGTTAATTGACATCGTCATAATTTTTGGTGCATATTGAGACAATTCTTCTCGAGGCGTAGAAAGAGTCGCAAGCATAGAATCAAGAATTTGCATTCTACCGATTTTAGCTTGTTGAAGTGCTTCTTCTAAAATTTGACGGCTTAATCCATCAATTTTAATGTCCATTTGAAGAGCTGTTACACCTTTTGATGTACCTGCTACTTTAAAATCCATATCTCCAAGGTGATCTTCCATTCCTTGAATGTCTGTTAAGACTGAATAATGCTCGCCAGACTTCACAAGACCCATTGCGATACCAGCTACAGGTGCTTTTAATGGAACACCTGCATCCATCATCGCTAATGTACTCGCACAAATACTCGCTTGTGACGTTGATCCATTCGATTCAAGCACTTCAGAAACAAGACGAATCGTATACGGGAAATCTTTATCATTTGGAATGACCGGTTCTAGTGCCCGTTCACCTAAAGCACCATGACCAATTTCTCTTCGACCCGGTCCACGCATGAATCCAGTTTCACCCACACTAAATAATGGGAAGTTATAATGATGCATAAATCGTTTAGATTCTTCAGTACCTAGCCCATCTAGTATTTGCACATCTCCTAAAGCTCCTAATGTACATATACTTAACGCTTGTGTTTGTCCACGTGTGAATAGTCCTGAACCATGTGTACGAGGTAAGACACTTACACGAGAAGATAATGAACGAATTTCATCGATTTTTCTTCCGTCTGGACGGATCTTTTCAACTGTTATAAGACGACGTACTTCTTCTTTAACTAGCTTGTCCAAAATCTTTTTAACTAACTTAATTTTTTCATCATCCGCTTCTTGCTCCACAAAACGCGCAAGTACGTCATCTTTTACTACTTTGATAGCAGCTTCTCTCGCGTGTTTTTCCGTCACTTGAATGGCTTTGTTTAATTCTAACTCACACATTTCACGAACCGTGGTTGTTACGTCTTCGTCTAATTGGAAAAGCGTGATCTCTAACTTTTCTTTTCCTACAGCAGCCACGATTTCTTCTTGGAATTTGATCAATCTTTTAATTTCATCATGACCAAACATGATCGCTTCTAACATGGCTTCTTCAGGTACTTCTTTAGCTCCTGCTTCCACCATATTAATCGCATCTTTTGTTCCAGCGACGATTAAATTCATATCACTCTGGTCCAGTTGTTCGACCGTTGGGTTAATCAAGAATTCTCCATTAATACGTCCAACTACTACGCCAGCAATTGGTCCATCAAATGGAATGTTGGAAATGCAAAGCGCTAAAGATGAACCAAACATAGCTGCCATTTCAGAAGAGCAGTCCTGTTCAACACTCATGACCATGCTGACAACTTGAACTTCATTACGGAATCCATCCGCAAACAAAGGACGTAATGGGCGATCGATTAAACGACTTGCCAGTGTAGCTCTTTCACTCGGACGGCCTTCACGTTTAATAAAACCTCCAGGAATTTTCCCTACCGCATAAAGTTTTTCTTCATAATTAACCGTTAATGGAAAAAAATCAACCGTTTTTGGATCTCTTGATGCAGTGGCTGTACTTAACACCACTGTATCACCATATCGTATTAATGCTGCACCGTTTGCTTGTTTTGCTAACTCGCCAATTTCAACCGTTAAAGTTCTACCGGCCCAATCGAAGGAAAATGTATTTTTCTCTTGAGACATAAATGAACTCCTCTCTAAATATCTAGCATCTATTTTTATTTATTTAGTGTATGTTTTGAGCATTCCACTATGTAAGTTTATCTATACGAAAGAAAGAAGTAATGAAATTATGTATGAAAATTCAGTAGAATAGATGTGCAGTTTAACATCCATTTCACCTTAATCTTCTTTCCTTTTTTACGTTTTAAAGAAAATAGGGCAATAGACGTAATGTACTAATTGCCCCATCAAGAATTGAAAGTTTTTCCCTAACAAAAAAGCGGGAAGAATCCCGCTTCTAGTCATCTTATCGACGTAAACCAAGTTTTGTGATTAGATCGCGATAGCGTTGTACATCGTTATTACGTAGGTACGTTAAAAGGTTACGACGACGTCCAACCATTTTCAATAATCCGCGACGAGAATGGTGGTCTTTCTTGTGTGTACGTAAATGCTCATTCAAATTGTTAATGTCTTCCGTAAGGATGGCGATTTGAACTTCAGCAGATCCTGTATCACTTTCGTGTACTTTATACTCACTAATTAGTTCGTTTTTACGTTCTTGTGTAATTGCCATTCTTTTCACCTCCTCAAATTTATCCCCTGTTACCGAGCAAGCGTCGGTGAAAGTCGACTTGCCAAGCAAAGGTTCTTTTCATACGAATATAACATTACTACTATTCAAAAAAAAAAGCAAGTATTCTTAATGAGTTTTAAAGTATTCAATCGCTGTTTCTTTATCTTTTTGGATTTGTTGAACAAGTTCATCGATTCCTGAAAACTTTTTTTCATTACGAACCCATTCATGCCAAGTGATAACAACTTCTTCTCCATAAATGGATTGATTATAATCAAAAATATGAACTTCAATGTTTATTACTTTTTCTTTCGGATCCTTAAAGGTCGGTTTATAGCCTAGATTACAAACCCCTTCGTGCCAACGATTTTGCACGAAAATTTTGACTGCGTATACACCTACTGCCGGCATTAAATATTCATATGATTGCTCAATATTGGCAGTCGGGAAACCAATTTTCCGTCCTCGTTTTTCTCCATGAACAACTGTACCTTTCATCGAGTAAGCTCTTCCAAGCAATTCGTTGGCTTTCGCTACATCACCGCTTTGGATAAATTGTCTAATTCGAGTTGAACTAACTTTCTCAGTGGAATCTACTAATTTATGAACAGTCGTTTGTTCAAACTGTCCTCGCGAATGAAAAGGTAACGTTTCCATCGTTCCTCTGCCAAGCTTACCATAGGTGTAATCAAATCCTGCTACCACATAAATGGCATGTAGACCAATTAAATATTGATCGACGAATTCCTGCGGATCTAGGGATGCAAAATCGGATGTAAATCGAACGATGAACAAATAGTCGATTCCCATTTTTTCAAACTGATCCGCTTTAACCTCTAAAGGTGTTATGTGCTTAATATGCTGGTGTTTATGTCCTAGGACGACCGATGGATGAGGATCAAATGTCATAACGGCACTCTTAACAGCCAGCTCTTTCGCTTGCTGAATAACTGTACCAACAACCTTCTGATGGCCTTTATGAACACCATCGAAATATCCTAGAGCAATTGACACTGGCGGCAGTTGATCTTTAATAAATGAATGAGGGTGGTGCAAAGTTATCACTTCCATGTTTCATCACCTATTTCTTTATTCGTTCATTAAAACTTTCACCGGTTTAATAAAGTTTCGTTTTATTGGATGGATTTGATAAATAGCTAAGCATTGACCTGCGAAATACATCCCAACTTCTTGATCAATTGGCCATTCATTTGGGAGGGGTAGAAGCGCTCCATTTTTCACTTTCCCTGCTAATGTATCATTTAATTCATAAATCGGCAAACGATTCAAACCACGTTCTAGTGGGTAAAAAACCTGTTCCATTTCATCTTTTTCTTTGAGTTCTTCCAGCATTTCAAATGTAAAACAGTCCTCTTTATTAAAAGAACCTGATTTCGTACGGACCAAGGAGGACATATGGGCTGGATATCCTAATTCCTCTCCAATCATAACGGCTAATGTTCGGATATATGTTCCTTTCGCACAGTCAACTCGAATTGAAAAAGAATAAGTCTCATCTCGTACATGATCATTTTGAGAAAGAAGTTCTATATCGTTAATCAAAACTTTCCTTGTTGGCCGTTCAATTTCGATTCCTTGCCTAGCATATTCGTACAGCTTTTTACCATTTACTTTAACCGCAGAAAACATCGGAGGGGTTTGTTCGATTTCTCCTTTAAATAATTCAAGAACTTGATTGATTTTTGTAAAATCAACTGGATGGTCTACTTTTTTCGTATCAACCACCTCCCCATGGGCATCTTCCGTTGTCGTACTCACTCCTAATGTAACTTCAGCCATGTATTCTTTTCCACTATTCATTACATAGTCTGCAACTTTTGTTGCTCTTCCAATACAAATAGGAAGAACCCCTGTTACTTCAGGGTCTAGTGTGCCTGTATGTCCCACTTTTTTTGTTCGAAGGATTTTACGTAGTCGAAACACACAGTCGTGGGAAGTCATGCCTGCTGGCTTCCATAAAGGTAAAATTCCATTCATCATACACACCTCTTTCTAGTCATTTTGTAATTAGCAGTAATAATAAACTCTGTCTACTGCTATTTTGGACATCATTTCAACTGAATTTTGACATAAGAAAAAAGGATAGACAATAGTCTATCCCTCATGAATCTTGATCGTCTTTATGGATCTTTCTAATAAGGGATTCAATTTTGTTCCCATAATCGATTGACTCATCAAATTCGAAAATAATTTCAGGTGTTTTACGCAAACGAATTCTTTGCCCAATTTCAGAGCGAATAAAACCATTTGCTTTCGCCAACCCTTTTAGTGTATTTTCTCTTTGGTGTTCATCACCTAAGACGCTAATATAAACCTTAGCTTGTTGAAGATCACCCGTAAGTTGAACATCGGTTACAGTTAAAAAACCAATTCTTGGATCTTTAATCTTTCTTCCAATGATTTCACTGAGCTCTTTTTTCATCTGCTCACCGACGCGATTGGCACGATGGCTCATAGTATTCACCTCTATTATAACCATTCATAATGGGTGGCTGCTCTCTCCCATTCAGGGAAAGAGTCCACCATTTTTAAAGCTTGTTGGACCACTTTTTCTGCAGAAGTTTTGGAAGAAGCAATACTGACAATACCGATTTTAGTTCGTTGCCACTTATCTTGAAAATCCAATTCTGCTACAGAAACGTTAAACCGTTGACGCAATCGAGTGATGATTTTCTGTAAGATGGCTCTTTTATCTTTTAAAGACTGAGAATCATTTAGAAAACATTCAAACTCGACGTATGCAATCATTTTCGTTCAATTTCTTCCATCACGTACGCTTCGAAAATGTCGCCTTCTTTAACGTCATTAAAACGTTTAAGTGTGATTCCACATTCATATCCTTGTGCGACTTCTTTTGCATCGTCTTTAAAACGTTTAAGAGCATCGACTTCACCTTCAAAAATGACAATGCCTTCACGGATAACACGCACTCCGCTATCACGAGAAATTTTACCTTCTGTAACATAGCTTCCTGCAATGGTACCAACTTTTGAAACTTTGATGACTTGACGTACTTCAGCTTGACCAATAATTTTTTCTTCAAATTCAGGATCAAGCATCCCTTTCATCGCTGCTTCAATTTCTTCAATTGCTTTATAGATAATGCGGTGCAAACGAACTTCAACAGCTTCTGCTTCTGCAGCACGTTTCGCATTGTTGTCAGGACGTACGTTAAAGCCAATGACGATTGCATTTGAAGCTGCCGCAAGAGAAATATCCGATTCATTAATCGCACCTACAGCAGTATGAATGATTCGAACATTCACACCTTCAACTTCAATTTTCATTAATGTCGCTGCGAGCGCTTCAACAGAACCTTGAACGTCACCTTTAATAATAATATTGAGGTCTTTCATTTCACCTTGTTTCATTTGTTCAAACAAATTATCTAAGCTAACACGCGTCTTTTCGGTGCGTGAGGCTTGAATAAGTTGTTGTGAGCGATTTTCCCCAATTTGACGAGCTTCTTTTTCATCTTTAAACACGACAAAGCGATCTCCCGCTTGTGGAACATCATTTAACCCTGTAATTTCAACAGGTGTAGATGGACCAGCTTCTTTCACACGACGTCCAAGATCACTTACCATTGCACGCACTTTACCAAATGTAGCTCCTACGACAATAGGATCTCCAACTTTAAGTGTGCCATTTTGAACAAGTAGTGTCGCAACAGATCCGCGGCCTTTATCCAATTGAGCTTCAATCACTGTACCTTGAGCACGACGTTTCGGGTTCGCACGAAGTTCTTCAACTTCACTCACTAAAGTGATCATTTCTAAAAGGTTATCGATACCTTCACCTTGTTTCGCAGAAATACGAACGAAGATGGTTTCACCCCCCCAAGCCTCAGGTACGAGAGAATGGTCAGAGAGTTCTTGCATTACGCGATCTGGGTTAGCGCCCGGTTTATCCATTTTGTTGACTGCTACAATAATTGGAACACCAGCTGCTTTCGCATGGTTTATCGCTTCAACTGTCTGAGGCATTACACCGTCATCTGCTGCTACTACAAGAATTGTAATATCTGTCACTTGGGCACCACGAGAACGCATCGTTGTAAATGCAGCATGTCCTGGTGTATCTAAGAAAGTAATTTTCTTTCCGTTTACTTTAACTTGATAAGCGCCAATATGCTGTGTGATACCTCCAGCTTCCCCTTCGGTTACTTTTGTATTCCGAATTTGATCTAGAAGTGTGGTTTTACCATGGTCAACATGTCCCATAATCGTAACAACTGCCGGTCTTTCTACTTGGTCTTCACCTTCGTCTTCAGTGAAATAAACTTCTAAGTCCATTTTATCAACTAGAATTTCTTCTTCCACTTCCACGCCGTATTCAGCACAAATAAGTTCGATAGCATCTTTGTCTAATTCTTGGTTAATGGTTGCCATTACACCAAGAAGGAATAATTTTTTAATGATTTCTGCTGGATCTCTGTAAAGTTTTTTACCTAATTCAGCTACTGTAAGAGATTCTGTGAAAGTGATCTTTTCTGGAAGATCTCTTTTCTTAGGTGGTACCGGTGGCTGATTCGTGAAATTTTTCTTAGGTTGATTGCGATTCGGACGTTTAGCATGATTATTTTTGTTCCCTTGGAAAGATCTTTGATTATTATTTTTATTTTGACCTGGTTTCTTTGCACCATTCGTATTTGAAGAAGGTGCTTTTGTAGCATTTGTATTTTGAGTTGCTGATTTGGTTGATGATTGACCAGCTGGTTTAGAAGCAGGTTTTGACCCTGCATTTTGGTTTGGTTTATTTTCTTGTTTAGGTGCTGTCTGATTAGAATTAAATGATTGATCCAGTTTTACCACTACCTCATCTTCTATTGTTGCCATATGATTAGACACATTAACGTTCAATTTCGAAAGTTTTTCAATGACATCTTTACTTGACACATTCTTTTTCTTAGCATATTCATATACACGTATTTTACTCATTCGGTCACCCCCGCTGAGATTTATCGAGCAACATCGATATTTTTTTTGCGAATCCTGCATCCAGGATTGCGATCGTAACACGAGCTTCTTTTCCAATGGATTGTCCGAGAAGCTCTCGATTATTTACACGTTTAAGTTCAACATGATAGTAAGCGCATTTATCGGATACTTTCTTCGTAGTATTAGATGAAGCATCTTCTGACAATAGAACTAGTTTTGCTTTATTAGATCGGATCTCTTTAATAACAAGTTCTTCGCCAGAAATTATTTTCCCTGCACGTTGAGCTAATCCAAGTAGAGACGTCCATTGTTTATCTTTTTGGTCCATTATTGATCCTCTTGAACGTAAGTTAGTAATTCATCATAGATAGATGCATCAACTTTCGTTCCTAAGTGAGTGTCTAACACATTTTTCTTTTGTGCTTTTAAGATGGCTTCGCGTTCTTTTGACAAGTAAGCACCTCGACCGGATTTCTTTCCTGTTAAATCGATGGATACTTCGCCTTCTTTCGAACGTACGATTCTTACCATGTCTTTTTTAGGCTTCATTTCACCAGTTGCTACACATTTTCGCATCGGAATTTTTCTTGATATAGCCATCTGCTTGATCCTCCTTATTCGAGATCAGAATCTTCCGGGAAAGAATCATATTCCTCGTCTTCATCTGCAGGAAGTACAGTAAACTCACTTGGATATATTCCTAATTCTCGTGCGTCAGCTTCACTTTTAATATCGATTTTCCAACCAGTCAATTTAGCTGCAAGACGAGCATTTTGCCCTCTTTTTCCAATCGCTAATGAAAGTTGATAATCTGGAACAATAACGGTTGTCGCTTTTTCTTCTTCTTTGACTTGAACCTCGAGTACTTTTGAAGGACTTAAAGCATTACCAACGAAAACGACAGGATCTTCTGACCATTCTACGATATCTATTTTTTCGCCTTTTAATTCATTAACGATGGCTTGAACACGCGTTCCACGCGGCCCTACACACGACCCCACTGGATCAACGCCTTCTTTCCCTGTATAAACGGAAATTTTCGAACGATCTCCCGCTTCACGGGAAACAGATTTGATCTCTACGGTTCCATCGAAAATTTCTGGAACTTCAATTTCAAATAACCTTTTTAGTAAGCCAGGGTGTGTTCTAGAAACGAAAATTTGAGGACCTTTGGTTGTTTTCTCAACTTTTGTAATATAAACTTTTATGCGGTCATGAGGCTTATAAACTTCATTTGGCATTTGTTCGCTACTAGGTAGAATCGCTTCGATTTTACCTAAACTCACGTATATGAAACGGGCATCTTGTCGTTGGACAATCCCGGTCATGATGTCTTCTTCGCGATCAACGAATTCAGCATAAATAATACCACGCTCTGCTTCACGCACACGTTGAGTCACAACTTGTTTAGCCGTTTGAGCAGCAATTCGTCCGAAGTCTTTCGGTGTCACCTCAAGCTCACAAATATCGCCCACTTCATAAGCGGGATTTATGTTTTTTGATTCCTCAATTGAAATTTCTAATCGCGGGTCAAAAACTTCATCAACCACATCTTTTCTTGCAAACACACGCATGGTTCCCGTGCTTAAGTTCATATCCACTCGAACGTTTTGCGCTTGGTTAAAATTACGTTTGTATGCAGATACTAATGCAGCTTCAATCGCTTCTACCAATACGTCTCGGGAAATCCCTTTTTCTTTTTCTAACATCGAGAGAGCATCAAACAATTCAGTGCTCATGTATTCGTTTCCCCTTTCTACTAATCACCTATTAGAGAGGTGATTAAAGAGTAGAATCAATTATGATTCCCCCTGTGTTCCACTAAAAATGAATCGCTAGACGCGCTTTAGCTACTTTTTCGTATGGAATTTCATACACTTTCTTACGAGTCTTAATCGTCACTTCAATTTTCAAGATTTCTCCATCAAATGCAAGCAACTTTCCTTCAAATTCTTTTTCACCTTCAAATGGTTCATAAAGCTTCACATGCACATATTTTTCAACTGCACGAAGAATATCTTCTGCTTTTTTTAAAGGGCGTTCTGCACCTGGTGAAGAAACTTCTAAAAAGTAGTTGTTCGTGATTGGATCCAGCACGTCAAGCTTTTCGCTAAGTCTTTCACTCACAATCCCACATTCTTCGATGTCAATACCCGCCTCTTTATCAATATAAACACGCAAGAACCAATTTTTTCCTTCTTTTAGATACTCAAGATCTACTAGCTCCAATTCCAATTCATTAAGAATGGGTGTAAGGAGTTCTTCAACGAGTTCAGTTACTTTACTCATACCTACCTCCTGGTTTATTCCAACGTTCAAGAACCAAGAACAATTTCTGGGAACAATACGAAAGAGTGGGGAGGCCCCACTCTTCGCGTCAGAGTTTATCTTCAGTATTTCCACTATAATTGTAGCATATATAAAACATACGTGCAAATGGCGCGGTTAAAACAACGACAACTGATTTTGATCAGGCAATCCACTTAAACAACCTTGCTGATCGAGAAACTCGATTATCGTTTTAGAAAGTTTTCCACGCTGTTGAAGATCTTCTTTCGAGAGGAACTCTCCTTCTTCTCTTGCTTTGACAATATTAAAGGCAGCGTTTGTCCCTAAACCTGGAATAGAATTAAAAGGAGGAAGCAGCGAATGACCATCAATGATAAAGTTTTGTGCATCAGAACGGTATAAATCTACCTTTTGAAAATGATAACCTCTTGCACACATTTCTAATGCTATCTCTAACACTGTTAGTAAACTCTTTTCTTTCGGTAATGCGTCTAACCCTTTTGCATTTATTTCCTCAATTCTTGATTTAAGAGCCAAGGACCCTTTGGACATAGCATCAACATCAAAGTCTTCCGCTCGAACTGAAAAGTAAGCAGCGTAATAAACGAGTGGCAAATGCACCTTAAAGTAAGCAATGCGAACGGCCATTAACACATAAGCAGATGCATGTGCCTTCGGGAACATGTATTTAATCTTTTTACATGAATCAATATACCAATTTGGAACGCTGTTCTCTTTCATTTCCGCTTCCATTTCTTCAGATAATCCCTTACCTTTACGAACCGATTCCATAATTTTAAACGCGTTTGAAGGATCGAGACCCTGATAAATGAGGTACACCATAATATCATCTCGACAACCAATCACATCACTTAATTCACATATTTTACTATGAATCAGCTCTTGTGCATTCCCTAACCATACATCTGTCCCATGAGAGAGCCCGGAAATTTGGACTAATTCAGAGAAAGAAGTTGGTTTTGTATCCTCAAGCATTTGACGAACAAATCTTGTACCAAACTCAGGTATTCCCAAAGTCCCTGTTTTGCACATGATTTCTTCCTCTGTCACGCCCAGTGACTCCGTTCCACTAAATATTTTCATGACTTCTGGATCGTCAGTTGGAATCGTTTTTGGATCAATACCACTTAAATCCTGAAGCATTCGAATGACAGTCGGGTCATCATGTCCTAATATATCAAGTTTTAAAACATTATCATGAATGGAATGGAAATCAAAATGAGTTGTCTTCCACTCAGAATTTTGGTCATCTGCAGGGAACTGTATGGGTGAAAAATCGT
This sequence comes from uncultured Caryophanales bacterium, assembly GCA_963728315.1. Taxonomy (GTDB): domain Bacteria; phylum Bacillota; class Bacilli; order Bacillales; family CAVSKA01; genus CAVSKA01. Next base: position 310,090 of record CAVSKA010000013.1, read on the forward strand.
AAATATCCATGTAGTCTGGAACGACTATGATCCCTCCAGGATGCTGCCCAGTATTACGTTTAACGCCCGTACACCCTTGGACTAAACGATCTGTTTCTGCACCACGCATTTGTAAATTATGATCATTTGCGTATCCTCTTACATAACCAAAAGCGGTTTTCTCTGCGACAGTCCCAATCGTACCTGCTCGAAAGACATACTCCTCTCCAAAGAGCTCTTTCGTATAGTTATGGGCTTTTGACTGATATTCACCAGAAAAATTCAAATCGATATCTGGAACTTTGTCCCCTTTAAACCCTAAGAACGTTTCAAAAGGAATATCTTGTCCATCTTTCGTGTAAGGGATGCCGCAAGATGGACAGTCTTTGTCGGCTAAATCAAAGCCTGATCCCACTGAGCCATCATTAAAGAATTCAGATTTCTTACATTGTGTACAAACATAATGTGGTGGTAAAGGGTTAACTTCAGTAATTTCTGTAAAAGTTGCAACGAGTGATGACCCTACTGAACCACGTGATCCTACCAGGTAGCCTTCATCGAGTGATTTCTTCACAAGTTTGTGAGAAATCAAATAAATAACGGCAAATCCGTGCCCAATAATAGATGTTAGTTCTTTCTCTAATCTTGCTTCTACAATTTCAGGCAGATCTTCTCCGTAAATTCTTTTCGCCATATCATAACTCATTTGACGAACTTCTTCCTCCGCCCCTTCAATTTTAGGGGTATATAGGTCATCCTTAATCGGTTTGATCGTATCAATCCGATCCGCAATTAAGTTTGAGCTGGTGACAACGATTTCTTTTGCTTTTTCTTTTCCTAAGAATGCAAAACATTCAAGCATTTCATTGGTTGTGCGGAAATGAACGGCAGGTAATTTATGTCTGTTTAGCGGATTTGCTCCACCTTGGGAACCAACTAATATTTCACGATATACTTTATCAACTGGATTTAAATAATGAACATTTCCAGTAGCTACAACAGGAACCTCAATTTTCTCACCGAGCTTAACGATATTCTCAATAATTTCTTCAAGATTTTGTTCATTTCGAATGAGTTCCATTTCGATTAAATGAGCATAATTTTCTTTCGGCTGAACTTCAAGATAATCATAGAAACGTGCGATATGTTCCACTTCTTCTGGACCTTTTTGCATCATACCCTCAAAAACTTCACCGCGATCACAGGCTGATCCAATTAATAAGCCTGTTCTATGCTTTTGAAGTTGCGATCTTGGTATTCTTGGTACGCGGAAGAAATATTGAGTATGAGCCATAGATACAAGTTTAAATAAATTTTTTAATCCCTCTTGAGTTTGTGCAAGAATAATACAGTGATGAGGACGCGCTCTTTTATAAGCATCACTTTCTCCCATATAGTCGTTAAGTTGATTATGATTGGTTATTCCTTTTTCTTTCGCATCTTTAAGCATTTTCAACATTAAATAGCCGGTCGCTTCAGCATCATAGATGGCACGATGATGTTGAGTCAGCTCAATATCGAATTTTTTTGTAAGTGTATTCAGTCGATGGTTTTTCATGGTTGGATACAAGAAACGACCTAACTCTAACGTGTCAATTACCGGGTTCTTAGATTCAGATATATTCGCTCTTTTATACGTTGCATTTAAAAAACCCATATCAAATGAAGCGTTATGAGCCACAAGGATCGAGTCTTCAATCCATTCGTGGAATTTCTTCACAACCACTGTCGGCTCTGGTGCATGTTGGACATCTTCGTCCGTAATGCCTGTTAAATTTGTTGTAGTATTGGAAAGACGATGATTGGGATTTGCAAATGATTCGAAACGATCAATAATTTCTCCGTCCTGAATTTTCACTGCGGCAAGTTCAATGATCGTATCATAAACCGCTGATAGCCCAGTCGTTTCCACGTCAAAGACCACATAAGTAGCTGTTTCGAGTTCTAAATTCGATTCATTATAAGCGATCGGCACACCATCATCAATTAAGTTAGCTTCTAGACCATACAATATCTTCACGTCATTCTTCTTACCTGCAGAATAAGCTTCAGGGAAGGATTGTAGAACAGCATGATCCGTTATTGCGATAGCTGAATGACCCCATTTTTTGGCTTGCCCCACAAGCGATGCAACAGATGAAACGGCATCCATTTGACTCATCGGTGTATGAAGATGGAGTTCAACCCGCTTTTCTTCCGCTGTATCTTGTCTCAGGACAGGTTTAATTTCATTTAAATCATTTGCAATCATGACTAAATCTCTTACAAATGTATCATTTTGAATACTTCCTCTTGCTCTTACCCACATACCTTTACTCAATCGTGCCATGGTAAGAGCATCCTCTTTATCTCGAGAAAACATTTTGACAAGGATTGAATTCGTGTAATCCGTCATTTTAAACGTAAGTAGCGTCCTTCCGCTTCTTAATTCTTTAATTTCACTTGAGAAAACATATCCTTCGATAGCGATACGTCTTTCCTCATCCTGAATGTCATCGATTTTCATTAATTCTTGGTCATCTTTAATTTGGTAACCAATCATAACTGGGCCCTGATCGATTTCATTGTTTTGATCATCTTCGCGTTTTTGCATATCATTAACGGCTTGTTGAGCTCGTTCTTGATCTTCTCTTTGTTTTTCTTCAAGAAATTTCTTATACTCTTCATTTTCCGGTTCGTTTTTCACATCCATTTCAATTTGAAAAGGAGGAAATCCGAATTTTGTATATATAGAAGAGATTAATTCACCATATTTATTTTTAACAGACATCGCTTCAGCTTCGTTAGAGGAGCGTACAATAAGTTTATTTCCATTTTTCGTCGGAACTTGATTATTTAACAATGCTAATAATGGTGGAGAAATACCATCAATTTCTTTAATGCATTCTGACCAATATTCAAGCACACCTTCGTCCGTATGCTCTTGATTCTTTACACGAATATTGAATGAAACCGTTGAAGCAATATGACGAAAAGCCTCTTGCAAATTATTCGCTAATCGAGTCATTACACTACATGGTAAGACTTTTTCAAATGTAAAATAAAAATGCCATGTTCTCATTTTCTTCTCAACAACCAATTTTTCAATTTCTGCTTGATAAAAATATTGCATGAACGCATCTTCTTGCAGACCAAGTTGTTGCAACAAAATTTGAAACTGGTGTTTTTTTGGATCAGGTTGATTGGTCAAAAAAATGACTCCCTTCTGCTCATCATTTTTCATACAAAAAGGTACCTGTAAAAGGTACCCTGATGTTTATTTTTAAAGTGTAGATTTAAGATAAGACTCTAATTCGTCCAAATGAACTTCTTCAGACTCGCCAGTCTTTCTAATTTTCACTTCTACAATGCTTTCTAATGCTTTTTTACCTACAGTAATTCGTATTGGTAATCCGATTAAATCTGAGTCAGCAAATTTCACTCCTGCACGTTCAAATCGATCATCGAATAAAACATCATATTTTGTTTGTTTTAAAGATTGATAAAGCTTTCCTGCTAAATCTTTTTGTGCTTCATCTTTCATATTGACAGCAACGAGATGTAAATCAAACGGTGCTAAGTGACTTGGCCATAATAAACCCTTTTCATCATTAAATTGTTCTGCTACAGCTGCCAGTGTTCTTGATACACCGATCCCATAACACCCCATAATCATTGGGTTCGTACGACCATTTTCATCTAAATACAAAGCTCCCATAGAATCACTATATCTGGTCCCTAGTTTAAACACATGACCAACTTCAATCCCTTTTGCAAACTGGATTACGCCAAGTCCATCAGGTGACAGATCCCCTTCTTGAATAAAACGAAGATCTTCATATGTGACATGCGTGAGATCAGCAGCTGGATTAACATTTACAAAATGATAATTTTCTTCATTTGCTCCACAAACTGCGTTCACCACACGTGCGACCGATTGATCAGCGATGACTTGTATATCTTTTGGTTGATTGATCGGTCCAATAAAGCCAATCGGTGTTCCTATCATTTGTTTTGTTTCTTCTGGAGTGGCAAGCTCTACACTCGTTGCCCCTAATAAATTTTTAACTTTTATATCATTTACTTCATGGTCACCACGGACTACAATCATAACAAAATTCTCATCTGCTTTAAACAGCAATGTTTTCAAGCAATTTTCTTCCTTCACTTGCAAAAAATTTGAAACTTCTTCAATTGTTTTTTGTTGAGGTGTTTCTATTTTCTTCATTTCTTTCATGGCGTCGGTTGCTATTCGTTGTTCAGTGGATAAAACCACAGGCGCCATTTCAATATTAGCTGCATAGTTTGATTCTGAAGAGTAGGCAATTGTATCTTCTCCTACATCAGATAACACCATAAATTCATGAGTATCTTTACCACCCATTGCACCTGAATCAGCGATAACAGCACGATAATTCAAGCCACATCGAGCAAAAATATTCGAATAAGCCCTGAACATCTGATTATACGTTTCGTCTAAACTCTCTGCAGACGAATGAAAGGAGTAGGCATCTTTCATAATAAATTCTCTACCTCGTAATAGACCAAAACGAGGACGTTTTTCATCACGGTACTTTGTCTGAATTTGATAGAGCGCTAATGGCAGTCTCTTATATGATTTTATCTCGTCTCGAACGAGACTGGTTATCATTTCTTCATGGGTTGCACCTAGAGCAAATTCACGATCATGTCGATCTCTCATCCGCATAAGTTCAGGTCCATAAGATTGCCATCTGCCAGATTCTTTCCACAGTTCAGCTTGTTGAAGAGCAGGCATTAATAATTCGGTTGCATTCGCGTTTTCCATCTCTTCACGAACAATTGTCTCAATTTTTTGAAGGACACGTTTTCCTAATGGCAGATACGTGTATATCCCACTAGCTGTTTGTCGGATATAACCTGCCCTTAGTAATAGCTGATGACTTTTTACTTCTGCATCTGCTGGTACTTCTCTAAGTGTTGGAATAAAACTTAAACTTTGTTTCATCAGTTGCACCTCTACTCTATAATTAGCAAATTATTATTTTATTGAAGGAAAAATCGTTGGATGTCATTCCAAGTAACAACAACCATTAATACCATAAGCAATGCAAATCCAATGAAGTGAACGACTCCTTCTTTCTGTCGATCGATTGGCTTTCCTCTTAGTGCTTCCACTAAGAAGAACATGAGTCTACCTCCATCTAATGCCGGGATCGGCAAAAGATTCATGATCCCTAAGTTAATACTTAATATCGCTGCCCATCTCATCGCATAGAAAACGCCTGATTGTAAAACGGTATCAGTAGACACATAAATGCCGACCGGACCTGATAATGCATCAATCGAGAATTGACCTGTAACAAGTTTACCTAATAAATGAAAGATTTCGATTGTCCAGTTATATGTTTCTGTAAATCCGTAGGTAATTACTTTTTGAGGAGATTTTTCGACTGGGCTATGAACACCAATTATCCCAATACTCTCTCCTTCGATCTTATTCATTTTTGGAGTAACAGGGATATCCAACGTTTCACCATTTCTCGAAACGTTAAAATCAACCTTTTGATTAGGATTCTTTTGAATCACTTTTACAATATCACTCCAAGTAGAAACTTGTTTGCCATCTATTTCCAGAACTTTATCTCCAGCTTGAAGACCTGCTTGTTTCGCTGCTCCATCTTCAGTTAAAGGACCTAATAAAGGGTCATTTGTCGGAACGCCTTGAATGATCGCCAACAACATAAAAATCAATATGGCTAAAACAAAGTTCATCATTGGACCAGCAAAAATAGCCATCGCTCTTTGACCCAATGATTTCGAAGCAAACTGACGATCCCAAGGAGCGATCTGAGATTCAACTCCATCTTCAACAAACACAGCATCTTTTTTCACATGAAGAGACACTCTTTCATCTTCTCCATCTTCATAACCCATAATATAAAGTTTATGTTCTAAATCAGCTTGTTCAACTTCAAACATGCGTATATCCGAAAATTGATCTCTCCGATTAATGACGATTTTTTCAACTTCTTCATTTTGGTCAACGACTAATCCAATGCGTTGTCCTGCTTTTAATTCAGTTGTTTCCGGGTCTTCGCCAGCCATTCTGAACAAATCCACCAACCGGAAGTAGACGAATGGTAAATGTTGTTTCATTACGATGAAAAGATAATATTTTCGGACCAAAGCCAATCGCGAACTCACGGCATAAGATTCCTGCTCGTTTCGCAAAAATAAAATGGCCAAATTCGTGAAAAAACACGAGCGCGCCGAAAATAATAATAAAGGCTATCACTGTCTCCAATTAAATAACCACCTTTTATAAGTTAGATTCAACCCAATTTCGCGTTTCTAAATCAACTTCGCGAATGGTTTGAAGATCTGGATGTTCAATACGAACGTGTCGATGTAATGCTTTTTCAATGAGCGTTTCGATTTGTAAAAACGAAATGTTCCCATTAAGAAATGCGTCAACCGCTCGTTCATTCGCTGCATTTAATACAGTTGGAACGGATCCTCCTGCTTTACCAGCATCAATCGCTAATTGTAAACAATAAAAACGCTTATAATCCATTTTTTCAAAATGAAGCTGTCCAAATTCTTCTAAGCGCAAACGTTTCATACCGATTAACGGAAGTCGATCCGGGTAAGTAAGTGCATACTGAATCGGCGCTCTCATATCAGGTGAGCCAAGTTGAGCCAGAACGCTCCCATCGTTAAACTCGACCATTGAATGGATCGTGCTTTCTTTGTGAAGGAGTACATTGATTTGTTCATAAGGCATGTTAAAAAGCCAATGGGCTTCAATCACTTCCAAGCCTTTATTCATCATGGTAGCAGAATCAATCGTGATTTTTGCACCCATAGACCAATTAGGGTGATTCAAAGCTTGCTCAAGAGTTACGTGTTCTAACTCTTTTCTAGTCAAGTCTCGAAAACTTCCGCCTGAAGCTGTAATGATTAATCGATCAATATTCTTTACTTGTTCTCCTTGCAAACATTGAAAAATGGCAGAGTGCTCACTATCAACTGGTAAAATAGAAACTTGATTTTGTTTTGCAGCACTCATTACTAGATGTCCAGCTGTTACAAGTGTCTCTTTATTTGCTAATGCAATCGTTTTGTTTTGCTCAATAGCTCGGAGGGTGGGCTCTAATCCAACACTACCCATGACAGCATTTACTAAGATAGCGGATGAACCAAAGGTAGCAACCTCGATTAAACCTTGATCACCAAATACAATTTCTACAGTGGGCTTGACTTCTTTTTGAAGGGATATTGCATCCTTTTCTTCTAATACAGAAACAAGTTTCGGTTGGAATTCCTCGATGATCCGTCTAGTCACTTCCATATTTTTGCCTGCTGAAAAAGCGACCAGTTGAAATTCTTCAGGATGCGAACGGATGACATCTAGTGTTTGTACACCAATGGATCCCGTTGCACCTAATAAACTAATTAACTTCAATGACTGATTCATCCTTTCTTTAAATCATTTGTAAAAAGTACATGAGTGGTAAAACAAATAACAAACTATCAAATCGATCAAGAATCCCCCCATGTCCTGGTAAAAGTGAACCAGAATCTTTTACACCATAATGACGCTTTAGTGCTGATTCCACCAGGTCACCAATTTGACCAAAGATCGAAAGAATGGCAGTAACGATAATTAACTTCATCCATGAAGTATGTAAATCGACTAGTTGACTCATAAGAAGTGCGGCAATAACAGCACAAAGGATTCCACCTAATGCTCCTTCAATTGTTTTATTAGGAGAGATATCTGGCCAAAGTTTTTTCTTACCAATGGCACGTCCAACAAAATAAGCCCCTGAATCCGTTACCCAAATGACAAGAAGAGCATAAACAATAAAAGGAACTCCACCAGATACCCTTGTGTAATAGAAATAGTAAAAACCAATTCCCACATAAAAAGCAGCCATCGTAACAAAACCTACATCATCAAAAGTAAACCGATTTTTTGTTAAAACCGTATACGTTAAAAATAATAAAACCCCAATAAGAGCAATTTCAATTTTACTATAATTGAAATCCGAAAAATAATGATCAAACTTACTAGGTACTAAAAATACCCATAGCATAAGTAAAGACAAAATTCCTGGAACCGATAGCAAACGTATTTTTCTCATGCTTAATAGTTCATAAAAAGCAATCGTAGCAATTAAATAGGTGAGTATTGTAAAGGGTCCTCCCCCATACAAAACAATTGGTAAAAAAATAGCAGCTGCTACCACGCCTGTAATAATTCTTTGTTTCATGAGATTTATCCTCACTTTACTTCATTCTATTGTTCCATCTTATACTATACAACCACAAGTGAATATTAGATGCCACCAAAACGTCTAGATCTTTTTTGAAATACTTCAATTGCTTCTACTAAATGAATCGTATCAAAATCTGGCCAAAGTACGTTTGTAAACCAAAATTCAGAATATGCAAGTTGCCAAAGCATAAAATTACTTAATCGAATTTCGCCACTTGTACGAATAAGTAAATCAGGGTCATTAAGATGAGGAGACATCATATAAGAAGAGAGTAGCTCTTCCGTTATTTCATTCTCATTCAATTGACCTTTTGCAACTTCATTTGCCACTTGCTTTACAGCCTCAATAATTTCTGTACGACCACCATAGTTCAAAGCAAAATTAAGGATAAGTCCATCATTATCTTTGGTGGCTTCCATTGCCATGCGGACTGCATTCCAAGTATGCCCTGGTAAATCTTTTTGATGACCCATCATTTCTACCCTTACATTCTCTTCAACTAGTTCAGGGAGAAAAGTACCAAGAAATTCTTCAGGCAATTTCATTAAATAATCCACTTCAAATTTAGGACGTTTCCAATTTTCTGTAGAAAACGCATATAAAGTCAAGGCTTTCACGCCTAATTGATTTGCTAGTTGAGTAACCTTACGAACTTTTTTCATACCCTCATGATGACCTGCCACTCGAGGGAGAGCTCTTTTCTTAGCCCACCTGCCATTTCCATCCATAATAATGGCAATGTGTTCTGGAATCGTGAAATCTCTCAGGGCATTCAGTCTTTCATCTACATCGATACTCTCTTTCCGTGAGCCCCACATTTTAATTTTATTTATCATATATTTCCTCCACATGTATCCAACTGGGAATAAAATTCAATTTACTCTACTCATCATACCAAAAATTAAAGAAGATAGCTTTAGGAAGATGAAAGTTCAACGTAATATCACACTTTTGTGAGATTATATAGAGGAGCCTATCCTTTATGTATATAAATGATTGACAGATCAACAAAGAAGCATTAGTGAAAAGTTTACAATCATGTTCCGATACAAAAAGGTGTCCTATGAAAATAGGACACCTTCTTTATATCCTCGGAGTGCAGATTCTCACACTTCCATAATTTCTTTTTCTTTATCCTTGCTAATTTCGTCAATTTTTACGATATAACGGTCAGTTAGCTTTTGAACGTCTTCTGAATAACCTCTAAGGTCATCTTCTGTTAGTTCACCATTTTTTTCGAGTTTTTTCAAATCGTCATTCGTATCACGACGAATGTTGCGGATACCAATTTTGGCTTCTTCTGCCTCTTTCTTCACTTGTTTCACAAGGTCTTTACGACGTTCCTCTGTTAAGATCGGAATAGCAAGACGAATAATCGTACCATCACTTGAAGGTGTTAATCCTAGATCCGATTTCTGAATTGCTTTTTCTATATCGCCAACACTCGTTTTATCATAAGGCTGAACGACTAGAAGTCTTGCCTCGGGTGTCGATATTGATGCCAATTGATTAACTGGAGTAGGTGCACCGTAATAATCAACCACAATTCTGTCTAGTAAAGATGCGTTTGCTCTACCAGCACGGATTGTGGCAAGTTCTCTTGAATACGATTGAACAGCTTTTAACATTCTTTCTTCTGAGCTTGAAATGACTTGTTTAGACATATTATTTCCCCCTCACTAAAGTTCCAATCGTTTCTCCTTGAACAACCCGTTTAATATTTCCAGGTTCCATAATTGAGAATACGATTAACGGAATGTCGTTATCCATACACAAAGATGAAGCAGTAGAATCCATAACGCCAAGTCCATCTTTAATAACATCAATAAACGTTAGCTCATCATATTTCACTGCTGTTTTATCGATCATCGGATCAGCAGAATAGACGCCATCAACGTTGTTCTTACCCATTAAGATAACTTCTGCTTCAATTTCTGCTGCACGTAATGCCGCAGTCGTATCTGTTGAAAAATATGGGTTTCCAGTGCCAGCAGCAAAAATTACCACGCGCTTTTTTTCCAAATGACGAATCGCTCTTCGACGAATATATGGCTCAGCCACTTGTCGCATGTCAATAGAGCTTTGCACACGTGTTTCAATGCCCATTTGTTCTAAACTGTCTTGCAGAGCTAAAGAATTCATGATAGTGGCCAACATACCCATATAATCTGCAGTGGCTCGGTCCATTCCCATTTCACTGCCCGTTTTCCCTCGCCAGATATTTCCTCCACCAACAACCACTGCTACTTCCACACCTAGTTCAGCAACTTCCTTCACTTGTGAAGCTACAGACTTGATGGTTGATGGGTGAATACCGAAACTGTGGTCTCCAGCTAATGCTTCTCCACTTAATTTTAATACAATACGTTTATACTTTGGTATGCTCATGTGAACCTCCATTCATGTATTCAATATTTACGATAAGATAAGCGCTAAGTGCCTGTTAAGCTCCAAAAGGATTTTCTCAGCCTTAATGACTAAATAGCTTTTGAGGTAGAAGTTGACACTTGGAGACTAAATCCAAATAACTCGGTGAAAAAATTTATACTTTCTTATCTCTTAAAAAAAGGAACACAAAGTGTCCCTTCTTATCTTTTTTCCCTCCTCCAAATGTTCATATACAATGATAAGAAATTTGGAGGAGGGACTGCTTACACTTTTACGTAGTGAACTAAATCCTACAGTGAATCGTGTCGCTATATTCTACCTGATTAGGCGTTCATTATTTATTAACTTGATTCATAACTTCTTCAGCGAAATTATCTTGGCGTTTTTCCAAACCTTCTCCAACTTCGTAACGAACAAAGCTAGAAATAGTTGCGCCGTTTGCTTCTACAAATTGACCTACTTTTTGATCAGGGTTTTTAACAAATGTTTGATCAACTAAACAAGTTTCTTCGAAGAATTTACCTAAACGTCCTTCAACCATTTTCGCAACGATTTTTTCAGGTTTACCTTCATTTAAAGCTTGTTGTGTTAAAATTTGACGCTCATGTTCGCGCTCTTCTTCAGATACTTCGTCACGCGTAACAAATTTCGGATTTAAAGCAGCAGTATGAAGCGCTACATCTTTTGCAACATTAGCATCTGTTGTACCTTCAACAACTGTTAATACTCCGATACGTCCACCTTGGTGCAAATATTCTCCAAATGCAGCGTTATCAGATTTTGTTTTGATAGTGAAGCGACGTAAAGTCAATTTCTCACCGATTTTCGCCATCGCTGCACTAATGAATTCATCGACAGTTGAACCATTATCCATCTTTTGAGTTAATGCAACTTCAACAGATTCAGGTTTAGTTGAAAGTAAATGATCGGCTAATTCTTTAACTAAATTTTGGAAATTTTCGTTTTTAGCCACAAAGTCAGTTTCCGCATTTACTTCTAAAAGAATCGCAGTGTTTCCATCGCTTTTGACGAAAGTTGTTCCTTCAGCAGCAATACGATCTGATTTCTTAGCAGCTTTTGCAATGCCTTTTTCACGCAAGTAATCAATTGCCTGATCCATATCTCCATCAGTTTCTTGAAGTGCTTTTTTACAATCCATCATACCAGCACCTGTTTTTTCGCGTAATTCTTTTACCATTTGAGCTGTAATAGTCATGTTTAAAGTAACCTCCTTGAATGTCTTGTCAAATATTTTTTCTTAAAAAAAGGTGATAAGGGTAATTTCCTCTTATCACCTCTTTCCATTAAGCAGTTGTCGTTTCTTCTTCTTCTTCTTCGTTTTGCTTAGATTCCATAATTGCATCAGCCATTTTAGAAGTTAGCAATTTAACAGCACGAATCGCGTCATCATTTGCAGGGATAACATAATCGATTTCGTCTGGATCACAGTTTGTATCAACGATACCAACGATAGGAATATTCAATTTGATCGCTTCAGCAACTGCAATACGTTCTTTGCGTGGGTCAATGATGAATAAAGCATCAGGAACTCTTTGCATATCTTTAATTCCGCCTAGGAATTTAACTAAACGTTCGTGTTCTTTTTTCAATTGGATAACTTCTTTTTTAGGAAGAACTTCGAAAGTGCCGTCTTCTTCCATTTTCTCGATTTTTTTCAAACGAGAAATACGTTTTTGGATTGTTTCAAAGTTAGTAAGCGTTCCACCTAACCAACGTTGGTTGATGTAGTACATTCCTGCACGTTCCGCTTCATCTTTAACTGAATCTTGAGCTTGTTTTTTAGTACCAACGAAAAGTACAGTACCACCGTTAGCAGCAAGTTCTTTAACAAACTTGTAAGCTTCGTCTACTTTTTTAACTGTTTTTTGAAGATCGATAATGTAGATACCGTTACGCTCTGTGAAGATATATTTCTTCATTTTTGGGTTCCAACGGCGTGTTTGATGTCCGAAATGAACACCAGCTTCTAGCAATTGTTTCATTGAAATAACTGACATTATTGTGTTCCTCCTAATGGTTTTGTTTTCCTCCGCTTTCATCATTTTTAATCAAAAACTGCAGAACAGCCACCATTGATTAAATTAAAAAGCGTGTGTTTTAACACCAAGATATAATATAGCACAGTGCGTTGTAATAGACAACCTAAGAATTTGATTTTTTTCGGAATTTTAATGCTAAATTTATTTCAGTTTTTCCACAGTTCATTTTTTTCGCGATTTCGTCTACCGATAATCCGTTATCGTTCATTTGTTGCACTTGTTCTTGAAAACTTAGCGATTCAAATGAAGGTTTTTCTTCTCGGGTTATTAAGGGAGTAGCTGGATTTACATTTTTTTGATAAGCTTTACTGGCTTGTAAACGATCTACATGAATCGTATTTACTTCTTCATCTTTCACATGACCAGACTTGTTAATCTTATTTTCATTTGATCTTTCCTCTAATTTGTATGACGATTTCGCATGATCTTTTTGAGTAGAAGATACCACTTTTTGAAGAAATATTTCATTTTCATCTTTCATTTCAAATAGATAGTTAGATATCATTTCTTCAAGTTCTTGAGCGCGTTTTTCTTGTGTTTTTTCCATTTCTAACAAACGATTTTGCCTCATATACAAAAGTAAGATTGCCATAATTAACACTAAATTTATTAAGAACGAAATAATCATTAAAAAAGTATTCATACTACTCCTATCCGGAAAAATCTATTGATAATCCCTTATAAGGATGATGTGGTTTCGATTCGTCATCAACCTCATGCAGTGATCTCGAAGAAGATTGCTTAGTTGTATTTTGAGACGAGCCGTTCGAGTGATTAAAGACTTCACTTTTTTGCTCTTGCTTAACGACCCCTGTACGTTTATTTCTTTCTTCTTTTTGCATTTGATCTGATGCTAGATCAGAACTTCTTTGTCCAGCATATTCATTTTGTTCAACCAATTTAGAAGCATCAAATGTTCTAGGAAGAGCGATTTGCATATCAATCGATTTTAAATCCATTGAGTCACCTTCTTTTAAATAGTCCCTCTTAGAAACTACATAACATTCATTTGGGCAAATACTTTACGTAACCGAAATAAAGCTTTTGAATGGATTTGAGAAATACGAGAGGTAGACAAATTTAATATTTCACCAATTTCAGTGAGAGTAAGCTCTTCATGGTAAAACAAACTAAGAACCGTTTGTTCTTTTTCAGAAAGATTTTTGATTAAACTCGTAAGTTCGTTCAACATTTCTTGTTTCATTAATTCATCGTCAGGTGTTAATACATTCGTGTCTTTGATTGTCATCGCTGGACCTTCTGATTCCTCTGACTCTCTTAATTGATCGTCCGTGGAAAGAACATTCGCAAAAAAATGTTCATTCATCGTTTGATAGACCTCATCAGTCGTCATGTTTAACTCGATAGCAATTTCATCTGCTTGAATATGTCTTAGTTCTTTTTGTTCCAATTCTTCAATTTTCGCTTCAATTTTCTTGGCTTTCTCCCGAGTAGAGCGTGGGAGCCAATCTTCCTTTCGTAATCCGTCTAATATTGCCCCTCTAATTCTAAAAGAAGCATATGTATCAAACTTCAAATCACGTGTTGTGTCAAATTTGTGCAAAGCATCTAGCAACCCCATCATTCCTAAACTTTTAATATCATCTCGTGAAACGTTTTTGGGAAGTCCAACTGATATTCGTTGTGAATGATACGAGACAAGTGGCATGTATTTTTTAATTAAATAATCACCTGCATCCGAATCTTTTGACTCGATCCATTGATCCCAATACTTTTGATCTTCAATCGTTGACGTTCGCGACATAAATTGTCCTCCTCGTCTCGTCGCCAAAAGGTCATTTTTACGTACCTAGACGCGTTTATTATTATTTAGTATACCAAATTTCGACAAAAAAGGGGTTGTACATTCATTCAATTATTCATCCTTTTTATCGTTCAGAAGGAAATTGACCAATAGACTTATAAAAAAAAGAAGAATCCAAAGAACGGATCTTCTTTTTAAATGTCTTTTTCCCCTTGGTTAACTGTCCTTATATGTAAAAGACAAGTAGCTGGAGAAAATTCGATCGTCCTGCCGGAATGACCACCAACGTCTTCTGAAACAAGAGGAATTTTCAAGTTAGACAATGATTGCTTTACTGCTTCAACATTTCGGGGTCCAATACGCATTGTTTCACTTTGAATTGACAATTGAAACATTTGAGCTCCACCCGCAATTTTAGCTTTCAATCTATTTTTTAAAGCACCTTCTTTTATTACCATATTGACAATGTCTACGACGGCAGTATCAGCAAATTTCGCTCGATTAAATTCGGGGTTTTTTCCATTATGAGAATCAGGTAACATAACATGGGCCATGGCTCCAATTTGAAGAACCGGATCAAAGACTACGATGCCCACACATGAGCCTAATCCACATGTCCGAATCGAGTGAGGTTGTTTCACAAGTTGATAATCTGCAATGCCCACTTTTACAATTTCAGCCACACAAGTCATCTTACTCTACTCCTAGTGAACGAAAAATCTTTTCAAATGATTTAGGATCAAGAAGTAATAAAAAATGCCCCTTGTATTTCTCTTTGTTCTTCGTCTCAACATCCACTATTTCTGTATCTATGATGATAGCATAGTCGCTTACTTTCGATACTTCTAATAATCCACAACTTATAATAGCACCGGTCATGTCAATACTTAACGCAGGAACAGAAGGTTGCAGATTTAACTTTGTAAAATCTCCTAATGAGGTTAAATAAGATCCTGACAAAATGTTTCCTAGTTCTTGCATCGCTGACCATGCTAATTCTCCATTCGATGAATCATCAAAATTAGCCCCCGGGTTACTCAGCATGTTGCGAACAAATGCTAAAGCTTGTTGAATCGGAAGTAAAAAAAACATACTTCCAGGCGCGTCTCCTTCAATTCTTAAAAAGACCCCTGCAGCTACTGCTTCAGCTCCACCCATCATTTCAATCATCTCATTAAATGTAACCATTTTTGCACTAGGTACATTCATATCAATTTTTTTGTTAATGAGCATCGATAATGATGTCGCTGCATGACCCGCACCAATGTTCCCTATTTCTCGTAGGACATCTAGGTGTATAGGCGTAATGGAGTCTTCGATTCTCATGAACTTTGCCCTAACAATGGAGCAACGATTTTTTGCAACTGTAACAAAACGATTAACCGCTTATCTAGTTGAATAACACCCTCGATAAACTCTAGGGAAATACGATCTACTGCTTCTGGCTGAGGTTCAATTGAATCCGCTGCTATATCTAAAACGTCATTCGCTGCATCCACGATAAGGCCAATTTCATTTTGATCGAGTGTGACAATGATTATTCTTGAGTGCTCAGTAAGTTCATTCTCTTCGAGTTGAAATCGATTTCTCAGATCGACGATTGGGGTTACAAGACCTCTTAAATTAATTACGCCTTTCACAAAAGAGTCTACTCTAGGGATTCTCGTAATTGGTTGGATTTTTTCAATTGATCGAACTTGGGTAACAGGTAAAGCGTATTCTTTATTGGCTAGTTGGAAAATAATTAACTTCTCGCTCTTTACTTCAATCGCTTCCACTATTTATACCCCCTATTTTTCAAAAAAATTTCTTATACCTGAAATCGGATTACCGCCAAAAGAAGCGGATTAGACCTAAAGTTTTGATGAGCATGGCTTAATGGAAATGTCGGATGGATCCTCTACCTTTCCAATGAAAATCGCTCCAAATTTATTCCTGTAATGATCACTTGATCAATGCATTACAGTCCACAATTAAAGCAACTTGACCATCTCCTAAAATAGTCGCTCCTGAAATGGCAAAAACATTCGTTAAGTAATCTCCAAGTGATTTTAGTACGACTTCCTGCTGACCAACAAACGAATCGACGACAAGCGCGGCCGTTTTATCACCTTTTCGAACTAACACGACAGATGAAAATTCAGTCTCAACCTTATTCATAGGTACTTCAAAAACATTTTTCAGTCGGATAAGTGGTACGACTTTCCCTCGAAAATCGATTACTTGCTGATCATGTGCATTCATAATTTCACTTTCTTTAATGATTGCTGTTTCGATAATAGAAGAAAGTGGGATCGCGTATTTTTCATCTGCCACTTCAACTAACATGACAGAAATAATAGAAAGTGTTAATGGTAATTGGATGGAAAACGTGGAACCGTAGCCTTCAGTTGAGTCAATCGTAATGGATCCTCCGAGAGATTCAATCGTTGATTTCACAACATCTAAACCAACCCCTCTTCCTGAAATATCCGAAATGGTTTCTGCTGTTGAAAATCCTGAAGCCATAATAAGTTCATTCACTTGTCTATCGGTTAAAGTCTTTGCTACTTGTTCTGAAATAATTCCTTTTGAAATGGCTTTCTGTAGAACCTTGTCTCGATTGATTCCAGCACCATCATCCTCGATTTCAATAAACACATGATTTCCACTATGATAGGCTTTTAATTGAACGGTACCCGTTTCCGGTTTCCCTTTTGATCTTCTAAACTCTGGTGTTTCAATTCCATGATCTAAAGCATTTCTCAGTAAATGAACAAGCGGATCACCAATTTCGTCAATTACGGTCCGATCTAATTCTGTATCTGCTCCAATCACTTCAAGCTCAATTTTCTTGTGTAGATCTTTGGCTAATTGACGAACCATTTTAGGAAAACGATTAAAGACCGTTTCAACCGGAACCATCCTCATATTTAAAATGATGGTTTGAAGGTCGCCTGAAATGCGAGTCATTCTTTCAACTGTTTCATTCAATTCATTGTGTTGAAGCTCTTTTGCTATTTGTTCTAAGCGCCCACGATCAATCACTAATTCTTCAAATAGATTCATTAATATATCGAGTCTTTCGATGTTTACGCGAATCGTTTTACTCGAATTATTTTTAACGATCGGTTCATTATTACTGGATTTCTCTGTCTTTACTTCTTCTGTTTCAATGCTTACTGCTAATTCATTCATCGTATCTTCAGCAACAAAATTCTCATGTACTTCTTGAACTTGTACGTTTTCTACTTCGGATACTTTCTCAACTTGCATTTGTAATAGCTCTTTAGATTCTTTTGTAATTAATGTCACAACAAAATGATGATCAAATTGTTCTTCTTCCAGTTTATCAACACTAGGGAAAGAACGAATCACTTCTCCTGCTTTTTCTAATACTTCGAAAACCATATAAACACGGGCTGCTTTCAATAAACAGTCGCTTCTTAAAGTAATGCTAACTTCAAAACAATGAAAAGATTGTTCTTTGGATTGCTGGATGACTGTCCACTCATATTCATCGTAAGTAATGCCTGTACTACTATTAGTTGGAACCACTTCGGATGAAGAAGAAATCTCTGCTGACTCCCCTTTTTCAATCTGCTCTAATTGCTTTACCAGCATAGATACATCTTTTTTCCCATCTCCACCATCTGCGATCGAAAAGACCATATCTTCTAAGCTATCAACAGCAAGTAACAAGATATCTAAACATTGAGGAGTCGCTTTTAATTTTTCATTTCGCACCGCGTCTAATACATTTTCCATCACGTGGGTCAGATTCGCGATATCCTCATAACCCATTGTGGCAGACATTCCTTTTAACGTATGTGCAGATCGAAAAATCTCATTTACGATGCTTACATCTCCTGGGTTTTTTTCAAGTTCTAATAAATTATCGTTGCATGCTTGCAAATGCTCTTTACTTTCGTCTAAAAAGACTTCAAGATATTGGCTAAGTTCCATTTTTAACGCTCCTCTACAATAAGTAATTCATAATTGAACTTGATATATTTCGCAAGTCGGCAACTTGATCGATTAAATGAGTCGCAATTGCAGCTTTCGGCATCCCGAACACGATACATGAGTCTTGAGATTCAGCAATGGCTCTAACATTTCCTGTTTCTTTCAACTTCACTAATCCCTTTGTTCCATCTGCTCCCATACCGGTCATAATGACCGCAATTTTGTCAAAGTGGGATAATTTACTCACTGATTCAAACATAACGTCAACCGCCGGCCTATGTCCATTACGTAATTCATCCGTATTTAAATGAATAAAAAGATCATTGCCTGAAGAAGACACTGTCATATGATAGCCACCAGGAGCAATATAAGCACTTCCTATTTTCACTTTTTCTCCATCGGTAGCTTCTTTAATATGTATTTGTGAGAGAGAATTAAGCCTTTCAGCTAAAGATTTAGTAAAGGAAGGTGGCATATGTTGAACAATGAACAAAGGTGCATTTATATCCTTAGGTAATTCAGTTAGAACTTGTTGTAATGCTTTAGGTCCTCCAGTCGATGTTCCAATGCAAATCAGCTTTGGCTTTAGATGCTCCCATGGACTTGGTTGGTGACTCTTAATCGGAGTAGATTCAAGGTTTTTCGAATAGATTTTTCGGTCTTGAGTCACAACCGATGGTGAAATTACGCTTTTATTAAAATGAGTTTGTGGAACTTGAGCTGCCGCAAGAACCTTCTCAATAATCTCGTCTTTAATTTTGTCTAAATCAAGAGAAATAGTACCTGATGGTTTGGCAATAAAATCAATGGCTCCATACTCTAATGCTAAAAAGGTAGCTTCTGCACCCTTTTTCGTCATAGAAGAAAGCATAATGATAGGAGTGGGTAAATCCTTCATAATAATTTTAACTGCTTCCAACCCATTCATCTCGGGCATTTCAATATCCATTGTAATCACATCAGGCTTTAATGATTTAACCTTTTGAATGGCATCCTTCCCGTTTCTAGCGATTCCCACGACTTCGAGAGATGGATGAGCGGATAAAAAATCTCTGATTAATTTTCTCATAAAGGCAGAATCATCTACAATTAAAATTTTTTTCTTCATTCTATGAGCCTACCTTTCAAAGAAAAATGATTTTAATCTGATCATCAAACTTCCTTTTCGTTCAGTAGAATGATTCAATTCGTCTGAAGTGAATCGATCAATTAAAGTTGCCAATGCCTTCGTAGCAGGTGCGTTTGGATATAGAATGGAAAAAGGTATTTGTTCCCTAACAGATCGTTGAATCAATGGGTCTTCAGGAATATTTCCCAACAAGATCGTTTCTTTATTTAAGAATTTACTCATTGCATCCTGAAGTCTTCTGGTGGTCTCTTTGCCTTCTTTTGGCTGATGAACGCGGTTGCAAACAATATAGAAGGGTTTTTCTTTATCTTTGTTATGAATATATTTCATCATTGAATACGCGTCTGTAATGGAAGTTGGTTCTGCTGTTGTTACAACAAGTACATCATCTACAGACATTAATAATTCCAATCCATAGCTTGTAGCACCTGCCCCCATGTCAAACAAAATATAATCGTATTTTTCATGAAGGATTTCAAGACCATCAATAAAATAAAGCAGTCTTTCCTCATCCCACTCCATAAGACTAGATAATCCAGATCCACCAGATATATAGGATAGTCCTTCTGGCCCTTCTAATATAATATCGGTTATAGTTTGATTTTTTTCAAAGTAATCTGCTAAAGTATGTTCAGTATTTCGTCCTAACAGGATATGAACGTTACCCATTCCAATATCCATATCGACTAGAAGAACTTTTATTCCTTTTTTTGACAATCCGATGGCAAAATTAATGGAAAGGTTTGATTTCCCTACTCCGCCTTTTCCACTTACAATCGCGATCGTTTTCGCATGATTGAATGGGGAATGAATTTTATTAATTTTTCGTCTAAGGCCCTCAGCTTGATCTCTCATGAAGGATCCCCTGTGAGAATTAGCTCGATTAACTTCTCTTCGTTTGCCTCAACGATATCTTCAGGAACACCTTGTCCATTTGTAAAGTAAGCTGCCCCAATTTGATGTTGTGTCATTAAATTAAAGATCGACCCCACAGAAGCCGTTTCATCAAGTTTAGTAAAGATAAATTTTTGAATAGGAACTGAGTTAAACTTCTCAACAATGGTGTTTAAATCTTTTTCTTTTCCAGTTAATGACAAGACTAAATAGGTTTCCATTTCTTCTTCAAAAGAAATAAGTTTTTTTAAATCTTCAATAAAGACACCATCTCGATAATTTCTTCCCGCCGTATCGATAAAAACCAAATCGTAATCAGCGAACTTATCTAATGCTTTTTGAAAATCTGAAGGAATATATACCACTTCCACTGGGACGTTGAGTAAATTAGCATACGTTTTCAATTGTTCAATGGCAGCAATTCGATACGTGTCTGTTGTGATAAAAGCGATTTTTTTTCCTTTTTCTAATACGGCTTCAGCTGCCATTTTCGCTATCGTTGTTGTTTTTCCAACACCTGTAGGTCCAATTATATTTATACACTTTCTTTTATAACTAATTCCGCCAAATTCTAAATCAGCTAAATATGGACGAATTTCATCTTGCGCCCAGTCATGAACTCGGGGTTCTTTGCCTTGTTCGCTTGCATTCTTCCATTTTGTTAATAATTTGTTCGCAATGTTTTTTACTGCTGCTTCATTTATTTCTTGCTGCTTTAACTTGTTAGTAATGGTTTGGATCGATTCGGGGAGCTGTTCATACGTATAATCCAAGGAATTCGATATATTTTCGACCATATCTTTTAATTGACTTATTTCTTTTTCCACTTTAGAAGAATGATCTTGTTCTTTTGGTTGCCTATGTGTCTTTTCTTGGATAAAGGAAGTTTTTTGCATGGTTTTGGGTTTTTCTTTCATGACAGGCTTTGCGATTGACTGCTCATCCATTGCAGCAATGACCTCAATATTTTTCTTTTTGAAAAGTCCTAAAAATCCACCGGTATAAATGACTTTTGAATTTAAGATAACAGCATTTTCACCAAGATCTAAACGGATTTTTTGCATTGCTTCTTGCATTGAAGGTGCGATAAATTTCTTCATCTTCATTCTACATTCACCACTCCGATACTTTGAACTTCAACATTCGATTCTAATTCATTATAAGAAAGGATTGGAACATGCGGGAAGTACCTCTCTGTCATTTGGCGAACATACATTCTTACGGCAGGCGAGCACAAAAGAATGGGTGACTGTTGCATAAGGGAAAGCTGTTCAACTTGTGAAGCAATTGCTTCAAGTATTCGTTGAGAATCGTTCGGATCGATTGATAAATAATTCCCATGCTCGGTTTGTTGAACACCATCCGCTATAATTTTTTCAATTCTACCAGATAATGTAACCACTTTAAGCGTTTCTCCATCATTCGCATATTGACTTGTAATTTGTCTCGCCAATCCTTGTCGGACATATTCTGTTAATAACATCAGAATCAGTAGTCATTTTTGAAAAGTCAGCAAGTGTTTCAAAAATAACGGGTAAGTTACGGACAGACACATGTTCTTTTAACAACTTCGCTAACACTTTTTGGACTTCTCCTACTGAGAGCGGTGTTGGCGTTACTTCTTCTACTAGAATGGGATAAGTATCTTTCAGATGATCAATTAATTGTTTTGTTTCTTGACGACCTAGTAGGTCATGGGCATTTGCTTTAATGAGCTCTGTAATATGAGTTGAAACAACAGAAGGCGGATCAACAACTGTGTAGCCAAAGATCTCTGCCTGCTCTTTTTTGTCTTCGCTAATCCATTTAGCTGGAAGTCCAAAGGAAGGTTCAATTGTATCAACACCTTCAATCGATCCATCATCTGTGCCTGGACTCATTGCAAGGTAGTGATCTAATAACAATTCACCTCTAGCCATTTCATTTCCTTTTATTTTCAATCGATATTCATTGGGCTGAAGCTGGATATTGTCTCGTATCCGTACAACTGGAATCACAAGACCAAGCTCGATCGCTAATTGGCGTCGAATCATAACAATTCGATCAAGGAGATCGCCACCTTGATTGGCATCGGCTAAAGGAATAAGTCCGTAACCAAACTCAAATTCGATCGGATCAACATTCAGCAAATTAATGACGCTTTCAGGGCTTTTTAGTTCATCTGAATGTATTTCTTCTTCTAATTCCATTAAGTCATTATCTTTTGGTTCAGGTACCCGTGATAATATATAACCACCTATTCCAAGCACTAAGGCAATGGGTATCGTTAAAATATCGTTTATGGGTGTAAATAACCCCAATAGTAAAATGGTGCCACCAGCTATAAAAAGCATTTTAGGAAAAGCCGTTAATTGTGAAATGATATCTGACCCTAAGTTACCTTCTGAAGCTGCGCGCGTGACAACAATACCTGTTGCAGTTGAGATTAGTAATGCTGGTACTTGACTAACAATCCCATCCCCAACTGTTAATAAAGAAAACTTAGATGCAGCATCTGCAATAGACAGTCCTTGTTGGACCATACCAATAACAATACCAAATACTAGATTCATAATAACAATGATGATACCGGCAATGGCATCACCTTTTACAAATTTACTGGCTCCGTCCATTGCTCCATAAAAATCTGCTTCCCGCCCAACTTTTTCTCTTCGACTTCGAGCATCTTGTTCAGAAATCATCCCTGCATTTAAATCTGCATCAATACTCATTTGTTTCCCAGGCATAGCATCTAAGGTAAAACGAGCAGCAACTTCGGAAACACGCTCTGCCCCTTTCGTAATAACCACGAACTGGATAATAATAAGAATGAGGAATACAACCATACCAACAATAATATTTCCACCTACTACGAAAGTTCCAAATGTTTCGACAACGCCGCCTGCATCACCTTTACTTAAAATGGATCGCGTTGTCGAAACATTTAGACCTAAACGAAATAAAGTCAATAAAAGCAATAAAGATGGAAAGATAGAGAACTGAAGTGGTTCCTGCATATTCATTGTTGTGAGGAGCACAAGAAGAGCCAATGAAATATTCATCATAATTAACACACTTAATAGCCAAGTTGGAAAAGGAATAATGAGCATTGCGACGATCATAATAACACTTAGAAGGACTGATAAATCTTTGACTGACATTTCCTTTTCACCTCATTCAAACACTGCGAAAAAACATTAGATTTTCCGCTTAATTCTATACACATAAGCAAGTATTTCAGCTACTACTTTAAAAAATTCTTCAGGAATCGAATCACCAATTTCAGCTTGATCATAAAGAGATCTTGCTAATGGACGATTTTCTATCATGATAATTTCATTTTCATTCGCAACTAGCTTTATTTTTTGAGCAATAAAATCTACACCTTTTGCGACTATGTAGGGGGCATCTCTATTCTCTTCATCATATTTTAGCGCAATCGCATAATGAGTAGGGTTTGTGATAACAACATCTGCTTTCGGTACTTCCTGCATCATCCTGCTCATTGCCATTTCTCGCTGTCTT